>CAZICZ010000020.1:0-2796 GCA_964538025.1 uncultured Klebsiella sp. | reverse complement strand
AACCCGATCAAACCCGTAACAGAAATCAATCCAACTGTCCTCAAACGGCTTGGTCGCGATATGTGGCAGCGCCATCGCATGCCATCTCTGAACTATTGGCTTTAACTCTTGAGGTCTTGCATCAGAAAAATGCTTTTTTAAGCGTCTCGCAAGTTTAAATAAGAGGGCAGAACGCTGACCACGTCGGATTGGTATCAGTGATTGTGGAATCTCGAAGATTGCTAGTAGCTCTTTGTTTACAGAAGATACTGAGGACACTGAAGATACTGAGGAAACATAAGTAAGGGGGGTGGGGGTAACAGCAGACAAGTTAAATCCAGCGGCAATCTTACTTGAGCCTGTCAGTAATTTTGTGTTCGAGGCATAAAATAATCCTGCCAAGGAGGAAATATGCCCCCGAAGAAGAGGTTGGCCGCCCAGGCCCTGCCTGTTATCCCCAAAGAACTCATTGATCAATTCGTCAGCGGCCCGATGACGGCTGAGGCCGTCAGCGCCGCCAGTATGGCCTTCAAGAAGGCACTAATCGAGCGTTCCCTCGGCGGCGAGCTCAGTCATCACCTCGGTTACCCACCCGGCGCCCCCAAGCCGGCGCCGGAGAGCAACCAGCGTAACGGCAGCAGCGCCAAGACTGTGCTCACTGAGGATGGGCCATTACGGATCGACATTCCGCGCGACCGCGACGGCAGCTTCGAGCCCATACTAATCCCCAAACACGAGCGGCGATTCACCGGCTTTGATGACAAGGTCATTGCGATGTATGCGCGTGGCATGACGATGCGTGAGATTCAGGGGTTTCTACTGGAGAGCTACGGGATCGAGGTCTCGCCCGAGTTCATCAGCAGCGTCACGGATGCCGTCATGACCGAAGTCGCCGCCTGGCAATCCCGCCCACTGGATCGTATGTATCCCGTTGTCTTCTTTGATGCGCTGCGGGTGAAGATTCGCGAAGACGCCGTCGTACGCAACAAGGCCATCTATCTTGCCCTGGCAGTGCGACCGGATGGCACGCGCGAGATTCTGGGCTTGTGGATCGAGGGCACCGAGGGCGCCAAGTTCTGGATGAAGGTGTTCAATGACCTCAAGACGCGCGGCGTCGAAGATATTCTCATCGCGGTCACCGATGGCTTGAAAGGCATGGCCGAAGCGCTAGCGGCTGTCTATCCGGCCACGACGCTGCAAACCTGTATCGTGCATTTGATTCGCAACAGTCTGGACTACGCTAACTGGAAAGAGCGCAAGCCGCTGGCGGCGGCGATCAAACCGATTTACAGAGCACCGAGCGCGGAAGCGGCCGAAGCCGAATTGGCCGCATTCGAAGCCGGGCCGTGGGGTAAAAAATTTCCCACGGTGGTGGCCGCATGGCGACGAGCATGGAGTCAGGTGATCCCGTTCTTTGCGTTTCCTGCACCCATTCGCAAGGTCATTTATACGACCAATGCCATCGAGAGCGTCAACGCGCAGCTGCGCAAGATCATCAAGACGCGCGGTCATTTCCCCAGCGATGAAGCCGCGTCCAAACTGATCTGGCTGGCTTTGAGAAACATCACAGCCGACTGGACGCGTTCAGCCCATGACTGGAAGCTGGCGATGAATCAGTTTGCGATTTTGTATGAAGAGCGGTTCCATAACGTGATCCGCTAAAATGAAAACGACTTGCCCACCGCGCCGCACGCTCAGGCCCGAGTCAGAGGGCTGCGAGCGGCGCCGTGGACAAGTCTATCCGCGCCTTGAACACAAAAATTCAGACACTCCCATAAAAAGTCATCAATATCGAAACACTTGATACAAAAATTTATAATTCATTCCTCTTTCAATACTCGAATCCTTTGAGCTGATCATAGTTTTTTAATTGCATACAGGCAGCCAAGTTCTTTCTTTTTTGTTTTGATGCGTTAATTAAAACGTCAGTAGGTGACCCAGAGGGTGCATCGCTTGAGAATCCGCCGTCAGCCATTCCGCCGCATGCGATCCAATCTTTCTTCCATTCATCGCGACTTACTCCCGGTTTAACAAAGTATTCACCATAAGATTTGATTGATTTAAGGTAGTCCTCACGCGCTTTTCCACTAAGCGCTAACTGTGTTCCACATCCACAAAGAAAAAGAATCAATATAAAACCGAAGTAAAAATGTTTAAAAAATATCATTTTGCAGCATTCAAAAAAATTGAAATGGCTTTCCAAATTTCTGGCGAGAGATATTCCGAGAAAGCGAATGGTGCTGCAGGCACAATCGCCACACTAGCCCAAGCATCATAGGCTCCGGAAGTCGTTTTCGACATTCCACGCTTAGCATTACCTTGCTCGTCATACAAACCACTTAATTTCCCACCAATCATGTCGTGGGTACCGCTAAATGCCTCAATCAGTTGATCTTGCCAGCTACCTGTTTCGTAATCCATACCAAACAGCTTACCTTTCGCACCCTGAACACCGCCGGTAGATCCAATCATTTTTTTTCCATCTTGTGTTTCCATGAATTCCTCAAAAGAGCCACCAACGAAAACTACATTTCCATTTGGGTTCAGCTTAAGACTTTGATCTGAATTTCTATCGCACCGCTCATTTACAGGTCCGCACAACAAATCTAAATCCACCCTTGTACCTCCTACTTTCACTCCATCACCCCGAACACCTTCACTTACGCCAGAAACATTACTCAATACCGTCTTACCATCAGTGACACCTTTGAATTTCATCGAATCCTCGATCATTAGCTGACGCATCTGCTCCGCCCCTGTAGACAAGGATTCCTTCAACAGGACGACACCCCCGAAACCCGTGACCGCACCCACCAT
>CAZICZ010000019.1:0-5707 GCA_964538025.1 uncultured Klebsiella sp. | reverse complement strand
TACGCCAGCGCCTGCTGATAACCAGCTGAAAGAGTTGCAATCGCCTTTGTTCCAACCATCATGCGAGCGAATTCAATAATCTTAAACATCTGCGCAATTCCTTGGTGAACATCACCAAGCAAATAACCAACAGCAGGCTCTTTCTCGCCCAAGTTAACTTCGCAAGTCGCAGAGACGTTAAGACCCATCTTGTCTTCGAGTCCTGTGACATAAACACCGTTGCGCTTTCCAAGGTCGCCAGTTTCTAGATCAAACATAAACTTTGGAATAAGGAAGAGAGAAAGTCCTTTAGTACCAGGTCCGCCACCTTCGCGACGGGCAAGTACAAAGTGCATCACGTTTTCGTAGAAGTCAGCATCGCCTGAAGTGATGTAACGCTTATTGCCAGTGATGTGCCAAGTGCCATCTGGTTGTTCAACAGCCTTTGTGCGACCTGCACCGACATCTGAACCAGCATCAGGTTCGGTCAACTGCATCGTTGCACCCCAATGGCGTTCGACCATGTGCTTTGCCATCTTCTTCTGAACATCTGTTCCAAGAACATGTGCCACATGTGCAAATGCATAACCAGATGCATAGATATGAATTGCTGGGTTTGAACCAAGAACCATTTCGGCAATCGCCCAACGAATTGAAGGTGGGACTTTCATTCCGCCAAGTTCTACCGGTGCATCAAGACGCCACCATTCACCATCGACATATGCCTTGTATGACTTCTTAAAACTTTCTGGAAGTGTGACATCACCTGTTGCCTTGTTAAGCACTGCGCCTACGCGATCGCCTTCAACAAAAGAAGCAGCGAGATCGTTTTCAGTAAGTCGCTTCATCTCTTCCAACATTCCCATCGCGGTATCGCGATCGAGTTCGGAGTAGATGGAACTACCGAGAACTTTTTCGCGCCCCAATAGGTCAAAGAGGCAGAATTCAATGTCACGGAGATTGGCGTTGTAATGGCTCATGGCGTAATGGTGCTACCCGCTAGTAACTTACGCAAGCGCGCCAAGGGGCCTTTTTTCAGACTGGGAAAGGTAGGCTCACGCCGTGCTTCTCTCAGACCGCGATATCCGCTCCGAAATCCAATCAGGCCGCGTAGCCGTCGAACCTTTCGATGAGGCGATGATCCAGCCATCCTCAGTCGATGTCCGCCTGGATAAGTTCTTCCGCGTCTTTGAAAACCATAAGTATTCAGTGATCGACCCATCAATCGAACAGGCCGAGCTCACTCGCGAAGTGATCGCCGAAGATGATGAGGCATTTATCTTGCACCCAGGCGAATTTGTTCTCGCCAGCACCTACGAAGTAATCACACTTCCAGATGACATTGCCGGGCGCTTAGAAGGAAAGTCATCTCTTGGCCGCCTCGGACTTTTGACGCACTCCACAGCTGGGTTTATCGATCCAGGATTTTCTGGCCACATCACCCTCGAACTTTCCAACGTTGCCAACCTTCCTGTGAAGTTATACCCAGGTATGAAGATCGGTCAGCTCTGTCTGATTAAACTCTCATCTCCTGCAGAACATCCATACGGTTCAGCGATTTATGCATCTCGCTACCAGGGACAGCGTGGGCCTACCCCAAGCCGCTCCTTTATGAATTTTCACAAGAGCAAAATCAAGTAGCCCTAGCCGGTCCTACGCCGGATAATTCTTCTAGGGCGGGAATACCTACCAGCTTTAAGGGGTTGAAATAAATATGGAATTCATCGTAATCGGCGCAATCGTTTTACTCGTGGTCTTTGCTATCGCGCAATACAACCGTCTTATCAGACTCAACATCACAGTCGATGAAGCCTTTGCACAAATTGAAGTGCAACTCAAGCGTCGCGCAGATCTAATCCCTAATTTAGTTGAAACCGTTAAGGGTTATGCCGCTCACGAACAGAGCACCTTTGATGCTGTCGTTGCAGCTCGTGCAAAATCAACATCAGCATCAACGGTAGCCGATGTAGCTGCGGCAGATGGCGCACTTACCAACGCACTTCGCGGGCTGCTTGCCGTTGCTGAGGCGTATCCAGATCTCAAGGCATCAGCAAACTTCTTATCACTACAAGAAGAGCTCTCAACAACTGAAAATAAAGTTTCCTTTGCACGCCAGTTCTATAACGACAATGTGCGCGCACTCAATACAGCGGTTGCAACTATTCCTTCTAGCTTCTTTTCAGGGCTTGCCAAAGTCGGCGCTCGCGAATTCTATGAAGTAGAAGATCCAGCAGATCGCAACGTGCCAAACGTAAAGTTCTAACTTCTCAACTAATGGCCGAAAATAACTTCCGGGCGCTGCAATCGGCGAACAAAGGAAAAACTTATTTCCTCTTAGCATCAATGGGTCTACTTACTTGGCTCGTTACATATGCAGCAATGACTTACTTTGGCGTTGGTACCGCATCCACCATGGTGCCGATGGCAGTCGGCTTTGCTCTTATTGGCGTATGGGGTTCGTATTACGGGTCAGATAAATTAGTTTTAACGATGACCGGTGCAAAACTCATCACACGCGAAGATGCGCCCGAACTCTTTAATGTCATTGAAGAAGTAGTAATTGCAAGCGGTCTTCCGATGCCCAAGGTGGCAATCGTTGAAGATACCGCCCCAAATGCTTTTGCTACAGGGCGCGATCCCGACCATGCGCTGATTGCCTTTACAACGCGCATCCTTGAAGTCATGGACCGCGACGAACTACAAGGAGTTATTGCGCACGAACTCGCTCACGTAGCAAACCGCGACACTTTAGTTTCCGCAGTCGCTGCAACAACTGCCGGTGCTATCGCTATTTTGAGTGATTTTCTGATGCGCATGATGTGGTTTGGGGGCGGACGTGATCGTGAACGAAATTCAAATCCGTTAGCTCTAGCGCTCTCACTGGTGGTCTTGTTGCTAGCGCCAATTGCAGCAATTTTATTGAAGTCAGCTATTTCTCGTAAGCGTGAATCACTCGCTGATGCAACCGCTGTTTCCTTTACTCGTAATCCAACAGGGCTACGTAAGGCCCTTGAAGTTCTTGCATCGGATACAACTGTGGTTCGTCAAAAATCAAACGCGGTTGCACATATCTGGATTGAATCTCCACTCGATGGACAAGCTGTCTCAAAGTTATTTAGTACCCACCCACCGATTCAAGAGCGCATCGCAACTTTGCGTGCGATGGAATCGTTAAGTCCTGGTGAGAATTAATTTTTCACACTGACAACTTCTCTTCGGTAAATCGACGCTGAATTACAGCCGTGTAACTCCACCCACAATGTGGAGAAACTCTGTGGATATCCCTGAAAATGGGGGTTATTTAGTAGGAACCCTCACCCCATCGTTCAACGCTCGGGATTTCCCACTCCTAGGGCTTCTCGGCGGTATTTCATTTCCTATTTAGCGATAGGATTTCAGCCTGCTGTAGAGGAATTGCCTCTCTATAGCCCAAATCAGCCATTTGAAGGAGTCCCCACTTTTGTCTGACAAAGCTGCGAAGGAAAGCTCTTCGAAGAAGACAGGCGGCTACGACGCCTCCTCGATCACCGTGCTCGAGGGCTTGGCTGCGGTGCGCAAGCGTCCAGGCATGTATATCGGCTCAACCGGTGAACGCGGCCTCCACCACCTTGTCTACGAAATCGTCGATAACGCAGTCGATGAGGCGCTCGCAGGTTTCTGTACTGAGATCCAAGTGACCTTAATGGCCGATGGATCTATTCAAGTTGTCGATAACGGTCGCGGAATTCCCGTTGATATCCACCCAGTTGAAAAGAAGCCAGCTCTCGAAGTTGTTCTCACTGTTCTTCACGCAGGTGGAAAGTTCGGTGATGGTGGTTACTCAGTCTCTGGTGGTCTTCACGGCGTTGGTTCCTCAGTTGTTAACGCGCTCTCAACAAATTTATCTGCAAAGGTAAAGCGCGATGGATTTATCTGGACCCAGGAATACAAACTAGGTGTTCCAACTGCCCCAGTAAAAAAGGGCGAGGCAACAACAGAGACCGGAACAACGATTCAATTCTGGCCATCTGAAGAAATCTTTGAAACAACTGATTTCTCATTTGAAGTTCTCTCAACACGTTTTCGCGAAATGGCCTTCCTTAATCGCGGTTTAATTTTATCTCTCACTGATATGCGCCCTGGCCATGTTGATGAAAAGGGCGAGCAGCTGACTGTGCGCTATCAGTACCAAGGTGGAATCACTGACTTTGTTAAGCACCTCAACTCAACTCGCGGCGAACTCCATAAATCAGTAATTGCCATCGAGGCTGAAGATAAGAAGGCGCGACTTTCTCTCGAAGTTTCGATGCAATGGAATAACGGTTTCTCTGAATCTGTCTATACCTTTGCTAATACGATTCACACCCACGAAGGTGGAACCCACGAAGAAGGTTTCCGTACCGCGCTTACCTCTGTGGTCAATAAGTTTGCTGAAGAACAAGGCCTGATTCGCAAGAAGGAAGATCGCCTGACTGGTGATGATGTTCGCGAAGGTTTAACTGCCATCGTCTCTATCAAGCTAGGCGAGCCACAATTTGAAGGCCAGACAAAGACAAAGCTGGGCAATACTGAGGCAAAATCTTTTACCCAGAAAGTTGTCAATGAACACCTCACACAATGGTTTGAGCAAAATCCACAAGAAGGCAAAGACATCATCCGTAAATCGATTGATGCAGCAGCAGCTCGCGTTGCAGCGCGCAAAGCGCGCGACTTAGCGCGTAACCGAAAAGGACTTCTTGAAGGTCGCGGAATGCCCGGAAAGCTCGCTGATTGCCAGTGGACAGATCCCGCCAAGTGCGAGCTCTATATCGTCGAAGGTGACTCTGCCGGTGGATCTACAAAAGGTGGGCGCGATTCACGTAATCAAGCTGTTCTGCCTATTCGCGGCAAGATCCTCAATGTCGAAAAGGCGCGCATCGATCGCGTGCTACAAAATAACGAAGTACAGGCTCTTATTACCGCACTCGGTACCGGTGTTCATGATGATTTCGATATCGCAAAGCTTCGCTATCACAAGATTATTTTGATGGCAGATGCTGATGTTGATGGTCAACATATCCGCACACTTCTTCTCACTCTGCTCTTCCGCTTTATGCGCCCGCTTATTGAAAATGGTTTTGTGTATTTGGCACAGCCACCGCTCTATAAGTTGAAGTGGGGCGGAAAAGACCCAGTCGAATACGCCTTCAGCGACAAAGAGCGTGATGGAATGATCAAGATTGGTTTAGATGCCGGTAAGCGACTTCCTAAAGAAGATGGAATCCAGCGCTTTAAGGGTCTAGGTGAGATGCCAGCAAAAGAGTTGTGGGATACCACTATGGACCCAGAACACCGCGTGCTTATTCAAGTAACCCTTGATGATGCAGCAGCTGCAGATGATCTCTTCTCAGTTTTAATGGGTGAAGATGTAGAACAGCGCCGCGCATTTATTCAGCGCAACGCTAAGGATGTTAGGTTCTTGGATATCTAATGGCTACTGAAGATATAAACGAAGACGAAATAACTTTCGACCGCGTCGAAAAAGTTGACCTACAAGTTGAGATGGCGCGCAGCTATCTCGACTATGCGATGTCAGTCATTGTCGGTCGTGCGCTGCCTGATGTGCGCGATGGCTTAAAGCCGGTTCACCGCCGCGTGCTCTATGCGATGTATGACGCTGGTTATCGCCCGGATAAGGGTTATTACAAATCTTCTCGCATCGTCGGTGATGTCATGGGTAATTACCACCCACACGGTGACACCGCGATCT
>CAZICZ010000018.1:1329-5960 GCA_964538025.1 uncultured Klebsiella sp. | reverse complement strand
GAAGGCCAACAAAATGCTAGAGCAAGTCTGTCGAGCCCTCAAAATCCACCCAATTACCCAACTTTGAGAGATGTTGGCCTGAGAGGAGAAGGATATGTGCAAAGTCAAATAGACTTGCCCTCCAATTTGAGAATTTTAAAGCTGCTGCAAACAGTGCCAGCAACTTCTACCCAAAATGGCTTCAATGCCACTACCATTGCTATCCAGAGACAAACAAGCAGAGGCACTTTTACCTTCTACTTGCCCTATAGCCAAAAGATGACTATACTCAATGCACTTTCTATAATTTAGTTTTTATTCAAACACATTTTCATCTGCAAATAAATGAGTTGTGTTGAGCATGTCTGATTCCTTCAATACTGTAATTAATGCTGTAGTAAGTGAGGTCACAAGCTTGTCATCAAGCTTTGTGATAAAGATTTGAAGAACGCTCAGCAGGGAAATGAGTAGCATGATGATTAAAAAGACGCATTGTGATTTCCTTCTGCAGAAACGAATAATGTAGTTGTCTTGAGAGGGAGGCTTGGCCAAAGCAGGAGAGCTAGCCATTGTTGTCAAGCTCATGGTGGCATTGGTCTTGGTCATGGGCAATGCTTTTAAGTATTGCATTTAGCAGGTGTGAAGCTCATGTCTTATTCGTTCCTTCACTTTTTTAAACACCAATGCTGCAACTATTTTGTTGTCCAATGGAATCAATGCTCCATTTTTAGATTTCAAAGAAAGATCTAATTTGGTCACAGCATCAACAGACATGGGGAAGTAGTCTATTCTATCAAAGTCAAAAGAAGCCATACCTTCTGAGGCTTTTACTAAAGGCAAAATACGGAGCAATCCCTGACGAGCCAGTGTTGATGTTACATAGACCGGTTCAGGCGGAGTCAGCTGAATACTCCTCGGAAATATATAGCCTTCATTGCCGATGGTCACCTCTGTTTCTTCCCCTCCTAGCAACTCCATCAATTTACTAGATAGGTTCAAAGTCCCTGTGTGATCAAGTCTTGTGCATTTAATGCTGAGACAATTTGAGCTAAGTGTGACATGAAAAAGACCGTGGCTGGCATAGGTGAGAAATCTTGCAAGTTGGGCATGGGAAGTGATAAACTCTGGGCACACCCACGTCTGCTTGAGCTCTTTAGGACAACGACGTATGATGTTACCTTCTTCGTCCATGAGCTCTTCACAAGGACTTTTCATTGACACTTTGATGGTTCGTTCTTCACGCGTCAAATTGAATTCTAGTTTGGGAGAAAAGGACAAGTGAGCGAGTCCAACATGGTACATGTATCTCCCTTCATTGATGACGAGAGGTTGAGCTAATCTTGTCTCTTCTCCATTGCCCACCTCCAAATAGCTGGTGATGTAATCAGTCATGCTTTTTCGAATATCTGCTTTGAGCAGTACTGGAGGGGCTTCTGAGCATAAATTGATGGGCTCACCCTTCATGCTTTCTAAAGAAAATGTCAGCTTAGAATATATGCCAGGAACAAGAGGGACAAAATTGGGATGCTTGACTCTGATGTGATGATAGGCATGTTGCTGCTCAAATTCAATTTCATTAGGAGGTTGATTAGTGCCAAGACTGAGCAAAGCACAAAGCGGTAGCTTTGCTTCATAGCAGCGAATCACAGCATGACTTGGTTTTTGCACTCTCAATTCATTGATGAGATTCCATGAGCCTCTTAGGTACAAGACATCTTCAAACTTGTAAAAATCTTCAGAGTTGTAGAGGTAATAGATTTGCTCTTCTACTTTCTGCTTTTCTAGATAGGCGTTGTGAAATGTGGCTTGGTGTTCATGCTGAAACACGGTCTTGGCAAAGTTTTCGTGGAGCCATAGCCTTAGCTTTGGAAGATTGGCACCATAGCCAAAATTATATTGATCTCGTACAATGTCACATTCAACAGTGAGAGGTGTAGCATTGTTCTTTCTCAGAGCTTCAATGACTTGCCATTGATCTAGAGTCTCATGAGGTGTCAAATAAATGCAAGGAAAAGATTTAACAAGCTGCAAAGTGTAGTGATTTTGGGGTTCAGAAGTTTCCAAAACTATAGTAGGAACATCATGCTGGCCTGGAAAATGGGGATTGAAGTAGCCTTTAGGTATCCAAGCATCAGTAATAGCTACATCATAGGCCCCTTGCAAGGCAATGTCATGTTCAAGCCCAAAAATGTACATTGGCTCCATCATGATTGCTAGATGAACAATGGCTTTAGTCTAAAGTGATGTAAAGCTGTACCTTAGGACATGTGAAACTGATAGAGCAAATCACCTACACCATGTATTCATGTGTATTCAAAACTCCATGCAGCATTCTGATTGCTGGTCCCTCTCAATCAGGCAAGACCTCACTTGTCTACAGCATGTTGAGGGAAAAAAAGAGGCTTTTTGTACCCGCACCCACTAAAGTAATATTGATTTACAAAGAAGACCAAAGTCTCTACAGACGTATGAAGAAGCACAACCTTATCCACGCCAAAAAGTCTTTTTTACCAAAGCTTGAACAATTAAAAGCCATAGCTCTAGCAGAAAAAAACAAGGGAGGTTCGCTTATGGTGATTTTTGATGATCAACTTTTAGAAACCACAAAGAGAATGGATTTGCTTGAAGCATGGTCTGTAAGCTGTCATCATTTGAAGATGACCTTGATATTTTTGGCCCAGCAAGTTTTCTTTGATTCTCCACTTTACAGAAGTTTGAGTCTAAACTCTCAATACTTTTTGCTCATGAAAAATCCAAGAGACTTGCGTAGCATCATGATTCTTGCTTCTCGCATGTTTCCTCATCACTCTAAATTCATGGTGCAAGCTTACAAGGCTGCCACAAGAAAAGGTTATGGCTATCTTTTGTTGGATTTTCAACAATCTACACCAGAGCATATAAGATTGAGAAGCAACATGCTCACTATTGAGCGTCCAATGGTGACATACTTTGAAAACAGCACTTAAAAGATTGTGAATTGACATTTGTAGTGTACATCCAACATGAACCCCAATAAAACTGCAAAGCTTGTTCTAGCCGTTATCAAGGCCAAGAAAGAGGCTACTCATGTAATTGAACATTTGGATAAAAAAGGAATTGATGCTTTGTGTGAATGTTTATTCAACATTTGCTACAGCCATCATCTTAATCTTCCTACTTACAAGAAAAACAAACTACGAAAAAAGATGTGTCCTCAAGAAAAACTCATCAAAAAAATTTTCAATCCATCCTTGACACCCACTTTAAGAAAAAAGTTGCTCAAAAAAGTATCAGAACTCAATGATATTTTAAAGCTTGCTTGGCCTGCTATTGAATCATTGTGTCACCATGAGGAAGACTCAATCTCCGCTTGAAAAAATGGCGTTGATTCCTTTTCCCCTCTATAATAGACTGATTCAGCTGTTGGATGAAGATGAAGTGGATCAATTGTATGAATTGAATCCTGTAGCTGAAGCTGATGTTGTTGATGATGATGAAGCAGACAATTTAGATACCTTGTTGGAAAGTGTTCAAGGGCCAAAACCAAAGATGGTGCACAAGAGCACCATGACAGAACCTCAGACCTCACATGATATTCAAGATCCATTGGAGGGTACTTCAACCATGTACAATCACATGTTTACCCCAAAGCAAAAGCCACCGGTTTCAGATTCTGATTCTGAGCCCTGTCAAAAACCTCAAGATCCCTTGGAGGATAAGCCTTTGGTTTTGGATTCTGAGCCCCGGCAAAAACCTCTGGAGGGTATTAAGCCATTGGTTTTGGATTTGGAGTCAAAGCTTTGGGATGATGATTCCGATTCTGAACCAATTCAAAGGGTTGAACAGCAAAAGCAAAAGCCTCCAAGAAAGGTCAAATTTGCTTGCACAAAATGCAGCAGTCATTTTTACACCCACGCTGCTTTAAGCAGACACATGTTGCGAGAGCATCACATAGATGTAAGCCAACCACCCCATCAACCACCATCACCTCGTCAGGATGAGTCAGCTGAGCAAAGCCAAGATGAAGATGAGTCAACTAAACAAAGACAAGATGAGTCAACTGAACAACATCAGGATGAGTCAACTGAACAACCTCAGGATGAGTCAGCTGAGCAATCTCAGGATGAGTCAGCTGAGCAACCTCAGGATGAGCCAGCTGAACAACCTCTGGATGAGGAGGAGCAAGCAGGAAGAAAATTTGCTCAAAGAAAGAGAAAATTTGATGAGGAGAGTGAGGAGCCTTTGTCAGCTTCTCAGGATGAGGAAGAGCAAGCAGGAAGAAAATTTGCTCAAAGAAAGAGAAAATTTGATGAGGATGAGCCTTTGCTAGTCGAGTCTAAAAAAGGTCGACCAAAAAGCAACCTTCAACTTCAGTGTGACTATTGTACTTCTACATACAAAACCAAAGGCGGACTCTTACGACATGTTTTAAATATTCATGGGCTCGATCTCAAGGATGAAGATTGGATGATGGATACAGAGCTGCCAAGAAATAAGAGAAGGCAAACTATTCAGGGTGGTAAGATTACAAAAAAGCTCAAGAAACTGGGAAGAAAGAGGAAATCAGACCAAGAGGTGGATGAGCCTGCCAAGAAAAGGGGAAAACCACAAAAAGTAGCTTTTAGCATTTGGAAGCCTAGAAAATAAATGATTTATATTTCAAAAAAGACATG
>CAZICZ010000018.1:0-1229 GCA_964538025.1 uncultured Klebsiella sp. | reverse complement strand
CTTTTAGCATTTGGAAGCCTAGAAAATAAATGATTTATATTTCAAAAAAGACATGTCTATCCTTGTCAATAATGATTTGAGAGTTGTAGAGAGCATAGGAAATGGCTTCCAAAGGTGCAGTTGGAGCAGTTGCAAAGCCAACATGGACTTCTAAATGTCCACTGTCTTGGATTTTGTGCTGGGAAAAGCTGCTACAGCAGTTGGTCAGGTTGAGAGCATACAAGCACATGTTGTTTTTAAATTTGTTGATGGTAAACTCTTTGGGAGAGACTTCATTGTTGAGATCCAAGCTATGCACCAAGTGTTCATATTCTCTGAGGCATACATTGTCAGCAAAATTTGGAGTAAAAGGGATGCCAGGAATCATTTTGCCATTCAGGGTAAAGTATAAGGAATTGACGCCCAAGTTGGGAAACACAAAAGGATTTTCTGACTTGTTGGTGAGTTGAGATTGTCTCATGAACCCAACTAAAACAAGAGTGGGAAGTTTTCCTTGAGCTAAACCAATGGAAGCATTGGAGACACCCGTGGCTATGGTGTTGCTAGACATTTTGGCATAGGGGATGTGGTAGATCAAGTTTTGTTGAGCAATGAGATTAGCATGGTGATTGGCAATGGCATCGCTAACTTTGACATGCCTTACTTTGATCTTCAAATCTAAAAGTTGAACATTAAAATTGCCTGCAGCTCTACCTTGAAGTAGAAAATGATTGTTGTTTCTAGACAAGTCTATACGCATGGTGATGCCTGGGATGAGGTACAAATCACTTGAAAACAAATCAATGTGAAGAGGAACAGAGAATTCATGGCTGGCATTGTTGCAAAAGGCTGTTTTTCTAACATAAAATCCACTAGATGTATCATTTGCCACTACTTGGTTAACATTGTCTTGTGAATTATCATGACCCTCAATCCAGAGATGGGTTGCTTTCAAATAGCTCTTTTTCACCAAGTCTGAGCATGACAAGCTGGTTTCAAGGAATGCCTTAACAGGTAGCAGGTAATTGGAACATGAAGCCACCTCTGTAGAGTTTAAAGTGACTGAGGCTAACTTGAAGAGACCCAATGGCATTCCATTGATGACTGACATGTGTTCATCAGCTGTAATGTCTTCAAGTGTTCCATCTGCCTTGGTTTTGGTGACTTTAAGCTTCCCACAAATACGTAAGGATTTCAGATCTAGATAGTTGTCTCCTTGAGGACTAATTAAAAAGCTGTGTACTTTTCCA
>CAZICZ010000017.1:0-6187 GCA_964538025.1 uncultured Klebsiella sp. | reverse complement strand
TCCTGCTATCACACTTTTCCACAGACTTTAGACTGTCAAGCACAAGCTTCAGGCATGACCTTGAAGCTTGAGCCTGGTGGTTTACAGGAATTTGAAATTTACTTAACATAAATTATTTTACTTTACATGAAGTGTAGCATCTTTGCTCAATTTACTAGATTTACAAAAATATTCATGATTTGTGATCATTATTTCTACTTATTAGAAAAAAGCTCAACATTAGTAACCAAAAAAAATCCTGCTATCACACTTTTCCACAGACTTTAGACTGTCAAGCACAAGCTTCAGGCACGACCACAAAGCTTATACCTGGTGGTTTACAGGATTTTTTTTGTTTAATTTCTTTGCTTCCTGCATTTCAAAAAACTTTTTCATAGCATCTTAAAGTTATTGGATCAATTTTTAATTTCACATTTTTGTCTTATACACAAACTTCATTTATTCCTTTTTTAGCAAATATTTTCTTTTTTGTCACATCTTTAAAATGTTGAATCAATTTTTTTCGTCACATTCCTTTTCTTTAGCATCAAACTTCATGCGTTCTTTGAAAATTTTGTAAGTAAAAACACTTCTGAATCGAATATAATTTTCAAAAGGCCAAAATGCCAAGTCTTCAATTTTTTTGCATCGACTGATAGCAGTGTAAGTGAGACCCACCGAGAACTCGCGTTTGCCCAAGTTAATCATTATTTTGTCAAGTGTGCGGCCTTGACTTTTATGGATTGTCATTGCATAGGCGGGATTGATTGGGATCATAGTTCGTACACACTCTGTTTTGTTAGCATACCAATGTTTTGTTACTGGACCAATTGGAACACTATTGGGTACCCAATCCAAAAACGGAGGACCAATGTATTGTGGTATTTGAACGATAACAAAACTCGGGAGCGAGGGTGGTTTCACTCCTTTTTCGTAAACAATGTATAGAACCTCACCCTGAGCACCATTAGTTAAGCCCACTTCATTCCAAAGATTAGTTGTCAAAATTATTGAACAGCCCTTAGCAATAGCTATTTGACTGGGCAAACCTTCCGCTTTTGAACTCTTTTGGTTAGCAGCATAAGAATTGTTGTTTTGACTTCTAATTCTAGCAATAGGCGTTCCCAGAGCTCTAATTCTTCTTATGTTATATTGAATCATGTCTTTATTTTCTGCACACAGCATAGTAGCTTCATTCATGAAGTTCAACCGTTCATCAGGGGTAATGTCGCCACCATGTAAATTTCTTTTACCCAATTCAACCCAATCATCTTTGTCAAATTTACCAGTTGCCAAATGGTCCAAAATTTCCCTGAATCTTTCTTGATCAGGCCCTTTTTGTCTCATTATTTCATCAAATATTATAGTAGTTTCAAAGAGGTTAAAAAGTAATTTGCCACTATTCACATATTTATATTTTTCTCCACTTTGAACAGATGTATAGAGAGGAAAGTCGCCAATTGGAGGCAGTTGCCCAAAATCACCAAGTATTATGAACGAAACTCCACCAAAGGGAGAATTATTGTTTTTAATTTCTCTCAAACGCTGATCAATCATGTAAAGCATGTAAAGACCCATCATTGATTTTTCATCAATTACCATAAGCTGACAATCTTCAAATTTATCCTGCAGTTGAACCAATTGATTACTAGAGAGGCCTCGAATATCGGTAGTAAAAGACACCGCATTTGGAATTCTAAACAAAGAATGGAGAGTAGCACCACCGACCAAAAAGGCAGCTGTAGCTGTTGGTCCACCAATCCTTAAAAAGTTATGTTTACCCGAAATGCGTCGAATGTTTTGAGTTAGACACCTTAGAAAATAAGATTTCCCACACCCGGCCCTGCCAGCTATGTTGAGATACAATGGAGGCGTCTGAGGATCAGCAACTTTGCAAGTAGCCCAATCACTCACCAGATCATACGCTTTTCTTTGTTTTTTATTAAGCAAGTTAAAATCAGCATCATCATCAATTGTTTGTTCAAGTTCAAAAGTTTTTTGTTGTTCCGTCATCCATTTTAAGGCTTGTTTAATTTCATTAGAATTAAAGTTTAAGGAAACAGCATCACTGTGCCAATCATAATCAATTTGAGGAGCAGCTTCAACAACATCACCATAGTCAGAACCTTCGTCTTTTTCAGCTTCTTTATCCATATCAAAATCAGTTCCCAGATTATAACATTCCATTAACGGATCTAAGGGGGCTTTTTCAATTTCACCTTCAAGGTTAACATAGAGCTCATCGAACAAATCACCTTCAGCCTTTTTATCATTTTCACTCAACTCTTGTTGTTTAACATCAATTTGACTTTTAATGAAATCCTCTTTAATCAATTCAGGGCAAAACTTGTTATTTTCAACAAAGTCGCGCAATTCATCAGAACACGATTCAAAATTAGTCCCAACATTAGAAAGATAACAACCAGGTTTGTCTTGAAGTAGTAAAACCTTACAATAATCCTGGAATCCAGGATTCGATTTATTCACAACGTACTGATAGCAAGGAACAAAGTATGGAAACACATTTGCGGGGCAATATTTCCAGGCCTGCGTGAAATTTTTCATAAACTCGCGTAAACTTAAATCTTTTGGATGTTTATAGAAATCAAACTTCAAATTATCAAAGTCTTCACATAATTTTATATAACCAGGACAAGTTTCTCTGTTCCAATAGGCCTCTTGCCAATTGTCGTCAGAGGTCAACTTTTCTGATAATGCATCAACACCTTTCTTTAATTGTTTTGACCCTTTTAAATTAGCAACCCTTGGAGTTTTGCTGTACTCAATATATGGTTGTCCATGAGCGATTAAAAAACATTCATTAGAGGACATATCTCTGGAACCAGTGCTTTTTAACAAAATTTGCTGGGTAATTTTACGTAACGATGCATCTTCATCACTGTCTTTAACACAAAGAAAAGCAAAGTCAGAAAACGTTTTACTTTGAATTTCAGGCTTCATGACATATTTCAAAATGTATCGCTCGAGCTGAGCATAACTCTCAATCGTTTTAGCTTCACAGTTAGCTCCCCAACCAATAAGAATTTCAATTATGTGTGACACAATGTTAGGGCAGTTACGTAACGCCTTAAGCTTATTTTCCTCATCATAAGCAGCCCCATGAATTAACGGATCACATGTCTCATCATAAGCCTCAATTTTAGTATTAATTTTATCCATCATACCGTGTTCATCGCGGACTGCCTCAAACCCAAACATGTCAATAGGAAACTTAAAACGACACGGGAAAACTTTTTTTGAAACTGTATCAGTGACAACACCCTCAGCATTTTCAATTACCTCTTTCACCGTTTTACATCGCTTAGTGTCTTGACAATAGCCCATTTTACAAACATGCAACATTACTCTGTTAACTAAATGTATGTAAAAATCATACAACTCTTTAGGACTTGACATGTGATCAGAAAAATTTTCCCTCAACGCATTAGTGCTTGGCTTGTAAGGATTTTGACCATGAGGGGGAGGCCACATTTTTGGATCAAGTTCAGGATGAACAGCTGATATTCCAGCGCGTTTATTAAAAATGATCATAGCTTCGCGACATTTATCAATTTCATCACACATTTCTGACACCTTTTTTATTTCATCTTCAGTACTCTCAGTAGTTACATAAGGGTAAGGTTTAGCCGCTGTCTCCATAACTTTACAGGACGGACCGTTTTCAACCGATACAACCATGTGTGCATGGATACTACCTCGATTCTGAAACTCATACCTTATGATAAAGTTCTTGGCCCCAAACACTGGGCCAAGAACATGTTTCATTAATAAGTTGATACGTTTTTGAAAATATGTGTTGACAATGTCTAAGTTTTTGTTAACAGCTTCCATGCGGAGTTTATAATCAGTCGCTGATGTTATGTAATTGTTAGTGTTAGCATCAAACGGAATCTCTTTTAAATTTTTTACAATTATTTTATTAAGATAAGCCTCACTGCCAGGCAGTAACCTATGCAGCCCCTTCCAATGATAGTCAGCAGCTGAGAACGTAAGAAATAAATTAAACATTTCTTCGCCCTCAGAACTTATTTTAAGATCTCTTAGAAAACAATAGCTCTTTTGTTTATGTTGTGAAAAAAATTGTTGGCTCCCTTTTATCGATCGGCTGAAACAAAATAAACTTTTAAGAATGGATGTGTCGCCAGAATCAAGCTGGTCTTTTAAGTCTTTAGCAGTTAGGTCAGTAGCAACTCGCGAGCAATAAGTAGAACCAAGAGTAAGTGCTTGCCTTTTTTGTAATATGTTAGTCGCGACGAGAATAAATAGGGGGTCAGCGGCAAAATTTCGATTTATCTTAAGAAAATGTTCAACAGATTTAGCAAGAGTAGGTGATTTCCCAAGCCGTGGCATTGTTGGATCGCCCTTACCATCGGGAAAAAGTCTTGGAAACGCCATAGAGAAAAACCCAGATACATATTCACTGGCAGGTTTGTCAGCTGTTGCGGGAAAATCAAAAATTTCTTTATCAGCAACTTTGACATGTGTTAATGAACTTTTGATGCAATCTTTAACATTGCCCTTTTCTAAATTTTCATGAACAGTTGATGTTGGTCTGGGCATATCAAACTCAGGATTTTGAAACTCATTAGCAGCATTCAATAACTCATCTTCCTCGTCGCACGTAGGATTATAAGTATTTACAAATTCAGTTTCTTTATCTATAATAATTTGATTATAATTAATTATTTCGTCATTGTACTCTGCAAGATTTTCTTCATTTATCTTAATATGTTTATAGCAGGGGTTAATTTCAATTAATTTAAGGAGGCCAGCCCTTATGTTATTAGGATTTGCAGAAAATTTTTTTGAATTTCGTTTACTTTGTAAAACGATTATAGGGAGTTCGTCGGGCGGGTGGGGTAACTCAGTTACAAAGGTACCAACGTCTTGCATGAAACTAATGGAATGCCCTTTACTCCCGAATGAGCCACCTTGGCTCTTGTAAAAATTCATGAACGGTTTTATTAAAGAAATTGAAGCGATCTCGATATCATTAAGGCGAGCGATCTCGGGCGGGGCAATGCTCGGTATCATGTTGTTTTCCAATGAAAAAGTAAACACACCATCATCTTTACCCTTGAGTTTATAACCTTCAACCCTGCAACGTGAACAAATCTTTCTCCCTTTAACATTTCGCACTTCATTATCAAACCATTGTTCATGACAAATCTCACATGGGTCTGACATTTTCCATTCAGAAAGTTCAGCCTCCATGTTAAGCCAAGCTTCAAAAACTTTATTATTTTTAAATATTTCGGGAAATTCAGAGTCATTTCTTAAGCATTCGAGAAGAACATCTCTGGATTGTTCCATGAGATCAGAATTTACAGAATCAAACAGTTGTTGAACTTTAGTATTGAATTTGCGACTTTTAGCAGCTTTAGCTTTTAATCTTTTCTTAACAATTTTAGCTTTCTTAGATTTCATTACCTTGAGTTTTTGTTTCTTTACAATTTTCTTTTTGGGAGATTTTTTGGTCAACTTTTTCTTAGTAACTTTAGACAAAGGTTTCTTTCTTTTATTAGACTTTTTAGACAACTTTGATTTTTTAGTCTTTTCAGGAGATGACTCAGACTCGTACTGAAATGGGTACTTTCTTTTAAGACATAAACTTGTTTCCATGGACTCAGCCACATGGCTTTTTGATGGAGAAGAGTAAATAACTTCGTCAGATTTCAACATAACAGAACTTTTTTGAGTTTTTTCAATTTTTGTTTGATCGTTTGATGAATTTATAGGAACTTTTTTCATAACTTTTTCGTCAGTTTTTTTATAACATTCGTCTGCAACAGTAGTTTCAGTTTTTTCTTTTTTACCAGACTTAATGGACTTTTTGGTTTCTTTTAGGTCATTTTTAATAGTTATTAGTCCTTTATTTGTCAGGGAGCGTTTGCGTTTCATCAGTTTCTTTGTTGCATTGCCACCCTTAGTCATCGTCAAACAGTTGGTTTCATTGTCCGCGAGAGACAGATTTGATAACGAAATAGACATGTTTTCGCAACTTTCATTTTTGTTAAGATCAGAAGGAGCTTTTAGATAATTTTGTTCAGAGTTATTGATTGTTTGAGAAATTACTTGAAGATCACCAAAATTTTCAGCACTGAGAGAGCTTTTTAAGTCATAAATGAAAATGTAGCCTTCTCTGGGTGCATCAGAAACAGAAATGGACGAATCGTCACATAGAATC
>CAZICZ010000016.1:0-11073 GCA_964538025.1 uncultured Klebsiella sp. | reverse complement strand
CGGGTGGCGATGGGCATGGGCGCGCGGGTGATGCTGCTGGACCGCTCGCTGCCGCGCCTGCGGCAGATTGACGAGCTGTATGGCGACCGCCTGAGCACGCGCTACTCCACGGTGGAAACGCTGGAGGCCGCGCTGCCGGAGGTCGATGTGCTGATCGGGGCGGTCTTGATCCCGGGGGCGGCGGCGCCGCGGCTGGTCACACGCACGATGCTGGCAAAAATGCGTCCGGGCACGGTGATGGTGGATGTGGCCATCGATCAGGGGGGGTGTTTCGAAACCAGCCGTCCCACCACGCACGAAGCGCCGGTGTTTACGGTGGACGGCATCGTGCATTACTGCGTCACCAACATGCCGGGGGCGGTGCCGCGCACGGCTACGCTGGCGCTGACGCAGGCCACCTTGCCCTTTGTTCTGGCGCTGGCCGACAAGGGGCTGCACACGGCCTTGGCCGAGGACGCGCATCTGCGCGCGGGGCTGGCCGTGCATCGGGGGCCTGACCAGCGCACCGGTGGCGGCGGCACAGCAGCGCCCCTACACGCCGGCAGAGCAGGCCCTGGGGCTTCAGTAGCGGCAGCCGTTTAGGGTGTGCCGGTGGCGATGCCCTGCACGGCGTTGAGGGCGGCCAACTGTTCGTCGGTCAGCGCCGGGGGGCTTGCGGCCTCGGTGGCCGGTTTGATCTGCTGGGCCCAGGTGGTGTTCAGCTCTTTCACCTTGGCGACATAGGCCGGGTTCTGGTGCGGGGGAATGTCGGGCTGATAGAGGTCGGCCAGCTCCCGCATGAAGCGCCGGTCTACCGTTTCAAAATCCCGCGTCAATTGCTGCGCCTGGTCGCTGGGCATGCCCAGGGCGATCAGGGCGGAGCGTCCGATGCGCAGGGAGGAGTCAAAGGTCTCGCGCACGATGTCGCGGCAGCCGGCGGCCCACAGGTCATAGACATGGTGGCGGTCGATGGCGCGGGCGATCACGTGGACCTGCGGGTGGTGCTGCGTCATATAGCGGGTCAGGGCGGTAATCTGCTCCTTGTTGTCGATGGCGATCACCAGAATGCGGGCGTCCTCAATGCCGGCGGCATGCAGCAGGTCGGGGCGGGTCGCATCGCCGTAATACACCTTGAGCCCGAAGGCGCGCAGCATCTCCAGAGTGGAGGCGCTGAAGTCGATCACCGTGGTCTCAAACCCGGCGCCGCGCAGCATGCGGTTGGCGATCCCGCCCATGCGGCCGTGGCCCGCAATGATCACCTTGCAGGGGCCGGGGATCGGGTCCGCCTCGCGGGTGTCGGCGCGCTGGTAGCGCGGCACAATCAGGCGTTCGTAGGCAATGAACAGCAGGGGCGTCAGCAGCATGGAGAGCGCCACGATCAGCAGCAACTGTTCCTCCAACGCCGGCGGGATGACCCCGATGCCCACGGTGAACGAAAGCAGAACAAAGCCAAATTCCCCCGCCTGCGCCAGCCCGAGCGCCACGAGCCAGAGCGAGGCCCCGCGCAGCGCAAAGGCAAGGCCCACGCCCAGCAGCACCGCCGCTTTCAGCGCCAGCAGGCCGAGCGTTAGCGTCAGCAGAAGGCCGGCTTGCGCGAACAGCAGGTCAAAATTGATGCTGGCCCCCACCGTCATGAAGAACAGCCCCAGCAGCAGGCCCTTGAAGGGGGCGATGTCCGATTCCAGTTCGTGGCGGTATTCGCTGTTGGCGAGCACGACGCCGGCGAGGAAGGTTCCCAGCGCGGGGGATAGCCCCACCAGCGACATCAGCAGGGCAATGCTGACGATCAACAGCAGGGCGGTGGCGGTGAACAACTCCCGCAGGCGCGCAAGCCCGATGAAGCGAAACAGCGGGCCGGTGAGGCGGCTTCCGCCGAGCACTACAGCGGCAATCGCGCCCAGCGTCACCACAGCGCTCTGCCAGCCGGCGAGGTTGGCCACCAGGCTGAGACCGGTGTCGTGGTCCGCGCCGCCATGATCCGCGCCGATGACCGAGAGGGCCAGCAGAGGCATCAGGGCCAGCATGGGAATGACGGCGATGTCCTGAAACAGCAACACGGCAAAGCTGGCCTTGCCGCCGTCGGATTTCATCAACCCCTTTTCGTGCAGGGTCTGCAGCACGATGGCCGTGGAGGAGAGTGAAAAGATCAGGCCCACGGCCAGCCCGATGCGCCAGGATTGCCCCAGGGCGATCGCGGCCAGCATGACGGCGGCGGTGCTCAGCAGCACCTGCGCGCCTCCCAGCCCCAGAAGGCGGGTGCGCATCTGCCACAGCAGCCGGGGTTCCAGCTCCAGCCCCACCAGAAAGAGCATCATCACCACGCCAAATTCAGCAATGTGCTGAATGGCGTCCACGTCGACATCGAGCAGGCTCAGCACCGGGCCGATGGCAATGCCGGCGATCAGGTAGCCCAGCACGGACCCCAGCTTGAAGTGCGAGGCCAGCGGCACGGTCAGCACGCCGGCCATCAGAAACAAAAAGCTGATCAGTAGATAATCGGTCACAGGGGACTCCGGCGTGGGGGGAAGGGCATGGCTGCCACTGTAATGCAGCCCACGAACAGGTCAAGTTGGTTGATCTTGGGCAAAGGGAGTATCGTAGCCCCCCTGACGACCCGAACCCCATAACAGGAGGACCTCATGGCCTATACCCTGATGATCAACGGTACCGCACACGAAGTGGATGTCGATGGTGACATGCCGCTGCTGTGGGCCGTGCGCGACCACCTCAACTTCACCGGCAGCAAATTCGGCTGCGGCCTTGCGCAGTGCGGCGCCTGCACCATGCAGATCGATGGCGTTGCCACGCGCACCTGTGTGCTCAGTGTGTCCGCTGCCGTGGGCAAGCAGATCACGACGATCGAGGGCGTGCAAAGCCCGGCGGGGCGCGCCGTCCAGAACGCCTGGGTGGCCCTGCAGGTGCCGCAGTGCGGCTACTGCCAATCCGGTCAGATCATGTCCGCCACCGCGCTGCTGGAGCGCAACGCTTCCCCCACCGATGCAGACATCGACGCCGCCATGTCCGGCAACATCTGCCGCTGTGGGACTTATGGCCGCATCCGCGCCGGCATCAAGCTGGCGGCGCAGGAGATGAAGAATGCAGGAGGGGCCGCCTGATGCGTACTTTCCGTGAACCGTCCGTTACCGCGCAAGGCCTTAGCCGTCGCGGATTTCTCAAGGCTGCCGGGGGCACCGGCATGGGCCTTGTGCTGGGGCTTTCTCTCGGGGCTCCACGCACCCTGGCGCAGGCCACCGCGCAGGGCCCGCTGGAATTCAATGCCTTTGTGGGCATCACACCCGACAACCAGGTCCGCGTGCTGATCAAGCATCTCGAAATGGGGCAGGGGGTCTATACCGGCCTTGCCACCTGCGTGGCGGAGGAGCTGGATGCCGCCTGGGAGCAGGTGGTCTGCGAGCATGCGCCGGCAGACGTCAGCAAATA
The DNA here is from genome assembly GCA_964538025.1 of uncultured Klebsiella sp. Taxonomy (GTDB): domain Bacteria; phylum Pseudomonadota; class Gammaproteobacteria; order Pseudomonadales; family Pseudohongiellaceae; genus UBA5078. The sequence continues at coordinate 7,653 of CAZICZ010000016.1, read as the reverse complement.
CGCCAACCTCTTTATGGGCATGCAAGGCACTGGCGGCAGTACCGCGATGGCCAACAGCTACCGGCAAATGCGCGAGGCAGGGGCTGCTGCCCGCGCGATGCTCGTGTCGGCGGCGGCAAAGCAGTGGGGCGTTCCCGCGGCAGAGATTCAGGTGGCAGAGGGCGTGCTGCAGCATGGCAATCACCGCGCCAGTTTCGGCGAACTGGCCGCGGCGGCGGCTCAGGAAGAGGCGCCGGATGTCTCAACGCTACGCCTGAAGACGGCGCAGGAGTTCACGCTGATCGGCCGGGAGTCGCTCCCGCGCAAGGATGTCGGCAAGCACAACGGCACAGCCGTCTTTACGCAGGATATTCAGTTGCCCGGCATGCTGACCGCCGTGGTCGCCCACCCGCCGCGCTTTGGCGCGAAGGTACTGTCCTTCGATGCCACGCAGGCGCTTGCCGTTTCAGGGGTGGAGCACGTGTTTGCGATCGACACGGGCGTGGCGGTGGTGGCGCGCGACTATTGGTCTGCCACCCGAGGCCGTGAGCGGCTGAGCGTGCAGTGGGATGAGTCTGCGGTAGAGACGCGCGGCACCGACGAGATCCTGCAGGCCTATCACCAGTTGCTGGCCAGCCCGGGGGCAGTGGCAGAGAGCGAAGGCGATGTGGCCGGCGCACTGGCCAAGGCACGCAATCCCGTGACGCACCGGTTCGAGTTTCCGTATCTCTCGCACGCCCAGATGGAGCCGATCAACTGCGTAGTGCAGGTCAATGGCACGCGTGCCACCGCCTGGTATGGCTGCCAGAGCGCGACGGGCGATCAGGCAGCGATTGCCGCGCAGATCGGCGGTCGGCCGGAAGACGTCACTATTCACACCGTCTTTGCAGGGGGCGGCTTCGGGCGCCGCGCCAACCCGGTCTCGGACTATCCGCTGGAGGCCACGCGCATCGCGCAGCAGGTGCCGGGTGTGCCGGTGAAGCTGGTGTGGTCGCGCGAAGACGACATGCAGGGGGGCTATTACCGGCCCGCCTATGTGCACGATTTTGCCGCGGTGCTGGGCGATAACGGACTGCCGGAGGCGATCCGCATCCGCGTGGCCGGGCAGTCCATCATGCAGGGGACCTTCCTTGAGGCGAGCATCGTCAATGGTATCGATGCCAGTTCCATCGAAGGCCTGGAGAACATGGCCTACGCCATTCCCCAGCGTCAGGTAGAGCTCCACACCCCCCGTGTCGGCGTGCCGGTGCAGTGGTGGCGCTCCGTGGGCAACACCCACACGGCGTTCAGCAAGGAGGTCTTTATCGACGCGCTGGCGCGGGAAGCGGGGCAGGACCCGGTGGCCTACCGGCTTGCGCTGCTCAAAAACAACCCGCGTGAAACGGCGGTGCTGCGTCTGGCGGCCGAAAAGGCGCAATGGGGCAGCAAACCCCTGCCGGCGGGCTGGGGGCGTGGCGTGGCGGTGCACACGTCTTTCGGTTCAACGGTGGCCGAAATCGTGGACGTCTCGGTGTCGGGCGACAGCTTCAAGGTGGAGCACGTGGTGGCCGTGATCGATTGCGGCCTGGCCGTGAACCCCGATGTGGTCAGGGCGCAGGTCGAGGGCGGCATCGCGTTTGGCCTGTCCGCGGCGCTGGAGGACGAGATCACCCTGACACAGGGGCGCGTCGACCAGAGCAATTTCCACAATTATCAGGTGCTGCGCATGCACCAGATGCCCACCGTCGAGGTGCACATCCTGCCCTCCGACGCCGACCCGAGCGGGGTGGGCGAACCGGGGACGCCCCCGATTGCTCCCGCCGTGGCCAATGCCCTGAGTGCCATCACGGGCAAAACCTTCACCCGTCTGCCGCTCAGGCTTGCCTGAGGCGAAGTGAAAAAAAAGGGCCTGCATCTGCAGGCCCTTTTTTTTGTCTCGGGAAAACGTCCGGCTTAGCGCTGGAACATGTAGGAGAACTTGACGAAGAACTGGCTGCCGTCGCGGCGCAGGTCATCGGTGGTGACCACCTCACGCTCCCCTTCGGTTTCGATGATGTCGAAGTTGCTCTGATTGGTGTTGTACCCGAAATACAGCGCCGACCAGGGGTTGATCACGTAGCGCAGCAGGACGTCGAAGTTCATGTTCTTGTCGTCTGTCAGGCGCGTGTTAGGGCCGGCGTCGGTGTTTTCGTACTGCGCGATGAAACGCAGGGACATCTCGCGGGTGAACTGGTAGTTCCAGCTGCTGCGGAAGATGTCGTTGGAGAAGACCTTGCCATTGTCCAGCTCGGTGCGCACGAAGGAGTTGTCGATGCGCAGGCGCTCGATGGGGCGGAACAGCACGCTCAGGTCCATGCGGTTGGTGTCGGCCACGTAGGGCAGGAATCCGGCGCGTGGCACGAGGTTCAGCGCGTCCCCGCGGCGGTAGCTGACATCCACCGTCAGGCTGCTGAGCATGGAGTTGCGGTAGTTGGCATTCACGTGGCCGTAGTCATACGGCGTGGTGCGGGTCAGGCCGCGGAAATCCTGCGGACGCAGCACTTCGGTAAAGTCCGACATGCCCACGGTGATGCGGCTGGTCGGGAAGTTCCAGGTGATGGAGGGCGAGAGCTCGGCATACACCTTCACGCCGTCCTTGTCGTCCTGGTACACCGACATCAACGCGGGGCTCCAGCTCGTCAGTGCCGAATTCTCGGGGAAGTAGCTGAGGCTGTTGCGCCAGTGAATGCCGGAGATGTCGGACTTGAAGAAGCGGTTCTGGAAGCCCAGCTGGGTGCGGAAATCGGCATCGGTGTCCACGAAGTGGAAGTGGGTGTTGTAGGTGCGTCCCACGCGGTCGATGCGGATATTGCGCTGCGCGCCGTCGATGGTGCGCCCGCCCAGGGTGGGCTCTGTCTCGGTGCTGATGTACTCGAGGTTGGTCACCCAGTTCTGGTTGATGCGGAACTTGCCGTCCACGCTGCCGACGCGGTTATACCCGTCCAGCAGTTCGCGGTCCGTCAGCGTAAAGCCCACGCGGTCCTGTCCGGCGATGTCGCGGAATACCCGCAGCACGCCGATGTTGGCCTTCTCGCCATTGAGCGGATCGCCCGCGGCACGGTTCAGGCCCGGCGCTTCGTCGTTCATGAGCATGGTGCCCACGCCCCAGGGGCCGCTGCGGCCGGTAAAGCGCAGGCCCGCTTCCGGGTCCACGATGCGGCGCGTAAACAGCAGGATGGAGTCGGTGGCAAAGAAGTCGGCGTTCTCCACGAAGAAGGGACGGCGCTCGGGGTATTGCACTTCAAAGCGCTCGTTCACTGTGACCTGGGGTTCGTCGGACTCCACTTGGGAGAAATCGGGGTTCAGTGTCAGGTCCAGCACCCAGGCATCGTTGATGACGAATTTGGCGTCCACGCCCATGTCGTATTCGGAGTCCGTCTGGAACTTGGGGCCCCCCACGGCGGCGCGGTTCAGCGCATCGACATTGCGCGCGAACATGTAAGGGGTGATCTGCGTGTTGTTGCCGGGGGAGACGTTGCGGATGCCGCTCATCAGCGCCGTCTGGTTCAGGCGGCCATCGACCGCGATGGAGTAGGGCGGCCAGAAACTGTCTTCACTCAGGCGGGGAATCTGCCGGCCCACCTGCACGCGCCACAGCTGCTCGGATTCTGCGGGGAAGCGCAGGCCGCGCAGGGGAACGGCGATGCTCACCATATAGCCCTTGTCCGTCACTTCGCCGTCGCTGTCCCACACCGCCTCCCAGGTGGTGTCGAACCCGGCACGGTTGGAGAAGCCTTCCGTCCAGCGCGCATCCCACTGCATGCCGAGCGGGGTGACGCGGAAGGTGTAGGCGGTGCGCTGGTCATTGAAGGTATCGATGGTCAGCTCGACGCTGTCATCGCCGCCGATGTTCTCGCGTGAGGCCAGGTTGGCGCGGATCTGGGACGGGTCCGTATCAAACGCCAGAAACACGGCGTACAGCTGCTCCTGGTCATAGCCCAGATACACCTCTGTCCGCTGCGTGGCAGGCGCGCCGTCGATGGGCTCGCGCTGCACAAAGCCGTCGATTTTGGTCATCTGGCGTGCCAGTGCCGTAGCCGGTGTCATGCCGGCGAAGTCTGCCAGGCTGGGCTCCTCGCTCAGTTGTGGAATGGAAATGCTGGCCGCCGCGGGGGCCTGAGCATTGGCGAGGGTCGGCAGCACAAGGCTGAACAGCAGGGCCGTGAGCGCCGTGGAAAATCTGCGTAACTGCATGGAGTACTCCGTCTTTGCTTTGTCATTCTTTGAGATCGAAGGGCGACCGCCGAGGTCGCGGCGCAAAATACCATGAATTCAGGGCACAGGCTTCCCTTTTTGTCCGGGGAAATCGTGAGGAATTGTCACAAGCACGCCGCCTTCGTGTACATTAGCCCTCGACTGTCCGGCGCCGCCGGGCGCCCCCTGTCGAGGTGAACGGCAAGATGAAGTGGCAGTGTGCATTGTTCCTGATTTCTCTCACGACGGCCTGCGTGCCCGTCTCCCAGACCAACCGTCCCATTCGCTCGCAGGCGGATGTCGATCGCTACAATGCCACGGTGACCTCCGAGGGAGAAAAGCTGGTGTGTGACCGCGAGCGGGTGGTGGGCTCCAACCTGCCGCAGTTCATCTGCATGACGGTGAATCAGCGCGAGCGTCTGGCGCGCGATGCCTCCGATGAGATCGACCGCATTCGCAGTGCCGGGTCGCCTCTTTAAACTTTTGCCCTCAGGAGGTCTCCGATGTTTTCTCTTGCCCGCGCCCATGTTCTGCGTTTTGTCGCCCTGAGTGGCGTCGCCCTGGCGGCGATCTGTTCCCCCCTGCACGCACAGACCTCGGCTACGGCCGTGACAGTCAGCCCGGAGATTGCGCGCAGCTTTGCACGTGTGCAGGACGATTCCCGCGTGGGCGCCGCCCTGCGATTCCTGCAGGAGCGGGAGGCGGAAACGCTGGCCGAGCAGGTGCGGCTGACGGAAATCCCCGCCCCTCCCTTTCAGGAGCAGACGCGTGCGCACTACTACCTTCAACAAATGCAGGCACGGGGCCTGAGCGATGCCACCATCGATGCCGAGGGCAATGTGCTGGGCCTGCGCAAGGGCAGCGGAGACGGCCCGCTGTTTGTGATTGCCGCGCATCTGGATACCGTGTTTCCGCTGGACACCGATGTGAGGGTGCAGCAGCGTGACGGGCGCTATTACGCGCCGGGCATCAGCGACGATGGCCGAGGGCTCACCGTGCTGCTCAGCGTGATCGACGCGCTCAACCGCAGCGGCATCGCCACGGTCGGCGACATCCTGTTTGTAGGCAATGTGGGCGAGGAAGGCCCGGGCGACCTGCGGGGCATCAAAGCCGTGTTCCGCGACCACCCGGACATCGACGGCTTTGTCTCCATCGATGGTTCCGGGCTCACCCGCATCACCACCGGGGCGACGGGCAGCCGCCGCTTCGCCGTCGAGTTCACCGGGCCCGGCGGGCATTCTTTCAGCGCTTTCGGTCTGGTCAGCGCCATCCATGCGATGGGCCGTGCCATCACCAAGATCGGCGATCTGCAGGTGCCCGAGCAGCCCAAAACCACCTTCACGGTGGGCACCGTCTCGGGCGGGACCTCGGTCAACTCCATTGCGGCGGATGCGATGTTCGAGCTGGACATGCGCTCCAACGACGCGGCCGAACTGGCAAGGCTGGAGGCCCGTGTGAAGGAGGTTACCCAGCAGGCGGTGGAAGAGGAGAATGCGCGCTGGAACAACGGCGAGATCACCGTCACCTTCAGACTGATCGGGGACCGCCCGGTGGGCAGCACACAGGCAAGCGACCCTCTGACACAAGTCGCCTCCCTGGCCTACCGCGCCGTGGGGGCGCCGTTGGAGGAGCTGCGGACCTCGAGCACCGATTCCAATATCCCCATGTCCCTGGGCATCCCCGCCATCACCATCGGCGGCGGTGGGCGCAGCGGCGGCGAGCATTCCCCGCAGGAGTGGTACGACCCGCAGGACTCCCATCTTGGCCCTCAACTCACCTTCCTGTTGATGCTGGGACTGGTCGGTATCGATGATCTGACCCCGCCGCTGATGCAGCGCCGCTAGTCCACCCTATTTGTGGAAGGAACTGTTCGGCGTGCCGCTGAAACAGGCCATCAGATAGGGAAAGGCGTCCGTCACGTAGTACCCGTAAATGCCGTTGACGGTCATGCCGTTGCAGGCATCCAGATCCCCGCTGCCCGCCACATATTCATAATCATCCCGATACGTCCCGTCGTACTGGCCGCCCGGATTGCCGGCGCCGCTGGGCCTTGCACCGGCCTTGAGCCGGTAGCTGCTTGTCGCCTTGCGCACGGTGCCCTGATCATCAAAATAGGGGCCGAAAAGGGGAAAGCCGTCGGCGGCAAACCCGATGACGGGGGACGCGCTCGTCGTGCTGTCGGCAAACAGCGCCCTGGGATTGCCGTGGTAGTGATAGGCGCCATTGGGCTGCGTGTGCGCGTTGTGGGTATCCGTCCCGAAGCTGTTCAGGGGCGACATGGGATCGTAGCGCCAGGGCTGCGAGGGATTGTTGCAGCCAATCTTGCCATCGCCCACGCCATAGCACGCAGCCGCCCAGATATCGACCTTCACGCCGTTGAGCATCACCGCATTGTCCCATTCCAGAGTCAGCGCGGTGGGCGTGGCGGCACGGGTGGGCACCGCGGGCATTGTGTAGGTATGGGACACCGCCGCCACCGGCGTGGCGAAGTGTCCGCCCTCTCCCATGGCATGGTTGGGAATGTTATTGGAACTGAAGGTACAAAGACCGTTTGCCACCTGAATCGCGAGGCTGCCGGAAAACGTGAGGCTGCGCGAAACATCGGTGCTGGAAGACGTGTACTGCCCGGCGTATTCACTGCAACTGGCCGCGCGGTTTGCGAGCAGCGCATCGGTGAGAGACACGGTGGCGGCGGATTTGGGGGCAATAAAATCGCTGACGAGACCGGCATGCACAATGCCGGGGCCAAAGGCGGCGCCGAGCACATAGACATTCTGCCCGATGACGCCAATATAGCTGTCGGTCTTGCTGTAATAGCGCACCAGATACCCTTCAACCTCCGTGACGCCCTGCGAGGGCGGACTGAAATACTCGGGGTGCCGCTGCTCGGCCCAGGTGTACAGCGCGATGGCGTCGCTGAGGGTATCGGCTTTGGCCAGAGGGCCCAGAAGCAGCAGAGTCAGCAAAGTCAGCAGGGGAAAGTGGCGCATAGCAGAGTCCTTGATGGCGGGGAACGTTCCTAGACTAACGCAGTCCACGCCTCCCTGTTTACCGGGCGGGGCACTATTCCTTTTTCGGCAACGCAAAAAAAAACCGGAACAAACGTTCCGGTTCTTTTGAGGGCAGAGACCGCTGAACGATTAATCGTCCAGGAAGCTGCGCAGGTGGTCAGAACGCGTCGGATGACGTAGTTTGCGCAAGGCCTTGGCTTCGATCTGACGGATGCGCTCGCGTGTCACGTCGAACTGCTTGCCGACTTCTTCCAGCGTGTGGTCCGTGTTCATGTCGATGCCGAAACGCATTCTCAACACCTTTGCCTCGCGGGCGGTCAGGCTTGACAGGACGTCCTTGGTGGCTTCGCGCAGGCCCTCGTCGATGGAGCTGTCCACCGGGGAGTCCACGGTGGAGTCCTCGATGAAATCCCCCAGATGCGAATCTTCGTCATCGCCGATCGGGGTTTCC
>CAZICZ010000015.1:0-15840 GCA_964538025.1 uncultured Klebsiella sp. | reverse complement strand
CGATCCGTGAGGGTGGCCGAACAGTAGGGGCTGGCGTCGTCGCGAAGATTTTCGAATAAATCACACAAAACGTTGAATAGACAAGCCGAAACGCTCATTAGTGGGCTTTCGGCTTGCTTATCTCTAGGAGTTATAGGCCAGTAGCTCAATTGGCAGAGCGGCGGTCTCCAAAACCGCAGGTTGGGGGTTCGATTCCCTCCTGGCCTGCCACTAGTGCAGGGCCAAATCGTTTGATTCAGTCCAGAAATGCCGTTTTTCGCGGCTGCTTTCAGGCAAATCTGAGTTTCGTAAAACTATGTCCGAAAAAATAAGTGATCAGGAATACAAGTTAGATTGGCTGAAGTGGGGCGTGGTCGCTGTCATCGTCTTTATCGGTGTATATGCGAATTCCTATTTTGCAGCGGAATCTATTCTTTACAGAACGATCGGATTGCTGATTTTGGGCGGTGTTGCTGCGTGGCTGGCAGTGCAAACTGCGAAGGGGAGTGCCTTTTTATCCCTTTGTCTTGAGGCGCGTGCGGAAATTCGCAAGGTTGTCTGGCCTACTCGTCAGGAAACAACTCAGACCACACTGATCGTGCTGGTGGTGGTTCTCGTCGTAGCGCTGCTCCTTTGGTTGCTGGACTGGGGGCTCAATGAGATTGTTTCTGGAATCATTGGTTAGGGGTATCAGATGGCAAAGCGTTGGTATGTAGTTCACGCCTATTCAGGCTATGAAAAGAAAGTGATGAATGCGCTCAAGGAGCGTATTGCGCTTTCTGGCATGGAAGACCTGTTTGGTGAAGTTTTGGTGCCAACGGAAGAAGTTCTGGAAATGAGAGCAGGTCAGAAGCGCAAAAGTGAGCGCAAGTTCTTCCCGGGATACGTCTTGGTTGAAATGGAACTGAACGACGATACTTGGCATCTGGTCAAAGAAACTCCGCGTGTCATGGGCTTCATTGGCGGCAAAGCAGAAAAGCCTGCCCCCATTACAGCAAAAGAAGCCAATAAGATTCTTCAGCGTCTGGAAGACGGTCAGGATAAACCGACGCACAAAATTATTTACGAGCCTGGCGAAATGGTTCGTGTGATCGATGGCCCGTTCAATGACTTCACTGGCGCAGTGGAAGAAGTGAATTATGAGAAGAGTCGCTTGCGTGTGGCTGTGCTCATTTTTGGGCGCTCTACACCGGTAGAGCTGGAATTCAGTCAGGTTGAAAAAACCTGAATTCGATAGGAAGTATGTTCAACAGGGATGTTGTAGGTGGTTCACGCGCCGTCTTGTATTACGAAGGCGCGTGTTACTAAATCAGCCGTATCGTTTTTCGCAGATTCGATACGCAGGGGAGCTTGGCAGCACTGCATCAGCAGTTGACTGTTGAGTGCTTGAACCCAAAGAGGAGTTATTCAAATGGCGAAGAAAGTCACCGCTTATATCAAGCTTCAAGTGGCCGCAGGTAAAGCAAACCCGAGCCCACCCGTTGGTCCGGCTCTCGGTCAGCGCGGCGTCAATATTATGGAATTCTGCAAGGCGTTCAATGCGGCAACGCAGAGCCTGGAGCCTGGTCTTCCGATTCCAGTTGTTATTACTGTTTATGCAGACAGAAGTTTTACCTTTATTACAAAAACCCCACCCGCTGGTGTATTGATTCGAAAAGCGATCGGTATCACTAAGGGTAGCGCCCGTCCCAATACCGAGAAGGTAGGCAAGATTACGCGCGCTCAGCTGGAAGAAATCGCGGCACTCAAGATGCCGGATCTCACAGCTGCAGATATGGATGCCGCTGTCCGCACGCTTGAAGGCAGTGCTCGCAGTGCTGGTATTGAAGTAGAGGGGGCCTGAGAATCATGGCGAAACTGACAAAGAAAGCAAAACTGATTAATGCCAAGCTCGATGGTAGCAAGAGTTACACCATTGCCGAAGCGGTAAGTCTCTTGAATGAATTTGCCTCTGCAAAATTCAAAGAGTCCATTGATGTCTCCGTAAATCTTGGTGTTGATCCCCGTAAATCGGACCAGGTCGTCCGAGGCTCCACTTTGCTGCCTCACGGTACCGGCAAAACAGTACGTGTAGCCGTTTTTGCTCAAGGTGAGAATGCCAACAAGGCGAAAGATGCTGGCGCTGATATCGTGGGATTCGATGATCTTGCTGAAAGTATTTTGGCAGGCAACATGGATTTTGATGTGGTCATCGCAACACCTGATGCCATGCGGGTCGTCGGAAAGCTTGGTCAGGTGCTTGGTCCCCGTGGCCTGATGCCGAACCCAAAAGTAGGTACTGTGACTGCTGATGTCGCAGGCGCTGTTCGTAATGCCAAGGCTGGTCAGGTTCGTTACCGTACAGACAAGAAAGGCATTATTCATGGTGGAATTGGGAAAATTGGTTTTGATGCTGCCGCAATTCAGGGCAACCTCGAAGCGCTGATCTCTGATCTCAAGCGTGCCAAGCCTGCGTCCTCAAAAGGCATCTATATTCAAAAGGTTGTGTTGTCTTCCACCATGGGGCCTGGCGTGATCATCGACCAGTCCACTATAAACGCATAAGGTAGTTCCAGAACTACAAAAGACTTTGGGGTTTTGCTGGTTGCAGTAGCAGCCAGCAAGGCTGTCAAAGACCGTAGGCGTAATGGAGGCAGTTACTCTGTTACTTAATGCGCCCTACGCAGATGGTGTAACCCGGTCAGAGTTTCTCTGATCCACTTCACCAGTTACAAGTCCTTCTGCTGGCGATTGTCTCAAATGTAGAAGGGTACACAATTGTGAATCTGGGCAACCAGATTTAAATCAGGAGTAAAGCTAGTGGCTATTAGACTAGAAGACAAGAAACAAATCGTCTCGGAAGTCAATGAAGCTGCTACTAGTGCTTTGTCTGCAGTGATTGCCGATTATCGCGGCGTTACTGTGAGCGATCTGACTGCTCTTCGTAAAAGTGCCCGTCAAAATAATGTGTATCTGCGTGTTGTCCGCAACACACTGCTGCGTAAAGCGGTAGAGAATACTAGTTTTGATTGCATGAAAGAAGCGCTTGTTGGGCCGACAATTTTGGCATTTTCAATGGAAGATCCTGGCGCCGCTGCGCGTGTGCTGAAGGATTTTGCCAAGGCTAATGACAAATTTGAAATCAAAGCACTCTCTATTGGTGGCAAGTTGTTGGGTGCCGACCAGATCGATGCATTGGCTAATTTACCGACCTACGATCAGGCGGTATCGATGCTGATGAGCGTGATGCTCGGACCAATCACGAAACTGACAAGGACTCTCAACGAGGTGCCTTCGAAGGTAACACGTGCTGTTGCCGCAGTTCGCGACCAAAAGAAAGAAGCAGCATAATTCTGATTATTGACTAAACCGTTTTTAAATTTATTTGTGATTAGGAGATTGGAGTCATGGCTCTGTCTAAAGATGATATTTTGAATGCTATTGCTGAAATGTCAGTAATGGATGTTGTAGAACTCGTTGCGGCGATGGAAGAGAAGTTTGGTGTATCTGCGGCTGCTGCCGTAGCTGTTGCTGCACCAGCTGCTGCTGCCGCTGCTGAAGCAGTTGAAGAAAAGACCGAATTTGACATCGTTCTGAAAGCTTCTGGCGAAAAGAAAGTGAACGTCATTAAGGTTGTGCGCGCAATTACTGGTCTTGGTCTGAAAGAAGCCAAAGATCTGGTAGATGGTGCTCCTTCAACTGTTAAGGAAGGCGTATCCAAAGCGGATGCTGAAGCTGCGAAGAAAGAGCTGGAAGAAGCTGGCGCAACTGTTGAGCTTAAGTAAGTCATCGCGCAAGCATGAAAACACCGGAATCGGGCAGGGGTTTCTCTGTCCGATTTTGGTGCTTTTAAGTATTTAGCCAATAGCGTTTGTATTAGATTCAGTTAGAAGATTTTTAGGTGGCGGGGTTGTCCACATCACATGTGGACTAAAGTTCAGACAAGTACTTTCATCGTAGATGGCATGTGCAAGACGTGCAGAGCCGAATTGCGATTCATGTGAAGTACACACTTGTTAGGAAAACACTAATGGCCTATTCGTATACAGAAAAAAAACGTATCCGTAAAGACTTTGGTAAATTGCCAAGCGCAATGGATATTCCATATCTTTTGTCTACTCAGATCGATTCATTTCGTCAATTTACTCAAGCTGATGTATCTCCTCAGGAGCGACTCGATCAAGGTCTTCACGCTGCGTTCAAGTCTGTGTTCCCGATCGTCAGCTATTCCGGGAAAGCGATTCTTGAGTATGTCAGCTACGATCTAGGCAAGCCCGCATTTGACGTCAAGGAATGTCAACTTCGCGGCATCACTTATTCCGTTTCTTTGCGAGTAAAGGTGCGTCTGATTCTGTTTGATAAAGAGTCCACCACGCAAACAATCAAAGATATTAAAGAACAAGAAGTCTACATGGGTGAAATCCCCGTGATGACTGACAGTGGTACCTTCGTTATCAATGGTACCGAGCGTGTGGTTGTGTCTCAGTTGCATCGATCCCCTGGTGTTTTCTTTGATCACGACAAAGGCAAAACACACAGCTCCGGAAAACTGCTGTATTCAGCGCGAATTATTCCTTACCGTGGTTCGTGGCTTGATTTCGAATTTGATCCGAAAGACATGGTCTTCGTCCGTATCGATCGACGTCGCAAGCTTCCTGCGACAGTGCTTCTGCGCGCGCTCGATTTCAGCTCTCAGGATATTCTTGGAATGTTCTATGAGAACGATGTGTACAAGATTTCTGGAAAAGAGTCTGATGTCGTACTCCAGCTCGTGCCAACCCGTCTGCGCGGCGAAGTGCTGAATTTCCCCATTGTCGACAAAAAAGGCGAGTTAATTGTCGAAGAAGGGCGACGTATTACTGCGCGTCATATTCGTCAGATGGAAAAGGCAAAGCTGACAGAACTGAAAGTCACGCATGAGTTCCTCTATGGCGAATCGCTTGCCAAGGACATCGTTAATCCCGATACAGGCGAAATTCTGTTTGAGTGCAATACCCAGATCACACAGGATGTGGTGGACGGTATTCTCAAGTCCGGTGTGAAAGAATTTGAGACCATTTTTACAAACGATCTCGATTGCGGTCCCTTTATTTCTGACACCTTGCGTGTAGATTCAACCACTACGCGTCTTGAGGCCCTGGTTGAAATTTACCGCATGATGAGACCCGGTGAGCCTCCCACAAAGGATTCCGCCGAGAACCTGTTTTCCAATCTGTTCTTCTCTTCAGAACGTTACGACCTGTCAGCGGTAGGCCGTATGAAGTTCAATCGGCGCCTCGGTCGCGTTGAAACAGAAGGGTCTCCTGTTCTGAATACCGACGACATCGTCGATGTATTAAAGACTCTTGTAGCGATCCGAAACGGGTTTGGTGTCGTCGACGATATCGATCACCTCGGTAACCGTCGTATCCGGTCTGTTGGTGAAATGGCAGAGAACCAGTTCCGTGTAGGTCTGGTCCGTGTTGAGCGTGCGGTAAAAGAACGCCTGAGTATGGCCGATTCCGAAGGGTTGATGCCACAGGACATGATCAATGCCAAGCCGGTTGCCGCGGCGATCAAGGAGTTCTTTGGTTCAAGCCAGTTGTCGCAGTTTATGGACCAGAATAACCCGCTGTCAGAAGTGACTCACAAGCGTCGCGTTTCGGCGCTCGGACCAGGGGGGTTGACACGAGAGCGTGCGGGCTTTGAAGTCCGTGACGTGCATCCGACGCATTATGGCCGTGTGTGCCCGATTGAAACACCGGAAGGTCCGAACATCGGTCTGATCAATTCATTGGCGACCTATGCGCGAACCAATACCTATGGATTCCTCGAAAGCCCCTATCGAAAAGTAGTCAATAACCGCGTCACAGACGAAATTGATTTCCTTTCCGCGATTGATGAGAGCGAATTCGTGATTGCCCAGGCGAGTGCGTCCTTGGACAAGAATGGAGGATTTGTCGACAACCTCGTGACAGTACGTCACAAAGGTGAGACAACTCTGATGCCGCGCGATCAGATCAACTATATGGATGTGGCGCCACAACAGATGGTGTCCGTTGCGGCCGCATTGATTCCATTCCTCGAGCACGACGACGCAAACCGGGCTCTCATGGGCTCGAACATGCAACGTCAGGCGGTACCGACTCTTCGCTCTGAAAAACCTCTGGTAGGTACCGGGCTTGAGCGAAATGTTGCCCACGATTCTGGTGTGTGCGTAGTTGCGCAGCACGGCGGAGTTATCGAAAGCGTTGATGCCTCGCGCATCATTGTGCGAGTGCGCGATGAAGAAACGCAGGCCGGTGAGGCCGGTGTGGATATTTACAACCTGACCAAATACACGCGCTCTAACCAGAATACCTGCATCAATCAGCAGCCTCTGGTGAAGCAGGGCGATGTCGTTGAGCGTGGTGACATTCTGGCGGATGGCCCTTCTGTGGATATGGGTGAGCTGGCACTGGGCCAGAACATGCGCATCGCTTTCATGCCGTGGAACGGCTACAACTTCGAAGACTCGATCCTGATCTCCGAGCGTGTTGTAAAAGAGGACAGGCTGACCACAATCCACATTCAGGAACTGACCTGTGTGGCGCGAGATACCAAACTGGGTTCCGAAGAAATTACTGCGGATATTCCCAATGTCGGGGAAGGTGCGCTTGGCAAGCTGGATGAATCTGGTGTTGTCTACATCGGTGCAGAAGTTAACGCAGGCGATATTCTGGTTGGTAAGGTGACCCCTAAGGGCGAAACTCAACTTACGCCGGAAGAGAAACTCTTGCGAGCTATCTTCGGTGAGAAAGCGTCTGATGTGAAAGACACTTCTTTGCGTGTCCCCACCAGTGTCAAAGGTACGGTCATCGATGTTCAGGTCTTTACGCGTGATGGACTTGAGAAAGATCAGCGTGCTCTCGAGATCGAACGTTCGCAGCTGGCAAAAGTGCGCAAGGACATTAACGACGAGTACAAGATTGTAGAAGGCGCGACCTTCCATCGTCTGCGTGCAGCTCTGCTGGATAAGACTGTTGCTGGTGGTCCTGGGCTCAAGAAGGGTGCAGTACTGACCGGAGACTATCTGGATGCTCTTCCTCGCGATGACTGGTTCAAACTCCGTTTGAACGAAGAAGAGTTGAACAAGCAGCTTGAGCGTGCAGAAGCGCAACTGAAAGAGCGTCGACTTGAGCTGGATGAGCGTTTTGAAGACAAGAAGCGCAAATTGACGCAAGGCGACGACTTGGCACCGGGCGTATTGAAAATCGTTAAAGTGTATCTCGCGATCAAGCGTCGTATTCAGCCTGGCGACAAGATGGCGGGCCGTCACGGAAACAAAGGGGTGATCTCGGTCATTATGCCGGTTGAAGATATGCCCTACGATGAAAGCGGTAACCCCGTGGATATCGTGCTGAACCCACTGGGCGTGCCCTCACGTATGAACGTGGGTCAGGTCCTTGAAACCCATCTGGGAGCAGCTGCCAAGGGTCTGGGAGACCGCATCAATCAGATGCTGGAAGAGAAACGCCAAGTAGCCGAGATTCGCAAACTGCTGGATGAAATCTACAACAAAATCGGATCAAAGAAGGAAGACCTGAATTCCTTCTCGGATGCCGAGATTCTTGAGTTGGCGGACAACCTGCGCGCAGGTGTTCCCATGGCAACACCCGTGTTTGACGGTGCTGTGGAATCCGAAATCAAGGAAATGTTGAAGTTGGCTGGGATGGATGAAAGTGGTCAGGTCACCTTGTATGACGGCCGTACTGGCGAAGCCTTCGATCGCAAAGTAACGGTCGGCATCATGTATATGCTGAAGCTGAACCATCTTGTGGATGACAAGATGCATGCCCGTTCAACAGGATCCTATAGCCTTGTGACTCAGCAACCGCTGGGTGGTAAGGCCCAGTTCGGCGGACAACGCTTCGGGGAAATGGAAGTATGGGCACTGGAAGCGTACGGCGCTGCCTATACTCTGCAGGAAATGCTCACTGTGAAGTCAGACGACGTAGCAGGGCGTACCAAGATGTACAAAAACATCGTGGATGGCGACCATCGTATGGAGCCAGGCATGCCCGAGTCGTTCAATGTGTTGTTAAAGGAAATCCGGTCGCTTGCCATCGACATGGAGCTGGATGTTTCCGGTAAATAACGAGTTTCTGCCCATTGCCTTGCAATGGGCAGAGGATCGAAATTTCCTTTGAGTAGCACAACGAATTAGTGATTTTAAGAAACCTGTTGCCACTGTGCGTCAGGCGGAGGATATAGAATGAAAGACCTGTTAGGGTTACTGAAGTCCCAATCACAATCTGATGAATTTGATTCCATTCGGATCGGTCTGGCATCGCCAGAGATGATTCGGGCGTGGTCTTTTGGTGAAGTTAAGAAGCCTGAAACCATCAATTACAGAACGTTCAAGCCAGAGCGGGATGGTCTGTTCTGCGCCAAAATATTTGGCCCGGTAAAAGACTACGAATGTCTCTGTGGCAAATATAAGCGCTTGAAGCATCGCGGTGTGATCTGTGAGAAATGCGGTGTTGAAGTTGCGCTGTCAAAGGTGCGTCGTGAGCGCATGGGGCATATCGAACTTGCGAGTCCGGTTGCCCATATATGGTTCTTGAAGTCACTCCCGTCCCGCATCGGCCTTTTATTGGATATGACGCTGCGCGATATCGAGCGCATTCTTTATTTCGAGTCATTTGTAGTCACAGATCCCGGCATGACAACCCTTGAAAAAGGGCAGTTGCTGACCGACGAGCAGTACTATGAGGCGATGGAAGAGTTCAGTGATGAGTTCGACGCCAAGATGGGCGCCGAGGCAGTACAACAGCTGATGAAGGACATGAACGTGGATGCGGAAGTTGCCCGTCTGCGTGAGGAAATTCCGCAAACCAACTCCGAGACCAAGCTGAAGAAGCTGTCAAAGCGACTGAAGCTGCTGGAAGCGTTTGCCGAGTCAGGGAACAAGCCTGAATGGATGGTGTTGACCGTTCTGCCAGTGTTGCCGCCCGATCTTCGTCCACTTGTTCCTCTTGACGGAGGGCGTTTCGCAACGTCCGATCTAAATGATCTCTATCGACGAGTCATCAACCGGAATAATCGCCTCAAGCGTCTTTTGGATCTGAATGCTCCAGACATTATCGTTCGCAATGAAAAGCGAATGCTGCAAGAGGCGGTAGATGCGCTTCTGGACAATGGTCGCCGTGGACGAGCGATTACGGGCTCCAACAAGCGTCCTCTGAAGTCGCTGGCCGACATGATCAAGGGCAAGCAGGGCCGATTCCGTCAGAACCTTCTGGGTAAGCGGGTTGATTATTCAGGCCGTTCGGTCATCGTCGTGGGTCCCACGTTGAAATTGCACCAATGCGGTTTGCCCAAGAAAATGGCCTTGGAACTCTTCAAGCCTTTCATTTTCGGCAAGCTCGAGCGACGTGGTTTGGCTACGACCATCAAAGCGGCAAAGAAAATGGTAGAGCGGGAAACCGCAGAGGTCTGGGATATTCTGGCGGAGGTCATTCGCGAACATCCTGTGCTGCTGAACCGTGCGCCAACACTTCACCGATTGGGTATTCAGGCATTTGAGCCTGTTCTGATCGAAGGGAAAGCCATTCAGTTGCATCCGCTGGTGTGTGCCGCCTACAACGCCGACTTTGACGGTGACCAGATGGCGGTTCACGTGCCTCTGACGCTGGAAGCCCAGCTGGAAGCGCGCACCTTGATGATGTCAACAAACAACATTCTTGCACCAGCAAGTGGTGAGCCCATCATTGTTCCCTCGCAGGACGTGGTGCTCGGGCTCTATTACATGACGCGTGCCCGCGTGAATGCCAAGGGCGAGGGCATGGTCTTTGCCGACGCGGCTGAAGTACAGCGCGCCTACGAGACTGGCAGTGTTCATCTGCAGGCTCGTATCAAGGCCCGTATCGACAGCGTTGTTGTAAACAGCGAAGGTCAGAAAGAACACAAGCGAGAAATGGTAGAGACAACTGTTGGCCGTGTGTTGTTGTTCAATATTGTTCCGGACGGACTGCCTTTCTCGATGGTCAATCAGAAAATGACCAAGAAGCAGATCTCCGGAATATTGAACGCTTGTTACCGTTACGTTGGTTTGAAAGAGACAGTGATTTTCGCTGACCAGCTGATGTATACCGGCTATCGCTATTCAACACGTTCTGGTTCTTCGATTGGCGTGAATGATTTCGTAATTCCCGAAGAAAAGGCCGCGATCATTGCCCAGGCCGATGCCGAAGTGGAAGAAATCGAAAATCAATATGCGTCAGGTTTGGTGACACAGGGCGAGAAGTACAACAAGGTAATCGACATCTGGTCTCGTGCAAACGATCTGGTGGCGAAATCCATGATGGACGGATTGTCTACAGAGCCCGTCATTAACAAGGAAGGCAAGGAAGAGCGTCAGGAGTCATTCAACTCGGTTTATATTTACGCGGATTCCGGTGCACGGGGCTCGCCCGCGCAGATTCGTCAATTGGCCGGTATGCGAGGTCTGATGGCGCGTCCTGACGGATCTATTATTGAAACGCCGATTACCGCTAACTTCCGCGAAGGACTAAGTGTGGTGCAGTACTTCACGTCCACACACGGGGCACGTAAGGGGCTTGCGGACACCGCGCTGAAAACAGCGAACTCCGGTTATCTGACACGACGTCTGGTCGATATTTCTCAGGACCTCGTCATTACCGAGCATGATTGCGGGACGACTGACGGTCTGACAATGCGCCCGGTGATTGAAGGGGGTGACATCATCGCTCCGTTGGGCGACCGAGTGCTCGGGCGCGTTTTGACCAAAGATGTGGTCAATGAAGCGACTGGTGAAGTCATCGTTGAAGCTGGTGTCATGGTAGACGAGCGCTTAGTTGAGAAACTCGACGCGCTGGGCGTTGACGAAGTGCATGTCCGCTCTCCCATTACCTGCGAAACTCGATTCGGTATTTGCCGTCTGTGTTACGGACGTGATCTGGCGAGGGGGCATATCGCCAACGTCGGCGAGGCAATCGGTGTTATCGCGGCCCAGTCGATCGGTGAGCCCGGAACACAGCTGACGATGCGGACTTTCCACATCGGTGGTGCTGCGTCTCGCGCCACTGCTGCTGATAACGTGCAGGTTAAAACCAAGGGCAGTGTGCAGCTGCACAACATGAAGACGGTCGAGAATATCCAGGGCAATCTGGTTGTGGTGTCCCGTTCCGGTGAATTGCTTGTCAGTGACGAAGGTGGTCGAGAGCGCGAGAAGTACAAGCTTCCCTACGGTGCTGTAATTACCCTTGGCAAGAATTTGAAGGTTGAGGCCGGTCAAGTGGTGGCCACGTGGGATCCGCACACCCACCCGATTATTTCGGAAGTGGCGGGTACAGTGGCCTTTGCGAACATGGAAGAAGGGATCACGGTGCGACGTCAAACCGACGAAATCACCGGCCTTTCAAGCCTGTCGGTAATCGATCCTGCGGAGCGCTCGTCTGCCGCTAAGGAATTGCGCCCTGCAGTAACCCTGTTGGGTAAAGATGGCAAGGAGCTGTGTATTCCGGGCACGAATGTTCCGGCACATTACTTCCTGCCTGCCAACGCGATTATCGCGATTCAAGACGGCGCGACACTCAACATCGGTGATGTTATTGCCCGTATTCCGCAGGAAGGTTCCAAGACGCGTGACATCACAGGGGGTCTGCCGCGCGTGGCAGATCTTTTCGAAGCCAGAAAGCCGAAGGAGCCTGCAATTCTGGCAGAAATCTCCGGATCGGTTTCTTTTGGCAAGGAAACCAAAGGGAAGCGTCGCCTGATCATTACGCCCAAAGACGGCGTGAACCCGATCGATGGCAGCGGCTTCTATGAAACCCTGATTCCGAAGTGGCGCACCATGACGGTGTTTGAGGGCGAATTTATCGAGAAAGGTGAAATCGTATCTGATGGCCCGCCCTCTCCTCACGACATCCTGCGTCTCAAGGGTGTTGAGGCCTTGTCCGAGTACATCGTTAACGAGGTCCAGGAAGTGTATCGCCTTCAAGGTGTGCGCATTAACGACAAGCACATCGAAGTGATTGTTCGTCAGATGCTGCGCAAGGTCGAAATCACCTCCACTGGCGACACAAGCTTCATCAAAGGTGAGCAGGTGACACTGACGCAAGTGGCAGAAGAGAATGACAAAATGCGGGAGCAGGGCAAGGTTGAGGCCCGATACGAACGCATGCTGTTGGGTATCACGAAGGCGTCACTGGCAACTGAGTCCTTTATCTCCGCGGCGTCGTTCCAAGAGACGACGCGCGTACTGACAGAGGCAGCGGTCACTGGCAAGAGAGACTTCCTGCGCGGCTTGAAGGAAAACGTCGTCGTGGGTCGACTGATTCCGGCGGGAACAGGTCTGGCGTATCACGAGTCGCGTAAGCGTGCGGCGATGGAAGCTGCTGAGGCAGAAACCGTTACCGTGAGTGCAAGCGATGTCGAGGCAGCGTTGACCGAAGCTCTTAAGGGCGAGGGTTAGGCCAGCTGGCATTAGAAGTTGACTAAGGGGTGTGAGGTCTTTAAACTCTCGCATCCTTTATTCTGGGTATTACGTGCGCCGACCGCTTTCTTCATAGAAAAACGGCAGGCACGGCGTGAAATTCCAAGGTAATACCCGTAATCGTTGTCGAAATCGCCAACAAAAACAGGTTGATATCCGGCGGCCCATGGCCGCCGGTGTATTTGAATATAAGCAAAGCTAGGCAGGAGTATTGAATGGCAACTATTAACCAGCTGGTTCGTAAGCCAAGACAGAGCAAAATTAGCAAGAGCGATGTGCCTGCTCTGCAAGGTTGCCCGCAGCGTCGTGGCGTGTGTACCCGTGTTTATACGACCACACCGAAAAAGCCGAACTCTGCACTTCGTAAAGTGTGCCGTGTACGTCTGACCAATGGCTATGAAGTCACTTCCTATATCGGTGGTGAGGGTCACAACCTGCAGGAGCACTCTGTTGTCCTGATTCGCGGTGGTCGAGTAAAAGACCTTCCTGGTGTGCGTTACCACACCGTGCGAGGCAGCTTGGATACATCGGGTGTATCTGATCGTAAGCAGGGCCGTTCAAAATACGGTGCGAAGCGACCAAAGTCGTAATTTATTTGCAGTAACAGTAAGGCCGAATGCTGGCTGTGCATCCCGCGCAGTTGGGGATTTCGGAAGTCCTGAAACCAAGAGGTAGTTATGCCAAGAAGACGCGTAGTGGCGAAGCGGGAAGTCCTGCCTGATGCCAAGTATGGAAGTAAAATCCTTGCCAAATTCATGAACCATGTGATGGAAGATGGCAAGAAGTCTGTCGCCGAGAAGATCGTTTACGGCGCCCTCGAAGTAGTGAAAGGTCACTCCAGTGCAGATCCTCTCGAGACTTTCGAGAAGGCTCTCGATGCCATCGCTCCGATGGTTGAGGTGAAGTCCCGCAGAGTCGGCGGCGCCACCTATCAGGTTCCCGTAGAAGTGCGTGCCGAGCGTCGAGCTGCCTTGGCTATGCGCTGGCTCGTTGAGCATTCACGCAAGCGTGGCGAAAAGTCAATGGCGCTGCGTTTGGCTGGCGAAATCAGTGATGCTGCGAATGGTCGCGGCAGCGCAGTCAAGAAGCGTGAAGATGTGCATCGTATGGCAGAAGCCAACCGCGCGTTCTCCCATTATCGCTTCTGATAACTCCAACTTAATTCACTTTAATTATTGAAGGTACGATTGTGGCCAGAAAAACCCCTTTGAGCCGATATAGAAACATCGGAATCGTTGCTCACGTGGACGCCGGTAAGACGACGACCAGTGAGCGCGTGCTGTTTTACACGGGTCTCTCTCACAAGATTGGAGAGGTGCACGACGGTGCTGCGATCATGGATTGGATGGAGCAGGAGCAGGAGCGTGGTATTACCATTACTTCTGCGGCTGTGACCTGTTTCTGGTCCGGTATGTATAAGCAGTTTGATGAGCATCGTATCAACATTATTGATACGCCCGGACACGTGGACTTCACGATCGAAGTAGAGCGTTCATTGCGCGTCCTCGACGGTGCGGTAGTGGTTCTTTGCGGATCTTCCGGTGTGCAGCCACAAACTGAAACCGTATGGCGTCAGGCGAACCGTTATGAAGTACCGCGTCTGATTTTTGTGAATAAGATGGACCGCACCGGCGCAGATTTCCTGCGTGTGGTAAGTCAGGTGAAATCCCGTTTGGGCGCCACCCCCGTGCCTATGCAGCTCCCTATCGGCTCAGAAGAGACCTTCAAAGGGGTTGTCGACCTCATCAAAATGAAGAGCATCATCTGGAACGAAGCGGACCAGGGGATGACCTTCTCCTATGAAGATATTCCTGCTGATATGCTCGCAGATTGCGAAAAATGGCGGGAGAACCTCATTGAATCTGCCGCTGAAGCCAATGATGAGCTGATGGAAAAATATCTTGGCGGTGAAGAGTTGACGCTGGATGAAGTCGTAGGTGCACTGCGTGCGCGTACGCTGTCAGGAGAAATCGTTCCAACATTCTGTGGTTCTGCGTTCAAGAACAAAGGTGTTCAGGCAGTTCTGGACGCCGTAATCCAGTACCTCCCTGCTCCGACTGAAGTTAAGGCGATCGAGGGCGTTACAGAGGATGGCAATATCGAGTCGCGCGAAGCAGACGACAGTGCTCCCTTTGCGGCGCTGGCGTTCAAAATTGCGACAGACCCCTACGTGGGTACTCTGACGTTCTTCCGTGTGTACTCCGGATTCCTGAACTCAGGGGATGCCGTGTACAACCCGGTGAAGAGCCGAAAGGAGCGAATTGGCCGAATGGTGCAGATGCGCTCCAATAACCGTGATGAGATCAAAGAAGTGTTTGCAGGCGATATCGCCGCAGCTATTGGTCTGAAGGATGTCACTACCGGTGAGACTCTTTGCCATCCTGATCACGTCATCACGCTTGAAAAGATGGATTTCCCCGAGCCCGTGATTTCTGTAGCCGTCGAGCCTAAAACCAAGGCCGACCAAGAGAAAATGGGTATTGCGTTGGGCAAGCTTGCACAAGAAGACCCGTCTTTCCGTGTTGAAACCGATGAAGAGTCCGGTCAGACGATTATTGCTGGTATGGGTGAATTGCACCTCGACGTACTTGTGGACCGTATGCGTCGCGAGTTCGGTGTAGAGGCCAATATCGGTAAACCGCAGGTTGCCTACCGCGAAACAATCAAGAAGAAAGTCGAAGTCGAAGGCAAGCACGTGAAGCAGTCTGGTGGTCGTGGACAGTATGGTCACTGCTGGTTGCGTCTTGAGCCCCTGCCAGCCGACGAAGAATACCAGTTTGTCAATGAAATCGTTGGTGGTGTGATTCCGAAGGAATATATCCCTGCGATTGACAAGGGTGTTCAGGAGCAAATGAAGAATGGTGTGCTTGCAGGATATCCCCTGCTTGCCATGAAGGTCACTGTATTTGATGGTTCATTCCACGACGTGGACTCCAGTGAAATGGCGTTCAAGATTGCTGGATCGCTGGCGCTGAAGAAAGGCGCACTGTTGGCAGATGCTGCCTTGCTTGAGCCGATCATGAAAGTGGAAGTGGTCACACCTGAAGAAAACATGGGCGACGTCATGGGCGATCTGAACCGCCGACGTGGCACTGTGCAAGGCATGGAAGACAGCCCAAGTGGTCGCGTCATTAATGCCGAAGTACCTTTGTCTGAAATGTTTGGTTACGCCACAGACCTGCGTTCCGCAACCCAGGGGCGTGCGACGTACACCATGGAGTTCCTGAAGTACGCAGAAGTGCCTAACAACATTCGGGAAAGCATTGTAAACAAAGGTCAGTGATGCTGGTGGGCAGTCTGCTGCCCGCACTTAGTCTTCTTTAATTGACGCTTTAATGAGGTGATATTGTGGCGAAGAGCAAGTTTGAAAGAAACAAGACGCACGTTAACGTAGGGACGATTGG
>CAZICZ010000014.1:0-17176 GCA_964538025.1 uncultured Klebsiella sp. | reverse complement strand
GTCCTCGATGAAATCCCCCAGATGCGAATCTTCGTCATCGCCGATCGGGGTTTCCATGGAGATCGGCTCCTTCGCAATCTTCAGCACGCGCCGTACCTTGTCCTCGGTCATGTCCATGCGCTCGCCCAGCTCTTCCGGTGTGGGCTCGCGACCCTTCTCGTGCACCATCTGGCGCGAGATGCGGTTGAGCTTGTTGATGGTCTCGATCATGTGCACCGGGATGCGGATCGTGCGCGCCTGGTCGGCGATGGAGCGCGTGATGGCCTGACGAATCCACCAGGTGGCGTAGGTCGAGAACTTGTAGCCGCGACGGTATTCGAACTTGTCCACTGCTTTCATCAGGCCGATGTTGCCTTCCTGAATCAGGTCGAGGAACTGCAGGCCGCGGTTGGTGTACTTCTTCGCAATGGAGATCACCAGACGCAGGTTGGCCTCCACCATTTCCTTCTTGGCGCGGCGCGACTTGGCCTCGCCGATGGACATGTTGCGGTTGATCTCCTTGATCTCGGAGACGCTCAGGCCGCTTTCCTCTTCCAGGGCAATCAGTTTTTTCTGCGCGCGGTTGATTTCGGTCTTCAGGTTGCCCACGGCCTCGGACCAGGGCTCCTTCATTTTCACCAGCGCATCCACCCAGGCCTCGTTCACTTCATTGCCGGGGAAGTTCTGGATAAAGGTCTTGCGCGGCATGCCTGCCGTGCGCACACACAGGGACATGATGGTGCGCTCGTTGCGGCGCACTTTCTGCAGCACACTGCGCACGTGGGCCAGAATGGGCTCGAACTGCTTGGGCGTCAGTTTGAACGCCTTGAAGCAGTCGCCCAGCTTGTCCAGCTCGGCCAACGTCTTTTTGTGGGTGCGGCCGTGTTTCTTGATGACGGCTTCGGTGGCCTTCAGCTGGACGCGCAGTTCATTGAAGCGCAGCTTGGCTTCTTCGGGATCCGGGCCGACGTTGGCGTCTTCCTCGTCGTCCGCGATGACCTCGTCGTCTTCCTCGTCATCGGCTTTGGCGACTTCGGGCGTTTCTTCTTCGACTTCCACCAGCGTGGCGGCAAGAACTTCGGGCTCGTCGTCGGTGGACAGGTAGCTGGTGATGATGTCGCTAAGACGGCGCTCTTCGGTATCTACCAGATCGTATTCCTGCAGCACGCGGGAGACGGTGCCGGGGAAGCACGCCATGGCCTTCATCAGCTCACGCAGGCCTTCCTCGATGCGCTTGGCGATCACGATTTCGCCTTCGCGGGTCAGCAGCTCCACGGTGCCCATTTCGCGCATGTACATGCGCACCGGGTCCGTCGTGCGGCCTGCCTCGTTCTCTACCGCGGCCAGCGCGGCGGCGGCTTCAGCAGCGGCCACTTCGTCCGTGTTGCTGTCGCCTTCGTTCATCAGCAGGGTGTCGGCATCGGGCGCGGTCTCATAGACCTTGATGCCCATGTCGTTGATCATCTGAATGATGTCTTCCACCTGGTCCGGATCGGAAATCGATTCCGGCAGGTGGTCATTCACCTCGGCATAGGTGAGATAGTTCTGCTCTTTCCCTTTTGCGATGAGGGCCTTGAGGCCGGATTGTGGCATTTGGGTTAAACGGATGTCAGACATGTTTCCCCGTGGTGGTCGATCAGACCAAGTGAGCGTGTTGAAAAAAGAGCCGAGCATTATAGCCTCATGAGACAAGGCATGCCAGCAACCAAATTGAGGCGTTTACTCTGTTTTTCCGCCGCGAAGACGCGGGGCGAGTTCGGCCATTAACTGCTTTTTGTACTGCTTTTTCCGGGCATCGCTGAGCAGCGATTCGATCAGGTAGTGAAACTCACTACTCACCCCGTCACGTGGGGTAATTTTCTCGTTCTTGACGAGATGCGTTAGCTGGTTGCCCAGCGCGGTGCCGTAGCAATGCCCCAGCATGGTGTAGGTGTTAGTAGTGGGGTCACGCTTCACCAATTCAACAAGTTCAAGCAATAAATCTGTGGTGTTGTCGCCGTTCTCGCGCAGCGGTTCCAGATCGGCGTCCAGACTGTGCGCCACCTCGGGTTTGAACAGCAGCAGCTCTATGGCCTTCAGACCGGGGCTGCGGGGAATGGCGTGCACGCGGGGTGCCGGTTTTGCGCTTGGGCGCGAGGCGCTGCCATAGCTGGCCGCCGGGGGCTGCGCCAGGTCGGGGGGCATCTCGTTTTCTGCACGTGCCGGCGTGCTGCCCATCATGGACTCAATGGCGCGAGTTTCCACCCCGGCCAGATGCGCCAGCCGATCCAGCATGAGTTGCCGGTAGATGCCGGTCGGCATCTGCTTGAGCAAGGGCAGGGCCAGAGCGCTGAGTTTGGCCTTGCCATCGATGCTGTCGGGATCGAGGTCCTCGCACAGATGATCAAAAAAGAAATCGGCCAGCGGCGTGGCCTTGTCGATCAGGGCACTGAAACGCTCCTTGCCGATCTTGCGCACCAGCGTGTCCGGGTCTTCACCTTCGGGCAGAAACAAAAAACGCACCTGACGTCCGTCCTGCAACACGGGCAGGGTGGCCTGCAAACCTCGCCATGCAGCGGTGCGTCCGGCCGCATCGCCGTCGAAACAATAGATGACTTCCGAGACGATTTTGAACAATCGTGTCAAATGGGTGGCATTGGTCGCCGTGCCCAGCGTGGCCACGGCGTAATCGATGCCGTTTTGCGCCAGTGCCACCACGTCCATATAGCCTTCCACGATCACGAAACGCTGTTGTTTCGGATTGCTGCGGCGCGACTCGTACAGGCCGTAGAGCTCGTTCGCTTTGTGGTACACCGGCGTTTCGGGAGAGTTCAGGTACTTGGGCTTTTCATCGGTCAGCACCCGCCCGCCAAACCCCAGCACGCGCCCCCGGGAGTCGCGTATCGGAAACATGATACGGTCGCGAAAGCGGTCGTAATGTCCGGCGCGCGCGGTGCTTTCCGTGCCCGGCTCCTGGTCTTTGCGGATCAGCAGGCCCGCCTTGAACAGCGTCTCTTTCTGGGTCTCATCCGTTCCAAGGGCAGTGAGCAGATTGTCCCACCCCGGCGGGGCATAGCCGATGCCAAATTGTTTGGCGATGGCGCCGGTCAGGCCGCGACCCTTGAGGTAGTTCACGGCCCGCGGCCTTTGCGGATGGCTTCGCAATTGCTGCTGATAATAGAGATTGGCCTGATGCAGGACGTCGAGAATCTGCTTGTTCTCACCCTGCTTGGCATCCTCTTTTGCACCCTCTTCCCGCGGCACGGTCAGGCCGTAATCCCCCGCGAGCGTTTCCACCGCCTGGGGAAAGTCCATGCGCTCGTAATCCATCACGAAGCCGAGGGCATTGCCCCCGGCGCCGCAGCCAAAACAGTAATAGAACTGCTTCTCGGGCTCGACGCTGAAGGAGGGGGATTTTTCCGTATGGAAGGGGCACAGAGCCGAATAGTTTTTGCCGCTTTTGCGCAGGGTGATGCGTTTGTCGATCACGTCGACGATGTCGACGCGGCTCAACAGATCATCAATAAAGGCTTGCGGAATCAGACCGGCCATGTCGGTATTCCAGAGGTCATTGCTTCGCTGGGGATGGCGCAGTGTGCCAGTTGTTTCAGCCTTACGAAAGCTGCTGTTTGATCATCTGGCTGATGGCGGCCATGTCGGCGCGCCCAAGGACCGCGGGGCGAACCACGGCCATAACCTTGCCCATGTCGGCCATGCTGCTGGCGCCGGTTTCCGCCATGGCGGAGGTGATAATGGCGCTGATTTCGGCCTCGCTCAGGGCCTGGGGCATAAACGTCTGCAGGATGGCAATTTCGGCGTTTTCCTGCTCGGCAAGGTCGGGGCGGTTGCCGGCTTCGTACTGCTTCACGGATTCGCGGCGCTGCTTGATCATCTTGTCGAGCACGGCGGTGATGCGGGCATCATCCGGGTCGATACGCTCGTCCACTTCGATCTTTTTGATTTCCGCCAATGCCAGCCGGATGGTGCCAAGACGGAGCTTGTCCTTGGCGCGCATGGCGTCCTTCATGGCGTCGCTGATGTGCTGCTTGAGTGCGCTCTCTGACATAGGCGTTCCGCTCAACGAGGTTCATGGAGCCCGGAATCCGGGCGGCCTGCGTGACACCACCCGCGAACGGGTGGTGGTTTTCGTGTGCATTGGAGAGTGGGGCGAGACTGCAGTGACCGCGTGGGGGCAGGTCTTAGTAGAAGCGCTTGGTCTTCTTGTTTTCGCGTTGCAGTTTCTTCAGGTGACGCTTTACAGCGGCCGCTGCCTTACGCTTGCGTGCGGCTGTTGGCTTTTCATAAAACTCTTTGCGACGAACTTCTGCCAGCACGCCTGCTTTCTCGCAGGAGCGCTTGAATCTTCTCAGAGCGACGTCAAACGGCTCGTTTTCTTTCAGTTTTACCATTGGCATAAAATGCACACCTTCCCGTTTTTGCTATCCAATATGAGCGATCGTGTTCTTTATCTGCCGTGTGCCCCCGGTCAGATCGCAGGGTTTGGGCATTAAAATCAAAGGGGGCATATGGTAATGCGGCATTGGCGCAAATGCAAAGCCTTCGTGCAATGATCCCCTCGGTGCCCCGCAAAGCCACGCCAGACGTGGCATGCAGGCTTCTTTACTGGTCTTCTCCCGGGGTGCTGCCGTATGATGAGCGCCCCTCGCCGGGCGGGGGATGGCAGTTCAGCAGCGAACCGAAAGGGCAGGTCATATGCGTGTATTGGGGATCGAAACTTCGTGTGATGAAACCGGTGTTGCGGTCTATGACAGCGCCCGGGGGCTGTTGGCCGACCGCCTGTACTCGCAGATCGAGCTCCATGCCCGCTATGGCGGCGTCATCCCCGAGCTTGCCTCACGCGATCATATCCGCAAGGCGCTGCCGCTGATCGAAGAAGTGCTGGCCGCCGCCTCGACGCGACTGGATCAGCTCGACGGCATCGCCTACACCGCCGGTCCCGGCCTCGTGGGTGCCCTGCTGGTGGGCGCCAGTCTGGGCAGGTCGCTCGGCATGGCATTGGATATTCCGACGATCGGCGTGCACCACATGGAGGGCCACTTGCTGGCCCCCATGCTGGAAGCGGCGCCCCCCAGGTTCCCTTTTATCGCGCTGCTGGTCTCTGGCGGTCACACGCAGCTGGTGCAGGTCGCCGGCATTGGCCGCTACACGCTGTTGGGAGAGTCGCTTGACGACGCCGCGGGAGAGGCCTTTGACAAAGTCGGCAAAATGCTGGGACTGCCCTATCCCGGCGGCCCCCGTGTCGCCGAACTGGCATCTCGCGGCACGCCCGGGCGCTTTGAGTTTCCGCGCCCCATGACCAACCGTCCGGGGCTCGATTTCAGTTTCAGCGGGCTGAAGACCAGTGTCCGCAATGCCCTTGGCGATGCCGGGGCACCGGACTCCCTCAGCGAACAGACCAGGGCGGACATCGCCTGCGCCTTTGAAGAAGCCGTCGTCCAGACCCTCGTCATCAAATGCCGTCGGGCCATGCAGCAGACGGGCTTGCGCACGCTGGTGATTGCTGGGGGGGTGAGTGCCAACCAGCGACTGCGACAGGGCCTGCAGGCGATGGTGGAAAAGAACGCCGGCGCGCTTTTTTATGCCCAGCCGCGGTTTTGCACCGACAACGGGGCCATGATTGCCTATGCGGGCTGTCAGCGTCTGATGGCGGGCGAACACGACTCCCTTGCACTCGATGTGCGCGCGCGCTGGCCCCTGGCAAGCCTGCCCCCGCTGGGCGGGCCCGCGACACTGACAGGAGGACAATAATGGACATCATCTATATCCGTGATTTAAAGATCGACGCCGTGATCGGGGTGCACGACTGGGAGCGCGCGCGCCCGCAGTCCCTGTACCTGAGTCTGGAGATGGGCACCGATATTCGCGCCGCCGCCGCCGAAGATGCCCTGTCCCTGACGCTTGACTATCATGCCATCGCTCATCGCCTGATCGACGAGGTTTCGCGGAGCGAGTGTCAGTTGATTGAAACCCTCGCCGAACATGTGGCGCGCCTGCTGATGGCGGAATACGACCTGCGCTGGCTGCGGCTGACGCTCAGCAAACCCGGCGCGGTGCCCGAGGCGCGCGATGTCGGTGTCATCATCGAGCGTGGGAGTGCTTCTTGAGTGGCGGCATCGGCCTTCCATACGGTCGCGCTAGGGCTTGGGAGCAACATCAGCCCGACCCGGCATTTGACTGTGGCGTTGGACGCGCTGCATCAGCGTTACGGGCATCTGCAGACCTCCTCCGTGTTTGAAAGCGAAGCCGTGGGGTTCCATGGCGCAAACTTTCTCAACATGGTGGTGCTGCTGGAGACCGAAGAAACCCTGCCGGAAATGGCGCAGTTTCTCAAAGGCATCGAAACCGCCAATGGACGCGATCTGCAGGCGCCGCGCGCACGCGGGCGCAGCATCGACATCGATATCCTGCTCTTCGATGAACTGCAGGGGGCGTTTGGCGAGATTACCCTGCCGCGCCCCGAAATCACGGAAAACGCCTTTGTGCTGTGGCCCCTGTCGGAGCTGCTGCCAGACACTGTGTTGCCCGGCGCCAGCGCGAGCCTCGCCGCGCAATGGGATGCCTACGACAAGTCCCGCCAGCATCTCTGGCCGGTAGACTTCAGCTGGCGGGGCCGTCGTCTGTCGTCCACCCGCTGATCAGCTGCGCGGCGAGTGCCTGCAGCCCCTGCGCGCAGTCCGCCTCCACCTTCATCGTCAGGAGTTCATCGGCCCGGGTTACCCCGTGATTCAGCGCGGCGACGGGTTTTCCCAGACGATGGGCATCGCGGCAGATGCGGAAACCGGAAAACACCGTCAGGGACGAGCCCACCACCAGCACTGCATCGCACAGTGCAATCGCCTCACTGACGGCGTCGGTGCGTGCCCTCGGAATCGTGCCGCCGAAGAACACCACGTCAGGCATCAAAACCCCGTCGCAAACCGGACAGGTCGGCACCTTCACCGAGGCAATCAGCGCATCGTCGATATCCGCATCCCCGTCGGGACGCATAGTGGCGGAAGCCTCGTGAATTTGGGGATTGGCGGCGAGCAGCCAGCCCTGCACCGTGGCGCGGGCGTGGGCTTGCTCGCAGCTCAGGCAGATCACCCGCGCGAGCGATCCGTGCAGCTCGATCACCCGTTGATGGCTGGCGCGGTGATGCAGTGAATCCACATTCTGGGTAATCAGCTGTTGAACATGGCCGGCCCGTTCCAAGGCGGCGAGAGCATGATGCCCGGCGTTGGGAGCGGCCGCCGCCATGCGGGGCCAGCCCACCATGCTGCGGGCCCAGTAACGTTGCCGGGCGGCCGCGCTGTTCAGGAAGTCGCGGTGCTGGATGGGGGTGCTGCGCAACCACTGGCCCTGATGATCGCGGTAGACGGGAATGCCCGAGGGGGCGCTGAGACCAGCGCCTGTCAGCACCAGCAACCGGGGGTGCTGCCGTACCCACGCCGCAAGCGCCTCCATCAGGCCTCCGCAGGGGGCATGATTTTTTGGCGCACGTGCTCGGCCAGCCCCACGCCCGCTTCCGACATCGTCAGGTATGTCTGGTCGGCCCCCGCTGCGATGATCTCCCGCGCTTCGTCCTCGTGCATGCTGTGAGACACGATCAGGCCGCGAAAGCCCGCCTTGCGCAGTTTCTGGGTGGCGATGCGTTTGGCCTCGGCCTCGTTCAGGCTCAGGATGACTGCCCGCACCGCCCCGAAATCGAGCGATTCCCAGAACATCTGGTCCTCTGCGTCCGCAAAGAAAATGTGCCGCGACTGTTCCTGATGTGCCCGCACCTTGGCCGGGTCGGAATCCAGTGCCACCAGCGCGAAGCGTTCGCGCAAGTATTCGTAAGCGGCAGTGCCGGTGCGGCCCATGCCCATGATCAACACATCGGCGCCGCCCAGGGAGACGGGCTGTTCGTCCGGATGGCGGATGTTGCGCTCAAAGCGAATCAGCCGATGGGCCAGTCTCTCGTAAAGCGGGTGGGCAACGCGGTTCAGGGGGGCGGAGATCACAAACGACAGCGCGACGGTGAGTGCCAAGGGCACCATGAAACCCGGCAGCGCCACACTGGCCACAATCAACCCGAACTCGCTGTAATTGGTCAGGCTGAGTCCGGACAAAAACGCGCTGCGGGCGCGCAGTTTGAAGGCGATCAGCAGCAGGAAGAACAGCAGCGCCTTGAGCGGCAGCAGCGCCGTCATGACTATGGCAAACCACCAGGCATCGGCATCGGGCAGACCGCCGATACCGATCTCAAGGAAGAAGCCGACGAGAAAAAATTCCTTGATGCTCCACAGCGATTTGGACAGCTCGCCCGCGCGCGGGTGTTTGGCCAGCATGGCCCCGAACACCAGGGCGCCCAGTTCGGAGCTCAGGCCCACCAGCTCAAATCCGTAGCCTCCGATCACCAGCGCCAGCAACAGACCGAACAGGACCAGCAGGTCCTCGTGTCCGCTCGCATCCATCAGGCGGAACAGCAACGGCCGCAGCAGGGGGAGGGCAAACACGCCCAGTGCCCACAGAGACGGTGTCGTGCCACTTGCCACACTCATGACGCCGAGCGCGAGCAGGTCCTGTACCACCAGAATGCCGATGGCGACGCGGCCATGAAAGGCGCGCAGCTCGCGCTTGGTTTCCAACACCTTGGCTGCCAGCACCGTGCTGGAAAACGACAGCGCAATCGCCAGCAAAACTGCCTCGTAGACAGGCACGTCGGTCACCAGCAGGATGAGCGGGGTATAGAGCAGGCCGGACACCAGAAAATGGGAAATGCCCCCGCCGATGACCTCGGCTTTCACCAGATTGCGCACGTTCAGTTTCAGACCGACGGTGAACAGCAGCAACAACACGCCTAAGTGGGACACATGGTGCAGGATCTCACCGCTTTCATGAGGCATGGCCAGCGTGTCTGACACGGAGGCAACGACAAATCCTGCGGCAAGGTATCCAACGAGGGGCGGCAGGCCCGCCAGCCGGACCAGCAATCCGATACTGAAGGCAAAGCCAATCCAAACGGCTTCTAGCATCTTGGGTTCTCTTTCGTGGGGGGAGCGTCGGGATAATAAGGAATTGAACCGGCTTGCGCCACCCGTGCGCGCGGCTCAGCGATCACCCAGTGCGCAGGCGATGGCCTCGGTGCGGGCCTTGGCCAGCGTTGCCTTGATGGCCTCGGGGGAGGCGGGCTGCGACGTCGCTTGGGTCTTCAGCAGGGAGGGGACATCAACGGCACGCGCCGCCTCGCAGGCACGATGAAGTCGCGCCGCCTGAGGATAGTCCCTGTCTTCAAATCCGGTACGCCCGCGCGAGTCGGCCTCACAGGCCAGCGCAAACTGGGTCAGTTGTTCCGGGCGGCGGAACGCATCCAGCGCCTCCAGCAGCGACAGCACGGTCGCCGGTCTCAGCTCGCCCATGCGGTGGCAATGGGTGTGGAACTCCCCCACCAGACGCGCGAGGGCGGCCTGTTTCTTGGGCACGCGCAGGCGTTCGCACACGGCGCGGATCAGCGGCAGCCCCAGTGTTTCGTGGCCGTAGTGATGCGGCCAATTCGCGGCGGGGGTGACGCCCTTGCCAAGGTCGTGCAGCAACACGGCAAAGCGCACCACCGGGTCCTCGCTCAGTTTTGCAGCCTGTTCGAGGCACATCATCACGTGCACACCGGTATCGATCTCGGGGTGATGCTGGGCGGGTTGGGGCACGCCGAACAGGCGGTCCAGCTCCGGCAGGATGACCGCCAGTGCGCCGCACTCCCGCAGGGTCTGAAAATAGACAGCCGGGGCGGGCGAGCGCAGGGCCTTGTCGGTTTCCTGCCAGACGCGTTCGGGCACCAGATGAGCGAGCTCGCCGCTGCGGCTCAGGGTGCTCATCAGCGCCAGGGTCTCGGGAGCGACGCGAAACCCGAGCGGTGCAAAGCGGGCAGCGAAG
Source organism: uncultured Klebsiella sp. (assembly GCA_964538025.1). Taxonomy (GTDB): domain Bacteria; phylum Pseudomonadota; class Gammaproteobacteria; order Pseudomonadales; family Pseudohongiellaceae; genus UBA5078. The sequence goes on along the minus strand of CAZICZ010000014.1, from coordinate 7,306 downwards.
CGGGCGACACGCAGGACGCGCAGCGGGTCTTCGGTGAAGGCAGGTGAGACATGCCGCAGCAGCCGCGCCTCGATGTCCCGTTGCCCGCCGTAGGGGTCGATCAGCTGCCCATCGGCACGCTCGGCAATGGCATTAAGAGTCAGATCACGGCGCTGCAGGTCTTCCTCCAGCGTCACCGACGGGTCGGCGTTGACGACGAAACCGGTATAGCCGTGGCCGGTTTTGCGCTCGGTACGCGCGAGGGCATATTCCTCCTTGCTGCCGGGGTGCAGGAACACCGGGAAGTCACGCCCCACCGGGGTAAACCCCTGTGCCAGCATGTCCTCTACGCGCGCGCCTACGACCACCCAGTCGCGGTCGGCGCGCTCGAAGCCGAGCAATCGGTCGCGGACGGCGCCGCCTACCAGATAGGTGTCCATGTGTGAGACTCGTGAGAAATCGGGATTGCTGTACACGGGCAAGTGTAGCCCGAGCGCTTAGACACTGAACAGGGCGTGATCTTCCAGTCGGAGCATGCTCAGCTCCCGCCCCCACACGCAGCCGGTGTCCAGGGCGAAAATAGAGGGGTTGCCAGTCTGTCCCTCCAGCGCCGCCCAGTGGCCGAAGAGGATATGGGTTGCGGGGGTCAGTTGCTCAAACTCAAACCACGGTTTATAGCCTTCCGGGGCGAACAGCAGCCCCTCCTTGACCTGCAGATCGAGCTTGCCCTTCGCATTGCAGAAGCGCATGCGCGTCAGGTAATTGGTGATCACCCGCAGGCGATCGTATCCCGTCAGTTTGTTTTTCCAGCGCCTTGGCGTGTCGCCATACATGTGCACCAGGTACTGAAAAAAGTCCGGCCCCTGCAGCGTCAGCTCCACTTCGGCCGCAAGGGCCAGTGTTTTTTGCAGGGTCCATTGTGGCGCCACGCCGGCGTGGACCATCAGGTAGTTTTCCGGACCCCGGGCGGTGTCGATGCAGTCGTAATGGGCGAGCGGCTTGTGTCGCAGCCAGTTGGCGAGTTCATCGCAGTCGGGCGCAGCGAGCAGCTCGTCCAGCGTGCCGGAATGGCGCCTGTCGACCGCGCCGTACGTGAGCGCCAGAAAATGCAGATCGTGATTGCCGAGCACCACGGTGACATCGTCGCCGAGGTCGCGCAGATAGCGCAGGGTGTCGAGGGATTTAGGGCCGCGATTGATGAGATCGCCCACGCACCACAGGCGGTCTCTGCCGGGCTGGAAGTCAACGCGTGTGAGCAATTTTCGCAGCGGCTTGTAGCAGCCCTGGATATCGCCGATGGCATAGGTTGACATAGTGCCCGGCGGCCTTCCCCTAATGCACCGTCAACGGACGGGAGAGCAGAAACGCCGGCACGGGCGCGGCAAACTTTTCACCGTCGGCACCGAGCATTTCATAACTGCCCTGCATGGTGCCAAAGCTGGTGGTGAGCACGGCGCCGCTGGTGTAATGGAATACCTGCCCCGGTTCGATCAGGGGCTGTTGTCCCACGACACCGGTGCCACGCACTTCCTCGATCTTGTCGTTGTCGTCGGTGATGATCCAGTGGCGCGAGAGCAGCTTCACTGGCTTCTCGGATTTGTTTTCGATGCCGATGGTGTACGCAAACACATAACGGTTGTTCTCGGGGTCGGACTGATCCTGCAGATATTGCGTGTGCACTGAGATGTCGATGCCCGAAGGCGTGTGGTGATTCTTGATCATGTGACTCCTCCTCCTACGTGCGTTCCGCGCCCTGGCGGGTGCGGCTGATACTGTCACTGATGGCGGCATATTCCGCCAGGCTGAGGTTCTCGGGCCGCAGGCGTACATCGACGTCGAGAGACTCCAGCTGTGCCTCCGATATCAGGGCGCCGAGGCTGTTCTTCAAGGTCTTGCGCCGCTGATTGAACGCTACCCGGATCACTTCCTGCAGGCAGGTGACGTCCTGCACTTGCACGGGAGGAATCGCATGGGGCGTCAGCCTCACGATGGCAGAGCATACCTTGGGTTGGGGGATGAAGGCAGTAGGGGGCACATCAAACAGCGGCTCCACCTGACAGTAATATTGCATCATCAGGCCGAGGCGCCCGTAGTGGGGATCCCCCGGCTGCGCGGCAAGGCGTTCCACCACCTCCTTTTGCAGCATGAAGGTCATGTCGCGAATCAGGGGAGCTGACTCCAGCAGGTGAAACATACAGGGCGTGGAGATGTTGTAGGGCAGATTGCCGACAATGCGCAGGGAGCGCGGCTGATCCGTCAGCCGGGCAAAATCGAATTTCAGCACATCGCCCTGATGGAGGCTGAAACGCGCATCGGTGCCCAGCGTCTGCTGCAGGTAGACGGCGAGGTCACGGTCGAGTTCGACCGCATCCAGTCGGCCGACCTGGGCCAGCAGCTGGCGTGTGATCGCGCCCTGGCCGGGGCCGATTTCCACCAGATGATCGGTTGGTTGGGGGGCGATCGACTGCACAATCTTGCGAATGATGTTCTGGTCGTGCAGGAAGTTCTGGCCGAACCGTTTACGGGCCTGATGGGTAAAGCCATCGCCTTGCAGGTCGCGGCCGGAGGCGGCGCGGGGACGGGAATGCCGGGACTCAGTCACGGACGCCTCCCGCCGCGCGGCTGTGTTGCACCATCAGTCGGGCCGTGGCGATGGCCTCTTGCAGACTGCCCATGGACGCCTTGCCGGTGCCTGCCAGATCCAGCGCCGTGCCGTGGTCCACGGAGGTGCGGATGATGGGCAGTCCCAGCGTAATGTTGCTGGCATTGCCAAAGCCCTTGTATTTGAGCACCGGCAGGCCCTGGTCGTGGTACATCGACAGCACGGCATCGGCATGCGCGAGGTATTTTTCGGTGAAGAGCGTGTCGGCGGGCAGGGGGCCCAGCAGATGGATGCCCCGGGCACGCATTTCCTCCAGCACCGGTTCGATGATGTCCCGCTCCTCGGTGCCCAGATGACCGCCTTCTCCGGCATGGGGGTTGAGCCCGCAGACCAGGATCACCGGCGAGGCGATGCCGAAACGGCGTCGCAGGTCGGCATCGAGAATGCGGATGATGTCCCGCAGGAGGTCGGCCGTGATGGCCTCGGCCACTTTCGCCAAGGGCAGATGGGTGGTGGCCAGTGCAACGCGCAGGCCCTCGGTGGCCAGCATCATCACGGTCAAGTCTTGCCCGCACAGCGCCGCCAGAAATTCCGTGTGGCCGGTAAACGGGGTTCCCGCCTCGTTGATGACGCCCTTGTGCACGGGCGCGGTGACCATCGCGTCGAGTTCTCCCTGCTGACAAGCCCGGACGGCTATCCGCAGGGTGTCCAATACATAGGCGGCGTTGGCCGGGTTGAGCGTGCCGGCCACGCAGGGAGCAGCCAGCGAAACGGGCAGGACGCACAACTCTCCCGCGGCGCTGGCCCGGGGGGCACGGTGCGGGTCGAACACTGTCAGGGTCAGGGGGAGTCCAAGCTGTGCCGCGCGATCTTTCAATAAAACCGGGTCGGCGATGACGATGCGTTCACAGGACTTGTCGGCCTGCTGGGCGAGCTGGACGCAGAGGTCCGGGCCGATGCCCGCCGGTTCCCCGGCGGTAATGGCGATGCGGTCGATCACGGATTTCCGGCCACACTGGGTGGAGTGATTTTCACGTAGGCTTGTTCACGAATTTCGATGAGCCAATTTTGCAGTTCGACATCAAATTTGCGTCCGCGCAGCGTGTTCTCGGCCTGCTGACGACTGAACTGGCGGCTCAGGTCCTGCTCGCGTCGCTCCAGAACCTCCGCAATGTGCCAGCCGTAACTGGTTTTGAAGGGCTCGCTCAGCTCGCCCACCTCCATCTCATCGACGACGGCTTCAAATTCCGGCGGCATGCCGCCCTCATTGGCCCAACCCATGTCGCCCCCGGCCACGACCGAGGCGGCATCGTCAGAGTTCTGCCGGGCGATGTCGCCGAAGTCTTCTCCGTTCTTGATGCGATCATGCAGGCTTTGAATGAAGCTGCGCGCCTGTTCCTCGGTGCGAATTTCGTTCGGGGAGATCAGGATGTGCCGCGCGTGGGTCTGCTTCACCAGGCTGGTGATGTCCCCTTCGATCGCGACCAGCTTGACCAGGTGGAATCCGCTCGGGCTGCGGATCGGACCGCGCACCTCGCCCGCCTTCATGGACGGGACAAGGTCGACAAACAGGGTCGGCAGGCCGGCCGCCTTGCGCCACCCGAGCTCGCCGCCACTCACCGGGAAGGCGCTCGGGGGCGTTGCCGCCGCGCCGCGCTGGGCCACCAGGCGCGCCTGATCGAAAGGCGTGCCGTTGCTGATGGCTTCAAGCATCTGCTGCGCAAAGCGTTCCTTGGCAGCCACCAGCTCGGCGGGGTCGTTTTCGCCCACGGGAATCAGGGTCTGGTCCACCAGGTAATCGGGGGCCAGCGTGACACGGCCCATCTCGGAATTGAGGAAGTTTTCGATTTCCTGATCAGTGATGTTGATGCGACGGTTCACCATGCCGCGTTGCAGCTCGCGCATGGTCAGTTCCTTGCGGATCTGCTCTCGTGTGCTGAGGTAGCGGCCCGCTGTTTCCAGCGCGGTCACATACTCGTCAAAACTCATGTTGTTCTGCTGCGCGATGTTCTGCATGACGTTGTTGATGGTGTCGTCGTCATAGCGGATGCCCATCCGGTCGGCCAGCTGAATCTGCAGGCTTTCCACAATCAGCGCCTCGATGATCTGGCTGCGCAGCTCCGCTGCCGGCGGCAGAGGCTGCCCGGCCGCCATGGCATTGGCCCGCACCTCTTCCAGGCGGGCATCCAGTTCGCTTTGCAGCACCACGCCCTCGTCGACGATGGCGACCACCTTGTCCAGCACCTGGCGTTGTGCATGAAGCGGGCTGGCACCGAGACAGAACAGCACCAGGGATCCCCACAGAATCACGTGTCTTTTATTCATTGGCGTCGTACTCCTTAAAGCCCAGGATCCCGTCACTGAGCAGTCTGCTCACCCCGCCGCCACTGACATTGCCAAGGCCGTTCAGGGTGAGCTGGAAAAATATGCCGGATTTGGTTCTGTCCTGCAGGAGGAAGTATTCGTCCTGGTCGATCCATTCCCGGCTGATCAGGCGGATCGTCGCGCAACAGTTGCTGTATTCGATGCCAGCGAAGCTGTCCAGGTTCCGGCGGTTGCTGTGATCATAGTGCCATCGACCCAGCAAACGCCACTGATTGTTCAGGGGCCAGACACCCGATACATCGGTCTGTTTAATGCGCGGGTCGAGGCCGGGGGGCAGGGGGCCGTACAGATCCACCAGCCGCCGGAAGCGGTAGGCCAGATTGAAGAGGTGGCTCTCGTCGCTCTGGTAGCGCAGGGATGTGCTGCCCTCGTCGATCCATTGCTGGTCCTCGTTCCACTGGACATCTCCGCTGAGGCGCCAGCGCTCATTGATCTGATAGGCCGCGTCGCTGACCAGCGCCGAGCGATCCGTGTCGCGGGGCTGCAGGGTCACCCAGGTCTGCACCGGGCTGTCCAGCGAGACGATCCGGTCTTCCAGATAGAAAATCTGGCCGAGGCTGAGATGCCCGCGCTCAACGCCGGAGGCATTCAGAAAGCGGGTGCTGAGTGCGGCGCTGACCTGATTGGCATCGCCCACCCGATCACGGCCGCTGAAGCGATCATCGCGAAACAGCTGGGCAAAACTGAAGTTCAGTTGGCCGGTGTCGAACGTTGGCAGAAGGGACTGATCCTGCTGTTCGCTGTACAGATAGTAGAGGCGCGGTTCCAGCGTCTGGACCGCGCCAGCGCCGCCCGTGGGGCGTTCAAACACGAGCCCGGTATCGAGGCTGAACACGCCGATGCCACGGTCCGGAGTGTCTTCGGTGCCCAGCGCCTGCTGGTCGAGACTCCACTGCGTGAACTTGTATTTCGCGGTGGGAATGAAAAAGCCGGCCTCTCCCTGAATGGGATAACTCAGGCGGGGCTCGACGTGCGTCCGGGTGCCCGTCACCAACGCCCCCTGATCGATCTGGGCAGCGCTCAACTGCGATAGCGGCAGTGAACGGTCGAAACGCACGTGGGTGGCATCCAGTCCGACGCGCAGACCCCCGAGAGCCGTCTCGCTGCCAAACAGAAGTTCCGGCAGCCGGTCGTAGGGCCGGTTCAGATCGTTGGCGGCGATATACGGATCAATGATGTCCACGCGCTGCACGCGGGTGCCGGCATACCATCGATCGGCACGGTAGGTGAGCTGTCCGCGGCGCTGCAGGTAGGTGCGGCTGGAGACGTCGAGTCCGTTGCTGCCCAGATCGCGGAAATAGCGGTCGTCACTGACAGCTTCGTAATTGATGTCGGTGCTCCAGCGCTCGCCGAGTTGTCCCTGGTGGCTAAAGCCGATGAACCAGCGCTTGGCCTGAGAAGGGGAGCGGGATCCCGGCACGCCGGCGCTGGCGGGATCAAACCGCTTGTCGTCGGGTAACAGTGAAAGGCCGAGGGTGTTCATCGACCAGTCGGCCAGATACCGGAACTCTGCGCTGAGCATTGCTCCGCGGTCTGCCATAAAGCGGGGCGTCAGGGTCGCGTCGTAATGCGGTGCCAGGTTCAGGTAGTAGGGCTGTGCATAGTCGAACCCCCCGTCGCTGGTGGAGCCGATGCTGGGTGCCAGAAGACCGGAAACGCGCTGGTCTCCGAGCGGGAAGGGCACCGTAAAGGGGTAGTGGAACACCGGCACATCCTTCATGCGCAGGGTGACAGCACGGGCCGTGCCGATGCCGGCAAGGGTGTCGAGCGTCATGTGTTCGGCATTCAGGGTCCAGAATTCATTGCCCGGCTCGCAGCGGCTGAAGACGCCGTTCTCGATCGCCAGCACCTGCCCTTCGCTGTCATACATCAGGACACTGGCGGCGCCGTGTATGCCGTATCCGTGCAGCACATAGTCGGCCTGTTCAAGCCGGTTGACGCCTGTGCCCTGATCGATAAAGGCGCTACTGCCCTGGAGCAGCACGCCCGGCTCCCGGAAGACCACGTCGCCCGCAAGCGTAATGGTGTCGGCATTCTGGTCGATGCGCGTGGACTGCGTGTTGGTGACGGTGCGGTTGCCCTGTTCGATGGCAACGTTGCCCGCAATGTTCACGGTGCCTTCGCCGCTCTGCTCGATGGCGCCCGGGGCGGAAAACTGGGTGGCTGCCCCCTCGGGGCTGCGCTGCGGATCAATCGGCGCACCGTTCAGGCCAGTGCGCGGGGGTTCAATAAAGGCGCCGCAGCAATTGGCAGGCAGCGCGGCGCGCTGCTCGGGCGTCATCTGTTCGGACGTGAGCCAGTCGAGGCGGGAGGTCGTCGTGTTGCCCGGCGCGGGGGTGC
>CAZICZ010000013.1:0-17618 GCA_964538025.1 uncultured Klebsiella sp. | reverse complement strand
ATCGTCAGGCTCTTAAACCAAAAAGCCCCAACCTTACAGGTTGGGGCTTTTTTTTTCGCGGACGGAAAAATTTGCGTTCATGCCCTCATGGCCAGATTGGAAGCGGCAAATCACTCCCCTCCCAACCCTGCATATACTCCGGGAAGAAAACGATCCGGGCTGCCAAATTTTGCGTCATACTTGGCTGTTGGGTTGGCTGCGACCACTTGCTCGTAACTCATTCCCTGTTCCACCATGGGACGGACAATACTCATAACATCTAAAATCATATCTCTGAATGAGATTAGGTCCTCTCTAGTCGAGGGAATTCCATGACCTGGAACGACGATGGTGTCTGGTCCACACATACCGATGGCAATTCCCAATGCATCAAGGGTGCCTTGCAGGGTGCCTCCATTTCCAACATCGATGTAGGGGAAACCAGTGGTTCTAAATACATCTCCCGTGTGAAGGACATCCGATTTAGTAAAATAAATATAACTGTCACCATCTGTATGTGCAGGTGGGACAGGGATAATCATCAATTCTTCATCATTCAGATGAATTGTTGTGTCATTCACAAAAGTCAGAACTGGCAACGCTTCTTTGGGAGCATTTCGAAGCATTCGAACGCGTACTTTGTCCCTGGCAAGAATAACTATTCCTTGCTTGCCCAGATTTTCATTTCCGCCTGTATGATCCGGGTGCATATGTGTGTTGATCAGAAATCGTATTTCACCACTACTCAAATTTTTAATGGCAGCCAAAATTTTATCTGTTAATGGCGCAAACTGATCGTCGATCATGACGACGCCGTCATCACCAACGGATAATCCAATGTTGCCTCCCGCTCCCTCCAGATAGTACATGCTGCCACGTACGTGGTGAGTAGTAATCTGCACTTGGCTGTAATCAGTCTGCGCGAAACTGAATGTGCTGGCTAACAGAGTGGTCACCAAAAAAGTGCCCAAGAATGACGATCTTAGAGGTATGACGTCAGACATGCTGAATCTCCTATGTGCCGGTGTTTTATGTTATTGGAGTATGTTTTCAAGGATGCCACTACTGCTTAGGCAGTTCGATTGCTTCGACAATCTGTTCGCACTATAGATTACTGTAAGTAAAAAAAAAGCCCTTTGCTGTTACAGCAAAGGGCTTTTTAGGGTGCTATAGAAAGTTACTGACTTGCGTCTTTTGGTTCTTGTATCGCAACTCCCTGCTTCTTGAGATTGGAGATCACAGAGATAGCCTCCAGAATTACAAGAATACTTGCGATCAATACGGCAATACTCAAAACAACCAGAAGCCACTGAGAATTGTTGTAGTACGTCCCCATCTGAATCAAGCTTCCCCAAACAGACATAAGCAGGACGAAAATCATCGGTGCCAAGGTGTATTTGGCGGCGCGTCCGAGCTTCATCAGGAAGATTGAAATCACAAGAAGTGTCAGGCTTGCGAGGATTTGGTTTGTTGCTCCGAACAACGGCCAAATAATATTGCCGCCATTTCCCGAAGAACCTCCTGCACCGAAAGCCAGAAGCAGACAGCTACCAACGGCAACAAAGGTGGCGGCAACGTTGTTTTTCAAGATGGAGATATTGTAGATGGCACCCCATTCCTGAATGATATATCGCTGCAAACGCACTCCGGCGTCCATAGTTGTGCCAGCAAACAGTACGACCATCGTGGCGAGCAAGGTCATTGCGAAGACGTTAGGAAGACCCCAACCCTCCGTCAGAAGATTGCCTCCACCGGTAATAAATGCTGAGGCGCCGCCACTGCCAAAGGCGCCATAAAGTGTATGCCAGGCTTCAGGGCTAGCGGCGTACATTGCCCCAGAGACGGCGACAATAGTAATCAGCGCGAGAGAACCCTCTCCAAGTGCTCCGAGATAACCGACAAATCGGGCATCAGGTTCTTTGTCCAATTGTTTGGAACTGGTGCCTGATGACACGATTCCGTGGAAACCAGAAAGTGCGCCACACGCAATTGTGATGAACAGTAGAGGGAATATGCTAGGCGTACCTACTTGCACTTCCTGATTGAACGCTGGAGCAGTAATGTCTGGCAAGGCCAGGAATACGGATCCATAAAGCAGAATCAGACCAACGACCAGCTGAGCGCCGTTGATGTAGTCGCGAGGCTGCAACAGTGCCCACACTGGCAACATTGATGCAATCGCAGCATATGTGAAAAGTATCAAAATCCATGCTGCATGCTCATTAAGCCCGAGGAAACCTTCAGGCAGCGCCAAGGGCATTTCGCTTCCGACGTAGATCGTAAAATAAAGGAAGGCAACACCAATCACAGAAATGAGCAGCAAGTTTGCTTTGCGACGGATTAGAAATCCAATTGCCACCGCTACGGGTATGGCAGCCCATGCTGGGAAAACAGAAGTTGGAATATCCACCATTTCACCGGCAATGATGGTACCGAAGACTGCGTTCACCATCAGCAGGAGTAAGAAGATAACGATCATAAAAAGTGATCGAGTACGTTTACCGATCACTGATTCAGAGAGTGCACCTATGGACTTGGCGCCATGTCGGCTACTCGCCCAAAGTGCGCCCATGTCATGGACGCCAGCAAAAAATACTGATCCGAAAGTGACCCATAGGACTGCAGGGACCCATCCCCAATACACAGCAATCGCTGGTCCTACAATCGGTGCTGCCCCTGCAACAGATGTGAAGTGTGCTCCCCAAAGAACAAACTTATTCGTGGGAACATAATCGACACCATCGTTCACCTGGTGCGCAGGGGTGACAAAATTCGGATCCAGTTTGTAAATCTTCTGCGCGATGAAGCGCGAATACACAAACCAACCGAACGAGAAGCCGGCAAGACCTAAGAGTACTATCATTACCGAGGACATAGGGTGCTCTCCAGAGGGTTTTTATTGTAAAAACGAGCCGGCATCATACCAAGGACAGACTATCTGACACAATGATTTAAAGGGCACAGATAATCCTTAGGCATTAGAAAATACGGGCCCTCTAAGGGTATTATCCTAAGGTTTCTTAGTGTCGTGTTTTTGGCTTTTGACAGTTCTCCGACTTATAATCCGAAAACTCCACCACCCTTCAAATTAATAGAATTAGCTGTCCTTATGCTCAAGCCAAAGCACTGCGTAGTTTCATTTTCATCTGAAAGGTTCATCAAGGGCTGCGCATTACTGTGCCTAGCCCTGTTAATCATTCACTGTGTATTGACGATTACACATTACAGATTACTTGAGCTTCCTTGGTTGCTACGGGAGTTGTTTGATGTTGATGAAGAAGAAAGTATCCCAACTTGGTTCTCGTCGAGCATGTTGTTGATCACTTCGTTGACGTTGTTTCTGATTGCGCATGTGGCAAGACGGTAGAAAGAACGAGATGCGCCCTATTGGTGGGGGCTTGGCGCCGGATTTTTGTTTATGTCAGTGGATGAAATTGCTGGATTTCACGAGACACTCAATTCAGTGACTGAATTTTCATGGGCACTGCCGGGGCTTATCGTTGCCGCCATTATCGGGGGAGCCTATCTGGGGTTTTTAACCCGTTTACCAGGAGCCTTTGCAGTCAAGTTTATGGTAGCGGGGTCAGTTTTCGTAGGAGGTGCCGTAGGAGTTGAGCTAGCAACAGAACCCTACTTATACAATGATGCGTTGGATACCCTAGCTTATAACTTATGGACTCCAGTTGAAGAAGGTATGGAGATGGGAAGTGTGATTTTCTTTCTATCGACCTTGTTTGACTATCTTAGGACGTTTTATCAAGTGGATATGCGCTTGACGCTGGACAAAAAGGGCTAGGTGGGCCAAAGCAAAATTGCATCCAAGAGAGATGAGTGTGCGGCAAATCGACTCTTCGAGTTGAACTGCCTGATCGTAACTGTGTTATTTTACAGGTCGTTTGTGTTCCAGTATTCGACTCATGCGAATTGTGAATTTAACGTGATTTAGCGCAAGACATTCGATCAAGGGATGCGCCTAATATCATCCGGCTAGCACAAGAAAAAATAACAATATTCATTTAAAGGGGGAGAGACGTGCTAAATCAGCTACTCTTCGATTTTGCACAGTGGCTGGGGTCATTTGAATCCAGCACGGGTTTGCATGAATCGTTCTATATGTACAACTGGATCGAGTCTACGCATGTTCTCGCACTAATGATTTCATTGGGAATGCTGTTCCTGATTGATCTGAGGATGTTAGGACTTGCATTACCCAATGTCCCTGCATCGAAAATCGCGGCAAGATTGAACCTTCCGATGATGATTGGATTTTCCATTATGATCGTGACGGGTCTTCTCTTATTCTTTGCTGTGCCCGTCCGCACTACTCAAAGTATCTGGTTCAGATTCAAGTTCATTATGCTTTTTGCCGCAGCCATCAATGCATGGCTATTCCATAAACATATGAATAATTCTGTTTCAACGTGGGACTCCGATCCGCAAGCACCAAAGCGCTTACGCGTTGGAGCAGCTGTTTCACTTGGGTTGTGGGCTGGCATCGTGACTACAGGAAGACTGATTGCCTACGATTGGTACGATTGTTACCGGGTGCAATCCGATCTTATCGCTTGGGCTGCCGGTTGTATGGTTGAGTAGAAGCACTTCAGCCGAGAAGGGCTTAGGAGAATGACGTGGAGCTATTACCTTTTTTTGAATGGGCAGAAACATCCCTGTTAGGCACTATTGGAAAAACCTACGGCGGGGTCTATGCCATAGGGCAGTCCTTGCATCTGATGTCACTCGCATTACTGGGCGGCACTGTTTTGGTGACGGATTTACGTCTTTTGAATATTGTTCTAAAGGATGTGCCGTCAGAAATTGTAGTGGATCAGGCCCACAAATGGTTTAAGGTCTCATTGGCAGTCATTCTGGCAACAGGGATTTTCATGGCCGCCGCAGTCGCGATGAGGATGTACTATAACCAATTCTATTGGGCAAAGATGACAGCATTGCTTGTTGGGATAATTTTCGTATTTGCTGTCAAGCGTCCATTGCTGATGAGGCCGCATGATTCCATTGATCCCTTAGTGAAAAAACTTATTGCGACGGCATCCATGATTATCTGGTTCTCTGTGGCGGCGACGGGCAGATGGATCGGATTTTCATGATTGGAGTGACTTCGAGAAAGGAAATGCGGAGATAAGAATATGCAAGAACAGAAAAATGAAAAAACGCGAGATATTCGGGAGCGCGTAGCATTGGCATTCTCCACAGTGGTCATTGGAGTTGCCATTGTTTATTGGATCATCCAAATTCGCGGCGTTATGGAAATGCTGGAGATGGCTTACGGGTAAATTGTCGCAGCGATAGGGACTTTATCGCTGGCTATACATCATTCAAGTGGAGAGAAATCCGTTGGATGCATGAATTTCCTCACAACGCTCTGCAGTATGGGGCCTCCCGCGTTCGACTCTTCATTCACTTTCTGCCATTCCGGGTCCGCCGAAAAAGCCTGCCATGATCGCATAGCGGCTTCCTCGCTTTCGTGTGCAAGAAGATAAACCAACGTATTTGCAGACTCGTCTCCCCCAATTGGAATCCAATATCCAATGTTTTTCATTCCATGTTTTTCAAATATCCGCATGGTGTGTTCCCGGAAACGGGCCAACAATTTATCGAGATTTCCCGGAGTGGCGGTGTACGTTCTTAATTCATATACCAAGTGTGAGGGGGGTTGAGCAAAGGCGCTGGGGCCACTCATTCCGCCTGAAATTATGAGTAAACCCAAAAGGAGTGCCCATTTACGCAATAATGTCATGTTTGAATCACCCCTTCTGAACTCAGCCAACGTTCTAATTAAATTACTTCCATCAGGAAATAGTCGTCCAGAATAAGCGAGTTAACCAAGCGATCCAGAGCACCTCGGATTGCAGTTCCCAGATCGGCATCAGAGGCACGTCCGAATATTACGGTATCAAACGCCGTTCGTCCGCCGGCCCTCAAAGTAACATGTGTTCGAATTGTCACTTCCTGCTGACCACTTTTTTCAACAACTGAAACTTCCGTGATTTCACCATCCAGCGTCAGCGCCTGACCATCTTCGACTAATGCGGCTCCCCCTGCAATGAAAGACTGTTTCAATGCGTCATTCACGATTTCTGCAACCGACGCTTCTGCTGTGGCATTGCCGATTTGATTCGCGGCAGCGCCATCCCGCTTGTCAGTAAAATCGGCAACCTTAAGTGCGCCTTTTGGTGCTTTACTGAAATCGACTTGAGGCTTTTGTGTGTATTGATAGTGAACCATGACGTCATCGGCAGCCACAGGTAATGCAATCGCAACTAAGGATGCCAATGGAAGTATTTTAAGAAATTGACGAAAGGTCATACTTGCTCCGAGTATTGGATTTAATGTCGTGTTTTTAGTGTGCTGTTGTGCAGCTGAATGCAAACTTAATGTAAGTAATGGAGTCATTGCAACGTGCAAATAAAAAAGCCACCGCTTGTATGCTATACAAAGCGGTGGCTTTCGGTCCTCGATTAAGAGGTTTGCTGCGGCTTACAGCTTGTCAGCTGGCCAAGCAACGCCTTGACGGCGTGGAACTTCTTTAATGCCCTGATACGCAAACTTCTGTACACGCTTACCTTCGTACGTTTCTGTAGTGAAGATGTCACCCAGAGAGTTGGTTGCCAAGCTGTGCGGTGCATACCACTGGCCTGGGCCACGTCCACCATGTCCGAAGCTTGTCAGTACTTCAAGTGACTGACGATCAAGGATGTAAACACGGAAGTTTTGACCATCCGCAAGGTAGAGGTACTTTTGCTCTGGATCTTTAGAGAAGTCGATATCCCAAGTAGAACCCTGGTTCAATGTTGCAGGAGCAACTTGGACTTCCTTCACGTAAGTACCGTCTTTGCGGAACACTTGGATCCGGTCAGTACCACGGTCACACACGTACAAGAGGCCGTCGTTAGAGGGCGTTGCGCAGTGAACAGGGCCGCGGAATTGCTGAGCCAGTGGCTCACCGGGAGTATAGGAAACGCGGTCGTCAGCAGGACGGTTGCCATAGGCACCCCAGTAACGCTTGAACGCGCCAGTGTTCAGATCGATAACCGCAACACGCTTGTTGCCGTAACCGTCAGCCAAAAACACTTCGTTTGCAGCGGCATCGATTTCCAGCTCTGCAACTTGAGAGAAGTGAGTTGTGCTGTTGCTGTCTGCAGCGTTGCCTGGCTCACCGTATTCAGCTACGAACTTTCCGTCGCCCGTGAACACGAGAACGTGGGAGTCACCGCCACCGTTTCCGCCGATCCAAACGTTGCCGTTTGGCGCGACTTCGATACCGTGGTTGGACGCTGGCCAAGTGAAGCCTTCACCTGGACCACCCCATGCGTTTACAAGGTTACCTGCTGGATCAAATTCAAGGATGGGTGGTGCGGGGGTGCAGCACTCGCTCACGCCGAGCTTGAGGCCGATTTCTGTGCCGCCGCCGAACATGGAATCCTGATCACGGTGAACGATGAATACGTGGTCACGCGCATCAACGTCTACACCGATGGTGCGGCCTAAAATCCACTGATTTGGAAGTGGCTTCGGCCAGTAAGGATCCACCAGGAATGTTGGTGCCATGACCATATCGCTGGCTGCTTCTGCGGGCTCTTGCAATTGAGACTGGCTTACACCAAGTGCGATCATACCCAGTGCAAACGTGGCTCCTGCCGCATATTTGATTTGTCTTGTCATTCTTATTTCCCTCCGGGGTAAGCCCCTACTATAGGCTTTGTTTTTTTTAGACCGGGGGGCAGTATACTCACTTCTTTCGAGACAGTATACTCGCAATCGGTGTTTTCCCGGGTCAGATTAAAAAAACTTTCAATTCCCTTGGGAGCCCGTAATCACTGACATTGGAAGGTATTCATAGCACGGTAAGTGCAGAGGGTAAGACGTTGATTCAGGCAAGTTTTGTGAATGACCTTTGGAGGGATTTGCTCCTTGCTAAAGGGACAAATGGAATCGTAAAAGCCCTTTGCCTTTGCTTCTTAACATTGACCGCTTCCCTTTCCGGTGGCGCATACGCGGATGACGTGCCACTCGCGGTCTCGGTTCAAGGTTTTGTGAAACCCGAAGGCAATCGACTTTCTGTCCTGCTGCGAGTACCAATGGATGCTTTGGGCGAAATTGATTTCCCGAAGCAGGGTGTCCCCGGATTCTTGATTTTCTCCGAGGCCGATGATGAGCTTGCCTTAGCGGTCAACGCCTACATCCTTGGAAACATTAAGTTTTACGAAGGGTCTCGAGAGCTGGTCGATTACGAGGTGCGCAATGTTCGTGTGTCACTGCCTTCCAATCGATCCTTTACGTCATATGAAGAAGCGCTGGCGAATATTCAAAGTCCCAAACTGGAGGACTCTGTAAACCTTTATTGGCGACAGGGTTTACTTGATGTCTTCATTCAATACCCTATTGAATCTCAGGAATCGCGTATTTCGGTGGACTCCCGGTTAGCAATTCTGGGGGTAGAAACAAATACAGTGTTGCGTTTTGTCCTTCCTGACGGCGCAGAGAGACCTTTCAGCTTCATTGGAAACCCCGGGCTAGTAAGCTTGGATCCTAGCTGGTTCCAGGCATCCTGGCGGTTCATTGTCATGGGCTTCTATCACATACTGGAGGGGACCGACCACATCCTCTTTCTGCTGTGTCTCGTCATTCCATTCAGAAATCTGAGAGCTTTGTTTCCTGTAATCACTTCATTTACCGTGGCGCACTCCATCACGCTCATCTCTTCAGTTTTCGGAGTAGTCCCCAATGCACTGTGGTTCCCCCCGTTGATTGAGACCCTCATTGCACTCTCAATCGTCTACATGGCCTTTGAAAACATCATTGGCTTTAAACAGGAAAATAGGTGGTTGGTAACCTTCGGGTTTGGTTTGGTGCATGGTTTCGGCTTTTCTTTCCTATTAACGGAAAGCATGCAATTTGCAGGCGGGCATTTGTTGACGGCATTACTGTCCTTCAACGTTGGTGTTGAGTTTGGTCAGATGCTTGTTTTGTTGGTGGTGGTGCCGCTGCTTGTAATGATTTTCCGACATCTCGTGGCGGAGAGAATGGGCGTCATTATCATGTCCGCGCTGGTGGCACACAGTGCCTGGCACTGGATGGCAGAACGCTGGACGACTCTAATGGCATACGAAATTGCGCTGCCAGTTATCAATCGCGCTTTCTACGTATCTTTGACTCAGTGGGGCATCTTGTTGATGGTCGCCATTGGCGTGCTTTGGGTAATGCAAAACTTGTTTGGTCGATTCTTTGCAACGCCCGCTGATTCTCAGCTACAGGAATCGGTTAAGTCCTAAAGGAACGGGCCGGAATTTCCGTGAGATAACGCCGGCCATTGTTCTCCTATCGTTGAAGTAAATATTTGCGAAGCGTTCTCTGGGCGACTTCGGCACCGTATACATTTCCCTCCTCGTCTGCGGTCACTCCTTCAGCAACGCTTGTGCCGTTCGCTTCACCTGTGTTCGGGTCCGGAATGAAGGCGGTCACGAATCCGGTGACGGCACTGCCAATGCGAATACCTCGGTACCATCCCGGATTTCGCCCCGGCCCGGTGTTGGATTCTGAATCGGCAGAGTAAAGAATGTCATTGGCATCGATGTACAAGCCGCTCGGCCTTCCAAACTGCGTCCAGGTGGCAAGCCAATTGCCCTCCTGATCAAATATTTGCAGTCTACTGTTACCACGGTCTGCGACAAACAATCTTCCGGCCGAATCCATCGCGAGTGCATGAGGCACATTCAATTGTCCGGGGCCGGTGCCCGCGCCTCCCCACTCCATCAGGTATTCCCCGTTACTGTTAAATTTTACGATACGGTTGTTACCCTCGGAGGAATGGCCGTCGGCGACGAAGATGTCTCCATTGGGGGCGACAAAAACATCATTTGGTTGATCAAAAATGTTGTTCCCTTTTCCAGCGATGCCAGCAAGACCTAGACTCATCAGGAGTTCGCCGTCAGGGCTGAATTTGTGCACCTGATGGCCTTTCATGCGCGTCTCATCTCCTCTGGCATCCGCTATCCAGACGTTGCCTTCGTGATCTACATGAATTCCATGCGGCCAGACAATCAAACCCGCGCCAAAGCTC
This sequence comes from uncultured Klebsiella sp., assembly GCA_964538025.1. Taxonomy (GTDB): domain Bacteria; phylum Pseudomonadota; class Gammaproteobacteria; order Pseudomonadales; family Pseudohongiellaceae; genus UBA5078. The sequence continues at coordinate 7,561 of CAZICZ010000013.1, read as the reverse complement.
TTTATGATTCGCCCTTGAGGATCAATCAAAAAAACTGGATCAATCTCGGGAGTATCAAGGCAGTTGCCATTCCCGCCGCAACGCTCTGCTGCCCAGAGGTGGCCATTCCCGGCGTAGTACACCGTACTGGTAGCCCCCCATACCCTGTCATCGGGTAGGGGGGCCCACACATTGGGGACGACCGAATAAGGGTTAGGAATTACATTGGGATTGTCCAACTGAGCGTTGGCCATCTCGGTGAACATGCTCCCCATCAAGAGGAGCGACAGGTAACTGCCGGCTTGGACATTTTTTCGCATGGCTCTATTCCTCGCGAATGTTATTCGCTATTCCGTGATTTTCTGGATTTCCCGATAGCATACAGCACGAATCATTTGGGCCGTTTGCAGGAGCGATCTATCGATCGCTCGAAATCAGTGATTGCTCTCATACGTTTCAAAAAGTTACACTCCGCGTCGCGTTTTCTTGAGATTTCCCCTTGCACCTCAATTAGACTTGCGTCCGTTCCTTTTTCACTGGAGTGTCCGACTATGAAGTCCATTAGAATTCTTTCCACGTTAGCTTTGGCAGGGGCCCTGAGTGCGAATGCATTTGCGGCGCCAGAGCGCGCAGGAGACTTTGCTCTCCTTGACCAGAATGGTGATTTTCATCAATTCAGCAAGTACCGTAACAAAGATGCGGTCGTTGTGCTTTCGCAGTCAAACAGCTGTGCCGCGAGCAGTGCAGCGCTGGTCAAGTTCAATGAGCTTCGCTCACAGTGGGAAGGCGAAAATGTCGCTTTCCTGCTTATGAACTCAGCCCAGGACGACCTTGCATCTGTGCGAGAAACTGCCAAGGCCGCCAACATTGACCTGCCTATCCTCATGGATGGTTCACAACTTGTTGCCGAGACGTTGAAGATTTCCAAAGCTGGTGAAGTATTGGTGCTCGATCCTGAGCGTTTGACCGTACTTTACCGCGGCCCTGTTGACGGTCACGTTGCAGAGACATTGACCAGTGAGCAGGCCGGTACTGTTCAGGACACAATGGTCATGGACGTTGCAGGTTGCGATCTTTCCGTCCCCAACTCAAGCGCTCTTGCTTCTGCAGTTCCAGACTACGCAACGGAAGTAGCGCCGATCATCGTGCAAAATTGCGCAGAGTGTCACCGTGAAGGAGGTATTGGCCCGTTTGCGATGAACAGCCATCTGATGTTGCAGGGATGGTCGCCCATGATTCGTGAAGTCCTGATGACCAAGCGCATGCCTCCAATGCAAGTTGACCCTAATATCGGTCACTTCGAAAATGCCGCGTACATTAATAATGAAGATCTGCAGACTCTTGTCCGCTGGATTGATGCCGGTGCACCCAAAGGGGTTTTCTCGGTAGACCCGCTCAGCAACCTGCAATATGCAGATGTGAAGTCGTGGCAGCTCGGTGAGCCCGACTATGTGGTCAAGACCCCTGTGCAGGAAATTCCTGCGACGGGCGTGATGGACTACATCAACGTTGACGTTGACCTGCCCTTCACCGAAGACAAGTGGGTGCGTGCTGTACAGTTCATCCCCGGCGACGAAACAGTTCTTCACCATCTCCTCACGTACGTGACTGCACCTGCCGAAAATTTCGACGGTGGTGAGTCTGATCAACGCTCCGTTGCGCGTCGATTCCTGGAAGGTTACGCACCAGGTAAAGTTGAGGCAATGGTCTTCCCGGAAGATACAGGCGTATTGATCCCTGCTGGGCATAAACTGTCCATGCAGTTCCACTTTACAACGAATGGCCGTGCCACGACTGATGAAACGACCTTGGGGATGTACTTCTATGATGAAGCGCCTGCCCATGAGAACTTCACACGTTCTGTCTCCACCAACTTCGTGATACCGCCTCATGCTACTAATCACGAAGTGCATGCCAGCTACGTTTTCAACAATGAAGTGGTTGTCAATGGTCTGCGCGCCCACATGCACTTCCGCGGTAAGGATATGAAGTTCTCTGTGGAATACCCCGATGGCTCCATGGAAGATCTGCTGAGTGTGCCCAACTACAGCTATGCGTGGCAGCCAACGTACCAGCTGAGTGAGGCCAAATTGTTGCCGGCCGGCACAAAGGTTCACGTGACCGGCGCATTCGATAACTCTGAGCTGAACACTGCAAACCCGGATCCTGACGAGCAGGTAACGTTTGGTCTGCAGAGCTGGGAAGAGATGTTTATCGGGTATTGGACATACTACGAAACCGGCAAGTAAGTTGCGGGACTGCTAGTAGAAACCAATCGGTTTGAGCAGAAAAAGGCGCTTCCTTCGGGACGCGCCTTTTTTCTTTCGGCGATGAAACGCATTATATGCTCGATGAATAAATACGATGCGTTACAAAGAATTACAATGTTTTCAACGGGATGAACTGGTCAGGTCGATCGCCTGCTCTATAATCTTGGGATCGTTATGGCTTTCGGGCTCTAAGTCTGCAATATGAAGCATTTTTGGCAATTTTTGGCGGCAGTCGTTATTGCAGTGTCTGCAAGCAATGCGCTCGCCCGCGAAGTGGCAGATTTTTCGCTGATTGATCACGAAGGAGCCTACCACCAGCTATCCCGTTATAGCGACTACCAGGCGGTGGTGATTTACGCCTATGGACTTGACTGCGACTTTTCGTCAGCTGCAGTCGAGAAGCTCAATATTCTTCGAGACAAATACGAAGGTCGAAAAATTGCATTCCTGATGTTGGATGCCATCTCTGGCGATACCCGGGAGGCTGTCGCGCATTACTTTAAAGATCATAAAAACTCCGTTCCCGTGCTGATGGATCGTGCTCAGATCGTCTCTTATTCCCTGCAAATTCAGAATACTGGTGAAGTTTTGGTGGTCTCGCCCCAAAGGATGGAGCTGATTTATCGCGGGGCATTGGACAGCAGGGCGGCAGCCGCTGCGCTGGGTCAGCATGACACTATCGTCCGCAACTATTTGGACGAAGTCTTATCGTCCATAACGCTAAAGGGCCCAGCCGTTGAAGATGTTCCCTGGAATGGAGGAAAAAGAATTGCATACGATCCTTTACTGGCGGAAGGGTCGCAGGTTTCCTATGTGAATGACGTTGTCCCGGTGCTGGAGCGTCGTTGTGTCAGTTGCCACGAAGAGGGCGGTGTTGCACCTTGGGCGATGACGAGTCACCAGATGGTAAGCGGTTGGTCAGCGATGATGAGAGAAACTCTGCTGACGTTGAGAATGCCGCCGGGCCAAATTGATGACGAATTTGTTGATAAGTTTGTCGATATACACATGATCACGGATGAGGAAAAACAGACACTCATCTCCTGGATAGACCACGGAGCGAGGTTGGATGGCGAGCAGGACCCACTGACGCAGTTGGTCCCCTCCAAATCCTCGTGGGCCTTGGGGGAGCCTGATCTGATTGTTGAATTTCCAAAGCAGGAAATTCCAGCGTCCGGCGTTCTTGACTATAAATTTGTCCCCGTTGAAATCGGCCTGGATCGGGACCGATGGGTGAGGGCATATGAATTCGACATCGGGGATACGTCCGTTTTGCATCATGTTGTCGCCTACACGCAGGATGCAAAACAACAGAAACAGAATGCCAGTGGAGGGGGAAGTCGCACCAATTTCGGTGGCTATGCGCCAGGTCGGGAATATGTCAGTTTTGATGAGAACACCGGCATACTGCTCGAAAAGGACATGCGCTTCATGGTGCAGTTTCACTACACCACGGTGGGAAAAGCCGTTGAAGATGTGACAAGGATCGGATTGTATTTTCATGACGAGCCTCCGGCGCATCCGTTGTCCCGAACAGCTGTCATGGATGGCGAATTTGTCATTCCGCCGGGAGATGATGACTTTGATGTGATTGCTCGGGCGTCAATTACTAAAAATTCCTATCTTTATAATATTGCACCGCACATGCATTACCGCGGAAAGCGTGTCAAATATACGATCGAATATCCTGATGGACGTAAAGAAGACCTGCTGTCCATTCCGAATTTCCAACACAACTGGCAAATGGTTTACAGGCTCAAAGAACCTAAGCTTCTTCCTGCGGGCACGGTTATAGTGGCCGAGGGCGCGTTTGATAACTCTGCCAAAAACCCCCTCAATCCTGACCCTGGTCAGGAGGTGCGCTGGGGGGAGCAGGTGTGGGACGAAATGTTCATCGCGTGGATGCGCATCAGTGAAATAGACTAAGTTCGTTTTCTTCCTTCCTTTATATATCTCTTCGTGATTCATTTCCCGATGCCTTACCCTCTCAAGAGAGCCCGCCGGTAGACGCGTGGGTGATTTCCAATGTGATGCTTGTATCAGTAACGGGGCAGGGATGATGTCGGTCATCAAGGTGTGGGAGTGACCCATGGATCAACAGGATCTAATTGCGCTGCTCGCAGATGGCGGGTTTCATTCAGGTCATTCGCTTGCAACACGCCTGAAGGTGACACGAACCATAGTGCAGCAATACATCGAACAACTGCGTGCGATGGGCATCGAAATCCACTCCGTGACTGGCAAAGGATATCGACTTCCGACAGTCTTTATCCCGCTGTCTCAACACCGTATTTTGGAAAGCATGGGAGCAGTCTCCGGAATCTGGAAGCGTCATCTGGAGGTCTGTTTTTCAACCGGGTCGACCAATGCCGATGTCATGCGTCTTGCGCAAAAAGGTGAACGACGCCATTTGCTGATAGCGGAGTACCAGGAAAGTGGGCGTGGCCGTCGTGGAAAAGAATGGATCAGCCCGTTAGGGGCATCGATAGCCATGTCAGTCCTTTGGACATTTGATGCCGGCATGGAAACTCTTGAAGGGCTGAGTTTAGCCGTCGCCGTGCTCGTCATAGACGCACTGCATGCGTGTTCCTACAGCAATGGTTTGGGTGTCAAATGGCCAAATGACATTTTACTCGAGGGGCGAAAGCTGGCGGGTATCCTGATTGAAATCGCGGGTAATCCCGGCGGTCCCTGTTCAGTGGTTATTGGTATCGGCGTCAATGTCAAAATGCCTTACAGTATGGACGAGCGCATTAATCAATCGTATACAGATCTTTCCCGCCATTTTGAGCAGAATCCTGATCGCAATAAGATCGTAGCAGCGCTGGCGAGCAGCCTCACAGCAGGTTTGACGCAATTCGCGAAGGAGGGGTTCGCTCCGTTCCAACAGGCCTGGGAGCAACTGGATGTTTACAAGGGGAGACGCGTCGACATCATCAGTGGCAAAAACAAAATGACGGGCGTTTCGGCTGGGGTTGACGGATCAGGAGCGCTTCTTCTGGACACGGCAGAAGGTCGTCGCGTTATTGCGGGTGGTGAGTTGAGTCCCAGTTTACGGCCGGTGAGCGAATAAGAATTCTATGATTCTAGAGATGGATGTGGGTAATTCCCGAATAAAGTGGCGGTTTCTGTCGAAGGATGGAAGTTGTGTTTTTTCGGGAATTGATTCGGGGGCTCTTTCGTTGAATTCCCTTGAGAGGCGCGTGGGTAAGCCAACGCGCGTCAGGATTGCCTGCGTTAGAGATCAGGCTTTCAAGCAAGCATTGCGAAACGACATTCAGAACTGTTGGGCAATTCAACCCGAGTTTGCTGAGTCTTGTAGACAGGTTGGTGATGTCATCAACGCCTATGATGAGCCGGGTCGCCTCGGGGTTGATCGCTGGTTGGCAATGCTGGCGGCATACAACTTGGTGTCCGGCGCCTGCATTGTTGTCGATGCAGGCAGTGCGATCACACTTGACTGCATTCAGGGTAACGGTCAACACGTGGGGGGCTATATCGTACCCGGGCTTCAGATGCAGCGAGAAAGTCTGCTTTCAAGGACCTCCATTACCCTTTCAGGCATTGCAAGCTGGGACTCGGATTCCTTGGGAGTAAACAGTTTTGATGCAATCCATCACGGTATTCTCAGCATGGTGACCCACTGGATTATGGGTATCTGCGCATCCAGAACCGGCGAGCGATGGACCATAATTCTGACAGGCGGGGATAGCCAGGTCATTGAGCGCCACCTATATCAGCATGGAATCGACACCTGTCGAGTGCCTGCACTGGTGATGGATGGGCTGGCGATCGCGCTACCGTGATAGAGGGCTGATATGCGTGGCATAGTGCTAGGGCTGTTAATGACGAATCTGCTGTATTTGACCTGGCAGTTTTTTGTGCCAGCTCCAGCGACAGTGGTGCGACAAAATGCCGTTCGGGAAGAGTTGCCGAATACCATTGCTTTGCTGTCAGAGCTCGATGAAGAGGCTTTAATTCCCTATAACACCGCGCTCCAGCAAGAGACCTCGCGTGCAGCAGAGATAGGGCAAGTGGGCACAACCTCCGATCCTGTCGATGAAGAGTCTGATGCAGAAGGAGGGCCTGAGTTAGTTGAGGTCGCAGTGCCCGCTTTATATTGTGCTGAGATTGGTCCGTTCAGGGATGAGAGTGACGCTAGTGCTTTTATTGCCTCCAACCAGGGGCGTATGTCCCTCAGACTTGAGACGCGCCAGGTCGATGCTGCTCCGGATTATCGCGTATTTATCCCTCCCTTTGCGTCCCGTGAACTTGCTTCTGCCACTATGGATGCCCTTCGAAGCGCCTTTCAGACAAATAATCTTGCAATCGACACCTTTTTGATTCCTCGCGGTGAGCTGGCCAATGGAATTGCACTTGGGTTATTCAGCGAACAACGCAATGCGTTGAACGTCCAGGAGCAGCTGGAGCGGCTTGGCTATAACGTCGTGGTCAGAACCGAAGAAAAGCACGCAAATGAAGTGTGGCTCTATGCTGAAAATGTTCTTTCAGAGGCTGAATTTATGGGGCATTGGGCGCAGATGAAGCTCTCAAGATCCTATATTGACGCGGGAGAAAAAGCTTGTGAAACGATTGCACTGCCATAGCAATTCCCATAAAATGCCGCCTCTGAATAAGACACCCAGGTTCCTTGAAGAGGTTTTGGGGCTCTTGCAGGAGGGGTTCCCGAGTGGCTAAAGGGATCAGACTGTAAATCTGACGCGCGAGCTTCGGTGGTTCGAATCCACCCCCCTCCACCATCTAGAGATATGATTTTATTAGGTTTCTAGTTAGCGGCGGGTATAGTTCAGAGGTAGAACACCAGCCTTCCAAGCTGGTTACGCGGGTTCGATTCCCGCTACCCGCTCCAGTTTGAATGGCGTTCTATTCAGTTGCACGGTATGTGCAAGTAAGCCACGGAATTCGGCTATTCGAATTTAAAAACAGATCTTGAGAGAAGTATCTGTCGGGCATATGGCTGACAGGGTGAAGTCTGGACTCTTGATTCAGGCGTGAGATTGGCTCGGACTGTTTATTACTAGTGTCTGGCTCGCATAGCTCAGAGGTAGAGCACTTCATTGGTAATGAAGAGGTCTCCGGTTCAAATCCGGATGTGAGCACCAGATTTGCGACTTTCTCGCCTTGTGTGAGTAAAGCGTTTGTAGGAAGACCAAGGTTCGGAAGTGTGTGTAATAGTCATCACTGCAGTGGCCGAATGCTCGCAGGGTGGCTGAATTATTATTAGAGGCGATCAAAATGGCGAAGAGCAAGTTTGAAAGAAACAAGACGCACGTTAACGTAGGGACGATTGG
>CAZICZ010000012.1:0-51288 GCA_964538025.1 uncultured Klebsiella sp. | reverse complement strand
GATCGCGTCACGTCCCGCCGTCAATGTCAAAAGGCGTAATGACGAGGTGGGCTTGGGCGCCAGACGCTCCGTGCTGATGACGGCGGTGCTGGGAGCGGGCGCAGGCGTCGGAACGGATTTGGGGATAATTTTTTTCATAGTAGTCACGGCAGATGTTAAGTGGATTGTGTACTAAGAGTAGGTATCAGACTGCTCTCACATCCCGACGTTACATCGGCGTGACGCGTCACAGTTCTGCGATTGTCCTGCAGTTGAGTTGCTTCTTCATTCGGGTACACTGGCCGGCAATTCCCGTTCGTCGCCTGTCATCCCGTAAAGAGGCCCAGCGTGCGCAGCAAACTTCCCTCTACTGGCACCACCATTTTCACCGTGATGTCGAGAATGGCACAGGAGTATGGTGCCATCAACCTTTCGCAAGGCTTCCCCGATTTCGATTGCCCGCTGCGTTTGCGTGAACTGGTGGCCCATTATCTGAATGACCGCAAGAATCAGTACCCGCCCATGATGGGAATTCCGGGCTTGCGCGAACAGATTGCCATCAAGGTGCACAACTTGTACGGCGCGCGCGTGGACATGGATCAGGAAGTCACCGTGACCTCCGGCGCCACAGAAGCCTTGTTTGATGCCATTCACGCAAGCGTCGGGCCGGGGGATGAGGTGATCGTGTTTGATCCGGCCTATGACTCCTACGATCCTGCCATTGCGCTCGCGGGCGGTATTGCCATCCATATCCCTCTCTGCCTGCCAGAGTTCAGCGTTGACTGGGAACGTGTATCGGATGTGATGAGCGAGCGCACCCGGCTCATCATTATCAATTCGCCCCACAATCCAAGTGGCGCGACCCTGAGCCGTGCGGACCTCGATATGCTTGCCGCAATCACGCGCAATCGCGAGGTCTATGTGCTCTCCGATGAAGTCTATGAACACATGGTGTTTGACGGCGGCATCCACGAAAGCGTCTTGCGGCATGAGGAGCTGCGTCAGCGCAGCTTTGCCGTCTTCTCCTTTGGCAAGACGTATCACGCCACGGGATGGAAACTGGCCTACTGTGTTGCGCCGCCCGCAATGACGACAGAGTTTCGCAAGATCCACCAGTTCGTGACGTTCACATCGCCCAGTTTTATTCAGTACGCCATCGCGCAGTTCATGCAAGAGTGCCCCGAGCACGCAACGGAATTGCCGGTCTTTTATCAGCAAAAACGAGACCAGTTCTGCACGCTGCTGCAGGGTTCCCGATTTCACTACACGCCCTCGCGAGGGACTTATTTTCAGCTGGTGGATTATCGCGAGATCAGCACATTACCCGATGTCGCTTTCGTTAATATGCTGACGCAGGAAAAAGGGGTTGCGGCCATTCCGTTGTCTCCCTTTTTCAAGAAGGCGCCAGAGAGCACACTCATTCGTTTCTGCTTTTGCAAAGACGACGCCACACTGCAGGCGGCAGCAGAAGTTCTGCGAGCACTGTGATCGATGGAAATAAACGCCAGCACACTCCGTGACCTCGCCATTCAAATCAAGGCGTGGGCCAGCGAGCTCGGTTTTGCCGGGACCACCATCGCTGATATCGACCTCCAGCACTACAAGCCGCTTCTGGACTCGTGGCTGCGCAATCATTTCCACGGGGAAATGCACTACATGGAGCAGCATGCGGATCTGCGCGTGCACCCTCAAACCCTGGTTCCCGACACGCTGCGCGTCATCTGTGTTCGCATGGATTATGCACAGACCCGCCACAACTCCTTGCAGGATCTCAATCCTCCCGAAAATGCCTATGTCTCCCGATACGCTCGAGGCCGCGATTACCACAAACTTATTCGCAAACGCCTGCAAAAACTGGCGGACCGCATAAGCGAGACGACGGGCCCCTTTGGCTACCGCGCATTTGTCGACAGTGCGCCTGTCCTGGAACGGGCGCTTGCTGAAAAATCGGGAATGGGGTGGATTGGCAAGAACACCATGCTGATCAACGAAAAAGCGGGCTCATGGTTTTTTCTGGGGGAGTTGTTCACTGATCTTCCTTTGCCGGTGGACACACCGGGCGGATCCCATTGCGGGAGTTGTAGCGCATGCCTGGACGTATGCCCGACACAGGCCTTTGTCGGACCCAATGTGCTGGATGCTCGCCGCTGTATCTCCTACCTGACCATTGAACTGCGGTCGGCCATCCCCGTCGAGTTGCGTCCCCTGATGGGCAACCGGGTATTTGGTTGCGATGACTGTCAACTCGTCTGCCCCTGGAATAAATTCACTCACCCGAGCACGGAACAGGATTTTTCTCCCCGTCACCGCCTTGATGCCATTTCCCTGGTGGAGTGCTTTGAGTGGAGCGAGGAAGAGTTTCTGCGGTATACAGAAGGATCCGCTATTCGGCGTATCGGCTATGAATGCTGGTTGCGCAATCTTGCGGTGGGCTTAGGCAATGCGCCGCGCAGCGAGACAATCGTCGCCGCTTTGCAGGCGCGGCGATCACATCCGTCCGCGCTGGTGCGCGAGCACGTCGAGTGGGCACTCGAGAGACACCGCACCCCTTAGGGTTCACGCCCCCGCGTGACGGATAAAATGCGCGCGGTAATGGGAAAGCTCGGCGATGGAGTCCTTGATGTCGTCCATCGCCTGGTGTGTGGCACGCTTGTTCAGTGTGGCAAGGACCTCCGGCGCCCAGCGACGGGCCAATTCCTTAAGGGTGCTGACATCCAGATTGCGGTAATGGAAGTAATCTTCCAACGTCGGCATGTACCGTGCGAGAAACCGCCTGTCCTGACAGATGCTGTTGCCACACATGGGAGAGGCGCCCTTGTCGCAGTACTCCTTCAGAAATGCCAGGGTCTCCGCCTCTGCGGCCTTATCATCCACTAAACTCTGCCGCACGCGCGCAATCAGTCCGGATTGCCCGTGAGTCCGCTGGTTCCATTCGTCCATTGCGGCGAGGGCCTCTTCGGATTGTTTCACTGCCAGCACCGGACCCTCTGCAAGGATATTCAGATCACTGTCCGTCACCAGTGTGGCGATTTCAATGATGCGATCCGTTTCGGGCACCAGTCCGGTCATTTCCAGATCGATCCAGATCAGCGTGTTTTTCTTGTTCAGTGGGGTCATCTTCGGGTCCTGTCTTTCCGGCAACGGGTCCTGTGCAATTTTTCACGCGCAGGCGTTTGTGAGGGCCAATTGTAACAGAGCACCCCGGCGGAGCCAGTGCCAGCCAAAAGGCTAATTGCGGTACACTGCCCGCCTCGGAGCCACAGAGCTTCCCGCCATTGGAAACCATCACACGCATGAGCAAGCGCAAACTGACGCAGCAACAGCGCGGCCGCATTGACCGTCGTCAGGCCAGACTGGGCACCGACGGAGGTCTTCCTGCGCAAGCACCCGATTCGCTGGAGGAGGGAGAAGGCTCCACGTTGACCGGGGTGGTCATCTGTCATTACGGCCAACAGCTGGAAGTGGAATGCACGTCATCTGAGAGTCAGGGCAAGATTTTCCGGTGCTTTCAACGGGCCAATCTTCCCCCTCTCTCGACAGGGGACAGGGTCGTCTGGCAAGCCGATGGCGAAGGCACAGGCGTGGTGATTGCCCTGCAAGAGCGCCGCTCGTTGATGTCGCGTCCCAACCAACAGGCGGCCCTGCGCCCCATCGCCGCTAATGTCACACTGGTTGCCATCACCATTGCGCCCGTTCCGCAGGCGTTTGCCAATCTGATCGACCGCACACTGGTCATGACCCAAACGCTCGGTCTGCGCGCGATGCTGATTCTTAATAAAGCAGACTTGCTGGACCCAACGCGGGACGCGGAACTGGAAACCCTGTTGGCGACGTATGCCCGCATCCCCTATCCGGTCTTACGGGTGTCGAGCCATACAGGAGAGGGGATTGCAGCCCTGCGGGATATTTTGCGCCCGGAAACCGTCGTTTTTGTCGGGCAATCCGGGGTAGGAAAATCGTCTCTCGTGAATGCCCTACGGGGAGACGTCCAGGCCGGAGACAGCGCAGGAGTGGGGGACCTATCGCAGGCGCGAGACAAGGGAACCCACACCACTACCGCCGCGCGTCTGTACCACCTGCCGGGGAGCGGAGATCTGATTGACTCCCCGGGGATACGGGAATTTGGCCTCTGGCACCTGGATGCGGCAAGTCTCTTTGATGGGTTCATCGAGTTTGCCCCTTATAAAGGGGCGTGCCGGTTCCGCGATTGCCAACACCAGCAGGAACCGGGATGTGCCCTGAAACAGGCAGTAGAAAACGGAGAAATCAGCCCGCAGCGGCTGGCCAGCTATTTCTTTTTGCTGAGCACGCTGACGCCCTGAGACGGGCTTAGAAAATTTCGACGGTGGGCGTTGAGGGCAGAATTTCAGGCCCGGGCGTGGGAGCGGCCAGTCCGGAAGCCGACTGGGCATCTACCCGCGACTGGGCAACGGCGTTCAGCACCATGATCACAATCCGGCGATTCATGGGGCTCATTGCATCTGCGGTATCCAGTGGCACGGAATCGGCCATGCCGATAATCTGGGCAATCTGATCCGGATGCAGCCCTCCATCCACCAGAGCCCGTCTGGCAGCATTGGCACGATCTGCCGACAATTCCCAGTTGCTGTAGGCATCCTCACTGGTAAAGCGGGCACCATCTGTATGTCCAAAGACACTGACCTTGTTCGGGACATTGCCAAAAATTCGCCCCATAGCCCACAGGATCTCCATCGCGTAGGGCCGCAGGCGTGACTGTCCGCTGTCGAACAGGGGTCGGCCCTCTCGATCGATGATCTGCACCATCAAGCCTTCATCCGTCACCTCGAAGGAAACGCTATCGCGAAACCATTCGAATTGCTGGTTGAGGTTGATCTCGGCCACGATCTGACCTTGCAGCTGATCCATGGCTTCCATTTGACGCAGACGCGCCAGTTCCACGAATTCCGGGTTTTCCATTTCCTGCTGGGAATCCACCAAGGGTTCTTCGTCCTGACGCACGAGAGACAGGTTGAGCCCCTGGTTTGTCACGTTCAGTGGTCGCCCTTGGAGGTCCAGCACATAGGGCGTCCCGCCGTCACCGACGGCACCAAGGTTGGTAGGGTCCGAGAAGTATCCGGCAATCGCCATTTTTTCAAGGTTGGTCGTGGATTCGATCAGCCATAACACCAGAAAGAAGGCCATTAGCGCTAAGGCAAAGTCCGCGAACGCGATCTTCCACGCACCCCCGTGCGCGCCGCCCTCGACCTTTTTCACGCGTTTGATGACGATATTCTGTTCGGTCTTTTCCACGGTGACGCTCAGGACAATCGGGTTAAGGGAGGCGTTACTTCAGCGCTAACGGCTGCGAACATGCGTCTCGAGTTCTGAAAAACTGGGTCGATCGGCGGAGAACAACGTCTTACGGGCAAACTCCACAGCCATCTGTGGAGGCAGGCCATTGGACGTCGCCACAATCGCCGCCTTTACACACTCAAACATTTTAATGTCTTCTTCTGCCACTGACTGCAGACGGGTACTCATGGGCCCAATGAACCCATAGGCCAGGAAAATCCCGAGGAAAGTTCCCACCAGCGCGGCGGCCACACTCTGCCCCAGTTCTTCGGGTGGTCCACCTAGCTTCTGCATGGTGATCACAATCCCCAATACCGCTGCCACAATCCCGAAACCAGGAAGCCCGTCAGCAATGCGATGAATGGCGTGCGAGGGCTCTGACAATTCGTGCATCTGGGTTTCAATTTCTGCATCCATCATGGCTTCGATTTCATGAGGTGCGAGATTGCTGGTAGTCAGAATAGGCAGGTTGTCCGCGATAAACTCCACCATGCGCTTGTCTTTCAGCAGCTTGGGGTAGCGGGTGAAAATCCCGCTATCTGCCGGGGATTCGATATCACCCTCTACCGCCATCATGCCTTCGCGACGGGCCTTGTTAAAGATGTCATAAAGGAGGCCGAGAAGATCGAGATACAGCGCGGAGTTTTTGTTGGAACCCAGAATCGCTCGGGGTAACTGCTTGCCTGTGTCCTTGACCAGATGAAGGCTGTTGGCTATCAGGAAGGCGCCGAAGGCTGCCCCCACGATGATCAGAATTTCGGTGGGTTGCCACAGGAGAATCAGGATACCGCCGTGCATCATGTAGCCACCGGCCACACTGGCAATCACGACTAGTACGCCTACAAAAAACAGCATGATTCAGTATCCTTTATGTCGGTTCAACCGACGCGGAAGCGCCCCTTTTCTCAGTATCGTAGCGAAAAAGGGAAATGCAGGAGACCATCACCCGCCTCTGGTTTGGTGCTACTTCTGTATAGATCGGTCAAACGAGAGAAATCATTAGCGCCTTGGAGAAATTAGTTTCATTCTGCCTGATAGCTTGTGTCACTTCCTACCCTTGATTAAGCTGGACACCCTTTACGAAATACAGATTTGATCCGGATCATATGAACGACTCGTTTTTTGTTGCCCTGCAATACCTCCTGCCGCAACACCTCTTATCGCGAATCGTTGGATTGTTGGGGAACTGCCGGTGGTATCCGATCAAATCACGCTTCATCCGTTGGTTCGCGAAGCGTTATCAGGTCGACATGAACGACGCTGCCTGTTCTGAGCTCTCCCAGTTTACAACGTTTAACGACTTTTTCACCCGCGCCCTGAAACCGGGGGCTAGACCGATTGTTGATACGCCGGGAAGCATTGCCTGTCCGGCTGATGGCGCAATCAGCCAACTGGGAGACATCTGTGCTGACCGGCTCCTCCAGGCCAAGGGGCGGGAATTCAGCCTGCGAGCATTGCTCGGGGGCGACGAGCCACTGGCAGATCAATTTCAGGAAGGAAAATTCTGCACCGTGTATTTGTCTCCCAAGGATTACCATCGCGTGCATATGCCACTGGCCGGAACCCTGACCCGCATGATTCATGTCCCGGGCAAGCTCTTCTCTGTCAATCAGGCGACGGCGAATGGGGTTGATGGGCTGTTCGCCCGCAATGAACGCGTGGTCTGCGTCTTCGACACCGATACCGGTCCCATGGCGCTCATCCTCGTTGGAGCAATGATTGTGGCGAGCGTGGAGTCAGTCTGGGCGGGGCAGGTGTGTCCGGGCAAAACCGCCCGAATCGATGTGAACTACAGTGACCACGTGCCTGCTATTCAAATTGGCAAGGGTGAGGAGATGGGGCGTTTCAAATTGGGTTCCACCGTGATCGTGCTCTTCGGGCCGGGGATGGCGGCGTGGGACACTGAACTGGAAGCAGGGTGCGCGGTGCGGATGGGGCAAGGGATCGGCACACTTTGCACTGGGGAGAGTGCTGGAACGTCATCGGCAGATGAAACCTCCAGCGCAGTGGAGGCTTAATCTGCCGCGCAAAACACCTTAGTCCAGATAAGAACAACAGTAGTCGGTGACACTGAGCACCTTGATATCGAAAGCCGCATTGACTCCCACTTCAAAACTCTGTCCCCCGGAGATGTTCACCCACGAGTCAGCGCCGGGCAATTTGACTTGAACCTCTCCCGAAAGAATCTCCATGATTTCTTTTTTCCCCGTCGAAAATCGGTAATCCCCAGGCAACATAATACCCAAAGTCTTTTTTTCGCCGGAGTCAAACTCCACCGTCCTGCTTGTCACTTTGCCGTCAAAATACAGATTTGCCGCTTTCACGACGGTGACATTCGTAAATTTACTCATGGACTAATCTCTGCTAGAAAGGGGTGTAATATCGTTCGGGCGGCGATTCTACCACGCGCTGCAACCGCGCTTGAAGCCATGTTATTCAGAGGTAAAAGGCAATGTGCAAAGGCATTGAACTGAACAAGCAACAACGCGTAACACTGCAGGCCTGTCTCGAGGAAACCCGTCAACCCCAGCGCTCCCGGTGGTCCCGCATCAAAACAGGGCTCACCATGATTGTCATCGGCATGCATGCCGCAAGTAACCGAATCCCGGACCACTATGACGACAAAAATCGCCTCTTTTGATGGGGTTACGTCGCGACGAGAAAACTTCGGTAGGCTTCATTCTCTGTTTCATCCCAGCTGCGATAACCCAGCTGATCAATAAACGCTTCGAAGTCATCACGCTCTTCTTCAGGAACTTGCATCCCGCACAAGACTCTCCCATAAGCGGCGCCGTGATTTCGGTAATGAAACATGGAGATATTCCACCGCCCGCCTAACAAGGTCAGAAATTTGCTGAGCGCCCCGGGTCTTTCTGGAAACTCGAACCTGTACACCCGCTCATTGGCGATAGCCTGATTGCGCCCCCCCACCATGTACCGGATATGAAGTTTGGCGGCTTCGTTGTCTGTCATATCGACGACATCAATTCGGTGTCGTCGCAATGCCTCCAGTAAGGTTTCCCGCCCTTTTTCTTCATCCGGGAGTCGAACGCCTACAAAAATCTTGGCCTGCGACGGGTCGCCATACCGGTAGTTGAATTCGGTAATGTTTCGTTTCCCCAAGGCGTTTGAAAAACGGCTGAAGCTGCCAGGTTTTTCATCAATGGTCACTGCCAGAATCGCTTCGCGGTTCTCCCCAAGTTCAGTTCGCTCCGAGATATGCCGAAGTCTGTCGAAATTAACATTTGCTCCAGTAACTACTGAAATAAGCACCTTTCCGGTAAGTGCATGCTCCCTTACATATTTCTTAAGTCCCGCAACAGCTAGGGCCCCCGCGGGTTCTGACATCGCTCGTGTGTCTTCAAAAACGTCTTTCACGGCAGCACAGATTTCGTCGGTCGTTACTGTCACCACATCGTCAACCAGATGCTTGAGCACCTTAAAGGGCTCATTGCCAATCTGAGCTACCGCCACGCCATCTGCGAACAACCCTACCTGGGGCAGCACGACACGTTTCTTTGCCTTCAAAGCGGCCAAGAGGCAGGCGGAATCTTCAGCCTCTACGGCAATCAACCTGACGTCAGGACGGATAAACTTGAGATAGGAGGCAATTCCTGCCATCAGACCTCCCCCTCCGACCGGCACGAAAACAGCATCAAGCGGGCCGCTGCATTGCCGAACGATTTCCAGACCGACCGTGCCTTGACCTGCAATGACAGCCGGATCATCAAACGCGTGAACAAAGGTATAGCCTTTTCGATGCACCAGTGCGCGAGCATGTGCAGAGGCTTCATCATAGGTATCGCCATGCAAAATCACCTTTCCTCCCAAGGCCTTGACCGCGTTGACCTTGATGAGCGGTGTGGTCACTGGCATGACGATGATCGTGTGAATTCCCAGACGCTTGCCCGCCATGGCCACTCCCTGGGCGTGATTTCCCGCCGAGGCAGCAATGACGCCCTTTCTGGCCTCCTCCTGCGACAACCCTGCCATTTTGTTATAGGCACCACGCAGTTTGAAGCTGTGAACGGGCTGGAGATCCTCTCGTTTGAGCAGGACTGTATTCTCCAATCGCCGAGACAATAAAAGAGCGTGCTCAACTGGTGATTCGATCGCCACGTCGTAAACCTTGGCAGCGAGAATTTCTTTGACATACTTATTCATATTTCTCGAAGCGCCTTCATCGATGACGAACGAAACCTGCACGCGCGGACCGGCAAGTCCGATATAATCCACACCTTTCGATTAACTCGCCGGAAAATTACCATGGATCAGAATGAATTGAAAAAAGCAGTGGCCGCCGCTGCCGCCGACTATGTGCGTGCGCAATGGCATGAAAAGATGGTCCTCGGCGTAGGAACTGGCTCAACAGCCAATGCGTTTATCGAGTGTCTTGCCGCATTCAAAGATCAGATTCATGCCACCGTTGCCAGTTCGGAGGAAACAAAACGGCGTCTCTTGGCGCTTGGCCTGGAGGTGTTCGATCTCAACAGCGTGGACGAGGTCTCCGTGTATGTCGATGGAGCAGATGAAGCGAATCCACATTTACACCTCATTAAAGGCGGCGGGGGAGCCTTGACCCGGGAAAAAATCATTGCCGCAGTAGCACGGGAGTTCGTCTGCATTGCCGATGAAAGTAAATACGTAGGGATGCTTGGAAAATTTCCATTGCCCGTCGAGGTCATTCCGATGGCGAGAAGTCACGTTGCTCGGGAAATCGTAAAGCTGGGAGGGGACCCGGTGTATCGAGAAGGTTTTGTGACAGACAATGGTAACCACATCCTGGACATCCATCATCTGGAAATTCAAGATCCCGTTGCGCTTGAGACGCAACTCAATCAGATAACAGGGGTGGTAACCAATGGGCTGTTTGCGGCGCGACCTGCGGACATCTTAATCTTGGGCACGAAAGAGGGCATCAGAAACTTCAAAGCCTGATAACAACTTACGGGCATCGCTTGACGGTCAAACAATCCTACAGTTGAGGACAAATCCCCAACCCATTCTGTAAAAGTAAAAACGCAGAACGTTTGCACGTTCTGCGTTCTCATTACAGAGGAGTTACGTTCTCTGCTTGCGGGCCTTTTTGACCTTGAGTTACATCCATCGTAACTTTTTGGCCTTCGTGAAGAGTTTTTCTTCCGGAACCGTTAATTGCGCTAAAGTGAACGAATACGTCCTTCCCACCTTCTTGCTCAATGAAACCGAAGCCTTTCTCGTCATTGAACCACTTAACAGTACCTTCTACTTGCTCTGACATATTTCTCTCTTGTTCTTAAAAATTAAATACATGGCTAACATTACTGCCAACCCTTGAATCCATAGGGATTCCGCCGAAGTGTAACCCTATATAAGAACGGATGGAATATAGTTTTCTCACATAATCACAGGAAACTTGCTTTTTTTTGCCAGTTTTGCTTCCCCTTCCGATTGCATGCTAATCGAAGATCTTGCCCGGATTCATTATTCCCTTCGGATCAAAGAGTTGTTTCATGGCTTTTAGATAGGCTATTTCCGCCACACTTCGACTGTAGTGCAGAAAAGGCTTTTTCAATAGACCTACGCCATGTTCTGCCGAAACGCTGCCGCCATAACGCTGAACGCACTCGAAAATCTCGACGCTGACTTCGGCGCATTGCGCAAAGAAGACTGCCTTCTCCAGAGTCGCAGGCTTGAGAATATTCAAGTGAACGTTTCCATCCCCGATATGACCAAACCATATGATTTCAAAGTCAGGGTATCGACTGGTCACAATCGCATCGACGTCTCGCAGGAACGCTGGCACCTTGGAGACTTTGACAGAAATGTCATTTTTATAAGGGGTAAATTGGGAAATCGTTTCGGAGATATCTTCGCGCAAGCGCCAAAGCTCGCGAGCTTGCGTCGTGGATTGGCTAATCGTGCCATCCAAAGCCCACCCATTTTCCACACAGACTTCAAATACATTCATTGCCTCGTCAAGCGTCGCATCAGCGGCATTCTCAAACTCGATGAGCGCGTAGAACTCTCCAATCGTTTCGCACGGCCTTTGCAAACCCTTTTCAGCAATCACGTGCACCAAGGCCTTTTCGGAGAAAAACTCAAACGCAGTCAAGGGCAATTTCGCCTGAAATTCCTTCAAAACATGCATGGCGGATTCCATGGCATCCACGGCAAGCACCATCACCATGGGGTCCTTAGGTGCTGTGGTAAGTTTCATGGTGAGCTCAACGATAAAACCGAGCGTTCCTTCTGACCCGATGAACAAATGGCGCAGGTCATAGCCGGTCGCGTTCTTGATAAGTCCTTTATTCAGGTCCAGAAGATCTCCCTTGCCGGTGACGACCTTCAACCCCGCGACCCAATCGCGTGTCATGCCGTATTTGATGACTTTGATTCCGCCCGCATTCGTCGCCACGTTACCCCCTAGCTGACTCGACCCTGCGGATGCAAAGTCGACGGGGTAAAACAGTCCGCGTTCTTCCGCAAAATTCTGCAGCACCTCAGTGACAACCCCAGGTTGGCAGACCACCTGCCGATCCACCGGGTCAAAATCCAGAATCTTGTTCATTCTCTCAAACGAGACCACGACTTCTCCATTGGAAGCCACGGCTCCTCCACTGAGCCCCGTGCGCCCACCAGAGGGAACGAGTGCGCACCCATGCTCATTGGCAAACCGCACGAGTGCCTGCACCTGTTCGGTACTTCCAGGAAAGACAATCGCCAATGGCTTTGGGTCATAGGCCTTGGTCCAATCTTTTCCATAGTGTGAAAGCGCATCGGCATCACAGGTGATTTTTTCTGCCCCCAGAAGGTCGATCAGGGCATCTCGAAGGACAACAGAGGGTGTGCTCATGAGGAATGAAAACCATGGTTAAGTGTGAGAATTCTAATCGGGAATTCCGGCGGTGAGCGTGAATTTATTTCACCTTTAGTAGAAAGAGTTTTCATCCGCCAGTGCCGGGTGCTTATGCTACCATAGCGGCCCTGTCATCCCGCGTCATAATCACGAGAAAGTACATTCCCATGCAGCCGACATCGCTGGAAAAGAGCAAGATCAAATTCCTGTTACTGGAAGGCCTCCATCAGAGTGCCGTCACCACACTTCACCAGGCTGGTTATACCAATATCGAATATTTGAAAACGTCTCTCTCGGAAAATGAACTCATCGAAAAAATTCGGGACGCGCATTTCGTTGGCATTCGCTCACGCACCCAGTTGACCAAGGAGGTATTCGCGGCCGCTGAGAAGCTTCAGGCGGTCGGCTGCTTCTGTATTGGCACCAATCAGGTTGATCTTGCTGCAGCGCTCGAGCGTGGCATTCCTGTTTTTAATGCGCCTTTCTCCAATACGCGCAGCGTTGCGGAACTGGTCATCGGCCAAATCATTTTATTGCTGCGCGGCATCCCGGAAAAGAATGCCAATGCGCATCGCGGTGTCTGGCAAAAAGTGGCAACGGGATCTTACGAAGCGCGAGGAAAAAAAATCGGACTGATCGGTTATGGCAACATCGGGTCCCAGCTCAGCGTGCTGGCGGAAGCCATGGGAATGAAGGTTTTTCTTTTTGATATTGTCAGCAAACTCCCGCTCGGAAATGCTGTTCAGGTTTCCAGTTTAAAGGAACTTCTGGAAATCTCTGATGTGGTAAGCCTGCATGTCCCTGAGACACCACAAACAGCCAACATGATCAAAGCAGAACAACTCGCGTGGATGAAAAAAGGTAGTATTTTGATCAACGCTTCACGCGGTTCTGTTGTGGATATCGACGCACTCGCAAACGCCCTCGAAAGTCGGCATCTTGCAGGCGCCGCAATCGATGTTTTTCCAGTTGAACCACGCTCCAATGAGGACGAGTTTGTGTCGCCTCTGCGCAAATTCGACAATTGCATCCTGACTCCACATGTTGGGGGTAGCACCATGGAAGCGCAGGAAAATATCGGGCTGGAAGTCAGCGAAAAGTTGATCCGGTACAGCGACAATGGCTCATCATTTACCGCCGTAAATTTCCCGGAAGTTGCCTTGCCTGCTCACCCGGGAAAACACCGTCTATTGCATATTCACCGCAATATTCCGGGCGTTCTATCCGAAATTAACAGCATTTTTTCCAGCACTGGCATCAATATCCGATCGCAGTATCTGCAAACCAATGATGAAATCGGCTACGTCGTGACAGATATTGACGTGGAGTACAGCAAATTGGCGCTGGAAAAATTAAATCAGGTGAAAGGCACTATTCGATGCCGCGTGCTCTTTTAATCTGAAGCAAGTATCGCCTCGTCCAAACGGTGAAAAATTTCGCGCCGGAAATCTGTCGATTCATTGACGAGGTGATGTCGGGCCCCTTCCACCAAGGCAATCTGTGTATTGGGAAACTTTCTCCGGATGTAGGGCAGGTTATAACGCCAATCAACCGTGGCGTCTCCCGTGCCCTGAATGAGCGTCACAGGTTTTTTACAAGGGCCACATGTCTCTATTTTCTTCAGCCATTGCTTTAGTGCCCCAACCCATTCCACGGTAAGCCGCCGACTCTGAAGCGGATCTTCGCCTTTGACAAAGCGTAAGAATGCTTCGTCATGGCTGTTTATTGCAAAATCCCGTGGTATGCCACTGGCGACCAACCGCACGAGACTGTGCAGGAGTTTTCCTCTCTGCCATCCCTGCGGTCTCACCAGTGGCGCGAGCAGCACCACCCGGTCAATCTCGGAAAGCGCCCTTTCACAATGCTGCAAACAATAGTCCATCAGCACTGACCCTCCGGTGCTTTGACCTATCAGGTGAAATGGTCGTTCGAGCGATGCCTGTTGCATTCTGACAAGACAGGATTCCAACGCACTTGTGTACTGTGAAAACGTGTCGATCGCAGCACTCTTTCCGCTCGACAAACCATGTCCCGGCAGATCAAACGCCACCACTGCGACATGCTGTTGCAGCAAATGGCGAATAAGATGTGCGTACAGGCCTACGTGATCGTAATACCCATGCACCACCACGACGGTTCCCTGCGGTGAGGGAGGACGGAAATAGTGGCAGGCAATGCGAAAGTCGCCACTGGGGAAAAAGCCCAGGGTATGCTGCACGCCTGTTGCGGGGGCAATGACGGTGCTCAGGTCGCTGAGACCGTAGTGGTGGAGATACCGAATGAGAGGCTCACTGGCAACCGCGGCCTTTCCGAAGTGGAGCTCCGGAAGGGCCGCTTGCAGGGTCTGTGCTTCCTGCGCACTGAACATGTCGCTCCTCAATAGCGCGTAGACATCTCTTCCAGGCTATAGACTTTGCCAATTCGGGAGATTTGTCCGGCCGTCCCGAATGCTTCGAGTCGCTGTATCACAACGGACTTCATGGCCTTGATGGTCGGCGCGAGGAATTTACGGGGGTCAAACTCCGAGGGGTTTTCGGCAAGAAATTTGCGCACCGCCCCTGTTGAGGCAAGGCGCAGATCGGTATCAATATTGACCTTGCGTACACCGTGACGAATGCCTTCCTGAATCTCTTCTACTGGCACTCCGTAGGTCTCCGGAATCTTTCCACCGTATTGATTAATCACGGCAAGCCATTCCTGGGGAACGGATGATGAGCCGTGCATGACAAGGTGAGTATTCGGAATACGACGATGAATCTCTTTTATCTGGCTGATAGCCAGGATGTCGCCTGTTGGCGGTCGGCTGAATTTGTACGCCCCGTGACTTGTTCCCACGGCTATCGCCAATGCATCAACGCCCGTATCTTCCACAAAACGTGCCGCTTCTTCAGGATCTGTGAGCATCTGGTGCATGGACAATACCCCTTCAGCCCCGATGCCATCTTCTTCACCCGCCATCCCCGTTTCCAGAGATCCCAGACAGCCGATTTCGCCTTCTACCGACACCCCGCAGGCATGCGCCATTGCGACCGTCAGTTTGGTAACACGGACGTTGTAGTCGTAATCCATCGGAGTCTTTCCGTCCTCACCCAAGGATCCGTCCATCATGACAGACGAGAATCCCAACTGAATTGAACGCTGACACACAGCCGGGGAAACACCATGGTCCTGATGCATGACGATGGGAATATGGGGAAACTCTTCAATGGCGGCCTGTATAAGATGCTTCAGAAAATTGGAACCGGCATATTTTCGCGCGCCAGCGGACGCCTGAAGAATCACGGGACTGTTCACTTCGTCCGCGGCTTCCATGATGGCGCGCACTTGCTCCAGATTATTGACGTTGAAGGCCGGCACACCGTAATTGTGCTCTGCCGCGTGATCAAGCAGTTGTCGTAAGCTAATTAATGCCATGTGCTACCTCGAATGCGTTTACGTGTCATTGAATGGATAATGGTGTGGCTCAGGCCCTCTTTCCTACATCTTCCAGTATCTGTACCGCAGGCAAGGTTTCTCCTTGCACAAACTCCAGAAAGGCACCGCCTCCTGTCGAAATATAAGAGATGTCGTTAGTCACCTTGAATTTGTCGATGGCGGCGATGGTCTCACCGCCTCCTGCGATGGAAAATCCTGCATTGGCAGCAACAGCGCGGGCTACTGCCTCTGTCCCCTTGGCAAATTCATCGAACTCGAATACTCCGACCGGGCCATTCCAGATGATGGTCTTCATTTCACTGATAATGCGGGCGAAGTACGCACTTGTTTGCGGCCCGATGTCGAGAATCATGTCATCGTCTGCGACGTCAGCAACACGCTTTACGGTCCCGCTCGCATCAGCCGAAAACGTCTTCGCGACAATCACATCGATGGGCAGGGGAATTGACGTCTTTTGCATCAATGCCTTGGCGGTCGGGACAAGATCTTGCTCGACCAATGATTTGCCGACATTGTGCCCTGCCGCGAGCAGGAAGGTGTTCGCAATGCCTCCGCCAACGATCAACTGATCCACGATGCCGGCGAGACTTTCCAATACCTGCAGTTTGCTCGACACCTTTGCGCCTCCCACGATGGCGAGCATGGGGCGCTCCGGCTTTTTCAATGCCAATTCCAGCGCATCGAGTTCGCTGCACAGCAGAGGACCGGCGCACGCGATCGGGGCAAATTTGGCAACGCCATGTGTACTGGCCTGTGCGCGATGCGCAGTGCCAAACGCATCCATCACGAACACATCACACAGGGCGGCATACTGTCTGGCAAGGGTATCCGCATTCGCTTCTTCCCCTTCATTGAGTCGTACGTTTTCCAGCAGTACTACTTCGTTTTGCTGCGGCGCTGCATCCTGCGTATCACTCGCATAGTGCTGCGACAAGCGCACCTTCACACCGAGCAATGAGGCGAGATGCGAGGCCACCGGAGCGAGTGAAGATTCTCGCTGTTCGGCAATCGGTTTGCCTTCCACCGGTCGCCCAAGATGGGACATCACAATGACACTGGCCCCTTTTTCCAGTGCCAGTCGGATGCTGGGCAAGGCCGCGACGATGCGGGTGTCATTGCCAATGACGCCATCCTTGATTGGCACATTCAGATCTTCACGGATCAGCACACGTTTCTGCCGAAGGTCGAGATCCTGCATTCGCAAAATTGTCATATCAGAAAATTACCCTTGTTGATCTAAGCGACGAATGATGTCGGCGACATCGAGCATTCGATTGGCGAAGGCCCACTCATTGTCAAACCACGCGAGCACCTTCACCAGATGCTGCCCACTAACTCGTGTCTGGCTGAGGTCAACAATTGCCGACCGCGCGTCATGGTTGAAATCACAGGATGCCAGCGGTTCATCGGTACACGCAAGCACACCGGGAAGAGATTTTTCTGCGCCGCTGCGAATCGCTTCATTGACGTCGCGCAGGTTCACCTGACGGCGCGTGGTCACAGTCAAATCGATCGCCGAAACATTGATGGTAGGAACCCGCATGGCTTGCGCGGAGAAGCGGCCATCAAGATGCGGCAGGATGCGACCGATCCCTTTGTCGATCTCCGTATTGACCGGAATTATGGACTGCACGGCACTGCGGGTTTTACGCAAATCATCGTGGTGAAACGCGTCAATGACGGGCTGATCGTTCATGGCGGAATGAATCGTGGTAATCACGCCATGATCGATACCAAAATTTTCATCCAGGCACTGAATCACCGGCACCACACAGTTGGTAGTGCAGGACGCATTGGAAATAATCGTGTCGGTTTTTTGCAAGCGGGTGTGATTTACCCCGTAGATCACGGTGGCATCCACATCGCTTTGGGCCGGATGGGATATCAGCACCCGTCTCGCACCTGCCTTGAGATGACGCTCTGCACTTGCCCTGTCCGAGAATGCCCCCGTGCAGTCCATGACGAGATCAATCCCAAGCGCCGCCCATGGCAAACTTTCCATGTCGGCCTGCGCAAACGTCTTTATCGATTGCCCATTCACACACAGCGCGTCGTCACCGCACTCGACGGTACCAGGGAAGCGACCATGGGTACTGTCATAGCGGGTCAGATAGGCGAGAGATCTTATATCGGTGAGATCGTTAATCGCGACGACCGAGAGATGGGGATGGGCATGGGATTCATGCAGGGCGCGCAGGACGCAGCGCCCAATTCTTCCATACCCGTTGATGGCAATGCGGTAGCTCATTCGTTTCCTGACGTCATGCAGTCACTGCGCTCGATGAACGTTACTTAGCGCACAGCGCTGTCGCTTTCGCCACCACATTTTCCGGCGTAAATCCGAATTCCTTCATGAGCACTGGCCCCGGAGCGGATTCCCCGAATGTGCGCATGCCAATCACATCACCATCCAGACCGACATACTTGTACCAGTAGTCCGCAGCGGCGGCCTCGACGGCCAGTCGCGTTCTTACCGAGGACGGCAGGACATGTTCGCGATATGCCGCATCCTGAGCATCAAAGATGTCAGTAGAAGGCATGGATACCAGTCTTGCCTGAATGCCATTCGACTGCAGAGTGTGGACCGCGGTCACACACACTTCCACTTCGGACCCCGTTGCCAGAATCACGATATCGGGCACTCCCGCAGAATCGATGAGCACATAAGCCCCGCGTGAAATGGCGTCTACCTGTTCCGGCGTGCGTGACTGATGGGCAAGGTTCTGACGTGACAACACCAAGGAAGTAGGACCTTCGCGGCGCGCAAGTGCGTGCTGCCACGCGACCGCTGTTTCCACGGCATCGCAGGGGCGCCAGACGGACATGTTCGGTGTCACGCGCAGGTTCGCAATTTGCTCGACGGGCTGGTGGGTTGGGCCATCCTCGCCCTGTCCGATCGAATCGTGTGTGTAGACGAAGACACAGTGCTGCTTCATCAATGCGGCCATGCGCACTGCGTTGCGTGCGTATTCCATGAAGATCAGGAAGGTGCCACCAAAGGGAATAAAGCCGCCGTGCAGGGCGATGCCATTCATGATGGCACTCATCCCGAACTCACGAACCCCGTAGTTGATGTAGTTGCCATCTGCACTGTCGGTCACCGGCGTTGTACCTGACCATACGGTCAAGTTCGACCCCGCCAGGTCAGCCGAACCCCCGATCATTTCCGGCAGGAGTCGCCCGAACGCTGCAATGCAATTCTGTGAGGCTTTTCGGCTGGCGATCTTTTCCGCTTTTTCCTGACTCGCCAGGATGAATTCTTTCGCTTTGTCCGCGAAATGATTCGGTAACTCCCCCTTCAGGCGCCGGATCAATTCAAGTGCCAGTTCCGGATACTCTTCTTCATAACGGACAAGTTTTTCTTTCCAGGCGGACTCGGCTGCGAAGCCCTTCTCTCGAGCGTCCCACACACGGCGAATCGCCTCGGGCACCTCGAATGGACCATGGCCCCATCCGAGCGCTTCGCGGGTCGCGGCAATTTCGGCCTCTCCCAACGGAGACCCGTGCACACCGGAGGTGCCCTGCTTGCTCGGGGCTCCAAATCCGATAATGGTTTTGCAACGGATGATGCTGGGCTTGGACGACTCTGCCTTGGCCCGCACGATCGCATTGGCGATCTGTTCCGGATCATGCCCGTCCACTGCCAGCACCTGCCACCCATAGGATTCAAACCGTTTGGTGGTGTCGTCGGTAAACCAGCCTGCGACATCGCCATCGATAGAAATGCCGTTGTCATCGTAGAAAAGGATCAACTTGCCCAGGCCAAGCGTGCCCGCAAGAGAGCAGACTTCATGGGAAATGCCTTCCATCAGGCAGCCGTCCCCGGCGAAAACATACGTGAAGTGATCGATCACCTCGTGCGCCGGACGATTGAATTGCGCGGCCAGCGTCTTTTCCGCAATCGCCATCCCGACGGCATTTGCCAGACCTTGGCCAAGGGGCCCCGTGGTGGTTTCAACGCCAGGGGTATAGCCAAACTCCGGGTGTCCCGGCGTCTTGGAATGCAGCTGTCGGAATTGGCGAATTTCATCCATGGAAACGTCGTATCCGCTCAGGTGCAGTAAGGAATACACCAGCATCGATCCGTGTCCGTTGGACAGAACAAACCGGTCCCGATTCACCCAGTTCGGATTGACGGGGCTGTGCTTCAGGAAGTCACACCACAGCACCTGCGCGATGTCTGCCATTCCCATCGGTGCACCTGGATGCCCGGAATTGGCCTTCTGGACCGCATCCATACTGAGGGCTCGGATTGCGTTGGCGCAGTCTCTGCGCGAGGGGGCACTGCTGGACATACGGGGCTAGCTCCTGTCGTGGGCTGTGGAAGTCACAAGGCCCGATATTTTCCCGCACCTTGCCTCAATATGCTACTCACCCCTGCTCGAAATTTCCCGGAATTGCCGAATCTTAGCGATCCCATGCTTGGCTATGACGTGTAAGGTCTGTTCCAACAAAACACCCTCATCTGCCAGTCTATATCAATTTTTTTTGATATAGACTCCAGGTTCCTGTTATAGTCTGCGCCCTTGACCATGCCCAAGAGTTTTGACGCCGTGACGCTGACAGCCGTTCGCCAAACCAGTACCCGTCCTCAGGACCAAGCCGAGGAGCTAACCCTTCTCTGCAAGGCCCTCGCTGACAGCCTGCGTCTGGAAATTTTGCGGCTGCTCAGGATCAGCTCGTTTGGTGTATTGGAAATTTGCCGAATACTGGAAATTCGCCAGTCTGCGCTTAGCCACCACCTCAAAATCCTGGCGACAGCGGGGCTTGCGACGACCCGCCGCGAAGGCAATACCATTTTCTACCGCCGCCCCTTGCTAACGAGCGATGACCCGTACTACGGCTTCAAAAAGAGCGCTTTCGACGCCATAGACCGTGTGCCACTGGGCAATGCGCTGCGCGAGCGCCTGAACCTCGTACAGAGGGAAAGGTCGGAGCAGTCCTTGCAGTTTTTTACGCGTCACGCCGATAAATTCAAGGAAAAACAAGGGCTTGTTGCCGAGCACAGCCAGTACATGAGCAGCCTCATGGACCTGCTGCGAGAGCTGGAGCTGACCCATCACCACTGTGTGATGGAAGTAGGGCCAGGCCAGGGCGAGCTGCTTGCAACACTGGCAGGGAAGTTCGACCAGGTCATCGCGCTGGACAATGCGCTGGAAATGCTCAATCAGGCGCGCGTGACCGTGACGCAGGCCGGGTTTTCCCACGTGAGCTTCCTGCACGGGGATACGCACGAGGCACTTGCCCAGGCAATCCGCTGCGATCTCATGCTTTTTGACATGGTGCTTCACCACCTCCCTTCACCCCATGAGGCATTTCAGCATGCCAAGACGCTCCTCAATCCCAATGGTGTTCTGCTGATTGTGGACCTGTGCCGGCACGATCAGGACTGGGTCCGGGATTCCTGCGGAGACTTGTGGCTGGGATTCGATCTTGACGACATGAACGACTGGGCCGCCCAGGCTGGCCTGCAACCCGCACAGACTGTGTACCTCGGTCTGCGCAATGGTTTTCAGATACAAATGTGCGTGTTCCACAAGTTGGCGAACGCTCCATCGGGTGACCGCACGTTCCCTTTACCTCCAGAAACAGAAAAGGACTGACGCTATGGCAACTTCTCTTTTTACCTCCGAATCCGTCTCCGAAGGCCATCCCGACAAGATGGCGGATCAGATTTCCGATGCGGTGCTCGACGCAATCCTCACTCAGGACCCGAAAGCGCGGGTTGCCTGTGAAACCCTCATCAAGACGGGCATGGTCGTTGTGGCAGGAGAAGTCACCACTGAAGCCTACGTCGATATCGAAGAGCTGACCCGCAAAGTGGTTTGCGGCATTGGATATGACCATTCAGACAAAGGGTTCGACGGCAAGTCCTGCGCCGTACTGAACGCCATTGGCAAACAGTCTCCCGACATTTCACAGGGCGTTGACGATACCCCGGACCACGAACAAGGGGCTGGCGACCAGGGCCTGATGTTTGGCTACGCCACCAATGAAACCGACGTGCTGATGCCCGCGCCCATCACCTATTCACACCGCCTTGTCCAGCGCCAAGCTGAAGTCCGCAAGAATGGCTCCCTGCCTTGGCTGCGGCCGGACGCGAAAAGTCAGATCACCTTCCGTTATGAGAATGGCAAGCCCGTGGCCATTGACGCCGTCGTGCTCTCCACACAGCACAGCGAGGAGATTAGTCAGTCGGCGCTTCAGGAAGCTGTGATGGAAGAAATCATCAAGCATGTGCTGCCGTCTCAGTGGCTGAACAAGGACACCAAATACTTCATCAACCCCACAGGGCGTTTTGTGATCGGCGGCCCATTCGGTGATTGCGGACTGACCGGTCGCAAAATCATCGTGGACACTTACGGTGGCATGGCGCGTCATGGCGGCGGCGCTTTCTCCGGCAAGGATCCTTCAAAAGTGGACCGTTCCGCGGCCTATGTCGCGCGTTATGTCGCGAAAAATATTGTTGCCGCCGGTATTGCCGACCGCTGCGAGATTCAACTGTCCTACGCCATCGGAGTTGCGGAGCCCACTTCCATCAGCGTGGACACGTTTGGCACCGGCAAAATTGCCGAGGACCGCATCGTCACACTGATTCGCGAGTTCTTCGAGCTGCGTCCGAAAGGCCTGATCCGCATGCTGGATCTCCTGCGTCCGATCTACCTGCCTACCGCTGCGTATGGCCACTTCGGACGTGAAGACGCGAACTTTACCTGGGAGAAGACCGACAAGGCAGCAGCCCTGCGCGAGGCCGCCGGCATCTGATCCAGCGTGCCGGCCTCTCCGATCGAGGTCAGCACACAATTCCATTACTTTGACCGACTGACACAAAACAGGATTGAGACATGAGCACACACGATTACAAAGTTGCTGACATTTCATTGGCCGAATTCGGCAGAAAGGAAGTCATTCTTGCCGAAGCGGAAATGCCCGCACTGATGGATCTGCGTTCACGCTACGCCGCGCAGAAGCCTCTGGCAGGCGCCAAGATTCTGGGCTGCATCCATATGACAGTTCAGACCGCCGTTCTGATCGAAACCTTGGTGGCACTGGGAGCAGAAGTTCGCTGGTCCTCCTGCAATATTTTCTCAACGCAGGACCACGCAGCCGCTTACATTGCTTCCAAGGGAATCGCCGTCTACGCATGGAAAGGGCAGACCGTTGAAGAAGGTGACTGGTGTATTGAGCAAACAATCCTGAAAGACGGCAGCCCCTGGGATGCCAATATGATTCTGGACGACGGTGGTGATCTGACCGCCATGGTGCACAACAAATACCCGCAGATGCTCGACAAGATTAACGGAATCACCGAAGAAACCACCACCGGTGTTCACCGCCTGATCGAGATGATGGAAGCGGGCACGCTCAAGGTGCCGGCCATCAACGTGAACGACTCCGTGACCAAATCAAAAAACGACAACAAATACGGATGCCGCCACAGCCTGAACGACGGGATCAAGCGCGGCACCGACATGCTGTTGTCCGGCAAGCACGCACTGGTCGTGGGCTATGGCGACGTGGGCAAAGGGTCTGCACAGAGTCTTCGTCAGGAAGGCATGATTGTGAAAATCGCCGAGATCGATCCCATCTGCGCCATGCAGGCCTGCATGGACGGTTACGAAGTCGTGTCCCCCTATCTCAACGGCAACAATACGGGAAAGCTGAGCGATATCGACACAGCCCTTCTGGGCAAGTTGGATCTCATTGTCACCACCACCGGCAATATCGATGTCTGTGACAAGAACATGCTGCAAACCGTTAAAGCAGGCGCCATCATTTGCAACATAGGCCACTTCGACAATGAAATCGACACCGCCTACATGCGCCAGCACTGGCACTGGGAAGAGGTGAAGCCGCAAGTGCACAAGGTCTACCGTGACAATCCGGAAGCCGCGCCAGGGAACTACCTGATCCTGCTGTCCGAAGGACGACTGATCAACCTGGGCAATGCGACTGGCCACCCCTCACGCATTATGGATGGCTCGTTCGCCAACCAGGTCATCGCGCAGATGTATTTGTATGAGAAGCGCTTTGCGTCGCTGTCTCCCGAATTCAAGAAGTCCAGCATTTCGGTAGACGTGTTGCCCAAACACCTTGATGAGCAGGTTGCCGCCCTGATGGTGAAAGGCTTTGGTGGCGTCCTGACAAAATTGACGCCGGCACAGGCGAAGTATATTCACGTGCCAGTGGAAGGCCCCTTCAAGCCGGACAGCTACAAGTACTGAGTGGATGCAAGAGAGTACACCCATGAGCACGAACAACGCCTCTGAAGCTGCCAGCCGGCGCTTCAGTTTTGAGTTCTTTCCCCCGAAAACCGAAGCCGGGGAGCACAAGCTTGCGCAGGTCCATCAGGAACTTGCGCAGCTGAATCCCGACTTCTTTTCGGTGACCTACGGGGCGGGCGGCTCCACGCGTGATGGAACACGTCAGGCTGTCATGAATATTCATCATGCCGGTTCCAACGTGGCGCCCCATTTGTCATTTGGCGGATCTACCGAAGAGGAAATTCTGGGCTTACTGCGCTTCTATCAGGCGGCAGGCATTTCCCGTCTGGTTGCTTTGCGCGGGGATATTCCGTCCGGGATGGGGGGCGCAAACAGCTTCTATTACGCCAATGAATTGATTGCGCTGATTCGGAAAACCACGGGCGATCATTTTCATATCGAGGTAGCGTGTTATCCGGAAGTTCATCCTAAATCGGAAAGTTATGAATCCGACATTCATTACTTCAAGAAGAAAGTGGATGCCGGCGCGAACAGCGCGCTGACTCAGTACTTCTATAATCCCGATGCCTACTTTCATTACGTGGACAGCTGCCGCAAAGCGGGAATCACGATCCCGATCGTGCCCGGCATAATGCCGATCACGAATTACGCCAACCTGGCACGTTTCAGCGCCAACTGCGGCGCAGAGATTCCCCGCTGGATGCGCTTGCGTTTGCAGGGTTATGGGGATGATACGGCGAGCATTCAGGCATTTGGCATAGAGGTCGTCACGCAGTTATGTGAAAACCTGCTTGCCGGGGGCGCTCCTGGGCTGCATTTCTACACCATGAACCAGTCGGGTCCCGTCAGCAGTATCTGGCAGAACCTGGCGCTGTCATCCCGTTGACGATGCGCGTCTCCCGAGTACATACACCCTGTGCGCTGAACGAAGGCATGCAACTGGTGCTCGATGACGACACCGCGCACTACCTCAGCAAGGTCCTGCGGCTGCGACCGCAGGATCGCGTCTCGCTGTTCAATGCACTGGACGGCGAGTTTGAGGGTGTGATTCAGCAGGTGGGCAAAAGGTCTGTCACCGTCCAGCTGGAATCCCAGGTGCCCTGTCTGGCAAATCCCACCCTCGCGATTCACCTTGGGCTTGGTCTCTCCCGCGGAGAGCGCATGGACTATGCGATACAAAAGGCGACAGAAGCCGGGGTTAGCAGCATCACTCCCCTGATGACCGAGCGTTGTGAAGTGCGCCTGAATGAGGAGCGCAAAGAGTCACGCGTCACACATTGGGAAAAAGTAGCGATCAGCGCCTGTGAACAATGTGGTCGTACGCAGATACCCCTGATCCATTCGCCCCAGATACTCAGCGATTGGCTTGCTCTTCCCAGAGCGGGGCGCGCGTTTGTCCTGGATTTCAGCGGTCAGTCAGGATTACCCGCAGAGGAGGCGCCGGAAGCCGTGACCTTTTTCATTGGTCCCGAAGGAGGATTGTCGACTGACGAGGTGACGGCCGCCATGGCTGCAGGATTTGAATGCCTCCGGCTCGGGCCACGCGTACTACGAACAGAGACCGCCCCTGTGGTGGCGATTGCGCTTGCGCAACAACTCTGGGGTGATTACTGAAGGGCTGATCTGCTTATTTCACCCCATAAAAAAAGCGCCCCGGAGGGCGCTTTACGTCAACAGTGAACGTTAGAGTGATATACATACCTTCCTAAACTGCGAACTTACTTGGTGAACTCCGGGTAGGCTTCAAGGCCGCACTCAGACAGATCCACACCCTGGGCTTCCTCTTCTTCCGAAACGCGGATACCCATGACCATCTTGATCACCGTCCACACAATGAAGCTGGCAACGAATACCCAGATGAAGATTGTCAGCGCGCCGATAATCTGACCGGAGAAGCTCACGCCGTCATTGGTGATCGGAACCAGCAACAAGCCGAGAAGACCACACGCCCCGTGAACAGAGATTGCCCCTACGGGGTCGTCAATCTTGATCTTGTCCATAAAGACGATGCTGAACACCACCAGGACGCCGCCGAGCGCACCGAAGATGGTGGCTTGCAGGGCTGTAGGAGTGGACGGCTCAGCTGTAATCGCAACCAGACCTGCCAGCGCACCGTTGAGCGCCATTGTCAGATCGGCCTTGCCGAAGAGCGCGTGGGCAACGATCAGGGCCGCCACCAGACCACCTGCAGCTGCCGCATTGGTGTTCAGGAACACCATGGCGACTGCGTTGGCATTGCCAATGTCGGCGAGCTTCAGAACAGAACCGCCGTTGAAACCGAACCAGCCCATCCACAGGATAAAGGTTCCCAGCGTAGCCAGCGGGAGGTTGGCACCGGGAATCGCTTTGATGCTGCCATCGGCACTGTATTTGCCTTTACGCGCACCCAGCAGAAGAACCCCTGCCAGCGCCGCTGCTGCGCCTGCCATGTGCACGATGCCTGAGCCTGCGAAGTCAGAGAAGCCAAGATCACCCAGTGTGTACATACCGAATACGGCGTTGCCGCCCCATGTCCATGAGCCTTCCAGCGGATAGATCAGACCAGTCATGAAAATTGAGAAGATCAGGAAAGCCCACAGCTTCATACGCTCTGCGACGGCGCCTGACACGATGGACATGGCCGTTGCGACGAACACCACCTGGAAGAAGAAGTCTGAAGCACCGGAGTACACCGCGCCACCTTCAAACCCTTCTTCGGCTTTAGAGGCCAGCGCATCTGTAACCAGCGAATCACCGCCTTCGATGC
Source organism: uncultured Klebsiella sp. (assembly GCA_964538025.1). Taxonomy (GTDB): domain Bacteria; phylum Pseudomonadota; class Gammaproteobacteria; order Pseudomonadales; family Pseudohongiellaceae; genus UBA5078. Next base: position 24,752 of record CAZICZ010000012.1, on the reverse strand, counting down.
CGGACAGGAAAATGGTGCCGCCGTACATGATGGCGTAACCGCAGATCAGATACATGATGCAAGAGATTGCATAAAGAGCGACGTTTTTCGTCAGGATTTCCGTCGTGTTTTTGGAACGAACGAGGCCGGCTTCCAGCATTGAGAAACCTGCCGCCATCCACATCACAAGTGCGCCACACACCAGAAAGTAGAATGTGTCGATTGCGTACTGCAGTTGAAAAATTTGGTCTTCCACCTTATTACCTCCAAATCAGGGATGTTTTGTACCGCCTGATTAATTTAAGTAGTCGTTTGTTGATAGGAATCTTGGAGATCCGATTTCTTACACGGCCTCTTCGCCGGTTTCACCCGTTCGAATTCGGATAACCTGCAGCAGGTCCGTCACGAAAATTTTGCCGTCACCGATTTTTCCGGTATTCGCCGCCTTGGTGATTGCTTCCAGCGTTTGATCAAGCAGATCATCCCCAATCGCTACTTCAATCTTTACCTTCGGTAGAAAGTCCACGACGTATTCCGCACCACGGTACAACTCGGTGTGCCCTTTTTGTCTGCCAAATCCCTTCACCTCTGTCACGGTAATCCCCTGCACACCAATTTCTGAAAGTGCTTCGCGGGCATCGTCCAATTTGAAAGGCTTGATAATTGCCGTCACTAACTTCATAGAATTGCTCCTTACCTATTAATATCTGCTCCGCCGATTCAGTGCAGATACACCTGAAAGTGCTTTATGCACGGCTCGTGCCATAAAGACTATTTAGTTAAATATCAAAGAGATACATGAACAGGAACACATTCTTGACGTCATTCCCTTCTTCCATCTCACGAAATTGCACCTTTTTGGTGCTCTGCACCGTGCCATGCACCATTGCTTTGCACCTGTCAAAAGCCGCTTGAATACCCGATAAAGCATCCTCGCGGAGACAAAAAAGGCCCGGAAACACAGTGCTTACGGGCCTTTGTTTCAAACCGTTTCAATGCGCTGTGCGCACGGCGCGGTCGGAATTAGAACGACTTACCCAGTGTGAACACGACAGTGCTGTCGCAGTCGGAAGAACCGGCGCAATTGGCATCGCTCAGATCGGTGTCGTTGTACATCAGGGAGAAATCTATGCCCCCGTAAGACTTGGACAGAGAGATGTTGTAGTTGGAGTAGCTGTCTTCTGTACCCCACACATTCTGGTCATAGGTTTGCAGACCGTAGTGAAGGCCGAGCGCAATGTCGTTGCCCAGGTCAAACCCGTAGTCGAGAGTGTAGTACCAGGCTTTACCAACACCTGCGTAGAAGTCATCGGAATAGTTGATGGACCCTGACAGGCCGCCGTAGCTCAGCACGCCATAAAACTCCAGGAAGTCATCGGTGCTCATGCCGGGATAATCGTAGTAGAGGAAACCGATGTCATAGCCGACGTCTTCTGTCAGGCTGCCGGAGAAGCCGCCGTAGTAATCGATTTCAATGCTGTCATCGAAAGTAATGCTGGAGGCCCAGGTTCCAAGGTAGAAACCAGACTCACTCGCATAGTCGAAACCACCCTGAATCGCAGAGCCACCGCTTGTCTGAGACACACCGCGGTAGATGTAATCTGTTGTCAGTGCGACATTTGCGCTGATGGGGCTTTCCTGCGCCTCGGCAGCCAGTGCGCCAGTGATCAACCCAGTGGCCAACAGTGCTTGTGCTAACTTTTTCATATCGTGTAACTCCTTGACGTTGTAGTAAAGTTTCAACCTTGTAAGGTTTAGTACCGCATAGGACGTGCTTCTACTGTTCCGGGTCACGCTCCTAAACTGGACACAATGCTCTAAGCACAGACTGTGCCTAATTTTGAGCCTCGCCCAAAAAATCACCGAATATTGTGTTAATTCAGCAAGATAGCCTGACTTCACCTCACTTCATGATGAAGGGGTATTCGCACACAGCCATAAGAAATTAACGGGAATGCACCGTAATGGGTCATTTTTTCTTCGGCTGCTCTGAAACGGAATGCACGAATGCCTGCTTTCTGTGCACAGCGCGCACTAACCCAAAACCTGCACAGACAGTCAGGCGAATTGGAGTACAATCCTTCACGATTCACAGAGCACGATTTCGGGGTGACGCATGATCGACAAACGCTTTTTTGAGGACCTCAGCCAGCACATTTCTAAACTGCTCCCACAGGCAGAGGCAGCTGGGGAAGACTTGCGCAAATCCGTCAATGCGGCACTGCAGAAAGGGTTCAGCAAAATGGATTTGCTTACCCGCGAGGAATTCGAAGCGCAGGCCGCCGCTCTGGACAGAGCACTGGCACGTATCGCGCAACTGGAAGAGCAGATCGCCCAGCTCGAAACCAGACTCAACGCGCGTGACGGTGCCCCTTCTCAACCTGAATGAGCCCGAGCACCGGGAGGTTTCAGGCCACGTCGATAGGAAATTGCCTCCGCAACATGGACACGGGAGATGATGTCGGTGTCGTCCAGGTCTGCAAGGGTGCGGGCAATCTTTAAAATCCGGTGACATGCGCGTGCCGAGAGTGCCAGCGTGTCGATCGCCCGGGCGAGTAACGCCGCCCCGCCGTCATCGAGGGGACAAAATCTGTCCAGATCTGCCGGTGACAAGTCGCGATTCAAATGCCCGTTTCGTTCAAGCTGCCGCTGTCTGCAATGGGCTATTTGCGCTTTCAATGTCTCCGTCTCCCGGGCCAATGGCCCCTGCGGTGCCGATGATGCTCGCAGCTCCTCGGTCAATAGCCGGGGCATTTCGATGATCAGGTCGAGTCTGTCCAGCAGCGGACCGGAAATTTTCTCCAGATATCGTTGAACCCGTTCTGGGGTGCAGATGCACCGACCCTGCGGATCACCAAAATAGCCGCAAGGGCAGGGGTTCATTGCCGCAACCAACTGAAAATTCGCGGGCAGCTCCAGCCGGTAATTCGCCCGACTTAATGTGATGATGCCGGCTTCCAATGGCTCTCGAAGTGCCTCAAGGGCAGAGCGCTTGAACTCCGTAAGCTCGTCCAGAAAAAGAACGCCACGATGGGCCAGCGTCACTTCTCCCGGATGGGCATGACTTCCTCCCCCCACGATCGCCACACTCGTGGCGGAATGATGGGGTGTCCGAAACACGGGCTGGCGCCAGCGCGGGGGATCTATAGCCTGCCGCGAAATCGAGCGGATTGCGGCTGCCTCCAGCGCTGCGGATTCTTCAAGGGGAGGCAGGAGGTCCCGCAGGCTGTTTGCCAGCAGGGTTTTTCCCGTGCCTGGAGGCCCCACCAGTAGCAGGTGATGAGCGCCAGCGGCGGCAACCACGAGAGCACGCTTGGCAACAGCCTGTCCTCTGATCTGGCTGAAGCGGGAGTTGTGTTCCTCGGGGAGTCTGGCAGGCACCAAAAAAGGGCACGGCTCCAAGCCCTCACCTGTTTTAAGATGGAGACAGACCTGGAGTAAGTGCTGCCCGGCAAAAGCCTTTGCATCACTGACCACGCCCGCTTCATTTCGGTTGGCCGAGGGGAGTATTAATGCTCTGCCCGCGCTTCGCGCGGCAAGCAAGGCGGGCAAAACACCATCGACGGGGCGCAGACTCCCCTCCAGTGCCAACTCTCCGAGGAATTCGACACGCTCTAACGACTCCGCCGGGAGCTGCCCTGAGGCTGCCAGGATGCTGACGGCAATGGCAAGATCGAAGCGTCCGCCACTTTTAGGAAGGTCGGCAGGCGCCAGATTGATTGTGATGCGTCTGGCTGGAAACTCCAGATTTGCATTGAGAATTGCGCAGCGAACGCGCTCCCGGGACTCGCGCACGGCAGTTTCAGGCAAACCGACAATGGTGAGGCTGGGCAGACCGTTCGAGAGATGTGTTTCAACGGTGACCAGCGGAGCGTCGACGCCAACATTGGCGCGCGTAAAAACGGTCGCAAGCGTCACGAGCCCATCCTTGGGAGCTGAGAATAAATACCTTTATTGATAGTGCATGTCGGCGGGATTTGCCATAGAGGGGATCAGGTAAGGGCGCCAGTCTTGCTCACAATGGCATGGATGTGGTCATCGACAAAAAACTCCTGGTTGAGCAGGCCGCTCAGGCCCTGAAAGGTGATGGGTTTGCTGAAGAAATACCCCTGCACCTGGTCACACTTGTTCAAACACAGAAACTCCACCTGCTCCGCAGTCTCCGCACCTTCCGCAATGACCTGCATCGCCAGGCTGTGGGCGAGATTGATAATCGCTTTGACGATGGTGGCATCATCTTCGTTCGTCATCACGCTACCGACAAAGGAGCGGTCAATCTTCAGGACAGAAATGGGCAGTCGCTGAATGTGGGCGAAGGACGAATACCCGGTACCAAAATCGTCGAGTGAAATGTCTACTCCGAGCTCATTGAGTCGTTGCAGGCTCTGATCGACAGCCTGCCCCTCAATCATCATCGTCGTTTCCGTAAGCTCAAACTCCAGCCGCCCTTCGGTAATGCCTTGATTGCCCAGAATATTGGCGACAGTCTGCACAAAGTTTCGGTCCTGAAACTGCTTGAACGACACATTCACTGCCAATTGCACGTCCGGATGTCCGTGCTCGGACAGGGCATTCAGATCCTTACAGGCCTGATGGATGATCCAGTATCCGAGCGGAACGATGAGCCCGCTTTCCTCGGCGACAGCAATGAACTCGCCGGGAGGCAACAGGCCTCGCGTGGGGTGATTCCAGCGCACCAGGCCTTCGGCACCCACGATCTTCTGGCTGTTGATATCGATTCGGGGCTGGTAGTAAAGCTCGAACTCCTCGTTGCGGATTCCCCGCCGAATTTCCGCCTCAAGCTTCAGTATCTTGTGTGCAGCATCCGTCATGTCACGCGTGTAGAACTGTACGTTATTGCCTTTCTCGCCTTTGGCTGCCCGCATCGCCATGTCGGCGTTGGCAAGCAACCCATCCGCGGTAATGGTCACTTCCTTGTTGAAGGCGACCCCGATACTGACACTCATGCGGATTGCATGCTGTGCCACGGCAAAAGGCTTTCCCATCGCTTGCAGGATAAGGTCGATGCTTTCGCGACACTGTGTTTCGAGGGTTGATTGCGACTCACTCAGGACGAGGGCGAACTCATTTCCGCCGATACGCGCCAAATGCTGCCGGCTGCTCATGCAGTTCCGAATGCGCGCCGCAATCAGCTGTATCAAGGCATCACCGGCACCCTGGCCGTAGGAAGCGTTTACTTTCTTAAACTGATCCACATCGATCAAGACCAAGCCAACCGTCTCAGGCTGCGTTGCATCTGCGAGGAGGCGGGCTAGCTGCTCGCGGAACTCCTGGCGATTGCTCAGGCCTGTCAGGGGATCTGCGTGCAGTGTCTCAATCGTGCGAACAGTGGGAAGCGAGCGTGAAAGGGCGAAGCCGATTGCTTTCTCCAGAATTTCCGAGCTCAAGGTGGAGCGAAGCACAATATCAGACTCGCCTTTGCGGATTGCTGTCCGGTCTGCGTGGGGAGGGTAATGATCGCAAATGGCGACAATCGGCACGCGAAGATGTTGCCGTGATAGCTCGGCGAGCAATGCACGTGACATTTCTGTCCGTGAGATACGCCCCCACAAGACCAGTGCAAACTCGGACAGACGAAGTTCAGACAGCGCGACGGCATCTGCCTGGCACCAGTGCAGGCGATGTCCGCCATTTTCGATGCCCTTTAACAGACGTTCGATCAATCGGAATTCGGCGTCATGTTCAGCTATCAGCAGTATCTGCACTGCGTGGCTCCAGAGGGTTCAGACTACAGGGTCTGTTATCGGCACAAACGCACTATTTCTTCAGTGGATTCTCGGCTTCATGGCGCAATGGCAAGCACGAAATTTTGCAAAACGGATCAAGGCATGAAGGGCGGGCTTGTATATAATAATGGCCACCCCAAGCCAAGACCAGCAACCTCGAAGCGCACTCCCCAGTGAAGAAACTCAATCCCCGCCAACTCGACGCGGTGAAATACATTAGTTCCCCTTTACTCGTACTCGCCGGTGCAGGTAGCGGAAAGACGAGTGTCATCACGCAAAAGATCAGTTATCTGATCAACGAATGCGGGTACCCGGCGCACAAGGTTGCGGCAGTCACCTTTACCAACAAGGCAGCCCGCGAAATGAAGGAGCGGGTCACCCATCTGGCAAGGCAGCGCGAGGAAAAAACCGCTATTCGCGGTTTGACCATTTCAACCTTTCATCATCTGGGCCTGACGATCATTCGCCGCGAGCATGCAAAACTGGGCTTCAAGTCCGGCTTTTCCATTTTCGACAGCCAGGACAGCATGAGCCTCCTCAAGAGCCTATTACATAAAGAGGCTGAAATTAGTGACGAACAGCTCAAATTTCTCCAAAGCACGATATCGAACTGGAAAAATGCGCTGTTGCTTCCCGCTCAGGCAGAACAACAGGCAAGTGGGCCGGAGGAAATCTTTGCCTCCCGTGTTTACACGCAATACCAGCGCCATCTGACGGCATTCAATGCGGTGGATTTTGATGATCTGATCCTGCTGCCCGTCACGCTGTTCCAACAACATCCAGAGGTACTCGAGCGATGGCAGAACAGGATTCACTATCTGCTCGTGGATGAATATCAGGATACGAATGCCGGGCAATATCTCTTGGTCAAAATGCTCGTGGGTCCCCGGAACGGATTGACGGTGGTGGGCGACGATGACCAGTCCATCTATTCATGGCGTGGCGCAAAACCCGAAAACATGATTCAGCTGGAACAAGACTACCCCACGTTGAAGGTCATCAAACTCGAACAGAATTACCGTTCCAATAACACGATTCTCAGCGCCGCCAATACCTTGATCGCCAATAATCCGCATCTGTATGAAAAACAATTATGGAGCCAATTGGGAGTCGGCAATCTCATTCGCGTCATTAGCAGCCCCAATCAGGAAACAGAAGTCGAGCGCATTGCCTTAGAAATTCTCAGCGCCTGCGTGAATCATCGCCTTCACTTCCGAGATTTCGCCGTGCTCTACCGTGGCAATCATCAGGCGAAAGCATTGGAGTTGGCGCTGCAAGCCAATCAGATCCCCTACCAGATCACGGGAGGTACGTCGTTTTTTGCTCGTGCCGAAATCAAGGATGTCATGGCGTATCTGCGGCTGTTGGTGAACCCCGATGATGACAATGCCTTTCTGCGAGTAATCAACACGCCGCGCCGGAAGATCGGCCCGAGTATTCTTGAGGGGCTGAGCGCCTACGCGAATGAGCGCGGTATATCTCTTCTCACTGCCTGCGGAGAATTGGGCCTCACACAATTTCTTGAGACAAAAAAGCTGGAGAAATTGCAACGCTTCTCCTCATGGCTTGAAAACATTCGCGAACAATCTCAGCGCGGCGACAGCATTGCCGCTATCCGTGAAATGCTGGCCGATATCGATTACGAAGGCTGGCTGCATCAAAACACCGCGACCCAGGCCGCCGCGGAGCGCGCCATCGCCAACGTCGAACTGCTGATCAATTCTTTGCAGAAAAGTCTCTCCAACGATGAAGGAGAATCCGACGACATCGAGGCAGCCATCAATAAACTGATCTTGCGCGACTTGCTTGAACGACAGGAAGAGGAGGACATCAACAATCAGGTCCAGCTGATGACATTGCATGCCGCTAAAGGACTCGAATTTCCCCATGTCTTTATCATGGGCATGGAAGAAGATTTGCTGCCACATCGCAACAGCATTGAGAACGGTGACATCGAGGAAGAGCGCAGGCTTGCGTATGTGGGCATTACGCGGGCACAGCAGCATCTCACCTTCACGCTGGCGCGCAAGCGAAAACAATTTGGAGAGGTGCTCTCCACGACCCCGAGCCGATTCCTGGAGGAGTTGCCTCAGGACCTGCTGGAATGGGAAGGACGTTCTGATGCGACGCCGGAACAAAAAAAGGAAAAGGGAACGGCAGCGATAGCGGGCCTGAAAGATCTCTTTGCATAAAAAAAGGGCTCATAAGAGCCCTTTTTATTGCACTTCATGCGACTTACTTGCTGCTGTCTACCATGTACTGGATCAGCGCTTTCAGGTCATCTTCTGTGCACGTAAAACACAGGCCTTTCGCGGGCATTGCGTTCACGCCTGCCGTGGCATTGGCCAGCAGTGTGTCCATGCCTTTTGCGATACGGGGCGCCCAATCAGCCGCATTGCCTACTTTCGGGGCACCGGCAGCACCACTGTTGTGGCACGCCCAGCAGCTCTGCATATACGCTTTTTCGACTTCAAATCCGTCAGAGTTCTGTGCCAGCTGCATGACCGCTGCAGCAGGAGCGTCAGCAGAAATGGAACCTGACATGACGGCCAAGGTGACAACAGCACTTGCTTGCACTGCACGGGATTTCAACAATTTGATCAATTTCACGACGACTTGCTCCTGTTACTGTTTCCGGTAGGTTACCGTTACGAATTGAGAGTAGCTACATCAACCTTAACCAGCAATGAATACCCTTACTGATTCTGACCCGATATGTACTCCACCAGCGCTGCAATGTTGTCATCACTGCAGGTCATACACATGCCGCGCGCAGGCATCGCATTGATGCCGCTGATCGCGTTTGCCACAACTGTTTCCATCCCTTTTTCCATACGGGTTGCCCATTCGGCACTGTCGCCAAACTTGGGAGCACCCGCCATTCCGGACGCATGGCACACGGAGCAGCTTTGCTGATAGGTCTGCGCCGGATCAAACGCAGCAGGGGCCGCGGACGCCTGAGAAGAGGCACCGCCACGGGAACAGGCTTCCCCAGCCAGACATACCTGTCCAATCGGCTCCAAACGCTGTGCGATCTGCTCATCACGGGATTGTGCCGCAAGCGTCCCCATGAACAGGACACCCAGGGCCACGATGCTCACACGGGCGGCACTCACGATGATCTTACTGTTGATAACTGCCACGCTCTTTTCCTCTTAATCACGCATTGAATTTTTGACAGAGGGTCGCCGCATCGAACAAATGACAAGATACTGCCAAGATGCGTCAATTCCTCAAGGTGCGCGCGATTATACAGCCACAGAGAACCTTGAGTAAATTTAGATTATCGCTAAGAAGTGTCAGGGACCAATCAGGACGTTGATCGGTGCGCTATGAAAATACAACTCGTCCGGGCGGCTTGAAAGCCCGTATCCGATCAGGAAATTTACCTGTCCGCTTACAAATCCCGCCGAGGCGGGCGTGAAATTGCCGAGCAGGGTAATTTCTTCTCGTGGCGCAAGCAGGGAGGTGCGGGCTCGAATGAGGCTATCAGTGCCCGCGTTGTAGGGGACGAAATTGCCCAGGCTGTCCCGCAGCAGAATGCTGCCATTCTCCAGAACACCCGCAACTACCAAGAAGCCCGGAAGACCTCGGTGGGCGGGGTCGATAGTGATGGCCCCCAGCACATTCATGGGCTTGGAGGCGCTCACAAGGTTGGAGTAACTCTGGCCATTGGTTTGGGTAACGCCTCCGGAAAAGAGCGCCTGCGTGGTGCCTCCTAACAAGCTGCCGACCCGGCCATGCCCCAGCAAGGCGGTGCTGGCATAGGAGACGGTCAGTTCATAGGGGCCGGCTGTATCGCCGCATGACGAACCTCCCGAAAAGGTATTCGCCAGCAGGGCATATGTCCCGGCAGCCAGGGTTCTCGTCAGCCTCGCATCACACCCACTGCCCGAATTGTCGTCCGTGCCCATCACCACCGAACGTGCATCCATCAGCACAAGAACTGAATCCAGCGTTGTGGAGCGCATGGTGAACGTGACCTGAGTGGTCTGGGCAAGCTCAAACTGATAGGTATCCACGAAACTGTCGTCGTCACCTCCACCCTGCATCGTTTTGACGTCACAATCTCCAGAGGCAAGCGCCCCGGAGCGACGGCCGAAATCCAGCGTTGTCAGGGGACAATTGCTGTAGCCCGTGTAGAGACGGGTAGCCCCTTCAATATCGTCTGCCTGCAAAGTAAAGAGATTGCCAATGGTGGGGCGCATGATCGACACGGCCTGAGCCTCATGCCCCATCCCCATGGCATGACCTAGCTCGTGCAGGGCCACTCGGCCGAAATCCGTTACCCGGCTTTGTGCTTGCAGCGGCCCATCGTAGATGTCATAGCGTTCGTTTTCGTTGAAAACGAGATCGGTTTCGGTGATGTCCTCCGCCCCAAGCGTGTTGTTGGCGGAATATACAAGAGTCACCGCGAGCACATTGGTCCCGAAGGCATTGCCGCACACGCTGGTCGCAAAACCAGCACCATTGCGGCCATCACCCTCGCCCTCCGGAAACGCATTTGCTTGAGCGCTTTTGGTGTAGCCCGTACAGGGGTCGCGAAACTGTGAGTTGATGCTGAACGTGAAGGGGGTTTTATCGTTCCACTCCTGTGCTGCGCGACGAAGCGCGGTGCTCCACGCAGTGCCGCTTGATGCGGTTCCCGGCATGCCAACATAGAGCTCCATCTCGGCGCCAGGCCATTTTTTCCCGCTGATATTGGCTGCAAGGCCCGTCTGACAGAAGACAAGAACTACAAGACCGATTCCACGCAACACGTGCCCCATAGGATTCTCACTGCTCCTCGGCGGCGATGGATCGGACAGCGGCCTTGAAGTCCTCAGGGGACATCGGCCTGCTCAGGGAAAAAACCTGCCCTTGTGCCTGTACATGCACCCCTTGCGCAACGCCCTGCGACAAGGACATTGATTGGGTGGCCTGCTCCGGGCGGACGGACAGGATGGGCAGGCCAGTCTCGGTCGTGATCACCGAGCGGTCTTCTCCAACAATAAGAAAATGCCCTTGCGACCACCCCACAAGGGGATGTACCTGATCATTGGTGAGGGTTTCGACAAAGTAGATGCCAGCCTCACCACGCGCGGGCAACCGCATGTCGCTCACCTCAAGTCGACGACCGTTGACCTCTCCCCCGAGAAAACGCAGTTCGATTGCCTCGTGAGGGTATTGGCCTTTAACGATTTCCTGCACCTGCAAGGTCACATAGGTATGGATACTGCCATCCGCATGTTCACGGGATTCCACTGCCTGCACGGTCCCCTCAAAGATCAGGGAAGCGGTGTTTACCACCTCATCAAACCCCATTTGCAGGACGGTGCTCGCCTGAACAGTGCCGACACTCTGGCATGCCACCATCAGGAAACTCGCCAGCACCTGTCGCATACGTACGTGAACAAAGGACGTCATTTGCTACTCTCTTTTCGTGTCGATCAACGTGAATTCGGTGCCAAGTATGTCACACCGATCGGAAATTCTCGTGAGTCAGACCGCAAAACTCGCTACGCTTTTGTGCTGATTCAGCTCAAGAAACACGAGCTTTGGCCGCTGTAATGGGGACTGACCCATTTCCTTGCACGGACTCCAACAGACCGACTTCATGACCTTTGCACGCCGCCTTATTCTGCTACTTCCCCTGCTGTGCTGCTCCGTGCTCGCACGGGCGGGCACCATTGAATTCAATGCCACCGTGTTCAGCACCACGGAAATTGCGACGCCTGCAACGATCACCCTGAAACGCACCGGGGTGACGACCGGCACCGCCAGTGTCCTGGTCAGTACCAGCAATGGGACGGCGACATCCGGCAGCGATTACACGGCTGTGTCCTCAACGGTGACCTGGGCAGCGAACGATGCTGCCAACAAGACGGTCAGTGTGCCGATCCTCGACGACAGGCTGGTAGAGGGCACTGAAATCGTCACGATTACCCTGTCCGCCGTCGTCGGTGACACCCTGGGGACAGACAGCACCGCCACCTTGAATATCACGGACTATGAACAGGGCACCCTGCAGTTTTCCGCTGCCACCTACACGGTCGCTGAGAATGCAGGAACCGCCTCTATTGCCGTCGAGCGTATCAATGGCAGCAACGGGACGGTGACGGTCAACTTTGCCACCGTCAATGGCACCGCGACCAGTCCTGCCTTCTTTACGGCGACCACGGGCACCTTGAGTTTCGCCGAGGGGGAAACCAGCAAGTCCATTCCCATCACGATTATCGATAACGCCGTGGGTCAGGTGAACAAAGCGTTGTCTGTCAGCCTCTCGACCATCACGGGAGGCGCTGTTCTGGGCACCCGCACGAGCGCCACGTTGACCATCATCAACGATGATGCTGACTTCACCCCGGGACTTACGAAAATTGTCCCAACCGGAACCGGCATTACGCAAGGCGAGCTTCTGAGTCTGGCGCAGGCATCTCCATTCAATGCGTCCAATACGATTCTTGCCACGATCAATCGCATCCCTGAGCTCACCATCACGGCACTGGTGGCCGCACAGGCGGGCACTGGGATGGTTACTATTCCGGTAGGTGACGCGATTTACCATCTCTTGCCCAACAAGGCGACACAGGCCAGTTCCACCACGCCAGCCATCTTCGTCAACCCCGATCAAAGCGGCCGGATGGTGACCGACGAAGGCTTGCAAATCGAGTTTCAACCGGCGATGGCCAACACCAGTGTTCTGCAATCCGCGCTTGCCCTGATGTCTCTGCCTGCCATCACCATCACCAGCAATGGTAATTTAACGGTACAGCGCAACCAGGGACCGCCCCCCCTTGAACTGGACAGCACCGGCAAGCTGGTCATCAATAATTCTTTCTATGACCGTTACAACCTGCGCCCCTCGATTGTGTCCACTCTGGCGCCGGCGGGGGTCAAGCAGGGGGTGTATCTTCTCAAACACCCGGATCCTGCCCTTCCTAACGAAGTCTTCATGCAAGTGGTTTACACAAGCGGAACAACTTTGCGACAACAGTTGTTTACCACGTCACCTGTCGTGGGACATGAGCTCATCACAGGATTGCTGGCATTGAATGGCGTAAGCAATGTGAGTTTCAGCGGGTATGGGATTATTTCATTCCGCTTCAACAATCGGACACTGCGCTTATATGCAGATCTGATCGTCCGGAGAGTGGACCCGAAAACCTATGTCGGACCGACTCCGACAACAGGTCTGTTTAGTGTGGGTGATCTCAACGGTGATGGCACCGACGATTTCCGCATGGTGTACAGCACCGGGGATGAACAGAACTTTTTCATGCTCCCTTAGAATTCAGACCCCTCGGGAGGGCTTAAAAGCCCTGTCGGTAGGTGCCGTCCTGAATTTTTTCCCACCACTGTGGATGATCGAGATACCACTGCACCGTGCGGGTCAGCCCGTCTGCAAAACCGCATCGAGGCGTGTACCCCAGCTCTGACATGATTTTTTCGGCATTGATGGCATAACGCGTGTCGTGTCCCGGCCTGTCAGTCACATAGCGAATCAGGCTGGTGCTGGCGATCCCTTTGGCTGCCGGACACGCGGGAAATCGGCTGCGCAGGGATTCATCGGTTGCAAACAGTCCATCGACCAACTGACAGAGCAGTTTCACGGTATCGATGTTTGCCCATTCATTGTTGCCGCCTATGTTATAGGTCTCGCCCGGCTTGCCTTTTCGGATGACGAGATCGATTCCCTGGCAATGGTCCTCAACATAAAGCCAATCCCGAATCTGTTGCCCGTTGCCGTAAATGGGAAGAGGTTTGCCATGCAGGATATTGAGCAGGCACAGGGGAATCAGTTTTTCAGGGAAATGGTAGGGGCCGTAATTGTTGGAACAGTTGCTGGTGGTCACACTCAGCCCGTAGGTATGGTGATACGCCCGCACTAAGTGATCCGACGCCGCTTTGCTCGCCGCATACGGAGAATTGGGGGCGTATGGCGTGCTTTCACTGAAAGCCGGATCGTCGGAGGCAAGACTGCCGTAGACCTCATCGGTTGAGACATGGTGGAAGTGGTGGGAGCGTTTTTCTTCGCCATCCAGCCACACCTTCTTGGCTGCCTTGAGCAGCGCATGGGTGCCGACGATATTGGTGGTGATGAAGGCATCAGGGCCGGTAATCGAGCGGTCCACATGGCTTTCTGCGGCAAAATGCACCACGAGGGAAATGTCGTGGGTACGCAACAGTTCCTCGACCAGTGCCTCATCTCCGATATCGCCATGGACAAAGGTGAAATTATCTCGCAGCCAATGATCTTTGAGATTCCAGGTATTGCCGGCATAGCTCAGGGCATCCAGCACAACGACACGATCCTCTGGATAATGGTTCAGCCAGTAGTGCGTGAAATTGGCACCGATGAATCCGGCACCGCCGGTGATAAGGACATTTCGCATTCGTCAGATTCCTCACTGCGCAATCATTATTGTTCTGCTATCTGCCGTATTACGTCACGCAGTGCTTCACGCCAGTGAACCTGGGGACACTGCAATTGCGCAAGGGCGCGGGATTTATCAAGCACGCTGTAGGCAGGCCGCTGGGCCGGCGTCGGATACTGTTCTGTGCTGATCGGGTAAATCGGGATGGCATGGTCGAGCAAGGAGCGCGCCAGCGCCTCTTCTTGAATCGCCACCGCAAAATCATACCAGCTCGCCACGCCCGCATCGGTCCAGTGAAATAGTCCCGTGGCATCGGGGCGCTCAATGACCGCCAGAAGGCAGGCACTCAACCCTGCTGTGGATGTCGGCGTTCCCACCTGATCTGCCACCACACGCAGCGCGTCGCGCTCTCGCATCAGTCGCAGCATCGTCTTCACAAAATTGTTTTGGTACGCGGAATAAAGCCAGGCGGTGCGAACGATGCTGTGTTGGTGGGGGAGTAGCGATTGCAGTGCAGTCTCACCGGCCCATTTACTCTTACCATAGACACCAAGCGGGTGGGGGGGCGCATCGATGGGATAAGGGCGCGAGGCCCGTCCATCAAACACGAAATCCGTGGACACATAGACGACGCGCACGCCTGCAGACGATGCCCATTCGGCCACGTGTCGGATGCCACCCTCATTGATGGCGAAGGCCGTCTCGGGATGTTGCTCGGCCGCATCCACCGCCGTGTAGGCAGCGGCATTGAGCACCACATCGGGGGCCACTGAATCCAGCACCGATCGGACTGCCGCCCGGTCTGTGATATCCAATGTGGCGCGTGTCAGGGGCAGCAACTGATGGGCTTCGAAGAGTGTAGAGCGAACCAAGGTCTGTCCCAGCTGACCGTTTGCCCCGGTAAGTGCAATGCGCATGCGGTTTTTTGTCCTGTTCAAAGTGAGTCGTAGGCTAGTGCGTCCTTGAACAATCGTCCATGTCGGTCTTTGTCCGACAACACGGGTTCTGCGCCATTGAGCTGTGACAGGGGCCATTCAATGCCCAGCGCAGGGTCATTCCACAGCAACGAATGCTCGTGGGCGGGAGCGTAATAGTCCGTGCACTTGTACACCATTTCAGCGCTTTCGCTCGTCACCAGAAACCCATGGGCAAAGCCGGGTGGTACCCAGAGTTGTCGGTGGTTTTCTGCTGACAGCACCACGCCTACCCATTTGCCAAAGGTCGCGGAACGTCGACGCATGTCGACTGCCACGTCGTAGATTTCGCCGGCGATCACGCGGACCAGTTTTCCCTGTGGCTGCTGCAATTGATAGTGCAAGCCGCGCAGGATGCCTTTGCTCGATTTGCTATGGTTATCCTGGACAAACTGCAGTCCCGGAGCGATGTCCTCAAACGTCGAGGCACGCCAGGTTTCCATGAAAAAACCGCGGTGATCCCCATGCAGGGTGGGTTCCAAAATCTTGATGTCGGGGAGCGACGTGGGGATGAGTTTCATGCCGGTTCCTATGGCAAAGGAAAGATCGCCGGGTTGCCTAGGTTTACTCTGACAACAGGCGTTGAACAAGCGTCGGCAATTCCTCGTGGAAAGCGCCCGCCGGATTATAGCCCAAGTCCCGCTGGAGTTTCTCGCAGGAGACAACGCTGTCCTGCGTCAGCACGGCATAGGAGCGCAATCCGGGAGCATTCGACATCCGCAGCACTCGCCCCAGAACCTCCAGAAGCGCGAACCCAAGCCAGAAGACGGGCATGGGCATTTGCCAGCGCACGGACGGCTTGCCCATGATGTTTCGAACAGTTCTTTCAAGCCCTTTGAAGGAATAGGTTCTGCCATCTGTGACCGTGTAGATTTTTCCATTGGCCAAGGGATGCCGAGCTGCCAACAGAGCGGCTTCGCACAGGTCCTGGCTTCCGACCAGCGAAAAGGTCGCGCTGGGCACTGGCAATGGGGGCATCCACCCCTTTGCCATGAAACGCACCAGCGTGCGCAAATTCCCCTTCATGCCAACACCGTACACATTCACCGGACGCAGACAGCACACCTCGATGTCGCCGCGCTGGGCGGCTTCCAGCAACAGATTTTCGGCATCCCGTTTTGCACGACCATAGGCGCTGCAGGAAGGTGACTCCGCCAGCACACTGCTGAAATAGACCAGTCGTCTGACACCGGCAGCAACGCAGGCATCGAGCAGCGCCCGGGTACCGTCAACATTGACGCGACGCATTTCCTCCAGTTCATGCCGATTCACATGGGCATAGGCCGCGAGATGAAACACGGTATCGACTCCCTGACAGGCCTGTCGCAACAGAGCGACATCGGTAATGTCACCCGCGAATTGGTGACAGGAGGCGGAATCCGGCCCTGCTTCTTCAAGATGCCGGGCCAGCGTGTTGACTCCACATTGCTGCTCCAGCAGTCGCCGAACGAGCGTGCGCCCCACGAATCCTGTGGCGCCGGTGACCAACACATGAGAGGACCGCAGCGGCGCGTTCACAGCAAGCGCCATCCGTGAGTGTGATAGAAGCGGCATCCCGATCGGGCAAACATGCCGATGTGCCTCAGGCCCTTGCGCGCGCTATGTCCTCCTGAATGCACAATTCGCATGGAAGGCAAATACGCCAGACTGCCCAGGGTATGCGCGCGCAGAGAGAGATCGAAATCCTCGAAATACAGAAAATAGGTCTCGTCGAAGCCGCCAAGTGCCTTCAACGGAGCGGTTCTGAAAAACATGAAACAGCCACTGATAATCGGAATGTCCATGCTGGCCTCCGTGTCGGAAAGGTCTTGCATTTCATACCGTGACAGACGCGCGGCAAAGCGCTTTTTGAGGAAGCCCGGTGCAAACCCCCGCAGACTGAAATCCAGCACGCTGGGATAACGTTTGCAGACATATTGCCGCTCTCCATTGCCGTCAGTGACCATGGGGCTGATCGCCACGACATCCGGATGTTGCGCCATGAACCGAAGTCCGTTGCTCAGGGAATCAGGTGCAAGCACCACGTCGGGGTTGAGAATCAGATGACAGTGCGAACTCGCCTTACGAATAGACAAATTATGCGCACGCCCGTAGCCGATATTGCCGTGCCCCTCCAGAAGCATTACGGAGACTCCCTCCTGCTGCGGATCGAGGGCCGCCACCAGGGCGTGCATGGCCGGGTCCGAGGGGGAATTCTGGATCAGATCAAGATGGGCCCCTGCGAGCAGGCCGTTCTCCCGTGCCGTTCTAATGGCGCTCAGAACTGATGCCACCATGCGCTGCAATTCGTCCATATCCGAGTAGTAGGTGACTACGGAAATGCTGAGCACAACATCGGAGGGTGATTTCATGAAAGGCCGGGGATGCACGGTGAAGCGTTCATCACAACTCGACGAGGCGGTCGCCAAAGGGTGTTCTTACGACCCGCATGCCGGGCGGGACTTCTTCTGGCGCAATACGCCGAGCTTCAAAACGATCCACGGGAATCCCCCGACGGCCACGCCCATCCTGGGCATTGGCCTCGTTCTGCGCCGCCGCACGCAGTGCTGCCGCGAAAGGATTATCCGGCGGAACCTGATCGGCATCAGCCACGTCGTCCTGCTGCGCTACAGCAGGTTCTGCCGGTCTGGCAAGGACCAGCGGCGCGGCAGTCGTCAAGGAGAGCTCAGCTCTGCCATCAGCAGTGCATTGCACGCCTTTTTCCTGTGACCCCACACAGGGCGCATTTGCTGGCAGGCTGATTGAAACAGTGTCGGCGCCAACCGTAACAACACGATAGCCCGCATGATCGGGAATCGGCGTTGAATCGGTGTCCCCGAGTTCAACAACGATTTTCTGTCCAGCACCGTCCAGCAGGCTGACGCGACGCTTGCTTCCTATCCGGCTGGTACCAAGCAGGGTGAAGGCAGGGGCATTCGGGAGTGCGCGTTGTTCGGTGCCTGCAGCAAATGCAACATCGTTAGCGCCGGGCGGCACTTCCACTGGCTCAAAAAGTGAAAGACTTTGTGCATGGCCGTTCGTACTCCAGAGCAAAAATGGAATCATCACAAAAATGAACGGCCCTTTTGACGGCATGGCGCAGCTCCCAGAAAACGGTGTTCCAATGGTACGCGTTTGACGAGGCTGCTTCAAAATTAGTTTGAGGCGTCGAGATCAAAGCGTTCCTTGGGATGAACCTGAGCCGAAAATGCGTGCCTTTAAAAGTCATTGACTCGAAATTCAAAGGTATTGGCGTCTTTGGCTGATCCGGTCAACAAGGCTGAAAGGTCCAGCAAGCCCGTGAAAATGATCCCGGCATCATAAGCAGCGTGGAAACCCGATTGATCATCCGTGTCAAAATACAGATGGGTGTTTCCCTCTGCCTGGAACCATCGCCAGCCCGGATTGCCTGTATTCTGGTGGATTTCGTTCAGATAATCCTGGACGGTGTCATTCGGGCCGACAAGGGTCACGCTTGTCAAACTCATGGTGTCGGTGAACACGGGACTGGAGAGGAAGGCAAATTTTTGCCCGGAATGAACTTCATGCAAGGTGTCTCTGTCGTCAAGAGCCACCAAAGGCAGAAAGCTGATTTTGTCATTCCCATCCTCGAGGTACAGTTGATGCGACCCGTTTCTGGAGGTGACGGAGTCTCCTCCTAGTCCTGTATGGACAATATTGCTTCTGCCCCCCAACTGAATGGAATCGGTGCCAGGCCCGGCATCGATATAATTGGTTCCGTTGCCCGCTGATATGGTGTCATTGCCTTCCCCATTGTGAACAGTTAATGCGCCACTTACCGCCACGAGATCTAATACATCGTCTCCACTACCGTCGATGATTGTCATAGGGGAGGAACTAGAGTTGGCAGTCAGATTTAGATTGCCTGTGAATGCTCCGGCATCGAGGGTACTCAGGGACATGGAAAGATCTATCAATGTCAGATCCGCATCGCCGGTGAGTGTTACGAGCTGCGCTGAAGGGGTATCAAGACTGACAATCGATGCGCCTCCTGAGGTGTTAATAGAAACACTGCCAGCGCTCTGGTCATCTACTAAAGCACCGGTACTCAAGTTACTTGTATGCAAACTCAGGGCGTGATTTGGCGTTGTGTTTGTCAGCACTGCGCCAACACTGTCATTGAGAAGCGTTAACGTCGTGATGCCATCGCCTGTGAGGTTGGCGACGGTTGTATTGCCATCCAAGGTAACATTTGTTAGCCCCGTTTGAATGACAGGATTCCCGTTCTCTATCCGCTGATCCACGATCGTGACAAGACTGCCACCGCTGACATTAACCGATGTAAAGGCACCTCCATTGGCGACGCCCACATTTATTGGAGCATCTCCATTAGTGACAGACAGATTCCCACTTCCCCCTTCTATCGAAAGTGTTTCTGCCCCTCTCGCGACAATAGTCGCCGTGCTGAGAGCGTCAGGGAGTTCGATCGCTTGAGATTCTGCTGGGCTTTGAAGCTCTACGAAGACGTCTGTAAGCGATTGCCAGGCCGGCGCATTCACAGAAAGCAGTCCATTGAACAGACCCGACGAGCTGAGCAGTCTAAAAATTTCTGCATTGAGAATTTCAATCGAGCTCAAATCGATGGAAGCGCCATTTGAATCTGTAATATTGACGGTATCCTCGCCATCTCCTAAGTCGAACGAAAGCACCTGACTCGGGTCGCTACTACTTATATAAACGGTAGTATCTGATGAAGGATCTGGCTCTTCCGAGGTGTCTGGCTCGTCCGAAGTGAGGGGATTTCCGTCGATTATACGAATGGCGTCATCCACCGACTTCGAATCTGCAGTCACTCCTTTGAGTACCTCCTGTAATTCTTCCAGTGAATTACTCGGCTTAGATTTTTCGACAGAGTAGTACTCTGCAACCGCAATCTTGCTTTCAAATGCCACACGCGCAGCAATCCAGGAAGAATTTTCTGGAGGAACTGAAAGTAGTGCGTTAATTGCTAACCAGATTACGTCTTCTCGGGGCATGTGTGCATTTAACAGCCCACTTAATGTGAACGTCGCCTCGACAAGCTGCGGAAATGAAACCTCGTCCCCGAGCAAAGAAAAGGCAAATTTGGACGAGAACTCGGCGTCACTAAGTTGCGTTGGAAAGAGTGTTTGGAACGCATCTGTTTGTAATAGATTTCTTACGACAGTTGTTGGACTGTCCCCGCTTTCCAAGTAGTCTCTCAGTTCTTGATGAACTTCTGCACCAGACGCAGCGTTGAACATTCCCACAACAATACTGAGCGCTTGATAATCAAATGAATCACTAAGGTGCATGATGAACTCTCGTGTGTCGCAACCGAAAGCTCAGTATTTAAGCAGAATTAATTTTTTTAAAAGGGTCTAATGTATTCTTTATTCCCCGTTTAATCCGGTACCTTAAGTGAAGATAAAATTGTTCAAATATTCGCCAAAAGATTGCTCATAAAGTAAGCACGTTTTAATTTTCTGATGAATTTTTTCGACCAATGCCTTTTAGTTAAACGGGTTAATAAAGGAATATATGGTTATTTAATAGGCGATTATATAACGCGCTTGTGTAATTTAATTTTCTGAACATTTGACGAAAGCCAGTTTTGAATTAGTGAATGACAAGCAAGGAAGTATGGGAATCACACTGATACTTAGGGGGGAGAATTGCGAAATACTCCGGATGTTTATAGGCCGAAATTTTAGTCTTTCGCGATTCATTAAAAATGCTGTATCCCTTAATTAAGCAAGGATTCCTTGTAGAGCAAGCATCTTTTCTCTTTTCCATTTGCATTATTTTCACGCGATTCGGTTTTTTTCACGCAATATTGGTTATGATTTGGGCAAATCACGCGCGTTCGGAATCCGGTATATGGCACTACTACAACGTATTACCACTCAATATGTTGATAGCGAAGATCGAATAAAGTTATCTGGCATTACAGAGTCTGGCGAAACGTCGATTATTTGGCTTAGCCAGCGATTGTTGCTGCGCGTCTTGCCTCACTGTTTTAGTTGGCTCGAAAAAAAATTAACGAGCTCTGCAGGGAGAGATATTTTTCATAGCTTGGAACTTGACGACGCCAATAGCGAACAAGCACAAAATTCGCCGGTGCTCCCCACAAAAGGCTGCCTCCAATGTTTGGCGGATTCCATAGACTTAAATTATGGATTCGATATTCTCAGTATTCAATTTCGAGCGAACTCTGAACTATATGGACATATCCAGTTCAACGCAATGCAATTGCGCCAATGGCTCAACATTCTTCGCGCGCTATGGAGGCTAGCAGAGTGGCCAACAGATGTTTGGCCGAACTGGTTTTTTCTGGACCTTCAGAGCTCAGAAAAACTTATTCACTTTTATCACTGATATGGCTCAGTGAAACTGGCGAACTTCTGCCTACGTTCCTCTATTTTTTATCAATCCCTCTCACAATCCGACTACGAGATTTTAATGCAAAGTTTTGGAGTAATTTCAAAACAAAATCTTTGAAACTTACGTTGGAAATCTACAAATAATTTTAAATTTGTAGTGAATTAGTTTTTTATTTTTTGTAGGCGCTTCCAAAGGAATAGCTAGCTCACCTCCACGAATTCGAGACATAGGACCCTTGTTGGGAAAAAGGCAGATCAAACTACCTCCCTCGGTAGGTCTGTAATCAGTTCCGCCTGCTCGGTTCACTGCCCCAGCTACGCTGAGAAGAATCTTGCTTATTGCTCATGTTGAGGGCTTTCATAATCGGAGCAGTATCCGCACCGCTATAACGTCAAAAAGCTAGCCAATAAAAAACCCCACCCCCTTGTGAGGGATGGGGTTCTGTACTTTCACCTCAAGCCCTTACCTTGCGGCAGGGGCTTGTCTCCGGGGAGATTAGGCCTGAGAACCGAAGTTCGCAGCTACCAGCGCGTCAAAGGCGGCCTGTGTGGTGATATTATTCAGAACGCCTACCAAGACCATCGCGTTGGTCCCATCAACACCAGCATCAGCGTCATAAACGATATAACCTTTATTAGCTGTAGTGTCAAAGTAGGCTACTACTACGTCAGCCCCGTTTGTAGTTACCTGCCCGGCAACAGCAGTTTCTGCAGCCGCTTTACTTGCATAGCCTGTACCAGTAAGGACGACAATTTCCTTAGAGCTATCAACATCCAAAGAACCGACTGCTCCAACATAAATATCGCCACCTGCCAAGCCAAAGTCAGAGATATCGATAATTACTTTATCTCCACCTTCACCTCTAGCAAAGTCAGTAATGATATCGCGGTTGTTAGTGTCGGTAGAGTTCAGCAAGAAGCTATCAACACCCGCTCCACCAGTCAGATAGTCAATACCATTACCACCAGTGATAAAGTTAGCAGCTGCGCTACCAACAATGTAGTCGGCACCGGTCGTACCAGTCACGTTTTCAATACTAATCAATGTATCAACAACATTGTCGTTGGTTGAAGATTCATTGCTGTACAGATAGGTAGCCGTGTTTGATGCAACTGATGGGTTTACCGTAGCAAGGTACTTACCCGTAACAGAGAAGACACCGGACTGAGTCAGGGCGGTATCGCTCAGGTTGATCACAGCGCCATCAGTAGTACCGGAACCAGCCTGTTCAGTAAGATCGGCTACGAAAGTGTCTGTACCATCGCCACCATCGATAGTGTCAGCAAGCTTACCGCCCGTCA
The DNA here is from genome assembly GCA_964538025.1 of uncultured Klebsiella sp. Lineage (GTDB taxonomy): Bacteria > Pseudomonadota > Gammaproteobacteria > Pseudomonadales > Pseudohongiellaceae > UBA5078. The sequence goes on along the minus strand of CAZICZ010000012.1, from coordinate 2,052 downwards.
GGGTGTCGTTGCCGGCGTCACCATTCAGAGTGCTGGCCTTGGTGCTGGAACCAGTAATTGTATCGTTACCTGCGCCACCGTTGATTGTTACTGCAGCAACTGCAGCAGCGGCGTTGAGGATATCGTTACCGGCACCACCTTTGATGGTCGCAGCACCAGCCAGAGCGGCAGTAGTGTATGACACTGCACCCTTGGTCACATTGGAAGCATCAAAGCTGGTCACTTTGGTGCTGCCGAAGGTGGTCAGGGTAAGACCGGCGTCACCAGCGACAGTAACGGTAGTAGCGTCAGCGTCTGTCAGGGTGGTCACGATATGTGCGATGCCTGTCGCAGTGGTAGCACTGTCGTCGGTCGCAAAGTTAATGGTCTCGAAGCCAGTAGCCGTCAAACCAACAATGGTTTTCGCCGCGCTGCTGCTAATGTTCACATTAAGCACATCAGCTGAACCGTTGTTCGCAAGGGAGACGGCGGCTGTGCCAGCTGCACCGCTGTTAGCAACCAACGTAGCACCGGTGGCGGCACCAGACAGTGTCAGCGTATTGCCCGCGTCAACACCGGCAATAGTGACATAGTTGATATCGTCAAGGTTGTTCAGTTTGATTTCTTGATCGGCGTTTGCAGTGCCAGTTACCGACAGTCTTTCGAAGTTAGAAATCTTGCCTTCGAATGTTGTGGTTGCAGATGCCGTTAAAGCGTTAGCATCCGACATTGTCAGGGTGTCTACACCATCCCCTGCATCGACAGAACCCGTAATTGAGGTTGCACCGATCGTTACGTTGTCGTCGCCAGCGCCAGTGGTGATCGCTTTGGTGGTTGCACCAAGGCTGATCGTTTCTTTGCCGTCTCCACCAGTAAAGGCAACGCCAGTACCGATTGCAGCAGACATGGTCAAACCAGCACCAGTGGAGGTGATGGAGGTAACTTTGCCAATGTCAGTGTTTGCAGAGATTGTGGTTACGCCTGCACCGGAGACAGCCAATGAGGTAGCCTCGGTGAAGTCAAGACCACCGATGGTCGCAGCCGCGGCTGAAACCACATTTACTGTTTTGTACTGGTCATTGGTATCGGTAATTACACCGACAGTCCCTTTGGCCATGTTGATGGTCAGTTCAGTCGGAGCAGAAGTCGTCAAACCAGCGCTCTGACTGATACCCACGGTGCCGCTAGCAGTGGTGGAACCGCCGCCAGTCAGATTCAGAGTGGTAAGGGCATTACCGGTGATGGTTGAGTTGCCGAAGTAGTTCAAGGACACCGTGGTAATCGTGTCGGCCTTGGTTGCCGTGTTGTTGTCGGTGATCGTCACAACGCCGTTGGTGATCTTCTGCTTATCGCCAGCATTTGCATAAGCTGCGGTTGCAGCAGATTGGGTAACACTGACGCTGGTTGCTGTGCCTTTACCGTTGACTGTAACAGTACCAATTGTGTTTACGTCGCCAGCATTGTCGCCTGTTCCAGCGACCACCAAGCTGTTAACCGTTACAGAGGTGCCACCGTTAACAGTGATGGAGCCGGTAGTCAATGCGGACGCAGCTGTGTTCGTGGATGCGACGAAGGTCTCAGTTTGGCTTACTACGATATCGCCTGTGGCTCGGGTGGTAGCACCCAGCGTTGTGGTGTTGCCAGAAGCAATATCTGCGGCATTCTTGTCGGTGATGGTAAGCGTTACATTTTTGCCACCCTCAATTGCTCCTGCACCTGCGCCAGTTGGGTTGGCGACCGAGGCAGTGATGTCGGTCGTGGTGGCGGCAGTAAGAGTCGAGTTGCCGGTAGAAGAAGTGCTCAGAGCAGTAACACCCGTCCATGCCGAGGTGTCAGCAATTACGGTACCAGTGCTAGTAATGTTGACGTTTTCGATGTTCTTAACCGTCGCGCCAGTAGCAGCAGTCGAGTCGAAGTTAGCGGTTACCGTGATGTCCAGAGTATCGCTACCATCACCACCATCAAGGGCGTCCAGCGCGGTGAAGAAGTTGGTGCCGTCGGACTTGCTACCAGCGAAGGTGTCATCACCGGAACCACCAGTGTAATCGCCAATTTTGTCCACACCTGCAGTGA
>CAZICZ010000011.1:0-107992 GCA_964538025.1 uncultured Klebsiella sp. | reverse complement strand
GCAGGCGCGTTCCCGGGCGGCATGCCGGCGCGGCGCCCCGCGACGGTGAAGGTCATTCATGAGGACGGCACCGAGGAAGAGCGCCGCGTAATGATCGGTGTCACCAGCCGCATCAGCGCCGAAGTGCTCAACGGGCTGGAAGCGGGCGAACAGGTCGTGGCTGGCATTATCCAGGCGACACCGACCGCCACGGCCCCAGCGAATTCTCCCGTGCAGGGCTTCGGCCCGCCCGGGGGCTTCGGAGGCTTCCGATGAGCGCGGGCGTTCTTGACGGCGGTGCCCTGAACGGTGGCGTGTCACGCCCGGCGGCGAGCCCACAGGCGGCGGACGCCAGCCTGAGCATCCCCATCATCGAGCTGCGCAATATCACGCGCACGTTTGTGACGGGCGGCGGCGTCGAGGTCAAAGCGCTGCGAGGCATCAACCTGACGATTCACATGGGCGAGTTCGTCGCCATCGTCGGGCAGTCCGGCTCCGGCAAGTCCACCATGATGAACATCCTGGGCTGTCTGGACAAACCGACCAGCGGCACCTACCTGTTTGCAGGGCGTGATATCCGCCATTTCGATCCGGACGATCTTGCCTGGCTGCGGCGCGAGGCCTTCGGCTTTGTGTTCCAGAGTTACAACCTGCTGGCCAATGCCGATGCCGAAGAGAATGTCGAGATCCCCGCGATCTACGCCGGTCTTTCCCACAACGAGCGCCGCGTCAAGGCCGAGGCCTTGCTGACCTCGTTGGGTCTGGGCGATCGTCTGGACCACCGCCCCAGTCAGCTCTCCGGCGGTCAGCAGCAGCGTGTGTCCATCGCGCGGGCGCTGATGAACGGCGGCAACATCATTCTTGCAGACGAACCCACTGGGGCACTGGATTCGCGCAGCGGGATCGAGGTCATGGCCCTGTTGCAGGACCTCGCCCGTCAGGGGCATACCGTCATCCTGATTACCCATGACCCGAAGATCGCCGCACAGGCCGACCGCACCATCGAGTTCCGCGACGGGGAGGTCATTGCCGACACCCGCCGCGAAGACAAGCCCTTCGTTCCGCAGGGAAACCAGAAGTTGCGGCAACTGTTCATGAATCGCAAGATCGCCTCGCCACTGGCCGGCATCGGCGAAGCGATCAACATGGCGCTGCGTTCGCTGACCTCCAATATTTTCCGCACCATCCTCACCCTGCTGGGCATCGTGATCGGCGTTGCCTCGGTCGTCGCCATGCTCGCCATCGGCGAGGGCGCCACTCAGCAGATTGTGGATCGCATCAGCGCAGTGGGCACCAATATGCTCACGCTGCAACCGGCGCGCATACCGGGGCAGCGGCGCACCCTGCCCTCCACGCTCAGCTTCGAGGATGCCGATGCGATTGCCGAGGGCGTGCCCAACGTGCTGGGCACGCTGCCGGAGCTGCAAGGCAATTACACCGTTCGCTATGGGCGCCAGGACTACCAGACCACGGTGACCGCCACCGGCGAGAACCTTCCCGAGATACGCAACTGGCCATTGGCGCGCGGCGTGTTCTTCACCCGCGAGGACAGCGAGGACTACGTTGCCATCGCCGTGCTCGGCGCCACGGTGGCGGAGGAAATGTTTCCGGACGGCCAGAACCCGCTGGGGGAATACATCCTGATTCGCAACGTGCCGTTCCAGATTATCGGCGTGCTGACCCGCAAGGGCTCTTCAGGGTTTGGCGGCAACGACCAGGACGATGCCGTGTTCGTGCCACTGCGCACCGGCGCGCTGCGGCTGTTTGGCCAGACCTTTGCGCGCTCCATCACCGTGGCGGTGGATGACATCAATCAGATTGACACGACCGAGGCGCGGCTGCGGGAGTTCATGATCGTGCGCCACGGCACCGAGGATTTCCGCATCTTCAATAGCGCGGAACTCCTGGACACCGTGTCCGCCTCGCAGGACACCATGACCATGTTGCTGGGATCCGTGGCCGCCATTTCTCTGCTGGTGGGCGGGATCGGCGTGATGAACATCATGCTGGTGTCCGTCACCGAGCGAACGCGGGAGATCGGCATTCGCATGGCCACCGGCGCCCGGCAGAAGGACATCCTGTCGCAATTTTTGTCGGAGGCCATCGTCGTCTCCGGCGTGGGGGGCATCATCGGCATCGCGCTCGGGATCGGCATCGGGCTGGCGATGCAGTCCTTCGGCGTGGCCATCAAGTTCACCTCCACCCCGATGATTCTGGCCTTTTGCAGCGCCACGGCCACGGGGCTCATTTTTGGATTCATGCCCGCCCGCAAGGCGGCCAGGCTCGACCCGGTGGTCGCGCTCGCGAACGAATAAGGAAGCAGGACCCATGACACCGATTTTATTACGCACGTTCCAATGGACGCTCGCCGCGGGCGGCAGCCTGTTGCTGAGTGCCTGCGCGCTGAAGAGCGAACCGCCCGCGCTGCCGGAACAGGACGTGCCGATGCAGTGGAGCGTTATCAATGACAGCGGCAACGCCGAGTTTCCCACGCAGCGCTGGTGGGAGAATTTTGCCGCCCCCGAACTGAGCGCACTGATCGACACCATCGCCCAGCAGAACCTCGACCTTGCCAACAACCGCCGCAACCTCGAGTCTGCCCAGCTGACCCTGCGCGAGGCCGGTTTCGAACTGCTGCCTACCTGGAGTGTGACACTGGGCACCGGCGCGTCCTACAGCGAATCGCGCGTGGACGGCGCGAGCAACAGCAACAGCCCGGCCACGCCCATCGCTCTGGGAGCCTCCGCGTCTTACGGCAATCTGCTGGCACGTCCCGCTATCTACACCAAGGCGGTGGCCGACTATGCCTCGCGCGAGGCGCAGATTGCCGACCTCACCCTGACCACCTTCGGCACCTCGGCCTCCACCTATTTTCAGCTGCTGCTGATCCGCGACAAGATTGCGGCCGCCGAGCAGAACGTGCAGAACGCCCAGGCCATCGCCAATATCGCCAACGCGCGCGTGGAGGCGGGCGTCGCAGTGCCGATTGAGGCCCTGCAACAACAGATCGCCCTGCAACGCGAGATGGCAAGCCTGAGCAGCCTGAAGCAGAGCGAACTCTCGGCCATTGCCTCACTCGCCCTGCTGACGGGCCAGGGCGTGCAAAGCTTCAGCGTCAACGGGAACACTCTGCAGGATATCGCCGTGCCCGAGATTCAGCCCGGCCTGCCCTCTGCCCTGTTGCTGCGCCGCCCCGACCTCGTGCAGGCCGAAGCCGCGCTGCGCAGCGCCACCGCGAATGTGGATGTGGTGCGCAGCGCCCTGTTCCCCGCCATTGCCCTGACCGGCAACCTGAGCGCCAGCAGCACCTCGCTGACCTCCCTGCTCAGCTCGCCCGATAATTTCCTCAACCTGAACGCCAACGTGCTGCAGACCCTGCTGGACAACGGGCAGCGGCAGCGCAATGTCGAACGCGCCCGCCTGAGCCTCGAGAACAGTCTGGCGGATTACCGCAAGGCGGTTCTGGCGGCCTTCAATGAGGTCGAGGTGTTGCTGAACAACAGACGCGTCCAGAACGAGTTGGTGGCAGTCGCCCTGCAGAACCTGAGCGCCGCCGAGGAATCCTTCCGCATTGCGCAGGTGCGGTATCAGGAAGGCGTGGCCGATTTCCAGACCGTGCTCAGCTCCCAGAACACCCTGTTTTCCACCCGCAACAGCTACCTCGACAACAAGCTTTCCCAGCTCAATACCACCGTGGCCCTGTATCAGGCGCTCGGCGGGGGCTGGGAAGCGGGCGACCAGGGGGCGCGGTAGCGTCATGCCACGGCTTCGGCTACAGTGTCCGCCATTGTAGCCAGCCGGAAGCCCGCCAATGTCTGCCACACCCACGCCTGCCCTCCCCCTGAGGGAGCGCATTCACCGCGTCATCTTCGAGTACGACACCCCCGCCGGAAAAGCCTTCGATATTGGCCTGATCTGCGTCATCGTTGCCAGCGTGCTGGCCGTGATAGTGGACTCCGTGGAGATGCAGAGTGCAGCGACGGACCGTTTTCTGTACCGTCTTGAATGGTTGTTCACGCTGCTGTTTACGCTGGAGTATGGCCTGCGCATCTACAGCTCGCCGCGCCCGGCACGCTACGTCTTCAGCTTCTACGGGCTCATCGACCTGCTCTCGATCCTGCCGACCTACATCGCCTTCCTCTACCCGTCCGCCAACTTCCTGGTGGTGATCCGCATCCTGCGGGTGCTGCGCGTGTTCCGTATCCTGAAACTGTTCCGCTACATCGGCGAGGCTAACCTGCTGTTCACCGCGCTGGTGAACTCCCGGCGCAAAATCCTTGTGTTCATGTTTGTCGTGCTGAACCTGATCATCGTGTTCGGCACCACCATGTTCATCATTGAGGGGCCAGAAAACGGCTTCCACAACATCCCCGTGAGCATCTACTGGGCCATCGTCACCATCACCACGGTGGGCTATGGCGACATCGCACCCCATACTCCGCTGGGCCAGACGATCGCCGCACTGGCCATGATCTGCGGCTACGCCATCATCGCCGTGCCCACCGGCATCATCGGGGCGGAACTGATGCACGAGATGCAGGGCAAGGGCGCTCCTTCGCGCAGCAATGACCGCAGTTGCCCACATTGCCATGCCGGTGACCACCAGAGCGATGCCACCTTCTGTCGCTTGTGTGGCGGCATCCTGACCGTTTCCTCCTAAGGAAAACGCCGCCCCAAAAAAAAAGGAGTGGTGCCACAGAGGCCACCACTCCTGTTGATCCCTTCCTTCGGTTAACTCAGTTGAGCTGAAAACTCACCTGGGTGTCATTGTTCACCATGACCTCGTAGCGCCCGGGGCCGAGGTCCTTCACGTCCAGCGGAATCGTCACCGTGAACGGGTCGATGACCTGCACGCAGGCGACCAGCGTCTGCAGTGCCTTGAGACCGACCACGACATGGAAGGTCGAGCCGTCACGCGTAACCGCCTCTTCCAGCTCGTAACAGGGCGTGGGCTTGTAGCCCGACACCTTCAGATGGATCTGCACGGGGAAGGACTCCAGCGTGACGACCTCGGCGCGGGACACCGCGGCCAGCGGAAGTTCAGCGGCACTGATCACGCGGAAGTCTCCCTGCGCGTTGACCCCCATGTGGATGTCCTTGTAGAAACGGGTCTGTTTGCCCTCAAGCACGATGGCTTCACTGAGGATCATCTTGTTGTCTTTGAACAGTACCGGTTCGGCATGGACGGGCGCGGCCAACAGGCCGGCAAAAAGCAAACTCCAGATTTTCATATCACTCTCCCTTATCATCGCCCGCGATGGCTGCGGGTGGCGCTATTGTAAGCACGCGCTTGTGCGCCCCGCTGTGCGCGGGCTCACACCGAAAGTGCCTCGGCAGGGGAATGGAAACGGCTCAGGCGGCGAGGCCATCCCCGTGAAAGACGGCGCGATTGCGGCCGGACTGTTTGGCCTGGTACATGGCATCGTCCGCATTCTTGAAGAGGGTCTCGCGGTCCTTACTCTGCCCGTCGAAGAGGTCTGCGCCGATGCTGACGGAGAGCGTGTAGTGTACGCGTGGGCTCTCACCTTCGGGCACATTGAGAGGATGCAGGGTGTAGGGCTCCCGCAGTTTGTCCCGCACGCGGCTCGCGATGCTTTGCGCCTTCTGCCGCGCCTTTTCCTCCTCCGTGTCCAGCCCCACCAGCAAGAGCACGAACTCGTCGCCCCCCAGTCGGATGACCGTGTCGGTGTCGTTCACGCAGTCCTTCAGGCGATAGGCCACCTCCACCAGCAACTGATCGCCCAGCGCGTGGCCATGGGTATCGTTCAGCTCCTTGAACTCGTCAAGATCGAGCACCATGAACGCACTGAAATGCCCCTGCTCGCGGCAATCCCGGAACGCATGCAGCAGGCGCTCGTGCAGGACGCGGCGATTGCCCAGCTGCGTCAGGGGATCATGCAGCGCCAGGCGCAGCATCTCGCGCTCTGCCCGCTCCTTGTACTTGACCAGAATTCCGATGGTGAACATCGTCAGGCTCATCACCGCGAGCGAAAACAGGATCGTCTGCGCTGTGCCGGGCTGCAGGTAATTCATCGAGGGCGTGATGCCCAGGGCCATCATCGCGCCGCGCACCAGGAAGGTCAGCGAGGAGCCGAGCACCGCAACAAAGATAATCCAGCGCCCACGGCCCTGAGTCGACAATAGCCCCTTGCTCACGATGAAGATCGCCACGACGGCGTGGTAACAGGTCAGGAATGCCCCGAGCGTATTGCGGGTTTCGAAATCATCATAAAGCAGGACGTAGCCGGCCACAGCGACCGGGAACAGCCCCCAGATCCACAGCCGGTGCAGGCGCAGACCAAACAGCCGGACCAGCCCTTCCGAGAACAGGGCAAACATCAGGGACAGGCAGGTGTTTGCGACGATCACCACAAAGGGTTCGGGGAAATAACTGCGAAAGCCAAAGAAGAAGAAGGCGATGGGGTACAGCGCAAAAGCGGATGCCCAGATCGTCAGGTCCCGCTCACGTCGAAAGGCGATGAACGCCACGCACAGCGCCAGCGTCAAACCGATGACGATATTGATGAAAAAAAGGGGTTGGACCGCGTTCACTGGGTTGCGCCTTTCCGTGGGTGAATCGGCGGATTGTACGAAAATCGTTCAAATTTCGATAGCTCCCTCCACGCACTACGCCCTGCCTTTTCACAGGGAAGCACCTCTTTGCGGCCCCCCTAGAATGTGGCACTCTTGCCCTGCCCAACCAGTCCCCGCAACGACTAAATTCCGCCGGCTGCCAATGCCGGCACGCGCCACCCCTTTCGCCTTAGCCGCCCGGGGTTTTTCGATAACAACAATTAAATGGAGAGCGCCATGACACACCGCCTGAAACCGCTTGTTGCCATCAGCCTGTTGCTGCCCCTTGCGGGCGCCCTTGCGCAGGACAGCCAGAATGACGAGACCTATGCCACCTATATCTTCAAGGACCAATGGGAGAAGGTGAACGAACTGCCCGGTGTGGATCGGCAGATTGTCAGCCGCGATATCGGCAAACTGAACCTCTCGGTCGGCATCATTCACCGCGGCCCCGTGACGGCCCCAAGCGCCTCCACCAGCACCGAACCCGCCGCAAGTCCCTGTGGCGTCACCAGCGCCACGCGCCACAGCGGCGCCCGCGGCGTGCTGCACTTTCACCAGACCGAAACCTATATCATCGTCTCCGGCTCCGGCACCCTCGTCACCGGCGGCGAGATTCTGAACGGCAGCGCCTCCGCCCCCGACAGCAACGCCACCATGATCCTCAACGGCCCCTCCTGCAGCGGCAACATTGTGGGCGACTTTGTGGTGAAGCACGTCAGCCAGGGCGATGTGATCATCATGCCCGCTGGCACCCCGCACGGCTGGCTGGAGGTTCCCGCCCACGTCGACTACATGAGTGTGCGCCCTGACCCCGACCGCGTTCTGTCAGACAATTACATCAACCCCGCCTTGGGACCGGATTTCAAGATGAAGACGGAGTGAAGCAGGAAAAGTGCTGGAGATGAAAATGCCCACGGTTGTGGGCATTTTTTTTATTGATTCGCTGTCACTGCGAAGTTGTTTAATAGTAAGGAGATGTCATCGTGAATGTCCTTCAAGGACGCAGACCAATCAGAAGAAAAGCTTGCTGAATACTTTGTGTTTGCATCTACCACGCCTTCGATAAAACGGATGATCATGTGGGACTGCAAATATTCTAGGGGAAACATTTGCAATATCTGTTGTCTCACGCTTACGGATTTTTAGTGTGAGATTAAGGCATACACCACTGTGCGCGCCAGGAAGCAGGCCATGACCTTCCCCTCTTGGGATGACACTCTTGATGACACCTTTGATGACACAGGTGACGGTGTCAACGAAAGTTCGCAAGCGAAGCACAGGCATCCTCACGACATCAACATTGTCGCCGTTGGTGTCAGTGTCGGCGCACACCTGATGCTGCTATGGTTACTTTTCTCCTATACCCCCGCGACCAGAGTGGATAGCAACTCAAGCAGTCCTGTTACCTCTATTCAATTAAAATTGCTACCGCAGGGTTTGAGATTTCAGGAATCCAGCACTGACGATTCTAGCGCTAACGAGATTTCAACAGCGAAGGAGCCAGAACCGGCCGTTATCAACAACGAGATTGATTCGGTAGCGACTGGCAACGAACCTATCGATGACGTCGAAGACGCAATTGAGGAAGAAAAGCCGCAAGTTGGTGGCTCAAGAAAATCCATCATGATTCCGTCATCGGGTGAGATCCGTCACATCATTGAGGAAAACGCGTCTCACTTTCTGCGCGCACCCTGTGAACAAGAAAATGGAATAAGGAAAAGATTTTTTGACTGTGTCGATACAGGTTTTGAGCAAGATCATCGTAAGGCAGAAACCGCTCAGATAAGCGAGTTTTATGAGGATTTAGAGAATGCCAGATCGACCAAAAACACAGACAAGATGCAGGGTGTGTTTACCGACTTTACGGCGACAGGCAATGGCAGCGCACTACAACACCAAATGAACTCCCAAGACTCGACATACAGAATGATGAACCGAGTGTTTGGCTATCCTTGAGCTATTGCTACCCCGCAGTCCTCGATAACTCTCCTCCGGATTTGAACCTGTAACATGCCCCTTAGGAGTCAAACGCTGTAAAAACTTGATCATGCCGACTCCTCGCCTATACGCCGAGTTCAGAGCACATTCAATCACAGCGTTGAAAATTTAGTTCGTTGATTGTATTGGTGCCCGGGACCGGAATCGAACCGGTACGGCCTTTCGGCCGAGAGATTTTAAGTCTCTTGTGTCTACCAATTTCACCACCCGGGCGAGGAAGGGCGGATGTGCGCCAAAGCGAATACACCAACGGGAGCCTGGTGTGGATGGTGCGGGGAATCAAAGTGGAGGCTGGGGTCGGAATCGAACCGGCGTACGCGGAGTTGCAGTCCGCTGCATGACCACTCTGCCACCCAGCCAAAAGTCCTTCAAACTTACCTACGCAGCTAGACTGGCCGGCGCACGGTGGCGCTGTCAAAAGGCCTGAAGAGTGATAGTCGCAACGTGAAATTGGAGCGGGAAACGAGACTCGAACTCGCGACCCCGACCTTGGCAAGGTCGTGCTCTACCAACTGAGCTATTCCCGCATTAATTTCAGTCTTTCCGGTTGTTGTGAGTGCCTGCGCAACCGGTTCTTTCATCATCCAACAGTGCCATGTCTCAGGGGTTCTGAGCGTCTGTAGGCCGAAAGAGGCGCCTATTCTAATGGCATAAGAATGGATGTCAAGCGCCGCCTTGGGGGAATTTATGCATCCCCGATTCCGCCCCGAAGAGTGGGCATCGCGGCGCGTAAATACTGGATCATGGACCACAGGCTGAACACGGCAGACACGTAAATCAGCGCGTAGCCAAGCCACAAAAACAGGGGCGGCCAGGCGCTGTCCACCGCCAGCAAAACGATGATGCCGATCATCTGAATGGTGGTCTTCACCTTGCCCAGATACCCCACCTTGACGAGGTTGCGTTGCTGATTGCTGGCCATCCATTCCCGCAGTGCAGACACAAACACTTCACGCGCAATGATCACCGCGGTGGGCAGCACAAACCACACCTGAGGATGATTGGCGGCAAGCAGCACCAGCGCCATCACCACCAGCAGTTTGTCGGCCACCGGGTCAAGGAAGGCACCAAAATCGGAGGTCTGGTTGAGTCGGCGGGCCAGATAGCCGTCCAGCCAGTCGGTCAGGCTGGCGATGGAGAAAAGCCCGGCGGCCAGCAGGTTGTGATATGGCAGGGAGGAATAATGAAGCAGGATCACGATGGGGATCATGAGCACGCGCGAACATGTCACTAGATTGGCGGCATTCATGTTGATAAGCGATCTCCCAAAGCCTGGCGGTCACCAGCGGCTGCCGCATTCTACTCGTTATGCAGCCATGCATAAATCTCTTCGGCCAGCTTTGTGCTGATCCCCGGCACTTTGGCCAGCTGTTCCTCGCTGGCACGGGCGATCTCCTGCTGGCCACCAAAGTGTTTGAGCAGGTCACGCCGCCGCTTGGGGCCGAGACCGGGAATCTGCTCCAGCGGAGACTTGTTGCGGGCCTTGGCGCGGCGTTGACGGTGCCCGGTAATGGCGAAGCGATGTGCCTCGTCGCGAATCTGCTGCAACAGGTGCAGGGCAATGGATTCGGTGGGCAGCACGATCTCGCGCACATGATCCCCGAGCGACAGATAGAGAGTCTCCTGCCCTGCCCGTCGGCTGATGCCTTTGGCGATGCCGATCAGTTGCACGTTGGCGAGCTGACATTCGTCGATGACGCGACGCGCCTGTGCCAGCTGTCCCTTGCCGCCATCGATCAGCAAAATATCGGGCACCTTGCCCCCGTCGACGGCCTCGGCCGCTTCTTTGGCCACGCGCGTGTAGCGGCGCAGCAGCGCCTGATCCATCGCCGCGTAATCATCCCCTCCGGTGATGCCCTCGATATTGAAGCGGCGGTAATCGGACTTCAGCGGGCCATTGTTGTCGAAAACGACGCAAGAGGCGACGGTGCCCTCGCCGCCCGTGTGGCTGATGTCGAAACATTCGATGCGTTGTGGCAAGGCCTCCAGGTCGAGCGCCTGTTGCAATTGCTCAAAGCGTTGCTGCACATTCTGTTTATTGCTGACAAAACTTTGCAGGCTTTGCTGCGCGTTGGTCAGGGCCATGGCCTGCCACCGTGCCCGATGTCCCCGCACCGCGCTGCTGATCTTGACAGGGTGCTTGGCACAGTAACTCAAGGCCTCGGCCAATGCCTTGGCATCCTCCACGGCGGGCACCACGATCAGCTCGCGCGGGATGTTCGCCGCATTGTCCTCGCGCGCGTAATACTGCCCAATGAAGGCGGAGAGCAGCGCGCCCTCGGTATCGGACAAACGGTCCTTAGGGAAAAAGCTCTTGCTGCCAATCAGGCGTCCACCGCGGATCACAATCAGATGCACACTGGTGTAGGCGCCGTGCATGGCGGCGGCGAGCACATCGGCGTCGCTGCCCTGATCGGACACATACTGCTGGTCGTGAATGCGGCGCAGGTCGGAGATCTGGTCACGAATCACCGCGGCCTTTTCAAAATCGAGGGCCGCGGCATGTTGTTCCATCTTACCACTCAACTCGGTGATCAAGGCGTCACTGCGCCCATTTAGGAACAGCGTGGAAAAATGCACATCCTGCGCGTATTCCTCCGGCGAGATCAGGCCCACACAAGGCGCGGTGCAACGGCCGATCTGGTGTTGCAGGCAGGGACGAGAACGGTTGCGGAAATAGCTGTCCTCACATTGCCGCAGGCGAAACACCTTCTGCAAAATGGCGAGGCTTTCGCGCACCGCGCTGGCACTGGGATACGGGCCGAAGAAGCTCGCATCGCGCCGCTTGTTGCCGCGATAAAAGGCAAGGCGCGGGTATTCGTCGCGGCTGGTGAGCATGATGTAGGGATAGGTTTTATCGTCGCGCAGCTCGATGTTATAGGGCGGGCGATGCTGCTTGATCAGCGTCTGTTCCAGCAGCAGGGCTTCCGTCTCGTTGCTCGTGATGGTGACTTCAATGGCTGCAATGCGGGCGACCAGCGCCATCGTTTTGGTGTCCAGACCCGAGGCACGGAAATAATTGCCGACGCGCTTTTTCAGATTGCGTGCCTTGCCCACGTACAGAATGTCCCCCTGCTCGCTGAGCATGCGGTACACGCCAGGCCGGGAACTCAGGCTGGCAATCAGGGCTTTGGGGTCGAAGGGCGGGCGGGCCTCACTGGGGCTGGACAAGGCTCGAGGCATCACTGAGACCGTGTTTGACGGCAAGAATGGTCAGCTCCACATCACTGCTGATGTGCAACTTGTCGAAGATCCGGTAACGGTAGCTGTACACCGTCTTGGGGCTGAGAAAGAGTTTTTCGGAGATACGATTAACCTTCTGGCTGTCGACGAGCATCAGAGCAACCTGCAGCTCGCGTTCGGACAACAGATCAAAGGGCGAGTGACGAGGTTCCGCCAGCGGCAGTTTCTCCATGCGCGCGGTGATGCGGGGACTGATGTAACGCTGGCCGGTATGGACCAGATGAATGCACCAGAGCATCTCTTCCACGGGCACGCAGGGCGTGATGTAGGCGCTGGCACCAGCGCGCATCATGCGGGTCGGCAACACACCAAGCCCTAGCGGAATCATCACGATGACGCGCACTTCGGGGAACTCCTGCACCAAACGCTGGGTCTGCTCCAGGCAGGAAAGCCCGGCGTGCTTGAGATGCAGCAGCACTATATCCACCTCGGTGCCCTGCATCTTCAGAAGGGCCTCCTCCACGCAGTCCGCCTGCGCCACCACGTCGAGCCCGGGCTCTTCCTGAATCAGTCGCATCAGGCCTTGGCGCAGCAATTGATAGTCATCAATTAACAGCAGTCGAACGGGGCAAGAGGTGTCGGACATGGTGAATTCCTGAGGGTGTCGCGCAGGGCGCGGGCCAGCGCTTTGTTGAGCATTTTTAACACAAGCATCATGGCAAGTACATCGTTGCGCCCCGCTGAATGCTCAGGCGCGCGAGGGGGTGCTAGCGCTACCCCGATCAGGCACAAAGGGAGGAACCCATTGCACCTCGGGTTCGAGCGCAATGGCAAAGCGCTGCGTAATGTCCTGCATGATGTCGGTGGCCAAGGTCACGATGTCGTCGGCGGTGGCGCCCCCCTGATTCACAATCACCAGCGCCTGCTGCGGATACACTGCCGCACCGCCCCGGCTTTGCCCCTTCCAGCCGGCCTGTTCGATCAGCCATGCGGCAGGCACTTTGACATGCGCCTCATCCCCGTCAATCGCAAACTGCGGCAAGCCGGGCCACTGCGTCAGCAGTCGCTGATAGTGGTCACGCGCAATCACCGGGTTCTTGAAAAAACTGCCGGCATTGCCCAGCACGGCGGGGTCTGGCAACTTCTGGCGCCGGATGGCGCACACGGCATCAAACACTTCCTGCGCGCTGGGCGTTGCTGTGGGCAGAGCTTGCGCGAGCCCAGCATAGGACAGCACGGGCTTCGCCGTGGTGTGCAACAAAAACTCGACGGACACAATAATCTTCTGCCCTTTGAGAGCGCGCTTGAACACACTGTCGCGGTAGCCAAACTGGCAGGCCTCGCGACTGAGCCACGCACACTCGCCGGTCGCGATATCGAGCACTTCGACCTGCGTGATGAACTCCCCTACCTCCACGCCATAGGCCCCGATATTTTGCAGAGGCGCCGCGCCGACACTGCCGGGAATCAACGCCAGATTCTCCAGGCCATGCCAGCCTGCCGCGAGACAGTGAGTCACAAAACCGTGCCAGGATTCGCCACAAGCGGCGCGCACGCGCACACTCTCCCCTTCCCTGTCCTGCAGCGACATTCCCGTCACGGCGAGTGCCAGCACCAGCCCGGGGAAGTCCTCCCGCAATAAAAGATTACTCCCGCCCCCCAGCACGAGAACCGGTAGCTCGTGCGCGCGGGCAAAGGCCAGGGCGTCTCGCACTTCCTGCAGCGATTGCGCGCGACAAAAATAGCGGGCACTTGCCGGCAGACCGAAGGTGTTACAGGCGTGCAGCGAGTGATGTTCGACAATGGCCATGTCAGCGCAGGTCCGTGTTCAGCAGATGGGCCAGCAGCCCCTCACTGGCATTCTCGACGAGATCGAGCACATACTCAAACCCTTGATCTCCGCCGTAATAGGGGTCAGGCACTTCCGTCACGGCGGTGCTTCCGAAGGAAAGGAACAACCGCAGTTTATGCCGATGACTCGCGGGACTGAGCCGGGCAAGATCGCGCAGATTGGCCTCGTCCATGGCAAGGATATAGTCAAAGCGGTCAAAATCCTCCGGACCCACCTGACGGGCGCGCAGTGAGTCCAGATCCACTCCGCGTTTTTTCGCGGCGGCACTGGCGCGCGGGTCCGGCGCGGCGCCGATATGCCAATCCCCCGTCCCGGCGGAATCCACCTGCACGGCATGAGCGAGACCGGCTTTCTCGATACGCTGCTGGAACACCGCATGCGCTGTTGGCGAACGGCAGATATTGCCCAGACAAACCATCAGCACGCGCACTTTTTTCTGTGGATTCACGGTAGCGCTCTCATTTGCCGTGTGCGCGAAACCAGGCGCGCACCGCTTCCAGATCTTCGGGCGTGTCAACTCCGCCCGGCATGCTCACAGTGGCCTCCTGCATATGGATGCGCACGCCATGTCCCATCGCGCGCAACTGTTCCAGTCGTTCCGCCATCTCCAGCGGCCCCTGCTCCCAGGTCACGTAGCGATTGAGCGTGGCAACGCGGTAGGCGTAGATGCCGATATGCCGCTTGCCCAGCACACTGCCGGGGGCCGCGCCATCGCGATGACAGGGAATCGGTGAACGGCTGAAGTAGTGCGCATACCCCTCGAGATCGGTGACCACCTTCACGATGTTAGGGTTGTTGAATTCTGCGGGCCGGGTGATGGTTTCAAAAAGCGATGCAATGCCCGCCGCCGGGTGCGCCAGGAGGTTCTGCGCCACCTGGTTGATCGCCTGGGGTGGAATGAGCGGTTCATCGCCCTGCACATTGACGATGACGGCCTCGTCGGCAAGCCCAAGCTGAGAGGCCACCTCCTGAATGCGGTCGGTGCCGGACTGGTGCGACTCCCGCGTCATGCACACGCGATCGGTAAAGCTCAGCGCCGCCTGCTGCACGCGGGCGTCATCGGTGGCGATCACCACGTCGCTGGCATCACTTTGCAGGGCACGCTCATACACATGCTGCAACATCGGCTTGCCCGCAATGTCGAGCAGCGGTTTGGCGGGGAGCCGGGTGGAGGCATAGCGCGCCGGAATGACAACGACAAAGCCCATCAGCGATTCTCCCGCTCCTCAACGCTCAGTTCACGCGCCTCGCCCTCCAGCATCACTGGAATGCCATCGCGCACGGGGAAGGCCAGGCCGTCCGCGAAGCACAGCAACTCGTTCGCGGCGCGATCGTGTTTAAGGGGCCCCTTGCACACGGGGCAGGCAAGAATACTCAACAATTTTTGATCCATGTTCATTCCTCTTGTGTCGTCGCATTGGTCCCGGCGGACCTTAGCAGGCCGGTCAGGTCGTGGCACAGCGCGTCGAGAGCAGTCGCCTCTAGCTGCGCCTCTACCGCCAGCATCCAGTATGTCTGTTTGGCAAACGCCTCGCATTTCACGGCGTCCTTGGACGTCATCACCACAAGGTCCTCGCCGGCGAACGCCAGATCAGACGGCGAATACGGGTGGTGATCCGGAAACGGATGCGTGCAGGCACGGTATCCGAGAGCCTCCACCGTCGCAAAAAAACGGGCCGGGTTGCCGATCCCGGCCAGCGCATGCAGCATGCCCGACGGGGGCACGGGCAAGGCGTCGAGCGCGACCCGTGCGCCGCTTGCCAGATTCACCCAGGCCACGGGCACCAGCGACATGGCCAGCGGGTGACGGCCCGTGCGCAATGGCGGCAGCTTTGCGTTCGCGCCGCGCTGCTCGCCGTTGATCAGGACGTAATCCACCTCGCGCAGACGGTTCAGCGGTTCTCGCAGGGGGCCGGCGGGCAGACACAGGCCGTTGCCAAACAGGCGCTCGCCATCGATCACCACCAGCTCCCGCGCACGTGCCATTTCGTAATGCTGCAGGCCGTCATCACTGAGGATCAGGTCGCATTCGCCGGTGGCCGCGAGCGCTGCAACTGCCCGGGCGCGTTTCGCATCGACATAGAACGGGACATCCAGTGCCCGCTGCATCATCAGTGCCTCATCCCCTACTTCGGCCACCGCACTTGTCGCCGTCACTTTGAACGGGCTCGCGGGCGGATGGCCTCCATAGCCTCGGCTGACGATTCCCACCCGCACGCCGCGTGCCTGCAAGGCGCGTGCGAGCATCATCAGCAAGGGGGTCTTGCCGGTGCCACCCACGGCGATGTTGCCAATCACCACGACCGGGGGAGCAGAAGATTCGTGACGCGAGCGTTCCAGAATGCGACGACGACGTGCGGCGAGCCATTGATACAGCACAGACACCGGCCACAACACCCACAGCCAGCGGCGCTTGCCATACCAGGCGGCCACGATGTCCATCAGCCCGGCCCGTGATCGGAGAATTGGATGCGATGCAGGCCGGCATAGTGCCCGCCCTTGGCCAGCAATTCACTGTGTGTTCCCGACTCCACGATGCGCCCCTTGTCCATCACCAGGATGACGTCGGCATTCTCGATGGTGGACAACCGGTGAGCGATCACGAAGGTGGTACGGCCCTTCATCAAGGTGCTGAGTGCCTGCTGGATATGCTGCTCCGATTCGGAATCCAGCGCCGAGGTCGCCTCGTCCAGCACGAGGATTGGCGCATCCTTGAGGAATGCACGCGCGATTGCGATGCGCTGCCGCTGCCCGCCTGAAAGCATCAGACCGGCATCGCCGACCAAGGAGTGGATGCCGTGGTCCAGCGTCTCGATAAATTCCATGGCGTGTGCACTGCGCGCCACCGCAATGATCGCATCATCACTGACGTCATCGGTGCGCCCGTAGGCGATGTTTTCGGCGATGGTGCCCTCGAACAGCACAACATCCTGGCTGACCACCGCAATCTGCTGACGCAAGTTGTGCAGGGTATAGGCCTGCACGGGCTCACCATCGATCAGCACGCGGCCCGACTGCACGTCATAGAACCGGGGCAGCAGACTGACGAGTGTCGACTTGCCGCTGCCGGACCTGCCCACCAGCGCCACGCTCTGACCCGGCTTGACCACGAAGTCGATGTGAGAGAGCACCACCTCGCCCTCTTTGTATTCAAAACTGACATCCTCGAAACGCACTTCGCCCCGCACGCGCGGCACCTGCAGCGTGCCCTCGTCCCGCTCACGCGATTCATCGAGCAAGGTAAAGATGGAGTCGGCAGCAGAAATACCGCGCTGCACGATTGAATTCACGTTGGACAGTTGCCGGATAGGCTTGGCAAGCAGACCGGCGATGGTCAGGAAGGTGACAAAGTCCCCGGCGGTGGCGGCGGCCAAGACGTCGGGAGACATGGCAAACCAGATCAGCACGGCCATCGCAATGCTCACCAGTATCTGCACCACGGGAATCGCGACAGATTGAGTGCCGACCATCTTCATGTTTTGACGGCGATTGCGCTCGCTCGCATAGGCAAAACGCGCCAGCACATAATCCTTGGCGTTGAAGGTGCGCACCACCTTCTGCCCCTTGATCGACTCGTTGGTAATCTGCGTGACATCGCCCATGGAGTTCTGCATCTGGGTGCTGTATTTGCGGAACTTGCGCGAGGCGGAGGACACGACATAGGCCACACAGGGGGCCACCAGCAAGAACACAAGACTGAGGCGCCAGTTGGTCCAGAAAAGGGCCACCAGCAGACCGGCGACCGTCAGGCCCTCGCGGAAAATCACCGTCACCGCGTTGGTGGCGGCGCCGCTGATCTGCTGGACATCATAGGTGACCTTGGACACTAGACGCCCCGCCGTGCTGCTGTCGTAGTAGCGCGTGGGCAGGTCCAGCAGCTTCTCCATGATCTCAAGGCGCAGTTTATGAATGATGTGGTTGGAAATGTATTCGAGGGAATAGCCCCCCATGATGCCGCCAATGCCACGCACCACCACGATGGCCACGCAGATGATCGGGGCGAGCACGCGCGCATCGGAGTTCTGCGCCGTGACCTGGTCCACCGTCCAGCCAAGCCACTCCGCCGTCGCGACACCGGTGGCTGAAAACAGGATGTAGCCGATCACGCTGATGGCAAACACGCCACGATGCGGCAGCACGTAGCGCAAGAGACGTTTATAGACCTGCCAGCCCTGTTGTTCGGTTGCGTGTTTGGCCATGCTTTTTTTTCACTGTCACTCCGACACCTCAAGCGAGGCGCGGGGTCAGTTTTCCTCCTCCGGTTTACGAGTCGCAATGCTCAGCCGGCTGAAACCGGACTGCCCGATGGCATCCATCGCGGTGACGACCGATTGATGCGTCGCATCGGCATCGGCAATCAGGATCAGTGCGACGTCCCGGTCGCCTCCCGTCACTTCTTCCAGTGCCCGCATCAGCGTTTGCAACTGGGCATTGACCAGCGGACGTCCGTCCACGGCATAGCTGCCATTCTGGCTCACGGAAATTTCGATGCTGCGGGGATTGTCCTGCACGGGCTCACCATCGGCCTCGGGCAGATTGACGGCCAGGCGGGTTTCGCGGGTAAAGGTGGTGGAGACCATGAAGAAAATCAGCAGCAGAAACACCACGTCGATCAAAGGGGTCAGGTTGATCTGCAGGTCTTCCTGGATGCGGCGAGGAAACTTCACTGATTGCCAATCTCTTTGACTTCGACACGGCGATCACTGTGCAACGCGTCGACTAGTTTGATGGATTCCTGTTCCAGATTGAGCACCAGCGTATCCACCCGGCGCATGAACAGCCGGTGAAACATGTAGGTTGGAATCGCCACGCACAGCCCGGCGGCCGTGGTGATCAGCGCCTGGGAAATGCCGCCCGCCAGCGCATTGGCATTGCCAGTGCCCTGAATCATGATTTCGGTGAACACATCAATCATTCCGAACACGGTGCCCAGCAATCCGAGCAGGGGCGTGATGGCGGCGATGATGCCCAGGGTATTGAGGTAGCGCTCCATGTCATGGATGACGAGGCTGGCGGCCTGCTCGATGCTGACGGTCATGGCGGCACGCCCGTATTTGGAGTTGACCAGCCCGGCCGCAAGGATCTGCCCGAGGGGGGAGGAAAGGCGCAGCTCGCGCAGGCGGGCGACGTTGAGTTCATTGTTTTTGATCCAGGTCCAGACCTGACCAAGGGTGTAGCGGGGATTGATGCGGTTGGCGCTCAGGGTCCAGAAACGTTCAATGATGATCGCGATAGCGACAATGGAACACAGAATGATCGGCAACATCAGCCAGCCACCGGATTTGACGATCTCAACCACTGAAAATCCTCCCAAAAAGACCGCCGGTACTTTAGCACACCTGCCCTGCTCCCCGTGAGCGACGAATTGCTAGCAGCGCTGCGCACAGACACCGTGCAGGCGTCGCGAGGAGGCGGTGGCAGGCAGATCCCAGAACCGCCGGGACTGCTCCCGATGCGCCAGCAGTTCACCGCTGAATGTCACCCCCTCCCCCAGCGTCACCTGCAAGGCACCGGAAAGGGCCGTGTTCCAGACGGCAATCTCCAGGCGCTCGTATCGGGCGGCCACTTCCGGGGCCGGGTGCCCGAACTGGCTGCGGTACCCGGCAGAGAACACGGCGCTCTGAGGCTGGACAGCCGCGAGAAAGGCCGGGCTTGAGGAGGTCGCGCTGCCATGATGTGGCACAACGAGCAGCGTGCTGCGCAGCGCGTCCCCCTCCAGCGCGAGCAACGCCTCTTCCGCCGGTCGCTCAATATCGCCCGTCAGCAACATGCTGTGCCCTCCCGCCCGAATGCGCAGCACACAGGAGCTGTCATTGCCCCGGTATGGCGCCTGCGCGGGCGGCCAGAGCACCTCAAACCGGACCGCCTCCCATTCCCAGTGCTGACCGCGCGTGCAAGGCATTGCGCCCTCCGGCAGAGGCGGCTGCATCTGCACCCTGAGGGGAACGTTCGTCATCACAGCGCGCAGCGACGCCAACCCGCCGCTGTGGTCGCGGTCCCCGTGGCTGACGAGTATGAGGTCGGGCTGCTGGATGCCCTGCTGTCGCAGGAAGGGCAAGACCATGCCTGTCCCGGCGTCGAAGTTCTCGCTGAAGGCGGGTCCGGTGTCATACACCAGCGTGTGGGACGCAGTCTGCACAACGATCGACAAGCCCTGCCCGGCATCCAGAATCGTCAGAGACACCTGTCCGTCCACGCGATGCGCCGGCTTGGGAAACAGCAGGGGAAAAAAACAGACGAGTGCCCGCGCTCTCCCCGGCCAGCCCCGCGGCAGCAATAATAGGAGGCTCCCCACCCCGGCCAGAACCACGGCCAGAGCAGAATAGCCCCCGGGCTGCCACAGCGCCCCGTCGCCAGCGTGGTGGACCAGTAGCGTCAGTCCCCGCATAAGGCCCGCCATCACGGCATCCGCCCCCTGCAGAAGCACCTCGGCCGCCGCGGGGAAGACAGTCACCAACAGAGCAGCCAGCAGACTGGGCGGCACCACCAAAGCGCTGACCAGCGGAATTGCAATCAGATTGACGACGGGCGACAGCAGGGACACCTGGGGCGTCCAGAGCACGAGCGGCAGCATCATGCCAACAAACACCACCCCCTGCGGACGGAGCCAGCGCACAACACGACGCCATACACGCCCCCCATACTGGGGTGGCAGCGCACTCCGCAAGACCTGTTGCCCGGCAAGCGCCAGCAGCAAGCTGCCAACGGCGCCGAAACTCAGCCAGAAGCCTGCTCCGAGCACACTGAGCGGGGAGATCGCCAGCACGACGCTCATCGCCAGCAGGTAGGTCAGGGATACCGGTACGCGCACATCGGCAAGGCGGCAGCCCATGAATGCCACCACCATGATCAGCGCCCGCTGGGTGGGCAGTGAGAAGCCTGCGAGGAGGCTGTAGCCAAGGGCCGCGAGGATGGCAGCGAGCGCACCGCACTTCTGCGCGGGCATGTGCAACAACAGGGGCGGCCATAGACGAACCAGCAACGCAACGACCCAATAGGCAACGCCCGCCATCAAGCCGACGTGGAGGCCGGAGATCACGATCAGGTGGGTTGTCCCGGTCGCGCTGAACAGCGACCACTGCGCCGCACTGATCTGGTCACGCTCGCCAAGGATCAGCGCCAGCAGGATGGGCCCGCTGTGCAGCGGGGCAAGCAAGGGATCGAGCGCTTGTCGCAGGGAATAGCGCAGAGTATCGAGGCTCAGACGAGGAGGACCGAGTGACTCATTGAAGGAGGTGTCGCGCACATAGCCCCGCGCGCTGATGCCCTGCATCATCAACCACGCCTCGTAATCGAAGCCGCCGGGGTTCGAGAATCCGCGGGGACGGGTGAGGCGCACGCGCCATCGCCAGCGCTGGCCCGGCGTCAGATCAGCCTCACCGTAATAGTTCAGCAGGATGTGGCGCGGGGCAAAGCCCTTGTCCGTTTCGACGCACTCCTGCGGCAGAATGCGTGTGCAACTGTTCTGAACAGCCAACACCATCTGTTGCGCCCGCCCCGTACGCCGGGGCAGTCCTTGCACCGTTCCCCAGACCCACAGATCCTGCCCTTCGAGCGCGGCAGGCAGCAAGGCGGCGACCCGGTGCTGCACCGTTGCCAGCCCCCATCCCACCCCGAGACCGCAGGCGGCAATCAGTGCCACAGGCAACAGCCGGCTGCGCAGCCCCGCCAGCGCGGGCAACGCAATCCAAACCCAAACGTGAACAGGAATCGGCGGCAAGGGCGGCAGCCAGACAGCCCCCATGAGGGCAAGGCAGAACGCGATCATCCGTGAGCGCATGGCAGGGCCTCCTTCTCCGCTACGCTGAGTATAGGCAGGCCGGACGAAGGCGGTTTATTCGAAGCGCAGAGCCTCGGCGGGGTGCACGCGAGAGGCGCGATAGGCGGGGTAAAGCGTCGCCAGCACGGACAGGACAAACACGCCCAGACTGACGCCGACGATGTCCGCGACCCGGATCTGCGAGGGCAGGAAATCGACCGGGTACACGTCGGCACTGAGCAGCGTCAGGTCGAAGACTCGCTCCAGCATGGCGGCAAAATCCCCGACCGTCAGAGAAAACACGATGCCGAGCAGCACGCCGATGAGCGTGCCGATCAGGCCCACGATACAGCCCTGGGTGAGAAAGATGCGGCCGATCAGCGCAGGGCTGGCACCGATGGTGCGCAGAATGGCGATGTCACCCCGCTTGTCGCGCACGATCATGATGAGCGTCACGACCAGATTGAATGCGGCGACGCCCACGAGAAGCCACAGCAGGAAGCCCACGATGGTGCGGGAGAACTGGATATTCTGGTAGATATTGCCGAAAAGTGAGGTCCAGGTTTCCACCTCAAATTCAGGCGGCAGCTCGGTCCCCAAGGCCACCGCCGGGCGCCAGACCTCGAGCAGATTTTCAACCTTGAAGCGGATGCCGGTATAGGTATCGCGATAGCGGTAGAGCGCCTGTGCGTCCTGCAGCGAAATCATCGCCAGCGCGCTGTCCAGTTCCAGCGTGCCGACCTTGTAAATGCCGGCCACCGTAAACTGGCGTTGCGTCGGCAAGGCCACCAGTGGATTGACCGACACGTTCAGCGAATACAGCGTCACCGCGTCGCCGAGCCCAACGCCCAGATTCTCGGCGAGCGTTGCGCCCAGCAGGATGCGGAAGCGGCCCTCGGATAGCCCGTCAAGCCCACCCGCGATCATGAAGCGGTCCAGGATGGAAATCTCTCCTTCCCGCGCCGGATCGACGCCGTTGACCACCACGGCTTTGGCAAACCCGGGGACGGCGAGCACCCCCTGTGCCTCCACCAGCGGGGCCGTCGCCACCACCTCCGGCGTCTGCGCCAGCAGGGCCTGCACCGTCTCCCAGCGCTCGGCCGGGACCCGTTCGCCAGCCTTGATGGTGCCATGGGGGATGATGCCGAGAATGTTCTCTCGCACCTCGCGATCAAAGCCGTTCATCACCGAGAGCACGGTGATCAGAATGGAAATCCCGAGTGCCAGCCCACTGATGCTGAGCAGTGACATAAAGGAGACCAGCTGGCTACGTCTGCCCACGCTGACGTAGCGCAGCGCCACATACAGGGCGAAGGCGCTTTCGGCAAACGGGGCGAGTGTGCGGCCGCGAGTGGGATCAGAGTTCATGCGAGGCCTCTTCCTGCAGCACGGCCTCATGTGACGCTTCCAGCGGCTCAAGGGTGCCGTTGCGCAGTTGCAACACCCGATCGAGGGAGCGGGCAAAGGCGTCGTCGTGGGTGACGACGATAAAACTGGTATCGAGCTGCGCGTTCAGTTCGGCCATCAGCAGGTGGATCTCTTTGGCGGTGTGGCGATCAAGATTGCCGGTGGGCTCATCCAGCAGCACACAGCGCGGTTCGGTCACTAGCGCCCGGGCAATGGCCACGCGCTGACGTTCGCCGCCAGAGAGTTCAGATGGCTTATGCTGCAGCCGGTGGCCGAGGCCGACGCGCTCCAGCATCGCGGCGCCCCGCTGCGAGGCGCGCGCGACGTCGGTGCCTGCGATCAGCAAAGGCATGCACACGTTTTCCAGTGCGGTGAACTCCCCCAGCAGGTGGTGGAACTGGTACACAAAGCCCAGATTGCGATTGCGCATCTGACCACGCTGGGTTTCGTCCAGGTTTGCCAGATTCATGCCGGCAATCATGACGGAGCCCGAAGTGGGCAAGTCGAGGCCTCCCAGCAGATTCAGCAGGGTGGTTTTGCCCGAGCCGGACGCTCCGACGATGGCGACGCGCTCGCCGGCATAGACGCGCAGGTTGAGCCCCGAGAGTACCTGCACTTCCGCCGGCCCTTCCGAATACACCTTGCACAGGTCCACACACTCCAGCATGACCTCGGGTTCCTGCATGAAGGGCGAGACAATCTGGACGGTCGGCGAGGAATCAGTCATGGCTATTCATACCTCAGAACTTCGGCGGGCTGGATGCGGGTGGCCCGGTAGGCCGGATACAGGGTCGCGAGGAAACTGACCGCGAGGGCACTCACGCACACCAGCACCACGTCCTCGCGATGCAGCTCCGCCCTCAAATACGAAATCATGTAGACATTGGCCGGAGAAAACGCGGTGTTCAGCGCCGTTTCGATGCCGTGGGTGATCGCCCCCAGATTCAAGGACACCACGACTCCCAGCACGGTCCCCAGTGCCGTGCCCATCACGCCCACGGTGGTGCCCTGCGTGACAAAGATGCTCATGATGGTGCCCCGGCTCGCCCCCATGGTGCGCAGAATGGCAATGTCGGCGCTCTTGTCGGCCACCACCATGACCAGCGTGGACACAATATTGACGGCGCCGATCACCACGATCATCAACAGCATGAAGCCCGTCAGCGTCTTTTCAAGCCGTAGGGCGTCGAACAGACTGCTTTGAGTCTCGCTCCAGCTGGAGCTACTGACCTGCCGGGTCAGCGCCGCATCAGGCACGGCCTCCAGCGCTTCGCGGGCGATAGTGCCCGCATTGAACACATCGTCTACCCGCAGGCGCAGACGAACGTCCTGCCCGGGGGGCGTCTGACCAAACAGGGTCCTGGCGGACTCCAGCGACACCATGATCGTGTTGCCGTTGCCATAAAACCCGAAATCCGCAGCCCCGATGACCTGAAAGCGCATGACGGCGTCCAGCTCACGGTTTACCAAGCTGTTCAGCGACATCAGGGTCACTTCGTCATCCAGATACACGCCCAGCCGGTTGGCCAGACTGAGGCCGAGGATGATGCCGTTCTCCCGCTGCCCCAGCGTCTGCAGCAAGGCCTCAAAGCCCGGACTCTCCACCTGTAGCACCTGGGATTCAAGCCCGGGCTCTACCCCCCTGACTTGCACGAATTCCGCTGCACCGTCCACTCGCAGCCAGGCTTCGCCTTCCACATAGGGTGCCACGCCGAGGATGCCCTCGTGGTCCACCACCGCCCCACGCAGTTGTGCCCAGTCGGGCAAGCCATCGCTCGCCTCAAGGCTGGCATGGGGCACGGATTTGAGGGACTCATCCCGCATGGTGGAGGTGGACCCGTTGATGACCGACAACACAACGATCAAGGCCAACACACCGATGGTTATGCCGAGGGTGGAAATAACGGACACAAAGGAAATGATCTGGCTCTTCTTGCGAGTGCGGGTATAGCGCAGGCCAATGAAGAGGGCGACAGGTTTAAACATGACGCTGCAGAATCCTTTGCACGGTTTTGAAGCTGACGGGCGCAACGGGGGTACTGACTTCCGCGGCGATAGCACGCAGCGACCTACCCTGGTCCCGCAGCTGTAAGATTCGTTTCAGCACTTTCTGCTCCAGGGGGTTTTCAATCAGCCGGCCATTCGAATGAATCATGTAGCCGAAGGGACGGCTGCCCCCCAGATAACGGCCCTTGCTGCGCTGTGAGCGCTTCACATTCTTGATGCGCTCCACCGACCGGCGCCGCTCCAGGCCCGCAAAAAGCCGCGCCGCCGTCACCATGTCGAGCACGAACCCAGACTCAGTGACATCCCCTGCCAGATCCGCCACGTACAGGGCAATGCCGAGATCACGAAAGCGCTCGATCATGGCGCTGGCATCATAACAGGAGCTAAACACCCGCTCCAGCGAGTACACCAGCACAGTGTCGCCGTGACGCAGGCGTGCCAGCAGGGCACTGGCCTGCTCACGATCTGCGAAATCGGCATTCCAGTGGGTGGCGTGATCGACAATGAAATCGGCAAGCACCCAGTTGCGGGCCGCACACAGGGCGCGCAAGGCCAATTGCTCCTGTTCCAGCTGGGCGTCGAGTGAGGGCTGGCCTGCACTCTCCTGCCCGCTGAGTTCGTATTCGGAAGTTCTGAGATAGAGGTAATGCGCCATAGAGTTGTGCCTCTGCTTGTGCAATGCCACGCCATGACGGGAGTCTACTCCCCTCGGGTTGGCACGAGCAAGAAGTGACACCTCCGCCTTCTGTCTGTCGCCCGAAGGACGGGCGGGATCGGCTGGCTGCGCACAGCATAGTCGGAGTGCTCCGCTAATCCCCTGAACCAGCTCACAATTTTCGCCAGGTGTTTGAATTAAAAAGTATTTGCTGCTATATTTCGCGGGCCTTAATGAACGTCGCGGCGAAAGTTACCGCCAAGCACACCGACGTTGAGATTTTCTGACCGAATGCCCCCGTTTCAACCACAGCAAAGGGCAGACGGGCTCCGGTGATCACTGCGCCCTGGTAAGAAGCGCGCAGTTCGAACCCAGACAGAAATCACCCGCAGGCCAGGACGATTGACCGTCACGAGAGCCGCAGGTGGAAGCCGTGCCCGTAACCCGACAGGAAGCGGTCACAGATAGGAATTATCAGAAAGACTAGCAATGAGAAGCACCGGGTACTGGTGTTGAAACCCTACGGAGCGACAGCCTCACCCGCCGTCGCGAAAGATCGTCAATACAGCCAGATGAACTCGGGTCGTATCGAACAAAAAAGTCACTGCAAGGCCACTGTTTTAGTGAGCGGCACTGACCAAGAGCAGATTTACACGAATCGACTGTCCAGCAGTGCCGGGCCATGTGCCATCCACTGCCAGCGCAACGCAGCGCCGCTGCGTGAAGAAACAAGTCAAAGATTTTGAGTATCGGATTTTCAGTTTCCGGATCACCAGAGGTAACGATGAGCGTTTCAAGTCACCATGGTTCTTTCCAAAAGAAGGCTAATCCGCTTTCAGTAAGTTTCTGCCCGCAGGTTTGATATTTCCCGGGTTCACGTTTCTGGCATTAAGGAAAAGTGAACCACCATGAAGAGAATGTTAATCAATGCAACTCAAGAAGAAGAGTTGCGTGTCGCCCTCGTCGACGGTCAGCGTCTTTACGACCTCGATATCGAAAACCGCTCCAGAATCCAGAAAAAAGCCAGCATCTACAAGGGTCGTATCACCCGCGTAGAACCCAGCCTCGAAGCGGCCTTCGTCGACTTCGGCGCTGAGCGTCACGGCTTCCTTCCCCTCAAGGAAATCTCTCCCCAGTACTTCACCAAGAAAGGCGGTGGCGAAGGCGGTCGCGTCAACATCAAGGAAGTCGTCGCCGAAGGCACTGAAGTTATCGTCCAGGTGGAGAAAGAAGAGCGTGGCAACAAAGGCGCTGCCCTGACCACATTCATCAGCCTCGCGGGACGCTATCTGGTGCTGATGCCGAATAACCCGCGCGCCGGGGGCATCTCCCGCCGCATCGAGGGCGATGACCGCTCCGAAATCCGCGAAGCCCTGAGCGGTTTGGAAATTCCCGATGGCATGGGCATGATCGTGCGCACCGCCGGTGTGGGCAAACAGCAGGAAGAACTGCAGTGGGACCTCGATTACCTGCTCTCCCTATGGCAGTCCATCACCGAAGCGTCGGCTCAAAAGGCTGCGCCCTTCCTGATCTATCAGGAAAGCAATGTGATTATCCGCACCATCCGCGACTACCTGCGCCAGGACATCGGAGAAGTGCTGCTGGACACGCAGGAATCCTACGATGAAGCCCTGAACTTCGTCCGTCAGGTCATGCCACACTACGAGAGCCGCATCCGCCTGTATCAGGAGACGCTGCCCCTGTTTAACCGCTATCAGATCGAAGGTCAGATCGAGACCGCCTTCCAGCGCGAAGTGAAACTGCCTTCCGGGGGCTCCATCGTGATCGACCCGACCGAAGCGCTGGTGTCCATCGACATCAACTCCTCGCGCGCAACCCGCGGGTGCGACATCGAAGAAACGGCACTGAACACCAACCTGGAAGCCGCCGATGAGATCGCTCGCCAATTGCGCCTGCGCGACATGGGCGGGCTGATCGTCATCGACTTCATCGACATGAGTTCCGCGCGCAACCAGAAGGAAGTTGAAAACAGAATGCGTGACGCACTCGAAGCGGACCGCGCCCGTGTGCAGGTGGGACGCATCTCCCGCTTCGGTCTGCTCGAAATGTCCCGTCAGCGTCTGCGTCCCTCGCTGGAAGAAACCAGCTCGATCGTATGCCCCCGATGCAGTGGCCAGGGCGCCATCCGTGACGTGAAGTCCCAGTCGCTCTCGATCCTGCGCATCCTGCAGGAAGAAGCCAACAAGCGTCGCAGCACCGAAGTGCGCGCACTGGTGCCTATTGCCGTGGCGTCCTATCTGCTCAATGAGAAGCGTGCTGCCGTCACTGCCATCGAGGCTCAAAGCGGCACCAAGCTGGTCATTGTTGCCAATGCCGAACTGGAAACACCGCATTATGAAATTCAAGGCGTAACGGGCACTGACGGCACAGCACTTGCCAGCTACGAGATTGAAATTCACGCCGATGCGCAGGAACACAATCACCGTCATAGCAAGCCCGCACCGGTGCCTCAGCAGGCTGCGGTTCAGGCCCCTACCCTGTCCCAGCCTCCAGCACCGGCGCCTGCACCGGCACCTGCCAAGAAAAAGGGCCTGTTTGCCTCGCTGTTCGGCTGGCTGCTCGGTTCTGACGAGGAAGAAGAACAGAAGAAGCCCGCACGCGACGCGCGCGGCAACAATGGACGCGGCCGCGATCCCCGTCGTGAGCGCGATCAGCGCCGCGGCGGCCGTTCGCCCCAGCGACGAGATCAGGAAGCCCGCAGCGATGTGAAGGCAGAGCCCGCAGCGGATGGCGCAGCGCCAGCGCGTGAACCCGGTCAGGGACGCAAGCGCGGCGGCCGCGGGCGCAATGGCGAAGGCGGCAATCGCGACGAACGCGGTCCGCGTCGTGATGACAAGCGGGAAGCACGCCCGGAGAGAACTGAGGACGTGCGCGCGGAAGAAGGCGTCGATCAGGCCACTGGCGACGAGGCGCGCTCAGCGCAGCGACGCAGCGGCAACCGTCGTCCACGCAACACCAATCAGCGTCGCCGTGGACCACGTCCCGACGAGCAACTGGCAGGCGCAGTGACCGACGAAACAGGATTGCCGGATGCGCCCGAGATGGAGACGGACGTTGCGCAGGAAGCCGATCAGGTTCCCGCGTCCCGCGAGTTTGATCCGGCCGAACCAATTGTCGCTGCCGACGACGTCATCTCCGCTGACACCGACAACAGTGACGCCGTAGGCGCTGACGCGGCTCCCCGCTCACGACGCAACCGTCGTCCTTCTGATCGTCGCCGCTCACGCAATCGTCACGCGGCAGCAACGGAAGGCGAAGGCGGTGATGTTGCGACCGACGCCTCCGTGACATCCGGGACGGAAGAAGTGTCCGCAGCCGCGCCGGCGGAAACCGCAGGAATCGATACTCCGTCCGCTGACGTGGAGGTCCCCGCGACAGAGGTGACTGACGCATCGGCAGTCGTCATCGACAGCACGGCGCCGGAGTCAGATGCGGCAGACGACATCGCTGCGCCCGTCATCGCAGACAACAGCGCTGCAGAAACGGATATTCACTCCGAAGAAGTTGCCGAAGTCGCTGCACAAGTGCTGAGCGAGACGACTGCCCCTGTCGAGGAAAAGTCAGTTGAGACAGAAGCACCCGCGCCTGTTGCGGCTCCGGAGATTCCCGCCCTGGCCGGTCGTGCGCCGAACGATCCGCGCGAGATCAAGCGCCGACGCTTGCTGGAAGAAGCCCAAAAAGCGCAATCCGGTCAATAAAAAGAAAAGCCCCGTGATGGCAGCATCACGGGGCTTTTTTGACTCATCCATCCAGTAAGGCGTCACTGACGTTCCGCGCTCACTCCTGCATTACAATTTCTCAGCCAGCTCCGGCAAGACCTTGAACAGGTCATCCACCAACCCGTAATCCGCAACCTGGAAAATGGGGGCTTCTTCATCCTTGTTGATCGCCACAATCACCTTGCTGTCCTTCATGCCGGCCAGATGTTGAATGGCACCGGATATCCCCACAGCAATGTACAGATCCGGCGCCACAATTTTGCCCGTCTGTCCCACCTGCATATCATTGGGCACAAATCCGGCATCGACAGCGGCGCGCGATGCACCAATGGCCGCGCCTAATTTATCCGCTACTTTTTCGAGCAGGACAAAATTGTCACCACTCTGCATGCCGCGACCGCCTGAAATGACGATGGAGGCAGCGGTCAGCTCAGGTCGCTCAGACACGGAGAGCTCTTCGCTGACGAAGCGAGAAAGTGCCTGTTCCTTCACGATCGAGAGCGCTTCGACAGGGGCGTTGCCGCCACTGGCGGGGCATTCCGCAAACGCTGTGCCGCGCACTGTGATCACCTTGATGGCATCGCTGGAGTGCACTGTTGCCAGTGCGTTGCCCGCGTAAATGGGACGGACAAAGGTGTCAGGACTCTTCACTGCGATGATGTCGGAGATTTGTGCAACATCCAGCAATGCCGCCACGCGTGGCATGAGGTTTTTTCCCGTCGTGGTCGCCGAGGCCAGCAGATGGGAATAGCCCGCCGCAATTTCTACTACAAGCGCCGCCACGCTTTCGGGCAACTGATGGTCGTAGGCAGCATGGTCGGCAACCAGCACTTTACTGACATGCGGAATCTGGGCTGCCGCGGCGGCCGCACCGGCACACCCGTTGCCTGCGACCAGAATGACGAGGTCGCCCCCGATGGCCTGCGCCGCCGTGACGGCACTGCGCGTGGCTGGTTTAAGGCTCGCGTTATCGTGTTCTGCGATGACTAATACGCTCATGGTGTTTCCTTCTCAATGCTGTCTGAGGAACCGGAGACCGGTCGCCTTAAATGACTTTCGCTTCGGATTTAAGTTTGCTGATCAGCTCGTCCACGCTGCCCACTTTAATGCCGGCAGAGCGTGCAGGCGGTGGCTCAACGCTGAGCGTCTTGAGCCCGGAGCTGACATTCACGCCCAGATCGGCGGGCGTTAGTGTATCGATCGGTTTTTTCTTCGCCTTCATGATATTGGGCAGAGAGGCATAGCGGGGTTCATTCAGTCGCAGGTCGGAAGAAATGACCGCCGGCAATGCCAACTGAACCGTTTGCTCGCCCCCGTCGATCTCGCGCTTGACGGTCACCTTCCCATCAGCGATTTCCACGCCACAGGCAAACGTGCCTTGTGGCATTTGACACAGCGCCGCCAGCATCTGGGCGACTTGGTTGTTGTCGGAATCGATCGACTGTTTGCCCAACAGCACCAGACCTGCCCCTTCTTTTTCAACGAGAGCCTTGAGCAGTTTTGCTACGGCCAGCGGTTGCAGTCCGTCTTCGGTCTCCACGTGGATGCCGCGGTCGGCCCCAAGTGCGAGGGACGTGCGAATTTGTTCCTGGCAGGCCTTGTCGCCGATGGACACGACCACCACTTCCTCAGCCTGGCCCTTTTCCTTGATGCGGATCGCCTCTTCGACGGCAATTTCACAGAAGGGGTTGATGGCCATTTTGGCATTCGTCAGTTCGACGCCACTGTTGTCGGCTTTCACCCGGATTTTCACGTTTGCGTCGACGACGCGTTTGACTGCCACAAGAATCTTCATGGATTCTCCCATGCGAAAACGAAAGTAAATGAGTGCAGAACGCGGATGCATCGATTTGATGCGTCCTTCACCAAATCCTGCCGGGCGCTACGCCCGAAAAAGGGGGCAATGATGCCCCGTTTCCCCGGAGGCGTCAACTTGGCGGCGGCCGGGAACCCTCTGAAAAGACGGTGAATTCTGTTTCGGGCATGGAGCTTGCAATGCTGGTGTCATGGCGCCCGCAACAGGGTCTTTCGTTGCCGTGATGACGGCGACACCGCCGCATTTTCAGGAGAATGTCATGTCTTTTCGCTTGTTCGTTTGCACTGGATTATCACTGCTTCTCAGCGCGTGTGGCTTTATCGCGGCGCCGGTGACGCAAAGCGCCGCGTATGCCGGCAAGGGTGCCGTTCTTGGCGCTGACAAGGGTATCGAGATGTCAAAGGAAGCGGCAAAAGTTGTCGCCGAGACGGCAATAGTTGTCGGGGATGCCGCGCTCGAAGGCCTAAAACCTGCCCCTTCGCAGGAACCGTCTTCCGCGCGCGGGAGCCTGCGCCCCCGCTAATCGCTTAACACGCTCCCAGCGTAAAACGGTGTCCTGCACTGCATACTTGCACCTGTTCGCCCTCAGGACCGACGCGCAGCTCAGCCACCTCAACAAGGCGATAGAACGCATTGCGGGAGATGAGGGCATCGAGCCCCCGTCGTACCTGCAGCACGGGATGAGGGGCTCCTTCGCGCTGCTCGACAATAATGGCGTGATCAGGGCCGGCACACAGACGCTCCCCCGTATTGAGCGTGAACTCCAGCCGCTGCCCCTCCCCCGCGTCCACCACATCGACCAGCGTGGCGACAAACGGGCAATCCTCCACGGTGATGCCAACCCTCTCTACCGGTGTCACCAGCGAAAAGGAACCGTCCTCCTCGCGGCGCAGAAGTCGCGAGAAGGCCTGCACAAGACGCGGACGTCGGATCAGGTTGCCCTGATGGTACCAGCGGCCGTCACGGGCTATACGCATGTCGCTGTCACCGCAATAGGGAGGTTGCCAGAGATGCACCGGCGCAGGGCCGGGAAACGCCTCGGCCGTGATCAGGAGAGAGTCGGAGGGAAGTCTGAAATCCTGCATGTCCTGCGCCCGTTTTTCCGCATCGCGAGGCACCCGGCGGGTGCCCTGAGCGTCATTACGGTACCAGAGAGTCGACGTACTGACCAACGGCGCTGACCAGCAAACGCTCGGGACTTTCCTCATACAGACTCAACAGTCCCGCGCGCGTCTCTATGGAGACAACATCCAGAATGCTGCCGCTGGTGGCATCCAGCAGCGTCAGTTGAAGGCGTGCGCGGTCAAAGCCGAACGCGTTCCCGATGTCTTCGGTGGCGCGGTAACGCAGGGCATTGGCGATCTCGGTCCAGGTGCCTGCCGTGTCTTCCCAGAGATACACCCGGGGGTAGACGACAAAATCGATGCGCTGCGCCATCGCACTCTGACGCGCATCGAACAGACTCTCCGTGCCCTGTGCCCGCAAGACGCGCGGAAACTGTCGACTGATTTCCAGGGCAATCAGATCGGCGACCTGATCCTCCACCTGATCGCGCGGAGTCTGTCCCGGCACATCCTCCGGCGTGGTATTCAGGACCGCTGCCTCTAAGTCCGCGAGCCCGCTGAGGGCAACGTAAAAACTGGTGTCCTGCCCCAGCACCCAGTGCCCGTTGCGTTCAATAGCGTGATGAGAGATCAGGCCGCTCGCGCCAGTGACAGCGAGCCCCTGATTGTAAAGATGATGGACGTGGGCGCAGGCAGTAAGTGCCCATGGCAACACGAACATTCCCAATCGTTTAAACATGCTCTGGATCCTTTCTTTTCCCATAACGGAAGCGGCAAAGACTCGCCACACGTGCTCTTGTAAAAAGAATAAGCACATAGCTTGCCAATCATGACGCCCGTTGGCCGAGGCGCAGGGGAATTACATTTCGCGAACGCGGGAACAGCGCCGGCAGCGATAGACATGATCGGTGCCCGTGAGCACCATGATCTGGGGTGGCCAGGTGCACTTGCAGAGCAGATAGCCCATGCGCTGAGCCATTTCGACCTCTTTCAGCCGTTCCTGCAGCGTCAAGGTGCTGCGGTCCAGCGGCGGTTCGGCCTCGACCACGTCCGTCAATTTCGGCACCAGTTTGACGGGGGGACTCTGACGTGTTGGGTTTACGGACGATGACGCGGCACGGGGCATGGCCAACGAGGCAAAGACAGGCTCTGGCTCAAGATCGACCGGTGGCACCGGCAATCGGATGTCATCCTCTGCCCGCAAGGTCGGGGGAACTGCTGTCTCGGGTGCGTCCTCGGAGGTCAGATCGACGGGACTTTCAGCCTCATCGCGCGTTGACGGGAGCTCCCCTTCGGAGACGTTCTCCGCAGGCGCTGTTCCGGATGCGAGCACATCGTCCCACGTCGATTCTTCCAGAAAGGCCTGTAACTCGGAGAGGTTCATTTTTTCAGGCTCGTCAGCACATCCCGATCAAGGTCATAAGGAGTGACACGGTTCAGCACGACGCGGACTTCCGGAATGCCTTCGCCCTGCAGTCGGGACACCTCGATGGCCGCGGTTTCGGCGACAGTCACCCCGGCCTGAATCACAAACAGCACATCAGTGCATTGACGGGCCACTACCAGGGTATCACTGACCTCAACCAGAGAGGGCGCGTCGATGATGATGGTGTCGAATCGACGCTCCAGCATTTCGATGATGCGACGGAAACGCTTGCTCGACAAAAGTTCATGGGGATTGGGCGGCAAGACTCCCGAAGGAATCACGTAGAGCCCTTTGCTGGGAATGGCATGCACACAATCGCGAATCTGGGCAGCGCCGGCGATGAGGTGCGACAGGCCAGCGGTACCGGTAGGCAGCCCCACATACTCCTGAGGGCGGCGCATGTCGGCATTGATCAAGAGAACCTTTTCGGTTCTGGCCATGGCAAAGGCCAGGTTCATGGCGATGGAGGTCTTTCCCTCCCCTTCGGTTGCCGAGGTCACCAGCACGACCCGCCCTTTGGGGAATTGTTCAAGCGGGTCATGGGCAGGCCTCACCATCTGCAGACGTGCACGGAGCACACCGATACTGGCCGCATAATCCCGGTCAAACAGGAACTGCGCGGGTTCAGGCAGCTCGAGGGCCGGAATGACGCCCACACAGCTTTTGCCCAACTGTGTTTCCACATCGTGCTTGAAGTCCAGCGAGGGGCGGCGCGCAAAGCGAAAGGCCACGACAAAAGCAGGCACGGCGACGGCACTGAGGTAGCCCAGCAGAATCCACCAGGGGGCCATCTGTTCAATCGGGGCGCGAGGCAGATTGGCCTCCGCCAGCACGCGGGCGCCGATAAGGTTCTTGAGCGAATCGTCGTAGCTGGCCACAAACTGACGGATCAGGCTGGTTTCGAGTACCGGCTCCAGCACATTGACCGGTTGCTGGGCACGCGCCCGCAGCTGCTCCA
Source organism: uncultured Klebsiella sp. (assembly GCA_964538025.1). GTDB lineage: Bacteria > Pseudomonadota > Gammaproteobacteria > Pseudomonadales > Pseudohongiellaceae > UBA5078. The sequence continues at coordinate 73,572 of CAZICZ010000011.1, read as the reverse complement.
CCGTGGGTTCCTGCAGCGGAGGCAACAGGTCCACCAGCATGCCGGGACTCAAGGCTTCCGGGCTCTGGCCACCAACTTCTTCGGCGGGTTGGGCAGACAGTGCTGTTACCGTATCCAACTTGGCAATGAGCTGTTCCGCGGCCCGGGTAATCTGTTCGAGCTGGGCATTGGCAGTGTAATTGACATAGGCCTGTGCCACCGCATTGGCTCCCTGCTGGGCACTCTGGGGATCCTGTGCCACATAGCGGATGGCCAGAACGTAGGTCTGGGGAATGACCTCGACGGCGAGATTATCCTGAAACGGTCCGGCAACGGCAGAGGACGCCACGATTTCGCGCTGCGTGTTCATCAGCACAATGACTTCTGTCGCGACGGGATTTGTCGTGTTGGCGAGTGCGCCTCCCTGGACTTCCAGCGAGGCACGGGATTCGAACAACGGAGGCTTGAACAGGCCGAACAGGGCAATAATCAATGCAACGGGAAGTCCCCCCAGCATTATCGCGCGCTAGTGAGCGCGCAGAGGCCACCACCAGCGGGGGCGCTGTTCGGCGAGACGAAAGTTGCTGGGGCTATCAGTCACCGGATGTTCTCCATGGGGTAGCGTCAGTGAAATCAGGCTGCCGAAGGGCATGGACAAGAATTATACAGCAGCTTCTGACATGCGCCGCGGGGCGCTGCAAAGATATCCACTCTGCGGAAAGCGCGTGCCGGAATCACCCTTGTCGTCTCGGATTCATTCATGCTATATCGACCGCTCTTTGCCGGCCTTGAACCGTTTTCCGGCCCTGGAGCCAAAAAAATCGTGACTGACGCTTCCCTCTCCCTGCTCCGCGATCTGCTCCGCGAGGGCCTTCCCCTGCTGGACGTGCGCGCACCGGTGGAATTCGCCAAAGGCGCCTTCCCGACCGCCCATAATCTGCCCCTGCTTTACGACGAGGAACGGGCGGCAGTGGGCACCCGTTACAAGCAGGCGGGCCAGGATGCCGCGATTGCCCTTGGCCATCAGCTGGTGGGAGGCAGCACGCGACAGAGCCGACTGGAGGGCTGGTCTGGCTGGCTGGCAGAACATCCAGGCGCGTGGCTGTATTGCTTTCGTGGCGGACTGCGCTCGCGCACGGTTCAACAATGGCTGGCAGAGTCCGGTATCCACTGCCCTCGCGTGCCGGGGGGCTACAAGGCGATGCGTCAGGTGCTGATCGACACAATCGATGCCGCTCCGCAGCGCTTTGCACTGACGGTAATCGCCGGCCCCACGGGCTCGGGCAAAACCCATCTGCTCAATACCTTGCCCGTGTCGGCCGATCTGGAGGGCTTTGCCCACCATCGCGGGTCCGCCTTCGGCAGCCGGCTGGAGGGACAACCTACGCAGATCTCCTTTGAGAACGCGCTCGCCGTCCGTCTGCTGCAATTGGAGCGCTGGCAGGGAAGTCGTCTGTATGTGGAAGATGAAAGTCAGGCCATCGGCTCCCTGGCCATTCCGATGCAGCTGCACGCTGCCATGAAGGCATCGCCCATCCTGCTCGTTGAGGAGTCTCTGGAGTCGCGCGCCACTACCATCTTGAAAGACTACATCGAAGACAACCTCCACCAATTTCAGCAGGCGGATCCGGAAACGGCACTGTCGCGTTTTTCACTCTACCTGCGTAGCGCGCTGGCGAAAATTCAGCGCCGTCTGGGCGGCGAGCGCTATGAGGAAATCGGAAGATTGATGGACGAAGCCTTGCGACGTCAGGATGTGTCGGGAGAGACAGAGGCGCATCGCGATTGGATAGTCCGGCTGCTGGAAACCTATTACGACCCGATGTACAGCTACCAACTGTCCCGCCGTCTCGAGCGCGTCATCTTCAAGGGCGACGCCGACGCCATTCGGGCGTGGGTCAGGGATCAGGACTCCGCCAGAGCGTAAATGCCGGGCGCGTTGCGCAGATACCCCTTGTAATCCATGCCGTAGCCAAACAGGTAACGATCCGGGGCGATCAGGCCAGTGACATCCGCCTTGGGCAGTGCCGGGTGACGACGGGCATGCTGCTTGTCCACAAGCACGGCGCACAGGACGCTCAGCGCCCCCTCGGACAGGCAGCACTCGCGAATTTTCACTAGGGTATCCCCCTCATCCAGAATGTCATCGATGACAAGCACATGTCGCCCCGCCAAGGGCGTCCCCGGGCGGGCCTTCCAGTGCAGATCGGCACCGCTGAGCTGTTCGCGATAGCGACTGGCGTGTAGATAGTCCACCTGCAGCGGAAATGACAGAAGAGGCAACAGTTCTCCCATCACGACCAGTGCCCCATTCATCACACAGAGCACAACCGGGTTGAGGCCACTCACCCGCTGCTGGAGCTCTTCCGCCATGCGGGCGATGGCCTCCTGCACCTGAGAGCGGGTGTACAGACACTCCGCCTCTGCCATCACGCGGGTGACTTCCTCAATCATGCCGCCCCTCCCGTAAGCGCATCGATCCGCGCGCGTGCGATCTCCCAGCGCGGTGTGTTCCGCAAGGTGTCGCGGTCCCAGTCACGGCTGCGCTGCATCTGGATCAGTCGTGCATTGCCCGAATGCGCGAGCGCCTCGAGATGTGTCTTGGCGATGAGCGCCTGCGCACGGTCGTTGCAGACAAGCACCATGTCACATCCGGCGGCGAGTGCCGCGTCCACGCGGGCGGGCATGTCACCGGCAGCGGCGGCACCGGCCATGACCAGATCGTCGCTGAAAATGACGCCGCCGAACCCCAACTCCTGACGCAATATCGTCTGCAGCCAGAATGGAGAAAACCCTGCACACTGCGAGTCGACGGCTTCGTAGAGCACGTGGGCTGGCATGACGCCATCCAGGGACTCCATGCAGGCAACAAACGCCGCCAAATCCTGGGCTCGGATCTGCGCTAGCGATCGCGAATCCACCGGCAAATGGGTATGGCTGTCCGCCTCCACGCTGCCGTGGCCGGGAAAGTGCTTGCCGGTGGTGGCCATGCCTGCCTCGTGCATGCCACGCATGAACGCGGTGGCGAGGGCCGCCACTTGTTTAGGCGAACGTCCAAAGGACCTGTCGCCAATCACAGCGCTGCGCCCGGTATCCAGATCCAGTACCGGTGCAAAACTGAAATCGATGCCCGCACTGAGCACCTCTGCTGCCATCAGCCAGCCCGTTTCCTGCGCCAGCACCTCGGCATCAAGCGGGTCTTCCAGCCAACGGGAAGCCAATGCTCGCATGGGCGGCAAGCGGGTAAACCCCTCCCGCAGCCTCTGCACGCGCCCCCCTTCCTGATCGACCGCAATCAGAAGCTGAGGATTGCAGGCTCGAATGGCCTCCGTGAGCGCACGCACTTGAGAGGGCGTAGCGAGATTGCGCGCAAACAGGATGACCCCGCCTACCACGGGAGAGCGCAGGAGTTGGGCTTCGTCCTCCGTGAGATGAGTTCCCATAAGATCGAGCATCAGAACACCGGGCGCCGGGCACTCGGCGCGGGCTTGAGGGGATTGGACTTGCATGGGATTGGACAACTCCAAGGCTGGAATGCAGCAGGCAAACGCGTGGGATTGCGCGGGACGGGCGATTATCCCAAATCCGGGAAATGGGCGCAAAGCACTTGTCATTCCCGCGATGCTGTATATAATTACAGCACATTTTCCAGCAATACGGTGACCCTATGCTGACTCTGACTCCCCGCCAGGCAGAAATTTTGGATTACATCAAAAGCTATCAGCAGGAAACGGGCTTTCCTCCCACCCGCTCCGAAATCGCCAAAAAAATGGGTTTCAAATCGCCCAACGCTGCGGAGGAGCATCTGCGGGCGCTCGAACGCAAGCAGGCCATTGAAATGGTGCCCGGCGCGTCACGGGGAATTCGCCTCCCCACCCCGGAGCACACAGGCTTGCCAATCATTGGCCAAGTCGCCGCCGGCAGCCCGATTCTCGCCGTCGAGAGCATCGACGATTACTGCGATATTCCCCCGGCATTCTTCTCCCCGAACGCGGACTACCTGCTCACGGTGAAGGGCAACAGCATGATCAAGATCGGCATTCATGACGGGGACCTGTTGGCAGTTCACAAGACCGCGGTAGCCAACGACGGGGACATCGTTGTCGCCCGCATTGATGAGGATGTGACGGTCAAACGCCTGTTCAAGGGAAAGGTGAAGCATGAGCTGCAACTCATTGCCGAGAATGATGATTTTGCACCTATAAAGGTTGATTTACGGCATCAGTCCTTCAGCATTGAGGGGATCAGTGTTGGCGTCATTCGGCGTGGCATGTAACACGCGAAACGCGATCTGTGCGCTTCTTTCAGGAGGGTAAAAAAAGGCCGCGTGACGCGGCCTTTTTTTATTTGTCGACAACCCAGCGGCCGCCTTTGTAAAACGCTTTCCATCCCGTGGGCTTGCCCTGTTCTTCCGTGAGCACATATTGTTCTGCCGTTTTGCGGCTGTAGCGCACGACAGCGGGATTGCCCTGATCATCTTTCACAGGCGCAGACAGCAGGAAGTGGTATTTGGGGTCCAGCTCTGCCTTGTGTGGCACCAGCTCCGACACCAGGGGCGCACGGGTCTCCCGATTCTTGGGAAACTTGCTGGCGGCCAGGAACAGGCCTGCAGCGCCGTCACGCAGCACATAATGATCATCCACTTTTTCACACCGCAGCTCCGGCATGGACACCGGCGGCATCTTGGGCGGTGCAGCCTGCCCGTTGCGCAGCAATTTGCGGGTGTTCGCGCAGGTTTCGCTGGTGCATCCAAAGTATTTGCCGAAGCGGCCAGACTTGAGCTGCATGTCGGACCCACACTTGTCGCATTCGATCAGAGGCCCTTCGTAGCCACGAATCTTGAAATTGCCCTCTTCGACCAAAAACCCGGTGCAATCGGGGTTATTGCCGCAGATGTGAAGCTTGCGTTTGTCATCGATCAGATAGCTGTCCATGGTCGCATTGCAGGTGGGACAGCGTTTGCGCTGGCGCAGGCGCGCATTTTCCACCTCTTCCGCCTCATCGGCGTCATCCGTGCTGATCGCCTCTTCCCCGGAAGTCAGGTTAATCGTGGACTTGCAACGCTCCTTCGGCGGCAGCGAATAGCCAGAACACCCGAGGAACACGCCGGTTGATGCCGTGCGGATCTGCATCGGGCGACCGCATTTGGGACAGGGAATATCCGTGTCTGTCGGCTTGTTTGCGCGCATACCGGCATCGGAGTCTTCACTCGCCGTGCTCAGCTGCTTGCTGAAACGCCGATAAAACGTGTCCAGCACTTCCTTCCAGTTCTGTCGGCCCAGAGCGACGCCGTCGAGGTCGTCCTCCATTTTGGCCGTAAAATCGTAATCCATGAGGTCGGAGAAACTCTCCATGAGGCGCTCTGCGACAATATCGCCCATCTTCTGCGCATAGAACCGGCGGTTTTCCACTTTCACATAGCCACGCTCCTGGATGGTGGAAATAATCGCGGCATAGGTCGAGGGGCGGCCAATCCCACGCTTCTCCAGCTCCTTGACCAAGCTGGCCTCTGTGTAGCGTGGCGATGGCTTTGTAAAATGCTGCGAAGGATCGAGACGCTCCAGCGCCAGTCGCTCGCCCACCTCGACGTCCGGTAACACGACATCCTCTTCCTTGCTGGGCAACACGCGCATATAGCCATCGAACTTCATGATGCGCCCTTTGGTGCGCAATTCGAAATCAGCTGCCGTCACGCTGATCGCGCTGCTGACATATTGCGCCGGTGGCATCTGGCAGGCGACAAAGTGTTGCCATATCAGGGCATACAGGCGCTCTGCATCCCGCTCCATGTTTTGCAGCTGAGTCGCCTGCATTGAAACGTCTGTCGGGCGAATGGCTTCATGCGCTTCCTGCGCCCCTTCGCGGGCACTGTACCGAAGGGGTGCCTCTGGCAAGTAGGCTTTGCCGAAATGCGAAAGGATATAGTCGCGGCACATGCTCAGTGCATCATCGCTGAGATGCGTCGAATCGGTACGCATATACGTGATATAGCCCGCTTCATAGAGTCGCTGCGCCAGCGTCATGGTCTTTTTCACGCCAAATCCCAGCCGCGTGGCGGCCTGCTGCAGCGTGGAGGTGATGAGAGGGGCTTTGGGTTTGGAGGACGTCGGTTTGTCCTCCCGCTTGGCAACATGATAGTGCGCGCCTTGGAGGGCGCTCAGGGCATCGTCAGCCTCCTTCTTGTTCACGGGCCGGAAGGCATCGCCCTTCCACTTGGCCACCTGAAAGCGGAGTGCTTCTTTCTTGGCGGTGCGCAGATCGGCGTACACCTCCCAGAACTCTTCGGGGATGAAGGCGCGAATCTCACGCTCGCGCTCCACGATGAGACGCACCGCGACCGACTGCACACGGCCGGCGGACAAGCCGCGAGCCACTTTCGCCCACAACAGCGGAGAGACCATGAAACCCACAACACGGTCGAGGAAACGCCGCGCCTGCTGGGCTTCGACGTATTTCATGTCGAGTGCGCCAGGATGGGAGAAAGCTTCGTTGATCGCTTTTTTGGTGATTTCGTTAAAGACAACCCGCTTGTACCGCGACTCGTCACCGCCTATGGATTCCTTGAGGTGCCAGGCGATTGCCTCTCCCTCGCGGTCAAGGTCCGTTGCCAGATAGATGGTGTCGGCATCCTTGGCTAATTTGCGCAGGTCCGCCACGACCTTTTCCTTGCCGGGCAGAATTTCATATTTGGCTTTCCAGCCGTGCTCAGGGTCAACTCCCATGCGGGAGATCAGTTGCTCACGCGCCTTGGTTTTTTTATGCACCAGCTTTTCATCGGCGCTGAGTTTTCGGGTCGCGGCAGCGGCTTTTGCGCGCTCCTTGGTGTCGATCGTTTGCGCATTGCCGCCGGCAGGAAGATCTCGAATGTGTCCCACACTCGATTTAACGATAAATTCCTTACCAAGGTACTTATTGATGGTTTTCGCTTTGGCGGGCGACTCGACTATCACCAACGATTTACTCATTATCCTGAACGTTTCCTGATACTGCTACGGGAGTAAGTGCCCCTGTGACGGGCTGTGAAAAGGAGCCCGGGGCAAAAGAAGCGGACATATATAAGGGCTGGGCGAGCGAGGGTCAAGCGTTTGTTGAAGGAAGTGCGGTGGCGATCCGGGAGGGAAATCGCCCCCACTCCGACCTCGGTGCGGGGGCAATCAGACGCCCTTGGAACCCGTAAACTGACGATGGGCAGAGGACTTAGTCGATCCTGACTTCGTGCACCCACCCGTTGTCGTCCGGCAATTCTCCGCGCTGGATACCGACCAGAAGATCGTAAAGTTTTTGCATCGTTGGGCCGACCGACTGCCCCTGGTCGTGGAAATAATGCCAGTGACCATCGACCCAGATTTTGCCGACAGGCGACAAGACGGCTGCCGTGCCGCATGCGGCAACCTCTTCGAAGTCCCCAATCTCCTTGCGCAATTCGATAGGGCGTTCCTCGACCTGCATGTGCAGATTTTGTTCTGCGAGCGTCATGATGGAGCGACGCGTCACACTGGGCAGAATCGCATTGGATTTTGGCGTGACAAAGCGATTCCCCTTCATGGCGATCACGATATTGGCCGATCCTGCTTCATCTATATACAAGCGTTTGGCTGAATCCAGATAGAGGGCTTCATTGGCCCCCAGTTCCTGGGCCTTGCGAGTTGCCAGCAGCCCGCCGGCGTAATTGGCGCCTGCCTTGTAAGCGCCGGTGCCCGCAGGCGCTGCGCGATCATATTCAGACACCGCCAGCGAAATCACCGCCATTCCCGCACTCTTGTAATATGGCCCTACCGGCGAAACAAAAACGCGAAACTCGTATTCACTGGCGGGACGCAGACCGAGGTTCTCCCCCACCCCGATCAGCATCGGACGAATATACAGCGAAGCACCCGAGCCGTGAGGCGGAATCCAGGCGTAATTCGCGCGGACAGCCTCCTCTACGCCACGCAGAAACAAAGCCTGTGGCACTTCAGGCATCAAGAGGCGTGCAGCGGTGCGGTTCATGCGTTCGCTGTTGAGGTCGGGCCGAAATAGCAACACTCGGCCATCCGGCGCGGTCTGGGCTTTCATTCCCTCGAAACATTGCTGGGCGTAGTGCAGGGCTGGAGCCCCTTCATGCACCGCAATGGTCGGAGACTGCACGAGCTCGCCCTGGGACCAGGCACCATTTTTATAAAGCGCGCTGAAGCGTGCCTCTGTCTGTCGGTACTTGAACCCCAGATCTGCCCAGTCGAGGTCTTTTTTTGCCTTGGATGTCGCCACGTCGAATACCTGCCTAAAACGAATGGGGGATAGCGCGCAACGTGCTCAGGTGCGCGCCTTGATGGCGGCGTATTATGGGGGAAGTGAGAACCGAGGTCTATGGTCGCTCAAATGCGAGAAATTCTCAAAAACCACTCGCCTCCTCTGAAGACTGCGTTACAATGCCGACATTTAATTTGCGACAGAGTCCTTGGAATGAGCGACCAGCACATCCTTCTAGCACGGCAGCCCATCTTTGATGTGGATATCCGGGTCAGTGCCTACGAACTTCTGTTCCGCTCCGACAATACTGCAAACGCCAATGTGTTCGACGGTGATTCCGCCACGTCTCAGGTATTTCTTAACGCCTTCAATGAATTGGACATCAGCGAGGTGGTGCAGCATCACCCGGCGTATATCAATTTCACACGCAATCTCATTCTGAACCCACCGCCCTTCGATAAAAAACGCTTTGTTATCGAAGTACTGGAGGATATCGAAGCGGATCAGGAACTGGTTGATCATCTGCAGAAACTCAAGGATGCCGGCTATACCATCGCGCTGGACGACTTTGTGTACGACGCAAAATGGGACCCCGCACTGAAGATTGCAGACATTGTCAAAATCGACGTCCTGGCCTTCGACGAAGAAGAGATTAAGCGCCATGTGGCCCTGTTAAAACCTTTTGATGTCACGCTACTTGCCGAAAAGGTTGAAACCCATGAAATGTTCCATTTCTGCAAGAGCCTGGGCTTCACACTTTTTCAGGGATATTTCCTTAGCAAACCCGAACAGGTGAAAGGACGCAAGGTGCCGGCGAACAAACTCGTCGTGCTGAATCTGCTGACCCAATTACAAAACCCCAACGCCGAGCTGGGCAAGATTGCGGCCGTCATCGCCAAGGACCCGGTGCTGAGTGTCAAACTCATCAAGCTGGTGAACTCCGCTGCATTTTCTGGTCGACGGGAAATCACTTCGCTGCAACACGCGGTGTCAATGCTGGGACTACGGCAAGTGAAAAGTTGGGCGACGTTGTTGTCGCTCAGCACCATGGCAGACAAACCCAACGCACTTTCCATGCTCGCCATGACTCGCGCCAAGATGGCGCAATTGCTCGCGGAATGCTTCACGAATTCCACAGACAGTGATGCGTATTTTACAACGGGGTTACTCTCCAACCTCGATGCATTTTTTGACGTGGAGTTGCAAGAGATCGTGAGCTCCATGCCACTCTCACCTCTGGTAGTGGATGGCTTACTCAGAGGCAATGGACCGATCGGTACCGTTATCAATACGGTCATCGCCTACGAGCAGGCACAGTGGGACAAGCTGGATATTGCGGCACTTGAAAAGCTCAATATCGGCACCGGAGAACTGGAAAACGCCTATCGCGAAAGCATTCGCTGGGCCTCACAACTGGACGCCGTTGTCCAACATGCATGACAGATCACGCGCTTCCCTGATCGATATCGGCGCAAATCTCGGTCACGAATCTTTTGCCCATGACCTCTCGGACGTACTACAGCGGGCGCAGGATGCCGGCATCGTCCATCTGCTCGTTACCGGCACCAATGCGCAGGCATCCGAACGCGCCTGTGCGCTGGCGGCTCAAGCCCCCGAACTTCTCTCCGCCACTGCCGGATTTCATCCGCATGAAGCGCAGCAGTGTGACGACTCGGGACTGCGCGTGATACGCGATCTTGCCCGCCTCCCGCTCGTTCGCGCCGTTGGCGAGACGGGGCTCGATTTCAACCGGGATTACTCGCCCCGCCCCGTACAAGAGGCGGTATTCGAAGCCCATCTCGACATCGCGTGCGACATCGACAAACCCGTCTTTCTTCATCAGCGCGACGCCCATGATCGCTTTTTTCCGCTACTGAAATCCTTTCGCGACGGCCTGCACAAGGGCGGCGTTGTGCATTGTTTTACGGGAGAAAAGCACGAGATGTACCAGTATCTGGATCTGGACATGCACATCGGCATCACCGGGTGGGTCTGTGATGAACGGCGGGGACATCACCTGCTGGCGTTTCTGCGCGACATTCCGCTGAATCGACTGCTGCTGGAAACCGACGCTCCCTACCTGCTCCCACGGACGCTGCAGCCGCGACCCAAGAGTCGTCGCAATGAACCGTGTCATCTAGTGGCCGTGCTGGAAACGGTAGCGCAAGCGATGGGCCTCAGCGTGTCGGAGGTCGCCGAGCACACAACCGCCAACGCGATTCAATTATTCGGGCTGCCAAGCGCAGACATGAGAAACGCGTAGGCTTCAGCCTGATCGAAAGGCCATCCCAGTTCCGCCTCGGAAGGATCGACGCGCAGAACCGGAATTCGAATTCCGTAGCACGTCATCAGGACAGGATCATCCGCAATGTCCGTCACGTGGAGCACGAGAGGATCGACGCGTCGCGCGGAAAGTGCGGCAAGCACGGGCTCCAGCAATGTCTGTGCCTGTTCACACAGATGGCAACCGACCGTTCCGTACAAGATCACGGACGTCATTCACGTTCATCCTGCAGCGCGGAAACCGCATCACGAATCAGTGCAGGTCCTACATAAATAAACCCGCTGTATAACTGCACAAGCGCGGCCCCCGCATCCGCTTTTGCCTTTGCATCCTGACCACTCATGATGCCCCCAACGCCGATGATCGGCAGACGCCCCTGGAGGGCGCGATGCAGCACCTGCACAACGTGAGTCGATTTCTCTGTCAGGGGCGCACCGCTTAATCCGCCTTTCTGATCCCGGTACACACTGCTTTGCACTCGCGCTCGGTCAAGCGTGGTATTGGTGGCGATCACGCCATCCAGTGCGTAAGTCACTAGCGCCTGCGCAATCATCTCGATCTCTTCGTCCTGCAAATCGGGTGCAATTTTTACGACAAGTGGCACCTTTTTCCCATGCACCCCGGTCAGCGTGCGTTGTTCCTCTTTCAACAGGGCCAGGAGTCGGTGCAGGTCCTCGCCAAACTGTAGACTGCGAAGCCCCGGCGTATTGGGGGACGAAAGATTGACAACAATATAACTGGCGGCCTGATAACACTTGCGCATGCAAATCAGATAATCCTCTGCAGCGCGCTCGACGGGCGTGTCCGCATTTTTTCCGATATTGATGCCCAGGATTCCCGCGTATCGACTCTTGGCGATCTGAGCAAGGGCATGGTCGATGCCTTTGTTATTGAAACCCATGCGGTTGATGATCGCGCGCTCCGAACGCAGGCGAAACAAGCGGGGTTTGGGGTTGCCGGGCTGAGGACGCGGTGTGAGCGTGCCCACCTCAATGAATCCAAATCCCAGCGCCGCCAGAGCGTCGATGTGATCGGCATTTTTGTCGAGTCCCGCGGCGAGGCCCACAGGATTGGGAAATGTCAGGCCCATGACGGAAACCGGACGGGGCGCCAGCGGGCGCTTCCGGATCAGGGACAAAAGCCCGGTACGGTGTGCAACATCAAGCAAGGGCAACGTGAGTGTGTGGGATGCCTCGGCAGGCAGGCAGAACAGGACTTTCTGGATCAGCTTATACAATTTTGGTTATCGCCTTGAATTTATTCGCCTCATCAAATTCGATGGCAAAGGTGCCACGAACGCCTTGATGGTCGACGTATTTTTGCAGGATACGACCGGGGAACCGCACGCTGAGCCCCTCGCGTGAAACAGCTTGCACATCTTTGACGGTGCCACTGTACAATGTCACGAAGTGTTCCGCCGGGATTGAAAGGTCCACGATTATCTTCTTCACGCACCGGACTCCACTAAATATTCCATGCGCCCGCGGGGCGGCAAGTGGACGGGCATTATAGGGGAATTGCCTGCTAGAGTCTGCGCCCTCCAGGCACGCTCTGAAGGGGGACGACCACCGCCACACACTGCGACAAACGCTCCCTAGACATCGCAGGTAAAACGGTTACAATCGCTGACTTTCGCCCTGATAGTTCAAGCATTTAACTAAAAAGAAATAGAGAAATAATTATGAGTCACCACCGCATTATTACTGAACTCAAAGACTGGCTTTCTCAGCAAATTATCGGGCAAGAGCGGCTGGTAGACCGCCTGTTGATCGCTCTTCTGGCTGATGGACATTTGCTGGTGGAAGGCGCTCCAGGGCTTGCGAAAACGAAAGCGATCAAAGACTTATCTCGGGCAATTGAAGGCGACTTCCACCGCATCCAGTTCACACCAGACCTTCTGCCAAGTGACATCACCGGCACCGAAATTTTCCGTCCGGAAGACGGATCCTTCCGCTTCCAGCCAGGCCCGATTTTTCACAATCTCGTGCTCGCCGACGAGATCAACCGCGCCCCAGCCAAGGTGCAGTCCGCCCTGCTGGAAGCGATGGCCGAACATCAGGTTTCGGTGGGCCGGGAATCCTTCACGCTGCCTCCTCTGTTTCTCGTGATGGCCACACAGAACCCCATCGAACAGGAGGGAACCTATCCCCTGCCTGAGGCACAACTCGACCGATTCCTGATGCATGTGTCGATTGGCTACCCCTCCACGGAAGCCGAGCGCCGGATTCTCCAACTGGTGCGCAACGAAGCGCAGAACAAAGCGCCCCAGACTCCCGCTGTCGTCAGTCAGGAAGACCTGTTTGCCGCACGTCAGGAAATTCTGGCGATGCACATGGCACCCGCCGTTGAGGAATACATCATTCAATTGATCATGGCGACACGCCATCCCGCCCTCTACGGAGACGATCTGGCCAAATGGCTGGAATACGGCGCCAGCCCCCGTGGCACCATCTCGTTGGATCGCTGTGCGCGTGCCCATGCATGGATTCAGGGCAAGGATTTCGTCAGCCCGGATGATATCCAAGCGGTGTTCTTTGATGTGTTGCGTCACCGCATCCTGCTTAGCTTTGAGGCGGAAGCCAGCGGTGTGACCCCCGACAAGGTATTGACCACGATTCTGGAGCGCGTGCCGGCAGCCTGATCGCTGCCTGTATTCGCGTGCGATGCACGCATCCGGATGTCACCCCCGTCGGCCTCACGGCCCGAAAAAGAGTCGAGCTCATATGACCACCATGCCGCAGATTGATCCTCATCAGGCGCTCTATCAGAGCAAAGGGGCCATCATCAGTCTGCAACAACTGCTGATTCAGCGCCACGCCGCCAAGATCGTGGAATACGTCCCCTACAATCGCTCGATTGCCGGCATATCCGGTTTGCATATGTCCAAGATGCGCGGACGCGGCATCGACTTCGAAGAGTTTCGCCCCTACCAGCAAGGGGATGACATCCGCACAATTGACTGGCGGGTGACCGCCAGGACAGGCAAACCCTTTACGAAGGTCTTCCGCGAGGAGCGTGAGCGCCCCGTCATCATCGCCGTCGACCAGTCCAGCAGCATGTTTTTCGGGTCGCAGGTGGCCTTTAAGTCGGTAATTGCGGCCCAGGCCGCTGCGATTTTCTGCTGGATGGCAATCGACAATGGCGATCGTGTGGGCGGACTGGTGTTTTCCGATGTCGACCACTCCCTGGTACGCCCGAAGCGCAGCCGTCGTTCTGCCCTGCATCTGCTCAACCAGATTCATGGCTTCAATACACGGCTCGCGGACGCCACGGTCCGTGCGCAGGTAGCACAGAACGAACAGGCCCCGGGCGGTCTCAGCAAGGCATTGGCCGATATCCGCCGCATTACCAAACCGGGAAGTACCCTCTATATCATCAGTGACTTCATGACACTGGACGACACGGCCATGCAGTACCTGAATCAACTGGCCCGCAACAACAACGTCGTCTGCTGTTTCGTTTACGATGCGTTGGAAGAACACCTGCCGGTACCGGGTTATTACAGTATTACCGACGGCAAGCGCAAAGGCAGTCTCAACTCCTACAGCCAGAGCGCGCGTCGTGCTTACGAAGACAATTTCAAGAACCGGATGGAGGTCATGCAGGCCGACATGCTCAAGCTGCAAATCCCTTTCCTTAAATTGCGCACCAATCAATTAGTAGTCGAGCAGATCAGACAATGGACGGCACAGACCCTTTAAGCCAGTTGGCCGATATACATCTCCCCGAACCGGTCGGGTTCTGGCCCCCTGCCCCGGGCTGGTGGGTTTTGTTTGTCCTGCTGAGTGTGATCACGTATTTCACCGCCAAGCGACTCTACGCTCTCTGGCGCGTTCGACGCACCTGTCGCTTTGCCATTATCGAGCTCGAGAAATGCATGACAGCCCTGCGAAGCAGTGCCGCCGACAATGCGGCAAAACTCGATTTTGTTAATGAAATCAATGCGGTATTACGACGTGTCGCGCTCAAGAATTTTCCGTCAGAGCCCGTGGCTAACCTTGGTGGGTCCCAGTGGATCGCTTTTCTGCGCACGCACGGTGACGCCCAGCTGCTGAGTGAACCTCTGGCCGCCACGCTGAGTCAGGGACGCTTTGCCCAGCAGTGGGATGTAGATTCCGACGGCTTGTATCGCATGGCCCATCAATGGATTAGCAGTCTCTATTTGGCTAAAATTCCGGCGACGTCCGCCTCCACTTCTTCGACAACAGCGGTTACTGAGCATGCTTGAGTTTACCTGGCCGTGGGCCTTTCTCGCCCTCCCGCTTCCGCTGCTGGTGTACCGCCTGTTTGCCCGCGCGGCACGTCAGGACGCGGCTCTGTATGTTCCCTTCTTTGCGCGCCTTTCGCAGCTGCAGTCTGATTCGGTGCGCGCGGATGCTCGCCGCCTGCTCAAAATCCTCTGTTGCGTGCTGATCTGGTTGGCCATGGTACTGGCCACCAGCCGTCCCCAGTGGGTCGGTGAAGCTATCCAGCTTCCGTCCACCGGACGAGATCTGATGCTGGCCGTGGATATTTCCGGCTCAATGGAAGCACGGGACATGGTGATCAATAACGCGCAACTGTCCCGGTTTGAAGTCATGAAGGTGGTGGTCAGTGACTTTGCCGAGCGCCGCGAAGGCGACCGGCTTGGCCTCATTTTGTTTGCCGCACATGCCTACATTCAGACCCCGCTGACCTTTGATCGCTCTACTGTAGCGAAGCTGATCTCGGAGCTTGAAATCGGCATGATCGAAGAGTCCGCCACCGCCATTGGAGACGCCATCGGCCTCGCGGTGAAACACTTGCGGGAACGGCCCGAGAACAGCCGTGTGCTGGTCCTGTTGACGGATGGCGTCAACAACGCCGGTGCCATCTCCCCCGTGCAGGCGGGACAGCTCGCGCAGACCGAAAACATCAAAATCTATACCATCGGAATGGGCGCCGACTCCTTAGTACAGCGCTCTTTCCAAGGATCGCGCTCTATCAATCCTTCCGCCGAGCTCGACGAGGAAAATCTCACCCTGATCGCGGAAACCACGGGAGGGCGCTACTTCCGCGCCCGCAATGTCGAGGATCTGGTGGACATCTACGCCGAATTGGACACCTTGGAAGCCATTGAGCAGGACGAGCAAACTTTCCGTCCCGTAAATGTTCTCTTTTACTGGCCGCTGGGCTTTGCCGTACTGATGAGCTTCGTGCTCGCGATGATCAGCCTGCCATGGACCGCCTTGCTTAATCGGCGGCAGCAAGTATCCGCATCCGAGCCGGAAGGCAATGCGCGTCTGATGGGAGAGCAGGGATGAACCCGACTGCCTTCGCCCTGATTGCGGAAAACTTCCATTTCCTTCGTCCCCTGTGGCTGCTTGCCCTCATTCCTGCCATTGGGCTCGTCATGCTGCTGTGGCGCATCAATGAAAAGGCCAGCGCCTGGGATCGCGCCATTGACAAGGATCTGTTGCCTTTCCTGCTGGATACCACAAAGAGCGTGGCCGAGCGGACACCTTTATTGCTCCTGCTAGCGCTGTGGACGCTTGCCATCCTGGCGCTGGCCGGACCGGTATGGGAGAAGATGCCGACGCCGGTGCAGGCGCGTCAGGACGCCCTGGTGATTGTCTACGACCAGTCACTGTCCTTGTACGCCACCGATTACGAGCCCAATCGTCAGGTTGTCAGCAAGCGCAAGGTGCTCGATATTCTGGACCGCCGTCTGGAAGGCCAGACAGGCTTGGTGGTTTACGCAGGCGATGCGCATGCGGTGACGCCGTTGACCGAAGACTCCATCACCATCAAGTCGTTGGTACCGTCCATCAATCCCAACATGATGCCCGTGTTCGGCAGTAATACGGTTGCCGCCATTGAAACGGCAAAAGGCCTGTTCGCGGATGCTGGCGCCACTTCCGGGACGATCGCTCTGATCACCGACGGCGTTGAACGCAGCGATTTCAACACGATCAGAACACAGCTGGCCAATACCGGATTTCGCCTCCTGATACTCGGCGTCGGCACAGCACAGGGCGGCCCTATTCCTGCCGCGGGCGGAGATTTCCTGCGTGACGGCAACGGGCAGATCGTGATTCCTGTGCTCGACAGCGCGGCTCTGCAAGATCTCGCAGACAGCGTCAACGGACGATACAGCGAACTCCAATTGAACAGCAGTGACCTCGACGCCCTGTTCTCCGAGGACGAATTCCTCGACGAGGAAGATCTGAGCGCGGTCGATGAAAACTTTGACATCTGGTACGAGGTGGGTCCCTGGATTCTCCTGCTCGCCCTCCCCCTGAGCGCACTGATGTTCCGCCGAGGCTGGATCATGGGGCTCACACTTCTGGCAGGTTCCGCCGGCCTCTTGACGCCCAGTGCGCCAGCAGAGGCTGCCGAGTGGAAAGACTTCTGGAAAACAAAAGACCAGCAGGCCGCAGAGGCCATGGAGAATGAAGACCTGATCAGCGCCGCCGCGCTGTTTCAGGACCCGCACTGGCGCGGCGCTGCCGCTTACAAGTCCGGCGACTATGCCGGGGCTATCCAGGCGTTCAGCGTAGAGCTTGGCACTGAGGCCGATGCCCACTACAACCTCGGCAACGCCTTCGCCATGTCGCAGAATTTTGAGCAGGCCATCGCGTCCTATAACGTCGCCATCGCCCTCCAGCCAGATCACGCAGACGCCATTCACAACCGTGAAATCGTCCAGTCGCTGCTGGAGGAACAGCAGCAACAGGAAGAACAGAATCAGGACGATGGCATGCAGTCGGAGCAACAGGAGGATTCCGAAGAGCAGTCGGAGGAAAACCAGTCCGAGGAAGAACAGCAAGAACAGGAACAGAGCGAAGAACAGGAAGAACAGGAAGGCGATCAGCAAGAAGAACAGGAAGAGTCTGAGCAGGACGATGGTTCCGAGCAGCAGCAGAGCGAAGAGGAGCAGGACGGCGAACAGCCCAACATGAGCAATGCGGAGACCGAGAGCCAGGAGTCCCTCGAACAGTGGCTGCGTCGCATTGACGACGATCCGGGCGAGCTCCTGCAGCGCAAATTCCAGTTCGAATATCGCCGTCGCCAATTGGAAAGCCGCACTAACTCACAGCCTACGGAAACAAAAATATGGTAAATCTGTTGGCCTGCCTTCTCACGGTGGCGTTCACCTTGTTCTCTTCCGGCGCGTTCGCCCAGCCCGTGTCCGCCTCGCTGGACAGAACCGAAATCGTCCGGGGCGAGACCGTGACGCTCACCATTCGGGTAGAGGGCCAACAAGGCGGCGTCCAGATGGATCTCGGGCCGCTGGAGCGTAGTTTTCAGGTGGTCGCCACTCGCACGTCCAGTCAGATGCGCAGCATCAATAACGCCGTCGAATCCTGGATTGATTACAACCTGACCCTTTTCCCACTGCACGAGGGCGACATCGAAGTCCCTCCCCTTCGGGTCGCTGGTGAATTTACGCAAGCCCTGCGCATTACCGTGCAACCCAAGACGGACACCGGGATCGCCGGGCAGGATCTGTTCATGGAGGCTGTCGTCAGCAAGGAGAGCGTTTACGTCCAGGAACAGCTCCTGTTCACAATTCGCCTGTACTACACCATCAACGGTATCCGTAATCCGATCTTTACGGACCTGGACATCCCGGACACGGTCATTCAGATGATCGGCACCCCCAACCAGTATGAAAAACTGGTGGATGGTGTTCGGTATGGCGTGTATGAAAAACAATACGCGCTATTCCCGCAGCGCAGCGGCAGCATGGAAATTCCAGACATCATGTTCCGAGGCGAGGTGACCGACGGTTCCAGTAACTACGTCTTCCGCAATCTCAATACCCGCACAATTACCTCGTTTGCCGAGGGACATACTGTTCAGGTCAAGGAAAAACCGAGTGACTATCCCGCCAATGCCGTATGGCTGCCTGCCAGCGAGCTGGTGATTCGGGAACGCTGGGACAACGATTTTACCAATGTGCGCATTGGCGATGCGATTACGCGCACGATCGAAATCGAGGCCAACGGTCTGGATGGCGCTGCGCTGCCTCCGCTGGACATGCCTGCAATCGATTCGGTGAACATCTACCCGGAACCACCCCAAATCTCGCGCAGCTATGTCGATGGCAATGTGGTCGGACAACGCATTGAACAGGCGTCTTTGCTGACCACCGCCACGGGCACCATTCGTGTCCCGGGCATTACCCTGCCCTGGTTCAACATCGACACGGAAGAGGTAAAGTACGCAAGCGTCGAGGACACGGCGGTACGCGTCGGTCCCACGCGCACCTCCGCTCAGGATGATTCCTTGCTGCTAAGCACCGACGGCGATGGCAATTTCATCACAGAAGAAGACCTGAGCCCGGCATTCGAGCAGCCGCGCCAGGAATCACTGACGGTGACACCCTCGACGCCATTGTGGATTCTCGTGTTGGCGGCAGCGCTCACAGCGTTGCTGGGATTTGTCACCTACATGATTTCCCAACGTCGAAGCCAGCAGAAAAGAGAAATTCGGAAGCAGCCTGAAGTGGCGGCACCGATGTATCGACAGCCGATTGCCGCGTCCTCTGAAAGTATTGCCTTCAAGGAATTCCTGTCAGCGTGCGAGAAACAACACCTGCCGGCACTTCGTCTGGCACTGATTGGATGGGCGCGACAGTATTTTGCTGATGCTGATTTGCACACGCTGGACGAGCTCGCCAGACGCACAGACAATGCAGAAATCCGCACAATCTGTGTGAAGATCCAACAGGCACTCTATGGTCAGGCGGCGGACAATGCGGCGTCGCTCACGACGGATATTCGTCGCCTGTGTGAGTTGATCACAGCCCTGCGCAACGACTACCGGCAGTCGCAGGCAAAAGCCCACAAGGATCACGACTTTATCCTGCCTCCCCTGTACAAAGCCTGAGACCATGGCGCGCGATTCTTCCCTCGTCTATTCCACCGACAGTGGCAGGATGTGCCCGCACTGCCGCGCCCCTCTTTCTGCCTGCACGTGTAAAAATGCACCCGCCTCCCGCCCCAGCGCCGATGGCATCGTGCGTGTGCGACGCGAAACGAAAGGACGTAAAGGAAAGGGCGTCACCCTCATCGAGGGCCTTGCGATGGAAGATGTCGCACTGATGGCTTTTGTAAAGTCTCTCAAGAACCGTTGTGGCAGTGGCGGAACTCTGAAGAACGGCATTGTGGAAATACAAGGCGACCACCGAGAGCTTGTGCTAGCCCTTTTGCAGGAAAAGGGATTGAAGGTCAAACTTGCCGGGGGCTAAGTCACCCAATGCAAGAGCCGTTGCCACGGCGTCATAACCCGACGACGCAAGTGTCGCAACTGCTCCCGCCAGACTTTGTAGCGCTCATCGTTTTTCAATTCGCGCATCTCGGACATTTCCGAACACTCGTAGCAGAGTGCTACATACCGTGAGGTTACGTCCTCCATCTGTGCGGCAAACTCCGGTCTTTGCCCGGCAATACGGGCGCAATAGTCGAGCGGGCCTTCCCCGCGCTGGCGGGGCAAGCCTGCGAGGGCGAGGTCACCGGCCAGACGCAGGTATTCGCGGGTGACGGCGTCGTATCGGTTAGCACGCCGTCCGCGTAATAAAAAGTACGCGGCAATCGCAAAAAAGGCCATGAGCGCACCGCCAAGTGCTAAAAAGAGTTTATCGGCGGCACGCTCTCCAAACACCGACGCCATCAGTTGCAGCTGCAGGTCTTCGTTGTAACTGATGACCCATCGATTCCACGCATAGTCCATGGCATCCAGACGCAGTCGCAGCGCATTGAGCCACTGGGTATCGCGAAACCGCATCATGGAAAAGCGACTGTCCTCCATAAAACCCGGCTGATTCGCCAGTACGGCCTGAACGCCCAGTTGAATGCGCTCGGGAGCAACGGCGGCAGTTGGATCGAATCGCACCCATCCCCTCCCTTCACTCCAGACCTCTGCCCAGGCATGCGCGTTATATTGATACACCATGGTGTAGTCTTCGAAGGGATTGATTTCCCCTCCCTGATAGCCAACAACCACACGCGCAGGCACACCGGCCGCCCGCATCAGATAGACGAAGCTGCCGGCATAGTGCTCGCAAAACCCTTGCATGGTGGTGAACAGAAAGTCGTCGATGGAGGCATCCCCCAGCGGCGGTGGTGTCAGCGTGTAATAGAATGCCTGTTCACGAAAATATCGCAGAACCTGATTGGCGTAATCGAGGTTGTCGGTCGATGCTGCGCGCATTGTCTGTGCCAGTGCACGTGCGCGACTGTTAAGATCGGTTTCCGGCAATTGCGTCGCCCGGGCACGCAGAACGCCGGCTAATTCCCTGTCAGTTTCATACTCGAGAAACGAGCGAACCTGATACCGATAGCGTTGCGTGACCGGCTTTTCTGTATACAGGGCATAGTAACGGTCCTGCAATATGTCACTTGCCGAAACCTGTGCGAGCGGTAGCGCATAAACCCATGACTGCTGGGTTGGCTCAAGAATCACATCGTAGTCAATTTCGCGCCCAAGAGCTTCCCCCCGCTGCGGAGTCTGGAAGCGTTCGATCATGTCGAACGACTGAAACGTGGAACCCGCCCGGCGCCAGGAACGTCCATCAAAGAAGTCCAATACCAGACCTCTCCAATAGAGCAGCTCGTGCGAAGGCGTTTCTTCCGAAAAGCTCACACGGAACGCCAGTTCTGCGGAACGGCTCAGGCGACTGATATCGCCCGGGGTCATTTCGTCGGTCACGCCCGTCTTGCTGGAAGATACGGGAATTGGCATGGTCCACAATGGCGCGACACGTGGCACCAGAATAAACAGGGCAATCGTCAGCGGAATGCTTTGCGCTACCAACTTAACGGCCAGTCTGCCATTGCTGCGGAAGGAACTGTGTAGGTTGTCCCGTTGCAGGGAGACGAGTGCGCCCGTAATAACCGTCACTGTGGCGACAGCCAGACACGCTGCCAAAATGGTTTGGGTATATATGAACCCCACCATTGTCAGCACGTAACACAGACAGACGACAATCATCATGTCCCGCGTCTGCCGCATCTCGAGCAGCTTGAATACCGTCCCCAAGATAAGCAAGCAGATGGCAGCATCGAGCCCTGCACCCTGATTTCGATACTGCATCACCGTGAGCGGAAGGCTTAGAAAGACAATCGCCATTTTGACCGAGCGGGATGGAAAACCCAGTCGGCCGTTAAAAATCATGACACGCCATCCGATGCAGCCCAGGATCAGCAAACTGATCCACAGGGGAAGCCGGAGAAAATGTGGGCTGACAACCAGGCCTAAGGCCGTCAGTAACCACCACAAGGTGAGCCGGGGAATATGGGTCGAGGCTTCCATCAGGCCTCCCCTGTTTGCCAAAGGGCCAGAGCCGTCAGGACGCGGTGGCGATGAGCATCCCCTTGCCCCAGGGGAATCGACACTCCCGGCAGGCGCACACCAAAAGCAATCTGCTGCCGTGACAATTGCAGCACCCAATAGCACAGACGCGACAGCCGTTCTTCCTGTTCAATGCCCGCAAACATGTCCCAGTCGAGCATCAGCTGTTCATCCACCAGATCGACAAATTGCTTCACAGCCAGCGCTTGACCGCGTGCAAGGTTTTTCCAGGCGATCTGCTTGAGGGAGTCTCCCTGCTGGTAGGCGCGTATGCCATGAAAATCCTCTACACCGGCCGTGAGACTGTCGGCTTTGCCCGACACAGCGCCCGCCACGTGAGACGGCAACTCACAGGCAAGTGGTGCCGGATAGACCAGGGTACTCATGTCGAGATCGACGTTGGAAAAGGCCCGCCACAGACCCAACGGAAAGCGCGTCTGGACCTGCAAGCGCGGAGCGCGCAAGGGGCCGCGGCGGGTACTCGGCAGGAACACCTTCACTCGGGTGCTGGAGCCCGCCATGACCTCGCCAACGGTCCATGCCGCCTTTGGAAAGCGCAGTTCGAGCAATTCATGGGCATGCCTGTCCTCCCCCTGCAGCGCGACCACAAAGGCGGCATCTTGTCCTGCGAAAACAGGCTCTGCCCCCACGCCAATTAGCGTCAGGTGCTGCAAATTGCGAAAGGTGTGGAAGATGCACAGGATAAACAGACTGGTCATCAAAAAGGCCATTCCAAACGCAAGGCTCAGCACATAGTTAATCGCCGTGACAAAAATCAGCGTGGTGGCGGCGAGGAAAAGGAACCCGGAACGGGTGGGCAGGATAAAGATATTCTTGCGATTCAGACTGACTTCACTGACAGGAGGCAGCCGCCTGTCGAGCCATCGGACCATGCGTGCTGAAAACCAGGGTCTGACCATTGTATGCAGGCTCATGGCGTCATTCAGAAAACATCCACGTCGCGAAGTAGACGATGCACAAGAGCGCTCCCTGTTCGTCCATCACTGTCACTCGAGGCACGCAGCCTGTGCTCTACGACGGCGGGCAGGATCGTCTGAACATCCTCCGGCACGGCATGGCTGCGGCCTTCCATGAAGGCCCAGGTTCTTGCCGCGCGCACAACGGCAATGCTGCCTCGGGGAGACAGGCCGAAGTGGTAGTCCTCGTGCGTGCGGGTGTGAGCGATCAGCCGCTGGACATAATCCAGCAGAAGCGGGCTGAGACTGACCTCATGGGCAGCCTTGCGCATCGTCACGAGATCATCGACAGAGAGAATGGTGGTCACAGAAGCCCCCCGGTCGCTGTCTGTGCCGCGCAGCAACAGCTCCCGTTCCGCCTGCGGGTCCGGATACCCGATGCCGATACGCATGAGAAACCGGTCCAGCTGCGATTCAGGCAAAGGAAACGTGCCTGCCAGGGTGACCGGATTCTGAGTGGCGATGACAAAGAACGGCGACGGCAAGATGCGGGTTTCCCCTTCCACCGACACCTGCCCCTCTTCCATCGCCTCCAGCAGCGCGCTTTGGGTCTTGGGTGTCGCCCGATTGATTTCGTCGGCCAGAATCAACTGTCGAAAAATAGGGCCCGCGTGAAAGTTGAAGCTGGCATTCGCCTGATCGAAGATGGAAACCCCGAGAATGTCCGCTGGCAACAAATCGCTCGTAAACTGAATGCGGTTGAATTCGAGGCCAAACACGCGCGCCAGTGCATGGGCCAAGGTCGTTTTACCCATGCCGGGAAGGTCTTCCAGCAGCAGATGCCCACCAGAAAGCAGACAGCACAAGGCCAGACGAATCTGCCTTTCCTTGCCCAGAAGCACGCGACTGACTTCGTCAACCGCTGCCTGAATCCTGTCTTGCATAGTGCTCCTTTCGGGTAGCCAAACGGCGTCGGTGTAAAAAATGCTTATCCGTTACTGCCCACGGCTTTCAGCGGTTTGTCGTTTGTCTTCTTGCTCACACTTTTAGCGGCATCGTTGCGACAATCTTCAAGCCGTTTAAGATATTTTTCATCGACATCGCCTGTGATGTAGCGCCCGTCGAATACCGAACACTCAAAACGGGTGATGTCCGGATTGCCTTCGGAGGAAGCCGCGATCAGGTCGCTCAAATCCTGGAATATCAGCCAATCGGCACCGATGAGCTCCTGCACTTCCTGATCGGTTCGTCCATGCGCAATCAATTCGGACGCCGCGGGCATGTCGATGCCGTAGACATTGGGATAACGCACAGCCGGGGCCGCAGACGCAAAATAGACTTTCTTCGCTCCCGCATCCCTCGCCATCTGAATGATCTGCCGGCACGTCGTACCCCGGACAATGGAATCATCAACCAGCAGCACGTTTTTGCCGCGGAACTCCAGCTCAATCGCATTGAGCTTCTGACGTACCGACTTTTTGCGCTGGCTTTGCCCCGGCATGATGAACGTTCGGCCGATATAGCGATTCTTCACAAAACCTTCTCGGTATTTGACGCCCAGTCGATTGGCAAGCTCCAGCGCGGAGGTGCGCGATGTGTCCGGGATCGGGATCACGACGTCGATGTCGTGATCCGGGCGCAGACGTTTGACTTTGTCTGCCAGCTTCTCCCCCATGCGCAGACGCGCTTTGTACACGGAAATACCGTCCATCAGGGAGTCGGGGCGCGCAAAATAAACATGCTCAAAAATACAGGGCGTATATTCCGCCGGCCCGGCGCAGACACGGGTATGCAACTGCCCCTTTACATCGACATAGACCGCTTCGCCAGGCGCAACATCCCGAATCAGGGTAAATCCCTGCGAATCCAGCGCCACGCTTTCGGAGGCCATCATATACTCGGTGAAGCCGTCCACTTCCCGCTTGCCGAACACCAGAGGACGAATGCCGTTACGGTCACGGAATCCAACGATGCCGTATCCTCCCAGCATGACCAGTGCAGCGTATCCGCCCTTGCAGCGACGATGCACACCGCGCACTGCCGTGAACACATCCTCCGCGGAGGGCTGCATTTTCGCCAGCATCTGCAATTCATGGGCAAAGACGTTGAGCAGGACTTCAGAATCCGAATCGGTATTGATGTGCCGCAGATCCTCCTTGTAGAGGTCGTGGCTCAGCTCCAGAGAGTTGGTGAGATTGCCGTTATGCGCAAGGCTCAGGCCATACGGTGAATTCACATAGAAAGGCTGTGCAAGCGCCGGGCTCGAGCTCCCCGCTGTGGGATAACGAACATGCCCGATTCCCATTTTCCCTGCCAATCGCTCCATGTGCCGGGTGCGGAAGACGTCCTTCACGAGACCGTTGTCTTTCCGCAGATTCAGCTTGCCATTGTCACTGGTCGCTATGCCGGCGGCATCCTGACCACGGTGTTGCAAGACTGTTAATGTGTCATACAAACAAACAGCAACATCTGATTTGCCAACGACACCGACTAAACCGCACATTCAGCACACTCCACATTGGATTGAGACAACTCGGCGTTTCCTGCTGCGAAGATCACAGCGGAGAAACGTTTTCTTCCGGTACTACCCCTACATCCGGAACGGACACGTACACACGGGTCAACTCCAGCAGGTCCATCCCGTAGGGAATGAACCGAGACTGTGTCCACCAGGGTTCGGAGGCAAAAAACCCCGCCCCGAAATACAGAAATACCATCAAAATCACGACGCCACGGGCAATCCCGAATATTCCGCCAAGCAAGCGGTCGGTTAATTTCAGCCCGCTGAGATCAATCAGCTTTGCCACCAGATGATTGACAAGCGCACCGACCAAGAGGGTAGCGATAAACAACACTGCAAAGGCGAAAACCCGTTGCATGGTTTCGCTAACTATCCAACTTCCCAACAGAGGGCCGAAAGCGTCGCTGTAGACCCGGGCAACGATCAGGGCAGCGACCCACGCCACGAGGGAAAGGACTTCCCGGACGAATCCCCGCCACAGACCAAACAGACAGGAAATGCCTGTCACGATGAGTATGACGACATCAACGCCATCAAGCTGCATATGCGCCCTCTCTGCACATCCTGTTCATCATGGATTCTTACAGCGCCTCTATCTCGTAGCGCACCACTATGCCCGCCAGTTGAAATTCATCCTGAAGCTGCTGCTGTAAACGCTGCACTTCCGCCCGGTCGACGCCCGGACCTACAAACACGGCGATCAGCGGGCCCTGGGAGGAGCTAATTTCGCGCAGATAGGCGCGATGTCCTCTGCTTTGCAGGCGCTCGAGCAGGCTCAGTGCATTGGCTTGGCTGGAGAAAGAAGCAAGGCGAACACTCCATCCCTGCGGTAATCCTTGCGCATCGAGCGTGGGGGACTGCGCGATAGAGCTGACAATCGGTACTGGCGACGTCGTTATGGGATCTGCGGTGACGGGGACAACGTCAGCCGGCGTGTCATCCGCGGGCACTTGTTCTGTCGTCGATGGCTGCGGTGCCGGACTGGGTTCGCGTCGAATCTGATCGGTGTCAGCGGTAATGACGGGTCTTTCCGGCAGTGAGCGCACGGGTGCCGGAAAAGGTTGAGGTTCGGGAATACGGGATTCGAGCGGAAGAGGATAACTGCCCTGCCCGTCAAACACGGCGGGCAAAATGACAGCGGAGGCGATGAGGATCACCGCAATACCCACGACTCGTTGTTTCGTACTTTGGTTCAAACGAGTGTTGCCTCTATTGGATGACTGCTGCGGTGTGATTCATGTGCTAGGACTCGCCTTCCTGACCTGCAGAACTTTCCGCAAGGGTGTGCATCATGTCTGCCACCGTGCCGAAGGATCCTGTCGCCAGGATGACATCTCCGGCTTTTACGTCGCTGCAAAGCCCCTGGTAAGCCTCATGCACCGATGTATAAACCCCGCGCACCTGTGCTCCCCGAAGGCGAAGAATGTCCGCGAGAGAGACCGCATCCATACAGCGTGCTTGCGCGAATGCGGCAATATACCAAAAGTCGACTTCAGATTCTAAGGCGGCGTGAAATGCGATGTGATCTTTGTCTTTCATCATCGCCAAAATAACCCTCACGGCGCAGCCCTGCCCGCCCTGTTCTTTTAACGTGCGCAGCTTCTGGGCCAGCACGGCAGCGGCATGCCCGTTATGCGCCACGTCCACTATCACAGAGTTTCCGGTCGTGAGATCCAGCAGAGATTGAAAACGGCCTAGGATCCCGGGATGTCGCAAGCCCTGCTCCAGAGCATCCCGTGGTAGCGGTCGCGGAAGAGTCTGCAAGGCAGCGATTACCGTCGCAGCATTCGAGAGATCCAGGCCAGGATGGGGAAGACGATCCAGTTCGATCTCTTCGCCCGACGATTTGCGCATCCACCAGCTCCAGGTGTCTCCTGATGTGCTGAACCCGTAGTCACGCCCCAGAGTCTGCACTGGCGCCCTTAGCGACGCGGCATGAGCCAACAGACTGGCGGGAGGGTCGACATCACCGCAGAGCACCGGCTTTCCAGGACGGAAGATGCCTGCTTTCTCATATCCGATCAGTTCGCGGGTATCTCCGAGCCAATCGGTATGATCGAGCCCGATGCTTGTCACGATGGCAAGGTCAGCATCCACAATATTCACGGCATCCAGGCGCCCGCCAAGTCCCACCTCGAGAACGGCAATATCGAGTGCTGCCTCCTCGAGCAGCAACAAACCTGCGAGGGTACTGAATTCGAAGTACGAGAGAGACAGTTCTCCCCGTGCGGCATCAATCCGCGCGAAGCTTTCGCACAGAGCCTCATCTGTCACTTCGGTTTCCAGGATTCTGATGCGTTCGTTGTAGCGAAGGATATGAGGAGAGGTATAGGTTCCCACCCGGTACCCGGCAGCGTGACAGATTGAGGCGAGCATGGCCACGGTAGAGCCCTTGCCATTGGTACCCGCCACCGTCACGACATAGGGAGCAGGCCGAACCAGCCCCATGCGCAGCGCCACCTCCCGCACACGGTCAAGACCAAGCTCGATTTCGGTGGGATGAACGGCCTGAATGCGCTCCAGCCAAGCTGAAAGATTCATTAATTAACTCCGCCATCATCTTGTTTTAAAAGGAGATTTAATACTCCGGAGAAAACAAGACTACTTAGAGATGCAGGAGCTTGGACAGAAGTGAAGACACGCGGTCGCGCATTTCTTTGCGATGCACAATCATATCAATCGCACCATGCTCCAGAAGGAACTCGCTGCGTTGAAACCCTTCCGGCAACTTGACGCGCACAGTCTGTCGAATCACATCCGGGCCGGTAAATCCGACCAGCGCATTCGGTTCGGCAATATTGATATCTCCCAGCATGGCAAGACTGGCGGAAACGCCACCGTACACGGGATCAACCAGAACAGAAATAAAGGGCAGACCGTGCTCGCGCATACGTGCCAGCGCCGCGGAGGTTTTCGCCATTTGCATGAGTGAAATCAGTGCTTCCTGCATTCGCGCGCCGCCACTGGTGGAGAAACAAACAAAGGGAAGGCGCTTTTCGATACAGACATTGGTCGCCTGAGTGAATTTTTCACCCACAACGGCGCCCATGGACCCACCGATGAAACCGAATTCGAATGCGGCCACGACCATTTCAACCTCATTCACAGCCCCTTGCACCACAATAAGGGCATCTTTCTCTCCGGTGCTCTTTTGCGCCGCAGACAAGCGATCTTTGTATTTTTTCAAATCCTTGAACTTGAGGATGTCGACAGGCTCCATGTCGGCAAACAATTCCACCTGCCCTTCAGGGTCCAAAAACAGTTCGAGGCGGCGGCGTGCCGTGATACGCAGGTGATGGTCACACTTCGGGCAGACCTCAAGATTGCGCTCAAGATCAGGTCGATACAGGACAGCTTCGCATCGGGGGCATTTTTTCCACAGCCCCTCGGGAACGCTGGTGCGCGGCTTGGCAGTACTGCCATCGGCATTGTTGCTGCGAATGGAGGGGAGGATTTTGTTAATCCAACTCATAAAGTAATCCCGTAAAAGCTGTTGAATTTATTACTTTTAAATGACTATTTCTGGGTGTCCAATGCGAGACGGATATCGCCGATAAGCTGGACACTGTGCGTAATCGCCTCTGACGTGCGCGACGCTGACCCCGACAGGCCTGCAATCTTGTCCACCAACGCACTGCCTACTATAACACCGTCACTGATTGCCGCCATTTCGCAGGCGGAGCTCGCATCTTTAATGCCAAAACCCACGACAATGGGCAGTGAGGTCAGGCTGCGCAGATGTACAATTTTAGCCCGAATATCCTGCTTGTCGGTAATGGCTGCGCCTGTCACTCCCTTCAGGGAAACGTAATACAGATAGCCGGTCGTGTGAGCAATGATGGATGCGAGTCGATTGTCGCTGGTAGTAGGCGCCACCAGGAAAATGGTGTCGAGTCCGCGGGGCCGAACAGCCGCCAGAAACGCTTCGCTTTCGTAGGCCGGCATGTCCACGATCAGCAGGCCATCCACGCCTGCCTCAGCAGCATGCGCGGCAAACGCTTCGTAACCAATACTTTCGAGCGGATTAAGATACCCCATCAACACGACAGGAGTGTCCTGGTTCACTTCACGGAAGCTTCGGACAATCGCGAAGACATCCACCAAGCGGGTTCCGGCTTTCAGGGCGCGCTCTGCGCCCAACTGAATGACGGGGCCATCTGAGGACGGGTCGCTGAACGGAATGCCCAGCTCAATGATATCGGCACCCTTGGCCACGAGCGCGTGCATGATCTGCACCGTGACATGAATGTCCGGATCTCCGGCAACCACGTAAGGGACCAGCACTTTCTTGCCTTCCGCCTGTCGGCGGCCAATCGTTTGACTGATGCGACTCATAACCCTCTGCTCGCTCAACGTTTAGATCGTGATGCCGTCAATCTGGGCGACGGTGTGAATATCCTTATCTCCCCGACCCGAAAGATTGATGACCAGTATCTTGTCGGATCTCAGAGTCGCTGCCAATTTGCCGGCATAGGCGACCGCATGACTGGACTCCAGGGCCGGGATGATCCCCTCCATGCGTGTCAGATCTCGGAATGCCGCCAGTGCCTCTTTGTCGGTCGCGGCAACATAGTGCACACGGCCGAGGTCCTTCAGCCACGCATGTTCTGGTCCCACGCCCGGATAGTCCAGACCCGCGGAGACGGAATGAGTTTCGAGGATCTGCCCGGACTCGTCACTCATCAGATAGGTCCGGTTGCCATGCAGGACGCCGGGACGCCCCGCACTCAGGGGGGCCGCATGACGCCCCGTCTCGAGACCGTCACCGCCCGCTTCGACGCCGTACATCGCCACTTCTTTGTCGTGCAGGAAGGGATGGAACAGGCCAATGGCATTTGAGCCTCCCCCCACACACGCCACCAAGGCATCCGGGAGACGACCGAACTGCTCAAGGGACTGTGCCCTGGCTTCACGCCCAATCACCGCCTGGAAATCACGCACAAGCCGGGGATATGGGTGCGGACCCGCGGCAGTACCGATGATGTAATAGGTGTTATCCACATTCGTTGCCCAATCACGCAGGGCCTCGTTCATGGCATCCTTCAGGGTGCGAGAACCGGATTCGACGGAGACCACATTGGCCCCCAGCAACTTCATGCGATACACGTTTGCAGACTGTCGCTTGATGTCTTCGGCGCCCATGTAGACGTGGCATTCCAGACCGAGCCTGGCCGCGATGGTAGCGCTAGCCACCCCGTGCTGACCTGCACCGGTCTCAGCAATGATCCGCGGCTTGCCCATGTACTTGGCGAGCAATGCCTGCCCGATGGTGTTATTGATCTTGTGGGCACCCGTGTGGTTAAGGTCCTCGCGCTTGAGGACAATCTTGGCGCCGCCATAATGCGCAGTGAGCCTCTCCGCGACATACAGAGGAGAGGGGCGTCCCACGTAGTATTTAAGGTCCCGGTCAAATTCAGCCCAAAAGTCTGCGTCGCTCGCCATGCGGGAGTACACACGGTCTAGCTCCTCCACGGCCGCAATCAGAGTTTCCCCTACAAAAATGCCGCCGAAACGACCAAAGTGGCCATGGCTGTCAGGGCCGCTGAAAGGATCAGCGCTCACGTCTGCCTCAGCGCAATTTGCAACACGGTTGATCTCAGACACTTCTCACCTCATGAAAAAACGCTGTTAAACGTTCTGGACTTTTATAGCCCGGAGCAGACTCGACGCCGCTGCTGACATCGACAGCATAGGGGCGAACTTGCCGGATTGCCCGGGCAACGTTTTCGGAGGACAAACCTCCCGCGAGGACAATACGTTCACACCCAGCCAAAACGATCTCTTGCGCGATACTCCACTCGAACTGGAGCCCGGTTCCCCCAGCAGAATTTTTATCAAAACTATCGAGAAGTATCGCGCAAGCTTTTGAATATTTTGATATTTCAAGTTTTATATCAAGCCCTTCCCTCACACGGATTGCCTTCATGTAGGGCAAACCGAAGGATTCGCAAAACGCAGGCGTCTCCTCCCCGTGGAATTGCAAACAATCCACATGTACCTGCTGCAAAACTTGATGCACCTGCGAGGCTTCTGGATTCACAAACAACCCCACAACACTGACAAAGGCAGGAAGTGCGCGTTGGATCTGCGTAGCTTCATCGATGGAAACGGCACGGGAGCTTTTTTCGTAAAAAACCAGCCCAATAGCATCTGCACCAAGCGCTGCCGCCTGGAGACCATCTTCGGGTCGGGTGATTCCACAAATTTTGACGCGGGTGCGCATATCGGTGCTTTACAGCCTGCTGCAAAAGGCAGCGATTCTAGCAAAGATTCTTTCCCAATACCTCCGCATATGGCTGCAAAAAAGAGGGGCCTACCGGGAGTGCTGGCAGGCCAAATTCCTGGGGATATTCCACACGGACCAGATAAAGCCCATGAGGGGATGCGGTCATCGCGGCAAGCCGCCTGTCGCGCCGGTGCAACAAGTCCCCTGCCCACTCGATCGGTTGATGGCCTGCTCCGATCTCCATCAAGGTGCCCACGATATTGCGCACCATGTGCAGCAGAAATGCGTTTGCCTGAATATCGACCACGATATAACGATGGTGCCGGCAGACACTCAAGTGCATGAGGTTTCGATAAGGCGTGCGAGATTGACATCCTGCCGCACGAAAGGCGCTGAAGTCCTGCTCACCCAGGAGGGCCTGCCCTGCTTCATGCATGCGTGCGATATCCAGCGTCAGGCGCGTCTTTGTGACTTTTCGCGCCATAATCGCAGACTCGATATGCGAATCGTCCAGCAGGTACAGGTAGCGTCGGCTGGTGGCAGAAAACCGGGCATGAAAGTCAGACGGGACAGCACGAGCCCACTGCACGCGAACCGTTTCGGGAAGCAGACTATTAACGCCACGCACCCACGCTTTTTCGCCTCGATCGGTCTGACACTCAAAATGCACCACTTGACCTGAACCATGAACGCCGGCATCTGTGCGACCAGCACACACAAGGTCAACAGAGTGATTCGCGACAGAGGAAAGGGCTCTTTCGAGCGCCCCTTGCACTGTAGGGAGGGAGGGATCGCCCTGGCGTTGCCAGCCGTGAAATGCCGCACCGTCATATTCCACGCCAAGGGCAATGCGGTGCGGCGTGCCAGGATTTTCGATCACGGGATTCTCATTCTTGAAACGGACAGGCCGGGATTACAGCCTGTCCAGAAGTGCTTTTGCATCCTTGACCTGGTCTTCGCTCCCTTCCCGAATTACTTCTTCGAGAATCTCGCGAGCGCCGTCAGAGTCGCCCATTTCAAAATAGGCTCGCGCAAGATCGAGTTTCGTCGCGGCTTCGTCTGCATCCGACAGGAAATCCAGATCCTCGTCGACCTCTTTGTCGGCGTCGTCAGCATCATGAGTTGCTGCTTCCAGGGTGTCATCCAAGAACTGCAGGTCATCGAATGGGTCCGCTGATGGCGCATTGCCCGATTTGGCCTCATCGTCATCCAGAGATAAATCGAAATCGGCATCATCGAAATTCACGCTGTTGTCGTCGTCGAGGAATTCGATATCGGCATCACTGCCCAGATCCACTTCGTGGGGCATCGCCGGCTGGGCTTCGTTTTCCGTATCGGTATCCAGATCCAGATCGAACTCAACTTCGTCCAACGCTGAATCGGAATTTGCAACGGCGACTGAATCAGCCGTCGCATTCTCAGCGCCGGGATCCTTTTGGTCAGACGCGTCTGACTCGGGCTCTTCCAGCAGGGAGAATTCGAAATCCAGCGCTTGATCGTCCGTCGTTCCTTCGTCGGCATCCAGAGGTGATACAGGCTCCGGTGCCGTCTCTGCGGGCTCGCTGCTTGTCCCAAAATCAAAGTCAAAATCAATCAGATTTTCGGATGCTTCTTCCTCGGGCGTAATCTCCGGGACAACCGAGTCAGCGCCCGATGCGTCTGGCAGATCGAAGGGGATAGCGTCGCCTTCGGCGAGACTTTTAAGGGGGGACTCCTCGTCGGCAGAAAGATCAAACTCTGCACTAAGCTCGATTGAAGAAGCATCTTGATGGTCAAAATCGACGGACTGCGTCTCAGGTAACGTGAAGCTCAGACCCACATCGTCTTGTTCGTCCGAAACCGGGGATACCTCAACAGGTTCTTCCTCCTTGTCATCCGGGGCAAAATCGATGTCGTTGGCGTCAGTCTCCCGTGCGGGTTCCTCAGATTCAGAAGCCAGGGCCGTTACTTCGTCATCAGGAAGCTCACCTGACAGCACTTTGCCGTCGTCAATTTCCGCGCTCGCTTCAAGATCAAGCGCGACCTCCATATCGTCGAGAGCATTCAACTCCTCAAAGAAATCGTCTTCCCCTTCTTCGAGAATCTCGCTGTCATGTTCCGTATGCAGTTGAGAGCGCAATGTGGCGATTCTTGGTTCGACACCGAGTGCACCCATGTCCCGAATTTCAGATTCCTGCAACTTGAAACCAACTGCATCCTGCTTCGCGACATATACCTCGAGCAGCTTCATCCGCAAATCAACACGCCCGGGCTCGGAAACGATCGCATCACGCAGCATCGCTTCGGCTTCGTCATGTTTTTCATAGGCAATTAGCGTATCCACCGTTTCGAGGATGTCGGCTGTCTCGTCGCTGGGAGGGAGCTCCGCACTTTCTACAGACACGTCCTTGAGTGGCGCTTCGTCAGGCGCTACGGCAACGGGCTCGCTGGATTCCTCTTCAAACGCCAGGTCCTGACGGGGCTCGTCTTCAAGCTCGGGATGATCCAGTGTGAAGTCCTGATCTGCGCGCAAGGAATCGGAATTATCCTGCGGGACTCCCTGGTGGTCGGGCGTGGTTTCTGCGAGCAGGGATTCGTCAGTCGCCCCTGCAAGATTCATGATTTCATCAAAGTCTTCGTCTGAAATTTCACCCTGTAAAACAGTGCGCTGGTGCTTAGGCTCTACAGAATCGAATGCGGGTGTAGCGTCATTTGCATCCTCTCCTGGTTCGACAGCGATGCCGTCAATCCCGGCAAGGGCAGCTTTCTCAGCGGCCTGATTCCGGCGCAGCAGCACGAACACCAGCATCAGGATCATGAGACCAACCAGCGCCAGCAGGGCATAAGTGTTGGCGACGAGCGTTTCGATGATCTGTTCCACCAGGGTTTTTTCCGGCGCCATTGTGATCACAGTGGGTGGATCGACGGGCTCAGGTTCCTGGGCAGCAGCAGCGAGCGATTCCTGCAGCTGGGCAAGCTCCAAATCGCGAAGACGGATAATTTCCTCTGCGGAGGCAATCTGCGCCTCAAGCAGCCCGAGTCGCTCACTCAGTTCAGCATTGAGGAGAGCTGCGCGATCCGCTTCTTCCCTTTGGACGGCCAGTGCGTCTTCCAGCGCCGCGATCTGGGGATCCAAATGTGCACTTTGGCCTGCCCCGCTCCCCTGTGCCGAAGCTGGCTCATCTGTATCTACATTCACGACTGTCAACTGACCACGACCGCCCGCATCCGCAGGGGCTGACTGGGGTTGCGCCGTCAGCGGCTGCGAGGCCAGCGGTACGTTGCTCCGGTTGTCAAACAGCTGATTCTGACGGGCGACTTCGCTCATGGCCTCGCGGGCGCTGAGCGCACGAATCTGCTCGAGCGTCGGGACGCGCAGCACCTGGCCTCGTCGCACCATGTTGATATTGTCTGAAATGAACGCTTCGCGATTCAGACTCTGCAGCGCCAACATCGTTTGCTGAACGGACACGGAGCTGTCCGGACGCACTTGCAGCGCGATATCCCAGAGAGTCTCATCTGCACCAATCGTGACGAATTCTGCGGGTCCTGCATTGCGGGGAGTAGTCGGGACGGGTTCAGGCTCCGGTGCCGGGATATCTTCTGTCGCAGGCGGCTCATCAGCAAGGTCCACTGCCGCATCAATGGGTTCATCCACGGGATCTGCGGGGGCGGCGAAACGCGCAGGTTCGCTTAATGCCCCGCTAGAAGAACTCTGTGTAACTTGTTGATCTTGAATTGTTTGAGAAGAGGAGCTCTGAGACTGGACAGCCTGCTGCACGGGGGCGGCAGCCCCTGCAGGGGCAAATGCCGGCAGGTCGAGCAGTACAGTGTACTCACTCAACAATCGCCCGCTTGGCCATCGCGTTTCAAGGACAAAACTCAAGTAAGGCTCACGTACCGCGTCCACGGTACGCAAGCGAACGACAGCATCATTTCCTCGAGACAGCACATCGAACTGAATCGCATCGAGGAAGGATTCCCTGTCGATCGAAAAACGGGCGAAATCGGATTCATCCGCCATCTGCACACGAATTTGCTCGGGACGAACATCACCAAGCTGCAGGAGAGCTATTTGGGCGCTGAGCGGCTGATTCAGGGA
Source organism: uncultured Klebsiella sp. (assembly GCA_964538025.1). Lineage (GTDB taxonomy): Bacteria > Pseudomonadota > Gammaproteobacteria > Pseudomonadales > Pseudohongiellaceae > UBA5078. The sequence goes on along the minus strand of CAZICZ010000011.1, from coordinate 38,019 downwards.
GGATTCGAGGATGATCTCGCCAAGACCAAGGGCTTTGGCATGAGCAGCAGCAAAAAGCACTGCAGAGGTGAAACCCACCACGAGCTTTCTTAGCATAATCCGTTCCTTCTTGGGGCGATCACCGCTGTCATGCGTTGGCACGGGAAGGGCTTTTTATTGCTTCACAGGAGTGTGACTAATCACGTCACAAACTCCTGCGAAAGACTATTCAATTGCGAACGCAAGTATTCATTATAAATAGTCTTTTATCAACACTTCGGCAATCTGCACAGAGTTCAAAGCTGCGCCTTTTCTCACATTATCTGACACAATCCACAAATTCAGACCGAGCGGGTGTGAAATATCCTGGCGAATTCTCCCCACGAAGACATCATCCTGACCTGCGGAATCTCCTACCGCAGTCGGATAGCCTCCGGGTTTACGCTCATCCATCAAGGTTACACCGGGAGCATTAGCCAGCAGTTCACGCACTTCTTCCACGCTGATCGGGGCACGCGTTTCGATATGGACCGCCTCGGAGTGTGAGTAGAAAACAGGGACGCGGACACAGGTGGCATTGACCCGGATACTGTCATCACCAAAGATTTTCTTGGTTTCCCAGGACATCTTCATTTCTTCCTTGGTATAGCCATTGTCCAAAAACACGTCAATTTGCGGCAGGGCGTTGAATGCGATCTGCTTCGGGTACACCTTGCAGGTCACTTCTCGGCCATTGAGCAGATCCGCGGTTTGCTTGGCCAACTCCTCGATAGCCAATTTCCCGGTGCCGGAAACCGCCTGGTAAGTCGCCACATTGATCCGCTCGATACCCACCTTGTCGCGAATGGGTTTGAGCGCGACCAGCATTTGGATCGTTGAGCAGTTGGGATTCGCAATAATGTTGCGATTGACATACTGCGCAATTTTCTCCGGATTCACTTCGGGCACAACCAGAGGAATATCGTCCTCATAGCGAAAATGCGAGGTGTTATCGATCACCACACACCCGGCCTTGCCCGCTTTCTCGGCATAGGCGGCCGACACACTGCCTCCGGCGGAAAACAGCCCAATCTGCGCCTTGCTGAAGTCAAAATCCGCAAGGTTTTGCACGGTGACTGGCTTGCCACGAAACATGACGGTGGATCCGGCAGAGCGCTCACTCGCCAGGGGAAAGAGTTCTCCGACCGGAAAGTTGCGCTGCTCCAGAATGCTGATCAGGGTCTCCCCTACCGCGCCTGTTGCCCCAACCACTGCCACATTATAAGTCTTCATGTCATTCATCCTGTCTGCCCCACTGGCAGTCTAAGCATTGTTCGTTTCATTCTTACAGCGTCGCAGATGCGCGGCACTGCCCCAATCACCCTTGGACGCCGAAATACCACGGCGAATTTGTACGCCAGCGCTGTTCAAACGCTTTGATCTTGTCCGCATCTTGAAGCGTCAACCCAATGTCATCGAGTCCATTGAGCAAACAGTATTTGCGGAAGGCATCGACCTCGAACGGAATGCGCTCGCCCGTAGGCAGCTCAATAACCTGCCCTTCCAGATCGACCGTCACCGCGTAGCCGGGTGCCGCTTCAGTCTTAGCGAAAAGATCATTGACAATATTTTCTTTTAAAACAATGGGTAGAATTCCATTCTTAAAGCAATTATTAAAGAAAATATCAGCAAAACTTGGCGCTATCAGGACGCGGAACCCGTAGTCGTCCAGTGCCCAAGGGGCGTGTTCGCGACTGGACCCACACCCAAAATTTTCGCGCGCCAGCAAGACCGACGCCCCTTTGTACCGTGCCTGATTCATCACGAAATCGGGATTGAGGGGACGTGCACTGTTGTCGCGCCCCGGCTCGCCCTTATCCAGGTACCGATGTTCATCAAACAAGTTAACGCCAAATCCACTGCGCTTGATCGACTTCAAGAACTGCTTGGGAATGATAAAGTCGGTGTCCACATTGGCGCGGTCCAGCGGCATGACAAGCCCGGATTGCTTTACGAATTTTTTCATGTTTCACGCTCTGTCTGCTTTCAATTCAATAAATGGATAAAGAGCTCGTTAGCGGCCAAGTGTCAGCAGCATGTCGCGTACGTCGACGAAATGCCCGTTGATGGCCGCAGCCGCCGCCATGGCTGGACTGACCAAATGGGTTCTCCCCCCAAAGCCCTGCCGCCCCTCAAAATTGCGGTTGGATGTCGATGCGCAATGTTTGCCGGCGCCGAGCTGATCCGCGTTCATCGCCAGACACATGGAACATCCGGGCTCCCGCCACTCCAGCCCCGCTTCGATGAAGATCTTGTCCAACCCTTCGGCCTCTGCCTGCTTTTTAACTAAGCCCGAGCCGGGAACCACGAGCGCCATTTCAATATTCGATGCCACTTTGCGCCCTTTGACCACCGCAGCCGCCGCCCGCAAATCTTCGATACGCGAATTGGTGCATGACCCGATGAAGATACAGTCCAGCTTGATGTCGGTGATGCGGGTACCGGGCTTCAGGCCCATGTACTTGAGCGCCTGGCGCATATTCTCGCGACGGCTCGGATTGGACTCCTTGTCCGGATCCGGAATTTCCCCTGTTATCGGCGCGACCATTTCAGGCGACGTTCCCCAGGTGACCTGAGGAATGATGTCGGCCGCATCCAGTACGATGACGCGGTCAAAATGGGCATCCGCATCACTCACCAAGCCGCGCCAGGCGGCAGCGGCCTTCTCCCACATGTCGCCCTTGGGCGCAAAGGGGCGGCCCTTGATGTAATCAAGCGTCGTTTCATCCACGGCAATCAGGCCTGCGCGCGCCCCTGCTTCAATCGCCATATTGCACACGGTCATGCGCCCCTCGATGCTCAGGGAGCGAATCGCTTCCCCACCGAATTCGATGGTATAGCCGGTGCCACCCGCCGTGCCGATTTCACCGATGATGGCCAACACGATGTCTTTGGCAGTAACACCTGGGTTCAGACGCCCATCAACGCGGATCAGCATGTTCTTCATTTTGGTCTGCAGCAGGCATTGGGTAGCCATGACGTGCTCGACTTCCGACGTCCCGATTCCGTGGGCAAGCGCCCCCAGCGCGCCGTGCGTCGAGGTGTGGGAATCACCACAAACAATCGTCATGCCGGGCAGTGTCGCCCCTTGCTCCGGGCCAACCACGTGCACAATGCCCTGACGCTCATCATTCATGTCCAGTTCGAAGATGCCAAATTCACGGCAGTTATCATCCAGAGTCGTCACCTGAATACGGGAGATCGGGTCACGGATACCTTCCAGCCCCTGCGAACGCTCGGCACGAGTTGTCGGGATATTGTGGTCGGGCGTTGCAAAGTTGGCATCTGCGCGCCAGGGCCGACGCCCCGCCATCCGCAGGCCTTCAAAGGCCTGTGGTGAGGTGACTTCGTGAATCAACTGCCGATCGATGTAAATCAGGGCAGTGCCGTCATCGCGCTGCGTGACCAAATGTGAATCCCAAAGTTTGTCGTACAAGGTTTTGCCAGTCATGTTGATTACCATTGCTTCTGTCAGGAGGTGAGATGGGCGCAGGATACTCCCTGCACTTCAATAACCAAAATGAAACTATTTTATTCTTCAGATAAAAATAAGTGATAGAAAAACTATCGGAGAAGTGGCGTGCCCGTCGTCACGCCGGCGTTCTGCGCTCTGTGACGCAGTAAATGATCCATGAGGACGATTGCCATCATGGCCTCGGCGATTGGTGTCGCCCGGATTCCAACACAGGGATCGTGCCTGCCGGTTGTCACGACCTCCACGGCATTGCCGTGAATATCGATTGAGCGTCCCGGTATGCGCAGACTGGAGGTCGGCTTCAGCGCGATGCTCGCGAGAATGTCCTGCCCCGAGGAAATGCCCCCGAGAATGCCGCCCGCCTGATTCGACAGAAAACCCTCGGGCGTCATTTCGTCGCGGTGCTCCGTGCCCTTCTGCGCCACGCTCGCAAATCCTGCGCCGATTTCAACTCCCTTTACCGCATTGATGCTCATCAGCGCATGCGCGAGGTCGGCATCCAGACGATCAAACACCGGCTCGCCAAGGCCGACAGGCACACCAGAGGCCACTACATTAATGCGCGCACCGACGGAATTGCCTTCCTTGCTCAGCGCCGCCATATAGGCTTCCAGCTCTGCGACCTTGCCCGCTTCCGGACAGAAAAACGGATTTCGTTCAACTTCGTCCCAGTCCTGTAATTCGAGTGTGATCGGGCCCAGCTGACGCATGTAGCCCCGCACCACAATCCCGGCATGTTCGTGCAGGTATTTTTTCGCAATTGCGCCGGCGGCAACCCGCATGGCCGTTTCTCGGGCGGACGAGCGACCGCCGCCCCGGTAGTCCCGAATGCCATACTTCTGGTGATACGTGTAATCTGCGTGCGCAGGGCGGAACTGGTCCTTGATCTTGCCGTAATCCTTGGAGCGCTGGTCGGTATTTTCGATCAACAAGCCAATGGGAGTGCCAGTCGTTTTGCCCTCGAACACCCCGGACAAAATGCGCACGGCATCCTCTTCCCGTCGCTGTGTGGTAAATCGCGACGTCCCCGGTTTGCGTCGATCCAGATCCCTTTGCAGGTCTTCTTCGCACAAGGACAGTCCGGGAGGACATCCATCCACGATGCACCCCAGAGCCGGGCCATGGCTTTCGCCAAAGCTGGTCACTGTGAACAGTTTGCCAATCGTGTTTCCGGACATGCATCACCTGTCGAGGGCGTGTGGACACCAGAGGTTTAAAAAGGCGCGAATTGTACACCAAGATAGGCCGGCTGACGAATGCCGGCACGGCCGGTTTACGGGCTAGCGCAACCCGGAAGCAGAGTCGATCAATTGCTGTCGGGTCAGCACAAAGACCCCTTCGCCGCCGTAGTCAAAATCGAGCCAGAGAAACGGCACGCGAGGCACACTTTCACTCAGGGCCTCATGGGAATACCCCACTTCCATGATCAGTAATCCCTTGTCAGTGAGAAAATCAGCCGCCTGACGGAGAATTTGCAAGGGAATGGCGAGGCCGTCCTCATCCGACCTGAGCCCCAGAACGGGCTCATGCCGGTACTCAGCAGGCAGCGCTTCAATTTCATCGTCTGACACATACGGCGGATTGCACAGAATGACATCGAAGCGGCCGGAAACGGCGCTAAAGAGGTCCGACTGCACCGCTTCGGTCCTCGACTGTACACCGTGACGAACGATGTTATGACGCGCCAGTGCCAGCGCCTCTTCACTGATATCGGCCAGCACGACCTGCGCTTCGGGAAACGCGAGCGCCGTTGCGATGCCGATGCAGCCACTGCCGGTACACAGGTCCAGCACCCGCTCAGGAGCCTCCGCAATCAACGGCTCAAAGTGTGCATTGATCAATTCCGCCAAGGGGGAACGAGGAATCAACACCCGCTCGTCAACGCTAAAGGGAAGGCCCGCAAACCAGGCTTCCTTCACCAGATACGCCACCGGGATACGCTCCTTCACACGGCGGTCGGCGAGCACGAAGACGCGCGCCGCATCGTCGGCACTCACCTCCCGTTGCAAGATGCGCTCATCCGCCATGAAGTCGATGTCCAGAACGCTGTAGACCAGGTACACGGCCTCGTCCCAGGCATTGTCAGTGCCATGACCATAGAAGAGGTCTGCTGCCTCAAATTTCTGGTGGATCTGTCGAAGAATCTCGTCAACAACTACTGCCTTCTTGTCACTCACAATGCGTCTCTCTCTTCATGTTCACGTTGTCGTCAGTCGACGGGACCCCTAAAAAAAACTTTACCGGCGCCGGCGCTCTGTCGTAGGGTAGGCGCCTTTCTCTCAGCCTGAAGGACACAGACAGACCACCATGAGCACCCCTATGGAAAACGCCTATCGGGATATCCTTGTCGCCATCGGAGAAGATCTTCAGCGTCCGGGATTGTCAGACACCCCTCGACGTGCAGCCAAAGCCATGGAATTTCTGACCAGAGGGTATCGTCAGGATATTGAGGAGGTCATCAACAACGCGCTGTTCCCCTCCAGCTCCGACGAAATGGTCATTGTCAAAAATATCGAACTGTACTCCATGTGCGAACACCACATGCTGCCTTTTATAGGCAAGTGCCACGTCGCCTATCTGCCGCACGGCAAGGTTATCGGTCTGTCAAAAATTGCCCGCATCGTGGATGTCTTCGCGCGCCGCCTGCAGATTCAGGAGAATCTCACCAAGGAAATCGCCGAAACGATCATCCGCGTGACAGGGGCTTCCGGTGCCGGCGTCATCATCGAGGCCCAGCACATGTGCATGATGATGCGGGGTGTGGAAAAACAGAATTCCGTCATGACGACGTCCTGCATGCTGGGGGCATTCCGCAACAGCCAGAGCACACGGAACGAATTCCTGTCCCTTATCAGCAAATAATCTCAGGGGATAACGACCACCTCAATGCGCGCGTCGCAGGAGGATTGGCGACATTGCGGCGCCAGTGGTCCTATCCCCTGCGCCAGCACTCTCTCGGCAGCAATCCCTTCGGCAATCAATAACGCTACCACTGCCTGAGCCCGCGCTTCGGAGCGCGACTTCAATGTTTCCAGAGGAAGACTGTCCGCCAGATGGCCCACAACATACACGCGCAGTGCCGGGGCGTTGCGCAGGGCTTCTGCCAGAACCGAGGCTGTCCCTGCCTCGGTCAGCGCGTCCTGCTCATCAAATTCCAGCCCCTGCAGGATGACACTGCCCTCTTCCTCGAGCTGCAGAACCAGTGACTGGGGACTGAGCTCTGTCGATGAGCTAACCGCATCCGACAGTTCGAGCACATCGAGATGGGCATAGACACTTCGATTGCCGCGCGTAATGACGTACAGCGACAAGTAAGCGCGCACCGGCTGACCGGCACCGCCGACCGAGGTCGCCAAATAAAACTGTTCTGCCTCTGGGCCGTACAAAATGCGGTATTCAAAGACATCATTTGCCCAGAAATTGCTGCTTCCACATCCTCGCCCTGCACAACGAAAGAGTTCTTCACCCACAGCAAGCATTTGCGCTGAATAATGCGTGAACACGTCCTGACCGCTATACCCCTCGGGGATACGGTAGGTGATGCGGGTCAACTCCCCCCGCAAACGCTCCTCGCGCCCTGCCATCACCCGCCCGTTTACCCGCTGCATACGATCCAGCGCCAGCCGGTAATTGGTGATTCCCGGGGAACGGTATTGCACAATTTGCGCACCCGGAAAACGGCTGACCAATTCGTGGTCCACGGTATCGGTCGGCAGAATCGTCTGCGCCTGTACGCTACTGGCCAGCAGCCACAGAACCCCCATCAGCAACAAAGTTCGCTGAATCAGACTCACATCAGGACTCGCTTGACTCGTTCGACACATCGTCTTTCGGAGCGGCCGGTGACACGGACTTTTTCGGGGATTTCGATGCACTTCCCGTCGCCTTTTTAGGCGCAGGCTTTTTCGTTGGAGAAGACTCAGACTGCTTTTTGGCAGCAGCCGGCTTCTTCTTCGGAGTGGCGTTCTGCGCTGCGGCTGCCGGTTCTTCCGGTACTGGCGGAGTCACGGGGTCGAGGCTCGCCTCATCGGAACTCCCGGGAAACGGAGCGAAGGGAAACGGACGCTGTTCGGAATTATAGGTTAAAAACAGAATGATCTGATTCACGTAAACCGCCAGATCCTTCGCAAGCCCCCGCAGATTCTCGTTATTGTTGCCGGTGACCAAGGTGATCAACGCCTGTCCGATGACCACCAGAGTCAGAATAATGCTCGTGACCTCAAGCGCGATGGCGAGCACGATCATGTACACAATTCTCAACCACTGAGAAGGTTGTTTGAGATTTTCTACGATATCGTCCGACATGATTACTCCTTTGGATTTAGCGTCTTGGTCTGATTTGCTTCGTATTCGACATCCAGCGCCTGCTCACCCAGCATGAGTGACGCCACAATGTTCCGCACGGAACTGCCGTTGTAAATAATCTGATACAGGCCATTGACCAGCGGCATATAGACATCCAGTTCATCCGCACGATGCTTTACTTGCTGGAGCGTGTTGACGCCTTCTGCTACCTGCCCCACCTCGGCCACCGCTTCTTCAACACTCAGTCCCTTTCCAAGTCCCATACCCACCCGAAAATTGCGGCTGAGCGGAGAAGAACAGGTCACTATCAGATCGCCGACGCCTGACAACCCGAGAAACGTCATGGGGTCGGCGCCGAGACGCCGGCCGAAGCGGGCCATTTCCGTCAAGCTGCGCGTCACTAACATACTGTTGGTGTTGTGCCCCATCCCCATGGCAGATGCGAGCCCTGCGATAATGGCATAAATGTTCTTTAATGCCCCACCAAGCTCCACGCCGAACATATCATCATTTGTATACACTCTGAAGTATTCGGATTTCAACACCAGCTGAACCGATTCCCGTACTGACACGTGCTCGCTCGCAATAACAGTCCCCGTCAGATTTCTCGCCGCGATTTCTTTTGCCAGATTGGGGCCGCTCATGACGCCGATGCGTGCCCCCGGTGCCTCCTGACGAAGAATCTGACTCATGAGTTTGAAGGTGCCGCTCTCAATACCTTTTGTGGTGCTTACCAGAATGGTATCGGGTCTGCACCAGGGCAACATGTCACGCACCACCTGCCGGAAATAGGCGCTTGGAACGGCAACAAAAACAATATCGCTGTTGCTGACGGCAGCTCCCATGTCATGAAACGCCACGACATTCTCGTGCAGCTGGTAACCGGGAAGGTATTGGGGATTTTCATGGCTGCGATTCACCTCATCGACCAGCTCTTTGCTGCGCATCCAGAAATTCACGCGGTTTCCGTTTTCGGCAATGATATTGGCGATAACGGTCCCGAAACTGCCTCCCCCGAGGACAGTAACAGTGCTTACAGGCATCTTATTGTTCTCCAGTGTCCCGCTCAGAATACGCGATTCAAGCCGTCAAGCGCGGCGATGCGATACGCCTCAGCCATCGTGGGATAATTGAACGTTGTATTCAAAAAATAACGCATGGTGTTGGCTTTTCCTTCCTGCAACATGATGGCCTGGCCAATATGCACAATCTCGGAGGCCTGGTCTCCAAAGCAATGAATACCGAGAATCTCCAGGGTGTCGAAGTGAAAGAGTATTTTCAACATGCCTACCTGCTCTCCGGTAATCATGCCGCGCGCTGTGTTCTTGAAAAATGCCTTGCCTACTTCGTAGGGCACACGTTCCTTCGTCAGTTCACGCTCGGTTTTTCCCAGCGAGCTGATTTCCGGAATGGTATAAATGCCGGAGGCAAAACGGTCAATCGTGACACAGGCTTCCGGATCGACAATCGCATTGGACGCAGACCGGCCCTGATCATAGGACACACTCGCAAGTGAGGGCCACCCAATCACATCACCCGCTGCATAGATGTGTGGCACAACGGTCTGATAAGAGGGACTGACCTCCAGCTGGCCGCGCGAATTGGGGACAAGACCCACCGCCTCCAGATTGAGCTGGTCCGTGTTGCCGGTGCGACCGTTCGCCCACAGGACGATATCGCTTTTAATCCGTTTGCCTGACTTCAGGTGAGTGACGATATGCGTATCAAAGTATTCGAGTCGTTCGTACTCTTCATTGTGGCGACTGCGAACGCCGACGTTACGCAGGTGATAACTGAGTGCATCGGAAATTTCCCAATCGAGGAATGACAAAAGAGATTCCGCCGGATTGATCAATTCCACCTTGGCGCCCAGCCCACCGAAAATGGAGGCGTATTCGCATCCGATTACCCCCGCTCCAATGACAGTGACTTTGCGCGGCGAGTGGTCGAGGCTCATGATGGTGTCGGAATCGAACAGACGCGGGTGTGAAAAATCCACATTATCCGGACGATACGGACGAGACCCCGTCGCGATGATGAAATGGTCGGCACTCAGATAGGGGCCACGGCTCCCCAACTTGATAGTGTGCGCGTCCTCAAACGCCGCCTGCCCCACAATAACGTCTATGCCGTTTTTCTCGTAGTACACGCTTCTCAGATGCACCTGCTCATCGATCACCCGATGGGCATGTTTGATGATCTGGGGAAAACTTGGTTTGCGCAGGGTGGCAAACTCTTTCAGCAAGGGATTGCTGCTGAACTCCATCACCTGTTTGACACACTGTCGCAGGGATTTGGAAGGAATAGTGCCGACGTGAGTACAGTTTCCACCAACCTCCTCGCGATCGGAGACCACGGCCACGCGACGCCCCTTCTTGGCGGCATTCATCGCCGCTGACTCTCCTGCAGGTCCGCTGCCAATGACAATGATGTCGTAATGCTTCTGCTTCACTGCTGCCTACTCCCTCGTTGGCATTCTTATTTGGAAGACTCTTCACACTTGGCAGGGTTTCCACCACATAGCGAACACCCTGTATCCCCGCTCCCACTGTTCAATCCGCCGCACGTCCCTTTGATGGGCTTGCGACCGGCCATGACCCCGACTGCCATGGCAGCGATCACGCATACCAGCACCACAAAACTTGCGATTACGGTTTCCATAATGCACTCCTGAGTGTATCGCCGCCCCAGCCTCCGGTTCAGGTGGGGCTGAGATAGTGGGCGAACCGGCTCGTATAATGGTCTTCAAACCCTTCGCCGGATTCTGTCTTTGAAATGAAGTAGACCGCCAGGCCTATGTCTTCCGCCAAACGGGCCGCGCTCTCCGCTCCCATTACCATAAACGCCGTCGCCAGCGCATCCGCCCGCGCGGCCGATGCATCAATCACGTAAACGCCTGCGAGTCGATGGGTGACGGGGCGTCCCGTGTGGGGATCAATTTCATGGGAATAATGCTGCCCATCCTGATCAAAGTAATTGCGGTAGTCGCCCGACCCGGCTACGGCGATGGATTCCCCTTTAGCGTAAAAAATGGCGTGAATCTGCGGAGCCGTATCGACAGGTTTCTCAATCGCCGGTACCCAGCTTTCATCGCCGGGTTTGTTGCCGCTGATCCGCAGCTCACCCCCAATTTCAATAAAATAACGCGTTAATCCGCGACTTTCGAGAAACAGCGCAACTTGATCGACTGCATATCCCTTCGCGATGCCGCTCAGATCGATATACACATCGGCCAGCTTTGTCAGCGTGCCGTTCTCCCGGTTCAATGCCAGCTTGTCAGACCCGACGCGGGCCTTCAATGCCTCAATCTCTGCTTGGTCCGGAATTCTGTCTTCGGCGCGATCTTCAGGCCCAAATCCCCATCGATTGACCAAGGGCCCGACAGTCACATCAAAGGCGCCAGACGTCAGGCGATGTACCTCAAGTGCAAGCGCTAGTACCGACGCCATATCCTGGCTCAACGAAAGATTCTCGCCAATGGCTGCCCGGTTGAGTTCGCTCAGTTCCGACGTGGCGGAATAGGTCGACATAACCTCGCGGTCGAGATGCTGCAGGAGCTCCCCCACTTCGAGTGCCAACAGCTCAGAACTTGCCTGCGCGTGATCGTCCACGACCTTGATGGAATATGTCGTGCCCATCGTCGCGCCGCCAAACTCGTGAATGGTTTCGGCTTCCTGCGGCCCCTGCCAGAAAACAAGCAGCAGGATTATCGCGAACAGGCTGACAAGAATGCTTCGTCGCGTGAAAGTCGGGTTCATCACTCAACGCATCCGTGGTGGGTAAAAGGACAATGCCAGAAACAGTTCAGGCCTATGACGGAGGTCATAAGCCTGAGTGTGATTCGATCAGGAGAATTCATCCAGAGAGATGTTTTCATCTTCGACGCCGAGATCCTTCAACATCTTGATCACGGCGGCGTTCATCATGGGTGGCCCGCACATGTAGAACTCGCAATCCTCGGGGGCGGGATGGTCTTTCAAATAGTGCTCATACACGACATTGTGGATAAAGCCCTTCATGCCTGTCCAGTTATCTTCCGGCTGAGGATCCGACAGTGCCACGTGCCATTTGAAATTCGGATTCTCTGCCTGAAGCGTGTCGTAGTCGTTCACGTAGAACATTTCCTTCAAGCTACGGGCTCCGTACCAGAAGGTGATTTTGCGCTTGGTTTTCAGGCGTCGCAGTTGGTCGAAAATATGAGAACGCATCGGGGCCATACCCGCGCCGCCGCCGATAAAGACCATTTCGGCGTCGGTATCCTTTGCGAAAAACTCGCCAAACGGACCAAACACCTTGATCTTGTCTCCTGGTTTGAGATTGAAGACATAGGAGGACATGACACCGGGAGGCAGTGTCGTTTTGGGAGGCGGCGTCGCTATCCGGATATTGAATTTGATGATGCCTTTCTCCTCGGGATAATTCGCCATGGAGTAGGCACGGATCGTAGTTTTGTCGCACTTGGAAACAAGATTCAGGAGACCGAATTTTTCCCAATCGCCGCGGAATTTGTCGGCGATGATGAAATCTTTGTAATGGACTTCGTGGGGCGGAACTTCCAGCTGCACGTAACCGCCCGCACGGAAATCCACGCTGTCGCCATCCGGAATCTCCAGCACCAGTTCCTTGATGAAGGTGGCCACGTTGTCGTTGGACAACACCGTGCATTCCCACTGCTTGACGCCAAAGAACTCGGGCTCGATCTCGATCTTCATGTCCTGTTTGACAGCGACTTGGCAGGACAAGCGCCAATGAGCCTTGGCCTCGCCCATCGTGAAATGGCCCTGCTCCGTTGGCAACATCGAGCCTCCGCCATCCAGGACCTGGCATCGACACTGCGCGCAAGTCCCTCCGCCGCCACAGGCAGAAGACAGGTAGATCCCGGCATCGGCCAGCGTATTCAGCAACTTGCCGCCAGCGGGCACGACGATAGAACGTTCCGGGTCGCCGTTGATTTCAATGCGGACATTGCCCGTGCTGACGAGTCGGGCGCGCGCGGCGAGGATCATCACAACAAGGATCATCACAATCCCGGTGAACATGACGACACCGCCGATAATCGCTGCAAAATCAATCATCTACATGAATCCTATAAGTTACAGAGACAAGCCGCTGAACGACATGAACCCGAGAGACATCAACCCGGTAGTGATGAAGGTGATCCCAAGACCGCGCAGTCCTTTGGGGACATCGCTGTATTTCAGTTTTTCACGGATCCCCGCCATGGCGGCGATCGCCAGCGCCCAGCCGATGCCGGCGCCGGTGCCGTACACGACACTCTCGGGAAAACTGTAGGCGCGTTCCACCATGAACAGAGAAGCACCCATGATGGCGCAATTCACCGTAATCAGGGGCAGGAACACGCCAAGCGCGTTGTAGAGCGCCGGCATGAATTTATCGAGCACCATTTCCAGCACCTGCACAATGCCGGCGATCACGCCGATGTAGCACAGGAAGCCGAGGAAGCTCAGATCCAGATCGGGAAAGCCGGCCCAGGCGAGCGCGCCATCGCTGAGCAGATACTGAAACAGAAGATTGTTCACCGGCACCGTAATGGCCTGCACCACCACCACCGCGACGCCAAGGCCAACCGCCGTTTCTACTTTCTTGGAAACTGCGAGAAAGGTACACATGCCGAGGAACATCTGCAGCGCCATGTTCTCTACAAAAACGGCCCTCACCAGCAAACTCAGATAATGCTCCATCAGTGTGCAGCCTCCGCGACGGTGTGGGGGGCGATGTGGAACTCATCTTTCTCAAGCTGTTCCACGCGCTTTGTTCGCAGACCCCAAATCAGGAATCCAATGATGAAGAAGGCACTTGGCGCCAGCAGCATCAGGCCATTGGGTTGATACCAGCCTCCGTTGGACACCAGCGGCAGAATTTCGATTCCGAACAAAGTGCCCGACCCAAGCAGTTCGCGTATGGTGCCGACGGTCAGCAACACGACCGAATATCCCAGCCCGTTACCGATACCGTCCAGAAAGCTGACTACGGGCGGATTCTTCATGGCGAACGCTTCAGCTCGTCCCATGACGATACAGTTGGTGATAATCAAGCCCACAAAAACACTTAGCTGTTTGCTGATCTCGTAGGCATAGGCCTGCAAAATCAGATCCACCGTAATCACAAGCGAAGCGATGATTGTCATCTGGACGATGATTCGAATACTGCTCGGCATGTAGTTGCGAACAAGGGAAATGAAGAAATTGGAGCAGGCTGTCACGACAGTCAGGGCAACACACATGACGATCGCCACGCGCAAACTCGTCGTCACCGCCAAGGCGGAACACACGCCAAGGATCTGCAGCCCGATCGGGTTGTTCGAAAAGATTGGTTTAATCAATATGCTTTTGGTATCGACGGACATTTTGATTACCCTGAATTAAGAATTGCTCAAATTCGCAAGGAACGGACCGAAACCGTGTGGTCCCATCCAGTACTGGATCAGATTTCCGACACCGCGACTCGTCAGTGAGGCACCCGCAAGGCCATCGACCTCGTGAACGCCCTCCCCTCGACCCTTGATGATCCGAAGTGCGACATTCCCATTCGCATCGAAAATTTCCTTTCCCGGCCACAGGGCTTTCCAGCGCGGATTCGTGACCTCGCCACCCAGGCCGGGGGTTTCTTTCTGTTCGTAAAATCCGATGCCTTTGACGGTATTGCCATCCCCTTCCAGGGCCAGGTAACCGTACATGGTGCCCCACAGTCCATACCCGCTGACGGGCAATACGATGTCCTGAATTGCGCCAGCAGCATCTTCCACCAGATACACAGTGGCGTAGCGCACACGCCGCTTGAGACTCGCAATATCCTCCTCGGCCGGGACAGCATCGGAGAATTGCGGATCGGACAACACGGCACGTTGATCGTATGTCGCCGGAGAAATGCCAAGACTCGTCATTTCCTCGTCGCTCAGAAATGCCCCCGTATCAAGATTGACAATCCGGGGCACGAACTGCGCAAACAGGGCGTCAACCTCACTGTCAGGCGTTGACGCCGGGTCATACATACCCGCCGCGGCAAGAATGTTTTTGTTGCGGTCGAAATTTTTGTTGGCTTCCTGCAACGGCTTGAGAATCACCGCTGCGCTGGAAATAAAAATCGAGCAGACGACACACAGCAACAGAGCGACCTTTATGGTGCCGGATACCGAATCTTTAGATGACATTGCGGGCAAGCCTCCGTTTGATATTGGCACGGACAACCAGGTAGTCGATCAGGGGGGCGCTCAGGTTCGCGAACAGAATGGCCAACATGACCCCTTCGGGATAAGCCGGGTTCAGCACGCGGATCATCACCGCCATGACACCGATCAGGATTCCGTAAATCCACTTGCCGGTATTGGTCATCGCCGCAGACACGGGATCGGTCGCCATGAACACCATGCCGAAGGCAAAACCTCCGAGCACCAGATGCCAATACCAGGGAGTCGCGAAGCCGGGGTTGGTGTCTGATCCGATGACGTTGAGCAACAGGGAAAATCCCAGCATGCCCAGGAAAACGCCGGACATGATGCGCCAGGAGGCGATCCGGGTAACAAGGAGAATCACGGCGCCAATCAGAATGGCCAGTGCCGATGTCTCGCCGATTGAACCCTGTTCGCGTCCAATAAAGGCATCCATCCAGGTCAATTCCTGTCCTGTCACCGCATTCACGACGGGCAAACCCTGTGCGGCAATCTGACTCAGCGAAGTAGCACCACTGAAACCGTCCACGGCGGTCCAGACGGCATCACCTGACATGTTGGGGGCGTAGGCGAAGAACAGGAACGCACGTGCGGTCAGCGCGGGGTTGAGGAAATTTTTCCCGGTTCCCCCAAACACTTCTTTGCCGATAACAACGCCAAAACTGATACCGAGTGCGGCTTGCCACAAAGGCAAATCCGGCGGAACAATCAGGGAAAACAGAATGGAGGTTACAAAAAATCCTTCATTGATTTCATGTTTGCGCACTGTTGCGAACATGACTTCCCAAAAACCACCGACGATAAAGATGGTGGCGTATATTGGCACATAATAAACGGCGCCGAACCAGAAGCAGTCCCAGACGCTGTCCGGATTGTAGGAAGAAAAAAGACCGATCCAGAAGGCATGCCAGTCCCCTGTGCTCTCCAATCCCATTCCGGCCATCGCGGTAGTCGCCTGAAAACCCGCGTTGTACATGCCGTAAAACATCGCCGGAAAGGCAGCAAACCAGACCGTGATCATGATGCGCTTCAGATCTACGCCATCGCGCACATGCGACGCGGACACCGTCACCTTGCTAGGACTGTAAAAAATGGTATCCACAGCCTCGTACAGGGCATACCACTTTTCGTACCGACCGCCCTTTTCAAACTGCGGCGCTATGTCATCAAGTATTTTGCGCAAACCCATAGTTGATTAATCCACTAACTTTCTTTTTCGATGCGGGACAGATTGTCACGCAAGATGGGACCATATTCGTATTTGCCGGGGCAGACATAGGTACATAGCGCCAGATCTTCCTCGTCCAGTTCCAGTGCCCCCAGGTTTTGTGCGGTCTCGATATCGCCGACGATGAGGGATCGCAACAGTTGCGTTGGCAGAATATCCAGCGGCATCACGCGTTCATAACTGCCCACGGGCACCATCGCCCTCGCGCTACCGTTCGTTGTCGTCGTAAACGCAAATTGACGCCCCTTAAACAGGCTCGACAGATAGATGCCCAACGCCGAATGCCGCTCTTTTCCGGGCGAGAGGTATCCCAGCAAGGGCCGTTCACGTCCTTCCTTCAGCACACTGACCTGAAGATGGTAACGGCCGAGATATTTTTCGACGCCGCGCGAAGTGCGTCCGGACAGAACGGAGCCGGAAATGACGCGATTCTCGCCGCTTGCCAATTCACCCGCCGTCAGTTCTTCGAGGCTGGCACCCAGTCGCGTGCGCAGTAATCGGGGATCATTCACCTGAGGTCCGCCCAGCGCGATGACGCGCTCGGTAATGATTTTCCCGGTAGTAAAGAGCCGGCCAATAGCAATGACGTCCTGATAATTGATCGTCCACGCCTGGCGTTTCAGAGATACCGGGGCCAGATAATGAATGTGAGTACCGCTCAGACCTGCCGGGTGCGGCCCTGCAAACGTTTCGACCTGTACGTTGGCTGGCATGCCTTGGGATTCCAGCCCTTCAAAACTGGCTAAAGCACGGCATACAAAGACTTTGCCGGATGTCAGCTTTGACAGCACCTGAATACCATGGATGAACGCATCGCCTGCTTCTTGCGCTACACGCTGTGGATCTGCAGCGAGCGGATTGGTATCCATGGCGTTGATGAACAGCGCATGCGGGACTGCCTCGGGCGCTGGCACTTTGCTGTAGGGCCGCGTGCGCAAGGCTGTCCACTGACCGGAATTCACCAGAGTCGATACTACGGTTTGTCTGTCAAGAGCGGGAAGTTGATCGGGCGAGTAGGAAGGAAAGCTGACCTGGGATTCTTCACCTTCGTCGAGTTCAATCACGAGGGACAGGAAGACACGACGTTCGCCCCGATTAATCTCTCGCACCACGCCGGCGCCGGGGGCTGTGTAAATGACACCGGGGGTTTTCTTGTCTTCAAACAGCGGCTGCCCGAGGGAGACGCGATCTCCCTCTTTGACCGCCATGGTGGGTTTCATTCCCACATAATCCTGGCCAAGGAGGGCAACGGAACGAACCCGCCGCGCATTTTCGATCTGTTGCTTGGGAGCTCCGAGAATAGGTAAATCCAAACCGCGGGTAATTTTGATCATTCGCCAAGCCTAGTAATTACAGGAATTTCCGAACCCAAAAAGCATCTTTCGCACGAGGAACCATGAGCACCCATGACATTGCACAATGCCACAGGCACAGAAATCACATACTACGTTTCTGCCATCGGTTTTTTATTAGGAATTTATTATGGGAACCGGCTACTTAAGCGCGGCAATTATAGAGATTCGAGGGTGGGATTGCCACCGATTTCTGGGACAAACCGCACCCTCGTTTTAGCATCAACCTTCCATTGGGTAGTAGCGGTAACTGATTCCCGCCATCTTGTAGACCATGCGCACAACCTGGTTGCAATAGCCGAACTCATTGTCGTACCACAGGTACAGCACACAGTTGTTTCCCTGCACGATCGTGGCCGTGGAATCGACAATCGCCGCTTCGCGAGATCCCACGAAATCACTGGACACTGCGTCCGGTTCTTCCGTGTAGGCGATCTGGTTCTGCAAATGGGAATGCAGGGCGATCTGCCGCAAAAACTCATTCAGCTCTGTCTTGCTGGTCGGGTTCTCCAGGTGCAGGCTGAGAATCGCCATGGACACATTGGGGATGGGCACGCGGACGGCATTGCCGGTGAGCTTGCCGTTAAGTTCGGGAACCGCTTTTACAACTGCCTTTGCTGCCCCCGTTTCGGTCAACACCATGTTCAGCGCAGCACTACGACCACGGCGATTACCTTCGTGATAGTTATCGATGAGATTCTGGTCGTTGGTATAGGCATGCACCGTTTCGACGTGTCCGTGCACAATGCCGTATTTGTCATTGATGATTTTCAGCACCGGCGCAATGGCATTCGTAGTGCATGAGGCTGCCGTAATGATGCGGTCCTCGGGCATGATCTGCTCGTGATTGATGCCATAGACGATGTTCTTCAGATCCCCCTTGCCCGGCGCAGTGAGCGCGACCTTGCTGACGCCCTTCGCCTGCAGGTGACGGGACAGCCCCGCCTCGTCGCGCCATTTGCCCGTGTTATCGATCACGAGTGCATCGTGGATGCCGTATGACTCGTAATCCACGTCTTCAGGGTTGTTGGCATAAATGATCTTGATGACATTGCCATTGGCAATCAGGCACTGATTTTCTTCATCGATACGCACGGTGCCCTGAAATGCGCCATGGACGGAATCGGAGGTAAACAGGCTGGCGCGTTTCTGGAGATCGCCCTCCTTGCCGGGTCGAACCACGATCGCACGCAAACGGATGACTTCCCCGGTACTGGTCCGCTCGATCAGTAAACGGGCGATGAGGCGTCCAATGCGACCAAATCCATACAGGACGATGTCCTGCGATTTCTCGATCGGCTTGGTCTTCACGCCGATCATGTAGCCCAACTCCTTGGTCACGAAGGCCTCAACGCTCAGCGCGTCCTTGCCCAGTTTTTCCTGTTGCTCCATGAAGCTGACGGTCAGTTTGCCGAGATCAATGTGCACGTGGGCAAGATCAAGTTTGGCCAGCGCCATCAGCACTGGATGACTCTCAAACTCGGACATCTCGTTGCGCCCCACCTGACGCACGAAGCGGTGGGATTTCATAATGTTGGCAACAGAGCGGTTATGCAGCGCGCGACCGTAAATGAAGATGACCACGTTGCGCTCGCTGTACAGCCTGCCGACCACCGGAATCATTTCCTGTGCCAGCGCCTCGCGTTGTTTCCAATCGCCAAAATAATCATCCAAACTGGGTCGAGTCACTGAGGGCCCCTTGCAAGAAACGGTTAATGAGGAGGGCAGTATTATCTTTGGATTGCGCTATGCGTGCAACCTGAAGCACCCGCCACACGGGAAGACGCGAGCACATGGGCAGACACTTTTGATCTGACAAGGCCGCTCCATTTGTGCAAGAATTCACGCCCCCGTAAATGCCAGAACCTGTGTCCATGTCCCGAGCCGATTTCATTGCCCCCGATTTGCCTGTGGCTGCTGGTGATTATCGTCGCTGGAACGGCCTGCATGGCAGCAGCCTGAGCCTCGCGGTGAGCGCGATTGCAGACCGGCACGCCGGACCGGTTGTCCTGGTAACGGCCAACACCGAAGAAGCGGACCTGCTGCGACGGGAGATCGGATTTTTCAGCACGCCCGGCACCGCGCTCCACAGCCTGCCCGATTGGGAGACCCTGCCCTACGACAATTTTTCGGCGCACCAGGACATCGTGTCCGATCGCCTGAACACCCTGTACCACCTTCCCCAGCTGACCCGCGGCATACTCATTCTGCCGCTGACGAGCCTCATGCATCGACTGAGCCCCAAGGACTATATCCTGGGCAACAGCCTGATGCTGAAAGTAGGAATGCGTTTTGTGCCAGACACCATGCGGCACACACTCCTGAGTGCCGGTTACCAGTGCGTGGACTCCGTCTATGAACATGGCGAGTTTGCGATTCGCGGCGCCATCATGGACATCTTCCCCATGGGGAGCGAACACCCCTATCGCATAGACCTGTTCGACGATGAAATTGAAACCCTGCGGACCTTTGATCCGGAGAGCCAGCGCTCGCTGGACAAAGTGCGCGAGGTTACCCTTCTGCCCGGCAAGGAATACCCCTTGGACGAGGCAGGAATCACGCGGTTTCGGCGCCAGTTCCGCGAGCGCTTCGATGTCGATCTCCGGCATTGCAGCGTGTATCAGGACATCAGCCAGGGGCTGCATTCCGCGGGCATCGAATACTACCTGCCCCTGTTCTTCGACACCCTGCACAGTCTGTTTGACTACCTGCCCGCGTCGACGCTGGTCCTGCGTACGGGGGAACTGGAAGCCTCCGGCCAGCGCTTCTGGCAGGACATCAAAGCGCGGTATGAAGATCGCTGCCACGACCGCACCCGTCCCATCCTGAAACCCACGGAACTTTTTCTGAGCCCAGACGAGGCGTTTGGACGACTGCGGGATTACCCAAATATCGAGCTCTCAAGCACTCCCGCAGCGGCAGGAAAGGCCTGGCAGGCGCCTGTTTCCTTGCCCCCTGATTTGAATGCGGGCGCCCTGCATACGCCCTTGCACGCCCTGGAGTCACTGCTGATACAACAGCCCGACAGTCGCATCCTGTTCTGCGCCGAATCTGCAGGGCGTCGTGAAAGCATGCTCGAGTTGCTCAAAACGATTCGTGTGCTCCCGCAGGCGGTCGACAACTGGGCGGCCTTTGTTAACGGGAACGCCGCGCGGGCAATCACCATTGCCCCTTTGGACCGAGGCCTGAGCCTGCAGTCCCCGACACGGCTGGTGATCACCGAGACTCAGCTGTTTGGGCAGCGCGTGGCACAACGGCGCCGGCGGCGCAAAGCCCAGGACAATAGCGAGTTTCTGATTCGCAACCTGAACGAGTTGCACATCGGCGCCGCCGTCGTGCATCTCGAACATGGTGTTGGGCGCTACCGTGGTCTGCAAACGCTGACCATCGAGGGGCAGGAGACCGAATTTCTGACCCTGGAATATGCCAAGGAAGCCAAGCTGTATGTCCCGGTATATTCCCTGCACCTGATCAGTCGGTACGGGGGATCCGAACCTGAACTGGCACCGCTGAACCAGCTGGGCAACGACCAGTGGCAAAAGGCCCGCAGCAAAGCCGCTGAGAAGATTCGGGATGCCGCTGCCGAACTGCTCGACATTTACGCACGTCGGGAAGCCCGCAAGGGCGTCGAATACCGTTGCGAGGGGATCGACTATGAGAATTTCGCCGCCAGCTTCCCCTTCGAGGAAACCCCGGATCAGCTGGACGCCATCGAAGCCGTCATGCGAGACATGGCCTCCCCCCGCGCCATGGATCGACTGGTATGCGGCGATGTGGGTTTCGGAAAAACCGAAGTCGCCATGCGGGCGGCGTTCATTGCGGTACAGAACAACAAGCAGGTCGCCATTCTGGTTCCGACGACCCTCCTCGCGCAGCAACACTACGAGAGTTTTCGCGATCGCTTTGCCGACTGGCCCGTCACCGTGGATCTCATTTCCCGCTTCCGTTCCGGCAAACAGGTGGACGAGTCGCTGGCACGCATCAAGAACGGACAGGTGGACATCGTCGTCGGAACCCACAAGCTGCTGCAGGACAATATTCAGTACAAGGATCTGGGGCTTTTGATCATCGATGAAGAGCACCGGTTTGGCGTGCAGCAAAAGGAAAAGCTGAAATCCCTGCGCGCTAACGTGGACATTCTGACTCTCACCGCCACACCGATTCCGCGAACCCTGAACATGGCCATGTCCGGCGTGAGGGATCTGTCGCTGATTGTGACTCCCCCGGCCAAACGCCTTTCGGTCAAGACTTTCATCCGGGAATCGCAGGACGCCCTTATAAAGGAGGCGGTACTGAGAGAGCTTCTGCGGGGCGGCCAGGTGTTTTACCTGCACAATGAGGTGAAGACGATCACCAAAACGGCGGAACATCTGCGCGAGCTGATCCCCGAGGCACGGGTCTGCGTCGCGCACGGGCAATTGCCGGAACGTGAGCTTGAGCAGATCATGGCCGACTTCTATCACAAGCGGTACAACATCCTGGTGTGTTCCACCATCATCGAAACCGGTATCGACATTCCCAGCGCCAACACAATCATCATGGACCGGGCGGACAAACTCGGGCTCGCGCAGCTCCACCAGTTGCGGGGTCGCGTCGGCCGCTCTCACCACCAGGCCTATGCCTATCTGCTGACGCCCAGCAAAGCCAACATGACACCGGACGCCCTGAAACGCATCGAAGCCATCAGCGCCGCCAGTTCTCTGGGGGCAGGATTTACGCTGGCGAGCCACGATCTGGAAATCCGTGGCGCGGGCGAAATTCTGGGAGAGGAACAGACAGGGCACATGCAGAAAATCGGCTTTACCCTGTATACCGAAATGCTGGAAGAAGCGGTGCAGGCGATTCGCGAGGGACGCACACCCAACATCGAAAGCAGCCTGCAGAGCATCAGCGAAGTGAATCTGCGCATTCCGGCACTGATTCCCGAGGAGTATCTGCCCGATGTGCATACTCGCCTGATCATGTACAAACGCATCGCCAGTGCCAAAGACGAGGAAGCCCTCGGCGAACTGCAGGTCGAGATGATCGACCGCTTCGGCCTGTTGCCCGAACAGATCAAGCTGCTGTTCCGCCTGACCTCGCTGCGGCTGCGCTCGCAGGTGCTTGGCATCAGCAAGATCGACGTCAGTGCCGTGACAGGCAAGCTCTCCTTTGCGCAGCATACGCGCGTCAATCCGCGAGTCATTGTCCGCCTGGTGCAGCTCGCCCCCAAACTCTATAAACTCTCCGGACCCACGCAATTACAGTTCACGCACAATGCCACCACGGCCGATGCCAAGATTCGTTTCATGGACCAGTTGCTGGACAAACTGAGCGCAGACCAATGAGCCTCGTTGGCCTGTTCCGCAACAACAGGTATGCTCGGCGTGTCTTCGCTCGCAACGTCGGGCACCACAATTACGGGATTCTCCGGCAGTGAAAACCCTCGCATTCCGACATGGCCTGATTCTTTTGCTGACCTCGCTGCTATGGCACTCCAGCGCGCTGGCGCAGTCGAGCCGCAATGACAACTGGTTCCAGATTGAAGTCACACTCTTTACTTACGAGGGGGCCAATTTGGACTCGGAACTGTGGTCACCCCAAGGGCTTAGCCTGGGATTTCCGGAACGCCTGCGACGCCTGGACGAAGTGGCGGACGCCCTGCAGTTACAGGACTGGAGTGTCTTTGCTCCGCAACTGGTCACCGATGCCCTGGACCCGGCCCAATTCAATCGCGATGCGCCCCAGATTGGCCCTGCCCCCTACGCGCCAGCGGACGCTCCCTTCACGCTCCCCGATCTGTCCCGCACGCCCTTTTTACTGCTACCGCCGGAACGCCACGATTTCTCGGGCACGAACCGCGCACTGACACAGTCCACAGGACAACGCATTGTGTTTCACGGGGCCTGGTTGCAGAACCTGACGCGGCGCAACAGCGCCACCGCTGTTGCCATTATTGGCGGACAACAGTTTGGTGAGCGCTATGAAGTGGAGGGAAGCTTGAATTTCTATCTGACCAGCAGCGGAGATCGGGCCATTCTGGAAAGCAATCTGTGGCTGAACAGTTTTGGCACGACACCCTCCGACGAAGGGTGGGAACTTCCCTTGCTCCCTGAGGTGTTGCACGACGAAACGACAGAAGAAAACGTGACGCCTTTTTACGTGACCCGGATCATTCCCTTTCAGCAGAACAGGGACTTGCGATCGCGGGAGTTCCATTACCTGGATCACCCCGCCCTGGGGATGCTGGTGCAAATCACCCCGTATGAACTCCCACCTGTGCCCTTGCCGCCCCTTACCGGCACCGCGGCCTCACCGCTGCCCCCTAGCCCAGGGCAGTAAGAGCGCGCGTCAGGACACCGGTGAGCGTCTCCATGCCGCTTTCCAGCACCCGCCCAATAGCCTCCATGGTGATGATCTCATCGCTCAGGCCCGCCGCCCAATTGACCGACAGCGCCAGACAGGCATACGCCATGCCCAGCTCCCTGGCCAGGGCCGCTTCCGGCATGCCCGTCATTCCCACCATATCGCAACCATCGCGCTGGAGTCGTCGAATCTCGGCGATGCTTTCAAGACGTGGCCCTTGGGTGCAGGCATACACGCCGTTCGGCAGTGAACGCACGCCCCTGCAAGCGGCAATCAGGATTTGACGCAGCGGCTCGTCATACGGATGCGTGAAATCGATATGCGTGACGGTATCGAGGCCGTCTGAAAAAAAGGTGTGTTCGCGCCCCCAACTGTAGTCGATGATCTGATCGGGCACGGCAAGGGTTCCGGGCCCAAGTTCCGGATGAATGCCTCCCACGGCATTCACGCCAATGACCGAATCGACGTGAAGGTGATGCAAGGCCCAGAGATTGGCGCGGTAATGGATACGGTGAGGAGGAATTTTGTGACCCCGTCCATGCCGGGGAATGAACACCACCGGAGTCCCCTGCCATTGGCCGGTGTAGACGTGCACCACATGCCCCTCAAACGGCGTCTTCACCGGCTGCACCTGCACGTCTGACAAAAACCGCGGTTCATTGAGACCGGTACCGCCAATCACGCCTATCATGCTCTTTTCCTTCACATCTGGTGTATTCTGTCGAGTATACCCGCTCGGAGAAACACCCTGCACCCCGATTAAATTTCCGGGCCGCATTTGACACAGGACAGCGCCGTGAACCAGCCCGCACGACCCCAGGACAGAGGACGCGTCATCGCCATCAGCAGCGGCAAGGGCGGTGTCGGAAAAACCAATATCAGTGTCAATCTGGCAATCGCACCCGCCAATAAAGGGCGCAGTGTTTGCGTTTTTGATGCTGACACCAGTCTGGCAAACGTCAACATCCTGCTGAACCTGACGCCCCTGTACACGCTTGAACAGGTGCTGGACGGCAGCAAACGCATCGAAGACATCCTGCTGGATGGGCCTGGCGGTATCAGCATCGTCCCGGCCGCTTCGGGGATCGCCGAGTTTGCCAGCCTGAGCGTGACGCAGCAAAAAACCCTGTTGCAGGCACTGACCATTCTGGAGCAGCGCTTCGATTATCTGATCATCGACACCGCGGCCGGTATCAGCGAAAACGTCACCACGTTTTTACAGGCAACCGAGCATTGCATTTTAATCGTGACACCCGAGCCGACCTCGCTCACCGATGCGTTTGCCCTGATGAAGGTCATGCGCAAGATGCACTGCGAAAGTAAGGTCCATGTCCTGACCAACATGGTGGACAACTACCTCAACAGCGTCGATATCTACAAGCGTTTGTCGGGAGCCGCCACACGCTACCTGAACACCGATCTCGATTATCTGGGATACGTGCCACGTGATGACTCTCTTCGGCTCTCGGTGCAGCGACAGATTCCCGTGATGATCGGGTATCCCGGCTCCCAGGCCAGTTACCGCTTTCAGGCACTCGCGGACAGCCTCGAAAACATCTACCACACGCAGCCGAGCCGACGCTCCTTCAGCCTGTTCTGGCGCAAACTGTTCCTGAACCGACTGAAGAAAGACCCCGGCACCATCACGGCGCCACTCCCGACCCTAAAACAGCCCGCGTCACAGAGTACCGGGCCGCGCGCGAATTTCCCCAAGCTGGTGATCATGAAGCTGCAGCAGAATCTGGTGCAGCTGGTCAAGTCGCGCACCCTGTCACCCCAGAGCATGAAGAGTCTGCTGGGGTCCATCCTGCGACAAGTAGAAAAGGTGTATCCCGAGATCGATCTGGTAGAGCTGCAACGCCGCTCGCCTAGCGTTCATCCGGTGGAAACTTCCGATGCTCAGCACCCTGATTGACGACTACAAAAGCCGTCTGAAGAGCTACCAGTATCTGTTGGACAAAGTCGAGCGCGAAATGGACGGCGCACGCGACCCGGCCTTTGCCCAATTCTGTGATTGCGAATCAAAGCGTTTGCGGGACCTGATTCAACTGACCAAGAAGGTCGTATCGGATCTGCAAGGTCTGCATCCGGCGGGCATTTCGGCGAAACGCCTGGATGCCCCGAAAAAAAACCGGAAGACCCTTCGGGCTTCCGGTGATAAGGTTCCAAGCGAGCCATTCAAGGCTTGGCGAGGAAAATTGAAGATCTGCAGGAGGATTATGCCCCGGTGGATTTGCCTGTCCAGCCCTCTCCCCTTTCTGTGTCCAAAAATGGAATACAATTCACAAAATTGGCAAGGTAGAATTCGCTCCGGTGCCAATCGGCACATCGCCAAGGCCAACCCGTCACCTTAAAAGGACTTCGGATTCGTGAGTTTTTCCACGCGTGTATATCAAACTCTCTGGCACAGCGCCTGGTTGCCTGGCCGTCTTCGCCGCAATGTGTATAAACGTCTTGTAAAACGCGGAGCAGCGCCGGACATCCCCTTCGTCAAAGAGTTTTTCGGCCTCTCGTATTACGGAAATCTGAATAACAACATCGATTTCAATGTGTATTTTTACGGGGCGTTTGAAAAACCTCTGCTGTTTTTTCTGCGCGATGCACGCCTGCAACTGGCACCGGAGGCTGCGGTTTTTGTCGATGTTGGCGCAAACGTCGGACAACACACGCTCTTTATGGCCGCGCATCAGTGCCATGTGCACGCCTTTGAACCATTCGACAGAGTCCGCTCACAACTTTTGCAACAGATCGAGAAGAACTCACTGCATGCCGTGCAGGTGCACGCCGTGGGTCTCAGCAATGCCAATACGCGTCTGCCCTTCTACGCCCCCACTGGCAACAATGTCGGTATCGGGTCCTTTGATGCGGCCACGGTCAGCAAGGGCAATGTGGCAATTGGAGAGCTTGCACTGGTGAGAGGAGACGACTTTTTCAAAGACCTGCAGCTTGAGCACATCGATATTCTGAAGATGGATGTTGAAGGCTTTGAAAAACCGGCACTGGAGGGGCTGCGTGAAACGCTGGAACGAACGCGTCCCCTGCTGGTCTGCGAGATGTCCTATGGTCAGGCACTGTCCTTTAGGTCGCCAGAGGAATTGCTGCAGACATTGCCGCACAATTACCGGCTGTTCACGTTTGACAAGCGCAAGGCGGACGGCAGCAAGGATCGTCGCCGGGATGCCCGCAGCCGGCACTCCGGTGCCTACCATCTCATTCCGCTGCCACGCTTTCAGGCCACCGGCCAGGACGACATCGTCGCCTGTCCTGCCGAAAAATGCGCACTGCTTCCCCTGCACAATCCGGGCGAATGAGTTTCTAGCCCAAATATCCGTGTTGCGCCAACTGCAGCCGGATGCCGTCCGGATCAGTAAAGTAAAGCTGATCACCTCCGCTGGTGCGATTCGCCGGATCTCGGCTGATCGATGGCGCTATCCCGTGGGACTCGAGTCGGGCTGCCAAGACATCGGCATCGTAACCGTCCACGCCGATGCACAAATGGTGCATGCTTCCCGGGTTTTGCAGGGAATATAAGCCCAGGAAACTCTCTGCCCCCAGCCCCATGTTCAGCCCCCCATTCGCCGGACGGCTGATGATCTCCAGGCCTAGTACACGGGAATAAAAATCCGCGGAACGGTTGACGTCCTGCACCGAAAGCGACACGTGATTAAGCGATTTGCCGATGGCCACAGGCGCAGGCCCCTGCGCCTGTGCCGCACGTGACGGCAAAATGCCCCCCACGGCGATCCCCAGCAGGGACGCCACAAGCTCGCGCCGGGTGAGCTGCCGGTTCTCAAAGCGGGTCACCAGTGCCGTGATTTCTTTTTCCATTTTTTCTCCCGTTCGCCACAGGCGTTATCAGATGAATGAGCGCGTCGGTCCGGGCGCTACCGAAGCGCAGGGGAATGCTATATCCTCGACAAAAAAGCAGAAGATGGAACGCCCGTTCGGCGCCCCCGTCAAAAGCCCGAAAAGAGGAGAGGCGTATGCAGTATGCACAGATCACCGGATGGGGTAAATGCGTTCCCCCCGCGGTGCTCAGCAATGAGGATCTGACGACGTTCATGGACACGTCGGATGAGTGGATCACCACCCGGACGGGCATTCGGGAGCGGCGTATCTGCCATTGCAACTTTTCCGACATGGCCATCGTGGCGGCGAAGCGGGCATTGGCGGCCGCCAACCTTGACCCGCGCGAACTCGACCTTATTCTGCTCGGCAGCCTGACCATGGATTCCCTCTGCCCCAACACCGCATCGCTTGTGCAAAATGCCATCGGGGCGAGCAACGCCGCCTCCATCGATCTGAATTCGGCCTGCACAGGGTTTCTGTATGGCCTCCACATCGGCACCGCCCTCATCAAGACCGGCGCGCACAGAAAGGTACTGGTCATCGGTGGCGAGTTCATCAGCCATTACATGAACTGGGCACGACGCGATGTCGCCGTCCTTTTCGGGGATGCCTGCGGTGCCGTCGTTCTGGAAGCAAGTCAGCAGGAATCGGGCCTGATTGCCTCGCGTATCGGCTGTGAAATGGACACTTCCTCCGCGATTCAGATTACCAATCTTGGCAGCGCCTACAGTCGCCTCAACGACGATTTCCTGTATCTCGGGTGGAATTTTGAGGGGCAGGAAGTCTTCAAGCGGGCGATCAAGGCGATGGCGTTTGCCTGTGAAGATGTTCTCCAGCAGGCGGGACTCACAATCGACGAGGTGCCTCTGATGGTGCCGCATCAGGCGAATCGCCGCATTCTCGACGCGCTCGCCAAACGCCTTGGCATGCCCGAAGAGCGCATCATGGTCAATGTCCATAAGTACGGCAACACCTCGGCAGGCACCATTCCCGTGGCATTGACAGAAGCGCTGGAGGAAGGACGTATCAAACCCGGGGATCCCCTTTTGATGGCCACTTTCGGCGCCGGCCTCACCTGGGGTGCCGGAATTGTTAAATGGGGAGACCGGGTCACTCCACTGTCCACAAGCGATGCCGAATTACCTCCCTGTTCGCAAACGGCGCTGGAGATTCTTGCGCCTCATATCGCCCGCTACAAAGCCCGCCAACAAGAGTGAGACACGGCCCGGCTGTGTCTTTCTCACACAATTTCCGGTTGCAAAAATTCGGGGCAATGTTACAGTGCCCCGCCCCAAAATCTCAGGCAGTTCATTGACACGGTCCTGAGGAAAGAGTCTTCGCGTCGACAAGGTCATGTGAGACTCAAGTGGTAGCTCAGGCAACACATCAGCCAGTGCTTCCAGGTCAAACACGTTTCCATTTTTTCAGGAGTCCTTATGAAGAACGTCATTGTTGCTGCACTTGTCATCGCAAGCGGCATCATCCTCACCTCCGTCACCACTTCCAGCCTCGAAATCCAGGGCCATCCTGATAACAATAAATGTATCGGAGAATGCTACGCGAATTACGTGGCCAGCCAGGGCACGATCGTAGAACAGGAAAAGCGCCGTGCGGAAGCAGCAGCCTCCATGAGCCCCGCCGAACTGGGTAAATCCTCCTTTGTCCCCTGCCAGGCCTGTCACGGTGCCGGCGGTGAAGGCGGTGTTGGCCCTGCGCTGAGTGGACGCCCTGCCGATTTCCTGCTTGATGCCCTGCTGACCTATAAAGAAGGTGGCGCCCGAGGCGACCAGAGCGCCTTGATGTGGGGCGTTGCGGGCACGCTCAGCGAGCCGGAAATCAACAACCTTGTGGCCTACATTACGACGCTGTAATTCTGGGGTAATGCCCAAAACAAAGCGGCCTGACAGTGATTGCTGTCAGGCCGTTTTCACGTGGGGCGTGCGCGTTGTGTCAGTCGGCACTGATGCGTGATCTCGTTAGCGGTTTTTGGCGCGCCAGCAACCACTCCACCACCTCCTGAGTGAAGAACTCCGAAAATGCCGGGACATGGGGACCATCAGCAATGGTCCACAACTCCACGGACCCGCCCAGACGGCACCCCTGTGAGAAGCTTTGCCGCGTCGTTTCCAGTCCTTCCAGAGTGCGTTCCAGATCGAGCGTCCCGATCACGCTTCCTTCAGCTGCGCAGCCATTGTAGGACACCCAGCGACGAACGGTTTCCTCCGCTCCCGGGTATGCGTTGCCGTTAATATCGCTGCCTGCATAGGCAATCGTGCCATCCGCAGTGCCGTGTATCTGGAGCACGTGCACCGGATTCGCCGGGGCAGGCATGGCTTCCGTGGCTTCCGCCCCGGCGAGGCTTGCAATGCCGGCAATCACATCGGAGTGCTCATAGGCAGTGCGATAGGACATAAAGCCGCCGTTGGAATGCCCAATCAGATATACCCGACGCGGGTCGATGGTATAGCTGGCCTTTACCTTGTCGATGATTCCCATGACGTAAGCGGAGTCGTCCAGCGGTGCGCCGTAAAAATTGCAGCAGGCTTTGGAGGCATTCCAGAAGCGGCGTTTCTCTTCGGCCGGTTCCTCGGTGCCATCGGGAGTTGCCAGCAAAAACCCGTACTGATCAGCCAGGTTGCTGATCTTCATGTAGGCGTCTTGTCGCGACCCACTGGACCCATAGCCGTGGAGGAGGACAATCAGCGGAGCTCCTTGCCCCTCCTGGTAGGATGCGGGCACGATCAGCGGAATCTCCCCGCGCCCCGCATCGATCATGGTGCGGGTTTCCGCCTGCGCGACAGTGCTCAACGTGCAAAGGCCGACTAGCATCGCACCCGCGGTTCGTAGTAATGACATATTTCCCTCCTTTTTTTGTGCAACATGAATGACAGTTCCCGCTTTGTACGGTCTGCCTTCGAGAAGATCAGCGTCGACGCCTCGCGAAACAAGGTCAACGATGCGCGAGTTTAATACGCACGCCACATCGATTAAGATCGCCGTCATTATTTCCCTTCGTGCCCCGCTCGGAGGATTCACGAACGGACTCGCCCCTGCATGATAGGCTCGCTCAGCCCACAGATTCTTTTCGGCCTCGTATTGCAGGCCAGTGCTCTCACGAGTTGGGCGGCTCCCGCGGAGGAAATCCTCGTCATTGCCGTGACGCCCGATGGCAGCCGGGAACAGGCCCTGAGCCGCATTCCATCGACGGTTCACCATGTCAGCGCGACAGAACTGAACGCTTCGCTGGCACTTGATCTGAGCGACTACCTGAACCGGCGCCTGCCAAGTGTCACCATCAACTCGGCGCAAAACAACCCCTTGCAAGCGGACCTTCACTACCGGGGGTTTACGGCGTCTCCGTTACTTGGACTGCCCCAGGGCCTGTCGGTGTATCAGAACGGCATCCGGATCAACGATACACTTGGCGATGCTGTGCACTGGGACTTGCTGCCGGAGTCGGCGATTGCACAGATCGACCTCATGAGTGGCGCAAATCCCGTCTATGGCCTCAATACCTTGGGAGGGGCCCTCGCCATCCGGATGAAGGACGGGTTTTCTGCCCCTCGCTTCGGGCTGTCTGTGGAAGGCGGCTCGTGGGGGCGTCGCACCGCGTCGGTCGAAGGCAGCCAGCATGCCGGTGACTTTGCGGGCTATCTGAACCTCAGTCATTTTGTGGAGGATGGCTGGCGCCGATTTTCAGACACCGAGGCGGTGACAGCCTTTGGCAGCCTGAGCTGGCGCCCGGATGCCCCGCACACCGCCGAGCTGAGCCTGCAGAAAAGTCATTCCAATCTGATAGGCAATGGCGCTCTGCCGGTAGGCTTGGCAGAGCAAAGTCGCGCGGCGATTTTCACCGCGCCGGATATCACCGAAAACGATCTCACCATGATCGGACTGAACGCCGGCACCGCACTGGGAGAAACCCTGAACACCACGGCAACGCTCTATTGGAGGGATCACCGTACCGATTCCTTTAACGGGGATGGCGCGGATTTCGGCCTGTGTTCATTCAGTGACGATGCTCCCGCGCTGCTGGAGGACGCCGAGTCGCTAGAAGAGACCCTCGAAGACGCCATCGGATTTGATCTGGAGGCAGCCTGCGACGAGGAGGCACCGCAGTTTGCGTCACTCGAGGCCCTGAATGCCTCTCTCGCCTCCTTGGCACTCGCGGCAGGAGTTCCGGGGAGTGCGGTCGAGATCGACGATCTCACCCGCTACCTTCGTGGCAGCGGCTCACTGATGGCAGACGCCGTCAACAACATCAGCCAGCGCCAGCAGAGAGCCCGAGGGTTCCACTGGCAACTCAACGGCATCGCGGGGGCACACGCCTTCAGTCTGGGACTGGGCATCGATGAAGGTCTCGCGCACTTCCGCTCGGAACTGGAGCTCTCCATGCTCGACCCGCTGACGCGCAGTACCCGCGGTCTCGGTTCAGGCTTGTTCGATTCTCGGGCGGACACGCGCGTGACGTCGCAGGCAAGCAGCAGAAGTGTCTTTGTCACGGACACGTTCGCCATGGGCGACACCCTCGACGTGACACTTTCTGCGCGCTTCAACGACACCCGCATCCGCCTGCGCGACCGCTCGGGAGAGCGCCCCGAACTGGACGGCAATCATCGTTTTATCCGGCTGAATCCTGCCCTGGGCATCACCTGGAATCCTGCCGATGCTTTTACCCTGTTTGCGCAGTACAGCGAATCTCACCGCGTGCCCACGCCCATCGAACTGGCCTGCAACGAAGGCATCTTTGAGCGGGCACAGGCCTTCGCCCTCGCGCGGGGAGAGGATCCGGAGGCAATCGAATTTGAGTGTCGTCTCCCCAATGCCTTTCTGGCGGACCCTCCCCTTGACGCGGTCGTGACCAAAGGAGGCGAGGTGGGGGTGCGCGCACGCCTGCTGTCGATGCCTCTCCAGATCAGCCTGTTTCGGGCCAGCAATCATTCCGACATCCTTTTTCAGACAACGGGCCGCGCCACCGGTTTGTTCGCCAATGTGGACGAGACGCGACGTGAGGGGATCGAGGCCTCCCTGAGCGGAGAATGGCAACGATGGCAGTGGTTCACGTCGGTGACGCTGATGAAGGCCAGTTTTCAGGACCACTTCCATGTGCTCAGCCCCCTTCACCCTGACGCCAATGACGCGGGTGAAATTGCCGTCAGTGCGGGCGATCGCATTCCCGGCATTCCGGGAAAAGTCGCCAAACTGGGGGTCAATTATGCCTTTTCGGAAGCAGTGCACAGCGGCCTCGAATGGATGGTCAACGGCCCGCAGGTCATGCGCGGCGACGAGAGCAATGCCCTGCCCGAAATCGACGGCACCGCCTTGGTCAACGCGCATCTGACATGGCGCGTTCGGACGTCCCTTTCACTTTCGGTTCGCGTGAGCAATCTGCTCGATACTGAATATGAAAATTTCGGCATGCTGGGGGAAGATCCCTCGGAGCTACTGCCTACACTCGACAACACCCGTCCCGTCTACCTTGGCATCGGGGCACCCCGCGCCGCCTGGGTCGCTCTGGAGTTATCGCTCTAGCCTCTTCGCATCTGCACCACCGCAGTGCAAAACACTGCCTGATAGCCACGTTTTTCGCTTCCTGAATCCGGCCACTGCACCGTTTTTGGTCATGCATTCCGAAAAATAATTTCCGAAGAAAAATAGGAGGAATTAAGCAGAAAAGGAAGTTGTGGGAGGAAAGTCGGCCCTCCTAGACTCGGCTGGAATGTGCTGGTTTCTCCGGCACCGGCTCCCCCCCTTCAGAGGAGTTCCCCCTTGAGCGATCACACTCTTTCGCGACGTGCCTTTCTGCACCAAAGCGCCATCGCTGCGCGTGCCTCACTCATTGCTTTAAGCGTTCCCATGATCATGACTGCCAGCGAGCAGGCACGTGCTGCTCACGCTGAACATGCCGCCTTTCTCACCCTCAGTGAACAGGAGGCGGCGGAGTTCGCTGCCATCGCCGCGCGCATCATCCCGACGGACGATTCCCCGGGCGCAACCGAAGCGGGCGCCATCTACTTCATGGACAGGGTGTTGGGGAGCAGTCATGCCACTGTGCTCCCTGAGCTGCGCGAAGGTTTGAGCGCACTGCAGTCGCGCGCCATGACGGCGCATGGTAGCGCCACGTTTCACACACTGACGGAATCCCAGCAGGATGCCCTGCTGACGGAGATCGAAGAGAGCCCCTTCTTTAACACGCTGCGCTTCCTCACGATCGCTGGCACCTTCTCACTGCCGGAGTACGGCGGCAATCGCGACCGACTGGGATGGAAAATTATCGGGTTTGAAGACAGGCACATGTGGATGCCTCCCTTTGCATATTACGACGCTGATTACGCAGCGAAAGGAGAATGACGATGGCCTGGGCAAGCTACCCAACGCGCGAAGAGGTTGACTTTGTCGTCATCGGGTCCGGCGCCGCCGGCGGTATCATGGCGAAGGAGCTTTCCTCTGCCGGTTTCTCGGTCGTGGTGCTCGAACAGGGCCCGCATCTCCACCCCGGGGATTTCAAACACGACGAATGGGATTACACCCAGAACGAGGGGCTGGTGTGGGGAACCAAGAAGGGGCACCCGCAGACTTTCCGACGCTATGAACATGAAAAGGCTGTAGAGCGCGGCGCTGTGCTCGGCTATGCCCACAACGTGGGCGGCAGCAGCGCCCATTTCTCTGGCAATTTCTGGCGCTTCCGCCCGATTGATTTCATGGAAGCGAGCGTGCGCGGGACCATTGCAGGCACTAATTTTGCCGACTGGCCCATCACCTACGAAGAGCTGGAACCCTATTACACCAAGGTTGACTGGGAGATTGGCCTCTCCGGCCTGGAAGGTCCCTGGGACCCGCCCCGTTCAAAGGGTTACCCCTGCCCCCCCTTACCGGTAAAGTCATCGGGCGTGCTCCTGGAACGGGCTGCCAAGAAATTGGGGCTGACGGCGTATCCGGAACCCCATGCCATTCTTTCGCAGCCGTACAACGGGCGCCCCGGCTGCGTGCACTGCGGATTCTGTAACGGGTTTGGCTGCGAAGTCGGCGCGAAATCTTCCACGGCCGTGACCATGATTCCCTTGGCCGAGGCCACCGGGCATTGTGAACTACGGACAGGATGCACCGTGTCGAAGATTGTCACCAATGATCAGGGACGGGTCAGCGAAGTGGTGTATTGGGAGGAAGATGGGACCGAGCAGGCGCAACGGACCAAGGCGGCCGTGCTGTGTGCGAACGGGGCGGAATCGGCGCGTCTTCTGTTGCTGTCCGAATCCAGTCGCTTTCCCGATGGCCTCGCAAACTCCAGTGGCATGGTGGGCAAAAACCTCATGTTCAACGGCAGCTCCAATGTCGCAGGCCTCTTCCCTGAACCCGTGAATGCCTTCAAGAGCGTGGCCACGACCCGGGTGATCCACGACTTCTATTCCATCGATCCCACACATGGATTCTACGGCGGCGGAGGTATTGATGCCCGCTCCCTGTCACGCGGCCTGCCCATGGCGGCTGCGATGCGCGGCAGTACCTTCAACGGCAGCCGCTGGGGCAGCGCCTTCAAGGCGTCTCTGGCACAGGAGTTTACGCATGCCTGCTCCTTCAATGGCCACACCACCACCCTTCCCCTGTCCTCCAATAATGTGTCGCTCGATCCGGACGTGAAGGACAAGTGGGGGCGCCCCGCCCTGCGCACGACCTTCATGAATCATCCGGATGATTTTGCAACGATGAAATTCTTCATGGAGCGCTCCATCGAACTGATGGAGGCCGCCGGAGCCACCGACATGGTGAGTTCCTACTCGCAGAACGGTCAAACCGGCGGGGTCCATTTGCTGGGCACCTGCCGCATGGGGAATGACCCGGCGAACTCGGTGGTGGATCGCTATAACCGCTCGCACGATGTCCCGAATCTGTTCATGGTCGATGGGGGTAGTCTGGTGACCTCCGGCCGCGGCCAGCCGACGATGACCATCATGGCGCTGGCCTTCCGCGCGGCGGATCACCTGATACAGTCGGCCCGGCGCGGCGAGGTCTGATCCCCGCCCAAAGGATGCACACACCGGATTGATGAACGCCCCTGTGCTGGGGCAAGATAACGCCTGTTCCAACAGCGTCATTTCATCCTCCGGTGTGTTTCATGAACAGACTTACCCGTGCGTTCCTGCTTGGTCTCTCCCTGCTGCTTCCGGTTGTGCTTTCCGTGCAACTGGTGCTGTGGCTCGTCAGCACTGTCGAGGACTGGCTCAAATCCCTCTGGCTCATGATCGTGCCCGAGACCCTGTATTTTCCTGGGCTGGCCCTCCTGAGCTTCATCGCGCTGTGTACCCTGATAGGCCTTCTTTCCCGCACACCGGTGATCCGCGGCTTGTTGCGTCTCCCCGGCCGCGCCCTCGAGCGAATTCCCCTTGTCCGCTACATCTACAGTACCATCCGGGATTTTCTCGACCTTATTGGCGGCAAGACCTTTGCGGAGGAATCCGTCGTGTGGGTGAGCCTGCCGCAGATCAATGGGCGAGTACTGGGAATGATCACCAAGCATGGCAATGACAGCGGGGGTCGCCTGACGCAATTGATCCGCGAAGACGAAGTCGCGGTGTATCTTCCAATGAGTTACCAAGCCGGCGGCTACATGGTGGTCGTGAATCGCGAGCAGATTGAACATACAAGCCTGTCCCCGGGCGAAGCGCTGCACGTCATCATGAGTGCGGGATTAGGCGAGCAACGTCGCTAAGTCACGCGCCCGGCATCTCATCCCCCATGGAGAACTCCTTTATGCGCAAGCCCCTCCTGATTGTCACCGTCAGCGTGCTGGTTCTTGCAGGCGCGGCGAGCATGGCCGGCATTACGCCCCGCTACCTGATGGCCGCCGCGCCTGTGGCCAGCGGCATCGGTTCCAAACTGCTGTGCAGTGCCGTCTATGTCAGCGGGTTCAGCAAGGAACAGGCGTTTGATGATCTCGTGCAATATTCGCCCGTGCTGGACTACCTCCAAGTGGCGTATGACGATTCCCGGCGCACGGTGAAGACCTCCCTCTTCGGCCTGCGGCCTACCACGGCCTCGTATCTGCCGGGCATCGGCTGCGCCAATGAGTATCCGCGGGAAATGGCGCGGCACACCCTGGTACCGCGCGTGACACCGCGCAGCAACGCCCCTTGGCCCGCCGGGGATCGCGTGGACACTCTCGACCCGGAGATGCAGACACTGCTCGAGGAACTCGTGGCACAGGACAACGCGCAGGGGCTGAATACCCGCGCCTGGCTTGTTGCGCATGAGGGGAAGATCATTGCGGAGGCTTACGATCAGGGGGCTGGCCCTCATACGCCCTTGCTCGGATGGTCCATGACCAAGAGTCTCACTTCCCTCATGGTCGGCAATCTCGTGATGCGCGGCCTGCTGGACCAGGACATTACACCCGTATTCCCGCGCTGGGAAAACGATTCGCGCCAGCAGATTACGCTGACACACCTGCTGACGATGAGCGACGGCCTCGCCTTTTCGGAGGACTACAGTCCCGGTGACGATGTGACGCTCATGCTGTTTACCCAAGCCTCGGCCACGGACTACGCGTTGTCGCGCCGCCTGCAGTATTCCCCGGGGACGCACTTCAGTTACAGCTCGGGCACCGCCAATCTGTTAAGCCGCGTGCACTACGAGAAAACCGGCGCGAACCTCCAGGCCGCTTACGACGATTACCAGACACAGATTGCCGGTCTGCTCGGATTTCAGGATGCCGTCCTGGAAAGTGATGCCCGCGGGGTATTCGTGGGCAGCTCGTATTTGTATGCCTCGGCTCGCGATTGGGCCAGGATGGGGCAGTTGATGCTGGCGGGAGGCGAAATCAACGGGCAGCGCGTGGTGAGTGAATCCTGGGTGCAGCAGTCACTGCAGCCCAATGGCACGGAAAACGACCCCGCCTATGGCTACCAGTGGTGGCTGAATCAGGGGGGAGAGTCCTTGCGCTGGCCGGATCTTCCACGTGAGAGCTTTGCTGCGCAGGGAAACCGACAGCAGGTGGTCATGGTGGTGCCCACGAAGGAAATCGTCATGGTGCGGCTGGGCTGGACATCGGGCCGCTACCCCATCAATGAACGCATGGCACGAATCATCCAGGCGCGGGCACCGCAGTAGGAATCCAGAAACGGAAATGGCGGGAGTATCAGGATTCGAACCTGAGACCCACGGCTTAGAAGGCCGTTGCTCTATCCAGCTGAGCTATACCCCCATGACGAGGACCAGGCACTGAACGTGTGCGTCAGTGGACAGGGAAAATGGGGTGACCGAT
>CAZICZ010000010.1:0-113652 GCA_964538025.1 uncultured Klebsiella sp. | reverse complement strand
CAGCAATACGCGCCACTGGCATGCCCGGCGGGGAAACAGCGGCCAGCCTCCTGCCCGGGAGGCAACTGTCCGAACAGGGGCACATAGGCATTCTCACCGCCATAGCGGCTAAGGTCCCAGGGACAGTCCACCCCGGTCGTCTCTTTCATGAGATTCACCACCGCGACGGTCACCAGCGCGCTGGTAAGCACGTACCAGAATCCCCGCCGGTAGGGCGTCAAACGCGGATTCACGCTGCTGAGGGCGATAGCCGCCAGCACCGCCAGCAATATCCCCGCCACCACATTGCGGCCCTGATCATGAATAAACGCATTGGTCACCCAGGCGTCCTGCAACACCCAGTCATTGCCCTGCAGCCGGTAGAGCTGATCGGCCAGCCACAGGTCGGCATGGCTGATCCAGAGGGCGGTGGTCAGCGCCAGAAAGAGCAGGGTGGGGAGAAGGAGCAGGGAAATCGTGTCGCGGCGCATGACTATCACTCTGTTTAAATTTTATTCAGTTTAGTCGTCGGGAATTAAGTCTGTCTTAAGACAGGCGAGGCACACTGCCCTCGAATCTCCTTTGGAGGGTATGTGAAGAGTACTCGCCATTTTAAGCCTGACGGTACCCGAGTATGACTGTGATTAAGGCAAAGGGCAGCAGCGCAATCATATTGCTTGCTGCCTTTATTTTTGCAGCCGGCTACAACCTTGCGTTCTTCCAGAATGTCCTGGGCCGCTATCCGTTTCAGGAAAACCTCGCGTTTTTCATTTCTCTGGCGATTCTTCTTTTTTGCACGATTGCCTTTTTTCTGGGGGTCGTGCTCACCAAATTGACCTTCAAGCCCGTTCTGATGCTGCTCTTCCCTTTTGCCGCGGCAGGCAGCTACTTCATGAACAATTACAACGTCATCATTGACGCCTCCATGCTGCAAAACACGCTGATGACGGACTCGCGCGAGGTCGCCGACCTCCTGAACCTGAAGCTCGTGAGCTATGTGCTTGTGTTGGGCATTCTGCCCGCGTTTGCGGTGTATCGCTTCACCGTGCCCTGTCTTTCCCTGCGCAGCGAACTGCGTGCCCGCGGCAAAATGCTGGGCGTGCTGCTGCTGGTGATCGTGGCCAATCTGCTGCTGCTGTCGGAACAGTACACCGGCTTCATCCGCGAGGAGAAAGACCTGCGTTACTACATGAACCCGCTGACGCTCGTGTATTCCGCCAGCAAACTGGTCGACAGCAAGATATCGGAGGCCTCGACCGGTCCCCGTGAAGTGATCGGCGAGGACGCCCGTGTTGCCCGTCGTTCGGACCAGCGCAAGCTGGTGGTACTGGTGGTGGGCGAGGCGACGCGCGCGGATCACTGGTCGCTTAACGGCTACGGGCGCGACACCAATGCCCCGCTGGCCCCCTATGCCGTGGTGAACTTTCCCGAGGTGAGTTCCTGCGCCACCTCCACCGCCTATTCGCTGCCCTGCATGTTCTCGTTGGACCCCTTCGAGGATTTCACGCTGGACCGTGCCAATGGCAGGGAGAACGTTCTGGATGTGCTGCAGCGCGCCGGCGTGAACGTGTTGTGGCGGGACAATAACTCCGATTCCAAAGGCGTGGCCGTCAATATTCCCTTTGAAGATTTCCGTCATGCCGACGTGAACCCTGTCTGCGACGAGGAGTGCCGGGATGTGGGCATGCTCAGCGGGCTGGACGACTATCTTCAGGCGCATCCCGAGGGAGACATCGTGATCGTGATGCACCAGATGGGCAATCACGGTCCAGCGTACTACAAGCGCTATCCCAAGGCCTTTGAACGCTACACGCCGGTATGCCAGACGAATCAGATCGAGGAGTGCTCCCAGGAAGAGATTACGAATGCCTATGACAATGCGCTGCTGTACAGCAATTATTTCCTCGCCTCCGTCATTGAGTTTCTGACGCCGCGACAGGAGGAGTTTGCGACCGCCCTGTATTACATGGCGGATCATGGGGAATCACTGGGCGAGATGGGCCTCTACCTGCACGGGCTGCCCTATGCCATTGCCCCGAGCGCGCAGAAACACGTGGCGTCCCTGATGTGGCTGGGCGAGGGCTTTGAGGCACAGCGTGAGCGCCTGTTGGCGCGTGCCGCAGAACCGGCGTCCCACGACAATTACTTTCACACCGTTTTAGGATTGCTCAATATCAGCACCCGGGTGCATGACCCGGATCTCGATCTGCTGGCCTCTGTCAAAGGCGCAATGCCAGGCGGGTAGCCTCGTCAATAGCCCGTTTGGCATCCAGTTCACTGGCGACGTTTGCGCCGCCTACCAAATGGCTGGGGAGCGTCAGCCCCTCGCACAGTTCCCGCAAGGGTTCCTGACCCGCACAGATCACAATGTGATCGACTGACAAGGTCCTTGGCTCACCGTTCACCCGAAGATGCAGACCCGCATCGTCGATGCGCTCGTATTCGCAGCCGGCCAGCATCTGCACCTGCTTTTTCATCAGGCCGAGCCGGTGAATCCAGCCCGTGGTCTTGCCCAGGGTGCTGCCGGGCTTGCTTTGTTTGCGCTGCAACAGCGTGATCTGCCGCGGGGACGGCGCGCTTTGCGCCGCCACGCCCTCGATGCCGCCCCGCGCTGCCAGCTGCATGTCCACGCCCCATTCGCGCAGGAACACGGGAATGTCCTGACTCGGGGTTTCGTGCCCGTGGCTCAGGAACTCCGCGACATCAAACCCGATGCCCCCCGCGCCGACGATTGCCACGCGCGGGCC
Organism: uncultured Klebsiella sp.; assembly: GCA_964538025.1. Classification (GTDB taxonomy): domain Bacteria; phylum Pseudomonadota; class Gammaproteobacteria; order Pseudomonadales; family Pseudohongiellaceae; genus UBA5078. The sequence continues at coordinate 110,926 of CAZICZ010000010.1, read as the reverse complement.
GACGGTAACCTTTCCCGAAATCACATCGATATAGCGCAGCACGCTCGGGTGGTCGATGCCGGGAATCTGCGGCATGCGCGGCACAATGCCGGTGGCAAGAATGACCGCGTCGAATCCGCCGGCGTTGAGCATCGCCGCATCCACCCGCGTACCCAACGTGACGGTGACGTTCAGGGCCGCCAGCCGCGTGCGGAAGTAGCGCAGTGTCTCAGCAAATTCTTCCTTGCCCGGAATGCGTCGGGCGAGATTGAACTGGCCGCCAATCTCGCTGGCACTGTCAAAAAGGGTCACCCGGTGCCCTCGCTCCGCCGCGGTGGTGGCGAAGGCCAGCCCGGCAGGGCCTGCCCCGACGACCGCAAAATGCTGCGCGGCGATTGCCGGAACACTTTGCAGTTCCTGTTCGTGGCAGGCGCGGGGATTGACCAGACAACTGGTCAGGCGGCCATTGAAAATGTGATCGAGACAGGCCTGGTTGCACCCGATGCAGGTGTTGATGCTGTCACTCTTTCCAGCTGCTGCTTTCGCGACAAACTGGGGGTCGGCCAGAAACGGGCGTGCCATGGACACCATGTCGGCGTCGCCGCGCGCGAGCACGCTTTCTGCTACCTCGGGCGTATTGATGCGGTTAGAGGTGATGACGGGCACGGGCAACTTGTCGCGATAACGGGCGGTCACCCAGGTGAAAGCGGCACGTGGCACCTTGGTGGCAATGGTGGGAATCTGCGATTCGTGCCAGCCGATGCCGGTATTGATCAAGGTCACGCCCGCCTGCGCCAGCGCCCTGCCCAAGGTCACCGTTTCCTCGAAGCTGCTGCCGCCCTCGACCAGGTCGAGCATGGAGAGGCGGAAAATCAGAATGAAGTGTTCGCCAACACGCTCCCGCGTGCGGCGCACGATCTCCAGCGGCAGGCGGATGCGGTTTTCAAAGCTGCCGCCCCACGCGTCGGTGCGCCGGTTGGTCCGCTCGGCGATGAATTCGTTGATGAAGTATCCCTCCGAGCCCATGATCTCGACGCCGTCGTAGCCTGCCTGCTGGCAGAAAACGGCGAACTCGGCAAAGTCCTCGATCTGCTGGAGGATTTGGGCGTGGGTCGCCTCTGCCGGCACGAAACGGTTGATGGGTGCCTGAATGGCCGACGGGGCAATCAGGTTGTCGGTACGCGCATAGCGCCCCGTGTGCAGAATCTGCAAGCAGATCTTGGCCCCTTCCCGGTGCACGGCGTCCGTGATGTGGCGGTGTTTTTCCAGGGCACCGTGCTGGCGGTACACCGGCTCCTCGCCTGCGGGAAGGCAGTGGGCATTGGGCATGAAGCCCCCGGTCACGATCAGGGCGACGCCGCCGGCGGCGCGCTCGGCGTAGAACGCGGCAAGCCGTTCATGGCTGTCGGGGATGTCTTCGAGGCCGGTGTGCATGGACCCCATCAGCACGCGATTGCGCAGCTGGGTGAACCCGAGGTCAAGCGGGGCGAGCAGATGGGGGTAGGACATGGTGATGATCAGTCTCCGACGTGCACGGTGAGAATATCGCAGCGAGAGCCGTGCAGGACCTTGTTGGCCGTGGACCCCAGCAACAGTTTCCAGCCGGATCGGCCGTGGCTGCCGATGACGATGAGGTCGGTGCCGAGCTCTTCTGCCTTGGCGCGGATTTCGGTCGCGGCAGACCCGAGCAGCGTATGCCACTGGGACGGGGGCACGCCCGCGTCCTTGCCGATATCGGCCAGGCGCTCGGCCGCAATCTGCATGGCCTCCTCCTGCATCTTGGCGATGTTGATAGCATAGGCGTCGATGGGATAGGCCGCCGCGATGGGCTCCACCACATGCACCAGAGTGATCTTGCCCGCATCACCGCCAGCAAGGCGCTTGGCTCGTTTGATGACCTTGGCAGATTCGGCCGACAAATCGACGGCAACCAACAGATTTTGATAGGTACTCATAAAATGCTCCTCACGCGTGTGGGTGTCCTTTTGCAGTGTAATCCCTTGCCTGTGGCATGAGAAGCCAACCGGAGACGGGGCCTACAGATAGGGCGAAAACAGCCAGCAAAGCGAATCGCGCACGCGGGCGGGAAGGGAGCGCTGCGTGATTTCCGCCTTCGTCACCGGCGTGGCCTGCGCGCGGTGTGCACTGAAATACGCGGAAAACTGCTGATTGCACGCGGGGCTGAACAACTCCACGGCCAGCTCGTAATTCAGGCGCAGGCTGCGCGGGTCCATATTGGCCGACCCGATCAGGGAGTAGTGCCCGTCGACCAGCATCAGCTTGGTGTGAATGAATGGCGGCGGCTGATAGGCGACCGTGATGTCCACGCTCAGCACCTGCCGCAGGATGTTGCGAGACGCCCAGTGTGCGGGTTTGATGTTGTTTTCGCCCGGCAACAGGATCTGCACGTCCACACCGCGCAGGTGCGCGGCGATCAGCGCGCCTACCAGATCCAGTGTCGGCAGAAAGTACGGGGTCATGATCCATACCCGCGTGCGTGCCGCACTGATCACGCCGAGCATCAGGTCATTGAGGCGGTCCAGTGATTTGTTCGGGCCGTCCAGCACCATGCGGCTCCACACCGGCGCATCGGCCCGGTTGGGATTGGTGTGGTGAAAGGGCGCGATGTACCGCGTGCCCAGGCAGTAATGCCAGTCTCTTCTGAACGCCCATTCCAGTTCGTCGACAATGCGACCGCGCAGGCGGAAGTGCAGATCCATCACGCGGTCGGGATTGTCCTCGCGCGCCGCCAGATGGCGGTCTCCGATGTTGGCCCCTCCCGTAAACGCGAAGCGATTGTCCACGATCAGCATCTTGCGGTGGCTGCGCAGGTTGATATTCAGTGCCGGCGGAAACAGGGTGATGGGATTGAAGCGGGTAAACGGGATGGCATGCTGGCGCAGCACCGGTCCGATCCGGCGCAGACTCATCCATTCCCCCAGACCATCGACAATGACCTTGACCTCGAGGCCGCGTGCCACGGCGGCTGCAAGGGCCTCCACAAGGCGAAGGCCGGTTTCGTCGCGGTCAAAAATATAGGTGCACAGCAGGACGTGACGCTCCGCCTGCGCGATGGCTTCGAGCATCGCCGGATAGAGTTCCTCGCCGTTTTGCAGCATGAGCACCTCATCGCACGACGACAGTCCTTTGCCCACCACCCGTTCACCGACCATGGACAGCGGCCGGAAATCCGTGCCCGGAGGTTCGGTCAGGGTGTTCGTGGAATCTTTGCCCAGTTTGGTGACGTAGTGCCGGCGGGCGGCGGCATTGACGCGGTTGATGCCGAAAATCACATACAGCACCGGTCCCCCCAGCGGCAGGATGACGCACAGGGAAATCCAGCCAAAAGCTGCCCGGGAATCCGCCTTGTTCAACAGCGCATGGCCGGAGGCCAGCACGGCCATGACGACATGCAGGGGCGGCACCACCCACCAGAACAGATCTTCTCCCATCATGGTGAGGCCTCCGTCTGCGGCACCCGACGCAGCTCTGCCACGAGCGCCCGGTGGTCGGAAAAATCCCGCCAGTGGTTTCCTGCCACGCTCTCGCAGGCCTGCACCTGTAGGCCGCGCACGTAGATGCGGTCCATCGACAGCAAGGGGAGAAACGCAGGAAAGGTGCGGGCACAGCGACCGGTCGCGATCTCGTGCACCTCGTGTACCTCCAGCATCTGTGTCAGGCGTTGGTGCGCCGTCAGCCGCCAGTCGTTGAAATCGCCCGCCAGAATCAGCGGTTCACCCGCTGGGACCGTGCGCAGAATGTGTTCGATCAGGTGCGCAACCTGCAGGCTGCGCTCACGCTCGAACAGGCCGAGGTGGACGCAGATCAGATGCAGATTGCCCTCGATGGTGCCGTGCAGAAATCCGCGCTGGGAGAAACTGAGAATGGACGCATTGATATTGTCCCAGCGCACAAAGGGCAGCGCACTGAGGATCGCATTGCCGTGGTGGCCGTGCTGATAAATGGCGTTCTTGCCGTAGGCATGGTGATCCCACACGGTGTCCGCCAGGTACTCGAGCTGTGTCTGCGAGGGCCAGTTGGCAAGGTTCTTCTGGTGCCGGTGATTGGCGCCCACCACCTCCTGCAGAAACACGATGCTGGCGCCGCTCTCGCGCAAGCATTCCCGGATTCTGCCCAGCACCAGCCGTTTGGGGCCCATGGCAAATCCCTTGTGGATGTTCAGGCTGAGAACCCTCAGGGCGTCTGTGGGCATCGCGTTTTCATTCCCGGGCCGTTAACTGGCGTCTTTGATCATGTTGCGTGCAATGATGAGTTGCTGAATCTGGCTGGTGCCTTCGTAGAGCCGGAACAGGCGCACATCGCGATAGAAACGCTCGACCGCGTATTCCGAAATATACCCGGCCCCTCCGTGGATCTGGACCGCCCGGTCGGCAACGCGGCCAACCATTTCGGTGGCAAACAGTTTACACGCGGCAGATTCGGTGCTGACGTTTTCGCCCTGGTCGCGGCGGCGGGCGGTCTCCAGCACCATGCAGCGCGCCGCATAGGATTCGGTGCGCGAATCGGCGAGCATGGCTTGAATCAGTTGGTGCTCCGCAATGGGCACGCCGAACTGCTTGCGGTTGATGGCAAAGTCCAGCGCGTCTTTGATCAGGCGCTCGGAAACCCCGACACTGACCCCGGAAATGTGCAGGCGTCCGCGGTCCAGTACCTTCATGGCGGTGATGAACCCCTGGCCTTCCTGCCCGATCAGGTTGGCGGCCGGGACGCGGCAGTCCTCGAAGATCACGTCGCAGGTCAGCGACCCCGCCTGCCCCATCTTGCGGTCTACCGGGCCGAGGGAGATGCCGGGCGTGCCCTTTTCCACGATGAAGGCGGAGATGCCACGGGCGCCCTTGATCTCGGGATTGGTGCGTGCCATGACATTGAAGGTGTCGGCGACCGGGCCGTTGGTGATGTAACGCTTGGTGCCGTTGATGATGTAGTGGTCGCCGTCGCGCCGCGCCGTCGTTTTCACCGCTCCGGCGTCCGAGCCCACGTCGGGTTCGGTCAGGCAGAAACAGCCCACCCACTCGCCGCTGGCATATTTGGGGAGGAAGCGCTGCTTCTGCTCCTCGGTCCCATCGAACACCACGGCGGCTGAACCGATGCCGTTGTTGGTGCCCAGGATGGAGCGAAAGGCGGGGGAGGTGCGTCCCAGCGCCATCGCCACGTGGATCTCCTCCTCCATGGTCAGGCCCAGACCGCCATATTCCTCCGGAATGGTCATGCCGAAGAGGCCGAGGTCCTTCATTTCCTGCACGATTGCGTCCGGAATCCGGTAATTTTCCGCGACCTCCTGCTCTGCCGGCACGAGCCGTTCCTGCACAAAGCGGTCTACCATGGCGATGAGTTGGTCGAGTGTTTCCTGATCACGAATCATACAAATTCCTCAATGAACGAACGGGTGCTCGGTGAAGCTTAAAGACTGCGTCCGGCGAATTCCACCTCTTTAATTCCCTGTGCTACCATGGCTCCCCCGCGGCGGCATCGAGCGTTGGTTCGCTGTCCGCACCGCACTGAAACCGGGGGTTCGCGACGGGATGTGGCGAGCCTCCACCTCCTCGCCACCTGCACATGAGATCGACCCTATGACGGATTCCTCACACGCCTATATCTACGACGGAGGACGCAGCGCCTTCGGCAGACAGGGAGGCGCGCTGGCACCCGTCCGCCCGGATGACCTGCTGGCCCACATCATTCGCGCAGTGGCAGGACGTAATGCCTTTCCTCTGGACGCCTACGAAGACGTCATCATGGGCAACACCAATCAGGCCGGGGAAGACTGCCGCAATGTTGGCCGCTTTGCCTCTTTGCTGGCCGGCATGCCGGCGTCGGTGGGCGGCCTGACCGTCAACCGCCTGTGCGGCTCCGGCTTGGCCGCCGTGCTCGATGCCGCGCGCGGCATCCGCAGCCATGAGGGCAGCCTGTTTCTGGCGGGCGGCGTGGAGTCGATGAGCCGGGCACCGCTGATCCTTTCCAAAGCCACCAGTGCCTATGACCGCGGCCAGCAAATTGCCGACAGCACGCTGGGCGCCCGCTTCACCAACCCGGCATTCGCGGCGGCCTTTGGCAATGACACCATGCCGCAAACGGCCGACAACATCGCCAGCGATCTGGGTATTTCCCGCGCGGCGAGCGATCACTTCGCGGCTGCCTCACAGGCGAAATACGAGGCCGCGCGCGCCGCGGGTTTCTTTGCCGATGAAATCATTCCGGTAGAGGTTCCCCAGGGACGCAAAAAGCCCCCGCTGGTCGTGAACGAGGACGAACACCCGCGGCCCGACTCCACCCTGGAGGCGCTGGCCGGTCTGCGTCCGCTCTTTGAGGGCGGTGTCGTGACAGCGGGCAATGCCTCCGGGATCAACGACGGGGCTGCCGCGCTGGTTCTGGGCAACCGTGCCGTCGGCGAGGCGCACGGCGTGCGCCCACGCGGCCGCATTGTGGCAGGTGCCATTGCTGGCGTGGAACCGCGGGTCATGGGACTGGGGCCGGTGTTCGCCGGGCGCAAGGCGCTGGCGCGTGCCGGCCTGACGCTGGCGGACATGGACATCATTGAAATCAACGAAGCCTTCGCCACACAGGTGCTCGGCTGCCTGCAGCTGCTGGGCATCGCCTTTGACGATTCCCGCGTGAATCCCAATGGCGGCGCCATCGCGGTGGGCCATCCGCTGGGCGCCTCCGGGGCCCGCATCGCGATCACGGCACTACGACAATTGGAGCGCAGCGGCGGTCGTTATGCCCTGATCAGCCTGTGCATCGGCATCGGGCAAGGGGTCGCGGCGATCATCGAGCGTCTCGACTGACGCGGGCGGGCACAGGCTTCGCATACCACTTTCACTCTGGCAGGAAAATTTTGGGGGAATCGCATGTCCACAGTCGTCCGTTATGAACTCATCGATCACATTGGCGTGATCACCGTCAATAACCCACCCGTGAATGCGCTGTCCCATGCGCTGCGGCAGGGCTTGCAGGACGCCGTGCTGGCCGCGCAATCCGATGCCAGCGAGGCGCTGGTGCTGATCTGCGACGGGCGCACCTTCATCGCCGGGGCCGACATTACCGAGTTTGGCAAGCCGCCGCAGGCTCCCTCTCTCCCCGACGTCTTGGTCACGCTGGAGAACTCCCGCAAGCTGATCATCGCCGCCATTCATGGCACGGCGCTGGGCGGCGGCTTTGAAACCGCGCTGGCCTGCCATTACCGCTGTGCGCTGGCCTCTGCCAAGGTCGGGTTGCCGGAAGTCAAACTCGGGATTCTCCCCGGCGCCGGAGGCACCCAGCGTGTGCCGCGTCTGGCCGGCGTAAAGGCCGCGCTGGAAATGATTACCTCGGGCAATCCAGTGGACGCCGTGGATGCCTGCGAGATGGCCCTGATCGACGAGATCATCGACGGAGCAGACCTGAAGGCAGGCGCCATTGCCTACGCCAAAGACCTGGTGGCCTCCGGCGCGCTGTACAAGCGTGTGCGCGACATCACGATTGACCCCGCCAGCATTGAAACCGGCTTTTTCGACAGCTATCGCAAGAAGCTGGCCGTCCGCGCCCGGGGCCAGATTGCGCAGGACCGCATCGTCAGCTGTGTCGAAGCGGCGGTGAACCTGCCGATGGACAAGGGCCTGCAAGTGGAGCGCGAACTCTTCGCGGAGTGCGTGCAGTCACCGCAATCCCAGGCCATGCGTCACGTGTTTTTCGCCGAGCGCGAAGCCGCCAAGATCAAGGGACTGCCCAAGGACACGCCGCTGCGCGAGATTCAGCGCGTCGCCATCATTGGGGGCGGCACCATGGGCGGCGGCATTGCCATGTGCTTTGCCAATGCCGGCATCCCGGTCACCCTGCTGGAGATCAGCGATGAGGCGCTCGAGCGCGGCATGGGCATCATCCGCAAGAACTACAGCATCACCGTGCAGAAGGGCAAGTTGAGTCAGGATGAAATGACGCAGCGCCTCGCCCTGATCGGCGGGACCACGCGCTATGAGGACCTGAGCGCCGTGGACCTGGTCATTGAGGCCGTGTTCGAGAACCCGGACATCAAGCGCGAGGTGTTTGCCAAGCTCGATGCTGTGTGCAAACCCGGCGCGATTCTGGCATCCAACACCTCCTACCAGAACATCGACGATATTGCCGCTGCCACCCAGCGCCCGCAAGATGTGCTGGGCATGCACTTCTTCAGCCCTGCTAATGTGATGAAACTGCTGGAAGTGGTGCGCGGCGAAAAGACCGCGGACGACGTGCTGGCCACCGTGATGCAGATTGGCAAAAAAATCGGCAAGGTGTGCGCCCTCTCACGCGTGTGCTATGGCTTCATCGGCAATCGCATGCTGACCGGCTATGGCCGTCAGGCGCACATGCTGCTGCTCGACGGCGCAACACCGGCGCAGGTGGACGCCGCCGCCGAGGAGTTCGGCATGGCGATGGGGCCGCTCGCGATGGGCGATCTGGCCGGTCTGGACGTGGGTTACAAGGCACGACAGGCGCGCGAGGCCAACGGGGAAGTCATGGACCCCGCCACCCACTGCATCGCCTCTGCGCTGGTCGAGGCCGGACGCCTCGGGCAGAAGAGTAGTGCCGGGTATTACAAATACGATCCACAAACGCGTGCACGGCAGTCCGACCCGGAGGTCGAGGCCCTGATTCGAGAACACGCCGCCACACTCGGCATCGTGCAGCGCAGCATCAGCCACGAGGAAATCGTCGCGCGCCTGTTCTATCCGCTGATCAACGAGGGGGCACTGATTCTGGAGGAGGGCATTGCCCAGCGCCCGAGCGACATCGATGTGGTGTATGTCTACGGCTACGCGTTCCCTGCCTCCAAAGGGGGCCCCATGTTCTACGCCGATCACGTGGGTCTGAAGCAGGTCTACGACACCATTGTCCGCTTCCAGAAGGAGCTTGGGGCAACCTACTGGCAGCCCGCCCCGCTGCTGGAGAGCCTGGCCAAGCAGGGCAGCAGTTTTGCCGCCTGGGCCAAGACACAGGAATAGGCCCGCCTCAGGAGCATGCCGATGATTGCCTACGAGACCCGTGCCCCCGGGGCACCGCTGGAAGCCGTGGAATCCGCAACACCGACGCCGCAGGGCACGGAGGTGCTGATCAGAATGCGGGCCTGTGGCGTCTGCCATTCGGACATTCACCTGCACGAGGGTGTGTTCAATCTGGGCAATGGCAAGCAGCTGGAGGTGGGGCATCCCGGCCAGGTGCTGGGGCATGAAATCTTCGGCGAGGTGGTGGCGCTCGGCCCCGATGCCACGGGCGTTGCGCTCGGAGATCGTCGGGTCGTCTACCCCTGGATTGGCTGCGGGAGCTGCGCCTCCTGTCGCCGCGGCGAAGAGCACTTGTGCACGCCGGGCCGCGGGCTCGGTACCATGGCGCGCGGCGGCTTTGCCGACCACGTGCTCGTGCCGCACAGCCGGTATCTGTTCGACAAGGGAGATGTCAACGAGGCCCTGGCGTCCACCTATGCCTGTTCCGGTCTGACTGCCTACAGCGCGCTGAAGAAGATCGCTGACCGCCTGCCGGGGGATGAGGTGCTGATCATCGGGGCGGGCGGTGTGGGCATGATGGCGGTGCAGATTGCACAGTCCATGGGCATTGATCCGCTGGTGGCGGACATCGACCCGCAAAAACGGGCAGCGGCCCAGGCGCTTGGGGTCTCCCGTGTGTTCGACTCCGCAGACCGTCACCAGGCCAAGGAGATCCGAGCGCTCTGCGAGGGCGGGGTGTTCGCGGCGCTGGATTTCGTCGGAGCGGAAGCCTCGACCGGCTTCGGGCTTTCCTGTCTGCGCAAGGGCGGCAAGCTGGTGATCGTCGGTCTTTATGGCGGGGCGCTAAACATTCCGCTGCCCTTTATTCCGATGAATGCCCGCACGATTCAAGGCAGTTATGTCGGCAGCCTACAGGAGATGGAGGAGTTGATGGCGCTGGTGCGCGCGGGCCGCATTGCCCCGATTCGCATCGAGGAGCGCCCCCTGTCCGGCGTGACGCAGGCGCTGGCCGATCTTAAGGCAGGCAGGGCGCAGGGGCGTCTCGTGCTGATGGGCGGCTAGGCCTCAAGCACAAACAGGATCGATGCCGGCTTTCCTGTCTGGGGATGCCGGGGCGCTTGTGTCTCCAGCAGCTGCAGCCCGCAGTCCCTGAACAGGGACTCCCATCCCGCCTGCGTGCGGTAATACCACGGCGCCTTGCCTCGAAACCCTTCCCCGATACCCTGCCAGGACTCCCATCGCCACCCTTCGGCCTGCGGTGCCTCCTCGTTCCCCCGCGCCGGATGCAGCGTTTGAATGAGCAGTCGCCCGTCCGGCCTCAAAAGGCCCGGCACCGCACAGAGCGCGGCGCGCACACCGACATCATCGAGCAAAGAGAAATTGCAGACCACGCAGTCGAAAACCTCCCCGTGCAACTGGGCGGCAAGGGACTCATAGGAAATGACGTGAAAGGCGGGGGATGACGTGTCAGTGGGCGTTGCCGCGTGTCGGGCGAGCTGGATGAGGGACGCAACGGCATCGACGCCGACAACGTCCATGCCCTTTCGGCAGAGATGCCAGCTCAGCCAGCCTTCTCCGCACCCCAGGTCCAGCACGCGGACAGGGCGCAGGGCACACACGGCATCGAGGATGGCGCGGTTGGTCACCAGCGTGCGGCTGGGGATGGTGGCGTCGCGCACCGCCTTTGCCCAGGGCAGGGCATTGTCCTGCCCCGCCGTGAGCACGGCCGCGCTGGAGGCGGCCGTGTCATCGGAGGACGGCGGGCGCGTCATCCGTGCTTATTGCTGGTGGGAATGGCTGATGGCGTCGTAGATCAGCTCTTTGCTCTTGAGCTGCAGTTCCCGCGCATAGCCGAGGTTGCGGTTCTGGATCATGCCGACGAAGACGAGGTCTTCCACCGGATCAATCCAGAACCAGGACCCGGCGATCCCCCACCACCAGTAACTGCCGGCAGACATGCCGCCGTTCTTGCTGGGGTCCACGACCACGGCGAAATCCAGACCGAAGGCATTGCCGGCGTAGCCGGGAATCTCGGTCATGCCGGCGGGCAACTGGCTCTGGCGCATCAGGTCCACACTGGCCGGCGACAGCAGGCGTACGCCATCCAGCTCACCCCCGTTGGCGACCATCTGGGCAAAGCGCAGGTAGTCACCGGCTGTGGAGGTCAGCCCCCCGCCACCCGAGAAGAAAGGCACCGGGTCGATGAACTCGCCGTTTTCAGGACTGCTGATGCCATTGGGGCCGGAGGTGTATTCCCGGGAGAAGCGGGAGGCCTTGTCGCGGCCGACATAGAAACGGGTGTCAGTCATGCCCAGCGGGGCAAACAGCCGCTCCTGCAGGAACATGTCAAAGGGTTTGCCCGAGAGGACCTCGACCAGATAGCCCTGCACATCCACCGACACGCTGTACTGCCACAAGCTGCCCGGCTGTCGACGCAGGGGAATGTTGGCCAGCTTGCCGATCATGTCCTTGAGCGTGGAATTGCGGTCGAGCACATTCGCCTGGTTGTAGAGCGTGTCGACGGGAGAGCGCGAGAAGGGACCATAGGTAAGGCCGCCAGTATGGCTCATCAGCTCGCGCATGGTCATTTTGTGAGCGGGAGCCTCGGTGATGATCTCTCCGTTGGCCCCCTCTTCCTTGAAGACCTGAAGATTGGTGAATTCTGGAATGAACTTTTCCACCGGATCATCGAGCGTGAACTTGCCCTCTTCGAAGAGCATCATCATCGCCACACCGGTGATGGGTTTGGTCATGGAGAAAATGCGGAAGATGGTGTCCTGTGCCATGGGGACCTTGTTTTCCAGGTCCTGATACCCGTAGACATCCTGCTGCACGAGCTTGCCGTGACGCGCCACCAGGGTCACGATGCCGGCGAGGTTGCCCTTGTCCACTTCCTCGTGCATTCCGGCATTGAAGGCAGCGATTTTTTCGCTGCTCATGCCCACGTCTTCGGGCGCTACCGGTGCGAGGTCGCGCTCGGCCGCGAGACTGACGCTACTGAACAACAGCGACAGCAACACTCCCGTTGCTAGGCGCATCCACTGACTATTTTTATGGAACATGTTTCCCCCTTAGAAGCCTGTTCTGGTCTGCAATAATGGTTCGGTCGCGCGGATATAATCACACTCCCCCGCGAATCTCAATCGACGAAGAACGGGGGCGATGGCGGGGCGGGACCAACGGCAGGGAAGGGGCGTCAGGGGGCTGCCGCGCCGGCAGCATCGCGCTCCTGCTGCCGTGCGCCGCGCAGCATCAGTTCCATGGAGTAATTGCCTTCGTGACAGGCAAACTCGTACATGCGCTCCCCCGGGGCAAGATGGTGAAGCATCATTTCCACGGTATACGGCTGTGTGTAGATCTCCGGGTCCGTCACGGTGTAGCGGTACAGGATTTCAGTGTCGCTGACGCGGGTGAAGGCTTCGTCCACCTCGAGCTTTGCAGAGGACACCACGCGGCGATTGGAATTCTCGGCGCGGAAATGGGCGGTATGCACGACCAGGGTGTCGCCTTCCCAGTGGCCGACGGAATCGCCGAACCAGTAGGGACCCTGTTCGTCGCGATGCTCACCGTCCAGCCGAATGATGCGCGCATCGTTGACCATTTCACCCAGAATCATCACGTAATCCCGCGTCTGGACGATCTGGGCGTTGGAGTTATAGGGCAGCAGCACCATGGGAGGCATGGTGCCGATGGCAGCGAGGCAGCGCTCGCCGATGTTGCGCAGCTCGGGACCGTCAAACTCCCCATACCCCTTGGCCAGCCACTGACCGATGAAGTCCTTCTGTCGCCCGTTCTCAACGAAGGGAAAACGCCCGTCGGACGGGTCGATCACCAAAGAGGTGCGAAATTCCCCGTTGATGCGCGTGAAGCCGATGCCGACATCGGAATAGTCCGCTTCTGCCTCCTGCCCGATACGGGCGCCTGCTGGCGGGGCTCCCCGCGTGGGGTCCAAGGGGGCTTCCTTCGCGCGCTCGCTTGCTACCAGGGCCTGTTCCAGAGCGAGGGCCTCGGATTCGGTGTAGGTCAGGCGATCGCCCAGCTCGGCAGGCCGCTCCATCGGCGTCTGCGTCTGGTTGCCCCACATCCCCTGCAGGTCAGGATGGCCGTATTCGGTGCGTGGCATGACCCAGTCGGGAGATTGGGCGGCCACCTGTGTCACAGACAGGCAGCACAGGAACAACAGCAGGGAACGGGAAGACATCGACATCATGGAGAAATCACTCACAAAAAAAGTGGCTAAAGAGTAAAGGAGTCATGGCGACTTGACAAACAACGCCTTCCGGCAGGATCATCGCCGCCCTATGAATACCTCCATCCAGATTCATCAGTGCAAGACTTCCTTTTGGTGGCCCGACATTTCGGGTTGCCAGACTGTGTATTCTTAAATTCAGTCAGGGCCACCCGGGTATCGGGTGACCCTTCGCAGACACGCTAAGCCTTCCTTCTGACAGAGTCCTCCGCCCCGGCAAGCCCTGATTCCATCAGCGAAAGAGGGCGAGACCATGACGATACATCCCCACACAGACTCCGCAGTGCGGGAGTCCCACCACCGCTATCTGACGGCGGGAGGCGTGCGCGTTGCGCGCTGCACTCGTCCCGTTCACCCAGAACAGGCGATTGCCTCTGTGCGGGAGCGGCTTGATACAGCGCGCGGCGTGCTGCTCAGCTCGTCCTTTGAATACCCCGGGCGCTACCAGCGCTGGGATATCGGCTTTGTCAATCCGCCTCTGGTGGTGACCGCCCGCGGGCGCACTGTCGAGATTGAGGCGCTCAATGCCCGCGGCGGCGTGCTGCTCCCGGAGTGTCTGCGTGCCCTGCACGGGCAGCGTGACATTGTGCTGGGGACACACACGGCGACCCGCCTCTGCGTGCAGGTGCCGGCCCCGGGCGACGCCGTGAGCGAGGAGGAGCGCAGTCGCCAGCCGAGTGTGTTCAGTGTCATCCGTGCGCTCGTCGCGCATTTTCGCAGCGATGAAGACGCGCACCTCGGTCTTTATGGTGCGTTCGGTTATGACCTTGCGTTCCAATTTGAAGACGTGACGCGAGCGCAACGGCGCGATCCCCTGACGCGCGACATGGTGCTGTATCTTCCCGATGAACTGATCGTGCGCGATCACCTGAACGGCAGCGCGCAGCACCTGTGCTATGACTTTGTCTGCCGCTCGGCGCAGCACAGCGACAGCGACAGCGACGTCCCTCGGGAAACTACCGGGGGATTGCGGCGCAGCGGTGTGCCAGCCCCGTTCGCATTGCCCGATAACGCGACCGCCTTCTGTGATCATGCCACCGGGGAGTATGCCGCCATCGTGCGTCAGGCCATTGCGTCTTTCCGGCGCGGCGACCTGTTCGAGGTGGTGCCGGGCCAGGTCTTCCACGAACCCTGCCGCGACAGCCCTGCCAACATCTTTGCCCGCCTGCAGGCGCGCAATCCGGCCCCCTATGGCACGCTGATGAATCTTGGCGAGGGCGAATTCCTGCTCGCGGCCTCGCCCGAGATGTACGTGCGGGTACAGGGTCGGCGAGTGGAGACCTGCCCCATCTCCGGCACCATTGCCCGTGGCAGTGACGCGCTGGAAGATGCGCAGCAGATTCGCCGCCTGCTCAATTCACAGAAGGACGAGGCGGAGCTTTCCATGTGCACCGACGTGGACCGCAACGACAAGTCCCGCGTCTGCGTGCCCGGCAGCGTGCGGATCATTGGCCGTCGTCAGGTGGAGCTGTACGCCCGGCTGATTCACACCGTCGATCACGTTGAGGGCGAGCTGGCACCCTCCTTCGACGCACTGGATGCGTTTCTCAGCCACACATGGGCAGTCACGGTGACGGGTGCGCCGAAAAAGGCCGCCATGCAATTTATCGAAGAGCACGAAAAGGCCCCGCGCCTGTGGTACGGGGGCGCGATCGGCATGGTGGGGTTCAACGGCGATCTGAACACGGGGCTGACCCTGCGCGCGGCCCGCATCAAGGACGGCATGGCGCAGGTGCGTGTGGGGGCTACCTTGCTGCTGGACTCGGACCCGGACGAGGAAGAGGCCGAGACACGTCTGAAGGCCAGCGCCATGCTAGCGGCCATTCGTGCCGAGGCATTGCCCGTGACGCCGCAGCACAGCGTGCCGACAATAGAGGGGGCGAGCGCGCTCAAGGTCTTGATGGTGGATCACCAGGACTCCTTCGTGCACAACCTCGGCAGTTATTTCCGCGAACATGGCGTGCAGCTTGTCACCCTGCGCCCGCCTCTGGCGCAGGCACGTCTGGCCCGCGAGGATTTCGATCTGGTGATTCTCTCGCCCGGCCCCGGACGCCCGGAGGACTTTGCGATGGAGCGGACGCTGTCGCTGTGCATGTCGCGGCAAATGCCCGTGTTCGGTGTCTGCCTCGGTCTGCAGGGCATCGTTCGCCATTTCGGCGGCACGCTGGGGCTGCTCGACACGCCGATGCACGGCAAGCCATCCACCATCCGGCATCAGGGAGGCGTGGTGTTTGCCGGCCTGCCCGAGCAGCTCGTTGTGGGGCGCTACCATTCGCTGCACGCGCAGCACGTGCCGGCGTGCCTGCGGGTAACGGCTCACACGGACGACGGGGTGGTCATGGCGGTGGAACACCGGGACCTGCCCTTGCTGGCGGTGCAGTTTCATCCGGAGTCCCTCATGAGCCTCGCCCGCAACGGAGGCCGGGCAATGGTGGCCAATGTTGTACAATACGCCCTTCTCGCGCAGCGGCAGCGCTGCGCCTTCGCACAGGAAAGTAGACCCCATGCCGCTCACATCGCCCAAGGCTGACGCCAGTCAGCGTTTCATCTTCGACAACACCGACATTCGCGGCGAGATCGTCCGCCTGCACACAAGCGTCCAGCAGTGTGTGCAGGGCAAGGGCTATCCGGACGCTGTCAGTGCGCTGCTCGGCCAGTTTCTGGCCGCCAGTGCGCTGCTGTCGACCACGATCAAGTTCGATGGCCGACTGGTCATTCAGGCGCGTTCGGAGGGCGAAATCGCGGTCATCATGGGCGAGTGCAGCAGTGCCGGGGAACTGCGCGGCATTGCGCGTTATGCGCAGCCCCCTGTCAGCGATCGCTTCGATGCCTTGCTGACAAACGGCACACTGGTGATCACCATCGACACACGCAAGGGAGAGCCCTATCAGGGCATCGTGGCGCTGGAGGGAGAGTCACTTGCCCAATGCCTGCAAGCGTATTTCACGCAGTCGGAACAACTGGGCAGCGTCTTCTATTTTGCCGGCGACCGCGAGTCGGTGGTGGGCCTGATGCTGCAGCAGTTGCCTGCCCAGGTGGAAAAGGACCCGGACGCCCGCCGCGCCCATTGGGAGCATTGTGCCACCCTGGCCCGCACCATCACGGACGAAGAGCTCTTGCAGCTTTCCAATGCCGATATCCTGCACCGGCTATACCATCAGGAACCGTTGCGGGTATTCCCCCCGCGTGCGCTGCGCTTCGCCTGCAGTTGTTCGCGGGAACGGACGGCCCGCGCGCTCTCGGCCATGGGCCGGCAGGAGATCGAGGAGATCATCGCGGAGCGGGGTGGTGTGGAGATCAGCTGCGAGTTCTGCGGCACGGAGTACAACTTTGGTCCCGGAGAACTCGCCCTGCTGTTTGAAGGGGGCGACGAGCACGCGACGCACTGAGCGCTCAGGCGGAGCTCAGGGCTTCCTGGGCGGCGCGAGCATGGCGGTAACTCATCCAGATGAGGAACTGCAGCCCGAAGAGCAGGGAGGCGCCTACCAGATGTAGCGGCTGGACAAAGGCCGGCATACCGAGATGGCCGAGGGTGGCGCCGGAGACAATCGACACCCCGATGACCACCAGCATGAGCACCGCGAGCCGCGTGAGCGTGTGCCCCAGCCCCAGCGAGCGCACCAGCAGCACCGTCATCCACAGATTGCAGAACAGCACCACGGCGGAAAAGCTGCGGTGCACGTAGAACACCCAGGGCAAAGCCTCCACCCAGGAGGCGCGCTCGGCCCCTTCCGTATGGTTCAGGTAGTCGATCATTTCCCGCACCTGGGTCCCCATCGTGATTTGCAGGACCGACAGCACCAACACCACGCCGAGCCAGCGGCGGAAAGTCGGGTCAATGCCCTCGAGGGACTCCGCCGCCATGATCCCGCGGCGCGCCCGCGCCAGCGCAAACAGCAGCGTGCCGACAATCGCCAGCGCCATCAGCATGTGCAGCGTGATCATGCCGGGCATGAGGTTGGAGGCCACCACCTGAGAGCCGAGCCAGCCCTGGAATCCGACCATCAGAAAGGCGGCGATGGAGGCCGTCGCGATCGCACCATCGTGCGCGCGCACTGACCAGGAACGCCACGCCGTGAGCAGAATCAGGAAGCCGATGGTGACGCCCGTCAGACGGTTGAGGTATTCCGTCCAGGTTTTCAGCGGGTTGAAGGCTGTGTCGGCATACCCCAGATCGGCATAGATTTCCTGATAGTTGGCCGGAAGTTGCGACTCGTGGGTGGGGGGAATCCAGCTGCCAAAACAGGTCGGCCAGTCCGGACATCCCATCCCCGCGCCGGAGGCCCGCACGCTGGCGCCAACCAGAATCAGGAAATACACGGCCGCGAGGGTAATCCAGGCAATGCGGCGGTAGCGAATGAGGGCGGGGGTATCGGCGATGGCTGGGCTCATGGTGTCTCACTGTGTGTGGGGCGGCGCGATCGGGGGCCGCTGTCGTCAGTCGGGAATCGGCCCGTATTGTCCGAAAATTTCCGGTGGGGCACAACGTTGCTGACCGCCCTTACTCGCGGCGCAGCAGCTCCCGCAGCACGAGGTAAAGCCGGATGCCCGACAGGGTCACCCGGTCCTCGGAAATCGCTTGCATATTGCCGGCGTAATCTTCATCCAGTGCGAAGCTCGGCAGAGCTGTCCGTCGTCGTTCGCTGCGCAGAACGGCGGCCTTCACTTCGTCCGGGTAGACGAACTCCTGCATGATCTGGCGGCTCTCCTGCAGCCAGTCATCGATGCGCAGAGACACCTCGGCCAGCGGGGTGATCTGCAGTGTGGATTCCATGCGCCGCAGCGTGTCATCGAAGGGCTGGTTGCGCAGCGCCTCGTCCCAGGTGGAATGCAGGGAGCCCAAGCGGGTGGGGATGCCGTTGCCGCCGCGGTCGCCGCGGGGGAACAGGCCGGAGGAAATCAGGGCGCCGGAGTGCAACGGCTGGTGGATATCCCCGATCAGATGCAGCACCCAGCACAGCGCCACGGCCCGTGCCGTCTCATTGCTGGCCTGGTTTTCAAGCACCGAGAGATTGAATTCCAGCGCCTGCACGATATTGCCGGCATCGCGCTCATGGGTAATCTCCCCCTGCGCCTCGCCGTGAATGCTCGGCAGGATGTCGGCGCCAACATAGACATTGCCCTGCAGCAGACTGCCGCGAATCCAGGCCCCGTCAATCCAGTGCCAGTTGGCTCGGTGGTAGCGGGTCAGCTCATCGCCATTGAAGGCGCGTGCGAGGTCGGGCCACACGGCAGCCTGCCCGAACAGCCAGCGCTGGCGGGTCTGCTCATCCCCCACCATCACATTGGCCGGCATCTGTTCGAGAAAGTCCTGTTCAAAGCGCGGGTGTTTTTCGAGGGTGTGCATGACGCGATCGCGCTCCGCGGGCAGCATGGCGTCCCAGGCCACATAGGCGCTCAGGCGATGAGAGGTGGCATCCCAGGCCTGTGCGACGGGCGTCAGCACGCTCTGCAGGAGCAGGCACAGGCACAGGCTTGTCAGTCGTATCACGGTCATGCGTTTGTCAGGGTTCCTGTTGTGTTGTCTTGGTGCGCTGGAGCGGCGTAGGGCAACGCGCGCGTGTGCTGCCGGCTCGTGCAGTGTGCTGCGCTCACCATGAACCAGAGATGAACGGTCCCGGCGTGCCGAAATTCCCCGGGGAAGCGGACAGATCACCGCACTTCGCGTTGCTGGATTCTTGTTGTTATGCCGTGCTCCCGAGGGAGCAGGGGGGCGAAAGTGAGCCGTACTTTACCCGGTTTGGCGCGGGCCGACCACCCGGTCGCGCCGCTCTTCAACCGCGTTTTGGGATCGCGTTCACACGCGTAAGCCCTTGCTTACACTTCGAGCCACTCGCGGCGTACATCGTCTGCGGCCCGCAGGCTGGCAGGGGTTCCTTCGTACACGATCTGGCCGTGTCCCATGACGTAGAGGCGCTGCGAGATGCGCAGGGCGATGGTCAGCTTTTGTTCCACCAGCAGAATCGAAACGCCCCGACTGGCGATCTCCTGCAAGAGGCTGCCGACCTGTTCCACGACCTTGGGGGCGAGGCCCTCGGTCGGCTCGTCAATCATGATCAGATCCGGGTCTCCCATCAGCGTGCGGCACATGCAGAGCATCTGCTGTTCTCCTCCGCTGAGCACGCCCCCGGGGACGTCGGCGCGATCGGCGAGATGAGGAAACAGACGGAACATTTCCTCCAGGGTCCAGCGCCCCGGACGCTGCCCGCGCTTGATCCCCAGCAACAGGTTCTGACGCACGCTCAGGCTGGGGAAAATGTCGCGGTTCTCGGGCACATAGCCGATCCCCCGCATGGCGATTTCGAAATTCTTTTTGCCGGCAATCTGCTCCCCTTTGAACAGGATGCTGCCGCTAGGGGGCACCTCGCCCATAATGGCCTTCACCGTAGTCGAGCGACCGACGCCGTTGCGGCCGAGCAGGCTGACGATCTCCCCATGGGCGACATGAAAGTGCACGCCGCGCAGAATGTGACTCTTGCCATACCAGGCATTGAGATCGCGTACCTCAAGCATCCTGTTACTCCTCGCTCTCCAGCGTGCCCAGATAGGCCTCCTGCACGCGCGGATTGGCGCGAATGGCCTCGGGCGTGTCGGAGGCGATCACCTCGCCGTACACCAGCACGGTGATGCGGTCGGCGAGATCGAACACGATGCCCATGTCATGCTCCACCATCACCAGCGTCTTGCCCTCGGTGACGCGGCGAATCAGCTCGACGGCCTTGCGCGCCTCGCTGTGGCTCATGCCCGCCACGGGCTCATCGAGCAGAATCATGTCGGCGCCGCTGGCAATGGCCAGCCCCAGCTCCAGCGCGCGCTGCTCCGCGTAGGCCAGTTCGCCCGCGGGGAGGTGGCGGCGGTCGAACAGGCCGATCTCCTCCAGCAGTGCCTCGGTGCGTGCGTTGAGCTGCGCTGCACGGCCAAGCAGATGCCAGCAGGAATAGCGGTATCCCATCGGCCACAGCAGTGCACACCGCAGGTTCTCGAACACGCTGAGCAACGGGAAGATATTGGTGACCTGAAAACTGCGGGCCAGCCCGAGACGGGTAATCTCGTTGGGTTCCCGGTTGTGGATGGGCTGCCCCCTGAACAGGATTTCGCCCGCGCTGACGCGGTAGCGGCCGCTGATCAGGTGAAACAGGGTGGACTTGCCGGCCCCATTGGGCCCGATGATGGCGTGCCGCTCTCCCTGCGTGATGCTGAGACTGACATCGCGAATGATCGGCGTGTTGCCGAACTGCTTGGAGAGACCCTTGAGTTGCAACAGGCTCATGCGCGCGGCCCCTTCTCGGGACGGGTCGCGGCGGCCCAGGCATCGCGCAGTGCGGGCAGGGTGCGGCGCAGCCACAGGGTGGCCAGTGTGACGGTCAGCAGCAGCCCCGCCCAGCTCACCAGGCTGTCGCGGGAAAGCGGAATGCCCAGAAACACCAGTCCCGGCTCGGCGCGATGGGCCATCTCCACCGTTGCCAGCAGCCCGAGAATCAGCAGAGCGGCGGGCACGGCCGTCATCGCATAGGGTTTGCCCAGCAGATGCAGTCGTCCCAGATGCCAGGGGGTGCGGTGCATCATCAGGAAACCGGTCAGCCCGCGCGGCAGAAACATCACCGTCAGCACAAACAGGATGCCCAGATAGAGCAGCCACAGGTCGGTGTAATGGCTGATGACGGAGTTCATCAGGGTGAGTGCGACGGCGCCAACGATGGGGCCGATGAAAAAGCCCAGCCCGCCGATATAGGCCATCAGCAGCACATTGCCGGAAGTCACCGCGTTGAGGTTCTGTTCGGTCAGGATTTCGTAGTTCACTGCGAACAGGCCACCCGCAATGCCGGCAAAAAAGCCGGCAATGATGAAGGAGATCAGGCGCACGCGCCGCGCGCTGTAGCCGATAAACGCAGCGCGCTCGGGGTTGTCCCGCACGGCATTGGCCATGCGCCCCGCCGGCGTCTGCGTGAACAGATACATGCACAGTGTGGAGGCGAACATCCACGCGGCAGCCAGATAGTAGACGTGCAGGTCCTGCGCAAAGTCGATGCCGAGGAACGGCGGTCCGTAGGTGCGATCCGCGCTCACGCCGGCCTCGCCGCCAAAGAAAGACACCAGGATCAGGGAGAGCGCTGCAACCAGTTCCCCCACCCCCAGCGAGATCATCGCAAACACGGTGCCGGCCTTGTGCGTGGAAAAGCTGCCGATGAACACCGCGGCCAGCAGCCCAAAGAGTCCGCCCACCAGCGGGATCAGCGTGATGGACAGGTTCAGCGCGCCGGTCTCAATGCCCAGCATCGCATGCACCGCCATAAAACCGCCCAGTCCAAAATACACGGCATGGCCGAAGGACAGCATGCCCCCCTGTCCCAGCAGCATGTTGTAACTGAGGGCAAACACAATCGCGATGGCCATCTGGTTCAGGATGGAAATGGCCAGCACCGAGGAGAACAGCTGCGGCAGAATCAGCAGCGCCCCGGCAAAGCCTCCCCAGATCAGCACTCGTCCCATGCTCAGCTCTCCCGCTTACCAAACAGGCCGGAGGGCCGGAAGATCAGCACCAGCACGAGCAGCAAGAAGGGCAGCACCGGTGCCACCTGCGGCAGGTTGAGGCGCCAGAGATCGCGCAGCACGTGATCGCGCGGAAACTCGACGCCCAGCCAGGCCAGCAGGTCCGGCATCCCGACGTCCGCGGCGATGGCATAGGACTGCAGTATGCCGATCAGCAGCGAGGCCACCAGCGCACCGAACAGCGAGCCAAGCCCGCCGATCACCACGATGACAAACACGATGCTGCCCAGCACCGCCGCCATGCCGGGGAAAGTCGTGAGCACCGGCCCGGCGATCACCCCCGCCAGCCCGGCGAGGCCAGACCCGACGCCGAACACGAGCATGAAAATCAGCGGCACGTTGTGGCCCAGATTGGCGACAGTGTGCGGATGCGTGATCGCCGCTTGAATGATGATGCCGATGCGGGTCCGTGTGAGCACCCAGTACAGGCCGATAAAGATCGAGACTGAAATGAAAATCATGAAGGCCTTGTAGGCGGGAAAGTTCTGGCCGAACAGGGTGAACAGGGCAAAGTCCAGAATCTCGGGTGAGCGGTAATCCCGCGTGGCACGGCCCCAGAAAAACTGCACGGCCTCCTCAATTAGAAACGCCAGGCCGAAGGTGAACACAAGCTCGGCCACATGCCCTGACTGATGCACCCGGCGCAGCCCGTAACGTTCGACCAGTGCCCCCAGCACGCCCACCAGCACGGGGGCAAGCACCAGGGCCGGCCAGAAGCCGGTGACCAGGCTGATGGAATAGGCGAAGTAGGCGCCGAGCATGTAAAAGCTGGCGTGGGCAAAGTTGAGCACGCCCATCATGCTGAAGATCAGCGTGAGACCGCTGGCGAGCATGAACAACAGCAGCCCGGTCACCAGCCCATTGAGCGTGGCAAAGATCAGCACCTCAAACATCGCGCAGCGCCTGTGTGCCGATCACTGGTCAGGACGCGTCATGGTGCACGCGTTCTCGGTGATGGTCTCTTCGACCGGGACGGTGAATTCGGTCACCAGACCAAAGCCGGAATTGTCGGCATCAAACACGACATTTTCGTTGGTGTGGACCGAGATGTTCAGGGACTGGAACGCCTGATGATCGGACGCGCGCATCCAGACCTCCTCCCCGGTCATGTTCACGATCCGCATGTCTTCCATTGCCGTGGCGATGGCGAAGGGGTCGGTGCTGCCGGTCTGTTCCATGGCGGTCACCAGCATCTTCAGGGCTGTGGCGATGCGCGGCTGGGTGACGTCCTTGTGCGGGAACTTGGCCTTGAAAGCACGGGTGAAGGCGATGCGCTCGTCCTCGGTGACGGGGTTGGCGAAATCGTTGTGTACCAGGCGAATCCGGTTTTTGCCCGCCTCGCCGAGCGTGGCAGTAATGCCGTCATAGGCGGCATAGAAGGTGTAGATGGGCACGTCCAGTCCGGCATCGATGATGCTGCGGCCCAGCGCCACCATGTCCGCCCCCCAGTTGCCGGTGATGACTGCATCGGCTCCCGAGGACACGATCTTGGTCACATAGGGCGTAAAGTCCTTCACCTGCCCGATGGGGTGCAGTTCATTCCCCACGATCTCGATATCGGGACGCTTGGCCTTGAGCATGCGGATCGCGGCATCGCCCACCGCGGTGCCGAAGGAGTAGTCCTGCCCGATGATGTAGACGCGGTGAATGTCAGGGTTGGCTGCAATGTGGCTGGTCATGACCTCCATCTTCATGTCGGAATCGGCATCGAAGCGGAAATGCCAGAAGCTGCATTCGGCCCCGGTCAGCGCCGGGTCCACGGCGGCGTAGTTGAGAAACAGCACGCGCTGGTCGGGATTGCGGCGGTTGTGTCGTTCGATCGCCGTGCTCAGGGCGCTGGCGACGGCCGAGCCATTGCCAGAGAAAACGAAGTGGATGCCTTCGCTGATGGCGCGTCGCAACTGCTGCTGGGACTCTGCCACCCCGCCGCGGTTGTCCAGGGCGATGACCTCTAATGGGCGCCCGCCGAGAATGCCGCCCTTGTCGTTGTAAAAATAATCCGCCGCAAACTGCAGTTGCAGATAACCCGATTCGCCAGTGGCCGCGAAGGTGCCGGACTGGGGATCAATGAAGGCAATGCGGATGGGCTCCTGCGCACGCACAGGCATGCTCACGGCCAACATCCAAAGCCCCAGCAGGGGCGTGAGAGTGCGCAACAGGCGCAGGAATTTCCAGGCGTTACTCATGGCAGCGATTCTTAAAATAATTAGTGGGGATGATGTGTGTTATCAGCCGTTGTGATGGCGTACTACGACGGCGCGAGGCCCATGTCCGTACTGGCTTCGAGTTCTTCTTGCCACACTGACCGGGACATTAGCCCATCACTTCCTGTGAATCAAGACAGCGGGCCTGGGCGCCCGCCCGCGCGGTTCACACGCGGCGCAGACGGAGGAGTTTTGTGAAACGTGCCGACTGGCACCTTTGTGACTAGACCCAGCGTGCACTCAGCGCGACAAGGCCGATCAGGGCTAGCGACCAGAGGAAACAGGCCGCAAGATCCAGCAGGGAAAACCGCAGGGGATTGTAACGGCTCAGGCCGAGCATCGCGGGCAGCAGAGAGCGGATTGCGGGAATGAACCGCCCGAGAAAAATGGCATTGCCCCCGTAGCGCACCACCAGCGCCTCACCGCGCGCGAGTTTCAGCCGATAGCGCCGCGCGATGCGCCATTGGTGGAAGTGAGGCCCGGCTCTTCGCCCCAGAAAAAAGCTGAGATGGTCCCCCACCAAAGCCCCCAGAAAGGCCAGGGGCGCGATCTGCCACAGACCGAGAATGCCCTGGTCAACCAACAGGGTGGATACGGCGAACAGAATGATGCCCGAGACGAATAACCCGATGCCCACGCAGGCCTCGGCGAAGGCGATCACGGGAATCATCAGCAGGGCGTATTCCGGATGGCTCTGCAGCCACTGCATCAGCGCGTTGTCGATGGTGATGTCCTCAAAAGGCAAACGAACGTTTGTTCGCACAGGAGATTGTCTGACTGCCCGGGCAGGCGTAGCATGTCGGCGCCTGTGCTCCCGGAGGATCGCAGACACCGGGGTGGCCCTCTCGTGTGGGCCGGCATTTGCCTTCCGTCCAAAGGGGACACCTGTGACTACACTTACCAATGGCCAGAGCATATCCGAAAAGGACAAGAAGGCCACGTTGATCGCTTTGCTGATCGTGTTTCTGCTCGCCGCACTCGACATGACCATTCTTTCCACGGCGATGCCCCGCATTGTGTCTGAACTCAACGGCATCGAACTGTATGCGTGGGTCACCACCGCCTACATGCTGGCCTCGACCGTGCTGGTGCCCATTTACGGCAAGCTTGGCGACATGTACGGCCGCAAGCGCATCCTGTTGATCGGCACCAGCATCTTCCTGCTCGGCTCCATGCTCTGCGGCATCAGCGGTGAGTTCGGCACGCTGCCCTTGCTGGGCGACGGGATGCATCAGCTGATCATATTCCGCGCCGTGAAAGGCGTCGGTGGCGCCGCGCTGTTCACCAGCGCCATTGGCATCATTGCCGACATCTACCCGCCGATGCAGCGCGCCAAATTCATGGGCCTGTTCGGTGCCATCTTCGGGGTAGCGAGCATCGTGGGACCTGCTCTCGGCGGCTTTCTGACAGACTTCGCGACCGTGACCCTGTTCGGGCACGAGATCGCCGGCTGGCGATGGGTGTTCTATGCCAACGTGCCGCTGGGCTTCGTCGCGCTGGCCATGGTGGCCTTCAAGACCCCCTCCCTGAATCATGGCAATCGCGGCAACATCGATTATCTGGGGGCGGTGCTGCTGCTCGTCGTCTTTGTTCCCTTCCTGCTGGCCCTGACCTGGGGGGGCAGCCGCTATGCCTGGTCCTCGCCCACCCTGCTTGCCATGTTCGGCCTGAGCCTGGTGTCCGCTGTCGCCTTTGTGCTGGTGGAGGCGCGCGCCAAAGAGGCCATCATGCCGCTCAGCCTGTTCCAGAATCGCGTGTTCGTGATGACCAACCTGACCTCCTTTGTGATCGGCATGGCCTTCCTCGGCGTAATGATGTTCATGCCCCTGTTCATGCAGGTGGTGCTCGGGGTCAATGCCACCAACAGTGGCTTCTCCATGTTTCCACTCATGGTGGGCCTGATGACGGGCAGCATCGTGAGCGGCCGCATGGTCTCACGCAGTGGTCACTACAAACCCTATCTCGTGGGCGGGGCGGCCATCCTGGTGGTGGGCGTGCTGCTGCTGACGGGTGTCGGTCCCGAGACGACGATGTTCGATCTGACCTGGCGCATGGTGGTGGTAGGCCTTGGCCTCGGACCCTCCCAGAGCCTGATCAATCTGGTGGTGCAAAGCGCGTTTCCGCCCTCGCAGATCGGCGTGGCCACCAGTTCCACCCAATTCTTCCGTCAGATCGGCAACACGGTCGGCGTTGCCATCTTCGGCACCTTGCTGACACTGAACCTGACGGACGAGCTGCCCAAGCAGGTGCCGCTGATGGCGAATGCGTCTGGTGAGGGCCCTGCGTTCAACCTGAGTCAGGCCCAGTCCAGCGCCATGAACCCAGGTGCGCTGCGCTCCCGCATCGAGGCGGACTTTGACACCATGCTGCACACCCTGGAGGACGCTTATGCGGGCGATGAGGCCGCGATTGCGCGCGTGCAGGCCAACCCGATGGTGCCCGCCGACATGAAGGAGCAGTTGCCCCACAATGCGTCCGAGGCCCTGCCCGCCGCGACGATTGCCCAGCGCATTGCCCTCATTCGCAGCCTGATGACGGCGCGCATCGATCAGACGGTCGCCAGTGTGGAGTCCGGCATTCGCCTGGCTTTCTCCAATGCCATTACCGCGATGTTTGCCACCAGTCTGTGGATTGTGTGCCTCGGCTTTCTGATCAGCCTCTTTATTCCGGTGATCTCGCTGCACCGGGAGGCGGCACCCGCGCCGGCGCCGTCGGCCGAAGACTGAGCGGGCATCCCGCAGGAGGCACGCTCGCGTGTGCGCACGGTGAACAATTCTCTGGTGGAGTGTCTGGTAGGCAGGCGCGGCGTGCTGTTCACGCTGTGCCTTTTGCTGACACTCGGGCTGGCG
This sequence comes from uncultured Klebsiella sp., assembly GCA_964538025.1. Taxonomy (GTDB): domain Bacteria; phylum Pseudomonadota; class Gammaproteobacteria; order Pseudomonadales; family Pseudohongiellaceae; genus UBA5078. The sequence goes on along the minus strand of CAZICZ010000010.1, from coordinate 84,114 downwards.
GCTGGCATTCCCCGCACAGCGTTCGATACCTCCCTTGGGGTGTTGCTGACCCGCAGTGATCCCTATCTGGCCGAACGCGACCGCATGTCGGAAGCTTTTCCCACGCCTGTGGAAATCAGCTTTGCCTTCCTGCCCGCCAGCGGCACGGTATTCGAGCGTGACACCCTGTTGGCGCTGGCCGACCTGAACCGCGAGTTCCGGCAGATACCCCGCGCGCTTTCGATGAATTCCCTGCTGGCCTGGCAGTCGCCCTACGGCGATCAGGTGCTGTTTCCGCGGGCGCTGACGGCGGACACCCCCTTCAACGAGCAGATGCTGGCGCAGGCGCGGGAGCGGGTCATGGACGATCCCTTTCTGGCCGCGTATGTCTCCCCTGCCGGGGATCTTGCGCTGGCTGGAATTCGCCTGCGGGTGAACTCACTGGAAACGGGGGAGGGCGCGACGCTGGTGAGCCAGGTCAATGCGCTGCGCGACAGTCTGCGCGCGCGTTATCCCACGGTCACGATTCACGTGAGCAGTGAGGCGCACTACGAGCAGTCCAATCGCGATGCCATGCTCAATGACCTGCAATACCTGCTGCCCCTCGTGCTGCTGCTGTGCACGGCGGTGATCTGCTACAGCTTCCGCTCCGTGCTGCTCGGCGCCTCCATTCTGGGGGTGGCGCTGATGACCGTCGTGATGACGGTCGGCGCTCTGGCGAGGGCGGGATGGTCCTTCAATACCATTTCCGTCATGGCACCGCTGGTGGTGGTCACGATCGCCGTGGCGGACAGCGTGCACATCATTTCCCTGTTCCGGCAGCACCTGCAGGCAGGGGAGTCGCCCGTGGCGGCCATGCGCAGCAGCCTGCGCCTGAACCTGCGCCCGATCACCCTGGCCACCCTCACCACCGTGACCGGCTTTGCCAGCCTGAACCTCGCCTCCTCGCCCGCGATTTCCTCCTTTGGCACCGTGGTGGCGATCGGGGTCGGCTTTGCCTACTGGCTCACGCTCGCCCTGCTGCCCGCGCTGGTGCTGATGCTGCCCGTCACCCGGGTCGCGCGTTGGCAGGCCAGCGGCAGCGTGCCGATCATCACCGCCACCCTCACGGGATGTCAGGCGCTGGTGCACCGCCACGGGCGCGCGGTGCTGTGGAGCGTGACCGTACTGGGGGCGGTGTGCTTCGGGCTGAGCTTTCGCAATACCACCGATTTTGACCGCTCGGCGTTTATCAGCGATGACTCACCGCTGCACGATTACTACACCGAGGTCAGCGCCCGCATGGCGCAGGGCACGCAGCTGCGCTATGGCATAGAGGTGACGTCCCCCTTCGGTCTGATAACGCCGGCATTTCTGCAGCGACTCGATGCGTTTTCGGCGCAGGTGCGCGCGGTGCCGAACGTCACCAATGTCGCAAGCCTGGTGGAGGTCATCAAAACCGTGAACCAGATTGTCAACGACAACGCCCCGGACGCGTTCGCGATTCCGGCGACGGATGCGCTCATTGAAGACGCTTTGTTCAATTATACGGTGGCACAAGTCAGCGATTTCAGTCTCGACACGTTTGCCAATGACGACTTCACCTTGATGAATTTTTACGTGTTTACCAACACGCGCAACAATCAGGGGTTGCTCGATATCAGCGAGCAGATCAATACTTTGTTCGCGGCCGAGTTTCCCGATGCCCGTCTTTTGCACGGCAGCAATACCCTGCTGTTCGCCCGCATGGACGAGGCGGTGACGCTGGAGCTGCTGCAGGGCTATGGTGCCAGTCTGCTCCTGATCACACTGACTCTCGTTATCGGTATGCGCAGTCTCACCTACGGCTTGCTGAGCATGCTGCCGAATCTTCTGCCCGCGGTGCTGGTGTTTGGCGTGTGGGGGTTGTTGGTAGGGCGAATTGACCCCTTTGTCATGATGCTGTTCAGCATCAGTATCGGTCTGGTGGTCGATGACACCGTGCATGTGTTGAGCACCTACCAGAGTGGGCGCGAAGAGGGGCTGGCACCGGACGCGGCCGTCGCGCGGGCGCTGACGCGAGCCGGTCCGGCGCTGCTGATTACCACGGCGGTGCTGGCCGTGGGCACCTGTGTGCTGATCGCCGCCAGCACGCTGTATTTTCAGCAGGCCGCGACGCTGCTGGTGCCCATCGTGGTCGTCGCGCTGCTGCTCGATCTCAGTTATTTCCCCGCGATTCTGCTTCGCTTCGATCATCGGGTAATGAGGTTGAGTGCGCGGGCGTAGTTAGAGTTTAATAGGCCCTTCATCCGACCCTGCGGAACCTGTATGCGACGTTTCCTTCCCCTTGTCCTGTTGAGCCTCCTGGGCTCCCTGCCCGCGCACGCGCAGCTGAGCGATACCGACATTGCCTACGATCCGGGCGGGGAATTCAATTTCGTCCGGGTGCAGTTCGACAATTACGGGATTCGCGGGGGCTTCGGCGGTTTCTTTGGGGACGGTGGCCCGCCCTGGTCCATCGACTTTCCCGACGCCGACAAGAATTTTCTGCGCGGTGTCTCCCGCCTGACGAACGTGCGGGTCATGCAGGACCCGATCGTGCTGCGCTTCGACGATGAACGCATCTACGATTATCCCTTCCTCTACATGCTGGAGGTGGGGCAGCAGGGAGGCATCAGTCTCAGCGAGCTGGAGATTCACAACCTGCGGGAATACCTGCTGCGCGGGGGATTCCTGTTGATTGATGATTTCTGGGGAACGCGGCAGTGGAATGCCTTTGTGGGCTCGTTTTCACAGGTGTTTCCCGAGCGGGAAATCATCGAGCTCAAGCCCGATCACGAGATTTTTCACACCTATTACGATCTCGACGGCCCGAAAATGATTCCTGCCCTGAGCCGCGATGACACGCGAGGAGAGCAAGACATCGATGTCGCCAGCAATCATGCCATTCTGGATGACAATGGCCGGGTGATGGTGCTGATCAACTGGAATTCCGACATGGGCGATGGCTGGGAGCACACCTATCACCCCTATTACCCCACCCGATACGCCAACTCCGCCTACCAGCTTGGCATCAACTACCTGATCTATGCCATGACCCACTGAGCCGACGCGCTCAGAAATCCACCCCGTTCACGGCACAGCGCCCATTGGCATAAGTCTGGGCGATGCGCGGGTTGCTGACCGACGCCGTGGTCGCGCAGGCATATCCCCCGGGAATCGTCTTCTGCCCCCAGGCATTGCAATCCTGCACCGAGCAGAACAGCCCGGTGCTGCCCTGTGCCGCGCCCATGATGCTGGCGCAGGCGCTGGACCCATTGCAGGTCCAATTGGCAAACAGGCTGCTGGTGCTGGTGGGTGGCGGTGTCGTGGCGGCCGGGCTGACGGTGATGCGGACCTGACGGCAGGCACTGCGCGCGCTGCCCCCGAAGCTTCCCGATTCATCCACGGCACAGACGGCAAATTCGGCGTCCCTGGCCACTTTGGGGGTACCGCTGAGTGTCCCGTTGGGCGCGAGTATGAGGCCCGCGGGCGGAAATCCGCCAAAAGTGCCCAGCTGGAAGTGGTAGCTCAGCGATGCCTGTGAGGGCGGCTCGGTGCGCGGAAGTCCTGCGAAGCTGAAGACGAAGGGTTCGCCAACCGTGGCCGTCAACGGGCCCACCGGCGGAAAGGTGATCGTGGGGAACTGGTCGTACACCACCTGTGTGCTGCTCTCGGCGATATAGGCGCGCAGGGCGGTGGCGGGCGTCTCCGAGGCGGCCAGCCCGATATGGAAACGGTAGGTCCCGGCGGGCAGGAGCTGCGCCGGGATGCTGTAAAAGTCGGGTGCGATCACATCGCTCAAGGGAAAGCGTGTCACGGCCGCCACCTCGGTCGCGCTCCATTGCAGCAGCGGATCGAGGTAATAGGTCTGGCTTCCCGCACTGACGCTGATGAGGATGTCCGTCAGGGTGCCGGCCAGGGCGCTCGCATCGATACGCGCGGAAAGGCTCATGGTGTCCGACTGTCCCAAGGTGAAGTGCGAGCGGTTGGTGCCCAGGCTCACGGAGGTAGGGGCCACCACCGTGCTGCAGGCGCTGGCAGTGCAGACATAGGATTGGCCGCTGCTGGCCAGCAGATACGCGCGCATGATCCAGGTGCTGCCGTTGTACTCGGTCAGCAGCAGGGCCATATACCAGGTGCCCGCGGCCGGGCGGGTCGTCGTGACGCTGGGGCTGACCACGTTCGCATATTCGCTGCGCGCGGCAAGCGCGGGCATCTGATAGTCGGCCAGGTGGTAGCCCTGCTGGGCTCCCCCCGCATACGGTGTGTCAAACGCCCACAGTTCCAGCCGCAGGGACCCGGAGGTGCCGCCGGTGGCGTAATTGCTGACCTTGCCGACGCTGAGCACGCTGGTGCCGGCAGTGATCTGTGCGCCCCACGGCCCGGTGAGGCCGACGTCCGTGGCATGGGCGCGGGAGGCGATGAACAGCAGGAGTGGCAGCAGGACGAACACGAGAACGATGCTGAGAGGGGAAGCGCGGTGCCGCATGGATCGGTACTCCGTTGGCGCTGCTCAGGCGCTTTGATCGCGGGGAAGCGAGCAAAAGAGGGCCTGAGAGTGCTTCAGAGTCTAGCACTACCGGCAAACGCGTCCACGGGCTTTTTGAACGTTTCATTTGCGATTTGTCAGCAAAGGAGCAGCAGCAAAGCGGCAGCAGAAAGCGCCTTAGTGACGGCCAGCCATGAACTGCCTGATCGCCTCCAGCACCTCCTGCCCGTGGGAGACAAACACCCAATGGTCGGCGTCCTGCAGGCGCAGCACGCTGCCTCGACGCATGCCCTGCTCGAAGCGCGCGATCTGCATGTCCTGATGCGCGCGGCTGGCCTCGAACAAGGCGGTGACCGTGGCCCTCAATGCCGGGTCTTGCGCGTCGTACCACGGTTTCATCAGGGACTGCGGGCCGCTCGGCACGGCATAAATGGCCAGCGCGGGCAGGGCAATCGCGGCATAGTCCTGCGCCTGCAACCCCATTTCAATGGCGTCCAGTCGCGACGAGACGTGCAGGTTCGCGCCGGTGGCAAAATCATAGCTCGCCAGAATCTCCCCTTCCGGAATCATCCGTGCCACGCCGATGCGGGCGCCATAGCCCTGCGCGCTTTCGTAGGAGCGGAATTCTTCTCGTCGCGGGGGCGGTGTCGGGGGCAGTTTGGCTTGCAGGGCCCGGATTTCCTTTTGCGGCTGGCTGCGATCATAGGCGGCATCGAGATAGATCAGGCCTGCGAATTTTTGCGGCGCATGGGCGCCCAGATAACTCAATTCCTCGCCGCCGAGCGAGTGGCCGACCAGCACCGGGTTGTCCAGTTCGAGGGTCTCCACAATCTGCAGAACGTCCTGCGCGAGGCGGGCAATGTCATAGCCCTGTGCCGGCTTGCTGGAGGCGCCGACACCGCGGCGCGTCATGGCCACCACGCCATAGTCCTGCGCCAGCTGCGGTGCCAGTTCGTCAAAGGAATGCGCGCTGGCCCCCATGCCCGGCAACAGCAGGAGCACCGGTTTGTCGACATCGGCCGGGGTGCGCCAGTCCAGCACTTCCAGGCGCACGCCCTCGTCAACGGCGACAGAGGCCGCCTGATGGGGGGAGCGGTCGGCCCAGCGGGAGCGCTCAACCGGGGGCTCGCCGTCCGTGCCGGGCAGAGGGCACTCCGAAAGGGGGCCGCCGAGCACCCCGTCGTTGGTGATTTCCTGATGCACCAGTCCGCGGAAATCATAGGCCATCACCTGCACCACGGGGCTGGGCACGAGCGCCGCGTCCGTCAGGGTCAAGGTGAAATGGTGGCGGCCCAGAGCCTCCAGCCACCCCGGCGTATAACGCGGCGTCAAGCGTGAGTCCACCCGGGTGTCGGGCAGCCCGGCCAGAGACGCCGACACCAGTGCCGGCTGCGGGCCGACGCTGTGGCACTCCACCTCGATGCTGTTGGTTTGACGCTGGGGGCGGGCGCGGCACAGGCCGATGCCCGCCAGCGCGTGCCGGGCGCCATCCACCGGCAAGGCATGGCTGGTCGGGGCGAGAACGCCCACATCGAGCCCCATCACCAACCGGGCGCTCGGGTCCTGCCCGAGTAGCCTTTGGGTATCCGCGGGCAGCAGCCAGTAATCCGTCTGTGATGGCGAGATCCGCGCATAGCGGTTCAGCGCCGTTCCGGAACGAAGCAGAGGCAGGGGGGCGGGCAGGGAATCGGCTTCCAGCCGTGCGGTCACGTGCACACGATGCAACAGCCAGGGAACGCTGCGTTCACGTCCCCCCGGCACGGGAGTGGCCCATTCCACGGCGATGGGGCGGGCGCGCAAGGCCGTGGTAATGCTCAGCGCCCCCGGCCCGGCCTCGGCCAGCGCCTGTTCCGTCCAGTCTGCCTGTCTCAGCAGGGCCGTGTCCTCCTCCCGCCCTGCGCGGCCATCGACCGGGGTGGCAGGGAAACAGGCGAGCGCCCTGTCGAACTGCACGGCATTCTCTGTGGCCGCATCCCCCGAGGAAAGCATCGCCCGGTGCAGAGCCAGCGCGTTGTTCCAGGTAAGCACTGCACGGGGCGGAAACAGCGAGAGGAAGACCCCAATCAAGGCCAGGACCAGAGAGGCGCTGGCCAGCCGTGCCTCTCGCCGGCAGGTGAGAAAGCCGAACACCCCGGCCGTGCCCAGCAGCCCGAAGGCCATCACCGGCAATGACTGCACCCACATCAGGCCGTCGAGATCTTCGGACAGGGAGATGCCCAGCAGGGAGAACAGCGGCTGTGTCACATTCCATGCCGGCAGGATGCAGACCATCAGGACGCCCACCACCACCATGATCGCTTTGCGCAGCGTGGCGACCAGCAGGCCGATGGCCATCAGGATCGGCAGGGCCAGCAGGGCGGGAAGCGTGTCAATCGCAACGGCATGGGCGAGGGCGAATCCCGGCGGAAAACCGTTGACCAGACCGACGAGCAGCCGCGCGAGCCCCATGGGCAGGAAGACCGTCAGCAGCAGAAACCCGCCCTTGGCCAGCAGCCATTCGGTCCGTGTGATCGGACGGGTCAGCCAGTCATGGCTCAGGCTGTCGGCCGGGTCCTGCTGCAACACACTCAGCATCAACAGAACGCCGACACCCGTGCTGAGCCATCCGAAGTTAGTCTTTACCAGCTGCCAGAAGTCGGCACTGGCAGCGACCTCGAGCTCGTCCAGCACCGGTTCGAGGCAGAACAGCAGCACTGTCAGCACCACCAGGGGCCACAGGCTACGCAGGTCCTTCACGAGGACCGCCTGCACCGTTGCGCGTCGCATCATTCTTCTCCCGCGGTGCTGCCGCGCAAATGCCGGATCAGCACGTTGCTGATCTCGCGCAGAGCCATCGGCGTGCTTTCGATCTGGACTGCCCCGAAGTGCCGTACCAGCTGCGCATAGAGCAGCGCGTCGTCGCGATAGCCGGTGTCGATGAACTGCAGCACATGGCCGGACACCGCGGGGGCGAGCCAGGCGTCGGGCCAGGGCGAGGGCAGCCCCTTCTGGGCCGACAGGATCACCTGCACATGCCGGAATCGCGCCTGCAGGGCCTCAATGGATTCCTGCAGGATCAGCCGCCCCTTGTGCATGAAGGCGATGTGGGTGCAAAAGGATTCAATCTCCGCCAGCTCATGGGAGGAGATCACCAAGGTCGTCTCCAGCGCCTGGTCCAGCAGGCCCGCAATCACCTCGTCGCGTGTCAGTGTGTCCATGCCGCTGAGCGGCTCATCCAGCAGCAGCAACGCGGGGCGAAAGGCCAGCCCGGCCACCAGCACCGTTTTCATGCGCATGCCGTGAGACAGCTTGCTCAACGCGCGTTCGGGCGGCAGGTCGAATTCTCGGCACAGACGAACCTCCAGCGCCCGGTCCCAGCCCGGGTAGAGCGCCCGCAGATAGGCGAAGTAATCGCACACGCGCAGCCGTTCGGGCAGGGTCTGGCTCTCGCTGACGTAGCCAATGCGGGCGAAATCCTGCGGGGACAGTGTGCGGGAGTCCTTGCCCAGCACCCGTGCCGTGCCGCTGTCCGCCTTCTGGATGTTGACCAGGGTGCGCATCAGGGTGCTTTTGCCCGCCCCGTTGCTGCCCAGCAGGGCAAACGCGGCACCTTCGGGGACCTGCAGGTCGAGGCGGTCAAGCACCTGATGCCGGCCATAGCGTTTGCACAGGGACTGGGTCTCAATGATCATTGGAGACATCCCTCAACCGGTCGAGACTATGCCAGTGCTGGCGCACGGACGCATTGACCTCCTCCAGCGTGGCACCGACGCGGCGGGCCTCCACGACCAGCTGTTCTACCTCATGGCTTAACAGGTGCTGCCGGTCTCCGCTGCGCGCCTTGGGGGGCGTCGCCACGACGGTGCCCTTGCCGGGACTGGCGATGAGCCAGCGCTCCTGAATCATGTGCTGCACGACCTTGTGCGCGGTATTGGGGTGGATCTTCAGGTCATTCGCCAAGGTGCGCACCGAGGGGAAGGGCTCGCCGGGTTTCAGGGCACCGCCAAGGATGGCCTTGATGGCCGCGAACACCACCTGATCAAAGATGGAGTGGCCGGGGATGAGGGATATCTGAAAGGGTGCCATACGTGTAGTGTGACACATGAGGCGGTGAACGTGTCAAGTCAGGGAGGGGTCAGGGAGAGGATGTGCGCGCGATCAACTGCTGCAGCTCGGGAATGCAGGAACCGCAGTTGGTGCCGCAGCGCAGGGCTTTCCCCAGAGCCTCGGGCGTGGTTGCACCGCCCTCGATGGCCTCGCGAATACGCGCCTCGCTGACCTGGAAACAGCTGCACAGGATGCGTTGTGCCGCCAGATCCGACGGCGGCTGGCGCGTCAACAGGCGCCAGGAGTGCTCGTCGAGGCGGTGGCTAAGCAGGGATTGCAGCCACGTCAGCTCCGGCAATCCGCCCGCGGCCGGGGTGGCGAACACTGCCCTCTCGATGCGGGATTCTCCGCACAACAGCGCCCGGTAATCGCCGCTGGCCGAATTTGCCACGGTGATCTTCTCCAGTCCGGCCCCCAGCGCGTCCAGCCATCCCTGCCAGCGCCCATCGTTCTCGTCGCCCTCTGTCTGTGCCACCAGCGTGACATCACCGCCTTTGACTGGCGTGCGTACCCAGTAGGCAAAGGGGGTGGTGTCGACAGGCGTGCGGCTCAGCACGACGGCCCAGCGCTTCACGCGCACGGGCGTCAGGCCCACGTGGGCATACTTGCTTTCCGGTTGCCCCGAGACCGGGTCTGTGACCGCGTCGATCAGAACGGACACGCGTGCCGAAGAAGCGAACTGATCGTTCCAGTGGATCGGGATAAACACATCGCCGTCGCGCAGGCCTCGATCGATTGCCGCTTGCAGGACAAGTGATTGGGTGCCATGCCCGCGGGTGTGGGCATGCACCCGCAACAGATCGCCCGCCACGATGCCCTTGCTGCGGGCATCGCGCGGATTCAGCGCCACAAAGGGCGCCGGTGTGTGGGCGAGCAGGCGTGCAGAGCGCCCGGTGCGCGTCATGGTGTGCCATTGATCTCGCAGACGACCGGTGTTGAGCACAAAGGGCGTGTCCCAGTGCTCCTCACGCACGGGCCGCTGTGCCTTGGCGCTGACAAAACGTGCGCGGCCTGTGGGCGTGAAGAAGCGGCCGTCGCCAAACAGGCGTGCGGTGCCTGTGGGAGCCGCAGCATTGACTGGCCACTGCACCGGCATCAGGGCGTCATAGCCTGCCTCGTCGAGCGAGGCGAGTGCACTGATATCAAAGGCGCGACTGCCCTTGTTCTCGTATCCCGACAGCGCCGCATGTTCCGCAAAGATCTGGGCGGGATGGGTGTAGGAAAAAGCCTCGACAAACCCGAGGCGCTTGGCCACCTCGCTGACAATCCACCAGTCGTGTCGTGCCTCACCTGCCGGGGGCAACAAGGCGCGTTGCCGCGAGATTCGCCGTTCGGAATTGGTGACGGTCCCCTCTTTTTCGCTCCAGCCGGTGGCAGGTAGCAGCACATGGGCGCACGCGGTGGTGTCGGTATTCTCGATGCAGTCGGACACGATCACCAGCTCGCAGCGTCGCAATGCCGCACGGACACGCTCGGCCTCCGGAAGGCTCACGACGGGGTTGGTGGCCATGATCCACACCGCCTTGATGCGTCCGTCGTCGATGGCATCGAACAGATCGACTGCCTTCAGACCGGGCGCAGTGGCCATGTGAGGAGCGTTCCAGAACGCCTGTACTTTCGCAATGCTTTCCGGTTCGAAACCCATATGGGCTGCGAGCTGGTTGGCCAGCCCGCCTACCTCTCGCCCGCCCATGGCATTGGGTTGTCCGGTGATGGAAAACGGCCCCATGCCCGGACGGCCAAGACGCCCTGTCGCCAGATGGCAGTTGATAATGGCATTGCCTTTGTCGGTCCCGGTTGCCGACTGGTTGATGCCCTGGGAATAAAAGCTCACGGTCTTTTCCGTGCGGGCAAACCAGCTGAAGAATTGGTGCAGCAGGGCGCTGTCGAGTCCGGTGCGCGCTGCCGTCTCGTCCAGAGTGAGCGTGGCGCAGTCGGCCAGTGCCGCGTCGAAACCTTCGGTGTGGCGGGCAATATAGGCCTCGTCGAGCGCCCCCTTCGCGTGCAGGTGATGCAGCAGCCCTTGGAACAGGAAGGCATCCGCCCCGGGCGCGACGGGCAGGTGCAGGTCGGCAATTTCGCAGGAGGCAGTTCTGCGCGGGTCAATCACGACCACGCGCATAGCCGGGTTGGCCGCCTTGGCCGCCGTGATGCGCTGAAACAGGATCGGGTGCGTCCAGGCGGCATTGGACCCAGTGAGCACCAGCAGGTCACAGCACTCGAGATCCTCGTAGGAGCAGGGCACCGCGTCGGCCCCAAAGGCGCGCTTGTAACTGGCGACGGCGGAGGCCATGCACAGGCGGGAATTGGTGTCCACGTTGGCGGAACCGAGAAATCCCTTCATAAGCTTGTTCGCCACATAATAGTCCTCGGTCAGCAATTGCCCCGAGAGGTAAAAGGCGATGGAGTCCGGGCCGTGGCGCGCGAGGATGTCTTTCAGGCTTCCCGCCACATGGTCGAGTGCGGTCGTCCAGTCAGTGCGCACGCCGCCGATACGCGGATGCAGCAGACGTCCCTGTTCCCCGAGCGTGTCGTGCAGGGTGGAGCCCTTCACGCACAGGCGACCCTTGTTGGCAGGGTGACGGGTGTCCCCCGCGACGGCGGAAACGCTGCCGCCCAGCAGCGTGGCTTCAACGCCGCAGCCGACACCACAGTAGGGACAGGTGGTCAGGGCAGTGGTCACACGGACATTCATGGGCAGGGACGCGCTCGTGTTTAACGGGTGAGATTACGGGTGACCAGCGTAACAAGCACGGTGTCGCCTTCCAAGCGCGCCTCGTAGAGTGGCACGCGCACGTTCTCTTCCTGAAGACAGCGACCGGCCTGCAGACTGATGCCCGTGCACGCCAATGCGAAACCCATGCGCCCGCACGCGAGCGCGACTGTCCTGTGTAAGCCTTTTCCCTTCGTCATGTCCTGCACTCCGATGTGTGGTCTGTTGCTGAAAATTTGCCAAAAAAAAAGCCTGCATCCCGGTCAGGGAATGCAGGCATCGTTGCCCGATTTAAATGTGATACTGGAGAGTACTACGCCAAGACATAATCAAGAAACGGGCCAGTTTTATAAATATCTTTTAAAACATGGAGTTACTAGTTTTCGATGGCGACAGGGAGTGTCGTCAACAGTGTCTTTGCACCGCGACCATGCACCGCAAGGGGACAGCTTGCACACAATGAGTGCGCGCCCCGGGGAGGGAATTGACTTGCGCGTGTGGCTAAGGGTACCGTCTGGCACCTTTGTTTCCGAAACCCCGTGCGGAGCCTCCCATGATTCGTCCTGCCCGTCTTACCCCGTTTCATCTTGCGATACAGGTGCGTGACCTTGCTGAGGCTCGGGAATTCTATGGCCGCACGCTGGGGCTTGCCGAGGGACGCAGCTCGGCGCAGTGGATCGATTACGATCTGATGGGGCATCAGCTGGTGGTCCATCTGAATCCGGCGCTGGGACCGCAGGGCAAGGTGCAGCACAGCGGGAACCATGTGGATGGCCACGGAGTCCCGGTGCCCCACTTCGGGGTCGTGCTGGATATGGAGACTTGGGAACAGTTGCGGGATAAGGTGAAAGAGCTGGTGCGCTTCGAGATTGAACCCTATGTCCGGTTCAGGGGAGAGCCGGGAGAACAAGCCACCATGTTCTTCCTCGACCCGTCCGGAAATGCCCTGGAGTTCAAGGCATTCCGGGATATTGAAAAGAGTCTGTTTGCGACCTGAGCGGGTGCGTCAGTAGACTTCGAACAAGCCCGCTGCTCCCATGCCGCCGCCAATGCACATGGTGCACACGACATACTTCGCACCGCGGCGCTTCCCCTCGATCAGGGCGTGACCTACCATCCGCGCGCCGCTCATGCCGTACGGATGCCCAATCGAGATGGCGCCACCGTTCACGTTCAAGAGTTCATCGGGGATGCCCAGCGTGTCACGGCAGTACAACACCTGCACGGCAAATGCCTCATTGAGTTCCCACAAGCCGATATCGTCCATGCGCAGGCCAAAACGCTTGAGCAGCTTGGGCACCGCGAAGACGGGACCGATCCCCATCTCGTCCGCGTCGCAGCCGGCAACCGCCATCCCGCGATAGGCGCCCAGTGGCGCAAGACCGCGCTTCTCGGCCAGTGTGCTGTCCATCAACACGGCCGCAGAGGCGCCGTCGGACAGCTGGCTGGCATTGCCGGCGGTAATGCAGCCGCCTTCGATGACCGGTTTGAGCGAGCGCAGTCCCTCTAGGCTGGTGTCGGCGCGGTTGCCCTCGTCCTTGGTCAGAAGCGTGTTCTCGAAACTGACCTCCTTGGTGTCCTTGTTCATCACGCCCTTCACGGAGGCCATGGGCACGATCTCGTCATCGAACTTGCCCGCCGCCTGCGCGGCAGCGGTGCGTTGCTGGCTCTGAAGGCTGTAGGCGTCCTGCACGTCACGGCTGATCTTGTAACGGCTGGCAACCACTTCGGCGGTTTGCAGCATGGGCATGTAGGCATTGGGGGAAAGTGCCAGCACGTTCGGGTCGGTGCCGCGATAGTTATTGCGGTGTTCGTTCTGGACGAGGGAAATGGATTCCAGTCCGCCGCCGATCACGATGGGCATGTTGTCGACCAGTATCTGTTTGGCGGCCGTGGCGATGGCCATCATGCCCGAGGCACATTGGCGATCCATGCTCATCCCGGAGACGCTGCTGGGCAGTCCCGCCGCGACGCCTGCGAGGCGGCCGATGTTGTAGCCGGAGCTGCCCTGCTGCATGGCGCAGCCCATGATCACATCATCGACTTCGGCAGGGTCGATGCCCGCCTTTGCCAGCGCGCTGCGGATGGCGTGTCCGCCGAGACTGGGCGCGTCCGTGTTGTTGAAAGCGCCACGATAGGCTTTGCCGATGGGCGTTCTGGCGGTGGCAACGATGACAGCTTCTTTCATGGGATTCCCCTTTGCAGGCAATTTTTCAGTGGGTGGGCAGTGTAACCGAACGTACGCTCGTTGCCTATTCCGAACCCGTCGGGTGTGGGGGCGTAGGGGCGCGAGGGCCTGAAGTTCCTGCATTATGTCTGTGTGATTCCTGTACAACGCAATTTTTCAGGCTTTGAACAGCTTTGCCGCTTCCGCTTTCGTCGCGGTGTGCTATCGTTGCGCCTGCACAGGGTTCCGGAATGTCCGGTAGAAAAGCGGACAACACCACCCCGGCGGGCGACGCAGAATCGCCAACCACGACCAGACGACGAACGAGGGGAAACAGCAATGAAGAAGGCAATGTTGGGCATGTTGGGCGTCCTGTCCTTGAGCGCTTCCGGCGCCATGGCGGCCGAGCGCGTGGGGGATTTTTCCCTTTTGGACCAGAACGGGGTGTTTCACCACATGGCCTGGTACGACGACCACAAGGCAATCGCCTTTCTGGTGCAGGTCAACGGCAGTGCCCAGACCCGCGAGGCGCTGGCGGACTATCAGGCGCTGCAGCAGCAGTTCGATGCACAGGGCATCGAGTTCATGCTGATTAACCCGTTGGGTCAGAGCCGTGACAGCGTCAAACAGGAATCCGGCGCACTGGGCGTAAGCCTGCCGATTCTGATCGACGACGCCCAGATCATTGCCGAGGCCATGGGCATCGACAAGAGTGGCGAAACTTTCCTCTACGACCCTCGCAGTTTTGAGATTCTCTACCGCGGTCCCGTCAGCGCGCTGGATGAGGCGGTGAGCGATGTGATTGCCGGCCGTGCCGTTGCGACACCGATGGTGGCGATGGACGGCAACGATGTCAGCTACCCGGCGACAGTGGCGCATGCCAGCAACGGCGTGTCCTACAGTCGCGATGTGGCCCCCATCCTGGCGCAGAACTGCGCGACCTGTCACCGCGAGGGCGGCATCGCTCCCTTTGCGATGGACAGCCACGCCATGGTGCAGGGTTGGTCGCCCATGATTCGCGAAGTGCTGATGACCAAGCGCATGCCGCCCGGCCAGATCGACCCGCACGTTGGCCACTTCAGCAATGATTACGTGCTGGACGTGGAAGACCAGCAAAAGCTGGTCCACTGGATTGAGGCCGGCGCGCAGAAAGACGGCGATGTCGATCCCCTTGCGGCCCTGACCTGGCCGGAAACCAAATGGGCCCTGGGCGAGCCGGACCTGATCATCAAGGTTCCTCCGCAGAACATCCCTGCGACTGGCGTGCTGGATTACATCACGGTCGAAGTGCCTATCGAGCTGGACCGTGACCGCTGGGTGCGCGCCAGCCAATACATCCCGGGCGACCGGACTGTGCTACACCACACGCTGAATGATCTGGTGCCTCCAGGCGCGACCGGTCGTCGTGGCTTCCTTGGCGGCGGCGATCCCAATCAGGCGAATATCACCGCCTATATTCCTGGTGCAGAGCCGGCCATTGAGCCGCCCAATACCGGGGGACTGCTGCAGGTAGGGTCAAAGCTGCGTCTGCAACTGCACTACACCACCAATGGCAAGGAAACGGTGGATGCCAGCGAGATTGGTCTGTGGTTCTACCCGGACGACCAGGTGCCGACCGAGAGAATGTCCGGCCAGTGTGCCTGTATCTTCCCGATGGGCTGGACGAACATCACGCCTTACGATCCTGCGTTCGAGCTGAAGCAGAGCGTGACGCTGAAGGAAGATGCCTACATGCATTCCTTCCTGCCGCACATGCATTTCCGTGGCAAGAGCATGCGCTTCACCGCCTACTACCCGGATGGCCGTGAGGAGCAGCTCATCAACATCGCCAACTACAACTACAACTGGCAGATCTCCTACAAGCTGGAAGAGCCGATCCTGATGCCTGCCGGCACCCGGATTGAGGCCGTGGGTACCTATGACAACTCGACCCAGAACAAGTCGAACCCCGATCCGGCACGCTCCGTGCCCTGGGGAGACCAAAGCTGGGATGAGATGTTCTTCGGTGCTATGAGCTGGAAGAATGTGAATCAGCCCACCGGAGGCGGCGGGCAGTAAGTCCGGTTCCACGGTTCCCAACAAAAAGGCCACCCTCGGGTGGCCTTTTTGTTGGCGGGGACTTTGATCAGAGCACGTAACGATCAGAGCGTGTAACTGGCGCCGGCCCCTGGTCCCAGGGGAAGGCCAAAGAGCATCCACACAATGACCAGCAGGGTGCCGGAGATCAGCAGCCAGACGGAATAGGGAATCATCACGGCGGCAAGACTGCCGAGCCCGAATTCTTTTTGCCAGCGCTGGGCGAACATCAGGATCAGCGGGAAATAGGGCATTAGCGGGGTAATGATGTTGGTGGCGCCATCGCCAACCCGATAGGCCGCCGTGCTCATCTCCGGACTGACGCCGAGCAGCATGAGCATGGGAACCAGTACCGGTGCCAGCAGGCCCCATTTGGCGCTGGCGGAGCCGATAAACAGGTTGATCAGCGCCGTCATTAGCACCACCAGCACCAGCAAGACTGTCATCGGCAATTCGCTGCCCTGAATCAGGCCCGCGCCCTTGACCGCGACAATCAATCCCAGATTCGACCAGTTGAACATCGCCACGAAATGCGCGGCGGCAAACGCCAGCACCAGATAGTAGGACAGGTCTCCCATGGCCTCTGACATCATGCGGACCACATCACGGTGTGTTTTCACGCTGCCCGTGGCGGCACCGTAGGCCCAGCCTGCCGCGAGAAAGAGTAGGAAGAAGCCCGCGACCAGTGACGAGTAGAAGGGTTGCAGCCGCGCCGCGCCACCCTCTTCATTAATGAGGGGCGTTCCCGGCAGAAAACACAGGGCAATCCATACGCCGACGACCAGCAGGCTGACCGCACCGGCCCGGCGCAGCCCCTTGCCTTCCTCGGGGGTCATGACCCCATTGCTTTTGACCAGTCCGGCCGTGGCACTGTTTGCTGCGGCGCCCAGAGGGGCCAGGCGCGGTTCGACCACCTTGTCCGTGAGGTACCAGATCACTGGCAGAAAGACGACGGTCATGGCAGCGATGAAATACCAGTTGCCCGCAATGTTCGCAGTCCAGGCAGGGGCAATGGTCTGCGCGCCCGCCTGCGTGATGCCGAACAGCATGGCATCAAGCTGGCCCGGCATCACGTTGGCAGAGAAGCCCCCGGAGACGCCCGCAAACGCGGCGGCGATGCCCGCGATAGGATGTCGCCCGGCGGCGGCAAAGATGATGCCCGCGAGGGGAATCAGCACCACGTAGGCGGCATCGGCCGCCAGATTGCCGACCATCGCCACGAGGGCCACGACCGGAGTGAGCAGCGCGGTGGGCGCACTCTTCACCGCAGCGCTCATCGCGGTCGCGAACAGGCCCGAGCGTTCCGCAACGCCCGCGCCCAGCATGACCAGCAGCACAAAACCCAGGGGATAAAACCCGGCAAAGGTGGCCGGCATCTGTACCAGCAGGCGTTGAATATTGTCAGCCGAGAGCAGGCTCGCCGCTGCAATTACCTGCGGATTGCCTGTCGCGTCGACCTGTGTCGGGTGCAGCGCGGATACGCCCGCCAGCGACGCGAGGACGCTGATGACAATCAGCACCAGAATCAGGCCAAAGAAAATGAACACGGGGTCGGGCAGTTTGTTCCCGGTGCGCTCGATCCAGCCAAGCACACCGGGCATGGCAGGGGCGGACGGGGAGGACGCAGCGTCAGGGGGGTGGCTCATTGTTTTCTTCTTCTATAGGGGGACGGGAGTGGTCGAAAGTGTTGCATGGATGGCAGGACGGGACAAGCGCGGGAGGGGGCAGTTCCGGCAGGCTGCACGCCGCCTGCCGGAACCGCGAAACGGGCCGGGGCCCGGGTGCTTCCAAAAGGGTTTGAACCCCATGTGGTTCTTGCCATCCAGTATAAACCACTTATGGTTCATCTGCGTCGGCGCCTGGCAAGCTATATCAGACAGAAGCGGGGAGACACTCCGCAACGGGAGTTCGCCCGCAAGATTGGCGTGGCACAGTCCACCATCATGCGCATCGAGAATCAGGATCAGAATGTCACGCTGACAACCCTCGAAGCCCTGTGCCGTGTCTTCAATGTGGATGTCGCCGATCTGTTTCCCTCCATTGATGTATCGCGCCCCTATCGGCCCGCGCCCCCGCACGGGCTCAATATTCCGGCGCCTGACAGTCGCGTCACCCTGCACGAGGCGAAGCCAGGCAAATCGCCTGTTACAGGACGAACCAAGCGATAAGCCCGTACCGGCTTGCCTTGCCCAGCGTCACCAGCAGCACAAACACGCCAAAGCGCACGCGCAACACCCCCGCAATCAGGGTCAGGGGATCTCCCAGCACTGGCACCCAGGAAAACAGCAGCGTCCACAGCCCATAGCGCGCGAATCCCCGTTCCGCACGCGCCATCTGTTCGGGGCTGAACATAAACCAGCGCCGGTCCCGGAAGCGCAGGATTTCCCGCCCCAGCCACCAGTTCACACAGGCGCCCAGCACATTGCCGGTGGTGGCAATCAGGACCGCTAACGCCGGAGAAGGTGCCTCCTGAAGCACCACGTACAGCAAGGCCTCCGAGTAAAACGGCAGCACGGTCGCGGAGACAAAGGCGCTGATAAAAAGCAGGGCGTATTCGGGCAACATGGCATAGGCCGGCGAGGGCTGGGAAAAGCGCTGACTATACCTGCCAGGCGAGGCGCAGGATATTTCTGATTGCATTGCGCGTGCGCAGTGGTAAGGTGCGCCCATTTACCGCAACCCAGGATGTCCCGTGTTTACCGACTTTTCCCTCGATCCCTCCCTGCTCAAGGCCGTTGACGCCCTTGGCTTCACAGCGCCCACGCCCGTGCAGCAGCAGGCCATTCCGCTCGCGCTGGAAGGCAAGGATCTGCTGGTCAATGCCGCGACGGGCAGCGGCAAGACGGCTGCTTTTTTGCTGCCCCTGCTACAGGGTCTGCTCACACGGAAGGGACCGAAAGAGGGCACGCGGGCGCTGGTGCTGGTCCCAACGAGGGAGCTTGCGAAGCAGATCGGCAAAGACGCCGAACGCCTTGCGCAATTCACCGGACTCAAGGTGGGGGTCATCACAGGCGGGCAGGAGTTCAAGGTGCAACGCGCCTTGCTGCGCCGCGATCCCGAACTGCTGGTGGCAACGCCGGGGCGCACGCTCGAGCTGGTAAAAGAAGGCAGCACGCTGTTCTCTCATCTGGAAGTGCTGGTGCTGGATGAGGCAGACCGCCTGTTCGAAATGGGGTTTGTCGACGATGTGTTGGCCATCGTGGCCTCCTGCGCGCAGGAGCGTCAAACGCTGCTTCTCTCCGCCACCCTGCCCGCCGGCGTGCGCCGCCTGAGTCAGGTGCTGCGCGCGCCGACACGGGTGATGCTCGACAATGCGCGCGAACAGGCCCATGAGTCCATCCGTCAGCAATACATTCTGGCCGACGACAACAAGCACAAGGAACGCCTGCTCTTGTGGCTGTTGCAGAACGAGACTTACGCCCGCGCGCTGGTGTTTGCTAACACCCGTGATATGGCAACGCATTTAAGCGGCGTGATGCGCTACCACGATCAGGCCGCGGGCTATCTGCACGGCGAGATCAAGCAGGATGTGCGCACCAGCACCATCAACGCCTTTCGCGAGGGCAAGCTCAAAGTGTTGCTGGCGAGTGATGTGGCCTCGCGCGGGCTCGACGTGAAGGGCGTGGATCTGGTGGTGAATTTCGACATGGCGCGCAAGGGCGATGACTATGTGCATCGTATCGGGCGCACCGGACGCGCGGGTGAGCAGGGGCTTGCCGTGTCGCTGATTGCGCCGAACGAATGGAATCTCAAGGCGTCGATTGAGCGCTACCTGAATCTGCGGCTCGAGTCACGCAAGATCAAGGAATGTCCCGGCACCTATAAAGGGCCCAAGAAACTCAAGGCCTCCGGTAAAGCCGCCACCACCAGCAAACGCAAGAAGAAGCCCCGGTAAACACCATGCCCGAACCCGTTCCCGCTGCCCAGGTCCTGCAGGCCACCCGTGACTGGCTCCTCGAGGCTGTGATCGGGCTAAACCTGTGCCCCTTCGCACGCCGGGAGCTGGAGACGGGGCGACTCCATGTCGAGATCTGCGAGCACACCGATACCGTCGCACTGATGCAGGCCTTTGCGAGCGAGCTGGCACGTCTGGAAGAGGACGGCGCCGTTGAAACCACGCTGCTGGTGTTTTCCAACGCAGTGCAGGACTTTGGGGATTATCTGGACCTGCTCGATCTGGCGCAGGATTTTCTCGCCTCGCTGTCGCTGGAAGGCGTCTACCAGCTTGCCAGTTTTCATCCTCAGTACTGTTTTGCCGACAGCGAGGAAACGGATGCCGCCAATTTCACCAACCGCTCGCCCTGGCCGGTGATTCATCTGTTGCGCGAACGCAGCGTGGAGGCCGCCGTGAAGGCCCATGGCCACACGGAGGATATTCCGCTGCGCAATATTCGGGTGGCGCGAGAGAAGGGGATGGCGTGGTGGCAGGCCCGGCTTGCCGACTGGCAGGCAGGGCGTGGGCCAGAGGGACGTTCAGATAAAGCTGAAGGTCAGTAGGGCGTTGGTCAGGTTCAGCAGCAGAAAGAGCATGGCAATGCGCGCCAGCGCCTTGCCCGGATCATTGCCCTGGTAATAGCGCTTCACGCCCAGCAAAAGCACCAGCGAATAGAGCACGGTTGCAAACAACAGGCTCGAATACAGCACCCAGTCCCGCTCCATCACCAGATAGCTGCCCAGCACGAAGAACAGCACGCCCCCCGCGATGTACAGCGTCCAATACGTTTTTGCCAGCCCCATGCTTTCGCCGCTGAAAAACCGTCCCAAAGCACTGTGGGAGGAGGAAGAGTGTGTGCCGCTGCCTGTCATAGTGTGCGTCCTGAAATGCCGGTGGCGCTTTGCGCGTTGCGGCGCAAGTGTAGCGAGTCCTGCCGTCTGCCGGCAAGGGCGCTGCGGCAGGAGGGGGATACTGAAAGTTCATCGGCGCGTCAGTGCCGGCGCTTTCGGGTGGGCAGTCCGGGGTGATTTGCTATATGCTGACAGCCCTGCCAGTCCTTCGTCATTACCACCTCGGGAGTCTTCATGCTGGAACCGGTCCGCAGCCACTTCTATGCCTATATCAGCAAGATCCGCTGGTTGCAGCGCTGGGGGCTTAAACGCAATGTCATCACCGAAAACGTGATGGAACACAGCTGGGAGGTGGCCACCATTGCCCACGCTCTGGGCACGATTCATAACCGGTGTTTCGGGGGCAATGTGGATGTCAACGCCGTGGTGGTTGCCGCGCTGTATCACGATTGCGGCGAGGTGATTACCGGCGACATGCCCTCGCCCATCAAATACCATTCCCCTGAGATCACCCAGGCGTACAAGGCCGTTGAAAAGCAGGCCGAGCGTGAACTGCTGAGCCTGCTTCCAGAAGACTTGCAGGCAGATTTCCGGGCCGTGCTGCTGCACGAGGAAATTCCGCCGGTGCACATGCAGATCATCAAGGCCGCGGACACGCTGTGCGCCTACATCAAGTGCCGCTCCGAGGTCATGGCAGGCAACCCCGAATTTTCGCAGGCAGAAATGGATGTCAAGGCGCGGCTTTCCCGCTTCGACATGCCGGAAGTGGCGTATTTTCTGGACACCTTCGTGCCAAGCTACGGCCTGACACTGGACGAATTGCTGAAATAGGAACAGCCCCAACGAGGATTTCACACACGATGGTTGATCAGGTCGCGAAGACGTTTTCTGAGCTCGTCGAGCTAAAATTCCAGCTGTATAACAGCCTGTTTCTGACCCTGCCGCTGGACGCGGTCGAACAGACGGGCACGCTGCTGCCCCTGTTGAGTGAAGCCTGCGCACAGGGACTGGAACAGGGGCTCAGTCCCGCACAGATCATCCGCAATTTTTTTGATGTGCATAAACCGCATTTCAATGAGCGCGAACAGATTCAGTTCCTGTTCAAGATCATCCAGTATGTGGAACGACAGGTTGTTTTGGTGGACGCACTGGAGGATGCCTCCTACAGTCGCATTCACCGCGTCGCCGGAAAGGGCTCGCTGGTGCAGTTGCTGGAGCGGGCGCGCGACAACAACCAGGACGCGCGTCTAGGAGACCTGCTAAAGAATTTCGGGGTGCGCGTGGTGCTGACAGCCCACCCTACCCAGTTCTATACCGGCCCCGTGCTGGCCATTATTTCCGATCTCACCGACGCCATCTCCGGCGACGAAATCGGCACGGCACGCGACCTGCTGCAGCAGCTGGGCAATACGCCTTTTTACCAGAAGGAAAAGCCGTCGCCCTATGATGAGGCGGTGGCGCTGACCTGGTATCTGGGTAATATTTTTTATCCCAGCATCGGGGACATTGTGGACAAGCTGGGGGAGTTTCATCCCGAAAAAATCAGCGGCAACGAGGAGCTCATCTCCATCGGCTTCTGGCCGGGCGGCGATCGCGACGGCAACCCGTTTGTCACTACCGACACGACGCTGAAAGTGGCGGCCAAACTGCGCTACACCATTCTGAGCTGCTATCACCAGAACATCCGCGCGCTCAAACGGCGGCTGAGTTTTCGCGGCACCTACAAGCGGCTGGAGGCACTGGAGCAGGCGCTGCATCAGGAACTCAGTGACACGCCGACTGCGGCGCCGCTGCAGCTGTTCCACTTTCTGACGGAACTGGATGAGATCGAACGCGTGCTGGTGGCCGAGCATCAGGGCATGTATGTGGACTTGCTGCAGTCCTTCCGCCGCAAGCTCATCCTCTTTGGTTTTCACTTTGCCAGCCTCGACATCCGGCAGGACAGCCGCGTGATCGCCGTCGCGATGGACGCCGTGCTTGCCCGCCAGCCCGATCTGCTCCCCGCGGATTTTTCCACGCTGCCGCCAGCAACGCAGATCGACCTGCTGTTGCACTGCTCGGGCACGGTGGACCCGGCGGCTTTCGAGGACCCCGTGGTGCGCGATACCCTGGCCTCCTTCGGTGTGATTCGCCGCATCCAGACGCTGAACGGGCCGCGTGCCGCACACCGCTACATCATCAGCAACTGCCGCGGCCCCGTGGACATTGCCCGCGTGCATGCCCTGTTCCGTCTGTGTGGCTGGCAGGATGTCCCCTTGACCGCCGACATCGTGCCCCTGTTCGAAACCGTGGACGATCTACAGGGGGCGGGCACGGCGATGGAGACCATCTACGCCCATCCTGTGTACCGGACACATCTGCAGCAGCGGCGCCAGAGACAGACAGTGATGCTGGGTTTCTCCGACGGGACCAAAGACGGCGGCTACCTGATGGCGAACTGGTCAATCTATCGTGCCAAGGAAGACCTCACCCGCGTGTCTCGCGCCGCCGGAATCGAGGCGCTGTTTTTCGATGGTCGCGGTGGTCCGCCCGCGCGGGGAGGGGGCGATACCTATCTGTTCTATGCGGCACTGGGCAAGAAGATCGAAAGCAACCAGATCCAGATGACAGTGCAGGGGCAGACCATCTCCACGCTCTACGGCATCAAGGAAGCAGCGGTGCATAACATGAGTCAGCTGCTCACCGCAGGTCTCGAGAACAATCTCTATGACCGTCCGGAGCGCGAACTCGATGCGCAGCAGCGTGAGGTGTTGGCCGCGCTGGCACAGGCGAGTTACCGGGCCTACGATGCCTTCAAGAAGCACCCCTTGTTTTTGCCCTATCTCGAGGAGATGAGCACGCTCAAGTATTACGCGATGACCAACATCGGCAGCCGTCCCGCCAAGCGTGGCGCGGGCAGCAAACTGGCCTTCGAGGACCTGCGCGCGATCCCCTTTGTGGGCGCCTGGAGCCAGCTCAAGCAGAACGTGCCCGGCTTTTTCGGGCTTGGCACAGCGCTGGCGGAGCAGGAGAAGGCCGGCAACTGGGAGGCCTGTGTGAGCCTGTATCAACGGTCACGGTTTTTCCGCGCGCTGATTTCCAACAGCATGCAGAGCATGAAAAAAACCAATTTCGAACTCACGCGCTACATGGAAAAGGACCCGCGCTTCGGCGCCTTCTGGACAACCCTGCATGAGGAATATCAGCTTAGCCGCGAGATGGTTTTGAAAATCTCCGGTCAAAAATGGTTGCTGGAAGACAATCATCGCTCTCGCATGAGCATTCAGCTGCGTGAGCGCATTGTGCTCCCGCTATTGACGGTGCAACAGTACGCCCTCATGTGCATCCAGCAGGCCCGGCAGGCGGAGGAGTCCGACACGCTGGCGCTGTATGAAAAAATGGTGATGCGCTCACTGTTCGGAAACATCAACGCCAGCAGGAATTCCGCATGAACCCTCGCCGCATTCTCTTTGCCAGCCTGATCGGTACCACCATCGAATTTTTCGATTTCTATATTTACGGCACCGCGGCGGTTCTGGTCTTTCCAACGCTGTTCTTTCCCGGCTCGGACCCGGCCACGGCCACCCTGCAATCGCTGGCCACCTTTGCTCTGGCCTTTTTCGCCCGTCCGCTGGGGTCAGCCCTGTTCGGGCATTTCGGCGACCGCATTGGGCGCAAGGCCACGCTGGTCGCGGCACTGCTGACGATGGGCTTGTCCACCGTCGTTATCGGTCTGCTGCCCACCTACGCCTCCATCGGCGTGCTGGCGCCGGCGCTGCTGGCCTTGTGTCGCTTTGGGCAGGGCATTGGTCTTGGCGGGGAGTGGGGGGGAGCCGTGCTGCTGGCGACCGAGAACGCGCCGGAGGGCAAACGCGCCTGGTATGGCATGTTTCCGCAGTTGGGGGCGCCGATCGGTTTCATTCTCTCGACGCTGGTATTTGTCGGCCTGAGCGCCGGCCTGAGTGAGGAACAGTTTTTTGCCTGGGGATGGCGGGTCCCGTTCCTGGCCAGTGCACTGCTGGTGTTTGTCGGCCTTTACGTGCGATTGCAGATTACCGAAACGAAAGCATTCCAGCAGGCAATTGATCAGGAGGAGCGCGTGAAGGTGCCGCTGCTCACCCTTTTCCGCGAGCACGCCGGCACGCTGGTGCTCTCCACGCTCATGGCGACCACCACCTTCGTGGTGTTTTATCTGATGACGGTCTTTACCCTGAGCTGGGGCACGAGCCAGCTGGACTATGTGCGGCAGGATTTCCTGATGATGCAGATCGTGGGCGTGCTGTTCTTCGGCGCGCTGATTCCCGTCTCTGCCGTCATTGCCGACAGGCTTGGCCGGCTGCGCATGCTGATCATGGCGACACTGTCCATCATGGCGTTCGGATTGGTGTTCGGGGCCCTGTTCGAGGGGGGTAGTCCGGGGATGGTGACGCTGATGCTTTCGCTGGGTCTGGCGTGCATGGGCCTGACCTACGGGCCACTGGGGACGGCACTGTCCGAGCTGTTTCCCACTGCGGTGCGCTACACCGGCGCGTCGATGGCGTTCAATCTGGCGGGTATTTTGGGCGGTTCTCTGGCCCCGTATATCGCCACCTGGCTGGCGGTCAATTACGGCATCGCCTATGTGGGCTATTACCTCACCGGCATGGGGCTTTTGACCCTCGGCGCGCTGCTGCGTATCACCCGCCGCGCGCCACCGCTTCCTTCCACACGGTGACCGTCAGGGTCACCTCGCCCGCGTCGCTGTAAAGCGTCACCGTCTCGTCCTGGATCGTGCATTGCAGCGTCATGTTGCGGGCGAACAGGGCATCGAGCGCGCCGTCGCGAACGTCGATGGCGGCCACGCTCAGCGTCTCGAAGCGGGCTACAGTGCCCTGCATTTTCTCCCACCACGGGCCGGCATTGCGCGGCTGATAGGTGTACAGCCACACCTGGTCTGCGCGGCCGCAGGCCTTGCGAATGCGTTTCTCGTCCGGCTGACCCAGGTCGATCCACAGGGTGATGTGATCGGTCAGGTCCTTGTCCCAGACGTCCGGCTCATCTTCGGTGCTCAGCCCCCGCGTAAAGCTCAGGGTCTCGCTGGCATGCAGCGCGAAGGCGACCAGACGCATCATCACCCGCTCCGGCGTTTCGGACGGGTGTTGGGCCACGGTCAGCGTATGGCTGCCATAGTAATGGCGGTTCATGTCGGAGATGGCCAGCTCCGCCCGCAGCACGGTGGCTTTACTGGCCATGGAGGTGACTGCTCTGCGCGTGTCGCGCGTCGAGGCTGTAGGGGCCGGCGCCGAGCCCGGCAATGGCCAGAAGCCCGCCCATGATGCCGAGGTTCTTCACGAAATTCTGCGTCTCGTGCGCGCGTTGCAGGGCGTCTTCCACCGACCAGAAATCGTGCATGACCAGACTGATCACCAGCGTCAGGCCGGCGAGCAGAAAGGCCGAGAGCGAGGCCCGGTAGCCCAGGATCAGTGACAGGCCGCCGCCCAGTTGCAGGGCGATGGTTAGGCCCAGAAAAAGCGGGATCATGACCATGCCGTGGGCCGCCATGTACTCGGAGGTGCCCGCCGGATCGAGAATCTTCAGCAGGGCGCCGGGCAGAACGAAATACAGGCCCAGGATCGTGCGGCCAGCGAGGGGGCAGAGCGAGCGAAGTGATTGCATCATGATCATATCCTGTGTGAACGGGGAGGGAGGGAAAGGCTTACCACATCAAATCGTCGGGCACGGTGAACGCGGCATAGGGATCGTCTTCCGTTTCGCCCGCCGTGGGTGCCTGTCTGTCATTGCACACAATCACCGACGCGGCATCCCGTGCCTGGATTTTCACGGCAGCGGCCTGCGGCACCAGTTCGTAGTGGCCGTCGAGCCGGACAATGGCGAGCTGGCCACGGCTGAGGAAGTTCACGGTGGCGGTATCGACATACAGCGTTTTTATTTTCGTGTTGTCCACAAAGTGATAGGGCACGTCGCCCTGATTCCTGGGCAGCCGGTTCATGGTGATGATCTGGCGAATCTGGGCCGCAATCGCCTTGGCCTGCTGGGCCTCGTTCTGGACACGGGCGAGGGCGCGGTCGCGTTCCGCTTTCTCGGCCAGTGCCAGCCGCGCCGCTTCCTTGCTGTCGTCCACCACGCCGGCCTTGCTGTGTTGCTGCACGCGCTGTTGTTTGCGTTTTTCGCTCTGACTCTTCTGCAGTTGCTTCTGCTGAATCAGGCCAGCCTTAAGTAGTTGTTCTTGAAGGGACTTTGCCACTTTTTGCTCCCATGACGACACCGGGCGTCATCATCCCAGCAAGCGGAGTTGAAAGCAATTGTGATGGCTTGCCACGGCGCGGCGCATCCGTTAGCGTTTGCCGCCCGGGGCGCAGCGCCTCACGGAAGGAGAAGGCGCTCAGTCATGTCCCACAAATACACCATCACGTTTGTTTTCGTCACGCTGCTGATCGATTCCATCGGCTTCGGCATCATTCTGCCCGTCATGCCTCAGCTGATCATGGGCGTCTCCGGCCAGAGCCTCGCGGAGTCGGCCCGCTATGGCGGCGCGCTGATGATGGTCTATGCGCTGATGCAGTTCTTCTTCTCGCCAGTCATGGGCAATATTTCCGACCGCTTCGGGCGGCGCCCGGTGCTGCTGCTGACGCTGCTACTGCTCGGCATCGATTACCTGATCATGGCCTGGGCACCCAGTCTCGTGTGGCTGTTCATCGGCCGCTTGATCGCCGGCATCGCGGCATCCACCTACAGCACCTGCTACGCCGTGATCGCGGATTCCACGCCGGCGGAGAAACGCACGCAGACCTTCGGCTTGGTGGGCGCGGCCTTTGGTCTGGGTTTTGTCCTGGGGCCTGTCATCGGGGGCATGGTGGGCGAGGTGTCGCCGCGCCTGCCCTTTGTTGTCGCAGCGCTGTTGGCCTTCGGGAATATGATCTTCGGGTTCTTCGTGATGCCCGAGACGCTGCCGCCCGAGGCGCGCCGTTCTTTTCAGTGGCGGCGGGCAAACCCGCTGGGCACCTTGCTGTCCCTGCGCCGCTACCCGCTGGTGATCGGGCTGCTGCTGGCCTACTTCCTGTTCATGATGGGGCACCATGCGCTGCCCAGCACCTGGACCTATTTCACCATCGAGCGCTTTGACTGGAGTGAGCGCCAGATTGGCTATTCCTTCGCCTTCGTGGGCACCCTCATGATCTTCACGCAGGCCTATTTGCTGCGAAAAGTCATTCCGCGCATCGGGCAATACAAGGCGGCTCTGACGGGCTTCGTCTTCTGCCTCCTGTCCTTCATCGGCTACGCCTTTGCCAGCAGTGGCGCCATGCTGTACCTGTTCATGATTCCCGGCGCCCTGCAGGGCTTCGCCATGCCGTCGATCAACGGCATCATGTCGGGGCAAATTCCGGCCAATGCGCAGGGGGAATTGCAGGGCGGTGTGGCGAGCATGTCCAGTCTGACCTCCATTGTGTCGCCCCCGCTGATGACCGGCGTGTTTGCGGCGTTCAGCGGCGAACAGGCCCAGCCGTATTTTCCCGGCGCACCCTTTGCCCTGGCAGCGCTGCTGACGGCACTGGCGATGATCGTGTTCCTGATCGCCGCACGTCCTGCGCCGGCAACAGCGAAGGCGTGAACGCGGCGCTGCGCAAGACAACGCGGGAGCTTTTGGCTACACTCGCCCCCGCACTGCTTTCCTCACGACACTGATAACAAGACGAGGTTCTCCATGCCCATCGCTTCCCTTGCCCGCCTCCTGACCGCGCTGACGCTGGTCTCCCTGAGCACACTGGCCACGGCCGCCGAACTCAAACTTGTCCGCTATGGCCCCGCCGGTGCCGAAAAACCGGGACTCGTGGACGCCCAGGGGCGCATTCATGATCTGTCGGGGCATATTGCCGACATCACCCCCGAGGTGCTGTCCGACGAAGGCATGGCCGCCCTCGCAGCAATTCCGCTGGCGCAGTTGCCGGTCGTAGAGGGAAATCCCCGGTTGGGCGTGCCCCTGACGGGCATCGGCAAGATGATGGCCATTGGCTTCAATTACGTGAACCATGCCGCCGAAATGCAGGTTGAGCTGCCCACCGAGCCCCTGCTTTTCATGAAGGCCAATTCGGCGCTGACCGGCCCCTTCGATGACGTCATCCAGCCTCGCAATGGCAACAAGCTCGATTACGAGTCCGAGCTGGTGGTGGTTATTGGCAAGCGCGCCCAGTACATCTCCGAGGACGAGGTGTGGGACTACATTGCGGGCTATACCGTGGGGCACGATGTGTCCGAGCGGGCCTTCCAGCGCGAGCGCGGGGGCCAGTTCACCAAGGGCAAGAGCGCTGACACCTTTGCCCCCGTCGGTCCCTATCTGGTCTCCCGCGACCTGATCAAGGACCCACAGAACCTGTCCATCTGGTCGGAGGTCAACGGCGAGATGCGACAGCAGGGCAATACGGCGGACATGGTGTTCGGCGTGGCCCAGATCGTGAGCCATTTAAGCCAGTTCATGACGCTCTATCCGGGCGACATCATTTTCACCGGCACGCCGTCCGGGGTCGGCGATGGCATGGTTCCCCCGCAATACCTCAAACCGGGCGATGTTGTGCGCCTGGGGATTGAAGGTCTCGAGTTTCAGCGTCAGACCATCGTCGCCCCCCGTTAAGCGAGGCATCAGCGGGGGCTGTGACATTACAAAATGTCACAGAATCCCGCGACTTAGGTGTTTTTGAAAGCACGAATTCTGTGCATACTCGCACCCCGTTCATTTCCTGCTAAACATGCGAAGGCGCCCCATGAGGCGCCCGTTTTTTATTTCTGGAGCCTGACTTATGAGTTTTCGCTTTTTTGGCGGCCGCCTGCCGGCCTTCTCTCCGCGCCAGGTCAGCCTGACACTTGCCGCCACTGCTGTGTTGCTGGCAAGCGCGGCGTCAGCGCAGGACCAGGCCGGGACGGACATCCAGTCCACCGTCACCTACCCCGCCGAATTCTTTGCGCAGTACGAACCCTATTCCGTCAATGACATGCTCAACCGTATCCCCGGCATCAATCAGGCCATGGGCGGCGGTGGCGGTGGGGGAGGCCCCGGCAGCTCCGGCGGCGCGAACCGTCGTGGTCTGGGGGCGGGAGGTGATCAGATTCTGATCAACGGACGACGCATTGCAGGAAAGGAAAACGAAGGCAACAGCCAGCTGAGCCGCATTCCGGCAAACCAGGTGCAATACATCGAGATTATTCGCGGCACCTCCGGCGGGCTGGATGTGCGCGGCGGCGCGCAGGTCATCAACATCGTGCTGCTGGAAGCCGAATCCCGCTCCAGCATTGCCGCCGAATTCAACGCCGACCGCTATCACGACGGGACTCTGGACCCGGGCGGTTCTGTCACCCTGACAGGCCAGCGCGGGGCGTTCAATTACCTGCTGAGCCTGCAGGCGGAACCGCGTTACGAGTTTCGTGACGGATTCGAGAAAAGCATCCTGGCCGACGGGTCGGCAAATGACACGGTGATTCGCCGCGAATACCGCGACCAGAACACCAAGACCTTCACCAGCAATTTCGGGTATGACATCGGGCAGGCTGATCGTGTGAATTTCAATTTCCAGATCGCCAATGCCGACCCGCCCTCCACGGCGGACCGCATCATCACGAATCTGCGTGCCGGCAACAAGCAGACCATCGAACACGACAACATCCCCGGCAACAACAGCTCCTGGGAAGTGGGCGGTGACTACGAGCACACCTTCGTGGGCGGCAGCCGCTTCAAGACCCTGTTCATCGTGAACGAGCAGGACGAGGACAGCGCCCGTGACGCCTATCGCCAGAACGCTGCCGGTGGCTGGGACAAGTTCCTGTATCTGGCCAACCAGAGCCTGAAGAAGGAGCGCATTGTCCGCTCCAGCTACTCCTTCAGCCTCAGCGACACGCAGGACCTGGAAGTGGGCGTCGAGCGTGCCCAGACCATCCTCGATGCGCAGCTGCAGCTGGGGCTTCCCAGCACCACCAAACCGCTGTCACCGCTGTTCGGCGGGCTGGCCAAGTCCAGCGACACCGACGCGCTGGTGGAAGAAATCCGCTACGAGAACTTCGTGGTGCATAACTGGCAGATCAACGATCGCATGAGCCTTGAAAGCACGCTGCTGTATGAAACCTCCACCATCAAGCAGACCGGGGATGTGTACAACAAGCGTGATTTTGACTTCGTGCGTCCCAAGGTGGACTACCGTTTCGATATCACCCCGAGCATCCAGTTCCGTGCCTCCATCGAGAAGGACGTGGCCCAGCTGAGCTTTGCGGATTTCACCGCCAGCATTGCCGGCGGCGACGACGATCAGAATGCGCTGGCCGGCAACCCGCAGCTGGTGCAGGAACAGTCCCTGCGCTATGAGGCGAATCTGGAATACCGCCTGCCCAACGACGGCGGCGTGCTGAGCACCAAGGTGTTCTACCACGACCTGACGGATGTGATCGACAAAGTGGACGTGTCCACCCGCACGACCATCCAGTCCGCTAACGGCAATATCGGGGACGGCGAGCGCTACGGCATCAACCTCGACGCGAGCCTGCGCCTGGGCTTCCTCGGTGCGCCCGGCATGCTGGTGACCTCCGGCGTGCAGGTGGAGGACTCCAGCGTGAAGGACCCCTTCCTCGGCATCGACCGTCGCCTGCGTCAGGCTGGCCGCGGCAGCTTCCGTCTGGGATACCGGCATGACCTCTCCGGCATGAGCCTGAACTACGGCTTCAACTACAACCACGGCTTCAAGGACAACCGCAAGGCCTTCGACGTGGACAAGTGGGAGGACTACAACAGCGGCGACTTCATGACCACCTTCGTTGAGACGGTCGGTTTCATGGGGCTGACCTACCGCTTCGAGACGATGAACCTGCTCAAGGGTGAGCGTTGCCGCGAGCGCTACCGTTATGTGGGCGGCACCATCGCCACCGGCAATCTGAACGAGATTGAGAACTCGTGCAGTGATACCGGCATCAAGTACGCCATCAAGATTCGCGGCACCTTCTAAGAGGCGCGCGAGCTGACAGTGGCAGGCGCAATCTGCCACAATTCAATGCCCGTCGGTGCGATCACCGTCGGGCATTTTCATTTTCTGGAGGATGACGATGGCCGAACTCGGCAAACCCTGTGCGCTGACGATTGTCCGGCAGGTGCCCTTTGGGGTGTACCTGGACGGGGGGCGTCTGGGCGAGATCCTCCTGCCCCGACTGGAAGTGCCCGCCGGAGCGGCTGTGGGCGACACGCTGGAGGTGTTTGCGTATCTGGATTCCGAGGACCGTCCCATTGCCACCACCCGTCGCCCGCGTGCACAGGTCGGGCAGTGCGTGTCCCTGCGCGTCGTGCAGGTGAACCACGCCGGGGCGTTTCTCGACTGGGGCCTGCCCAAGGATCTGCTGGTGCCCTTCAACGAGCAGCGGGTGCCGATGCGCGAGGGCAATGCCTATGTTGTCTACGTGTATCTCGACAAGCCCAGTGGCCGGCTTGTCGCCACGTCACGGCTCGACCGCTGGCTGAGCGAGGACGGCAGTGCGTTTACCGAAATGCAGCCGGTGGACCTGCTGATCAGTGCCCGCACCGACATGGGCTACAAGGCGGTGGTCAACCAGACCCATCTGGGCCTGATCTACAAAACCGAAGTGCTCCAACCGCTGAAAATCGGGCAAAAGCTGAAGGGTTTTGTGCGGCGGGTGCGTGAGGACGGTCGCCTCGATCTGTGCCTGCAGCGGCAGGGGCAGGAGGTGCGCGATGAGCTCGGGGAGCGGATTCTGGCCCGGCTGAGCGCCGAAGGAGGACGTTCCTCCCTGTGCGATCACAGCCCGCCCGAGGATATCTACGCTGCCTACAAGGTGAGCAAAGGCAATTACAAGAAGGCACTGGGAGGCCTGCTCAAACAGGGCCGAATCGTGATTCATCCCGACCACATTGCTCTCGCGCCGCCCTCGCCCTGGCAGATGGGCCGGCAGCGCCCCCCAAGAAGAAGGAGACTCCATGAGAATTGAGGACGAAACCCTGCCGCTGGATTACGAGGAATGCTGCAACCAGATGCTCGCCTTCGGCGTCGATGTCTCTCCCTCCGAGATTCACGGATTGCTGTCAGGAGTCGTGTGTACCGGCCTGAAAATACGGCCAGACAGCATGATCTCGCTGGTGCTCAAGCACGTAGATGCTGACGACTGTGCCGAGCCCACGCGACAGTCCTTGCTGGCCATGTATCAGTTTATCGAACGGGAGATGGCGAGCGCCGATTCGCGCTACACACTCTTCCTGCCCGATGATGAGACCGACATGACGCAGCGCGTGCGGGCGCTGGCGGGCTGGTGTCAGGGCTTTTTGGTGGGCTTTGGTACCGCGAGTGGCCAGGCGGGCATCGGGCAGTTCAGCGCGGAGACGGAGGAAGCCCTGAAGGACATCGTCAGTATTACGTCCCTCTCCGACGAATTTTCGCAGGACGAAGACGAGTCCAACGAGAACGCCTACGCCGAACTGGTGGAGTACCTGAAAGTGGCCGTGTTGCTCATGAGCAGCGAATTTCTGGCGGCTGTGACCCGGGACGCGTGAGTCACCCCCGACATGAACGAGAAGACATTATGCAACGCATGACACGTTTCCCCAGCGCGCACCGCGCAATCGCTGCGAGTCTCGGGCTGGCCCTGCTGTGGGCCCTGCCGGTGGCGGCTCAGTCCCCGGTCGAAGTGGCCGAGGCGGATATCCGCACACTGCAGCTGGCGCTGTGGAAACGGGAGACCTCGGCCGTGGCTCTGGTTGACGCCTCGCTTGCCCGCATCGCCGCCTATGACGATCAGGGCCCTGCCCTGAACACGATGATCACGCTCAATCCGCGTGCCCGTGAAGAGGCAGCGGCGCTGGATGCGGAGCGGGCCATCACAGGACCGCGCAGCCCGCTGCACGGCATCCCCGTAATTCTGAAAGACAATTACAGCACGGCGGACATGCCGACCACGGGGGGATCCCGTGCGCTGGCAGACTTTATTCCCAATGCCGATGCCACGCAGGTGCGGCGGTTGCGAGAGGCCGGCGCCGTGATTCTCGGCAAGGCCAACCTGCACGAATTCGCCTACGGCATTACCACCATCAGCTCACTGGGCGGGCAGACGCGCAACCCCTACGACCCCGGTCGGGTGCCCGGCGGGTCCAGTGGCGGCACGGCGGCTGCGATTGCCGCCAGTTTTGCCACGGTGGGCATGGGATCGGATACCTGCGGATCCATCCGTATTCCCGCCGCCTTCAATGCGCTCGTGGGACTGCGTCCGACCAAAGGTTTTTCCAGTATTCACGGCATCATGCCACTGGCCAGCACGCAGGACGTGGCGGGGCCGCTGGCGCGCTCGATTGACGATCTCGCCACCGTGCTGGACATCGTCACGGGCTATGACGCCGACGACAAGGCGACGCTGCCCATGCAGGCGCGACCGCGGCCTCAGTTCCGTCGCGCCCTGGGCAGTGCCCAACTGCAGGGGCTGCGAATCGGGCGCCTGGTCGTCTGGGTGGAGGACGCCCAGGACCCCGTGCAGACACAGCTGGAACAGGCCTTTGCCCGCCTGGCCGAGGCGGGCGCCGTGATCGTGGATGTCGAGATTCCCGACATGGGGGCACTGATCAGCGCGTCCGGCGTGATCGGACAGGAATTCGAGGAGGATCTGAATGCCTACCTCGCGCAGTTTGGTGCGGCCACGACGCTGGAGGCGATTGTGGCAACCGGGCTGTATGATCCTGCTGTTGCCACGGTGCTGACGCGCAGCGCAGAAGGCCAGCAGGACCCGGTGGCCTATGAGGCGGCACTGGCCGCGCGCCTGCGCCTGCGGACCGCCATCGAGGAGGCCATGGCAGCCGCCGATGTCGCGGTGCTGGCCTATCCCCCGATTGCCGCCCTGCCGGTTCCGGTCGGCGAGAACCAGCCGGGTAACCACTGCAGCCTCAGTGCCAACAGTGGCCTGCCGGCACTGGCCCTGCCGATTGGCTTTACCCCGGAAGGGCTGCCCGTCGGACTGGAAATTCTGGGCGGCGCGTTCACTGATGAAACCCTGCTGGCGCAAGGCTATGCCATCGAGCAACTCCTCGATGCCCGCCGTGCGCCGCGGACCACTCCCCCCCTCGTGATGCAAAGGGCAGACTGATGACAGATTGGGATAATGCGTTCACCGGCGCCCCGCGGGGCGGCATGGTCGGTTCACACAGTTTTGGTGGCGCCGGCAGTTTCTTTCGCGCCCCCTATTCGCGCTCGCTCGCCGGGGTCGATGTCGCGGTCAGCGGCGTGCCGCTGGATATCGCGACGACCAACCGGTCCGGCGCACGGCTCGGCCCGCGCGCCATCCGCAATGCGTCCCTGTCGCTGGCATGGGAGCGTCCCTGGCCGTGGCAGCGCGACCCGTTCGCCTCGATGGCGGTCGTGGACTACGGCGATTGCGAGGGCGGCCTGCTGAGCGTCAAGCACATTGAAACGCATGTCGCGACGATTTTGGCAAGCGGCGCCGCTTCACTGCTGCTCGGCGGCGACCATTTCATCTCCTACCCCAGCCTGTGTGCCCACGCGAAGGTGCACGGGCCGCTGTGCCTGGTGCATTTTGACGCCCACACGGACACCTGGCCCTCCTCGGGCGAGGGTATTAACCACGGCACCATGTTCTACAAGGCCGCAAAAGAAGGCATCGTCCTGCCGGAGCATTCCGTGCAGGTGGGAATCCGCACCACCAATGACGACACCCTCGGCTATCAGGTGCTCTCGGCCGCCGACGTGCATCGTCAGGGCGTCGATGCCATCGTTGCGCAGATCAAGGCGCGGGTGGGGGAGCGTCCGGTCTATCTCACCTTCGACATCGATTGTCTCGACCCTGCCTTTGCACCCGGAACCGGCACGCCGGTGCCCGGCGGTCTGTCCTCCTTTCAGGCGCTGGATATCCTGCGCGGGCTGGTCGGGCTGAATCTGGTGGGCATGGACGTTGTGGAAGTGGCACCGGCCTATGACCACGCCGAGATGACGGCGCTGGCCGCCGCGCAGATCGCCATCGAAATGCTCTGTCTGTATGACGAATGTCGCCGCCTGCGCGCGGCACCCGACAAGAGGAATGCCCCGTGAACCACGCGAACACTCCCTCCTCCTGGAGCATCAGTGATGCCGAGGAACTCTATGCCATCAAAACCTGGAGTGCGGGGTTCTTTGGCGTCAATGAGCGGGGCCACATGGCCGTGCGGCCGGTGCCCGGGTCCGAACTGGAGATCGACATCACCGAAGTAATCGATGCGGCGATTGCCGAGGGCTGCACCTTTCCCCTCATCCTGCGCTTTCAGGACATCATCAGTGCCCGGGTGCGCCGCCTTAATCTGACCTTTCAGGAGGCGATCCGCGAGGCTGGGTACGAGGGGGAATACCGGACGATTTACCCCATCAAGGTCAACCAGCTGCACGAAGTGGTGGCCGAGGTGATGGAGGCGGGCAAGCCGTTCAATCTCGGGCTGGAGTGTGGCTCGCGTGCCGAATTGATGGCGACACTGGCCCTGATCGGGGACGACACGCTGCTGCTGTGCAATGGCGTCAAGGACCAGTCCATGCTGACCCTGATGCTCAATGCGCAGCAGCTGGGCCAGCAGGTCTTGCCGGTGATAGAGAAATACACCGAGTTTGAGCAGTTGATGGTGCTGGCCGATCAGCGCGCCCTGATCCCCGCCGCCGCGCCTCGCCTGGGCGTGCGCGTGAAGCTTTCCACCCGCGGGTCGGGCCGCTGGTTTGAGTCCGGCGGCTCCAGTTCCAAGTTCGGCCTCACGGTGCCCGAACTGGTGCAGCTGGTGAGTGTGCTGGAGGCCCGCGGCATCAGTGATCGACTGGAGCTGCTCCATTTTCACCTTGGCAGCCAGATTGCCGACACGCAGGTCCTGCGCTCGGCCGTCAAGGAAATCGCCCAGTTCTATGCGGATCTGCACGAACGGGGTCTCAAGGTGAAGTTCCTCGACGTGGGCGGTGGGCTCGGCGTGAATTACGGCGGCAGTTATGGCGGCGAGTACGAGGATGTGGACTCATCGATCAATTACGGCCTGCAGGAATACGCCAATGTCATCGTGTTTGCCGTCAAGGAAATCTGCGAACAGCGCAGCGTGCCGATGCCAACGCTGCTCTCGGAAAGCGGTCGTGCCATCACCGCGCATCACTCGATGCTGGTGATGCCGGTGCTGGGCGTGCACCGTCCCGACACCCCGCCGATGCGGGAGCTGACCGAAGAGGCGCCGATGGTGGTCAAGCGCATGCAGGCCGCCTTCAAGGAGGCGCAGAAGGTGCGCACGCGCGGGGCCCTGACCGAGGTCATTCATGACGCCAAGGATGCCCATCAGGAGGCCGAGCAACTGGCACGCCTCGGGTATTTGAACGTGGAGTTTCTCGCGCATACCGAGAGTCTTTACTGGAACACCGCGCGGGAGGTGCTGCGCAA
Organism: uncultured Klebsiella sp.; assembly: GCA_964538025.1. Taxonomy (GTDB): domain Bacteria; phylum Pseudomonadota; class Gammaproteobacteria; order Pseudomonadales; family Pseudohongiellaceae; genus UBA5078. The sequence continues at coordinate 47,430 of CAZICZ010000010.1, read as the reverse complement.
GTTCCAGGCGCTGGCGATAGACCCGGTGCCGGTGGAGCAGACTGATCTGGAGGCCCAGCTGACGGATCTCTATCTCACCGATTTCTCGGTTTTCCAGTCGATTCTGGACCACTGGGCCATCGGGCAGGTCTTCCCGGTGCTGCCGCTGGACAGGCTCGACGAGGAACCGCGCCGGCGGGGACAGGTGGTGGACCTGACCTGTGATTCGGATGGCAAGATTGACCAGTATGTGTCTTCCCATGCCAACAAGAGCTGGCTGCCGCTGCACGATTTCCGGCAGGGAGAGCCCTATTATCTGGGCGTGTTCCTGGTAGGCGCCTACCAGGAAATCCTGGGGGACTCCCATAATCTGCTGGGGCGTGTGGGCGAGGCGCATGTTTATGCCAGCGCCGATGAGCCGGGGAACTTCTGGATCGAGGAGACCATCAAGGCGATCAGCATCAAGGAGATGTTGTCCACGGTGCAGTATTTTCCCAGCGATCTGGATCGCCGCATGACGGAACTGATCCGCCGTAAGATCGAGGCGGGCGTGGTCAAACCTGCCGAGGGCATGCGGATTCTGAACAACTACACCAAGCGGCTGGACGACACGACCTACTGCGATACCCAGATCGTGACACGCGGGGAGTAGGACGATCGCCACGAATGCCGTGGCGCCTCCCCGCAATGAGAGCCCCCACGACACCGCACACTGCGGTGAACGCGGGGGCGCAAAGGGTCTTACCCGGCGATGCGTTTGGCCAGCCAGTCATCCACGCTCAGGCGACCGGCACCGCTGAACATCAGAGAGACACTTCCGGCCAGCAGGGCGAGGCCGAATTCAAACCCACCCTTGTCCATGAAAAGCCCGTTCTGGAGATGCACGGTCAGGATGGCCACCACCATCGTGAAGGCCAGCACCAGGGCTGACGGGCGTACCAGCAAACCCGCGATCAGCAATACTCCGCCGAAGAACTCTGCCGAACCGGCCATTCCCGCCATGAGAACGCCTGGTGTCAGACCGATCGATTCCATGAATTGTCCCGTTCCCTCAAGTCCATAGCCGCCAAAGGCGCCGAACAGCTTCTGCGCCCCGTGGGCGATAAAGATAATGCCCAGAGGCAGCCGCAATGCCAGGGGTGACCAGTGGGCCGGGGTGGTGAGAAGGCGTGTCAGTGTGTTCATAAGGGCTCCGATAAAGTTATTTAAAATATTCGATTTCGATGTGAAACCATTGGAGTAAAATCTATAGAGGAGTTTATGGCCTTAAAAGCGGAAGATTTTGAGCTTATACTTCAAATAATTTAAACAAATGGGAGTGACCGCCGATGCATCACCCTCTTACGCTGGAGGCGCTGCGTGTCATCGACGCCATCGAGCGTCGCGGCAGCTTTCAGGCGGCGGCACAGGCCCTGTTCAAGGTGCCGTCCGCGCTGACCTATACCGTGCAAAAACTCGAAACAGAGCTCGGCGTCAGCCTGTTTGATCGCAGCAAACAGCGCGCGGTCCTCACGCCGGCGGGTCACCTGTTGCTGGAGCGCGGGCGCCTGCTGTTGCAGGAGGCGGCCGATCTTGAGGAAGCCGTTCGCCAAGTGGAATTGGGCTGGGAAACCACCCTGCGTATCGCCCGTGACACCGTGTTGCCGCTGGCCGCACTGTTACAGCAGGTGCAGGCGTTCAATGCCTTGGGGCGGCAGGTCACGGTGCAGGTGACCGAAGAAGTGCTGGGGGGTGGCTGGGATGCGCTGCTGGCTGGACGCTGTGATCTGACACTGGGCGCCTCGGGAGATATTCCCAAAGGCGTGTTTGAAACCTGCCCGCTGGGGCAGGTGGAATTCGTTTTTGCAGTCGCCCCGGGGCATCCCCTTTGCGCGCACCCTCAGCCCATCGATGCCGAGGCGATCGCGCAGTTTCCGACGGTGATAGCTGCCGACACCTCGATCACCAGCCCGGCACGTTCCTCCGGGCTGCTCGCCAGCCGGCAAAGCCTGCGGGTAGCGACCATGGCGGCCAAGATTGAAGCGCAGCGAATGGGCGTCGGCGTCGGCTTTCTGCCGCGGCATATGGTTGCGCCGCTGCTCGCCCGGGGAGACCTGGTGGCTCTGGAATGCTCCGTGCCACGGCCCCCCATCCCGCTCTACATGGCCTGGCGCAAGCACCAGAGCGGCAAGGCGCTTGCCTGGTTTGTGCAGGCATGTGCAAAGGTGAACTGGCTCGCGCCGGCGACAGACGCGCCTATTGGCGGTTGAAGAGACTGCGGACGCCGTCGGTCACATTGCCCACCGCTTCCTCCACCTTTTTGGCGCCTTCCTCCAGTTGCTGTCGGGCGCCGTCCACCAGCGTGCTCATGTCCGGAACGCCGGCGGTCGCCAGGGAGCGGTTCAGTGCGCCCAGAATCTGTTGGGCGGCCTCTGCCACGGTCACGCCGTTGCTCTTCTGACCAATATCGGTCAGGGTCAGGTCCGGCAGAGGCACCGGGGCGCTGGCAACCCGGGTTTGCAGGGTGATCTGCGGGTTGATCAGGCGCAGATCGCGAATGATGACCTTCTTGCCCGGCGTCGCCTCGGGAGAGGCCTCCACCACCGGGGCGGATCCGGAGGCCGGCAGATTGGCCAGGAGCGCGCGGATGTTGTCGTTGACGACGGTTGTCTCGTAGGTGATGTTGACCTCGTTGACCACAATATGATCAATCTCAATCACATCGCTGACCAGAGAGGCCAGAGAGACCGCCACGTCCAGTTCGCCCAGCTGCATCGCATAAGGGGCGTCAAAGCCTTCCGGGTTGGCGATGCTCAGGCCGCGGATACTGCCTTGGCCGGAGAACGGTGACAGGCTGACGCCGGACACCGTCACCTGTGTGCCGAGCGCCGTGCTGGCCGCCATCTCGATACCACGGCGCAGCCCGGTTTCAAAATTGAGATAGACAAAAACGCCAGCTCCCACGATCAACAGGCCGACAAGCAACAGAATTTTTTTCATCACAGTTTCCCTCTCGTGTCATCGTTTTGCCCATCATAGCAGATGCCTCTCGGGCTGATTCTTATAGGTTTTTGATCTAACCAAAGTCTTTTTTATTTCTTTGAGATTAACGCGCTCCGGTGTATCGTGCGCCTGTTTTTTTTGGGCAAAGGGTTTCCATCCATAATCCCGTCCCGTCATTCCCTCTGGAGAGAGTAAGCATGAAACACCCCCGACTTCTGGGCGCGGCCATCGCCGCTGTGCTGGTGCCGGCAACGGCGTCCGCCACCAACGGTTATTTCACCCACGGCATTGGCGTGCGATCACTCGCCGTGGCAGGTGTCGGTGCCGCGTTGCCGCAGGATGGCCTGTCCACAGCGATCAACCCCGCCGCCTCGGCCTTGCTGGGGAATCGCCTTGATCTTGGCGCGACCTATTTCCGTCCCCACCGCGGTGCCGAGATCGTCGGCAATCTTGCCGGCGCGAATGGCCGCTACAACGGTGATGATACCGGCGACTTCCTGATCCCCGAGCTGGGCTATTCCCGCGCGCTCAGCGACACGGTGTCCACCGGTCTGGCCATCTACGGCAATGGCGGTATGAACACCGACTACGGCGACAATCCCTTTGGCGCTTTCGGCTCCACCGGCAGTGCCGGCGTCAATCTGGAACAGCTGTTCATTACTCCCTCGCTGGCCTTCAAGCTGTCCCCCGCCCACAGCGTCGGGGTGGCGGTGACCTACGCCTACCAGCGCTTTGAGATGAAAGGCATCAGCGCCTTCGATAACCCTTTCTTTTCAGCGGCGCCGGGCTATGTCAGCAACAAGGGCACGGATTCGGGCAATGGATGGGGCGTGAAGTTGGGCTGGATCGGGCAGATCAGCCCGACACTGACACTGGGCGCTAGCTGGTCCTCCGATTTCGACATGCAGGAATTCAGCGATTACCGCGGCCTGTTTGCGGAGCAGGGCGGCTTCGACATTCCCGAAACCGTGGTGCTTGGTCTGGCCTGGAAAGCGGCTCCCGCATGGACGCTGGCGGCGGACTGGCAGCGCATCTCCTATGACGAGGTCAGCTCCGTGGGCAATCCGCTGCAAAATCTGTTAACGGGCAATCCGCTGGGCAGCGACAACGGGGGTGGCTTCGGTTGGCAGGAAGTGGATGTGGTCAAGCTGGGCGCGGTCTACCAGCTGAACGACGACATGGTGCTGCGTGCCGGCATCAGCCGCGTCGACCAACCGGTTCCGCGCGCGGAAACCTTCTTCAATATCCTGGCTCCCGGCGTGGTGCGTGATCACCTGACTTTTGGGGCCAGCTGGAAGAGCGGCGCAGGTGGCGAGTGGAGCGTAAGCTTTGCCCACGCCCTGAAGGAAACGGTGAAGGGCAGTGGCTCCATTCCGATGCCTTTTGGGGGAGGAGAAGCCAATATCCACCTGCAGGAAGACATCTTCACGCTGGGCTACAGCTTCTCGCTCTGATCTCCAGGGCGCATTCTGGCAATGCCCTGTCACCGGCGCGACAATCGACGCGGCGGGGGCGGGGCAGTCGAGCCCCTATCGGACCTGATGTTTTCGGGCACAGGTCTCTCGGAGCCCGCCTCCGGCACCCTGCGTGCTGTGCCTCCTTTCCTTGCGCTGATCGCATTCCTGGCGCTGAATTGACCACGACCTCGTGGTTCGATCGCGCATGCCACCGTCGAATCGTTTGAGTGATAAACTGCCCCGGCGGGCGGTCTCACTTCAGAGCACGTCCGCGCCACACCACGACAATAAAAATGACGGGAGATCCCGGGTGAAACACGCATCCTTTGCACACGCCTTCCTTGCACGACCCTGCCTTGTAAGACCCTGCTTAATAAGACCCTTTGTCGCCCGCGCGCTGGCGCTGGCACTCGCCAGCAGCCTGGTGTCCCCTGCCAGCGCACAGGACAGCGCCGACAACGCCACCCTGACGTACCCCGCCGCGTTTTTTGCCGAATTCGAGCCCGTGTCCGTCAACGACATGCTCAACCAGATTCCCGGGATCAGTCTGGCGCTGGATGCCAACAGTGGCGGCTCGCGCCTGAGCAGTGCCGTGGAGCGTGGCCTCGGCGCCAGTTCCCAGATTCTGATCGACGGCAAACGGCTCGCCGGCAAAGCCAACGAAGCCAGCGAGCAGCTCAGCCGTATCGCTGCCGCCCAGGTGGATTACATCGAAATCATTCGTGGCACCTCCAGCGATCTGGATGTGCGCAGCAGCGGGCAAGTGGTCAATATCGTGTTGCTCAAGTCCGCCTCCCGCTCCAGCCTGTCCGCCGAACTGGGGATGAACCGGTTTCACGATGGCAGCCTCAAACCCGACGCACTGGTCGCCTACAGCGGACAACGCGGCAATGTTGACTACCGCGCCTCTGCGGCCGTCAAGACGGCCTATGAGGACCTGCAGAGCAAGGAGATCAGCCGTCACCCCGACCTTCGCCTCAACGATGCGGTTTTGTTTGAGCGCATCCGCGAACAGACCACTGTCACGCTCAACGGCAGTCTGGCCACCCAGTGGACTGCTGCTGACCGTGCCGCGCTGAACCTGCTCTACAACGAGGCCGATCCGCCCGCCGATCTGCTGCGCGCCACCACCAATTTCAATCGCAGCCCCGCCGTCATCAGCTACGAATGGGAAGACCTGCCTGCCCGCTCGTCCAACTGGGAAATCGGCGGCGACTACGAACACGGGTTTGCCACTGGCGCGAAATACAAGATCCTGTTCATCGTGAACGAAAAGGAGGATCAGACGACGCGCGAACGCTACACCATGACGGCACTCGATGGCCCGCAGACAAAGAACCTTTATCTCGACACCCGCAGCCGTTACCGCGAGCGCATCGTGCGCAGTTCCTACACGTGGAATCTTGCTGCCACGCAGGGCATGGAGCTCGGGCTTGAGCGCGCGCAAACGATTCAGGATTCCGCGCTCAAACGCGGCCTGGCGCTTCCCGGGGTCGGGTCGCCCGCATATGGTGGACTGGTGCCGGTGCCTCAGCCTAACGCGGTGTCTACGGTGGAGGAGATGCGCTATGAAGCCTTTGGCGTGCACAACTGGCAGGTCTCGCCCCGCGTCTCTGTCGAGAGCAGCCTGGTGATGGAATTCTCGGAGATTGCCCAGACGGGCGATGTCAGCAACAGTCGCGACTTCCGCTTTTTAAAGCCCAAGATCGATCTGCGCTACAACCTCAGCAACAGGTTGCAGGTGCGCGCCTCGGTGGACAAGTTTGTGTCACAGCTCAGCTTTGCCGACTTCTCTGCCAACGTGAATACCCGCGACGACGACCAGGACACGATTGCGGGCAACCCCGAGCTGGAACAGGAGCAGTGGTGGCGCTATACCTTCAACCTTGACTATCGGCTGCCCAACGATGGCGGCGCGCTGAACTCGCGGGTTTTTTACTACGACATCGACAATGCCATCGGCAAGATCGACATCTCGCCCTCCCGCACCTCGCCGGTCAGCACAAATGGCAACGTTGGCCGGGGCACTGTTGTCGGCATCAATCTCGATGCCAGTATCCGTTTGGGCATGCTGGGGCTGCCCCAGGGATTATTGACCGCGGGCGTGCTGGTGCAGGATTCCGCCATTGATGATCCGCTGATTGATCGTGAGCGGCGGGTCGTGCCTTATGACCGTGGCAATTTCCGTCTCGGATTCCGCCACGACCTGCCGGCGCTGAGCCTGAACTACGGGTTCAATTACCGCGACGGCATCGACGGCAACCGGCCCTTCTGGGACATCGAAACCGTGCAGTTCATCGGCAGTCAGAGCAACTTGACCGTGTTTGCCGAGAAGATCGGATTTGCCGGCTTAAGCTACCGGCTGGAGGCGATCAACGTGCTGGATCACGACAGTTGTCGCAATCGACTTCGCTATACCGGTTACCTGCGGGACGGCGCACTGCGCGAGATCGAGCGGGCCTGCACGCAAACCGGCGTGCAGTTTGCGTTCAAGGTGCGCGGAACGTTTTAGGGGCATTGCCTGTGAATCGCCGCCGTTGCACTGCGCGGCGGGCGAGTGTTTGACCCTTCGCAGGGCTTTCGTTATATTCTTACCGATATAACGATACCCCATCACAGAGCGCTCCATGTCCCGTCCACTCTCCCGCCTTCTCCTTTTGTGCCTCTGCCTGCCTGCGGTGTCCCCGAGCCTGGCACAGGCACCCCGGGTGGAGGAGGTGCTGGTGACGGCACGCCTGCGCGAGGAGCGTTTACTGGAGGTGCCTGCCGCCGTGTCCGTGCTGAGCGGGGAACGTCTGAGCAGCGCTGGCACCGTCAATACCCAGCAGCTCAGCACCCTGGTGCCGACGCTCTATTACAACTCCGCCAATCCGCGCAATACGGCCTATACCCTTCGCGGCCTGGGCTCCAACACCCTGTCGATCAGCGCAGCGAACGACGGTATGGAGCCGGGTGTAGGTTTTTATGTCGACGGGGTGTATCACGGGCGTCCCGCCACGGCGGCCTTCGATTTCACCGACATCGCCCGCGTGGAGGTCCTGCGTGGGCCACAGGGCAGCTTGTTCGGCAAGAACACCACGGGAGGGGCCATCCAAATCCTCAGCCAGCCGCCCAGCCCAACACCACAGGTACAGGGAGAGCTGCACGTGGGAGCCGATGGCTACACGCAGTGGCGGGGAAGTCTCAGCGGTCCTTTGAACGCGCAGGTCGCTGGCCGGCTTGCCGTGCAGGGCACGCGGCGCGACGGTGTGATCCGGCAGGTGACGACCGGCGCAAGGCTCAATGCGCTCGACAATCTCGCCCTGCGCGGGCAACTGCTGTTCACGTCCGATGCGCGCTTTTCCGCACGCGTGATTGCCGACTATGCGCGCGTAGGAGCGGCTTGCTGCACCCAGATTTTCCTGCGCACCGGAGAAAGCAAACGGTCTTCTGCACGGCAGTTCGAGGCCCTCGCCGCCGGCCTCGGTTATTCCCCGGCGAGCCGAGACATCTACGACCGGCTCAGCGATGTGGACGCGCCTGTGCAAGTGGATACGCAGGAGGGTGGCGCCTCCTTGCATCTGAACCGGGAGTTCCAGAAATTCACGCTCGTTTCAATCAGCGCGTGGCGATTCTGGCAATGGGATGTCGACAACGACCGTGACTACACCGGCCTGCCGATTCAAACGGTGCAACGCATTCCCTCACGACAGGACCAAGTGAGCCAGGAGCTGCGGATACTCACCGATGCCCGGCAGCGCTGGCGGCTGCTCGCCGGTGTGTATGCCTTCGCCCAGCGCATCCGGGGCACTCCTACCAGTGTGTATGGCCCCGACGCCACGGCCTGGCTGCTCGATGCCGAGGCCTACCCGGTTCCTCTGCCTTCTGATCTGCTGGACGGCTATGGTCAGCGGGGGCGCTCCCGTTTTGCGATGCAAAGCGGGGCCGCGTTCGGAGAGCTCAGTGTCGATGTGACAGACAGTCTGACGGCCACACTGGGCTTGCGTTACACGCATGAAGACAAACAGGGCCGCTATGCCACCGAGGTGGGAGGCGGGCTCGATCTGACGGGAAGGCCCGATGCCGCGGTGCTGGCCCGCGCGAAGGCGGCCATTTTTCAGGCGCAGTCCTATGCGGCCCACGACCGCCAAGGAAATGTGTCCGGCAGGGCCAATCTTGCCTGGTCTCCCACTGAACGCCTCATGGTCTACGCCGCCTATGCCCACGGCTACAAGTCCGGAGGGCTCAACATGTCGGGCCTGCCACGCAATGCCCGTGGAGAGCCTGTGCTGGCCACCGCCGTCATTGATGACGAGCGCAACCGCACGCTGGAGCTGGGCATCAAACACCCATTGGCGCAGGGACGAGGAAGCATCGCGCTGGCCGCCTTCCACACCGTGGTGGATGACTACCAGACCAATATCGTCTCCAGCATCGAGACGGCCGCCCTGCGCTCCTACCCCGCCAATATTCCGCAGGTGCGGGTGCAGGGGGTGGAGGCGGATCTCCGTCTGCCTTTGGGGGAGGGCGGGACGCTGTTCAGCGCGCTGGCCTACGCCCATGGTCAGACTCGCGATTATCCCGCTGGCCCCTGTCCTTTGGAGACGCAAACTTCCAGTACCACAGCCTGCGATCTCAGTGGCATGCCGCTGCCCGGTCTGTCCCGCTGGGTCGGCAGCGTAGGGGTGGACTGGCGCTATCCGCTGACGACCCTCGAGGCCTTCTGGCATCTGGAAGCCAGTGCCCGCAGCGCCTACAACAGCAGCGCTGAGGGGTCTCGCTATGCCCGCATCGCCGGCTATGCCCACGCCGATGCCAGTGTGGGTCTGAGAGGCGTCACAGGTTGGGAGCTGGCCCTGTTTGCCCGCAATCTGACCGGGCGTGATTACGTCACAGCGCTGAGCTTCCAGACCGGTAATTCGGGCCTGGTCGTGGGGCAACCCAGCGACCCACGCCTGGTTGGTCTGCGCTTGTCCTGGCGGCATGAATGATGAGCACAGGCGTTCACAAAGAGAACAAAAACCGGGAGAAAACTCCTATAAGGCAGCGCGCCAAGACAGGATAATTATCCCAGATGAAACAGGATTATTTGCTCATGTAAGCGGGGGGCATGGTTCGTACAGTGGCGTCCATAACACACAACTTGGGCACACCAAGGAGAAAACCATGACGACCATCGCACAACGATCCATGACATTTCATTTTAACGACTATTCAACGTCTTCCTCCTCCACGCTCGCAGGGGCATGGATCCGGATCACGGAAAACGCAGACGGCACAGTCGGCGTAAACCTGTGGATCGAGGGGGCGATCACCGGTGATCTGCGCGGTCTGTTCTTCGACCTCGCTGATGAAGCACTGATCAACACGCTCTCCATGACACCCCTTACGGACAATGTGTCGACCAGCTTGGTGCAAGGAAACGACCAGGTCACCAACCTCGGCAATGGCGTGAACATGAATGGTTTGCTCACAGACCCGACCCTGACCGTCACGAAAGGGAAACTCGTCGCCGGAGCAGAAGCCAATGGCTATGACGTGGGCATCCGCATCGGAGAGGCAGGAATCGGACAGGGCGACGATTTCCAGACATTTGATTTCACCCTTGCCAGCACGGCCAGAGCCTTGACGCTGGAAGATTTTTCGCTCGTCGACTTCGCCGTTCGCATCACGTCCGTCGGCGCGGTCGGGGGCGCCCGTGACGACTCCAACAAGATATTGGAGATCACCTCTCAGGCCTACGCTGCCCGGGATGATGCTTACGTCGTTACGGAGAACGATGCGGTATCAGGCAACACCCTGGCAAACGACCTCTCCGGCGGAGGCACTGTGCAGATTATTGGTCTCGAGAACCCGGGCGCTGCGCTGACCTTGGTGAGCGAGGATGGTCTGGCAGTGGGCCATTTAACCAGGGGGACCGACGGGAGCTTCGTGTTTGACGCCAATGGCGCGGATGTCGATCGGCTGAGCGCAGGGGAAGAGCTGGTCTTCACACTCTCACACGCGATTGAGAACCAGTCTGAAGCCACGTCCTTCAGCACTGACGTCAGTGAATTCAGACTGACAGTCCTTGGTGCCAACGATGGCCCGGTCGCCGTAGACGACGATGCGGGAGACGTGGCTGAAAATGCAGTGCTCAATGGCAATGTCGCGGGCAATGATTACGATGTTGATCGACTGGACACCGCGAGCTTTAGCCTGGTGGAGGGCAGTTTCACGGGGCAAGGCGCCTTGGTATTGAATGCCGATGGCAGCTTTAGTTTCGATGCCCAAGGGCAGTACGACCAGCTCAATGAAGGGGAAAGTGAAACGCTGAGCTTTTCCTACACCATGACCGATAATCATGGCGCGTCGTCTACCGCACAGGTCAGCTTCCGTGTCACAGGCATCGGTGATGGCGGTGACGATGATGACGATGACGATCACAACGACGACGATTCGAATCTGGTCGTCCTGGACAACAGCTACCCCACATTTGTGAAAGATATCGGTCACGCCGTGTTGGTGTTTTCGACAAGCTCGGGCGACACAAATGGTGACGGGTACTACACCGTAAAAATTGACGGCTACAATGGTGCCAATGATCTGGACTCCAGTATCGGCGATATTCTTGACTGGCTTCTGAGCCATGATCAAAACATCTCGACAAGTAGCCTGTTTCTGGGGGCCCAGCTCAAAGGCGGGAGTGTCGGCAACGCGGACAACAGCTACGATGATTTCTGGGCAAATGATGCCGATGCGACATACACACTGATTGATCATATTGCGAATAACGGAAATACGATCTACGAATGGGCAAGCGATGACGAAGTGCCTGTCGATGTCAGCTAGAGCCAGCAGACAGAAGTGGATATTGTGTATCAGTACTCGCAAATGTTTAGTCTGAACTAAGGTCCTTCGCTTTCTCCAACCTGAAGGGTGAATTTTGCCGGCACATGCGTGCCGGCATTTTTTTGCGCTAACACAAAAGAAAACGTTTTCAGCCTGTGAGTCTTTGGCTGCATGCTGCAGTGGCAGAGCCGAGAGGGTACTGCTATTCTCGCTCGCATTTCGCCGCCGGGGTCTGCGCCCCGGCTACAGCGTTTTTATCTCCACAGGAAATCCGATGACGACATCGTCTCCTAGCATCGTAATCGGTGCCGGAATTGTCGGCTTGTGCACCGCGCTTTTCCTTCAGGAAACCGGCCGTGCAGTGTTGCTTTTGGATCGACTGCCCCCGGGCGAAGGCACCAGTGCCGGCAATGCGGGCATCGTGTCTACCGGGTCCGTGCATCCCGAAGCCATGCCAGGCATCTGGAAAGAAATTCCTGCCATGCTGATGCAGCGCCTCGCCCCGGTCAGCGTGCGTCCCGCTTACCTGCCAAGGATGCTGCCGTGGTTTATGCAGTTTCTTGCCAGCAGTCGCGAGGCGCATGCCGATGCCTCTTCCCTTGCCCTTCATCAGTTGGCGTCCCGCGGTCTGGACTGTCTTCGTCCCCTCCTGCGCAAGGCGGGCGCTGCGGATCTGCTGCGTGAAAACGGCGTGATTTACGTCTATGAAACCCCGGCGCAGTGGGATCAGGCTCGCCGTCAGGCGGCCTACTATGATCGCCGCAGCGTCCAGTATGTGGCGCTGGAGGGGGAGGCGCTCACCCGTGAGGAGCCCGCACTGCGCCCGGGGCTGGCCGGGGGCATTCTCATTCCTGGCGCGGGCCATGTGCTGTCGCCCTTGGCCGTCTCCAAAGCCTTGTTTGCCGCGTTTCTCGCGCAAGGTGGCCGTTATCTGCAGGAAGAGGTGCGTCAGTTCGTTCATGAGGACGCCCGCGTGACGGCGGTTGTTGCCGCACAAAACCACGCCTGTTCCGAGGTGTTTATTACGGCGGGTGCCTACTCCGCAAACCTGACACGGCAGCTCGGAAGTCCTGTGTTGCTGGACACCGAACGCGGCTATCATCTGCACTGCCCGGCGCCCGGCATTCATCTGGCAAGGCCCCTGCTTTTTGCCGGCCGCGCCTTTGCCGCTACCTCGATGCAGGAGGGATTGCGGCTCGCGGGTACCGTCGAGTTTGCGGGCCTCACGGCCCCGCCCGACATGCGGCGTGCCCAGATACTGGGAGAACATGCGCGAGCGCTTTTTCCGGGCGTTTCGACAGAGAATGCCGCGTCCTGGATGGGCTTTCGACCCAGCATGCCGGATACGATCCCGGTCATTGCTCGCTCGCCCAAGATGCGCAATGCGTTTTTTGGCTTCGGCCATGGTCATCTGGGCCTGACGCAAAGCGCCGTTACTGGCAAGCTGCTCGCGCTTATCGCCGATGGACGCGACACGCCGATCGACATGACGCCCTACCGGAGTGAGCGACACTGAGCGAGAACAAAACGGCCTGAACCCGCGAGGCATCTGCCGCGCGATTTTCCCTCACTGCCCCCAAGGACACTGACATCGCAATGCCTGCTTCTTTTCCGCAATACCAAAGCGCCTGTGGCTGGAATGCCCTGCTGCCGCCCAGAACGGCGACCCCTGCCCTGGAAGGTGATCATCAGGCCGATGTCGTCATCATCGGTGCCGGATGGACGGGGCTTGCCTGTGCCCGGCGCTGGCAGGAGCTCTCGCCGCAGGCACGCGTCGTCGTCATCGATGCCAGTGAGATCGGGGAAGGCAACCCGGGACGCAATTCGGGATTTTTGCTGGAGGTCTCTCTCGCAGAGGACGCCGATGCGGCCAATATCGCCCGCATGAAAACCTGCAATGGCCTGATTCAGGAGACCATGAAGTCCCTGGTCGCGGATGTAAAGGCCAGTGCCCAAGCGGTGGATCTGGAACGCGCGGGCACGTATCGCGCCGCGGCAGGAAGCGTCGGCCTGAACTCCTTGCGCAATTACCAGGCCTTTCTGGACAACGCAGGCCTTCCTTACCGGCTGTTGGATCAAACGATGCTGCGCGAGGAGCTCGGCACAGGGTTTTATCAGGCGGGGCTGTATTCGCCGGACTGCTATCTGGCGCAGCCGGCGCAGATGATGCGGGCCCTGCTGTCCCGTCTGCCCGAGGGCGTGCAGCTTTATGAAAATACGCCCGTGACGGCCATTCACCGACACGCTGGACACTGGGATATCAGCACGCTCCGAGGCAGGCTCCGCAGTCCGCGCATCGTCCTGGCAAACAACGCCTTTGCACGCGCCCTGGGTGTCGCCACGTCGCGATTGGCAACCGTCTACACATACGCGGGCCTCACCCCACAGCTTGACGAATCGCTTCTCGCGACGCTGGGCAGTCGTACCAACTGGGGCATTCTGCCGACGCATCGCCTTGGCAGCACGCTGCGGCGCACAGCGGATGGCCGTCTGCTCGTGCGCTCTTTGCACGATTACGCCAGTGAGCGCACGGGGCTTGCTTTGACGCATGCCCTTCAGGATCGATTGTGGCGCCGCTTCCCTCAGGTGACAGGTGTCGCTTTTGAACACGTCTGGGGAGGGGCCGTCGGCATCACCTACAACAGCGCCCCCGTGTTCGGTGAGTTCCAGCCTGGATTGTTTGTGTCCGCGGGATGCAATGGGGGAGGCACCGTCAAGGGGACACTTTTCGGCAATTTGCTGGCCGAGCTGGCGCATGGCCATCAGGTGCCCGATATCAGCGGATTGTTCGGAGAAGCCTCCTGGATGCCCCCGGAACCCTTTCGTGAGATCGGGTTTCACGCAAAGTCGGCGCTGGAGAGTTGGCAGGGCCGAGAAGAACTGTGATGATCACCACCCTACACACAATAAAAACTAACAGGTAAAAAATGTATGGATGCCACCCCCTATCTTGGTCCCTTGTCACTACTGCCAGCCACCATCGCCATCGTTCTGGCCTTTCTCACGCGCAACACCGTGTTCTCGCTCGCCGTTGCGTGTCTTGCCGGCGTGCTGGTGGCAGGAGAGGGCCTGATGGGCTTTCCGCGACTGCTCGTGCAGGCGCTGGGCAATGAAGATTTTTCCTGGATTCTGTTGCTCGAATTTTTCATCGGCATTCTGATTGCCTTCTTTCAGCGCACCGGCGCCATTGCGAATTTCTCGGCGTTTATTGCCCAGCGGCGGATGACACGCACGCGCGTGCAGGTGATTGCGTGGTTCATGGGCATGTTCGTGTATTTCAGCGATTACTTCAGCCCGCTCTTTGTGGGCACTACCATGCGTTCACTCTCTGACCGCTTTAAAATTTCCCGCGAGAAACTGGCCTATATTTGTGATTCGACGTCGGCGCCTGTCAGCATTCTGGTTCCCTTTACGGGCTGGGCTGTGTACGTGGCCGGACTAACTATCGGCATGGGGCCAATCGAGAACGCGGCCGATGCCATCGGCGTCTTTATCGCGGCCATTCCCTACAACCTGTATCCGATTCTCGCCGTCGCCATGGTCGGCCTGATCGCGGTGGGGCTGTTGCCCGATTTCGGTCCCATGAAGCGTGCCGAGGCACGGGCGATGCAAGAAGGAAAAGTGCTGCGGGAGGGAGCGCAACCCTTGATGGCAGAGGAGCTCACGGCCATTGTGCCCTTCGACGGCATCCGCACCAGCCTGTTCTGGAACTTTGTGTTTCCCGTCTTGCTGGTGATCAGCTTTGCCCTGGGGGCCGTGTTCGTGCTGGGCAGCGCGAAGCCGATGGAGGCGTTTATGCTGGCCGTGTTCAGTCTTGGCATTATCATGCGCGTTCAGGGGGTCCCCCTGCAGGAGATCACCGGCACCGCCATGGCGGGTATCAAGGGCATCATGCCTGCCGTGATCATTCTGGCATTCGCCTATGCGCTGAATGATCTTTCCGCGGCCCTCAACACGGCAGACTATATCGTGTCAGTTACGGAAGGTTGGCTCACCGCGGCGCTTCTGCCCATGCTGGTGTTTATCATCGCCGGCGTGATTGCGTTTTCCACCGGCACCTCATGGGGCACCTACGCCATCATGATTCCGATCAGCGTGCCGTTGGCGTTCAATTTTTCACAGGGAGAGCTGGGGCCTGTGGTCTACGCCACGCTCGCGGCGGTGGCAGGGGGCGGGGTGTTCGGCGATCATTGCTCGCCGCTCTCGGACACGTCTATCCTGGCCTCGACAGGGGCGGCCTCGGACCACATTGATCACGTCAAGACGCAAATGCCCTATGCCTTGGTGATCGCTGGGGTGTGCATCGTCGCGTACTGGCTGATGGGCATTGGTTTTTAAGAAGGTTCTTTACAGACCGCAAGGAGGTACACGATGGCAGGATGGAAAGCAGGTGTGGCACTTCTGCTGATCGCATCGCAGTGGGGGGCTGTGACGGCCCAGCCGCCCCCCAAGGACCCGAACAAGTATGTGCCGGGCCTCGGTGACCTCATGGAGTCCCTGCAGGTCCAGCACGGCAAGCTCTGGTTTGCTGCCGAGGCGGGAAACTGGCCGCTGGCCGCCTATACGGTCGATGCCCTGAAAGAGGGGATTGCCGACATGGCGGTGCTGCGCCCGCGCTACAAGGGGGAATCAATCGTCGAGATGCTGAACGGGCTGACCGCCGAGCCTCTCGATGCGCTGGCCGCCGCCGTCGAGGCGAAAGACAGCGCCGGTTTTGCCTCCGCCTACGATGCGCTCACCAACGGTTGTAATGTATGCCATCAGAACCACGGCTATGGGTTTATCGTCCTGCAACGCCCCACCGCCCCCGCGATGAGCAACCAGCGCTTTGCTCCTTAAGGCGTTACTATCGTCATGAGCAGGGCATCCAGCCGTTCGTGGACGGACATGATGCCTGCCTTGACGCCCATCTGCAGCACCGTTTCCAGCGCCTCTGCCGAGGCATAACTGCCCACGGCCTCTACTAGCGTATGGCCGTTGGGCAGCGCCGTGAAGGTGTTTTTCCATTGCGAGCGTGGCATGTCGGGGTTGATGCCCGCCTCGGCATCGCTGAAGGCGTCCAAGCCCGTGTAGGAATCTATGGGACGAATCTCCAGAAAGTCCAATCGGTTCCAGTATTCGGTGCCCGCCGGGTCCACCATCGCGTAGTGCCAATATCCCCCCTCTTCAAAGCGCAAGCTTTTGGTTTTGGTGATCAAAGGGGCGGGGGCGTACCAGCGATCCAGGTATTCCTGCCGCGTGTGGCAATCCCACACCAGTTGGCGCGGCCCGGCGAATTCCCGACGCACCGTCAGCGTGTGGGCGGCGATGTCGGCGATGAAGTCAAAGCGAAGGCTGGCGTGGCTCATGGGGTGGTCTCCTGCAAGGTCGTCAATAGGGTGTCCAGTTGGTGGTAGCGTGATTCCCAGCGCGCGCGGCACTGGTGTATCCACAGGTCGATCTCCTGCAGATTGTCGATGCGCAGCTCGTAATAGATTTCGCGTCCCTGGCGTGTGGCCTGAATCAATTCACACTCGCCCAGAATCTGCAGATGCTTGGAGATCGTCGGCCGTGCCGCGTCGAAATTCTCCGCAATGGCCCCTGCCGTCATCGTATGGGCGGCCAGCAGGACCAGAATGGCGCGCCGCGTCGGGTCTGCAATGGCCTGGAAGGGGTCTCGTCTCAGTTTCATGTGCTTACCTCCTGTTGATGCGTAGCCAAATGACGACACTATAGATGACGCCATTTGGCTACACAAGCCGGGAGACAAAAAAAAGCAGAGGAGGTGCTTACAGAAGAACACCTGCCCGACAGGCGTGCCGGGCAGGGCGGGAGGGGGAATCAGGGGGAAACGCGCAGTCCGACCGACATGTTCGTCACCACGCCATTGACACCTCCGGGAACCGAGGGATCGCCAAAGGTGCCACCAGTGGCACCCCCGATAACACTGGCATCGCTGTTCACCGTCATCAGCATCGGCGCAGGGGCGCCCGTAAAAGTGATTTCCAGCAGACCGCCGGCCTGCACATACGTGAAGGTATTGGACGCCAAACCTGTGCAGCCCGGTGACGATTGGATCTGCGGTGTGCCGCCGAAGACGCTCAATTGATTGCTGGTACATTCCACCCGTGTCCAGAGCCCCGTGTTGTCGGTGTTGAACTGCACCGTGTGGACACGACTCCCGATCGGTTCAAAACTGCCCGTCCCCGGCGCGTTCAGCAGGCCAATCGCATTGGCCAGCGTGAACAGTCGGTATTCTCCTCCCGCTACGCCGCTACTGCCCTGAAGAGACGCAAGGGCCTGCTCCAGCAGTTCAATACGGGCCAGCAGTTCTTTGTTGCCAACGGCGGCGCCGCTCTTGCTTGATTTGCTGCTCTTTTCGGCCGCCATTACCTGTCCTGCGGACAACATCAGGCTGCCAATGAGCAATGCTGTCATCACGCGTCTGGAATTTCTCATGGGAATCTCCGTTTTTCTTATTGAAGTAGGGTGGATCGGATGGTCTCCGGTGTGAGGCCATGGGAGAGAAAGGTAATCGCTCGTTTGGCGGGAGGCATATACCGCAATTGCGGTATTTTTGGTCGTATTTTTAACAAATATTATGCACATTGGGTTGCCCGTTCCCGAATGCGGGCGGTATAAGCTTCAAAAAAAGAAATGAGGATGAGCGATGCCGGTTACCGCCGAGCTTGTCACCCACCTTTGGAATGTCCCTGACATCTTGCCCGGTAATCTGGCCGCCTCCTTGCCCCGCGTGAGCGTGCTTGATGCGGCTAGTGCGCTCTTGAGTCCCGGCCCGTTTTTCTATTATGTGTTTGATGTCCCGTCCCTGACATTTGATCGCGTCAGTGATTCCGTGGAACAGGTCTTTGCCTGCAAATCACAGGCTTTTTCAGCCCAGATGCTGCTGGATCACCTGCACCCCGATGAGGTGCATTATTATCTTCGTTGCGATGAGGTGATGAAATATTTTTACCGCCATTGCATTCCTACCGACAAATGTTCCCGTTACAAAATGACCGCGTGCTTTCGACTGCGAGTTCTCGATGGGAGCTATCGTCTTTTTTTAAGGCAAATGCAGATTCTGGAATGCGATGACAAGGGAGAGGTTCTGAAGATCTTTGGTGTTTTTACCGACATTTCCTCCGTGGCGGCACACCATTCTTTTCAGCTTTCATTGGTGGGTCTTGAGGGAGAACCGTCTTTCGTGGGAATTGATGTGTGCCAGGAGAAACCACTGGAGAATGTGATGCCCAGCACGCTGCCGACGCAGCAAAAGGACTTCACGCGGCGTGAGTTGGAAGTCATCCGTTTGCTCGGCCACGGCCTGTCCACCGCCGAGATCGGCGAGCGTCTGCGCATCGCGCCACAGACCGTCGTCACTCACCGCAAAAATGTGCTGCGCAAGTCCACGGCGCGCAATACCGCGGAACTGGTCGCGGACTGTATCCGGAAGGGGTATATCTGAGGGGCTATTTTAATGTGATCGGTTTTTGGTTGAACAAAAAAGCCCACACTTCCTATGGAAGTATGGGCTTGTCTGTTTGGTGGAGGCGGGGGGATTTGAACCCCCGTCCGTCAGTCCGCTGCCTTTGGCTCTACATGTTTAGCGTCGTCTATTAAGTTAACCCGTACCGGCCCGACGGGCAGGGTGGTTTGGGCGAGCCCAGTACTTTTAGCCGCTTCACGCTGGGCGCGTTAGGCTAGCGATCCTGTTCTATATGACAGTCGCAAAAAACCGGTTTACAGGCATCCCGGGGCGACCGCTCGCTGCGCCTAATTAGGCAGCGAGTGCGTAGCTATCGTCGTTGGCAACTATTGAAGTTGCATAGATTGATTTACGAGAGTCTATACCCTCTCGACATGCACCTCAGGGTTTGATACCGGCGTCGAATCCAAAGCGCCCCCAAAAGTGTGTGCAGTCTAGCACAGTCTCCTATATGGGGTCTGCGCTGGGCGGTTCAAGTGGCCGAGCAGTTTTTGACTCGCGGGCGGTCAAACGCTATAACAGCGTCCCCTTTTTTGATCGTGTGTTGAGTGCCCCATGCCCCCGAATCCTTCCCCCGCCAATGCCCAGCAGGATCTCTTTGTGTCTCCCGTCCACGCCGCGGCGCACGTGGGCATTGGCGTGGATTTTGGCACCAGCAACAGCGCTGCGGCGCTGTTTGATGGTGAACGGGTGCACATGGTGTGGCTGGAGCAGAACAGTGTCACCATGCCCACCGCGTCCTATATTGATCGGCAGTTTCAGGTATGCACCGGACAGGAGGCGATCGACACTTACATCGCCAACAACATGGGCCGCAAGGTGGAACTGGGCGTGGAGGTATTGGGTGAGGGGCGCAGCAGCACGGGGCAGATCGGGGAGCACGGCCTGCCGGAGAAGGCGGAAACCTCTCTGGTGTATGGCCAGGCCTTTGTGGATGCCGGCGAAAAAGGGCGTTTGTTCCGGGGCGTGAAGCGCATGCTGGGCCGGGTGGATGTGCCCCGCTTGATGGTGTTTGAAAAAGCCTTCCGGCTGGTGGCGCTGATTGCGCCGATCCTGCTGCGGATTCGCTTGGCGATCCAGCAAACGCTGATGACGCACGGGATTACGGGACCTGCGGACTATGCCTGTATTGGCCATCCGGTGAATTTTGAGGGGCGTGACGAAAAGCATAATGACGTGGCGATGGAGCGGCTCGCGGAGGCCTGCCAGCATGCCGGCTTCACCAAGCGGCAGTTCTATCCGGAACCGTTGGCAGCGGCATTGAGCTATATGCACGCCAATCCGCGCGCAAGCGCAGGGACCTTGCTGGCGGTGGATTTTGGAGGTGGCACGCTGGATCTGTGTGTGTTGCGTCGCGAGGGTATGCGCTTTGAGGTTGCCGCTATCCACGGCATTGGCCTTGGCGGCGATCACCTGGACCAGACGCTGTTTCGCGAATTGCTGTTTCCGCTGCTGGGCAAGGGAGAGCGCTGGCGCCGCAAGGGCGAAGACCGCGAAATCGAAACCCTGTTTCCCTTTGAAAGCTACGAGGATCTGATCCTGAACTGGGCAGTCAGCTACATGCTCAACCAGAACCAGTACACCACCCCGGTGCGCCAATGCATCGAACAAGGGGGCGAGGCGGCGGTCAAGTTCACCCGGCTGTATGAACTGATCAAGCAGAACTACAGTTACCTGGTGTTTCAGGCGCTCAAGGATCTCAAAGCCACCTTGTCCGAGCAGGAAGAAGCGGTGCTGGATATCCCCGAGATCGATGTGCAGATCACGCTGACACGTGCGCGGTTTGAGATGCTGATTAAGGGGCAGTTGCAGCAGTTTAAGGAAGCGGTGACAGACACGCTGGCGCGGGCGCACATGGAGGCGACGCAGATCGATGTGGTGGTCAGCACGGGAGGGTCTTCTCTCATCCCGGCTGTACGAGAAGTGCTGGAGCGTCTGTGCCCCGGAAAGGTGGTGGCACATGACCCCTTTACCAGCGTGGCTGCCGGGCTGGCCATTGCGCAGTATCGGGGATTAGGGCTCAGCGATTCGCGTGTCTGACGACGCGCTGTTTCTCGATTGCCCACTCGCGCTCTTTCACGACCTCACGCTTGTCATGTGCCTGTTTGCCCTTGGCAAGCGCGATCTGGCATTTCACGTGAGGGCCCTTCCAATAGAGCTTGGTCGCCACGCAGGTGTGACCCTTTTGCGCGGTGGACGAGAACAGGCGGGCGAGTTCCTTGCGGTGCAGCAGGAGTTTTTTGGTGCGGTCGGGCTCGCAGATGACATGGGTGCTTGCCGTGTTCAGCGGCACCACATTACAGCCCAGCAGCCAGGCTTCACCGTCCTTGATCAGTACATAGCTGTCCGTTAGCTGCACCTTCTTTTGGCGCATGCTTTTCACTTCCCAGCCGAGCAGCACCATGCCCGCCTCAAAGGTATCTTCCATGAAAAAATCATGGGAGGCCTTTTTGTTGCGCACGATGGTAGTATCGAGGAGTTTTGACTTGCCGGATTTCGCCATAGCGCGGCATTATACCCGCAAAGCCCCCGCTGCATAGGGAAATCCCCTCCGGTGCTTTGCCTTGATGTAAGTTAAGGAACACCCAGGGAAAGTGTGTTCCTCTGTAAGAAAGAAGCAGAGGAAATCTACCCGATTGAACACACGTCTCCGCTATTTCCTGATTTCCCTTGTCGCACTTAGCGCGCTCAGTGCGCTCGCCCTCTTCACGTTGCAACGCCTTCAGTTGCAGGCCGACATCGACAACCTGCGCATCGAGCAGTCACTGGAAGCGGACGTCGCGGCGCGCACGTTGCAGCGCCATCTGGCCATCGCCATGCGGGATATCCGCTTTTTTGCCACACACCCGCATTTGCAAACGCTTATGGAATCCCGTGTGCCGGAAGAAGCGGTCCCCTTTGCGCAGGAGGTCATCGCCTTTGCCCAGGTGTCAGCCATTTATGACCAGCTTCGGTGGATCGATCAGGAGGGGCAGGAACGGCTGCGGGTGAACTACCTGCCCGCGCAGGAAAGGGCAGAACAGGTGCCGGAAGCCGCACTGCAATTCAAGGGTGACCGTTCCTATTTTACGGAGTCCGTAGGCTTGGCTCCGGGCTCGCTCTATGTGTCGTCGCTTGATTTGAATATCGAAAACGACATGATCGAACAACCATTTAAGCCGATGCTTCGTTTTGCAATGCCGGTGTTCAATGCGCAGGGGGAGTCCCGTGGGATTTTTATCCTCAATTATCTGGCGTCTATTCTGCTGCGGGACTTCGCCATTCTGGCGTCCAGCTCTCCTCGCCACATTTACTTGCTCAATGGTGATGGATACTGGTTAAGCGGCCCAGTCGCGGAAGAGGAGTGGGGCTTTATGTTTGGCAGGCCCCCCGCGCTGGTGCGTGATGAGCCGGTGCTGTGGGAACAGATGCAGGAAAGAAACGAGGGCGAATGGGTCAACCCCACTGGTCTGTGGGCATGGCGTACGCTCGACCCCTCTGCCATCCTGAATCTCGATGAACCCTTGTTCGAGCGGGGAGAACTGGTCAATCGATCCCATGAACAATGGAAGGTTCTGGTCCATACCCCACCCTCGCACCTGCAGTCCGTGAAGCAGCAAATCGATAACCGGATTTTGAGAGTGTCGATACTTGTTCTGGGTGCTCTCATAGGCATGAGCATGTATCTCGCCGGAGTGCTCAAAAGTCGTGCTCTTGCCTGGCAGAATCTGAAAAACCTCGCGACGCATGACGGCATGACGGGGCTGATGAATCACCGCCATTTCATGGACAAGCTGAACACTTACTGGGAAGCGTGGCGTCGGCGACCCGACATTCCGATTAGCCTGGTGATGTTGGACCTAGATCACTTCAAACGCGTCAACGACACCTATGGCCATGCCGCCGGGGACGACGTGCTGACGAGGTTTGCCCAGATCATTCGGGCGGACCTGCGCCAGTCGGATGTGGCGGGCCGCCTCGGAGGCGAAGAGTTCTGCGTGATGCTGTATGACTGCGATGTTCGCGGGGTGCGTGTGTTTGCGGAACGGATTCGGCATCTGGTGGAACAGGAAGTCTTTGTTCATGGCGGGCAGACCATTCGCATCACCGTCAGTCTTGGGGCAGCCATGTTCCGGTCTTCCGACGCGAAGCCGCACGAAGCGTTGGAGCGCGCCGATCAAGCACTTTATTCGGCCAAGCAAAATGGCCGCAATCGCCTCGAACTCGACACGGCCAGCGCTGCCTGATGGCCTTCTGATTCGCCCCTGCCGATGTGTCCGAACCCCGTAAATTTCTGGTAGCCTCGGGGCAGCACTGATAGAATCCCGCGCAAGTTTGTTCTCCCACTCCAAGAGTAAGCATCTGAGATAAAAGGGTTTTTCATGGCGATTGAACGCGGGCACTTCAGTTCGAAACTCGGCTTCATTCTGGCGGCGGCGGGCTCCGCGGTCGGCTTGGGAAATCTGGTGGCATTCCCGGTGATGGCCTCCAAAAATGGCGGTGCCGTTTTCTTGATGGTTTATGTGCTCTTTGTGGCGCTGATCTGTCTGCCGGTGATGATGGCCGAGATCGCCATGGGGCGTCATTCGCAGCGCAATCCCGTCGGAGCGTTCACGCAGTTGACCGGGGGCAGCAAGGCGTGGCGCTACGCCGGCAAACTGGCCATTTTGACGCCCTTCATGATTGCCGTGTTCTATACCATCGTCACGGTGTGGATCATCATTTACTTCGTCAAAGCGGCATTCGGAGGGCTGGACTCGCTGGCACAGCCCACCACCTTCGGGGAGGTGATTGGTTCACCTTCCTTGTTTACCTATTTCATTGGTCTGCAGGTGATGGTGTTCGGCGTGCTGCTCAGTGGCGTCAAGAAGGGCATCGAACGACAGGCGCGCATCCTCATGCCAACCCTGGCGGTGATGTTGCTGGGCCTCATTGTGTTTGTGATGACCCTGGACAACGCCAGCGCCGGGGTGCGCTATTACCTGGTGCCGGATTTCAGCCAGTTCGACAGCACCGTCGTCAATGCAGCACTGAATCAGGCCTTTTTCTCGCTGTCGCTGGGCATGGGAATCATGATCACCTACGGCTCCTATTTCAGTGAAACCGACAGCATTCCGGGCTCAAGCCGCCTGGTCGCGATAGCCGATACTTCGGTCGCTTTCTTTGCCGGCCTGCTGATTCTGCCGGCCATTTTCGCCTTCAATCCAGCGACAAATCCCGAGGACCTTTCCAGCAGCAGCGTCGGCCTGATCTTCACCTATCTGCCTCAGATTTTTCTTTCCATGCAAGGCGCCGTGGGGTATTTCGGAGCGAGTCTTGTCGCCTGCGTTTTCTTTGCACTGGTGTTCTTTGCGGCAGTAACCTCGCTCGTGTCGATCCTGGAGATTCCCATCTCCTACATGATTGACGAATGGGAAATGCCACGCACCAAGGCGGTCCTGATTCAGGCTGCGCTGGTGAGTTTCTTTGCAATTTTTGCCGCCATGTCTTTTGGCATGTCGGGCTTCCTGACGGATTTCATTCCCTACGGCGGCGGGCCCAAATCCTTCTTTGATCTGATCGCGGACACCTTCAGCGAAGTGATTCTGCCCTTTGTGGGGTTTCTGGCGTGTATCGTGTGTGCCTACCGCTGGCGCGAGGGCGGATTGTCGGCCGAGCTCAGTCGTGGCGATGCGCACTATGCGGGGACCTTTGTCGAGCGTTACGTGAATTTTGCACTGCGTACCTTCATTCCGGTCGTCCTGCTGTTCGTGTTTCTGAATTCGTTGACGCAGAAATATTTCGCGTTTGACCTGTTGAGTCTGTTATGACCCGGATCGACCGCAGTGCGCTCGTGATGCATTCCGCGCAGCAGATGTACGCGCTGATCGACGATATTGAAAGCTATCCCCAGTTCATGCAGGGATGTCAGAAGGCACGGGTAATCAGTCGCACTCCTGAGGAAGTGGTGGGAGAGCTCACCCTGGGGGCGGCCGGCCTGAGTTACTCCTTCACGACCCGAAATGCACTACAACCGGGAGAAAGCATGCAGATGCAGCTAGTGGAAGGGCCTTTCCGGCATTTTGGGGCGTCCTGGCACTTCAAGGCGCTGAGTCCGGAGGCCTGCAAGGTGAGCCTTGTCATGGAGTTCGATTTTGCCGGGGGCATTGTCGGCGCGGCACTGGAAAAACTTTTTAATCATTCCGCCAACACGCTTGTCGACGCGTTGGTGAAACGGGCCGATGAGCGCTATGCCCCGGCAAGCAGGACGTGAGGATGACGATGACACCCAAGAATATCCCCGTCGAAGTTGCCTACGCCCGCGAGCAAGAGCAGAGTATCATCGCGCTCACTGTGCCATCCGGCACCTCTGCGTTGCAGGCGGTAGAAATCTCCGGTGTCGCTCAGGTGTTTCCGGAGATCGATCCGGCCACGGCCAGTATGGGTATTTTTTCACGCCTGCTCGACGGACGCAGTCACCCTCTGCCGCAAGACTATGTGCTCGAAGCGGGGGATCGTGTGGAAATCTACCGTCCGTTGCTGATCGACCCGAAGCAGGCACGCCTGCGCCGGGCGGCCAAGAACAGGAAGGCCTAACAGGAGATTTGTATGGACGATCATGACATTCCCGGCAATGACACCCGCAAGAGTTTGTTCGCCCGAATCGAGGACGGCCTGCGGGAATATTACATTGCGCCGTATCGACGCGAGTTTGCACGCGCCCAGCGGGATGAGGACGATCTGTTCATGATGCTGATTTTTTCCGAAAGCCTGGGCATTCCCAACCCTGCCACCTACTACACGCTGGAATTGCTTCCCGTCGTGTATGACCGCTTCCATGACTGGCATCGCCGCATGGGCATGGAGCGTTCGCCTCTGGATCACGTGTCATGCTGTTAGAGATCGCCCGCGGCAAACGCATTCTGTTCTTCGGTGGCAAGGGTGGTGTCGGCAAGACGACCGTGTCCGCCGCCACGGCGCTCGCCATGGCAAAGGAGGGGCGGCGCGTGCTGCTCGTCTCCACCGATCCTGCGCATAATCTCGGCCACCTGTTCAACCGTGAGGTGGGGCCCCGACCGGTCAAGCTGGCGGTGAATCTGGATGGCATGGAACTGGATCCGGAGCAGACCGTCAACGAGCATCTGGCAGAGGTGTCCGACTCCCTGCGCAAACTCATGGCGCCCCATCTGGCGGGAGAAGTGGACAAGCATATCGAGCTGTCCCGGGACGCACCCGGCATGCAGGAGGCAGCCATCATGGAGCGCATCGCCGAAGTCGTGGAGTTTGCGGCCAAGGACTATGATCTGCTCGTCTTCGATACTGCCCCGTCGGGCCATACCGCGCGCCTGATTGCCCTGCCGGAAATGATGTCTGCGTGGACAGATGGCTTGATCCAGCGCCGCGACAAAGCGGAGCGGTTTCGGGGCGTCCTGCAGAATCTGGGCAGCGACAAATCGGTGGGCAACAGCATTTTTGGCGGGGACGGTGACAACAGCATGGACAGCCGGGACAACCGCATTCGTATTCTGCTCAATCGGCGTCGCAAACGCTTTGGCGATCTTCGCACGGCGTTGGGCAATCCGGAGCGTACAGCATTCATTATTGTGTTGGCCGCGGAGCGTTTGCCCGTATTGGAAAGCATTGCCCTCAATAGCCAGCTGGCGCGCACAGGCGTGCGAGTAGGCGGTCTGGTCGTCAACAAACGCGTGCCCGAGGGACTCGGCGCCTTCTTTACGGAGCGTCGCGTGCAGGAGGAAATTCATCTGGCAACCCTCTCCGAGGCGCTTCCGCATTTGCCTCGACAGGACCTGACCCTGGTTGCCCATGACGTTGTGGGTCTTGCAGCCCTCGAGCAATTCGCTCAGCGACTGGAATCCTGAAAAGTTTTTTATCCCGCTGGAAACTTTTTCGGACGCTCACGGTCAATCTTCATGTACCCGCAAGTCAGCCTCCGAAATGCTCCTGAAACGGGCCTGGACCCTGGAGTGTTTCGGAGGCGTCTTCCTCGAAGACGAGGGTTGACTTGACTACTCGGCCCAATGCGGTGAACCTTCGCGACATGCACGATTCCTCCGTCCAGATTCCTCTTACCAAACCCGGTGCCTCCAAGGTACTGGCGCTTGTATTCGCACTGGTATTGCTGGTCTTCCAGAGCAGTGTGCTGATGCACTCCCACAACGGAGACATTAACAAGCATCTGGACTGTACCTTCTGTCTGCAACTGGGAACGGGGCAAGATGCGCTGGCCACCAGCCTGCCGTCTCTCGACATCCCGGTGCTGGTGCATCGTTATTCTCCTCTTTCGGACAGCGTCCTCGTTGTCGTCCAGGTCCCCGCGAATTCCCGTGCTCCCCCTCTGATCGTCTGACACGTTCGTGCCGGTCTCCGGCCATGCACCGTCTGGCAATGGCGTCTCGCCTTTGTCGGTCAATTTCCTGTGTTCTAAGACTTCGTCCTTCGAGGGTGTTATGCGTCAACGATATTTTCACTTTTCAATGAATGTGCTCAGCGTCTCCGTCAGTGCTGCCATGGCCGCAAGCGCCGTGGGGCAGGAGCTCCACACGAACGAGGTGGTCGAAGAGATCATCGTGTCCTCCAGCCTCCAGCAAACCCGCGCCGAAACCGCACTTCCTGTCAACGTATTGTTGGGCGAAGCCCTGCGGGAGAAAGCAGCAAGCACCCTGGGAGAAACCCTGAAGGAGTTGGTGGGCGTCAACAGCGCTTCTTTTGGCACCGGCGTCGGGCTGCCCATTATCCGGGGGCAGAGTGGGAATCGCGTGCAGGTCCTGCAAGGAGGCGTCAGCAACATGGATGCGTCCGCGATCAGCCCTGATCATGCGAATGCCGTGGAGGCGGCGCTGGCCGAACGGATCGAGGTTGTGCGAGGGCCGGCCACCTTGTTGTACGGCAATGGCGCCATCG
This sequence comes from uncultured Klebsiella sp., assembly GCA_964538025.1. Classification (GTDB taxonomy): domain Bacteria; phylum Pseudomonadota; class Gammaproteobacteria; order Pseudomonadales; family Pseudohongiellaceae; genus UBA5078. Next base: position 19,854 of record CAZICZ010000010.1, on the reverse strand, counting down.
GGGGCGTGGTCAACGTGATCGACAACCGCATTCCGACCACCGTTCCGGCAGCACTCACGGGAGTGGTGGAGACGCGACACCATTCCGCGTCAGATCAGCAGACGAGCGTCGTCAAACTCGAAGGAGGAGCGGGGAGTTTCGCGTTCCATCTGGATGGCACCTATCGCGAGAGTAACAACACCCGGATACCCGGTTTTGCCATCGATACCCGCACGGTGGACACGGACGATGCGCTGTCGGTTGCGCAGTGGCAGAACAGCCGGGGGCGCATTGAGAACTCCAGCACGTTGGCCAATGCAAAGACAGTGGGAGCCTCGTGGGTGACTGACAAAGGCTACCTTGGCATGTCCTATGACCATGCAGAGAGTCAGTATGGCCTGCCCGCGGCAGCGCATGCCCATCACGAAGACGAGGAGGGACATGATGAGTCGGGTGAGATCGACGAAGAAGCCGGTGGTATCCGCATCGCCATGCATCAGGATCGTGTTGATCTGGAGGGCGAGTACGCTCTAGACGGATTCTTTACACAGGGGCAGGGAAAGCTCAGTGCAGTGGATTACGGCCATGCGGAGATCGAAAGCGACGGCACCATCGGCACGGTCTACGCCAACCGGGGGCACGAGGGACGCTTTACCCTCACGCATCGCCCTATCGGCAATGTGCAGGGCGTGACGGGCCTGCAGACTGGCCACAAAACCTTTAGTGCGCTCGGCGAAGAGGCGTATATCCCCCGAACCACGATTGATTCGCTGGGCGTGTTCACCGTGCAAAGCCTAGATGCAGGCGACCTCACCTACGAATTTGGCGCACGGGCGGAGCAGCAGCGTCTGCGTCAAAGCGCGGGTACCTGTGATGACCGGACCACCAGCCTCAGCGGCAGTGCCTCGGCGTTGTGGCGATTCCGGGAAGACACGAATCTGATGCTCGCGCTGGCACACTCCCAGCGTGCGGCAAGTGTTGAAGAGAAATATTCCAATATTGATGCAAGCACCTGTGCGGCTCCCGTGGACGATCATGATCTGATTAGCCATGCGGCGACGCAGCGCCTGGAGATCGGCAATCCGGAGGCGGACAAGGAGCGCTCAACGAATGTCGAGATCGGCCTGCGTCGCCACATGGGCAGCGTCACGGGGGACCTCAATGTGTTTTACAACGACATCAAGGATTTTCTGTACATGCGCGATACCGGCGAGTTTGTCGACGAGGTGCAGATCGCCCGCATGACGCAGAACGATGCAGTGTTCAAGGGAATCGAAATTGAACTGGGCATGCCCATTAGCCAGAGCGCGCAGCATCTGACCAGCGTGTCAGTGTTTGGAGACTATGTGCGGGCGCAACTTGACGGCATGGGCAATGTGCCGCGCATTCCGGCGGCGCGGGTCGGCGTGGAGATCTCCCACGCGCACACCCGGTGGCAGTACAAGCTGCGCGCCACGCGTGTTGCGGCACAGACCCGGACAGCGCTGCTGGAATCCCGCTCGGACGGGTACACCCTCGTCAACGCCTCGGTCGATTATCACGTTGAAGGACAGGACAGCACGCTGACGGTATTTGGCAAGGCGAACAATCTGCTGGACGAGGAGGTGCGCAATCACACCTCGATGCTGAAGACAGTTTCTCCCGAGGCGGGGCGCAGCATGATCCTTGGACTGCGGCTGGAGTTTTGATCAGGAGTTGCTGGCGGGAGCGGCGCCTGATTCTGCGCTGCTCTCATCGGTCGGCTTGTAGTCACCGGTGAAATGCGTCAGCTGATCGTTCTCGAAGTACATGGTGACTTTTTCCTGCCCGCGGATGCCGCCACCGGGCTGGTAGCTGTAGACGTAGTCCCAGCGGTCCTGATGGAAAGGGTCACGCACCAGCGGTGTCCCCATGACGAAGATGACCTGGCGCTTGGTCATGCCCGGGCGCAGCTGGTCGATCATTTCCTGCGTGATGATATTGCCCTGCTGGATATCGACTTTGTACACCCCAGGAAATTGCAGGCGCGGCACGCTGCAGGCGCTGAGGGCACCCAGAAGCCCGAGGGCGAGCAAAAGTCGTGCAGGAAAAAGTCGACGGGGGGCAGGGCGGGCCGTGAAAAAACGCATAGAAAATCTCTGTCGATGGTGGAGCGCGGGGCCGGGAGGCTAACTTTCATCTCCTTCGGTTACGGGGCATAATACCTGACTTGCACCGTGGGTCAATGCAAAGGGCGGCATCCAAGACTGCCTGCACCGCGGACTTCTGACAGCCAATCGCGCAAGCGGACGACCGATCACGAGAACACCATGTCTTCAGAAAATCAGGAACTACGCAAAGCCGGCCTGAAGGTCACGCTCCCCCGAGTCAAAATTCTCCAGCTGCTGGAAAGCTCCGAAACCCGCCACCTGAGTGCCGAAGATGTGTACAAGGCGCTGATCGATGCGGATGAGGATGTGGGGCTCGCCACAGTCTATCGGGTGCTCACCCAGTTCGAGGATGCGGGGCTCGTCATGCGACACCATTTTGAGGGCGGGCATTCGGTGTTCGAACTCAGCACACTTGAGCATCATGATCATCTGGTCTGCAGCAAATGCGGGCTGGTCGAAGAGTTTTATGACGAGGTGATCGAGCAGCAACAAGACAAGATTGCCGCCAAGTTCGGGTTCGAAATCACGGACCACAGCCTCTATCTGTACGGCATCTGCAAGGACTGCCAGAAAATCTGATCACGCGCCCAGCAACTCCCTGGCGTGCGCTAGGGATTCCGGCGAGAGCTGATCTCCCCCCGTTTCTCCCCCCAGCATGCGCGCGATTTCGCGTGTTTTTTCCTCGTCCGTCAAGGTGCGCAGCTGCGTCCCCGTGCGGGGTCCTCCGGGGCTGTCGGTGTTCACCGCCTTGCTGACAAACAGATGGGTATGCCCCTGTGCGGCCACCTGCGCCTGATGGGTGACGCACAGTACCTGACCGCGCTGCCCTAATGTGCGTAACAGGGTGCCCACCGCACGCGCGACGCCTCCCCCAATCCCGACGTCCACTTCATCGAACACCAGGGTGGGGATGGCGGAGGTTTGTGCGGTGATGACCTGAATGGCGAGAGAGAGCCGGGACAGCTCCCCGCCGGAGGCAATCTTGATGAGGGGACGAGGCGGTTGTCCCGGATTGGTGCTCACGAGAAACTCCACGGTCTCCCGTCCGGTGGGGCTGGGATCGTCTTTTTCGGCCGGAGTGAGTGCAATCTCCAGGCGTGCCTGACTCATGCCAAGGCCTGCAATCTGCTCGTTGATCTGTGCCGCCAGGGCGCTGGCTCCTCCGGCGCGAAGGCGACTCAGGCGCACCGCGGCCTCATCGTAGGACGCCCTGAGCTGGGCGTCCTGGCGCTCACATTGCGCCAGGGTCTCATCGCTGTGTGCCATGCGCTCTTGTGCCTGCTGCAGGTTTTCCTGCAAGGCGAACAAGTCCTCAGGGCGACATTTGTGCTTGCGCGCCATCTGCTGGATGTCGCTCAGGCGCTGGTTGATCTGGTCGAGGCGCTGGGGATTGGCGTCGAAGGCGTCGATACTGCGGCGCAGTTCATGCACGGCTTCCTCTACGTGTATCGCAGCATTGCCAAGCAACTCGGCGACCGCGTCCAGCGCAGGGGGGCGCCCCGGCAGATCCTGCAACAGACTCAAGGCATGGTTGAGCCCGGACAACAGGGTCATCTCGTCCCCCTCGCCGCACAGTGTCAGCAGTTCCTGGGCTGCCGCCAGAGAGTTGTCGGCGTGCGAGAGCTGGCGATATTCCGTCTCCAGTGACTCCAGTTCCCCTTGTTGCAGCGCGAGGGATTCCAGTTCCTCGAGCTGGTAGCGGGTCAGCTCCTGCTGTGCCGCCAGACTCGCAGCCTGTTCCCTCAGCGTGTCCATGGTGTCGCGATTGCGCCGCCAGTCACGTGCGATTCGTCGGACGTCCTCCAGCAGGGCAGGCTCGCCCAGCGCGGCATCGAGCAGTCGCTGGTGGGTGCTGCGATTGAGCAAGGATTGATGTTCATGCTGGCTGTGAATGTCGATCAACATCTCGCCGACGGTTTTCAGCACGGCCAGCGTCACCGGATATCCGTTCACCCACGCCTTAGAGCGGCCGTCATCGCTGACGACACGTCGCAGCAGGCAGAGTTCGGGTTCGTCCTCCGCCAGCAGGGCATTGTCTTCAAGCCACTCCCGGGCCAGGGGCTGATCGCGCGTGTCGAAATGCGCGCTGATGTCGGTACGGGTCGCGTTCGGGCTGATCACCCCTTTGTCAGCTCGATCCCCCAACGTCAAACCCAGGGCGCCCAGAATGATGGATTTTCCGGCACCTGTTTCTCCCGTGATGACCGTCATTCCCGGACTGAATTCAATCTCCAGCGACTCCACGATGGCGTAATGGTGAATGGTGAGTTGGGTCAGCATGCTGGAGCAGGGATTCCGTGTGGTAAGGCGGACGCATGGGCTTTGGCTGGCGCATGCAGGGCGGGGGTGAATATAGCGCATCCCCGGCGAGTTTGTCAGGCGGACGCCATGCACTCTTCCTGCGCTTGCGAGCATTTCGCATGCGGATGCTTGAAGTGAGCGATTTTGCCCCCATATCCGAGGCCAAACCGGATTTTGATGATCCTCGGAATAACGAGCAGGCCGCCCTTTTCGGCAGCACTCATGGAACAAGGTGGACACATGAACGAAAACACAGATTCGCAGCACACGGACTTGCACGACGAGCAGGAGAGGGAGGACAGCATGGACAATGCACAGCAGGACGGCCAGAGCGCGCAGGAGCAGGATTCCCAGGGACAGTTGCGGGACGCCCTTGGCAAACTTGCTCAGGCCGAGGCGCTCCTTCTGCAACAGAAAGACGAAGTGCTGCGCGTGCAGGCCGAGATGCAGAACCTGCGTCGCCGCACGGAACAGGATGTCGAGAAGGCGCACAAATACGGTCAGGAGCGCCTAAGCACGGAATTGCTCGCGGTCATGGACAATCTCGAGCGTGCTTTGCAGGCCCCAGTGGATCGCGAGATTGAATCCGTCAACGCCCTGCTCCAGGGGGTAGAGCTGACGCTCAAGAGTTTCATGGACTGCTTCCGCAAGTTCGGGATCGAGCAGATAGACCCGCTTGGCGAGCCCTTCGACCCTCAGCTGCATCAGGCGATGGTGATGCAGGAGAACCCGAACGTCGAACCCAACACCGTCACCGCTGTCATGCAAAAGGGGTATACGCTGCACGGCCGCGTGATTCGACCGGCGATGGTGATGGTGTCCAAAGCCCCTACGGGCAGTGTGGACGAAAAAGTGTAACAAGACTTGAAATCGGGCGCGTCGGGCCAATATAGGTCGCCATACGCACCAAATGCTTCGCAGCTGCAATGCCGCAGGCACCCTAACCGAAAGACTTACGAATTGAATTAATCAGCACGTCGCGCAGTCCCCGCTCGCGGCAAGTGCAAGGTGGAGAAACGAGAATGGGAAAAATCATCGGGATAGATCTGGGCACCACGAATTCCTGTGTGGCGATCATGGATGGCGGCAAGGCACGCGTCATCGAGAACGCCGAGGGTGACCGCACCACGCCGTCCATCATTGCCTTCAGCAAGGATGGTGAAACCCTGGTCGGCCAGCCGGCCAAGCGACAGTCGGTCACCAATCCCAAGAACACACTGTTCGCCATCAAGCGTTTGATTGGTCGTCAGTTCACCGATGATGTCGTGCAAAAGGACATCAAGATGGTGCCCTACGAAATCATCAAGGCAGACAACGGTGATGCGTGGGTGAGCGTGAATGGCGAAAAAATGTCACCGCCCCAGATTTCCGCGCAAGTGCTCAAGAAAATGAAGAAGACGGCGGAAGATTTCCTCGGCGAACCCGTGACGGAAGCCGTGGTCACCGTGCCTGCCTACTTCAATGATTCTCAGCGTCAAGCTACCAAAGACGCCGGCCGCATCGCGGGCCTGGAAGTAAAGCGCATCATCAACGAGCCAACGGCCGCCGCACTGGCCTACGGCATGGACAAGAAGTCGGGCGATTCCACCGTGGCCGTGTTTGACCTCGGGGGCGGTACCTTCGATATTTCCATTATCGAGATCGCAGAAACCGATGGCGAGCATACCTTTGAGGTGCTGTCGACCAACGGTGACACCTTCCTCGGCGGGGAAGACTTTGACTTGCGCCTGATCGAGTATCTGGCGGGCGAGTTCAAGAAAGAAACCGGCATGGATCTGCACAATGATCCTCTGGCCCTGCAGCGCCTGAAGGAAGCGGCCGAGAAGGCCAAGATTGAGCTTTCCTCTGCCCAGCAGACCGAAATCAACCTGCCCTATATCACGGCAGATGCGAGCGGCCCGAAGCACCTGGTGCAGAAGCTGACCCGCGCCAAGTTTGAATCACTGGTCGAAGATCTGGTGGACCGCACGATGGGGCCGGTGAAGATCGCTCTGCAGGATGCGGGACTGGATGTGTCCAAGATTGACGATGTGATCCTGGTCGGCGGACAGACCCGGATGCCGCTGGTGCAGAAGAAGGTCGCCGACTATTTCGGCAAGGAAGCGCGTCGTGACGTCAACCCAGACGAAGCCGTGGCGATTGGTGCTGCCGTGCAGGCGGCTGTTCTGTCCGGTGAAGTGAATGACGTGCTGCTGCTGGACGTGACGCCGCTGTCGCTGGGGATCGAGACCATGGGCGGTGTGGCCAGCATCCTGATCGAAAAGAACACCACGATCCCGACCAAGAAGACGCAGGTCTTCTCAACCGCGGATGACAACCAGACGGCGGTGACCATTCACGTCGTGCAGGGGGAGCGCAAGCAGGCGAACCAGAACAAGTCTCTGGGCCGCTTTGACCTCTCGGACATCCCGCCGGCCCCGCGCGGGATGCCGCAGATCGAGGTTGCCTTCGATCTCGATGCCAACGGGATTCTAAACGTGTCGGCAAAGGACAAGGCGACTGGCAAGGAACAGTCCATCGTCATCAAGGCCTCCAGCGGGCTGTCCGATGAAGAGATCGAAAGAATGGTCAAGGACGCCGAGGCGCATGCCGCAGACGACAAGAAGTTCGAGCAGCTGGTGACCGCGCGCAACACGGCCGATGGTCTGGTGCATGCGACGCGCAAGACGCTCGAGGAAGCGGGCGACAAGGTGGATGCTGCCGAGAAGGACAAGATCGAGTCCGCCATTGCTGCGGTCGAACAGGCTCTGAAGTCCGACAACATCGACGAAATCGAAGCCAAGACCAAGGCCCTGACGGACGCTTCTTCCGGGCTTGCCCAGAAGATGTATGCCGAGAAGCAGGCCGGCGCCAATCCCGGAAATGCCGAGGCAGGGCAGTCCGCAGGCAATGACGACGCGGTGGATGCCGAGTTCGAAGAAGTCAAAGACGATAAGTAAGGCGAGGCGGGTGACCACATGCACCCGCTCCCGCACGAGAGACAGGCAGAAAACCGGATGGGAATTTCCTGTCTGGTTTTTTGCGTTGTAAGGCTGCCAATCCACGCGAGCGACGATTCGCGGAAAGAGACAGAAGACGACTATGTCCAAACGAGATTATTACGAAGTCCTCGGGGTTTCCCGGGATGCGACCGAAGCAGAGCTAAAGAAAGCCTATCGGCGCGTGGCCATGAAGCATCACCCGGACCGCAATCCTGGTGATGACACCGCGGAAGAGAAATTCAAAGAGGCGAACGAGGCCTTTGAAGTGTTGTCCGACGCACAGAAGCGCGCCCGCTATGACCAATACGGACATGCAGGCGTGAATCAGCAGGCGGGCGGTGGCAACGCTGACTTCGGTGACATCTTCGGTGATATTTTTGGTGACATTTTCGGCGGTGCCCGCGGTGGCGCCCGCAGTCATGTGCGCAAAGGGGCTGACCTGCGTTATACGCTGGAACTGGACCTCGAAGAGGCAGTGCGCGGAACGACGGCGAAGATCCGCATTCCAAGCGCCGTGAAATGCAAAACCTGTGATGGCAGTGGTGCAAAGAAAGGCACCAGCCCCGTCGATTGCAGTACCTGTAACGGCATGGGCCAGGTGCGCATGCAGCAGGGTTTTTTCTCCGTCCAGCAAACCTGTCCGCGTTGCCAGGGTTCCGGCAAGCAGATCAAGGATCCCTGCGGAACCTGCCATGGTCGCGGCAGTGTGGAAGAACAGAAAACCCTGTCGGTGAAGGTGCCGCCCGGCGTCGATACGGGAGACCGTATCCGCCTCAGTGGCGAAGGGCAGGCAGGCAGCCACGGCGGTCCCAACGGGGATCTTTACGTGCAGGTGTCTGTTCGCGAGCACAAGCTGTTCGAGCGTGATGGTATTGATCTTCACTGCGAGATACCGATCAGTTTCGTGGATGCGGCGTTGGGGGGAGAGCTGGAAGTGCCTACCCTCGACGGGCGTGTGAAACTCAAGATTCCCCCGGAGACCCAGACTGGCAAGCTGTTCCGTTTGCGCAACAAGGGCGTTACCCCGGTGCGTGGTGGTGTGACAGGAGACTTGCTGTGTCGCGTGGTGGTGGAGACACCTGTGAATCTGACCAAGCGACAGAAAGAGCTGCTGGCAGAATTCCACGACATCGCGGAATCGGAAGGGGCGCAGTCGCCGAAGAAAACCTCGTGGTTCGACGGCGTGAAAAAGTTCGTCGACGAACTGCGCGCTTAACGTATTACAGGTCGAGTCGTTCCAGAATCTCGGCATGTTGTTCTGGTCGCAGGCGAGGCCCGAACTGGGACACCACCATCGACGCGGCGAGGCTGGCAAGACGTCCCGCCGTCTCGACATCATGGCCTTTGCACAGGCCGAACAAAAACGCTCCCGAAAACATATCCCCGGCGCCATTGGTGTCAATCGCGCGCACAGGATGGGCCGCCACATCGATGTAACGTTCGCCATCGAACAGGCGTGCGCCCTGCGCGCCCCGCGTGACTGCAAATTGACGTGCGACCCGCTTCAGGGCGTCACAGGCGTCTTCAAAGCGTGAGGCGCCTGACCACAACATTGCCTCTTTTTCATTGCAGAACAAAAGGTCAACGCCGTCGCCGATGAACTCATTGATGCCCTCGGCAAAATATTCCACCATTGCCGGGTCGGAGAAGGTCAGCGCGAATTTGACGCCGGCTTCCCGTGCATGCCGCTTGAGCTCGAGCACCGCACTCTTTGCACTGGGCGAGGTGACGAGATAGCCCTCCACGTACACATAAGTGGACGCGCTGACAGCGGCATAATCGAGCTCCGCACTCGAGACACGCTGCGAGATCCCCAGCGACGTGAGCATGGTGCGTTCTGCATCGGGAGTCACCATGACGAGGCACCGTCCTGTAGTACCCTCCTCGCGTTCTGCTGACAAATTCGTGCGGATATTGTGCTGTCCAAGCTCCTGCATATAGAAATGGCCGGGCTCGTCGTTCGCCACTTTGCAGGAAAAAAACGCGCGACCGCCAAACTGGCTGAGGGCATAAATGGAGTTCGCCGCCGAGCCTCCGCCAGCGCGTTTCGTGAGGCCATAGCGCTGCATCAGCAGCTCCAGCAGCGCTTGTTGCTTGTCCTCGTCGATAAGCGTCATGAAGCCTTTCTCGATGCCCGCATCCAGAAAGAACTGGTCATCCACTTCAAATTCCTTGTCCACCAGCGCGTTGCCGATGCCGTATACGTCGTAATGTGCCATGTGAGGGGTTCCTGCCAGCTTAAGGGATTACAGGGCTGCGAAGGCGATCTCGGCAGCATCCAGCGTCATCGCAATCTCCTTCTCGCCATGGGCGGCGGAGACAAAGCCCGCTTCGAAGGCCGAAGGTGCCAGATAGACGCCATTTTGCAGCATCAGGTGGAAATAGCGGCGGAAGCGCGCTACATCACAGGCCATGACCTGCTCAAAACGCGTGATGGTCTGTTCGGTGCTGAAATAGCAGCCGAACATGCCGCCGATCTGGTGCGTCGTGAAGGGAATGCCGGCCGCGTTGGCGCGCTCGGTCAAGCCTTCCATCAACGCTTTGCTGCGCGCGTTCAGCTGATCATAGAACCCAGGCTTCTGAATGGCCGTCAGCATGGCCATGCCGGCAGCCACGGCCAACGGGCTTCCCGCCAGGGTTCCAGCCTGATACACCGGGCCCAGAGGGGCGATCATTTCCATGATCTCCCGCTTGCCGCCGAAGGCCCCGACAGGCAGCCCCCCGCCGATCACCTTGCCCAGCGTGGTCAGGTCGGGTTTCACCTGATAATGCGCCTGTGCGCCACCGAGGGCGACGCGGAATCCGGTCATCACTTCGTCAAAAATCAGGACGCTGCCGTAGTGATCGCACACCTCGCGCATGGTCTCCAGAAACCCGGGCACCGGGGGCACCATGTTCATGTTGCCCGCCACGGGCTCGACGATAATGCAGGCGATTTCCTTGCCATGCGCTTCGAATAACTGCACCAGCGCGTCGGCATCGTTATAGGGAAGCACATAGGTCTGGTCGGTATAGGCCTTGGGTACGCCCAGCGAATCGGGTTCCCCGAGCGTCAATGCACCGGAGCCCGCCTTGACCAGCAGGCCGTCAACGTGGCCGTGATAGCAGCCTTCGAACTTGACCACTTTGTCGCGGCGGGTATAGCCGCGCGCCACCCGAATCGCACTCATGGTGGCTTCCGTGCCCGAGGTCACCAGACGCACGCGCTCTATTGAGGGCACCAGGGCACAGATCGTTTTGGCGATGCTGACTTCCGCCTCTGTCGACGCCCCATAGCCCAGCCCTTGGTGCAGTTGTGCCTGCAGCGCCGCGATGACGTCGGGATGGCGGTGGCCCAGAATCAAGGGGCCCCAGGCGCCCACATAATCGATATAGCGGTTGGCATCTTCATCGGTGAGCCATGCGCCTTCCCCTCCGTGGAAAAACAGGGGATTGCCGCCTACGCCGCGAAACGCGCGTACAGGGGAATTCACCCCGCCGGGAATGTATCGCTGGGCTTCTTCAAACAGGGCCGCGGAGCGGCGGTTCATTTTTTCACTCATGGGTGTGCTCACAGACTTAGCTACCTCGTATGGAATCAGATTTCGCGTGTGCCGGGTGTTGCCGCGAAGCAGGCCTGCAGCGCGTGGACGCGGGCATCGACATCGGGATGGGCAAACAGGTAATGAATGGCGGCCAGCATGTGGGCACCGGCGGCCACCAGAGTGGCGCCATTTTCAGCGGTGATGCCGCCGATTGCAACCCGCGGCAAGGGCAGCTCCGCCTGTGCCTGATGAAGAATTCGCAGATCGGCCGACGGTGCATGAGGCTTGGTGCTCGAGGGGAAAAATCGACCAAAGGCTACATAGGTGGCGCCGTTCTCGGCAGCGGTGCGTGCCCTGTCCAGATCGCTATGACAGGTCACCCCGATGATCGCGGAGTCCCCCAGGCGTCGGCGCGCCACCGGCAGGGCTTCATCGCTGTGCCCAAGATGCACGCCATCGGCACCGACTTCCAGGCACAAATCGACATTATCGTTGATGACGAAAGGCGTGTGATAGCGCGCGCACAAGGTGCGAAGGGCGCGCGCTTCAGCACATTGTGTGTCCAAGCGGGCGGTCTTGTTGCGGTACTGCAGCATACAGAGTCCGGCACGCAGGGCGGCCTCCACCCGAGGCAGCAAAAGGTCGCCGGAGAGCAGAAGCGGATCAGTAATGGCATAGACGCCGCGAAGGGGCGCAGAGGCGTTCATGCGTTCCAGTATCCCCTTTCAGGTAGAAACTGGCCGAAACCGGGCCGTGATCCGGCCTGCAGGGCATGCCAGGTGTAGTGTTGAGCGCGGCGTGCAGATTCCGCGACCTCAAAACCGTGGGCGAGATAGCCTGCAAGACTCGCCGCCAGCGTACAGCCCGAGCCGTGGTACTCCTGCGGCAGGCGTGGCCAGGTGAAGGCGAGAGGAGGTTGATGGGCCGTAAACAGCTGGTTCAGTACCTCGGGACGGTCCGCGTGTGTCCCCGTCAGCAACACATGTTCGCAGCCACGGTGCAGGAGTGCATTGGCGGCGGCGACCTCGGTGTCGGCCCCGGGGCTGAGTGCCCACAGCTCATGCGTGTTGGGTGTGAGCACCGTCGTCAAGGGGATCAGCAGCGTGCGCATGGCCTCGGCGAGGTCTTCCCGCGCGAACGCATAGCCCCCTCCGGCCCACAAAACCGGGTCGAGTACCACGGGCAGGTCAGGGTAGTCGCGCAGCAGGGTGTGGATGATTTCCACGGCCGGGATACTGCCAATCAGGCCGATCTTGATCGCATCCACCGGAAGGTCTTCAAGGATTGCACGGGCCTGCTGTATCAGGAGGGTAGGTGACACGGGTTCGGCGGCGATGACGTTGCGGGTGTCCTGCACCGTCAGGCAGGTGATCAACGGCAGACAATGACACCCGGCACTAAACAGGGCTTCTATATCGGCCTGGATGCCGGCGCCGCCGGAAGGGTCCAGGCCCGAGAAACACAGCACGCGGGGTTTGTGGGACTTTTCAGGTTTCATGCGAGCCCCCCTCCTTTTCACCGGGACGGGACTAGAATGGCCGCACAACCACCAGTACCACAATGCCGATCAACATCAGCACAGGGACTTCGTTGAAGTAGCGGTAAAAGACATGAGTGCGCGTGTTGCGGCCTTCACGGAAGGCCAACAGGAAGCGCCAGCAGAACACATGGTAAAGAATCAGTAGCAGCACCAGGGCGAGCTTGGCGTGCATCCAAGGAGCGCTCATGTAAAACGACGGGTTAAAACTGATCAGCCAGAGCCCCAGCACGACGGTCGCAATCGCAGACGGCGTGCCAATGCCATTGAACAGCTTACGCTCCATAACAATGAAGCGATCTTTGCTGACCTGGTCCTGCGCACTCGCGTGATAGACAAACAGGCGAGGCAGATAGAAGATCGCCGCGAACCAGCAGACCACCGCAACGATATGAAAGGCTTTAACCCAGAGCATTGTTTCCCCCAAGAACTCGGCAGCCCACACCGGCTGCGGCTTTGAAGCGGCTACACTAGCACAGCCGATTAAATGGATACAGTCGGAAAACAGGGGTATCATGCCCGGCTCAAAAATCACCAAACAGACGCATCTTCATCCTGATAGGAGGCCCCCGTGATCAAGCTTGGAATCGTCGGCGCAACCGGTTACACCGGCGTGGAATTGTTGCGACTCTTGGCACCCCGAGACGATGTGCGCATCGACGTGGTTACCTCGCGGGAACTGCAGGGCACGGCAGTGTCCGATCTGTTTCCTAATTTGCGTGGATTTGTTGATTTACCCTTCAGTGCACCGGACACCGAGGCGCTGTTCGATTGCGATGCGGTGTTTTACGCCACCCCGCATGCCGTGGCCATGAAATCGGCACCCGCCCTGCTCACGCGTGGCGTGCGTGTTATCGATCTCTCGGCGGACTTTCGTCTGAAGGATCGCGCGCTGTGGGAGAAGTGGTACAAGGTGACGCACGAGAGTGCCGACTATCTCGCGCAGGCTGTCTACGGCTTGCCGGAAGTCAACCGTGCCCAGATCGTGAATGCACAATTACTGGCGGTGCCGGGATGTTACCCCACGGCAATTCAGCTCGGGTTTCTGCCCTTGCTGGAGGCCGGGCTCGTGGACACGTCCACGCTGATCGCCGACGCTAAATCCGGTGTGAGCGGGGGGGGCCGCAAAGCCGAGATTGGCTATCTGCTGACAGAGGCATCCGAATCGCTCAGCGCATACGGCGTTTCAGGTCACCGTCATCACCCTGAAATTTGCCAGGGCCTGAACCACTATGCAGGCGAACAGGTAGGGCTGACTTTTGTACCGCACCTGACGCCGATGATCCGCGGCATTCACGCGACGCTGTACGCGCGCCTGAAGCCGGGAAAGGACGCTTCCGGCCTGCAAGCATTGTTCGAGCAACGCTATGCCGATGAGCCCTTCGTGGATGTATTGCCAGCAGGAAAATACCCCGCGACGCGCAATGTACGGGGAGGCAACCGTTGCCAGATCGGAATCTGCTATCTCCCCGCCAATCAGATGGTGGTCGTGATGTCGGTGATCGATAACCTCGTCAAGGGTGCCGCGGGACAGGCGATTCAAAACATGAACATCATGTTTGGTCTGGACGAACACGCTGGTCTGCGCACCGTTGCGCTGCTGCCTTGATGCCCTGAGGAACGGAAACTCCTATGCCCAACGTTGTTAAAGGCAGCAAACAACATCGCATGGTCGTTGTCCCCTATCGCCCCTGGGCGCGTCTGTTGACAATATGCGGAGTTCTTTTTGGCTGTGTGGCGGTAGGGGGAGGGAGTTTCGTCCTCGGCCGTGTGGTCGCGGCGCGGGACTACGAGATTAACAGTGCGGACAATCAGCGTCTGAGTGGCGCGCTCGCTCAGGCACAGGCCGAACTGGATTCGTTGCGTTCAGAAGTGGCGATTACCGGTCGTAGCAATCTGGTGGATCAAGCAGCCAACGAAGAAGTGCAGAACACCATCAGTGCGCTGCGTCAGCGCATTATGCAGCTAGAACAGGATGTCTCGTTTTACCGCCAGGTCATGGCGCCGGAAAGCGCCGAGCTGGGCTTGATCATCGCCGAATTCGACGTGACGCCTCTTGAGGCGGATCGACGATTTCACTATCGAGCCGTGTTCCGTCATGCAGGTGCCGGCGATCGCGTGCTGGAAGGAGGCGTTGAAGTAGCCATTGCGGGGCATGTGGCGGGTGAGCGACAGCGCCTTTCGCTGGCGGAAATTGTGAGTCCTGCGGAGGCATTCAATCCTGCACTGAATTTTCGTTATTTCCAGAATTTGGAAGGGGAATTCCAGTTACCTGAAGGCTTTGTTCCCGAGCAGGTAGAGGTTCGGGTAGAATCGTCGAAACCGGCAAAGAACAAGGTCGAAAAAATCTTCAGCTGGAGTGTGGTGGAGGGGTGAGCATGTTTGGTTCAGGAAGCAAAAATCACAGCGTTGCCGTGACGACAAGCACGCTGATTTCCCGGCAGACAGAATTGATCGGCGACATCCGGTTCGCCGGCGAGCTCATCGTCGAAGGCAAGATCAAAGGCAATATTTATGCGGATGACGAATCAGGCGCGCTGATTCGTGTGGCCGAAACGGGCGTGATTGAAGGTGAAATCTGGGTCCCTGCGGTGGTGATCAACGGCCTCGTCAAGGGCGATGTGCACGCGTCCAAGCATGTGGAGTTGGCGGCGAAACAATAGTTGACTGAAATGCTGGGTTTTGCCCATAATTTACACGCTGTTTTTTGATCGTCCCCGTGCGTCCGCACGCTGATATTACGCAATGGAACCGCCATGTCTGTCGTTCAATCCCATGATCCGACACTGATTTCTATGACGGAAAACGCCGCTGAAAAGGTCAAGAGCCTGATCAGCGAAGAGGGCAATCCTGCGCTCAAATTACGCGTCTTTGTCACAGGAGGTGGGTGTTCCGGGTTTCAGTACGGCTTCAGTTTTGACAAAGAATTGAACGAAGATGACACGCTGGTCACCAATCATGGCGCGCAGCTGGTGGTGGATCCTCTGAGTTACCAGTACCTGACCGGTGCGAAGGTGGACTATGTAGAAGGGCTCCAAGGCGCGAAGTTCGTCGTGAACAATCCACTGGCAACAACCACCTGCGGTTGCGGATCGTCATTCTCAGTCTGACGGCACTTCGTAAAGACCGCCGAGAATGCAGGGAGCGCGCGCCCCGGTGACATCGCGTGTATCGATGGCTTCCCCGAACCATGTTTTGCGGGCCAGCCAGGCAAATAGAAATCCTTCCACCCACTGGGGATCCAGCCCTGCCTCGGCACTGCTGCAGACGCGCAGCGCCGGCAACAGCGCCTGCAATCGGCCCATGAGCGCACCGTTGTGCGCCCCACCGCCACACACCAGCACCTCCGAAACCTCCTCCGACTTCCACGAGACACTTTCGACCACCGTTCTGGCCGTGAACTCGAGCAGCGTAGCCTGCACGTCCTCATCGCTGACGGGACCGACACCACGCAAATGCTGCTCCAGCCAGGGCAGATTGAACAATTCGCGCCCAGTGCTCTTTGGCGCGGCAAGCGCGAGATAGGGTTCCTGGAGCAGAGTAGACAATAGCCCGGTATGCACTTGTCCCTGCTGCGCCCAGGCGCCATTGTGGTCGAAGGCTTTCCCCTGTTTGAGGGAAATCCAGCTGTCCATGAGCACGTTGCCGGGGCCGGTATCGAACCCCACCAGAGGGCGCTCACCATGTCGCAGAAGTGAAATATTGGCAATACCGCCGACATTCAGAATGGCGCGTCTGTGCCCGGCGGTCGCAAAAAAGTCCTGATGAAACAAGGGAGCCAAGGGTGCCCCCTGTCCCCCCTGCGCCATGTCCCTGCGCCTGAAATCGGCGACAGTGCTAATGCCCGTCCGGGTGGCAATGGTGTTGGGGTCACCTATCTGCAGCGTAAAGGGGGCAGTCCCCGTTGGTTGGTGCTTGATGGTTTGGCCGTGACTGCCGATCGCTAGGATGTCCTTGTGGGCAACCCCAGTTTTCTCCAGCAGTCGGTTCACTGCGAGAGCAAATGTGTGCCCTAGACCGACATCCGTTTCTCCCAGCAGCGACAAGGAGATATCCACATCGGCGCACAGGCGCAGGATGTTGTCTCGTAGAGAAGAGGAGATGGATTCGGAATGCGTTCCCACAAGGCGTGCCGGCGTCGCCGCGAAATCGATGAGAACGGCATCGACAGCATCAATACTGGTGCCGGAAAGCAAGCCGATGAAATATTCGTGCGGGGGCATGAGAGCCTCATTCAGAACGCCCGCCGTCGCGGGGGTAATGTGTTCAGCGCGCCTGTGCGCTCGCAGCGGATGGCACAGTGAGGCTCAGAAGGCGCGAATCCAGACTTTCCTTCTGGAATTGAGAGAGCAAATCCTTTGTCTGTTCGCGGAAGCGCGGGAGTTCTTCTGGCGCAAGCGACATGGCTTGCGGCAATTGCTCCACGATGGTGCGTGGGTCTTTGTGGACTCCGCCAATCAGAAATTCGTAGTGAAGATGCGGCCCTGTCGCCCCGCCCGTCTGCCCGACATAGCCAATGATATCGCCTTGTCTGACGCGCGAGCCCTTCTTGATACCGGAGGCATAGTCGTTCAGGTGCGCATACTTGGTTTCAAAGTTGCCGCGGTGCTGAAGGACGATCAGTTTGCCGAAACTGCCGTTACGTGCAGCCCAGGTGACAACACCATCACTGGTAGCGCGCACGGGTGTCCCTTTGGGGGCTGCGTAATCGGTGCCCTTGTGGGCGCGGATCGTATTGAGAATGGGGTGTTTACGGCTGAGGCTGAAGTTTGAACTGATGCGGAAAACATCGAGAGGAGTTCGCAGAAAGGCTTTTCGCATGCTTTCGCCTTCCGGACTGTAATACCCCGCCTGTCCTTCTTCATTGATATAGCGAACCGCGATGTACTGCTTGCCTTCGTTCGTGAACTGCGCGGCGATGATGTCGCCGTTACCGATAGGCTTTCCGTCCAGATACTTCTCTTCGTAGAGAATGCTGAAACTGTCGCCATCACGGGGGTCGAGCACGAAATCGATCACACCGCCAAAGATGTCGGCCATTTCCATGATGGACACCGCAGGAATGTCGGCCCGTTTGGCCGCCATGAACAGGCTGTCATTGATCACGCCTTCTTTGTAGACCGGTTTGATGTCAGCGGTGCGCGTGATTGCTTCGACGTGATAAGCATTGTCGACAAGAGAAAACAGGTAACCTTCGAGCGGCGATTTCAGGACTTTCAGTTGGGTCAGTTTTCCTTCTTCGGGGATGTAGAAGCTCAATTGATATCCTGGATAGAGGCGGTTAAGTACCTTGGCCTCTTCAGTGCTGTTGAGCACTTTGTACATGTCCTGCGCGGTCAGCCCAACTTTGGTAAACAGCGCCGAGAGATTGTCGCCAGACTGCACCTCCAGATCCTGCCAGTCGGAGACTGGAACCATGGGATTGGTGTCGGAGATAGCAAGATCGCTTAGGGCCGATTCGCTCTCATTCGCTATATCGGTGCCGGCAAGTTCCGTCAGGGGATTGGCGCCGATGCGGGCGCCATGGGCAGACTCTTCCGGTGCAAACATCAATGTCACCAGCAACACCACGCTCAGGCCGCTGGCCAGAACGAGATGATGTCGCGGGAAATGGGCACCGATTGATTGCTTGAGGGAACTCAAAAAGCTCATGAAATTCCTGAGGTTAGCGTACTTTTTTTGACAAGAGGTCGCCTCGCACAGGAGGCCTCAAATCGGCAATTCTTATGACTTTTCCAGAGCAGGTCAAGTCATATTCCGAATAGTAGTGTAAAATCTGCGGCCTTTTCCCTGAGCGCTTTGGACGGGAAGAGACGGCGTTTTGAGGGGGGGTGCCATTCGTGTGGAGCTCCTCCTGCCCTCGGTACAGGAAATCAATTATGAGCACGACCACAACGGATATTATTGACGATCTCGAAAGTCGAGGGCTTGTGTCCCAAATGACCTCTGGAGACGAGCTGAAATCAGTCCTTTCCACGGGAAGAACTTTGTATAGCGGCTTTGATCCAACGGCTGAAAGTTTGCACATTGGCAGCCTGGTGCCGCTTCTGACGCTTCGTCGCTTCCAGCTAGCAGGGCATCGTCCCATTGCTCTAGTAGGCGGCGCCACAGGGTTGATCGGCGATCCCAGCTTCAAAGCATCCGAGCGTGCTCTCAATTCCAACGAGGTCGTTGAGATGTGGGTGGAACGTATCAAGACACAGGTCTCCCAGTTTCTGGATTTTGGGGCAGGGAGCAGTGCTGCGCTTGTCGTTAACAACCTAGATTGGACCAAGGACGTTAATGTGCTCGATTTCCTGAGGGACATCGGCAAGCACTTTTCCGTCAATGCAATGATCCAGAAAGATTCGGTGAAACAGCGGATCGAAAGGGAGGGGGCAGGAATCTCTTTCACCGAATTCACGTACATGATTTTGCAATCTTATGACTTCGCAGAGCTCTATCGCCGTCATGACTGTATTCTGCAGATTGGCGGAAGCGATCAATGGGGGAATATCACCGGAGGCATCGATTTGACCCGGAGGATGCATCGCGGACAAGTCTATGGGCTCACCACGCCATTGGTCACCAAAGCGGATGGTCAAAAATTTGGCAAGACTGAAACGGGAACGGTTTGGCTCGATCGAAACAAGACGTCTCCTTATGCCTTTTATCAGTTCTGGCTGAATGTCGCGGACGCCGATGCCTACAAGTTCCTGCGCTATTTTACTTTTCTGTCTCCTCACCACATTGCGGAGATCGAAATTGCAGACAAGGCTGCTCAAGGACGGCCCGAGGCGCAAGGCATCTTGGCCAAGGAAGTCACTCGGCTGGTTCATTCGGACGAAGGCTTGAGAGCGGCCGAACGTATCAGCGCGGCACTCTTCTCTGGAGAACTGCAAACACTGAGTGCGAATGATTTTGAGCAATTGCGTCTGGATGGATTGCCTTCCACACAGATGACGACTGGTAGTCAGAACATTGTCGATGCCTTGGTTGAGACGGGTTTGGCCCCATCGAACAAGATGGCGCGGGAGTTCATCTCGAACAATGCTGTGAGTCTCAACGGACAGCGCGTCTCGTCTGATGCTTTGATGCTTGAGGCGGCGCAGGCGCTTTTTGGGCGGTATTTTGTCCTCAAAAGAGGGAAGAAGTTATTTCACCTTCTGTATCTGGCCTGATGGAATACCCGGTGAGAAGCATGACGGTAATTTGATGAAATTCTAGTTGCCAGATTCAATCCGTATGGCATAATGCGCGCCCCTGTGACTGGTAGGCAGGTGAGGGATGTCTCTAAGGCTCCTTCGAGATTGTGAAAATTTCTCAATCATCGCTTGCTAAGTAATATTGGGTGCGTATAATACGCGACCTCCTAACCACGAAGGTTAGGAAAAGAGTTCTTTAAAAAGTAGAGATTAAGTAAT
>CAZICZ010000009.1:0-154481 GCA_964538025.1 uncultured Klebsiella sp. | reverse complement strand
TGGTGCCCAGGGGCGGAATCGAACCACCGACACGAGGATTTTCAATCCTCTGCTCTACCGACTGAGCTACCTGGGCGCGGGAAATCTGGGGGACTTGCGGGTGCCAAGATTTGGCAAGGCGCGTATTAAACCCGCAGAGGCGGGGTAGAGTCAAGACCCGTTGTCTGTGGGCGGCACATAGCCTTCCGCCTGATCGAACGCCTGATTCGTGAGGAATTTCTCCATCTCTTCCTGCAGATAGCGCCGGTGATCCGGGTTCATCATGCTGAGCTGTTTTTCATTGATCAGCATGGTTTGTTGGGCCTGCCATTCCTGCCACGCCTTCAGTGACACCTGCTCGAAAATGGCCTGCCCCTTCGCGCCGGGGTAGGGAGGAGCAGAGAGTCCGGGCAGGGTCTGCTGGTATTTGCGACAAAACACGGTTCGGGTCATGGGAATCCTGTTAGGGGTGGGGGGCACGTTGGGAAGGCGATGCCAGTGTCTGGGCGAGCTCGTCCAGCAGCCGCTTCACAGGCGCGGCAAAGCCGATCGCCTGCGCGCTTGCCGGTGTCCGCAAAGGGTACCAGAGCTGTGTGTCGGGCTCCATGATCTCACTCCCCGGTGAGGCCACCGGCACCAGCACGGGCGTGAAATCGAAGTGAAAGTGGCTGAAGCTATGTTTGCGGGCAGGCCAGCAGGCCTGTGCATCTATGGACACGCCAAAACGGTCCCGGCTGTAGGCTTGCAATGCCTCGAAGCTCTCGAATTCGCGCAGGCTCCACAGGCCTCCCCAAATGCCTGAAGCGGGGCGTTGCTCCAGTAACACCTCCCCTTGGGGAGTGCAGCACATCAGCAAAAAACGGTGTTTTCGTGGCAATGCGCGCGCCGGTTTGCGGTGGGGCAGCTCGCCCGTCCGACCCTGTGCCAGCGCCTGGCAGTCGTCCTGCAGGGGGCAGCGCGTGCAGGCGGGTTTGCTGCGGGTGCACACCGTGGCCCCGAGATCCATCATGGCCTGCGTGTATTCCCGGAAGTGGGTCTGCGGCGTGGCCGTCTCCGCTAGTGTCCACAGGGCGGCGAGCACCTTGGGCGCGTCGGGCCAGCCCTCGACGGCATGAAACCGGCACAGGACACGCTTGACGTTGCCATCCAGTATCGGAGCCCTGATGCCTGTCCCGAGAGACAGAATGGCGCCGGCGGTGGAGCGTCCGATGCCGGGCAGCGCGCTCAATGCCGCCACCGACGCCGGAAATTGTCCGCCGAAATCCTGCTGCACGATCTGGGCACAGCGGTGCAGGTTTCGGGCGCGGGCGTAGTAACCAAGGCCTGTCCACAGGTGGAGCACATCATCCAGTGCGGCCTGGGCGAGATCTCCGACGGTGGGATAGTGCGCCATGAAGCGTTCGAAATAGGGAATCACTGTGCTGACCTGCGTCTGCTGCAGCATGATTTCGGAGATCCACACGCGGTAGGGCGTGGGAGACTGCTGCCACGGCAGGTGATGTCGCCCGTGCTCGGCCGCCCAATGAAGAACCCGCTGTGCAAAGATGGGAAAGTCGGCCATGAGATTAGCGACGGAAGCGATCGAGCAGGCTGCGCGCCGCATCCTGCAAAGGGGTGGCAACGCGATCGCTGATAGCCTCCTGCGCGCGACGTTCCACGGCATTGCGGGAGATCTGTACGAAGAGGTCGCGCACCGCCGCGAAATCGGGACCGCAGTATTCACTTACTTCGGCGCTGAACGCTGCCTGACATGCCACCGGCCAGGCGATGCCCTGGTACAACGGTGCCACGGGGATGGTCTGCGGCGCAGGTTCGCCAAACACCGTCAGGGTCGCGTGATAGTCGAAGGTCTGGGCCTCCAGGTCGATGCCGCCAGTCGCGGCAATCTCGAAGTTGTCCATGTTCACGCGCAATTGCTGGTTCTCATCAATGCCCTGATCGAGGATCAGGTGACCCTCGAAGCGGCTGAAACCGACAGAGTCCGGCCATTGCTGCGCAAGGTCGCCCGTGCCAGCGGGGCTGAGCACGGAGATGGCAGAGAACACCTGTTTCACGATGCCAATATCCACGGTGTTCTCGTCGAGGCTGAAGCTGGTGGTTCCGCTGACGCTGCTCAACAACTGACTGACGGTGCGTCCGTACAGGGTATGGACGGCCTCAAGATTCAGGCGTCCCTGGGCAAAGCCTGTCAGCGGAAGCGTCTGCGCGAGCCCCGCTACATTCACATTTCTCAGGGAGCTAATGGCGGTCAGGGCAGGGGGATTCTGACGCGTGTCGTAATTGACGGTGGTGCTGATATTCCCTTCGTAAAAGGAGACTGGCCGTAGATCAAAGTTCAGCAGGCCCTCCTGGACGTTCAGGCGGGCATTGATGGCGCCAAACTGCAGACCGGCGACAGCCAGCGAACCGAAGCTGTGACTGCCCTGAATATTTATGCGCTGCAGAAGTTCGACTGGCAGCGCCGTATCGCTGGCGGGCGAACTGACGGCACTCGCCGCCGTCACCTCGTCTTCTTCGATGGCGGTCTCTGTCGTCTGCGCGGTCTGGGTGTATCGGTTCAGGTCCAGCGCCGAGGCGTTCAGCCCGTAACGCAGATTGGCCTTTCCCCCGGCGACAGGCGCGGTATAGGTGGCGTTGACGTCGAGCGCCATGTCGTCCAGCTGCAGGTGCAAGGAGGACAGGGAAATCTGTTCAGGAGAACAGGAAATCTCGAGCGACGCAGAGAACTGGTCGGAATCGGCACTGAATTCACCCAGACGTGCCGCATCCGTAGGCACCGGGGGCCGCACATAAAGGTCCAGAAAATCACTCAGCGCAAAGGCGTTGCTCGTCAGGGCCGCGTGCCAGGACGGGGCCGTATTCAGATCGCTCACGCTCAGGCGACCGGTGAGTTGCAAGGGGTTCATCTTAATCTGCAGCGCATCAAGCAGGGCCGTGCCCTGGCGCAGATCCACCGTGGCGGTGCTGGCAATGCTGACCGTGGCATTCTGGCCGGCAATGTTGTCAGTGACCTCGAACGCAAGCTCAAACGGAAACGGCCTGTTTTCCAGATTGGTGTTCTGGCTGGTGAAATGCAGGTCTTCAAAACTGGCGTTGATGCCACGAGAGGCATCCTGAATGGCAAGGCTGGCATTGGTCACCCGAATGCTCTCGATTTCGGCTGAAACGGGCGCATTGCTGCCAGTTGTTGAAGGCGTTGAGGGTGATTCCCCGGCCGGTTCGCGGCCGCCCTCAGGCCAGTTGCCTGTGCCTTGCGCCGACACAATCCAGTTGACGTGCAGGTCCTGCGCAAGAAATTCCTGCATCTGCAAGCGCCCGTCGAGCAGCGCCCGCGGGTCGACCCGGATGGCCAGATGAGAGAGGGAGGCTAGCTCGATGGGTGACGCGGGGTTACGCAATCGCAGATCATCCAGGCTGAGCCCAAAGACCGGCCGAAATGCCCAGGTGATCTCACCGGCAATCTGCAGTTGCAGCCCGGTCTGCTCCGCAAACACCGATTCGATCGCCGGTTTGTAGCGGGAAGGAGAGATAAGGGTGAAGGTCAGGACCGTGGCAAGCACGGCCAGACCCAGCAGACCGAGAAGGGACAGACTAAGCAGCTTGAGCAGTTTCATGGGGGTGCCGATGAGATTCCATTGCCGCTGCAGCGCCGTGGCGACGCGTGCCTTGCCTGCAGCTTTCCAAGGGTGAGTCGTGGTGCGAGTGTACCTCAAAGCCGATGACTGGCACATGGCAAAATCGCTGAAATGCTGGAGAAATCACGGTATTAGCGGTGACTCAGGCGAGCCGACGACCGTGATCATCGCTTTCAAAGCCCGGAGGGTGTCCGTATAATGCGCGCACTGTCAGCCGCGGTATCTGCAGCCGCTGCACAGGTCCATCTGGGGATTAGGCATGGCGTCACGCGTAGCAACAGTTGAACGAAACACCAAGGAAACACAGATCACGGTCACCGTGAATCTGAACGGCACCGGAGAGCTGCATGCGGATACCGGGCTGCCGTTTCTTGATCACATGCTGGATCAGGTGGCCCGTCACGGGTTGATTGATTTGCACGTCAAGGCGGTGGGCGATCTCCACATCGACGCCCACCACACGGTGGAAGATCTGGGTATCACGCTTGGACAGGCATTCAACAAGGCGCTCGACCGCAAGGGCATCCGCCGCTACGGTCATGCCTATGTGCCGCTCGATGAAGCGCTTTCCCGCGTGGTGATCGATTTTTCCGGCCGACCGGGTCTGGAGTACCACATTCCCTTTACGCGCGGTGCCGTCGGGGGTTTTGACGTGGATCTTTTTCACGAATTCTTTCAGGGATTTGTCAATCACGCGCTCATGACCCTGCACATCGACAATCTGCGTGGGGTGAACTCCCATCATCAGATTGAGACAGTGTTCAAGGCATTCGGGCGTGCGCTGCGCATGGCGATCGAAATTGATCCGCGCTGCAGCGATGTCATTCCCTCGACCAAAGGCGCGCTCTAGGCACGTCCGGTGTGTTCACTCGCAGGTTAGCACTATGAATAAAGTAGCCGTCATTGACTATGGGATGGGAAATCTTCATTCCGTAGCCAAAGCCTTGGAATTTGTCGGAGAGAATCTCACGGTAAGTGTCACCAGCGATGCCCGGACAATTCGCGAGGCGGATCGCGTCATCTTTCCCGGCGTGGGTGCGATTCGCGATTGCATGGCAGAGATACGACGTCTTGGAATCGATGAGATCGTCGCAGACGTGATGCGCAATAAACCCCTGCTCGCCATCTGTGTGGGCATGCAAGCCCTGATGGAGCGTAGCGAAGAAAACGGTGGTGTGGACTGCCTCGGAATCGTGAAGGGGCAGGTCAAACGTTTTGCAAATGCCCATGTTGCGAACACGGGTGCATCCATTTTGATGGAAGAAGACGGCGAAACCCTCAAGGTGCCGCACATGGGGTGGAACCTCGTCAAGCAGACCGATCACCACCCGCTGTGGAAAGACATTCCGGATAACACGCGATTTTATTTCGTCCACAGTTACTACATTGCGCTCGCGGAGCAGGAGAAAGCGTCAGGACTGACGCATTATGGGGTGGATTTCACCGCTGCCCTGAACAAAGGCAATATTTTCGCCGTGCAGTTTCATCCTGAAAAAAGCCAACATGGTGGCTTGCAGCTGCTGCGCAATTTCTTACGCTGGAATGGCGACGCCTGAGCGACGAAACACGTTTACATAGGATTCTGACATGTTGGTAATTCCCGCGATTGATCTCAAAGACGGACAGTGTGTGCGGCTCAAACAGGGGCGCATGGAAGACTCCACCGTCTTCTCGGATGATCCCGTGAAAACCGCCGGCCACTGGTTGGCACAGGGAGCGCGGCGCCTGCATCTGGTGGATCTCAACGGCGCATTCG
Source organism: uncultured Klebsiella sp. (assembly GCA_964538025.1). Classification (GTDB taxonomy): domain Bacteria; phylum Pseudomonadota; class Gammaproteobacteria; order Pseudomonadales; family Pseudohongiellaceae; genus UBA5078. The sequence continues at coordinate 149,111 of CAZICZ010000009.1, read as the reverse complement.
CGGGCACTCCGGTCAACGGGGACGTCGTGCAGGCCATTGCCCGCGCCTATCCCCAGCTGCCGCTGCAGATTGGAGGCGGAATCCGTGATCTGGCCACCATCGAACGCTATCTCTCCGCAGGCGTACGCTACGTCATTATCGGCACCAAGGCGGTCAAGGAGCCTGCGTTTGTGGGCGAGGCCTGCCGGGCATTCCCGGGGCGCGTCATCGTGGGGCTGGATGCTGCCGACGGCATGGTGGCCACCGACGGCTGGGCCGAGGTTTCCACCGTGCATGTCATCGATCTGGCAAAGCGATTTGCCGATGACGGTGTCGAGGCCATTATTTACACCGACATCGCACGGGACGGCATGATGCAGGGCGTTAATGTGCCCGCGACGGTCGCGCTCGCAGAGGCCAGCCCGATTCCGGTGATAGCCTCCGGGGGTGTCAGTCGTCTCGAGGACATCCGTGCGCTCAAAGCCGTGGCAAAGACCGCTACCGGCGGGGGAATCATGGGGGCCATCACCGGCCGCGCAATCTACGAAGGGGCGCTGGATCTCGCACAGGCGCAGCGTGTGTGCGACGAGAGCGGGAGGTAAGAGATGGCACTGGCAAAACGCATTATTCCCTGCCTTGACTGTGACAAGGGGCGCGTCGTCAAAGGCGTCAAGTTTCTGGATATCCGCGATGCGGGCGATCCAGTGGAAATTTCGAAACGCTACAGCGATGCCGGCGCCGACGAAATAACCTTTCTGGACATCACCGCGAGTCACGAAGGACGCGACACCACGGTGCACACCGTAGAGGCGATTGCCGGCCAGGTGTTCATTCCGCTGACCGTCGGCGGAGGCATTCGGACACTGGAGGACATTCGCACCATGCTCAATGCCGGTGCAGACAAAGTGTCCATCAATACTGCGGCCGTCTTCACACCCGAATTTGTGAGGGAAGCGGCTGCGCGATTTGGCTCCCAATGCATCGTTGTGGCGATGGATGCCAAGAAGGTCAGTGAGGAAGGTATGCCGGATCGCTGGGAAATTTTTACCCATGGGGGGCGCAAGCCTACCGGCATCGACGCAATCGAATGGGCAAAGCGCATGGTGGCCTACGGCGCCGGCGAGATTCTGCTGACCAGCATGGATCGGGATGGCACGAAGATCGGTTTCGATCTCGGGCTCAATCGTGCCATCAGTGACAGTGTCTCGGTACCGATTATCGCCTCAGGAGGGGTTGGCAATCTGCAGCACCTGGTGGATGGCGTGATCGAAGGGCATGCTGACGCTGTGCTGGCCGCCAGTATTTTTCACTTCGGGGAATACAGCATTCAGGAGGCCAAGCAGTATATGGCCGGCAAGGGCATCACAATGCGTCTCTGAGCGCTGCCTGACGCGCAATCATTTGCGAGGCACTGATCAGATCGATTCCTTCTTCTGCCAGCAGGGGAAGGGCAGTTTCCAGATAGAGAAGCGTTTCGGGATAGGGGTGTCCAATACCGACCGCGACTCCCCTCTCCTTTGCCATTTCCAGCAATCTTTTGAACTCCCGGTCAATATCCTCGTGTGATTGCACATTGTCGAGAAACACATTGCGAGTGACCGTGGGGATATTCGTCTCGGAGGCAATCGCCCCTGCCACACTGTTGGCCGTGGTTTTACTGTCCACAAAAAACAGCCCGCGTTCCGCCATGATTTCCATCACCCAGCGCATGGGGGCTTCCTGTTCCGTCAGCGCGCTGCCCATGTGATTGTTGATGCCACTGACATGCGGAATCGCATCAATGGCGGCGTTGAGTGTGGAGACAAATTCCTCTTTGCTCAGTGCGCTGGTCAGAGCGCCCGGCCCCAGCGCCATATTGGCCTGATTGCTCATGGGCGCGTGCAGCATGATTTCTTTGTGACGCGAAAACCCGAGCTCTGCCAGTTCGGCTCCGTGAGGTGTGTGGGGCAACACCGCGTAGGTGACGGCACCCGGCAGGGCAATCGCCCGTTCGCCGAGTGGCGCGCTATAGCCGATATCATCAATGATCAGGGCAATGCTGGGGCGCGCATTTTCTGCAGGCGAAGGCGCGACTGGCACGTCCTGCACGGGCAATAGCTCGTTCACACTGACATCTGAAACGGGCACTGTGTCCAGCGGGAGCGCGTCCTGAAGGGGTGTGTCATCTGCGGGCACAACGGCTGTCAGTGTTGCCCCATCCGGAGCGCCTGAAAGAGGGGGCGAAGCGTCGGCCTGAGCCGGGCGCAGGTCCAGCGAGGGGGTTGCGCCTGGCGACGGGGAGGGAATCTGAATTTCCGGTGAGGGGAGAGGTGACGACGGCGCGCCGGGGGAGTCGGGCGCGCTCAACCACAGCAGCAGTGGCATTCCCACCAGGCCCACCATCACCATGATCAGGGGGTGCGGATTGCGGGCAATCGCCTCCAGAAACGGATCACGCGGCGGTTGTTGCCGCGTGTAGGGAAATGGCCCGTTGTTTTCAGGTTTCACGGCGTGTCGCTCTCGTGCCGGGGATCAGGGGGCGCTTGCTTCGGTGCGCGGGGAAAGGCTGGTGGCTTTTCGGCTGCGCGCGGAATCCAGAATGTTGAGTCCGCGCAACAGGGTCAGCGCCTCCTGAAGCTGATAGTCGTTCACCACCACCTGCTCTGCACTGACACTGGGTTCACGCACGACATCGTCCAGATCGTTGCCATTGCGCAAATGCCCTTCAAGATCAACTTCCGTATAGCTCTCCCGACCGGTGGCGCGGGTGACCAAGGCCTCTTCGACCTCGATGTCAGGCACAATGCCCTGAGCCTGGATGGAGCGGCCCTCGGGCGTGAAGTACAGGGATGTGGTGAGCTTGATGGCCTTGTTCTCGGCAATCGGAATCACACTTTGCACAGACCCTTTGCCGAAACTGCGGGTGCCCATGATGACGGCCCGTCCATGATCCTGCAGGGCGCCGGAGACGATTTCGGCGGCGGAGGCCGTGCCGGCATTGATGAGAACGACCAAGGGGACGCCTCCGCTCTGATCGAGCGCGTCAGCAAAAAACTCCATCTCGGTTTCGTTGTTGCGGCCCTGGGTGTAGACGATCTTGCCTTCCGTTATGAAGGCATCGACCACTTCAACAGAGGCCTGAAGGATGCCACCGGGATTGTTGCGCAGGTCCAGCACCATGCCTTTGAGATCGGGCGTGGCGTCGCGGATTTCGGCAAGCGCATCGCGCACTTCCTTGCCGGTGTTGACCTTGAACTGGGAGATGCGCAGGTAGGCGTATCCGGGCTCCAGCTCACGGTGGCGCACACTGGCAACGGCGATGATGTCGCGGGTCAGGGTAAATTTGAGAGGCTCGGGTTCGCCTTCACGCATGACGCCAATGTCGATCGTGGTGCCCACTTCGCCGCGCATCATGTTGACGGCATCGTTGATCAGCATGTCGCGCAGGGGCTTGCCATCGATCTCGATGATCAGGTCGCCCGGCAGGATGCCGGCGCGCTGTGCGGGGGAATCGTCGATGGGCGTGATGATCTTGATGTAGCCGTCCTGCTCCCCGATTTCAATGCCGAGCCCCCCGAATTGGCCCTGCGTGGTTTCCTGCAACGAATCGTATTCTTCTCCGGCGAGGTAGGCGGAGTGCGGATCGAGGCCGGTGAGCATGCCCTTGATGGCGTACTCCAGCAGTGTCTTGTCATCGATATCGCGGACATAGGAATTGCGAATATTGTCCAGCGCTTCGGCAAAGATTCGCACTTCCTCGAAGGGAAGGGGCAATGCTTCGGCTTCAGGGGCTTGTGCATGGCTGACGGAAACACCGCCTAATGCCAGTGCGCTCAGGCACAGGCCCTGGCGAATTGCCTTCTGAAACGGTGCTTGCATCTGAACCTCCGAACGCGTTGTGATTCTGGTCATGCCGGCATGACGATGCGGCGAGCATAGCATGCAACGGAGCGGGCTCTACAGGGGCCGCGCTGAAAATTAGGAGGGCGAGACACACCACTGGGCAGGGTCCTGCGCCTGCCCGTTGTGCCGTATCTCAAAATAAATTCCCGGCTGCTCGGCGCCGCCGTTCTCGCCCGCGGTTGCCAGCGCTTCGGCACGATTCACCCAGTCGCCTTTTTGTTTCACCAGACTTTGATTATTGGCATACAGGCTGAGGTAGCCATCGCCGTGATCCACGACGACCAGCAGCCCCGAGCCTCGGAGCCAATCGGAAAACACGACCCGACCCGGGTGGATCGCTCTCACCGGGGACCCTCGCTCGGCCTGCAGCACCACACCCTGCCGGTGCAGGTTGCCATCGCTGTAGGTTTCGCCGAAGCGGTTCAGAGGCCTGCCTTCCACGGGCCAGGGCAAGGTGCCGCGTGCCTGTGCAAAGGGGGTCAGTTGATCGGGTGCGGGAATGGCGATAATGGCAGTCTGGATTTGTTCCAGCAGGGCCTCCAGATGCTGTCGATCGGCGGTCAGCTGGTCGAGCTCGGTGCTGCGTGAGGCAATGTCCTTATTCAGGGCCAGCAGGAGCGCTTCTCGCTCGGCCTGTTCTGTGGCAAGTGTCGCCAGCTGGGCTTCGAGTGTGTGTTGCTGGCTGTCCAGGGATTCGCGGGCGGCTGCAATGTCGGCCCGTGTCGATTCCAGCTGGGTCAGGGTGTCGCGAAAGGCCTCAATTTTTGCCAGACGGGCGGCATTGTAATCCCTGTAATAGGTGAGCATCCGGGAGCCCAGTGTCGGGTCCTGCTGGTTCAGGAGCAATTTCAGGTAGGGCTCCTGGCCCGAGAGATAACTGGCGGTGACAGCCGCCGCGGCGAGCGCCTGCTGTTCGTCCTGCGCCTGTTCGAGCGTGATACGTTCGGCGTCGAGTTGTGCAAACGAGGCGGTCACGGACTGAATCTCGACGCGGCTTGCGGCCACAGCGGACCGGGTGGCATCAAGGCGCTGGCTCGCGCTGCGCAGCTCCCGCTCCAGCGCGCCGCGGTTCTGAGAGGCGTCGTTCAGCCAGTCCTCAATACTGGCAATGGCGGCGTTGACGGTTTCCAGCTGCTCCTCCGGCAGGGGTTCCTGGGCGAACCCATCCCGGGCCAGCAGAATCACGAGCACAGTCGCCCAGCGCGCTCTCCGTAAAGAGAAGCGACGACACGGGCGGGGAGTGTGCGTGAACTCAGCCATGATGTGTCATGAGGGGGGAGCCAGTCATTTCGGCGGGCACCGGCATCTTCATCAGGCGAAGCATGGTGGGCGCGATGTCGCAAAGACTGCCTGCGTGCTGGAATTCCCAGCCCGCCTGTCCAATATAGACCAGCGGGACCGGGCCACTGGTGTGAGAGGTCATGGCCTGTCCCGATTCCGGGTCCACCATTTGCTCCACATTGCCGTGATCCGCTGTAATCAGGCACTGACCACCCGTGTCGCGAATCGCCTCTTCGAGGCGGCCGAGGCAGGTGTCGAGCACTTCGACTGCTTTCACGGCGGCCTCAAAACTTCCCGTATGGCCGACCATGTCGCCATTGGCATAATTGCAGATGATGGCATCGTAGGTGCCGGAACGGATGGCCTCGACAAGTTTGTCCGTCACTTCGAACGCGCTCATTTCGGGTTTCAGGTCGTAGGTGGCAACCTGCGGAGAGGGGACGAGGATGCGGGTTTCGCCCTCAAACGGAGTTTCCTTGCCTCCACTGAAGAAGAAGGTGACGTGTGCGTATTTTTCAGTTTCTGCAATCCGCAACTGGGTCTTGCGGTGTTGGGCCAGATACTCCCCCAACACATTGTCCATCGTCTGTGGCGGGTAGGCGCACAGCACGGGGATATCCTCGGCATATTCGGTCAGGGTGACAAAATCACCCAGCGTGCGGCGGAATCGTCGCTCGAAGCCATTGAACGCATCATCGGAAATGGCACGAGTCAGTTGACGGGCCCTGTCCGAGCGGAAATTCATGTAGATCAGGGTGTCCCCGTCCTCGATATGAATGGCGGGTTCGCCCTCGGCAGCCACGACGGTGGCTTTGACAAATTCGTCGTCTTCACCCCGGGCGTAGGCCGCCTCGAGTGCCGCTTCCACCGTGGCAGCACGGAATGCAGCCTGGCCCCCCATCAGCAGGTCGTATGCCGTTTGCACGCGATCCCAGCGATTGTCCCGGTCCATCGCGAAATAGCGGCCAATAATGGACACCACGCGACCGCATCCCGTGGCGAGCAGGGCCGCTTCTGCCTTCTGCAATGACGCAAGAGCGCTGCGAGGGGGAGTATCGCGTCCATCCAGGAAGGCATGCAGGTAAATGCGCTCGGCCCCGCGCTGACTGGCCAGATCGATCATCGCCAGAATTTGGTCCTCGTGGCTGTGAATGCCACCAGGGGAGAGCAAGCCCATGATGTGGACCGCCTTGTCCATGAGCACTGCTTTATCCACAGCATCGACCAGAGGTTCGTTCAGGAAGAAGGTGCCGTCTTCGATAGCTTTGTCGATGCGGGTGAGGTTCTGGTACACCACGCGCCCGGCGCCCAGATTCATATGCCCCACTTCCGAGTTGCCCATTTGCCCATGGGGTAATCCGACATCCGTGCCGGACGTTTTGATCAGGGTATGCGGGCAGGTCTGCCACAACCGATCCCACACCGGCGTGGCGGCCGCACTGATGGCGTTATGGTCGGTTTCTTCCCGGTAACCCCATCCGTCGAGGATGAGCAGGAGCGTGGTTTTCTTTGGCTGGGATGTGGGTGTACTCATAACAATCGAAGTTCCGGAGACAAAAGGGACATGGCTGGAGCGCCGTTATTATCCCGGAAAGTCCCTTCTTTAGCGAGACAGCGAAGCCGGCCATTCGGAGGTTGGCGCTCCCCGAATGGCAGGAATACACCGGCCGTGAAACTTTCTTCTCGTCGGCATAGGCGTGTATACTGCCTACCTTTTTTGCACGTCATCCTGCCAGCCGGAGGGTGACAGGTTCAGTGCGACCTTGCCCCAAGGCGCCGCGGAGAGTTGCTCGGATTATGGCGCAATTTATTGAATTTGTTGGGAATCATTGGTTACTCTCAACGCTTTGGGTCGGGCTGGTCATTGCGTTGGTATTCCACCGGGCAAAGACGTCCGGCGAAGCGCTCAGTTGCCAGCAAGCAGTTATGCAGATCAATCGCGCCAATGCCATCGTGCTGGATATTCGCGAAAAGAAAGAATTTGACGCGGGGCATATCACTGATTCAGTGCATATTCCCTTGAACAAGCTCGGTGCACGGGTCGCCGAACTTGAGAAGTACAAGTCGAATCCCGTGATCGTCGCCTGTCGTCTTGGACAGCAGTCCACAGATGCAGTGAAAATTCTGAAAAGCGCTGGCTTCACCCAGGTCATGCGCTTAAGCGGCGGTATCAGTGAATGGCGGGGTGAAAGCCTTCCTCTGGTACAAAAGTAAGACTCCTCCGACAGGCAGGACGCTGGACTGACCCTTTGACAATAACTTTAGAGTGACGCAGGAATAGACATGGCAGAGAACAACGAAGCTCAGAACACTCCCTCACAACCGACCGCGCCAGACGCTGGAGCCGCTCCTTCTCAAGCGAATGCCAATGGCCCCGCATTTGCGCTGCAGCGCATCTACGTGAAGGACTCTTCCTTTGAATCCCCCCGCAGCCCAGCTGTTTTTCAGGGCCAGTGGGCACCCAAGATCACCTTTAATCTGGGCAGCAAAGCGGCACAGATTTCCGAGGGTATTTTCGAGGTTGTCCTGACCATTACGGTCGAGGCAAAAGTGGAAGAAAATGCCGCATTTCTGGCGGAAGTTCATCAGGCAGGGATCTTTACCTGCGTTGGTCTGAACGAACTGGATCTGGAGCACGTGCTGTCTGCTGTATGCCCCAACATCCTGTTCCCGTACGCGCGGGAAGCCGTGGACTCCCTGATCGTGAAAGGCAGTTTCCCCCCTGTAAACCTGCAGCCGGTCAACTTCGACGCGCTCTACGCGCAGACCAAGCAGCGTCAGGCCGCCGAAGCGGCAGCGACAGCAAAAGCAGAGTAAACACAAGGGGTCGCACCGCGTGTGCGACCCCTTACTCCTGTTCTCCCCCCCCCCTGACTATTTCAGTTGCGGAAATGCCTGTTGCCGCAGGGCCTCAAAGACCACAACGGCGACGGTGTTGGAAAGGTTCATGCTGCGACTTCCCTCACGCATGGGCACACGAAGCACCTGCTCCAGTGGTAGCTCCTCCCGCAACCAAGCGGGCAGGCCCTTGGTCTCCGGCCCGAAGAGCAATACATCGCCTGGCTGAAAACGGACGTCGCTGTAAAGGCGTGTTCCTTTGGTGCTCAGGCCGAAGAATCGGTGTCCTTCCATCGCCAGGCAGAAATCTTCCCAGTTTTCATGTACCTGTATGCGCTCAATCTCGTGATAATCAAGCCCGGCGCGTCTGACCTGCTTTTCGTCCAATGAAAAACCCAAGGGTTTAATGAGGTGTAACTGTGTGCCTGTGTTCGCGACAAGGCGGATGACATTGCCCGTGTTAGGCGGAATTTCCGGCTGAAAGAGTGCGATATGCAGCATGCGGCAAAAATCCTGAAAAGGGTCGGAGCCGGTGGGCGGGAAAGGTGGCGGATTTTGGCAGTATCGGGACTGAATGACGCAAGTCCTGATTGGTGTTTAAAAAATCAGCGACTTTGTACACTCTTTAGGCAAGAAACTGACCCCAAATGTACCCAGTAATTCTCATTTTTATATAGAATTTATGCACTTAAACTTTATAATTCAAGAACTTTTACTAAGATTGCGATCGTGTGCTCGATAAGCTTTTCTTGGATATTTAAACACCAATTGCGCTATGAATTTGGCGAACCAGAGTGTGTAACGTTCGTCTACTCGATGTGAAGGGTTCAGTGTGCTGAAGTTATTCTCCAAGAAAAAGCAGGTCAACGGTCTGGTGGGCCTGAGTGTCAGCGAGGAACGCGTGCTGATTGCACAGGTATCGCGTCGACAGCAGGGCGGACTGCGCACCCCGTTTCTTGAAAAATGCAGTCGCCAAAAAGTGGATGTCGGTGTTCAGCCCCGGGATGTGGTCACGGCCTTGGTTGATTCGCTGAATTTGGGGGGAGCCGCGTGTAACTACGTGCTATCGCCTCGGGATTACAACCTTTACCTGATTGAAGCACCGGCTGTGGAGCCTGCCGAAATGGCCTCCGCGGTGCGCTGGAAAATTAAAGACCTGTTGGATATGCCCGTGGAAGATGCCGTTGTCGATATCTTCCCTGTGCCGGACGATGCCTTTCAGGGGCGCACCAAGATGCTTTACGCCGTCGCGGCAGCAAAGTCCCGCATCGAGTCTGTGATCGAACTGGTCGACAAGGCAAATCTGAAACTGGAAGCGATAGATGTGCCAGAGCTGGCAATGCTCAATGTGTCCCGTGAATTTCTGGATGACAGCCGTGGCCTTGCGTTGATGGATTTGCGCAAGACGGGTAGCACGCTCAACCTCAGCAAGAATGGACAGCTTTACCTGACCCGCAAGATCAATACGGCGCTGGATGTGGATGTGATGGCGTCGATGGACTGGGAAATGCAGCGAGACCGTCTGGTGCTCGAAATCCAGCGCTCTCTGGACTACTACGAAAGCCAGATGGGGCAGAATCCGATCTCTCAGATCGTGCTCGTCCCCCGCGCAACGGACTCTCGTGAAATGGCCGCCAGTCTTAGCGAAGTCATGCCGGTCAGGGTCAGCGTCATGGGATATGCTGAAAAGCTTGAGGTCGGCGAAGGGATTGATTCGGTAGTGCAGCACAGCTGCACCGTGGCGATTGGGGCAGCGCTGCGCGCACCTCAGGGAGCGACGTCATGATTCAGCAGATCAACCTTTATCTGCCGGAATTCAGGCCGTCACGCAATTACATTACCGGCAGGGGGGTGCTGCAGACTGCCACGGTGCTGGTCGTCGGCATGTTGGTACTTGCGGGCTTTTCCACCCTGCAAAACCGCCGCCTGACAGATGAATTGCAAAGCGCTCAGCAGCAGTTGGCAGCGCAGACTGTTGTGACGAACGAATTGCAGCAAAACCTGGCGCGCAGGAGCAGTGATCCCGCGCTGGTCCAAGAGCTGACGGACAGGGAGCAGCGCTTGGCCGAGTCGCGCGAAATGCTCGACTTCCTGCGAACGACGAATCTGGGGAATATCAGCGGGTTCTCTGAATACGTGAAGGATTTGTCCCGCGCTTCGTTCGATGGCTTGTGGCTGACAGAGTTCAACCTGCTCAACGGGGGAGAGAACGTCCGCCTGAAAGGGATTGCCCAGCAAAGCGCCATGGTGCCGGACTTTATTGGTCGTTTGTCCAATGGGCGGAGCCCGCTTAGGCAACGCGATTTTTCCCGATTCTTGGGGAACCGCATCAATACCACGCCTGTTGAAGGGATGGAAAATGTGGAGTTGTATCAGTTTGAACTGGAGACCAGGAATTGAAGCTTAGTGCTCCGATTGGCAAATTTTCGGCATGGTTTGATATGCGACCACAGGCCGAAAAAGTCATTTTGGCCGTGCTTGGTCTTGGCTCCGCTTTGTATTTTTATGGTGTGCTGTACTACGAACCTGTCAGGGAACAGGCCGCTTCCCTGGAGCGACAACTGGCGACCGTACAGGCGCGCATGCTGGAGCAGTCCACGCGGGCGACAGAGTTACAGCAAAGCGGTGTGGAAGACCCCGATGCCTTTATTCGGGAGCGATTGGCAGAGCTTGTGGCAGAACAGGACAATATTCAGTCGGGCATCCAGTCGCTGGCTGGCAATCTGGTCTCCCCTAACGGCATGACACAAATGCTGACCAGCGTGCTCGACAGCCAGGAAGGATTGACCCTCATCCGCGTCGAGAACCGTCCGCCGGAAGCGCTGACGAATCCGGTCACAGCAGTGACCGAAGGTGAGGGAGATGTACAGGGAGCACCGCTGCGCTCCATCGGATTTCAGGTGTATCGCCACGGGCTGATCCTGGAGTTTCAAGGGGATTATTTCAGCACTTTGCGGTACCTGCTGTTTCTGGAAGAAATGGACGAAAGCTTCTTTTGGGACCGGTTTGAGTTTGAGCAAACCCTGTGGCCGCAGGCTCGCGTCATTCTGGAGTTGCATACCCTCAGTTCAGAAGAGGGATTTATAGGTGTGTAGGAAACGCCCCGCTCCTTTCAGGAAGTATAAAAGACCGAGCTATAGGCGATTACTGGTGCTTTTAAGCCTTCTTTCAGCCTTGTGTGGCAATCTCGCGCGGGCAGAGCTCTTTGACGGGGAAGAACTGAAGGATCCGACGCGACCGGCAGGCGCCCCCCTCGTCATGAGTGATGAAGAACAGGAAGAAGGGTTTTTCGCCGGCTTGTTTGGCAGCGCGACGCAATTGCTCAACAGTGGCTATACCGTGAGCTTTATTCGGGCGGGGGGTGCGGAACCTGTGGCGATGGTGAACGATCAGCTCGTGAGAACGGGCGACAGTATTGGCGATGCGCAAGTGGTCGCGATTGACAGTGAGGGCGTATCCCTTCGCGTGAACGGAGAGATACAGCGCGTAACAAGTTATAGCAGTTCTGTGAAAACACGGGCAGTAAGCCCCTGAGTGCGTAGGGCGGTGGCGGGTGCCACGTCCCCTCGACGTTGAACAGCTAAAGTGAGTGCGGAGAACGGATGTACATTCAAAAGGCAAAGGCAATGACAGGAATAGCGCTATACCGCATCCTTCTGGTCGGCGTGGCGGTGTTCTTGACTGCCTGCAGCGCTAGCAAGGTCGAGCCGCCGCAGTCGAGCGTTATGACCGGGATTCAGGGCGCTCTGGACAATGCGGTGAGTTCGCTTGAGCAGGCGCCCGACGGTCCGTCGCAGGAAGAAATCAACGCCATTTTGCCATCGGTTTTCCTGACTGATGAGGTAATGGAGCCCGTTGAGGAGCGATTCAACATCGTCGCCAACAGAGAAAGCGCTCAAACATTCTTTGCCAATCTTGTCGCGGGCACCTGGAGCAACGGCATTCTCGCCCTCTCGGGCAATCTTGTGTTCCAGCGCCAGGCGTCGGCGGCACCGGACGGACCCTTCCCTGATATGCAGATCGCCTTCAAGCCGGTGGACAATGATGGCGTGACTATCGATCCCGCGCGGGTGGATGTGCTGACGGCTCTCGGCGTGCTCAACGTCGACCTCGACGTCTTCCCGACCGAACCCGGGACGGCTGCCTATGCTCTTATTGCGGAACATGCGTTCCGTTACGGCAGGCTGATTGTGAACAATGCCTACGGTCCGGAGACCGAAGATCTTGCGCTGACCTTCCTTGTGGAGTACTTCGACGGTACGCAGTTTGTGCGCAATACGCTGGATAATTGCAGTGTGGTGGATGTAGCCGATATCAGCTTTGTCGGCGGCTCGTATACCGGGGATCTCGATCCCGGCGAAACGGTCCTGACGTCGCCCGATACCGTGACCTTCCTCAACGGACAGACGCAGGGCTTGCAGAACGTGGTTTCTCCCACAGACAGCCCGCTGGAGACCTCAGCGCCCGGGGAAGGCAACAGCGGCACCGTGAACATCACGCTGAACTTGAGTGCGGCAGGACTGAGCTACCTCGGATTCGAGTGGGATGATCAGGACAATGACTACAACGAAGACCCCAGTGCCCAGCTGGAATTCGGTCAATACCGTCAGCATGACCGCATCATCAACTGGCAGGAAATCTACAACAGGGCAACGCCCTGATCGCACGGCGCTCCCAGTGTTCGGGAACGCCGCAAAGAAGGGGAGAGCGGATCAGGAATCGTCTTCGTTGTCGATTTCCAGTTCCTTGATCTTGCGCGTCAGCGTATTTCGACCCCATCCCAACAGCAACGCCGCATCTCGTCGACGCCCCGCTGTGTGTTTCAGGGCCACTTCAATCATGGTGCGCTCAAACACGGGCGTCGCCTGATTCAGAATTTCCTTGTGTCCCAGATTCAATTCCTGGTCTGCCCAGTTGTACAGCAACTGTGACCAGCTGCCTGCACTGCTCACCTGTGCCTGCGCTTCCAGCAGTTCCGGTGGTAGGTCATCGATGTGCACCTCGCGACTGGAGGCCATGACGGTGATCCAGCGACAGAAGTTTTCCAGCTGACGCACGTTGCCCGGCCAACTGAGACCGGTGAGGTATTTTTCCGTTTCCGGCCGAAATACCTTGGGTTCCGTTTCCAGCTCTTCCGCGGCCTTGGCCAGAAAATGCTTCGCCAATCGCGGAATATCCTCGCGGCGGTCCCGCAGGCGTGGAATATGGATGCGAATGACGTTCAGTCGATGAAACAGGTCTTCCCGGAACAGATGTTTGCTGACCAGTGCTTCCAGATTCTGATGGGTCGCAGCAATGATGCGCACATCCACCTTGATGGGGGTATGTCCCCCCACGCGGTAGAACTCGCCATCGCTGAGCACGCGCAGGAGCCGCGTCTGGGTGTCCGCGGGCATGTCGCCGATCTCGTCAAGGAACAGCGTGCCGCCATTGGCCTGTTCGAAGCGCCCGGTGCGTTGTGCGGTGGCGCCGGTGAACGCGCCTTTCTCGTGGCCGAAGAGTTCGGACTCAATCAGGTCCTTTGGAATGGCTGCAACGTTCAGCGCGATGAACTGGTTCTTTTTGCGCGGGCTGTGCCGGTGCAGCGCATGCGCGACAAGCTCCTTCCCGGTGCCCGATTCCCCGTTGATCAGAACGGTGATGTTCGACTGCGAGAGGCGTCCGATGGCGCGGAACACCTCCTGCATCGCAGGCGCTTCCCCGATGATGTCCTTCGGGCTGTCGATGGAGGGCGGAGGAATATCCACGTTCTTTTCCCGCGCATGCTCGAGCGCCCGCACCGTCATCGCCACAGCTTCATCGATATCGAAAGGTTTGGGCAGGTACTCAAACGCGCCGCGGCTGTAAGAGGACACGGCGCTGTCCAGATCGGAATGCGCCGTCATGATGATCACAGGCAATTGAGGATACTGGTCATGGACGGTGGAAAGGAGGTCGAGCCCATTGATGCCGGGCATCCGGATATCACTGATAATCGCGTCCGGTCGCTCTTTTTCCAGCCGATGGAGAAGGTCTTCACCATTTTCGAAGCAGAGCGTGGACAGCCCCGTTCGTGTGAGTGATTTTTCCAGTACCCAACGAATCGACTTGTCGTCGTCGAGTACCCAGACCGAATTGTGTTTGTTCATAGACTATGACCCTGTATTGAATGAATGGTCAGGCAAAGAGAGTGAAGAACCTGACCACCTTAGTCCGACTTTTTGTGACTGATTCTGCGTTTATCTGCGACCGGAATGTAAATGGCAAAGCGTGTATATCCCGGTTTACTGCTGCACTCGATCATCCCCTTGTGCTGATTGATGATCGAATGGGCGATTGAGAGGCCTAGCCCTGTTCCCTCTGCCCGTCCGCTGATCATGGGGTAGAAAATACTGCCTATGAGCTCCTCCGGAATGCCAGGTCCGTTATCAATCACTTCCACGCGCGCGGCCAGGCGGTGAAAGACGGGCCCGATCGTGACATTGCGCAAGACGCGGGTCGTGAGCTCGATCTTGCCCGAGCTATGGCGCACATTCGGGCTTTCCAACGCCTGCATGGCGTTTCGTACAATGTTGAGAACGGCCTGGATCAGCTGCTCAGAGTCCGCCATAACCTCAGGAATGCTGGGGTCATAATTGCGCTCGATGCGAATATCCTTGTCCTGTACCTCGGCCTCAATCAGGTTTCGTACCCGCTCCAGCACCTCATGAATATTGATCGGTTTAAGCTCGGGCAATTTCTTCGACCCGACCAACCGGTCGACCAGTTTGTGCAGGCGATCGGCCTCCTCGATGATGACATTGGTGTAGTCGGTCAAATCGCTGTCCGGCAGCTCTCGTGCCAGAAGCTGGGCGGCTCCCCGAATGCCTCCTAGAGGATTCTTGATCTCGTGGGCCAGTCCCCGAACGAGTTCGCGGGTCGTCTCATGCGTGGACACCAGCGCTTCTTCCTTGCTGATGCGTTCCGAATAGTTCAAGGCCTGCAGTTCCATCAGGATGTGCGCCTCTTCCAGATCGATCAGCGGTGTGATGGTGTAATCCACCACGATGGTCCGGCCCTGCGGCAGATGGAGTTCCGCGCGTCGCTTGGTGAAACTGTGGTGACTGTTCTGCGCGTTGGAAATCTCGGCGATGTCCTGATCTGCGTCCTGAAAAATCTCGCCAATCCATGCCTGGTATATCTGGCGCCCGCTGATGGCCAGAAGGCTCTCGGCAGCGAGATTGATGTAGATGAGGCGAATGTGCTCATCAAAGACAATGACCCCGGTACTGAGATTGTCCAGTAATCGTTTGTGTAACAGATTGAAGTTCACGGTACTGCTCTATTCAGGTGCGGGAAGTCGGGGCTTCCTGGGCGATTATGGGGAGACATGCAATAAGTAAACCAACCGTTCGCCCCGCCGAAGCGCCGAAATCCGGTGCCCGCAGGGGGAGACTGGGTTTTACAATGCACCAAAATGGTGCGGTTGGCAATTCATGGGTGTCACAAAGGGGGCACCGGGGAAGAGAGGGCGTTAGACGGGCAAAAAAAAGCCCGGCAGGTGCCGGGCTTTTCGGGTGTCATGCGCTTTCGTGTGGCATTACACGCTGTAGTACATGTCGAACTCAACGGGGTGAGTGGACATGTTCAGGCGTGTGCAGTCCAGCGACTTCAGCTCGATGTAGGCATCGATCAGGTCGTCGCAGAACACGCCGCCCTGCTTCAGGAAGTCGCGGTCCTTGTCCAGTGCTTCGAGTGCTTCGTCCAGGGAGTAGCACACGCGCGGGATCAGGGCTTCTTCTTCCGGCTCCAGGTCGTACAGATCCTTCGTGGCGGGGTCGCCGGGGTGGATCTTGTTCTTGATGCCGTCGAGGCCTGCCATCAGCATGGCAGAGAAGAACAGGTAGGGGTTTGCTGTTGGGTCACCGAAACGGACTTCGATACGCACGGCGCGTGGGTTGCCGCCGAGAATGTACGGAATACGGATCGCTGCGGAACGGTTGCGTGAGGAGTACGCCAGCAGGGTCGGTGCTTCAAAACCCTTTACCAGACGCTTGTAAGAGTTGGTAGAGGCATTGCCGAAGGCGTTCAGTGCCTTGGCGTGCTTGATGATCCCGCCGATGTAGTACAGAGCTTCCATGGAAAGGCCCGCGTACTGGTCGCCCGCAAACACGTTCTTGCCTTCCTTCGAGATGGACTGGTGAACGTGCATGCCGCTGCCGTTATCGCCAACCAGAGGCTTCGGCATGAAGGTCGCGGTCTTGCCATAGGCATCGGCAGTGTTCAGAACGCAGTACTTCAGAATCTGCACTTCGTCGGCCTTTTTGACCAGTGTGTTGAACTTGGTGCCGATTTCGAGCTGGCCGGCATTGCCCACTTCGTGGTGGTGCAATTCGATTTCCAGACCCATTTCGGTCATGGTGTCACACATGGCGCAACGCAGATCGTGCATGGAGTCGATCGGAGCAACCGGGAAATATCCGCCTTTCACTTTCGGACGGTGGCCCTTGTTGCCGCCTTCAATGGCCTTGTCGGTGGACCAGGCCGCTTCGTCGGAGCCGATTTCGAAGAAGGAGCGGCTCATGTCGGTTTTCCACTTCACTTCGTCGAAGACAAAGAATTCGGGCTCGGGGCCAAAGAACGCCTTATCGCCGATTCCAGTGGACTTCAGATACTCTTCCGCACGGCGCGCAACAGAGCGCGGGTCACGGTTGTAGCCCTGCATGGTCTTGGGCTCAATGATGTCGCAGGTGATGTTGACCTGGGGCTCGTCGACGAACGGGTCGAGCACCGCAGTGGAATCGTCCGGACGCAGGATCATGTCGGACTCGTTAATGCCTTTCCAGCCAGCGACGGATGATCCGTCGAACATCACGCCTTCCATGAAGGACTCGTTCACGACGGCTGCCGGGAAGGTCACGTGCTGTTCTTTGCCTTTGGTGTCTGTAAAACGGAGGTCAACCCACTTTACATCGTTGTCTTTTATAAGTTTAAGAGTCTTTTCAGACATTCTTGATCCTCCGTGCGATCGAGAATGTGACGGCTTAGGTCACGGGTTAATGGCTGGAACCTGCAAGATTCCTGTATAAAACCTTACTTGCGTTGTGGGGGTTTGCCGAGTCCTCTGAGCGAGGGTCAACAAGTAGCTCTCCAGGGGCTATAATAGCGCGCAAGCCGGCCTTGTGTGCAGGGGTAGGAGCAAAATATATGCCAGTCAATTTTTCCGCTGCAGCCCTTGCGCCATGCGGGCTCGGAAATATCGGCATCCTGTGCGATCCGCATAAACGCACCAATACAGGGCGTTCAATTTATTAAAGCACCATAATGGTGCGTCATGAGCCCGTTTCACGTCACATCCGCCTCTTTCAACACGTCGGGCCCCGCATGAAATTCATCGTTCGCTTTTTCCCTGAAATCATCATCAAGAGTCGGGATGTCCGTCAACGTCACATCACCATTCTGCGCCGCAGTCTGCGGACCCAACTTGAAAAGATCGATGCAGCCATTACGGTCACGGGCGGGTGGGATAGCCTGGAGGTGACGGTGCCTCCCGCCGTGCGCGAGGAGCGCGTCCTCCAGGTGCTCACCCATACGCCGGGCATTGATCTGGTGCTACGGGTGCAGCAACACCCGCTCCAGGACCTCGCCCACCTTGTCAGTCTGGCCTGCGCTCATTACGCCGCAGAGGTCACGGGGAAGCGCTTCGTCGTGCGGTGTAAGCGCGTCGGCACCCATGCGTTCACGTCCATGGATCTTGAGCGCCGCCTGGGCGCCGCATTGCTGCAGGCTGCCCCCGGTGCACGGGTGGATCTGGACCATCCGGAAGTGACCGTCAGGGTGGATGTGCACCACGATGAAGTCATGCTGATTGAGCGGCGCATTCCCGGATTGGGCGGCTATCCGCTGGGGACGCAGGACGCCGTCCTGTCACTGATTTCCGGCGGGTTTGATTCCACGGTGTCGAGCTACCAGTGCATCAAGCGCGGCATGCTGACGCATTTTTGCTTTTTCCGCCTGGGAGGCATGGAGCATGAAATCGCCGTCAAGGAAGTCGCGCTTTATTTGTGGATGACCTTCGGCGCCAGCCATCGGGTCAAATTTGTCACCGTGCCCTTCGAGGGCGTGGTCGAAGAAATCGTGAGCAAGGTAGACAACTCCCAGATGGGGGTTGTTTTCAAGCGCATGATGATGCGCGCGGCAACCCGCGTCGCGCACACGCTGAAAGTTGAAGCGCTGGTGACGGGAGAGAGCGTCGCTCAGGTCGCAAGCCAGACGCTGGCCAACCTGGCGATCATCGATCAGAGTTCAGACATTCTGGTGCTGCGGCCTTTGATTACCACTGACAAGCGGGAAATCATCGACATCGCGCGTCACATTGGCACTGAAGACTTCGTCAAGAATGTCCCGGAATACTGCGGTGTGATTTCGGTCAAACCGACTACCCGTGCGCGGCTTCCCAAGATCGAGCGTGAGGAAGCCATTTTCGATGAATCGGTCTTGAATGCAGCGATTGCCCAAGCGGATTACCAGATGATTGATCGCGTCATGGAAGGGGTGGGGCGACGCATGAGTTCGGTACCGGAGCACGCGTCGGCGAGTGCGGAAAGCGTGATTATCGATATACGACATCCTGCCGAGGAAAGCCTGTCACCGCTCTCATTCGAGCCGGAAATGTCGCCAGTCATCAAGATTCCTTTCTATGAGCTTCGGACCCGGTTTGGCGATTTGCCGCGGGACAAACACTATCTGCTTTATTGCGACAAGGGATTCATGAGCCGTTTGCATGCCTCGCACCTGATGGAGGCGGGGCATGCAAACGTGGCGGTCTATCACAACTCCTGAGAGCCCTTACAGGGACTCCATCGGATCCACATAGACCTCACGGCTGTGATCCTCCTGATGACTACGGTGGGTCGCAAAATCGTAGAGAATCAGGTACAGGCACGGCACCAAAAAGAGCGTGATCACAGTGGCAAAGAGCACGCCAAAGGCGAGCGAAATGGCCATTGGTACGATAAAAAACGTCGCCGGAGTGGGCGATGCCATCAGAGGCACCAGGCCGATAAACGTCGTCATGGACGTGAGGAAGATCGGACGGAAACGTGCCACCCCCGCGCTGGCGACTGCATCGGGCAGGGCGTGTCCCTGCGCCACTTCCTTGTTGATGTAATCCACCAGCACCAGGCTGGAGTTCACCACCACACCTCCCAAGGCCACGATGCCGATCAGTGAAAAGAACACCAGTTCAGCACCCATGATGAAATGTCCGATGATCGCTCCGATGGCGCCAAAAGGGATCACGCTCATGATGATCAAGGGTTGCGAATAGGATTTCAGTGGTATGGCCAGCAGAGCGAAAATAATCAGAAGCGCGAGCGGATAGCTGGAGAACAAGCCGCCGATGGAACGATTGCGCTGTTCACTTTCGCCGCCGAGTGCCAGGCTAATCTGGTAGTCGTTCTGCCATTTGTCAGCGAACTCCGCACTGATTTCGCGCGTCACCTGCTCGGGTGTGCTGACCTTGCGATCGATGTCGGCGTTGACCGTGATGACACGGCGACCATCTTCGCGATTGATGCTGGAATACCCGTTCCCCAATGACAGTCTGGCCACGCTGGACAAGGGCACCTCCCCTCCCTCCGGCGTTCGCAGCAGCATGTCCTCCAGATTGCCAAGCGATTTCCGCTCGCTCTCCGGGTAACGCACCATGACCTTGATCTGGTCAGTGCCGCGTTGAATGCGTTGCGATTCCGCGCCATAGAATGCTTGCCGCACCTGACGCGAAATATCGTCGAGAGTGAAGCCCAGCAGTTCGCCCTCACGCAGGATCTCGATCTGCACTTCCTGCTTACCTGCGCGGAAGGAGTCCGTGATGTCGAAGACCCCGGGGTAGCGACCAAGTGCTTCACGCAACTCCGCGGTGGCTCGTTGCAGGTAATCCACATTGCGTCCTTCGAGGCGGAAGCTCAGTGCCTGACCAGCGGAGAAAGAATCCGACACGAAACTCAGTTCCAGCGCGTCCGGAATGAGGCCGACTTTTTCACGCCAGCGGTCGCGAATATCGTTCGACAGCATCTGACCCCGATCCTCGAAGCTGTGCAGGATCATCACCACTTCTGCGATGTGGCTTCCCCCCGCGGTGCCACGCCCAGTGGGAGGGCCGCCCCGATTGACGCGTGAACCGAGCGTCGTCAGCATTTTGTCGACCACAGAACCCGGTGTCGCCGGCGCAAGCCCGGCATCGACCAGCCCCTGAAGCTCCTCATCGAGCTCCCTCTGCAAAGCGATGGCGGCCGTTTCGATCTGGGCCAGGGCGCGTTCCGTGGCCTCCACGGCTACGCCTTCGGGCATTTGGATGCTGGCATAGATGCGATCGCCTTCCACCGCCGGGAAGAACTGAAAGATCACCCGGCCGCTGATCAGCAGCGCCAGCGTAATCAGAATCACGCCGGTCGCGACGGACCAGGTGGCATACCGGTAGTGCAGGCACACGCGCAGCGCAGGTTGGTAAACGTGTGTCGCCACATAGACCAGCCCGTTTGCAATGCGCTTCTGCAGGCTGAGCCAGCGCGTCACAATCGGTGTGCCTTCCAGCCAATACCCGGTGGTGCGCCGATGTGCGAGGTGCCCCGGCAGAATCAGCTGCGATTCAATCACGCTCGCGATCAAACACAGGGCGACAACGCCCCCGATCACGTTGAAGAAGGCGCCCATCGGGCCGTCCAGAATCAGCAAGGGCAGGAAGGCGGCGATGGTTGTCATGACGCCGAACATCACGGGAATAAACACATCGAGCGTCCCCGCCGAAGCAGCCTCTCGCGGGGTCATGCCGCCCTGTTCAAACACGAACACGCGCTCTCCCACCACGATGGCATCGTCCACGATGATGCCGAGTACCAGAATGAAGGCCATGATGGTCAGCGAGCTGATTGTTAGTCCGAGAGAAGGAAACACGCTCAGGGCGCCCAGGATTGCGATCGGAATGCCGGCGGCGACCCAGATCGCGAGCTTGAAGCGGAGAAACAGCGTCAACACCAGCAGGACGAGAAAGAAGCCCGAGTAGGCATTGCTGGCAACGGTGGCGATGCGCTCCTGCAGCCCCTTGGCGTCGTCGGTAAGAATCATGAAGTCGATACTCTCGGGCATGCGCTGGCGCTTGACCTCGAAATACGCTTTCACTTTTTCGGCGGACGCGACCGTGTCCTCATTGCCGACGCGGTACACGTCGACAATCGCCGCGTTCTTGCCATTGACCCGTGCCGTGAGATAGCCCTCTTCGAAGCCGTCGATCACTGTGGCGATATCGCCGAGTCTCAATTGCGAGCCATCCGGGAACGATCGGACCACAATGTTTTCATACTCCGCGCCTTCGTAGACGCGCCCCTTGCTGCGCAGCAGAATCTCGCCACCGTCGGTGCGCAGTGTGCCGGCAGGCATGTCCATGGCGCTGCGGTTGATCGCGTTCGCCACTTGCTGCAGGGTCAGGTTGTACTGGCGCAGGGTGAGCTCAGAAATTTCAATCGCAATTTCATAGGGCCGGATGTAACTGACTTCCACGCGCGAGATGCCTTCCATGTCGATCAGGTCAAGCCGGATTTCCTCGGCCAACTCTTTGAGGCTGGCATCCTCCGTGTCGGCCGCCAGCGCCAGCGACATGACGGTGCTGGCAGGAGAAAACGAGGTGATGATCGGATTTTCGATGTCGGCCGGAAACGTGACGATGGCATCAACAGCGCTTTTGACATCGTTGAGCACCCGGTTCAGGTCCGCCCCTGAGGCGACTTCCACCGTGGCGGAACACGCACCTTCGCGCGCCGTGGAGGTCATGCGTTCCACATTCTCAACGGTTTCGAGCCCTTCTTCCAAGGCGAGACAGATGGCCTGTTCCGCCTCCTCGGGTGCCGCGCCGGGGTAGGGCACATTGACCTGAATCGTGCCGGTTTCGATGCTCGGAAATTCTTCCTGGCGCAAAGAGCTGAAGGAGATTATCCCGCCGACGATAAACACCATCATCAGCAGATTGGACGCCACCGTGTTGTCGATGAACCAATTGATGACGGTTTTCATTGCATGACCACCTGCACCTGCATGCCGTCAACTACCGCCTGGATGGGGGAGAGACAGAGACGCTCTCCCTCACGCAAACCACCGGAAATCAGCACACGATCGCCTTCAAGTCGCATGATATCGACTTCGCGAACCCGCAGCCGGTTTTCATTGTCGATGACCAGAACACGGTTGTTGCCGCGGACGACCTCCCGCGGCAGGGCAAACACATTGGGAACAGTCTTTCCGCGAATGCTTGCTTCCACGTAAAGGCCAATGGGCAGGGGAATGGCCTGTGCATCCTCGCTGCCGAGGGCGCGGGGGGCGGCGGATTGAGAGACTCGTACGATCGCCTGCACCGCGTTATTGGCGGCGTCGATCCCGGCCTCTGTGCGGACCAGCGTCCCCTGCCATTCATGCATCTGACCGCCAAACATGCCCCGCAAGGTCACCTGCGGTGCCTGAGCGTCAGGCAGCGTGCCGCGAAAGCCGAGCGGAATGTCGAGATAGCCAAGCTGCGACAGGGCCAGGGGCAGTCGCACCTCCACATCATCGGCGCTGAGCAGCGCCGCAAGGGTCTGGCCCCGGTTCACGTTTTGACCGAGTTCGATGCTGGTGCTCTCCACAATGGTGGCAAATGGCGCACGCACTTCGCTGCGACGCAGATCCAGCTCTGTCTGTGCCAGAGACGCGCGCGCATCCCGAAGACGCCCGGCCGTGATGTC
Organism: uncultured Klebsiella sp.; assembly: GCA_964538025.1. Classification (GTDB taxonomy): domain Bacteria; phylum Pseudomonadota; class Gammaproteobacteria; order Pseudomonadales; family Pseudohongiellaceae; genus UBA5078. Next base: position 126,402 of record CAZICZ010000009.1, on the reverse strand, counting down.
TGCCTGACGACGCATTTCCTGTATTTGGGATTCGCTCACGAGACGGCGTTCTGCCAGGGACTCATAGCGCGCCAGTTCTGTCTGGGCGTGCTCAGCCTCTGTTTCCGCCTGTGCAACGGCACTGCGGCTGCGCTCCAGGGCATTTTCAAAGTCGCTGCTGTCCAGCCGCAGGATGGCCTCGTCGGCAGCGAAGAATCCGCCCGCGACCAGATTGGGGGAGACCCAGGACACCTGGCCCGAGGTAGAGGCCGAAAGATTGACGCGACGGCTCGGCTGCACCTTGCCCTGGGACCCCACCTCGAGCACCACGGTTTCGGGTTGCACCACGGTGGCACGTACGGTCGCGAGTGACTGTTCACTGGCGACGGGCTCCAGCCGCTCCGGGTTTCGCACCAGCAAGGTAAATACCAGAATGGAAACACCAAGAATGGCGATGGGAAGGATGACTCGCTTCACGGAATGAGACCTCGTCAGTAAAAGGGGATGTGCCGGTGGCTGGCGCCGGTGCCGCGGCATTCTACCTGCCAGTACGCTGCAAGTGGCAGGAAGGCTCACTCGGGTGATAAATAACCTGGCAATGGCACCCTCATACGGGGCCAAGGGATTAATCCGTCGGTAGCGCCTCTCTTTTTCACGCTCTTTTGGAGCTTGGCGTGTTTTGCGTCTAGAGCCCGGAAGCACACTGGCGTATGCTCCGCACATGAAAATTCTCAGCCCAAGCTTGCTGGTGCTCGGCGCGATTCTGAACATCACTGCGCTGTTTCAACTCATTCCCGGCATTCTCAGCCTGGTCCTCGCAACGGGGGATCATCGGGCCTTCTTTCTGAGTGCCGCGATCTGCAGTCTTGCAGGCATCGCGGCCTTCAGCGTCGGACATCTTCACCGCACGCCGCACATGATTCCCCGTCAGATGTTTCTGATTACCGCCATTGCATGGACGGCGCTGCCGATTTTTGGCGGCCTGCCGTTCATGTTTTCAACGCAGTCGATTCCGTTCACCGATGCGGTATTTGAGGCTGTTTCGGGCATGACGACTACCGGGTCCACCGTGCTCAGCCATCTGGACACGATCCCCAAGGACCTGCTGCTGTGGCGCTCCCTGCTGCAATGGTTCGGTGGCTTGGGGATTATCGGGATGGCCATCGCCATCCTGCCCTTTCTCAGCGTGGGAGGCATGAAGCTGTTCCGCACGGAGTCCTCGGACTGGTCGGACAAGTCCCTGCCACGCACGCAGGAGCTGATCAAACAGATGATGCTGATCTACATGGGGCTGACGCTGGCCTGTGCCGTCCTCTATTTCGCGTTCGGCATGGACGTGTTCAATGCGGTAAACCACGCCCTGACCACCATCTCCACCGGAGGCTACTCCACCTCGGATGCCTCATTTGCCCAGTTCACGTCGCCCGCACTGCACTGGATCTGCATCATCTTCATGATTCTGGGAGCCTCGCCCTTCTACCTTTATATCCGGCTGATCAAGCACCGCAGCCTGTCCTTCTTCCGTGACAAGCAGCTGATCGGCATGCTCTACATCATGGCGGGGCTGACACTGATGCTGACGCTGGAGCTTTACTTCCGGGTGGGAGAGGGATTCTGGCGCTTGATCACCCTTGTGGCCTTCAATCTGGTCTCCGTCATTACCACGACGGGCTATGCCTCCGACGACTACTCCCTGTGGGGCGGGTTCGCGGTGGCGTTGTTTTTCTTTGCCACCTTCATAGGCGGGTGCTCCGGGTCTACCAGCGGGGGCGTCAAGGTCTTCCGGGTGCAGCTGTGCTTCACCATCATCCGCGAACAGATTACCCGCGCGGTGCATCCGCGTGGCGCAGTGGCCCGCACCTACAATGGCGTGCGGGTGACCGATGACATCATGACCTCGCTGGTCGCCTTCCTGTTCGTCATGGTTATCATCCTGGCGGTAATGACGTTGCTGCTGGCCCTTACGGGGCTGGACCTGGTGACCTCGTTGACCAGTTCCGCGACGGCACTGATGAATGTCGGGCCGGGTCTTGGCAGTGTCGTAGGCCCCGCCGGGAATTTTTCCAGCCTGCCGGACATGGCCAAGTGGCTGCTGTGCCTTGGCATGATCATGGGGCGACTGGAATTTCTCACCATCATCGTGCTGTTCAGCCCCGCATTCTGGCGCAACTGAACGCGCCAGTCCCCATCCCCGGCGTAGTCACTTCGGCAGCGATCATGTATACTCCCGCCCCTTTTTGCCATGCTTGATGTCATGGCAGGCATCGTGTGTTCCCTAAGGTTCTTCCACCGCATTCCATACAGGTAGCCGCTCGTGATCGAGAAAATTCGCAACATCGCCATCATCGCCCACGTTGACCATGGCAAGACCACCCTGGTCGACAAATTGCTGCAACAGTCCGGCACGCTTGAAGATCGCGGCAAGGCGGTAGAACGGGTCATGGATTCCAACGATCAGGAACGTGAACGCGGCATTACGATTCTGGCCAAGAACACCGCGATCAACTGGCAGGGCTACCATATCAATATCGTCGACACGCCCGGTCACGCCGACTTCGGCGGTGAGGTGGAGCGCGTGATGTCCATGGTGGACTCGGTGTTGCTGCTGGTGGATGCGGTCGACGGCCCCATGCCTCAGACCCGCTTCGTCACCCAGAAGGCCTTTGATCAGGGACTGAAACCGATCGTGGTCATCAACAAGGTGGATCGTGACGGCGCACGTCCCGACTGGGTTCTCAACGAGGTCTTTGACCTGTTTGACCGCCTGGGCGCCACCGAAGAACAACTTGATTTCCCCGTCGTGTATGCCTCTGCCCTGAACGGCTTTGCCGGCCTCGAAATGGATGCCCTTGCCAAGGACATGACGCCGCTGTTCCAGACGGTGATTGATCGCGTTCCCCCGCCACCGGTCGACATTTCGGCAACCTTTTGCATGCAGATCAGCGCGCTCGACTACAGCAGCTATGTGGGCGTTATCGGCATTGGGCGTGTCACCGGCGGGATCGCCAAAACAAACATGCCGGTCGTTATCATTGATCGCGAGGGCAATCAGCGTAAGGGCAAGATCCTGCAGGTCAAAAGCCACCTCGGGCTGGAGCGCGTGGACGTCGGCGAAGCCAGTGCTGGCGAGATCATCTGTATTACCGGAATCGACAAGCTGAATATCTCGGACACCTTGTGCGACCCGGATCACGTGGTGGCCATGCCCCCGCTCACCGTGGACGAGCCGACAATCAGCATGACCTTCCAGGTCAATGATTCTCCGTTTGCCGGCCAGGACGGCAAGTTCGTCACTACCCGCAATATCAAGGACCGTCTCGACCGTGAGCTGATTTACAACGTCGCGCTGCGCGTCAAGCAGGGCGACACGCCGGACAAGTACCGCGTTTCCGGCCGCGGGGAATTGCACTTGTCCGTGTTGATCGAAAACATGCGCCGCGAAGGGTTTGAACTGGCAATTTCACGCCCGGAAGTGATCGTGCAGGAGATCGACGGTGTGCTGCAGGAGCCTCACGAGGCACTGGTCATCGATTGCGATGAAGAACATCAGGGCGCGGTGATGGAAGAGCTGGGTCAGCGCAAAGCCGACCTGCAAGACATGACCATGGACGGCAAGGGGCGCGTGCGCCTGAAGTTCATTGTGCCTACCCGCGGCCTCATCGGCTTCCGCTCCCAGTTCCTCAGCATGACCTCGGGCACGGGCATGATGAACCACGTGTTTGATCACTACGGACCGGTGAAGATGGGAGAAATCGGTGCCCGTAAAAACGGGGTACTGGTCTCCATGGTGCGCGGCAAGACGCTCGCCTATTCCCTGTTTACACTGCAGGAACGGGGGCGCCTGTTCGTGGAGCCTAACGTGGAAGTCTACGAGGGCATGATCATCGGGCTGCACAGCCGCGAAAACGATCTGGTGGTCAATCCCACCAAAGGCAAACAGCTCACCAATATTCGAGCCTCCGGCAGTGATGAGAACATTATCCTGACCCCGCCTATCCGCCACTCTCTGGAGCAGGCCATGGAGTTCATCGAAGAAGACGAGCTGGTTGAAGTCACGCCCAACCATATTCGTCTGCGCAAAAAGCTGCTGACGGAGAACGAGCGCAAGCGCGCTAGCCGTGGTTCCGCCGCGCGCGGCTGATGCCTTACCGCCATCCCCTGCACCATGCAGGCAGGGGATGGTCTGTCTCTCTCCGCCTGACTTGCGCTACCATGGTCACCCTGAATGAGGGCATCCCATGCTAGTGCTTTATCCTGAAATCAAACCTTCGGCGACACACCGTCTGCGCGTCAGCGATGACCATGATCTCTATCTGGAGGAATCGGGAAATCCGGATGGCATTCCTGTGCTTTTCGTCCATGGCGGACCGGGGGGTGGAACCGATGGCAACTCTCGCCGGTTCTTCGATCCGGAGCAGTACCGCATCATCGTCTTCGATCAGCGCGGGGCGGGGCGCAGCACCCCTCATGCCGAGCTCAAGGACAACAACACGCAGGCGCTGGTGGCAGATATGGAAGCCATCCGCGCATATCTTCAGATCGACCGCTGGATGCTGTTCGGCGGCTCCTGGGGATCCACCCTGAGTTTGGTCTATTCGCAGACACATCCCGAGCGTGTGCTGGCGATGGTGCTGCGCGGCATTTTCCTGTGCAGAAGGGAAGACCTGTTATGGTTCTATCAGGACGGTGCCAGCCGGATTTTCCCCGATTATTGGAACGAGTATTTCACGCACATTCCGGAAGAAGAACGTGATGACATGATTGCGGCCTATCACCGGCGCCTGATCGGGCACGATGAAATTGCCCGCATGGCGGCCGCGAAAATCTGGTCGCACTGGGAAGGCGTCTGCTCGACGCTGCGGCCCAATCAGCACGTGGTAGACCGTTTTGTTGACCCGCATTTCGCCATCGCGATGGCGCGCATCGAAGCGCACTATTTTGTGAATCACTGTTTTATGGCGGAAAACCAGATTCTCGCCAATGCCTCACGTCTGGAAGGCATCCCGGGCATCATAGTTCATGGACGCTATGACGTGGTCTGTCCCGTTGACAACGCCACCGCCTTGCATGCGCTGTGGCCTGAGTCAGATCTGTACATCGTGCGCGATGCCGGTCATTCCGCCTTCGAGCCGGGCAATACCGACGCACTGATCCGCGCAACCCAGGAGATGGCGCACAGGCTGAAGCGAGAGTCGTTGGCATGATCGGTGTTCTGCAGCGCGTCAATTGGGCGCAGGTGAGCATCGATGGATACTGCACGGCGCGCATTGAGCGCGGGCTGCTGGTGCTGGTGGGGATAGAAAAGGATGACAACGCGCAAAAGGCAGACAAGCTCTTGCACAAGCTGCTTCACTATCGTGTGTTTCCGGACGCAGAGGCGCGGATGAATTTGTCTCTTGCGGACATCGGGGGAGGACTCCTGATCGTCTCGCAATTCACCCTTGCTGCAAGTACCGATAAAGGGCTTCGTCCAAGTTTTTCAAGCGCCATGCCCCCAGCGGAGGCCGAAAAACTGTATGACTATCTGGTGTCGCAGGCCAGAGCCGCCACGGCGAATGTTCACACGGGGCGTTTCGGGGCAGACATGAAAATTGCACTGGAAAATGACGGCCCGGTTACCTTTACCCTGCGGACCACGTAAGAGAAAGTCTACCCGTTCTGGGTATCGTCCTCGCGCGCCTGTTTTCGTTTCACGAAACGGCCAAAGAAAATACCTACTTCAAAGAGCATCCACATGGGGATCGCCAGCATGGACTGCGTAAAGGGGTCAGGTGGCGTCAGCAACATCCCGATAACAAAACATCCCACGATCACATAAGGCCGCTTGGCCACCAGATCTTCCGGTTCCACGATCCCCGCCCAGATCAGCAGGAAGACAGCAATGGGGATTTCAAACGCCATGCCGAACGCAAAAAAAATGGCGAGCGCGAAACTCAGAAAACTGTTGATGTCCGGCGTCACCATTATGCCTTCGGGCGCGACGGAAACAAAAAAGGCAAAGACAAACCCGAACAGGACATAGTAGGCAAAGGCGATGCCCGCGTAGAAGAGCACGACGCTTGAAATGAACAGCGGAATCGCGAGGGCTTTCTCGCTCTGATAGAGACCGGGTGCAATGAAGGACCAGAGCTGATACAGGATGTAAGGCGCAGATAAAAAAAGTGATACGTAAAAGGTGAGTTTGAAGGGCGCGAAAAATGGCGACGTTGGATCGATCGCAATCATGCCCATATTCTCTGGCAACACCGAAATCAGGGGAGTGGCGACAAAGGTGTAAATGTCATTGGAAAAATAAAACAGGGACAGAAACAGAATCAGAATCGCCATCAGCGATTTGATGATGCGATCTCGCAGTTCGATCAAGTGATCAACAATCGTCAGCTCGGCGCCGGTATCAGGGGTGGGCTTGTCACTCATGAGCGGCGTCCCGAATCCGTTTCATCGTCGAGTGAGCTGGTGGGTTCAAACAAGCGCCCGGTCACACGCACATTTCCTGTCGGCGGATTGTTGTAAAAGTCCACGACTGGCCCTTCTTCCACCGGAGCGGTTTCCTCCTCGTGAGGCAAGGCGCTCTCTTGCGCGTCCTCAGGAGAAACGTCGGACTCGGTGTCCGCCTTAGCGACGGGAGTGGTGGGAGGCGTGTGAGCCGAGGGGGGCTCGCGTGTGACGGCCTCATGCAAGGCCGCCTCTTCTTGCTTCAGACTGGCATTGACGTCCGCGTTGATCTTGTCGAGATTCTGGCGCGTGTTCTCAACCAGTTTGTTCGCCTGGGTTTTTGCTTTCTTGAGATCCGCCAGGATGGATTCATTGTGCAGCTGTCGCTTGATCTCGTCGGCATTGATTTCTTTTTCAATCTCGGCCTTTACCTGATTGAAACTTCGCTTGGCGCGTCCGATCCACAGAGTTGCCGTTCGAATCGCACCAGGCAGTCGTTCCGGACCTACGACGATCAGCGCGACAACGCTGATCAGCACCAGTTCCATGAAACCAATATCAAACATGCGTTTATTCCGGCATCAAAAGGAGTGGACAGGGCGAACGGTTCCCTGCGCGGACAAAAGGGAAGTGCGGATATTAAGAATCGCTCTTCTCGGATTTTGTCGATTCTTCCTCGCTCACTTTCTTGCTGACCGAGTCGGAGCTCGCCTCGTCATCGTCTTTCATGGCGCTCTTGAAACCCTTCAGCGCGCCACCGAGATCGGAACCCAGATTGCGCAGTTTTTTCGTGCCGAACAACATGACCACAATCACCAGAATGATGATCAGTTGCCAAATGCCAATTCCACCTAAACCCATTGTCGCCTCCAAAAGTGTTGTGTGATCAGAGCGATGTGCCCGTGCTCACGGGGTCTATGCTCTCAATCAGATTGTGTGCGTGCTGCCTTTTCCGCCAGCCCTGAAATATTGAATCTTTTTCGCAGTTCTTCCAGTACATCTTCCGGTCCAAGGCCCACATGGCTGAGCATGACCATGCTGTGAAACCACAGATCGGCTGTTTCCTTGATGAGATTCTCACCGTTGGGGCCGGAAGGATGATCCTTCGCGGCGAGGATGGTTTCCGTTGCCTCTTCCCCGATTTTTTCCAGTATTTTGTTCAGGCCTTTCTTGTGCAGGCTTGCAACGTACGATGTCGAGGCATCCGCTGACTTGCGCTGTTCCAGAATGTCGTGCAGTGCCATCAGCACATCGTCCATGCCCGTCGCCGCTTCCTTGTTCATGAATGTGCCTCCTGACGCGTGTAGATTTCTTCAGGGGCTTTGAGAACCGGGTCGACAATGTGCCATCCCGCAGGAGTCAGTTTGCGATAGAAGCAACTTTCGCGGCCGGTGTGACAGGCAATTCCGCCCAATTGTTCGACGGCATAACACACGGTATCGCCATCGCAGTCCAGAAACACATCGTGCAGCTTCTGGATATGCCCGGATTCTTCACCTTTGCGCCAGAGTTTCTGTCGGGAACGTGACCAGTAAATGGCTCGCCCTTCGGTGACGGCCAGCGACAAGGCTTCCCGATTGAGCCAGGCATGTGTCAACACGCGACGCGACCGGAAATCCTGAGTGATGACAGGCACCAGGCCCTCGTCATTCCACTTCACCTGATCCAGCCAGGAGCCTTGTAAGCCTGTATCTGCAGCCACTTTCATGCGCGCTAGTATGCTATGTCAGCGTTTAAAACACAAAAGGTAAACCGCTGCTCCAGCACTGAGAAAACTCCACAATGGCAGGCCGTTGAGCAGGGAAACAAAGGGGGGCAGCAGTCCCGCGATGCTTGCCACCAGGAACAGACCTCCGGCCATCCGATCCCGCCGGCGTGTGGCTTTTTCACGTGCCTGCTCCGCCGCCAACCGGGCCTCGAGAGAGGCATTGATGGCGCTGAGATTCTGCGCCTGCGTCAGCGTATCGATCATCAACTGCGGGAGATACGGCAGCTGCTCTATCCAATCTGGAACATTGTCCTTAAGGGCATTGAACAGGGTGCTCGGCAGCATGCGACGTCGGTTCCAGTCTTCGAGGAAAGGAAATGCCGTCGTCCACAGGTCCAGTTCGGGGTACAACTGACGACCCAGGCCTTCTACATTGAGCAGCGTTTTCTGGAGCAGCACCAGCGATGGTTGCACTTCCATGTTAAAACGCCCCGCTGTTTGAAACAGCTGGACCAACAGAAAGCCGAATGAAATGTCTCGCAAAGGTTTTTCAAAAATGGGTTCACAGACCGAACGCATGGCCGCTTCGAATTCGTGGACCCGGGTCTCTTTGGGGACCCATCCGCATTCCACGTGTAGTTGGGCTACCTTGCGATAATCCCGTTTGAAAATGGCCAGCAAATTGCGCGCGAGATACTGCTGATCTTCACGGCTCAAGGATCCGATGATGGCGCAGTCAATCGCAATGTACTGCGGGTTCTCCGGACTGTGCAGGGCAACAAAAATATTGCCCGGGTGCATGTCGGCGTGGAAGAAGCTGTGGTTGAACACCTGTGTGAAAAAGATCTCCACCCCGGTTTCCGCCAGTTTTTTCAGATTCACGCCACGTGCCTTCAGGGCCTCGATATCCGCTACTGGCGTGCCATAGATGCGCTCCATGACGAGCAGGTTCTTCCGGGTGTATTCCCAGTAAACACGCGGCACGTACAGTTGGGAGGAGTGTTCGAAATTGCGCCGTAACTGACTGGCATTAGCCCCTTCGGCCAACAGGTTCAGTTCGTCCAGAATAATTTTTTCGTAGTCGTCCACGACTTCGCGTGGTCTGAGCCGTCGCCCCACCGGTACGAAGCGCTCAACAAGGGCGGCCAGCCATTTCAAGACCTGAATATCTTCGGCAATGGTCTTCTCGATGCCGGGGCGGATGACTTTGAGCACCACTTCCTCGCCACTGATCAGGCGCGCGCAGTGCACCTGCGCAACGGAAGCGGACGCCAAGGCCTGGGTGTCCAGTTCCGAAAAGTATGTCTGCCACGGCTGTCCCAGGGCCTGCTCGACCAGGGTCTGAATGGACGGCGACGTGAAGCCGGGAACGCGGTCCTGCAGGCTTTGCAGCTCATCCGCCAAAGCGTCGGGCAGAAAGTCCCGGCGGGTGGAGAGCAGTTGTCCAAACTTGATGGTGATCGGGCCGAGGGATTCGAGTGCCAGGCGAAGGCGGACCTCGGGAGGATGACGGCGGTCGGGGTGCCACGCCCACAAGGCGCTCCATGCGCGAAACAGCAGTCCCATCAGGCCTCGCGGTCTTACGGCCGGCGACACCTCGTCGAGCCCGTAGCGCGCAGCGGTGTTGACAAGTTTCAGGAGCCGGGGGATGTGGGACACGAATTCTGCCTATGCGGTGCTGCGATCAGGATGCCGCCAGAGTTTGTTGTAGCTTTTGTTGAAATATCAGGAGTTTACAATTCAATCGAAAAGGGGCGGCAAAGATAGCACTAAGCCTCTGTTACGACAAGGTTTGCGGCGCAGCGGACAGTGTCAACAGCTCCAGCTCCATCGCGCGAAGCAACAGTCGCAGGCTGAGGGGGGCCGTGTCCTGCTCGGGGAAGCGCTCCGCAAGCCGTTGACACAGGACCGCGAAATTCTCGCCTTCGGAAATCCCCAGCAGAAACGCGGAAAATTCGGGGCGAATCTGTTGGAAATGCATCGTTAAATGTTGCCGGAACACCAGGAAATTCGGCGTGGAGGGTGCTGGTAACGGGGTCAGCGCCGCCAGCGAAAACGGCGTGGCACCGGGTTCTCCTCCCCGTTCTCGAAAGGCCTGCATCTCGCGCCAATAGAGTTCCAGATTGAAGGGACTGAAAAAGAGAGCCCAGTCCTGCTTCGCCTGCCAGCGCAGGGAAGGCCAGGCGGACGGTGGGACGTTTTTCAGGTCCTCCTGCGTGAAGGCTGTCTCGTCGGGTCGATCGAAAAGCTGCCCCAGCAGAGACTCCAGCTGCACGATGTCGGCCACCGCCGGCAGGGCGCTAAAAACAGGGTGGGTGCGCACGAAGGAGGCAAACGTGTCGCCGATGCGGTGAATTGGCCCGTGGCGTGGCGGGAACTTCCCGATATAGTCGATCCACAATCGCGTGTAGAGGTCTTTCCCGAGGGTGTGGTACAGCACGGGAAACAGCGCGCTCGAGACCTCGACCAGACGCTGGTGATACGCGTTGTTGTAGATCGACAATGCCTCAGCCTGACTCAGATGGGCGTGCGGGGCCAATACCGCGGCGATGGCGTCGGCGCTGTCGCCCAGGTCCTGCGGTCGGCTGATCCATGCCCAGAATTGTGCCTGCTCCTCCTGCCAGTTCATGGTCTCGGCTCGCGGGAATGGCTCGGATGCAGCGGCTGCGCTAGGCTGGCCTGCTGCAGTGCCCGTGCCTGTTGCAGTTCGGCAATCAGCTCAGCAAGCGGGGGGATGCGATCGTCCCGTTCGAGCAGGGTGGCCACCGCGCCAAACTGGCGGCAGGCATAGGCATAGAGATCCCAGACTGCCTCGCTCACCTGCTGATCATGGGTGTCGATGATGTGCGTGGTGTTGTGGGTATGGCCTGCCAGATGGAATTGGCGGATCGCAGCGGGATTCAAGGCGTCGATATAGACGTAGGGATCCTGCCCCAGATTAAACGCTGTGACATAGGCATTGTTCACGTCCAGTAATACTTCGCAGCCGGTGCGGGCCACAAGGGCATTGAGAAACTCGGGCTCGCTCATGTCACTCGAGCGAAAACGCACATAGACGGACGGATTCTCGAGCACGATGGTCTGCCCGAGGTAATCTTGGATCTGGTTCACCTTGGCAGTGACGCGCGAGAGGCTTTCAGGATTATAGGAAATGGGCAGCAAGTCGTGGGAGGTGTAGCCCTGCAGGCCGGTCCAGCACAGATGATCTGAGACCCAGGCGGGCTCGGTTTCCTGAATGAGAGCCTTGAGCTGTCGGAGATAGTCCCAGTCTGGCGCTTCGTCAGTGCCGACATTAAAGGAAAGGCCGTGCAAGACGACGGGGTAGCGCTCGCGCACCGCCCGCAGAATGGCGCGGGGCCGGCCACCGGGGCTGAGATAGTTTTCGGTGATGAGTTCGAACCAGTCGACATCGGCAGGCGGACGGCGTAACACGTCCTCGTAATGCACACTGCGCAGCCCCAGGCCAAACCCCAACATCGGCATCTCCCCCGCGCGCCGGCGGGTGCTTACAGTTCAGAAATGAGGTTGCCGCCGAGTTTGCTGCACAGCTGCTCGGACAATGTCATGTCCCCTGAGGCAATCGCTACAAAGCCGATTCCGTGACAGCTGTTCTTGCCGGCGCAGTTGTCATTGCCGTTGCCCTTGCAGGCGCTGAAGGTATTGCAGCTGAACAGGTCATTGCAGTAAGCCACCTTGACCCCCTCGGCCACCGCCGCCGCGGGAGCGGCTGTCACGGAGGCAACTTCCTTGCCCCCAAGCTTGTCACAAAAACTCTTGGACACCATGGCATGGCCGCTGGCGAAACTGACGAAGCCGATACCCGCGCAGCTGTTTTTGCCTGCACCGACGGTATTGCCGAATCCCTTGCATGCGCTCTGGCCGTGGCAGGAGGTCAGACCCTGACATTGGCTGATCTTCACGGGCTCAGCGACCTCTTGCGCGAACGTGACGCCACTCAACGCGCTGGTCGCCATCCACAATGCCGCCGCTGACGAGGCGATCTTGATGCCGTCGGAAGTTTTCATCTGTTGTCTCCTGTTCGAATGCCCGCCAGATCGTCGTCGGGGCAAAACGCTGTGGCAATTATCCTACTCTGCTGAGTGAATACAAGCCGCTGTGACACTATGCCACAGTGCCTAAAATGACCGGGGAGTCTGCCCAGTCCGTGCAAAGGGCGATGATCAGTGCGAGGCCGTGTGCGGTGCGTCGGGACGCGGGGTCAGTTGCATGTCCAGCTGCCGCAGGCGGGCCTGGGCGCGATCGAGTGTGAGGCGCAGCTCATCCAGGCGATTGCCGAACTGGGCGACCTCGCTCCGGGTAGGGAATACGGCGATTTCTTCGTGAAGGTATTCGTGAATATCCTGATGCAGGCTGGCCGCTGTGCGGGTACCCCACTGATGCGCCCGGCGCGTCAATTGGCTCAGAGGGTAAGTGATCACATCGCCTAACAGTGTTGCAAAATGGGCCTCCCAATCGATTTCGAGATCCTGAATGAGACTCGCCAGGGACTCGATGACATGGGTATCTCCCGCCAGCGCAATCTCGGGATTGAACAAGGCGTCTGTGCGCGAACCGCCCGTTGCCAGACGCAACAGCGCGCCCGCAGTGGCGGTGAGCGTGGCATCCGGCGTGCCTTCGTAGGTGCTGCGCAGGGAAATCCGCTGTTCTTCTACCACCAGCGTCAGGCGGCAGGGGAGGCCCGTGGTGCACTGCAGCGTGACGGCTTTGCCGGAAAGGGAGGTCAGTCGTCGCATTGCAGCGGCATCCTGCTGCAACACTGCATTGAGCAGCGCCTCAATGGGTGCGGCGAGAGAGGTGCTCAGCAAGGCGTTCATGCGGACTTGAATCCAATGTGAATCGCGCAGATGCCTCCCATGACATCGTGGTATCGACAATCGAAAAACCCTGCCGCTTCCATCATGGACTTCAGCGTTTCCTGATCGGGGTGCATGCGGATGGATTCCACGAGATACCGGTAACTGTCGGCATCGCCAGTCACCAGCTTGCCGACAATGGGCCACAGGGCAGAGTAGCCATCATAGGCCTTGCCGACGAGCTCATTGCGGGGTTTTGAAAATTCAAGCACCAGTGCGCGCCCACCGGGCTTGAGGGTCGCATACATGGACCGCAGGGCCGCGTCTTTGTCGGTCACATTGCGCAGGCCGTAGGCGATGCAGATACAGTCGAACGTCCCCTCCGGAAACGGCAGCTGTTCGGCGTTGACCTGGGCATAGACCACATTCTCGGTCACTCCCTTGTCGATCAGACGATCCCGGCCAACACGGAGCATGGACGCATTGATATCCGCCAGCACCACCTGCCCCGTTTTGCCCACCAGTGAGGAGAAGCGCAGCGTGAAATCACCAGTGCCTCCCGCCAGATCAAGCACCCGGTGGCCGGGGCGAACGCCACTCAGTTCCACAGTGAAACGCTTGATGAGCCGATGGGTGCCCAGTGACATGAGGTCGTTCATCACGTCGTACTTGCTGGCTACGGAGTGAAAAACCTGGCCGACGCGTTTGACCTTTTCCTCAACCGGAACCTGTTCGTAACCGAAGTGGGTCGTCCGTGACGATTCGCTGGGCCGAGGGCCGTTATCCCGGGACATGAATGACTCCTGCGTGCCTGCGCTGCCAGAGGATGGATGACGTGCACGGAATGGATGACCGCGCGCCGCGCTGTCAGCGTCTGGGCGGCGACAGCGGGGGTATGGTAATCACTTGAACGGACTCTGACAACGAAGCCGTGGAAGGAGCCGGGTCGCGGTGCGCCCCGGCGAGCTCGAGCGCCGCAAGGTAGTCTGCCCAGCGGGCCTCATGGTCGAGGCACAACTCCCGCAGGTAATCCCAGCTGTAGAGGCCGGAATCATGGCCATCATCGAAAACCAGTTTGAGGGCATAGTGGCCCACGGGCTCCAGAGCGGTGATGCCCACATTCCTTTTGCCCGTTTGCAAAACAGCCTGTCCCTTGCCGTGGCCACGCACTTCCGCCGAGGGCGAATGTACCCGCAAATACTCGGCAGAAAGACGAAACGAGCTGCCGTCTGCATACCCCAGCTCCAGCACGCGGGAGGCGCGGTGCAATGTGATGGTACTGGGCTGCGTAGGGTGGCTCATGTCGGGGTCTTTGCGTGGGAAGTCGTCAAAGGATGAAGCGGCTCAAGTCTTCATCGCGTGCCAGATCGTTGAGTTGCGACTCAACAAAGGCCGCGTCGATCACCAGCGCCTTGTCATTGCCTACTGCTTCATCCGAGGCTTTAAAGGACACGTCCTCCAGCAGTCGCTCCATGACGGTGTGCAGCCTGCGGGCGCCGATATTTTCCGTTCGCTCATTGACCTGAAAAGCAATTTCCGCAATCTTCGCGATGCCATCGGGTGCAAATTCCACGGCAAGGCTCTCGGTCGACAACAGGGCCTGATACTGTTCGGTGAGCGAGCAATTGGGCTCTGAAAGAATGCGTTCGAAGTCCTTGGCCGTCAGCGCTTCGAGTTCCACGCGGATCGGGAGCCGTCCCTGCAGTTCCGGAATCAGATCGGACGGCTTCGACAGGTGAAATGCCCCGGATGCGATAAAAAGAATGTGATCTGTTTTGACACTGCCGTATTTGGTGGTGATGGTGGAACCTTCGATCAGCGGCAGCAGATCGCGTTGCACGCCTTCCCGAGACACCCCGCTGTTACCCGAATCGTTGCGCACGGTGACCTTGTCGATCTCATCGATGAACACAATGCCCGTCTGTTCGGTAACGTCGATGGCGCGGGTGCGAATCTCTTCTTCATTCACCAGCCGTGCCGCCTCTTCCTCCTTGAGCAAGCGGAAGGCTTCCTTGACACTCAAGCGCCGTGTCTTCTTTTTTCCGGAATTCATGGACGAGAACATGTTTTTAAGCTGGCTCGTCATTTCTTCCAGTCCGGGCGGTGCCATGATCTCGACCCCGGCGATGCTGTCACTGACCTTGATCTCGATCTCTTTTTCGTCGAGATCCCCTTCACGCAGCTTCTTGCGAAATATCTGCCGAGTGCTGGCATCGCTGCGCTCTTGCGCAGGTTCCCCTTCGAGCCCTCTGGGCGGGGGGAGCAATGCATCCAGAATACGGTCTTCTGCGGCGTTCTCTGCCAGATGCTGAACTTTTCGCATCTGCTCCTCGCGCAGCATTTTCACAGCCACATCTACCAGGTCGCGCACGATCGAATCCACGTCACGGCCGACATAGCCCACTTCGGTGAATTTGGTGGCCTCCACCTTGATAAAAGGTGCGTTGGCGAGTTTGGCAAGTCGTCGCGCGATTTCGGTTTTCCCGACGCCGGTGGGGCCGATCATGAGAATGTTTTTGGGGGTGATCTCGGCGCGCATCGCGTCGGGGAGCTGCATGCGTCGCCAGCGATTGCGCAGCGCGATCGCAACGGCACGTTTGGCTGCCGTTTGTCCCACAATGTAGCGGTCAAGTTCCGAAGCGATCTCTCGCGGTGTCATACTGGTCATGGCATTTCCTGCTGAAAATCTTGGCGCGCGTGAGAGGAATCACGGGCCCAAATGAGTAAGCGTTTTTGGGATGATAAGTCTAAAAAGACAATTCCTCGATTGTATGATGCTGGTTGGTGAACACGCAGATTTCACCGGCGATAGCGAGTGAGTTCTCGACGATCGTGCGCGCATCCAGATCCGTGTGACGATACAGGGCGCGTGCGGCGGACAGGGCATAGGAACCCCCGGAACCAATCGCCATCAGCGAGTCCTCAGGCTCAATCACATCGCCATTGCCGGTAATGATCAGAGAGGCTTCCTTGTCGGCTACGATCAGCAAAGCCTCCAAACGCCGCAGCATGCGATCGGTGCGCCAGAGCTTGGCGAGTTCAACCGCGGAGCGGACCAGTTTGCCGTGGTGTTTTTCCAGCTGTTCCTCAAAGCGTTCGAACAGGGTGAAGGCATCTGCTGTGCCGCCTGCGAATCCTGCAATGACCTGATCCTTGTAAAGTCGTCGCACTTTGCGGGCGTTGCCTTTCATGACGGTATTGCCCTGGGAGACCTGACCGTCGCCACCTACGACGACCGTGTTGCCCCGACGAACCGAGACGATGGTAGTGCCGTGATACTGTTCCACGTTGATTACTCCTGATTGCCGGACACGGTGCCTGGGGATCCGCTGTGCTTAAGAAGGGTGACGTGCCGCAAGGGGAGGAACGTCCTGTAGCAGGGCATATGGGGCATCGAGCCTGTGATTTCAAGCACCCGCTGGCACCTTACTGGTTGAGGCCGATACGGATACTGTCGATGCCGTTGCCCCGCAGGACACGCTCGGCCTGATTGGCTTCATCGCGCGTGTTGTAGGGCCCTGTCTGAACCAGAAAGAGCGTTTTGCCGAGCAAGGCTTCTTTCTTGACGCGTGCGCTCAGACCCAGCGCGATGAGGCGCTCGCTTTGCAGCATGGCAGAGGATTCCGTCTGGAAGGCTCCTGCCTGAATCATGTACGTACCTTCACCTGTTACCGCGGGCATCGGCATGCTTTCGACAATTTGCGCAAGGGCGGGGGTCGCAGGGGCGGGAGAATCGCCAGTGGGCGCTGCCGCCTGAGCGCTATCTTCCGCACGAGGTGCTGGAATCGACACCAGTGCCGGTGTGCTGGTGGACGAGGGCTGCGGCATGTTGTCGACGATGACCTCGTAGTTGGGCAGCTCCTTGTAAAACTCTAGCTGCAGGCGGGCAGCCGCCTGTTCGAGCTCCTCGTTGCGACGCTGCTGAGCGGCCAGCAATTCAGCTTCACGCGCCTGCGCAGATTCCTCACTCAGCGCTCCGACAGGCGGCAGGATCCCCGACATGTAGACAAGAAAGGACAAAAAGACGCCGAGCGTCAGCCCTGTCAGCAGTCCCGTCAGCAGCATGCCCTTGCTCGGCTGGGGGGGGGCAGGAGGGGGAGTCTGTTCGGCGCGTTTGCGGTTTCTGACTTTGGCGAAATCGTGAGACATGGAGGCTCTTGGTGTTGTGTTCTTTATGGGGTGTAAGGTCGGCGGTGCCGTGTTTTTCGGCAATTCTGCACTCGCAGCGACCGCGCCCATTATCCAGAAAAAGCCTTCCTGCAACCACTGTTATCGGGAGGCCGCTAGATCATGTCCTGCGGGTCCACATCGAGAGACCAGCGCACGTGGCGGGTGCTCTTCAGGGTTTCGATCTGCGGGCACAGCCGGCTTAAGAGCGCCTGCAAGCCTTGACGATGGCCGGAGTGAATCAGGAGTTGGGCGCGAAACCGGTTGTTGCGCTTCTCCATCGGAGAGGGCAATGGCCCAAGCCACTGCAGATCGGAAGCGGGCAGGTCAGCGGCGATGGCCTGTCCGGCGTGGCGCACCTCGGACAGGAAGCGTTCTGGCGCACGGGAATCCACCGCTTCCGCACGCAGCAGGGCAAGATGGCTAAAGGGAGGCATGTGCGCGCTCTGGCGTTCACCCAGCAGGCTGCGGGCAAAGGCGGCGTAGCCCTCACCGACCAGGGTGCGCAGGGTCGCGTGACCAGCGTGTCGGGTTTGAATCAGCACTTCTCCCGGCATGCCGGCACGTCCCGATCGGCCTGCTACCTGCATCAGCAGTTGTGCGGTGTGCTCCTGTCCCCGGAAGTCGACGCTGAACAGGCCAGCGTCAGCGTCCAGAACGGCAACCAGCGTCACCGCGGGAAAATGATGCCCTTTCGCCAGCATCTGCGTCCCGATCAACAGACAGGGCTTGCCCTGATGCACTTCGTTCAACAAGACGTCGAGTTCGTTCTTGCGCCGCGTGGTGTCACGGTCAATCCGCAGCACGCGCGTCGAGGCAAACTGCGCCTGCAGGAAATGCTCGATGCGCTCGGTCCCCAGTCCGAGGGCTTCGAGATGCCTTGAGCGGCACATGGGACAGGCATGATCCACAGGGCGCCGCGCATCGCAGTGATGACAGCGGAGGTGGGCGTGTGTGCGATGAAGGGTCATCCGCGCGTCACAGTGAGGACATTCCGCGACCCAGCCGCAGTCGGCACATTGCAGGGTGGGGGCAAACCCGCGTCGATTGATGAACACCAGAGCCTGATTCCCCTGCGTCAGGTGGGTCTGGATCGCGGCAAGCAGCGCGCTGGAAAAGCCCTGATGCAGCACCTCGTGTTCCGTGTCGATGAGGCGAAGTGCCGGAGGTGCAGCATTGCCCGCGCGCTGGTGCAGCGTGAGATGGAGGTAGCGACCGCTGAGGGCATTGTGGAGAGATTCCAGGCTGGGAGTTGCGGAGCCAAGAATGACGGGGATGTTTTCCTCCCGAGCTCTCACGATGGCAAGATCGCGAGCGTGATAGCGGAAACCCTCCTGCTGTTTGAACGAGCTGTCGTGTTCTTCGTCGAGAATGATGACACCAGGCTGGGCCAGGGGGGTGAACAGTGCGGAACGGGTGCCGATAACAATGCGCGCAATCCCGTCCCGTGCCTCAAGCCATGCCTGCAATCTTTCCGTATCGGTCAGGCCGGAATGCAGCACGGCGATGGGGCATGCAAAGCGATGGCGAAACCGGGCAATGGTTTGGGGCGTCAGGCTGATTTCCGGCACGAGGACGAGGGCCTGTCGCTGTTGTGCGAGGACCTCGGCAATCACCTGCAAATAGACCTCTGTTTTGCCACTGCCCGTCACGCCTTCCAGCAGGGCGCACTGAAAATGGGGCAAGGCCTCTGTGATTTTCTGCACCGCCACCGACTGTTCCTGATTCAAGGTCAAGGCCAGCGCATTTTCCCGTCTCGGAGTGTCCTGTCCGGCAGGGGCGGGACGTCGTTCTTCCATGACGATAAAGCCATTGGCCTGCAGGGCTATCAGTGCACTGGGTGAGATGCCCAGTTCGGTGACGGCGGATTTGTCCAGGGCTTCGTGTTCCTGCAGGAATTCAACAATTTCTCTTTGGCGTGGCGCTCTGCGCAGATCCTCGGGCAGCAGTTGCCTCCCCGATTCGCTCAGCTGCCACACTTTGCGTCCCGGGCGCTCTGCTCGCTGCCCCTGTCGCAACAGACCGGGCATAACGCTGTAAAAGACATCACCAGGGGGGTGCTGATAGTACTGGGCTGCCCATTCAATGAGGTGCATCAATGTCGAGGAAAAGAGCGGGGCTGAATCCAGAATTTCCAAAGCAGAGCGCTGTTTGGCGGGAGGGACGTCCGTATGGTCCACTGTCGCCACAAGAATGCCGACCAGGGTGCGCGAACCAAACGGGACTCGCACGCGCACGCCGGGGAGCAGGCCCTCAAGCGCATCGCGGTGGATACCTTCCGGTGGCAGATAATCAAAATACCGGCGCAGGGGAGAGGGCACCGCCAGTCTCAGAAAAAGGGGTGGGGCAGGAGGGAGGCGCTCTGCGTCAGCTGTGGACATGGATATGAGGAATTCTGGATGAACACGCGTCGTGCGGGAAGATGAATGCCGGCCCATGGTAAGGGCATTGCACAGTGCCCGCAACTGAGGTGGGCTCCCTGTCTCCTGCGGGCGGAATTCGTTTATACTCGCCGCCACACTTTTCTGACCACCCGGATGGAGACAGCGCCATGACCAGCACGCCGATACCCGACGAATTATTGCGGGTACGAGAACAGATCGATCGCATTGACCATGGTCTCGTCCTCCTGCTGGCCAATCGCTTTGCCCTGACCCAGCGTGTTGGGGAGCTGAAGGCCGAATATGGTCTGGAAGCGCTGGACCCGGAGCGGGAAGCCCGCAAGCTTGCGCACACTCGCCAGCTTTGTCAGACAAACAGCGTTAATCCGGACCTAGTGGCCGAAATCCTTGAACGCATCATGCGCGAAGTCGTAAAGAATCATCAGGTCATCAAGGCAGGGAAATCGCCCGTGTAATGGGCGCGGTGGGGAATGGAATGAAAAACCTCCTCCCCGTACTTGCGCTTCCAGGTCTGTTTGGTAGAATGCCTCCCCGTTTCGCTGGCAGTGCAGGGGTATTTGATGCAACCCCGGTGTCGCGAACCCAGTGAAAACCTATTGATGAGGCAGAATCATGAAACCCGATATTCACCCCAATTATGTAGAAATGACCGCGACCTGCAGTTGTGGCAACGTCTTCAAGACGCGCTCTACATTGGGCAAAGACATCATGTTGGACGTGTGCTCTGATTGCCACCCGTTCTACACGGGCAAGCAGAAGATTCTTGACACCGGTGGCCGTGTGGACCGTTTCAAGAAGCGTTTCGGTACACGCTCCGTCTAAGACGGCAATCGATCGGAAGATTCCAAAAAGGCGCCAGAGCTTGCTCTGGCGCCTTTTTGTCTTGGGGCGAGATCATTCTCAGAAGATGATTTCAATCGAGGGCACTTCGTCGCTTCCCGAGGGTGTCGGCGTGTTGCGAGACTCCATTTCCGTCGGTGCGTTTTCCTGCATGAACAGTTCAAACATGGTATTGGCCTGACCCGGTCGTGCGAGCTTGCCGGTCTGTTTGTCGATCAGCCGATCCACAATGCCGTCGGGGCGATCCAGCATGTGTTCCGGCTGACCCTCCAGCACGGTCTTCATGTAGTCGATCCAGATGGGAACCGGCACCGTGGCGCCCTGCTCACTTTCTCCCATGGGTTGGGGCTGATCGAAACCGATAAAGACGCTGGTCGACACGTCACGGTTGAACCCTGAGAACCACAGTTCTGCCGGGCCATTGGTGGTTCCGGTTTTCCCCATTAGATCCTTGCGGGCGATTTCCCTGTCGACGCGGCGTCCACTGCCTTCTTCGATGACCGACCGCATCATGCTCGCGAGGATATAGGTGACGCGCGGATCAACAATCTGTGGCGCCGGCATTTCGTTCACTGCCAGCGAATCACAGGCAGTGCCACAAGCGACCAGCTGCACGGGCAACGGAATCAGCCCATCCACTGTTTTGATCTCTTTAATCAGGGTCGCCTCCACCTTCTGCCCCCCGTTGGCAATGGTGGCAAAGGCCACCGCCATCTCCAGCGGCTGCACATCCTGACTGCCCAATGCTACGGTCAGGTCATTGCGGGGGAAGGTGTCGGTTTTGAATCCAAAGCGCTTCGCGAACGGCAATACCAGCTCCGAGCCCAGCTGGTCATAGAGCCGGATTGCGGGAATGTTGCGGGACGTCGCAAGCGCATTGCGCAGTGTCACCGGCCCGATAAAATTATTTTCGAAATTGCGGGGGCGATAATCTCCCCGCGCGAAAGGCGCATCATTGATCGTTGTGGCCGGTGTATAGCCATTTTCCAGTGCTGTGCCATACAGGAATGGTTTGAAGCCGGAGCCAGGAGGACGTGGGGTTGTTGCGCGATTGACCTGACTCAATCCGAAGTCGTAGCCACCGGTCAGGGCCAGGATGTCGCCGTTGTCAGGCGAGACCGAGACCAATGCGCCCTGCAGCTCGGGGATTTGCCCGAGCGACCAGCGCTCGTCGTCTTCCTGTTTTATTCGCACGATATCGCCCGTTTTTACGATGTCGCTGGCGCGCTGCGGGCGTGGCCATGCGTTGCCGCGATCGACAAAAGGGGCAGCCCAGCTCAGACCATCCCAGTCGATGCTCACCACGGAGCCATCCTTGCGTATTGCTTTGATGTCGCGCTCACCGACCTCCGACACCACGGCGGGCACCTGATTGCCTAGGGTAGTGAAGGGCTCAAGGGCGGCGATGAAATGAGGGGAGGCATCCTCTCCGGCAGGGACAGAAACGTGCCCTTCAGTCCCCCGGTACCCATGGCGCTTGTCATAGAAATTCTCAAGCCCGTTGGTCAGTGCGGCTGTCGCGGCACGCTGGTTCTTGCTCAGGATGCTGGTCGTCACCTCGAATCCCTTGCGGTAAATATCGTCCCCGTACTCGCGGTAAAGTTCCTGTCGGATCATCTCCGCGACATGAGGGGCGCTCACTTCGATGCGCCGACTATGTGGTCGAGCGTCGTCCGGGGTGGCGATAGCCTTCTCATATTCGGCACGAGTGATCATGCGCTGTTCGAACATCTTGGTGAGCACCACGTTGCGTCGTGTTTCTGCCCGTGCGGGGTTGGCGATCGGGTTGCACGGGGAAGGGCAGGGCAACACCGAGGTCAGCATTGCGAAGTGGTGCAACTCCAGCTCGCTGATGGGCTTGCCGTAGTAGGCATAGGCGGCTGCATTGATGCCGTCCGCGCCGGCACCAAAGTAAATCAGGTTGAGATACAGCGTGATGATTTCTTCTTTGGTCAGCTCGCGCTGAATACGCAGTGCAAACGGGATCTCCTTCAGTTTGCGGGCATAGACATTGTCGTTATCGAACGAAATGTTGTTCACCAGCTGCATGGTGATCGTGCTGCCGCCCCCCAGGTTGATCCCGCGCACAAACCCGTAGAACCCCCGGAGCAGTCCCCGCACATCGACACCCGAATGGGAGTAAAAGCGCGGGTCTTCGCTGGCGATGACGGCATTGATCATCATTGGCGGGATTTCTTCGAAAGGAATCGGGTCGCGTCGAATCCCGATTTCATCTATCAGCAGCTTGTCGGCAGTCAGTATCCGTAACGGGGTTTCCAGTTGCACATAGCGATAGGACTCCGCAGAGGGTAACTGTGGTGACAAGTAGAGGAAGCCGGCAGCAAAGACCATGACGGCCCCACTGACACAGAATATGCCTAGCCAGAAGAGAGTCCGGAAGAGTTTTTTGATTGGCATGTTCACTGGTGATGGACCACGTGTCGGTTGCGGATTCTGCAAAGCTCACCCTGTGATAGGACCCCAAAGGCAGGCTTTTCGTTACGTGCCCGCTGGCACCCGGTGGTGCAGGAAGGCGCCATTATATACCCATGGAAACGAATAATCTTGAGTGAAACCCTCAGGCTTTTAAGGGGCATTTTTCTGTCTCTTGCAGGGAGCGGACAGTCATATGAATGGCTGAACACATAATCATAATGTCTTATATTTCAATAGATTAAAACTTTTTCTGGGCGCTGATGGGCGGCGCACTCAGGGTGTGATCTGCCTTCAAGACGAGCTGTCATAATTGTGAGCCTCATCAAGTCCTTGTCCATTTTTTGACGGAGTTAGCAACATAAAGTTATTTATTTGAAACCCTATATAATGTATTGAATATTATATATAAATTTGATTTGATGTGGAGGTGCCTAAAATTCAGGCACCAGCCGGTTGTCTCTGCGGTTTGAAT
The DNA here is from genome assembly GCA_964538025.1 of uncultured Klebsiella sp. GTDB lineage: Bacteria > Pseudomonadota > Gammaproteobacteria > Pseudomonadales > Pseudohongiellaceae > UBA5078. Next base: position 103,149 of record CAZICZ010000009.1, on the reverse strand, counting down.
CTATACTGAAAATCGTCCTCAGATGAGGGGCGTTTCCGCGCGACGAGACAGAGGCGGGATGACCCGAAAGACGACGTGAGAATTGAAAATTCAGGGGTGCGGGGTGATCTCGTGCGCCACTCGGCCGATAAGCTCTTCGGGGCCAGTATGGGGAAGGTAAGGTGCTTGACATTCTGAGTCGGAAAGCAAAAACACTGCTCGGTGTGGACATCAGTTCCACGGCCGTGAAGTTGCTTGAGCTCAGTATGCAAAATGGCAAATACCGCATCGAAAACTATGTCATGCGACAACTCCCGCCCAACGCGGTCGTGGAAAAGAATATCAGCGACATCGATGCCGTCGGTGACGCCATCCGGCAGGCGCTTTCAATCCTGAAACCACGAAGCAAGGAAGCCGCCGTGGCGGTGGCAGGTTCCGCTGTCATCACCAAGATCATCGAAATGAATGCCAGCATGAGTGATTCTGAAATGGAGAATCAAATCATCGTGGAGGCAGACCAGTACATTCCTTATCCACTCAGTGAAGTCGCCATCGATTTTGAGCGTCAGGAAAGCACCGATCCCAATTCCGATTTCGTGGATGTGTTGCTGGCCGCCTGTCGAAAGGAGAATGTGGAGTCCCGTGTTGGCGCTCTTGATGCCGGTGGTCTCAGCGCCAAAGTGGTGGATATTGAAGCCTATGCCATGGAGCGGGCTTTCGGCCTGTTACAGGACCAGCTGCAAAGTGCGGATCCGCAGACGGTTGCCATTCTCGATATCGGGGCGACAGTCACCACACTTCACGTGCTGCTCCATGGTAAAACGATCTACACGCGCGAACAGCTGTTTGGCGGACGCCAGCTGGTGGAAGACGTCCAGCGCCGATTTGGTCTGTCAGCGATCGAGGCCGAAACGGCCATCCGCCGCGGATCACTCGCCGAAGAGTATGAGCTGGAAATTCTGGCTCCCTTCAAAGACGCCGTCGTGCAACAGGTCAGCAGATCACTGCAGTTTTTCTTTTCATCCAGTCAATACAACGATGTTGACCAGATCATTCTGGCCGGTGGCGTCGCCGCCATTGACGGGCTCAGTGAACTGGTGCGTGAGCAACTGGCTACTCCGGCGTTGGTGGCCAACCCCTTTCTGAACCTTGTCGTCGGCTCCAAAGTGAACAAGACATTGCTCACCAACGATGCTCCGGCGCTGATGATCGCCTGCGGGCTTGCCATGAGGAGTAAGTACTGATGGCACGCATCAATTTACTGCCCTGGCGCGAACAATTACGGGAAGAACGCAAGCGCGAGTTTTTCGTCTTGCTGATGGGAGTCACCATCATCGCTGCCGGCATCGTATTTCTGGTCGATCGAAATTTCCGTGGGGATATTCGCTACCAGCAAGCCCGCAATGATTTTGTCCGTCGGGAGATTCTGGTGCTTGATGCCCGCATTGCCGAGATCAACAACCTGAAGGAACAAAAAGCGCAGATCAATTCACGAATGGAAGTCATTCAGGATTTGCAGGGCTCGCGTCCCGTCATCGTGCGCATCTTCGACGAGCTCGTGAAAACCATTCCGGCAGGGGTGTATTTCAATTCGCTGGAGCGTGATGGCGACCGTCTGCAGATTGAAGGAATCGCCGAATCCAACAACAAGGTGTCGGAACTGATGCGTCGCATCGACGATTCCGATTGGTTCGTCAATCCGAGCCTGCAACAGATTTCTGCTGCCAGTGCGGACTCAAACTCTGATCAACGCGCTGCCAATGCCTTTTCCCTGACCTTCTTCCTGCAAGAACCCACGCGAGAGGAAGAGCCATGATCAAGGCATCGACATTGTTGAAAGAGTTACAGAGTTTTGACTGGAATAACCTCAGTGACATCGAGTCGATCGGCGTATGGCCGGGCGTCGTGAAAATGCTGATTGCTCTCGTCCTGTTTGTTCTGTGCCTTGCTGCCGGATTCTGGTTCGATATCAGGACATTGCAGACTGCCCTTACGCGGTGGCAGGCGGAGGAATCAACGCTGCGGATTGAATTCGAGCAAAAGGCGGTCATGGCGGCCAATCTTGAAGAATACAAAGCACAGACGATTGCGATGGAAGAAGAATTCTCCGAACTGTTAAGCCAGTTACCCAGCCAGACGGAAGTGCCGGATCTGGTGGACGACATCACGGAAACAGGTTTGGGCAGCAGTCTCTCTTTCTCGCGAATCGAGCTGGATTCCGAGGTGGCGCAGGAGTTTTATATTGAACAGCCCATCCAGGTTGAGGTGCTGGGCAATTACCACGATTTTGGAACATTCGTCAGCGGTGTCGCGTCTTTGCCTCGCATTGTGACGCTTCATGATTTTTCCATTATTCCGGTGAACAATCGCAGCGCGCTGCAGATGACGATTACCGCAAAGACCTATCGATATCGCACAGAAGGAGCCAGTGATGCACCGACTCCCTAACGCCTTATCCAGCTTGGTCAAACGGGCGATGATAACCAGTCTTGTGCTGTTGTTGGCGGCGTGTTCCGGCAATGACGGTATGGAAGATTTGCAGCAATACATCATTGAAGTGTCCCTGCGCCCCGGTGGAGAAGTGGAGCCCATGCCCGTCTTTCAACCTTACGAGGCCTTCTCCTACAGTGCTGCTTCGCTGCGCTCGCCCTTCGATGTGCCGATCATGGCGGGGACAAGTGAAGCGCAGCAACCCGTCAACGTGGTGCAGCCGGACTTCACGCGGACGCCGGAGGCGCTGGAGGAGTTTGCTCTGAGCAATCTGGTCATGGTGGGAATGATGACGCGCGGCACGACGACAATTGCGCTAGTGCAGGATGAAAACGGCAAAATTCATCGCGTGGTACGCGGCAATTATCTGGGTCGCAATCATGGTCGCGTGCAGCGGGTGTCACCGACAGAGATTGAGCTGACAGAAATCGTGCCCTCCGGCGATGGCGGCTGGGTTGAACGTCCGCGAACACTGAGTTTGCAGCGCTAACAGAATAACGCACACATCCTGCGCCGTGATGGACGGGAGTGAAGAGAGACATGCCGCTGCGTCAGGGCAGTCACAACAGGTGAAATGATGATGTCAATTACAACGATGACTTCTGCTGTGGGTAACGTCGTGTCGCGCCGTCTGCAGGTGTGCGCCATGTCGATTTTGCTGGCATTGGCATTGTGGCCTTCAGCCCACGCGCAAGAGGCGGTGAATCTGAACAGTATCGGATTTGCCAATATGCCCGGCGACAGTATCGAGGTTCGCCTTGAGTTTGACTCTCGCCCGCCGGAACCGACAAGTTTTGCACAGGAAGATCCTGCCCGCATTTCCGTCGATCTTGCGAACGTGAAGAGTGCCCTTGCTGAACGTCGCTTCGACATCGATTCAAACAATGCCCAGAGTGTGATGGTGGTGGAGGCGGGGGGTCGCACACGCCTTGTGTTTAACCTCACCAGCGCCGTTGACTACCAGACCCGTATTGAAGGCAACACCCTGATTGTCCATCTGGGAAGTGATAACCGGGTGGCCAGTGCAGCGCCGGTCAGCAGCACTGTAAGCGCACCGGCCCCAGCGGCACAGGGACCCTCTCTGGTGGATGTCACCTTCCGCCGAGGCACGGAAGAGGATGAAGGCCAAATCGTCATCAGCCTCAGCGATGACCGCGTGCTTGGCAATGTGGAGCAAATCGGGAGCCGCGTGTATGTCGAATTCTCAAGTACGGGCGTACCGGAGCGTTTGAATCGACGCTTTGATGTGACTGATTTTGCGACACCAGTGAATACCGTTGACGTCTATCCCCAGCGCGGCAATGCCACCGTCGCAATCGATCTCAATGGGGAATATGAATATGTGGCCTATCAACAGGGCCGACAGTACACCATCAGCGTGACACCTCCAGGCACAACATCGGCCAATAGTGATCCTGCGGCGGCGTATTCTGGCAATCTGGTCTCGCTGAGTTTCCAGAACATTGAGGTGCGGGCGGTACTGCAGTTGTTGGCCGATGAGAATAATTTCAATCTCGTTGCCAGTGACGCGATTTCCGGCAATATCACCCTCCAATTGCAGGATGTGCCCTGGGATCAGGCGCTCAATCTGGTGCTGCAGTCGCGCAATCTCGACAAGCGACTCGTCGGCAATGTTTTGTATGTGGCACCGGCCAGCGAGATTGCCACGCAGGAGCAACAAGCACTCGACGCCACGCGTCAGGCACAGGCGCTCGCGCCGTTGCATACGGAATATGTGCAAGTGAACTACGCCGATGCCGCCAACATTCTGATGCTGTTGACCGGGTCTCCCAGTGGCAGTGTTCCGGGGGCGGCGCCTGATGCTGCCGCCACCGGCGTTGCACCGGAAAGCGGAGCGACAGGTGTGCTGTCGAGCCGTGGCACGGCGACGGTGGATTCCCGCACCAATATCATCATCATCCGGGATGTCGCAGAAAAGCTTGATGAAGTCCGTGAGCTGTTGAGCAAGCTGGATGTTCCCGTCCGACAAGTACTGATCGAAGCGCGCATCGTGAATGTGTCGACGGATTTTGGGCGAGATCTGGGTATCCGGTGGGGAGGTGCAGGCCGGACGGATTCCAGCGATGGCTTCCGCTATGGCGGGAGTCAGGCCTCCACACTGCAACAACAAAACAACCGGGTTGCCGAAAATCAGGCGATCAACCAGGCCCTTGCCGCTGGAGAGGCCGCCCGCGTGCAGGCCCTGCAGGACGGCACAGATCCTAGTCTGATCGGTGCCATCGTAGCGCAGGCCATTGCGGCCGTTCCCATTCCTGTCGGATCGGTCTCCTTTCCGGATGCGCTGGCGGTGGATCTGGGCGTGGCGAACAACAGTGCTTCCTCTTTCTCTGTGGGGTTCACCAGCAATTCCGGGTTGATCGAACTCGAGCTTTCCGCGTTGGAGAGCAGCGGAAACGGTGAGGTGATTGCGCGACCCAAGGTCACAACGCAGGATAAGGTGACGGCCACGATTCAATCTGGCGTCCGTATTCCCTATCAGGCGCAGGCGGGGGGAACAGCGGGCGGTTCGACGACCGAATTCGTGGATGCCGTCCTCTCTCTGGAAGTGACTCCGCAGATTACGCCCGATGGTCGCATCATCATGCAGCTGAATATCCATCAGGATTCTGTCGCTGCTGGTACTGGCAATGTGCCAGCCATTAATACCAATTCCATCAATACCAGTGTGCTGGTTGAAAATGGCGATACGATAGTTCTGGGGGGAGTCTTCCGGGAGGAAACCACGACCACAGAAACCAAAACGCCCCTGTTGGGCGATATCCCCTATGTTGGCAGGCTCTTCAAGCGAACCAACAATGCCAACCGACGAACGGAATTGCTGATCTTCATCACCCCCCGCATCATCGCTGAGCTCAATACGCGCTGAAGCGTCTTTCGTGCCCCTGATTCGACCGTGATTTTGCATGGCGTGCAGGGGTACAATGGCGGACTTTTCAGAGTCTGTCAGGTTGCTTCCAGGTGGCCTGATTCGCAGAAGGACATTCGGGCAAGATGGGCAATTCCAGCAATGTATTCCTGATTGGCCCCATGGGCGTAGGCAAAAGCACGATTGGTCGCCTTTTGGCGGCGCAATTGCACATGCCGTTTTTTGATTCCGACCGGGAAATCGAATTTGCTACCGGGGCCGATATCCCCTGGATTTTTGATGTAGAAGGGGAAAAAGGCTTTCGTGTCCGGGAAGCGCGAATGATCGACACCTTGACCCAGCGGGAGGGCATCATCCTGGCGACGGGAGGTGGCGCAATTCTGGACCCAGAATCACGCACTTTTCTCCATGCGCGTGGCACCGTGGTCTACCTGCGCGCCTCTGTTGCGCAACAGCTGGAGAGGACAGGAAAGGACAAGAATCGGCCTTTGCTGCAGACGGAAAACCCTCTGGCAAAAATCAAGGAGCTGTTCAAGATTCGCGAACCGCTCTACCGCGAAACCGCGCACCTGATCATTGACACCAGCCGACGCAGTCCGCGGTCGGTGAGCCTTGAGATTACAAAGCAGTTGCAGGCGCTGTGGCAGCATCACCACGTCGGCACTGCCGAAGATACCGCCGTTAACTCGACTCCATTGAAACCTTAAAAACAGGAGCCTGCCGCCCCGATTCGGCCACATGGTGGTCTGGTGTCGTGGCATCGAACACATGATGAAGACCTTGCAACTGGATTTAGGGGAGCGCTCCTATCCTATTTACATCGGTTCGGACTTGCTTGCCCGGCCGGAATTGTTCCTTCCCCATATCGCGGGCCAACAGGTGCTAATCGTCAGTAATGAGACAGTGGCGCCCCTGTATCTCGAGAAAGTCAGTAAGAGCTTGTCCGGGCTCCAGGTCGATTCTCTGGTGCTGCCCGACGGCGAGCACACCAAGACACTGCACACCTTGAATCTCGTGTTCGACAAATTGCTGGCCTCGCGCCACGAGCGCAGCACAACGCTGATTGCGCTGGGGGGCGGAGTCATCGGAGATCTCACCGGTTTTGCTGCGGCAAGTTATCAGCGCGGCGTTCATTTCATCCAGGTGCCGACCACCTTGCTCTCCCAGGTGGATTCTTCCGTAGGGGGCAAGACAGGCGTCAATCACCCCCTTGGCAAGAACATGATCGGCGCGTTTTATCAACCGCAGGCTGTGATTGCGGATACTCAGGTTCTGGAAACCCTTCCAATACGCGAGTTGCGGGCGGGGCTTGCCGAAGTCATCAAATATGGCTTGATCGATAACCTGTCGTTCCTGGAATGGCTGGAGGCCAATCTGGAAAGCCTGCTGGCACGTAATCAAGACATCTTGGCAGAGGCTGTGAAAGTAAGCTGCGCTGACAAGGCGCGCATTGTCGCTGCCGATGAGAAGGAAGGTGGCGTGCGCGCGTTGCTGAATCTCGGCCATACGTTTGGTCACGCCATTGAAAATGGCCTTGGCTACGGGGTCTGGCTGCACGGAGAGGCCGTTGCCACGGGCATGGTGATGGCAGCGGATCTGTCCGCACGACTGGGCTATATCCGCTGGTCCGAGGCTGCCAGAGTGAAGGCGTTGATCGCGCGCGCAGGACTCCCCGTAGTGCCTCCCGCAACGTTGACTACGCAGGACTATCTTTCGCTGATGGCAGTCGACAAGAAGGTGGCGAGCGGAAAAATTCGCTTCATCCTGATGAAGGGTTTGGGGCACACTGTGATTGAGAGCGGCATTGACGTTGCCGTGCTACAGCAGACATTGGAGGCAGGAGACTCGCTGTGCCAGCACTGAATGAGACCTTGGCGGAGCTCAATTTGACGGCAAACCCGTTTGCGGCGACCACCCCGCTGGAGACCCTGTTTCCAGGAGGAATACGTCGCGCCAGTCTCGATCAGTTAAAGCTGCTGTCACGGGAGAGCAGCGATATTGTTGCTCTGGTGGGACCGGAGGGCTGCGGCAAAACTACCCTGGCTGATTTTTATGCTCGCCGTGCAGAACGTGACCAGATAGTTGCCCGCACGCGCGCGAGTATGTTGACGAGTCCGTCCCAGCTTCTGCAGGAAATGTTCAAGGCGTTTGTTTTGGATTTCCCCGCCAACGCCAGCATGGCGGAACTCAAGGCAGCCCTGCTGCGATATTTTCAGGCGGTCCGGAGCCAATCCCGCAGTGTTGTGCTGATCGTCGATGATGCGCACGAGCTGGGTGATGATGCGTTCAGCCTGCTCGTGAAACTCGCCTTGGTGGAGAATCATGACGCGACATTTCATGTCATTCTGGTCGGTCAGGCCTCCTTGCTGGACATGCTCGATTACACCTGTCCTCAGCACGAGGGGCAGAATCAATTTACGTCTGTGCGACTTCCGGAATTCAATTTGGACGAAACGCGGAACTACCTGCGTTATCGGTTGAACGCAGTCGGTTTCAATGACACGGATCCCGCCCGGCCGCTCCCCTTCAGTGCTCGCCAGATAGAAAAAATACACAAACTTTCTCAGGGAAATCCCGGTCGCATCAACCTCGTTGCCGAAGAGTTGCTGTTTAGCAGTGGGTCGACCTTGTCATGGCTGCCTCCGTTCCCTGAGATTCGCCTGAGTACTCCCTATGCGATTGCTGCGGGAGGGCTTGTCCTTGTTCTGGCCATCGCGCTCCTGTTCGGCAGCGGGGACGATGCGCCAACAATGTCCCAGCGCCAGATTGCTTTGCCGACACCTGTTGTCGAAAGTGCCTTACCTATTCCCCTGACGGATGAGCAGGATGCGGCGTCTCCCTTTGTGCAGTCAGTACCGCAACCTGCCCCGCGCCCAGAAACTCACGTTCAGACAGCGTCGCCGGATACGGCCGCTGTGCCGGTCCCAGAGACTCCAGCGGTTGCGGAACTTGCGTTGCCTACTTCCCCGGAAGTACAAGCGGATGTGGAGCAGCTGGCAGCGCCCGCCCCGGCAGTCGCCAGTGCAGTCACTGCGCCGACACCCACACCAACACCGACACCAACTCAGGTGCCTGCTCCGGTAGCGGCTACGCCTGCGGCGCCGACGGCCCCGGCAAGTGCCCCCAGCGCCCAGCGTCCACGCGATCAGATTTTGGCGTTTCCGCCTAACGAGTACACCGTCCAGTTACTGGGTGCGGCTTCTCGTGCGAATGTCGAAGCGTTTGTTGCGCGTCATCCGGCGAGCCCCCTGTATTGGTTTGAAACGACAAATCAGGGGCGTCCATGGTTTGTCGTCATCCATGGTCATTATCCCAATCAAGCGGCCGCGCAATCGGCAGCCGCCGGTCTCACGGGAGAGCTCGGGCGTCTTGAGCCCTGGATCCGTCGTTTGGGCGCCGTCCAGACCGAGGTTCGCGCCGGCAACTGACGTGGAGTGGTTTGTCCCCCCGGAACCGGCTGTGTAGAATGGCGCGCCCGATCAATCCGCGATCGGGGACGGGATCCATATTCCCCCCTGAAGCCTTCCCAATTTATTGAGTGTCCCATCAGCAGGACGAGGAAATGGCATTGACAGCCCTGAAGAATGATCGATTTTTGCGAGCCTTGTGTGGCGAACCCGTAGATGTGACCCCCGTCTGGATGATGCGTCAGGCCGGTCGTTATTTGCCTGAGTATCGGGCGACTCGCAAACAGGCGGGAGATTTTATGAGCCTGTGTCGCTCGCCCGAGCTTGCTTGCGAAGTGACGCTGCAACCGCTACGTCGATATGCGTTCGATGCGGCAATTCTGTTTTCGGACATCCTCACAATCCCCGATGCGATGGGGCAGGGACTTTATTTCTCGGAAGGCGAGGGCCCGCGATTTCACAAGGTCGTGCGCACTGAGCAGGATGTCGTCCAGCTGCCGGAATTGAATACTGCGCGGGATTTGTCCTATGTCACCGATGCGGTATCTACGATTCGCCGGGAGCTGAACGGTTCCGTCCCTCTCATCGGGTTTTCCGGCAGTCCGTGGACGTTGGCGACCTATATGATCGAAGGCAGCGGCAGCAAAGACTTTCGGCATGCCAAGGCATTTATGTTCAATCAACCGCAAGCGATGCATCAGTTGCTGGACAAGCTTGCCCGCGCGGTCACCAATTACCTGAATGCCCAGATTGCGGCGGGAGCGCAGGCCGTGCAGATTTTTGATACCTGGGGCGGCGTGCTGTCCACCCATGCCTACCGGGAGTTTTCCCTTGCCTACATGAAGAAAATTGTGGCCGGACTGACTCGCGAGTCGGAAGGGCGCAAGGTACCGGTCATCTTGTTTACCAAGAGCGGTGGCTTGTGGCTGGAGGACATTGCCCAAAGTGGCGCAGATTGCGTGGGGCTGGATTGGACGATTGACATCGGGTCGGCGAGGTCGCGGATTGGACATCAGGTCTCCCTGCAGGGAAACATGGACCCCGCCATTCTTTATGCAACACCGGAGAGTATCCGGGCCGAGGTGAAACGCATTCTAAGCGCCTATGGAAACGGCTCTGGGCATGTCTTCAATCTAGGGCACGGCATTACGCCTGATGTCGATCCGGCCAATGTGGCGGTGTTTGTCGAGTCCGTACATGAGTATTCCCGCGCCTATCATCCAGGCTAGTGTGGCGGAAGTGCCCGCACTTCAGGGGAGCCCCCTTGCCATCATCGGGCTGGGGGCCAACCTTGCCGCCGAGGAAAGCCCCCCTCTTGGCACCTTGCAGCTGGCGCTCGAATCCTTGGCAGGTCTAAGTAAGGGGTCTGTACTGGTCTCCTCCTGGTGGGAGACTGACCCGCTCGACTGTCCTCCCGGGTCTCCGCGCTTTATCAATGGTGTGGCGGTGTTTTCCCCCCAAGACGTGTCCCCTCATCGCCTGTTGCGCGACTTGCAAAGAATCGAGGAGCGTTTTGGTCGCGTCCGCTCGGGCACGCGCAATGCGGCCCGTACGCTTGATCTGGATGTGTTGTGTGTTGGAGACACGCAATGTTCAGATGAAATTCTCACCCTGCCACACCCTCGCATGCATACCCGTCGATTTGTGCTCGTGCCTCTCTTGGAAGTGCTGCCGGACTTCGTGATTCCCGGATTCTCGCTTTCTGTCAGAAAGCTTCTGGAACTCACTGAAAATCAGGGCAGAATTTCGCGTATTAATAAAGAATCGGCTCTGTAAGTTTGAAATGGCGTGTGTATACTAGGCACTCCTGATCCGCGCCAAAAGAGTGCTTTTTTCCGTTTCAGACTGACGATTCGAGACGGCAAGAATGAAAAAAGTCAGGACCTAGCTAGCCAAGGGAAAGAATCATGCACGTATTCCGGGACGTCAAAGGCCTCTTTGCAACAGCCGTGAGCTGTCTTGCATTGGTGTCGCCTGTCTCGGCGCAAAATCTGGCAGGCGCAGACGCTTCTACCGCATCCTCTCTGTTCGAACGTTACTCAGAAAAGTTTTCCGTGCTTTCTGCTCCGTATCAGGCACCTTTCTCCAGCGAGACACGCACCTCCTCCGAAATCGGCATGTTGTTCTCGCCGGCGAAGGGTTTGGATTTGCGTGCCGATGCGTGGCGGGTTGAACTGGACAAAACCTTTAGCACCGCAACGGCGCTGCCTGAAGCTGCGAATTTGCTCCCTACAGTGACTTCAAACGTCGGTCTTCACATTGACGATTCGAATCTGTATGCGGGAATGCTGGAAGGACCCTCGGTGAAGAGCACGGTCAACCCTGGGGAACTCGCCAAGGGCATCGATCTGAGTGCGTCTTATGTCTGGGAATCTCCCCGTTTTGGACAATTTATCGTCAGCACCAAAGCGACCTATCTCTACGACACGGCCAAGGCGGCCAACTTGCTAGACAGTGCCCTGCCTCCGGTGTCTGACTCTACCCTTCTGCCCAAAGGCACGGAGTTACAGAGCAGTCTGATGCTGACCTGGCAGATGGGCAAACATTCTGCGAGTGCGGTGACGCATTATTTCGACTCTTTTGAAGACCTGAGCACGCTTAACCTTGAGCAGCTCAATGAGCTCGTCGGCACCATGACGACGCTCGACCTGCGTTACGGCTACAACCTCAAAACCGGGAAACAGGGCCAGGCGGTATTCTCTGTTGGCGTGCGCAATCTGTTTGATGCGCGTCCCGAGCAAATCCAGCAGACCTTGACCCCCACTCTTGAGCCGCGCGGCCGCGTAGCCTATGGCTCGATCAAGTATCAATTCTAGTCGTCCAGCACCCTCGCAAGACACACCACATCCACTCGCTTTACCCCCCGCGATTTAAACAGTCCGGCAATTTCATGCACCGTGTTCATGGTCGTTACCACATCGTCGACAATGGCGATGTGCTCAAACGAAGGAAACGGCGAAGGCAGGGCAAATGCGGCTTTCAGATTACGTTGCCTCTCGGAGGCCGTCAGCCCCTTCTGTGGACGGGTGTTGCGCGTTCTGCGACACAGTGCGTTCTCCACAGGGATTTCCAGCCGGTGTGCCAGAACCCGTGCGATGTGCACGCTTTGATTGAACCCGCGTTGCGCCAGTCGGATGCGATGAAGTGGGACAGGCACCAGAACCTGAGGAGGCCTCTCGTGCCAGGCGTTTTTCAGGCGTTTGGCGAGGAGGAGTGACAGTGCCGTGCCTGCACAGAAATCTTCATTAAATTTAAAACGACCGATCAGCTCTCGCAGGGGAAAGTCGTAGGCGCCAAGAGTCCAACAGCGGTCAAACGCGGGGGGGGAATTCAGACAGGAGCCGCACAGCGACGGTGCGCCTGCGGGAAGTGCGATGCCACATTGCTGGCACTGCGAGGCAATGACAGGCAAGGCGATCTGACACCCATGGCAGATAGCAGGCCGAAGTGAGCTTGCTCCGCCACACAAGAGGCACTGCCCGACAGTCTTCAGCATTTTGTGCTCCCCCACTCTAACCTGGCCTGGTCTTTCGTGTTCAGCGTGTCGCGTGTCGCGTAGCCCGAGCCGTTGACCGAGATCACTCCCCTCAGTAAGGTAGCTTACTTCTCCCTTTTTGTTTTTTTGGACGCCGATCCCTATGAGTGACTACCGTGCCCCGCTCACCGACATGCGTTTCATTCTTCACGAAGTCCAGGGCGCCGCAGAATTCTTTTCATCGATGACAGGGTGTCAGGACATTAGCCGTGAGCTCATGGATGCCATTCTCGATGAGGGGGCAAAACTGTGTGAGGACTTGCTCGCTCCGATCAATCGACAGGGCGATGAGCAGGGATGTTTGCGCGAAGGGAGCGATGTCAGAACGCCGGAAGGGTTCAAGGAAGCGTATCGCGCATTCGCAGCGGGAGGCTGGGTGGGGCTGGCAGGTGACCCAGCCTTTGGTGGACAGGGCATTCCCAAAACGGTGGCGGTTCTTTTCGAAGAAATGATGATGGCAGCCAATTCCTCTTTTGCGCTGTATCCCATCCTCAGTGCCGGCGCGAGTATGGCGCTGGCGGCGCATGCGTCAGAGGCTCTGAAAGAGCGCTATCTCCCCAAACTTTATAGCGGCGAATGGTCAGGCACCATGTGCCTGACCGAACCGCACGCCGGGACTGATCTTGGGCTTATCAAGACGCGAGCCGAGGTGGCAGGGAGCGGCCGGTATCGCGTTTCCGGCACCAAAATATTTATCACCGGTGGTGAGCACGATCTGTGCGAGAACATCCTTCATTTGGTGCTTGCCAGATTGCCTAACGCTCCCGCAGGCCCTAAAGGGATTTCTCTTTTTCTGGTACCCAAGATCCTTGTGGACAATGCCGGTCAGCTTGGTAACCGCAATCGCGTGAGCTGTGGCGCAATCGAGCACAAAATGGGCATCAAGGGTTCTGCGACGTGCGTCATGCATTTTGAAGAGGCAGAAGGGTATCTGATAGGCAATCCCAATGAAGGCCTGCACTGCATGTTCACCATGATGAACTACGAGCGTCTTTCAATTGGTCTGCAAGGTGTTGGCCTGGCAGACAGCTCCTATCAGGTGGCGGCCGCCTATGCGCGTGACCGGCTTCAGGGACGTCGATCTACAGGGCCTGCAAATCCTTTGGCTCCTGCGGATTCGATCCTTGAGCATCCGGATGTCAGGCGAATGCTGTTGAGTGTCCGGGCCGATGTTGAGGCCGGTCGTGCCCTCGCAGTATTCCTAGCCTCGCAACTGGATCGTGTGCATTTCCATCACGAGTCTGCGGTGCGAGAGCGTGCGGCAAAATGCGTGGCGTTTTTGATCCCTGTCGCAAAGGCCATGTTTTCGGATCGGGGATTCGCGGGTTGTGTGACTGCCCAGCAGGTCCTCGGGGGGCATGGATACATTCGCGAATGGGGGCTTGAGCAGAATGTGAGGGATGCACGGATCGCACAAATTTACGAGGGAACGAACGGCATTCAAGCCTTGGATCTCGCCGGGAGAAAGCTGGTGCGAGATCGAGAAGGGTTGCTGGAAGTCGTGGTGGAGGAGGTCAATGCCTTTCTGCGCCATCCGGTGACAGGTGAAGAGGAGGCCGCCGCGCGCGCGGTGCTCGAATCGCTGACCTCTCAGGTGTTGGAGGTCAGTCGCTGGCTAAAGACAGCGGGCGAACAGCATCCGGATGAGATTGGAGCGGCGTCGGTTCCCTATCTGCAGCTGGTCGGGGTGTGGATGTACTGTTTCATGTGGGTGCGGATGCTTCGCGCTGCGCAGCAGGCACTTGCCCGTGGCGAAGGGAATGCAGCCTTCTATTCTGCCAAGTGCAGCACCGCACACTACTATTTGCATCGGGTTGTGCCGGGTGCCTTGGCATTGGAAGCGGAGATTAAAGCGGGGAGCCAGTCTCTTATGGCAATGAGCGCCGATCAGTTCTGAGCGGCGCCACGTCCCTTAAATCGACCATTCGAAAGCGTCTTCAATCATGCGTTCGTACACATCGAGGGGTTCATCTTTTTCCCCCACGATGATGAGGTTTCCTTCGCCGATGGGAATGATCTTGCCGGCAAAACGGGTGTCGTTAACGTCGAAAGTCGTGGTAACAGGTGAATTGTGAACCACGATGACTGACACCGACCCTTTGGTTCCGTCCAGAACAATATGCGCACCCTTGCTGTTCTGAGCGATGTTGCACCCATTGGCGAACTTGATATGCAGCTGCTTGATCTGGTCTTCCGTGCGCAGATGACCGCCAGCCTCTTCTAGGACGGATTTGATCTCGGCGATATTAAGATCCTCCAGCCCGACGTGATACCGACCCAGCTCTCGATAGACGTGTCCGATGACTTCATCATGGAACTTCATATCGGATGCGCTGGGGCGTGCGGTAATAAGACCTGGGGACAACACCAGGCCGACTGCTATCACAAGGCTGGCGGCGACGGCCAGATAGCGCTGCCAACGGGGCTTCGCGAGTGCAGGTTGTGAGACTTCCCGTGCTTTCAAGCGTTCCGCCAGACCGGCAGGGGCATGCACGGAGAGAGCCGCCTTGCGCACACGTTCATCCAGTGCGAGGAGCTGTTTGTGGAGGCGTTGACGATCAGGGCTGTTCTGGGCGGCGGCCAGAAAATCAGGGTCCTGATCCTGTGGGTTCGCAAAAGCACGTTTTCTAAATTCTAAATCATCCATTTTTCTTGGACTCTTTACGGGCCTAGTGTCCCGGTGGGTGGAAAAGAGAGAATGGAGGCGAGCAACCCGCCATTCCCCACTATGCGTCGTCCATGAGCTCGTCAAAGCCCTCGTCCGGATTACCGTCGGGGAAAAAAATATGCTTCAGTTTTCCCCGTGCCCGGAACAGGCGCGTCATCACAGTGTTGTTGTTCAGGTCCAGAATTTCGGCAATTTCCTTGCCGCTGAACCCTCCGATCACCTGCAGCAGCAGGGGTTCACGATAGTCTTTCTCCAACGAGGCAATGGCATCGTGGAGCAGTTTGCGATCCATGCGCTGATCGGGCTCATTGTCGGATGAGTCCTCGATCGACTGGTCTTCGATATCTACAAGATCGGGCCGGTAGCGTTCATATAACCGGGCATTTTCTCTGCGCAGGATGGTGAAGAGCCACGCCTTTGCGGCTTTGTCATTCTGCAGACTGTCCAAAGACCGCCATGCACGCAAAAAAGTTTCCTGCACCAGATCTTCAGCCAATGCACTGTTCTTGCAAAGCCAATAAGCATAGCGATACACGTCTTGGTACAACGCGTCGACAAGCGCTTCGTAGCGCTCTCGCTTTTGTCTTTCGACCAAGACCGGGGATTCGCTCATTTCTTTTCGGTAAACCGGAGGTTGATTTCAGGTGAGTTTTTATTGGCAAATCAGGCACAAATGTGTGATTGGTGGTGGCGATGCCAACGGAGTGAGGAGTTTGCCCAATATCGCCATAGGCGGCAAGTTATTTGCACCTTCAGGCCGGGAGGGGTCGCGGCGGGAATTTGCCCAATTAGCGATCCTAAGCCTCTGTTATTTTTGGTAGTCTCCTCGCCCTAGGCTATAATCCGTCCCCTTTTCACTTATCGAGAATCAAGATGGCGAATGTGGCAATTGTCGGTGCTGCCGGGCGAATGGGAAAAACCCTGATAGAGGCAGTACACCAAAGCGCAGCAAGCCTGCGGGTGAGCGTTGGGACGGTGCTGCCCGAAGACCCCGCTCGCGGGCAAGACCTGGGCGTGCTTGCCGGCATCCAGGCGCTGGGTGTGCAGGCGGTTGACTCTCTCGAAGGGCAGCAGGCGCTTTTCGATGTCCTTATTGATTTTACGTCGCGCGAAGCAACCATGGCGCATCTGGCGTTTTGTGTTACGCACAAGAAAGCCATTGTTATCGGCACAACCGGCCTGAGCGATGAAGAAAAGGCCGCAATTGCCGCTGCTTCGCGCGAAATCCCCATCGTGTTTGCTCCCAATTTCAGCGTGGGCGTCAACCTGTGTCTCACATTGTTGGACATGGCCGCACGAGTCATTGGTGATGAGATGGATATCGAGATTGTTGAGGCGCACCATCGCTATAAAAAAGACGCTCCCTCTGGCACGGCCTTGCGAATGGGGGAAGTGATTGCCGAGGCGCTGGGGCGCGATTTGAAAGAAGTGGCTGTTTACGGACGCGAAGGCTTGGGAGATGAACGCGATCGCAAGACAATCGGGTTCGCAACAATTCGTGGCGGCGATATCGTAGGTGATCACACAGTGATTTTTGCGGGGCTTGGTGAGCGCGTTGAGATTACCCACAAAGCCAGCAGCCGCATGACCTTCGCCAAGGGGGCAGTGCGCTCCGCAGCGTGGCTAGCTGATAAACCGGCGGGACTTTATTCACTGAATGATGTGCTTTTTGGTGCGTGACACACGAGGTCTAGGACGATGAGAGTAACGCTCGCGTAGACACCACAGACCCCCTTCCGTTACAATGCGGCCTCAGTATGTTTATAACTGAGCACAACACGGGATTTACCAAAAAGCGGAATGAAGCGAGCGTTTCATTCCGCTTTTTTTCACCCGTACTTTGCGTTTTTGGGGGAGAAGGCAGTGAGTAATCCAGCTGTGCTGGCATTGGAAGATGGCAGTATATTCCGCGGCAGGGCGATCGGCGCTCTGGGGCTTTCCAGTGGCGAGGTTGTCTTCAATACCTCTATGACGGGGTATCAGGAAATCCTGACAGACCCTTCTTATGCCCGACAGATCGTCACATTGACCTACCCGCATATTGGAAACACCGGCACGAACACCGAGGACAACGAGTCTGACAAAGTGTGGGCGTCAGGACTTGTCATTCGTGATTTGTCCCGCGTTACCAGCAATTTCCGCAACGAGTCCGATCTGGAAAGTTTTCTCAAGGCTCGCAACGTCGTCGCGATTGCAGAGATCGATACACGACGTCTGACTCGTTTGTTGCGTGACAAGGGGCCGCTGAACGGCTGCCTGCTCAGTGGCGACGCATTGGCAGACGGAGGCGAGGCAAAAGCATTGGAACATGCCCGTGCGTTTCCTGGATTGAAGGGAATGGACCTTGCCAAGGAGGTCACTACTGCCAAGGCGTATGAATGGAATGAAGGCTTGTGGCAGCTCGAAACGGGTCACACGGCACGTGAACACACCAAGCCCTTCCACGTGGTGGCTTACGACTTTGGCGTCAAGATCAACATTCTGCGACATCTGTCCGAGCGTCACTGCAAGGTGACTGTTGTACCGGCTCAGACCACTGCAGATGAGGTTCTGGCTCTGAAACCTGACGGTGTGTTTCTATCCAACGGCCCCGGAGATCCAGAACCCTGTGAGTACGCTATCGCGGCAACCAAACGATTCCTTGATTTGAATATTCCTGTCTTTGGCATTTGTCTGGGCTGTCAGATTTTGGCCTTGGCCTGCGGGGCGAAGACAGTCAAGATGCGCCTCGGTCATCACGGGGCTAACCATCCTGTTCAGAACATCGCCACAGGCGCCGTGTTTATCACCAGTCAGAATCATGGATTCGCCGTTGACGAGGCCTCCTTGCCAATGACGCTGCGAGCGACTCACCGTTCTCTGTTTGATGGCACCCTGCAAGGGGTGGAGCGAACCGATAAGCCTGCGTTCGCGTTCCAGGGGCATCCCGAAGCAAGTCCGGGACCGCATGACATCACCTCGCTCTTCGATCATTTCATTGATTTGATGAAGGCAAGAGCCAGTCGTTAGACAAGGTATCCCCGGGGTGTCGCCACGCCCGGGTTGAACAGATAAACCCGTTGACGGGCATCGTGCCTCGGCAACTCCTAGACCTACGGTTTGAATATGCCAAAAAGATCCGACATAAACAGTATCCTCATCCTTGGTGCAGGTCCCATCGTGATCGGTCAGGCGTGCGAGTTTGACTACTCGGGCGCTCAGGCCTGTCAGGCGCTGCGGGAAGAGGGGTATCGCGTCATCCTCGTGAACTCCAACCCTGCGACTATCATGACCGATCCGTCCATGGCTGATGCCACATACATCGAGCCAGTGACCTGGGAAATCGTCGAGAAAATCATTGAGAAGGAGCGCCCGGATGCCATTCTGCCAACAATGGGTGGACAGACTGCGCTGAATTGCGCCCTGGACCTCAACCGGCATGGCGTGCTTGATAAGTACAAGGTTGAATTGATTGGCGCCAGTTGCGATGCCATTGACAAGGCAGAAAACCGCGAACTGTTTGACAACGCCATGAAGGCTATCGGATTGGCAACACCTGCGCACGGCATGGCGCACAATATGGAAGAGGCCTTCGCTGCACTCGACCTGGTGGGATTCCCCTGCATTATTCGGCCGTCTTTTACGCTCGGCGGCAGCGGCGGCGGTATCGCCTACAACAAAGAAGAGTTCATCGAAATCTGTACGCGCGGCCTCGAGCTCTCGCCAATCAACGAATTGTTGATTGATGAGTCATTAATTGGCTGGAAGGAATATGAACTGGAAGTCGTGCGTGACCGCAATGACAATTGCATCATTGTGTGCACAATCGAGAACTTCGATGCGATGGGTGTGCATACAGGGGATTCGATTACGGTCGCGCCCTCGCAAACTTTGACGGACAAGGAATATCAGATTCTGCGTAACGCAGCGATTGCCGTGCTGCGTGAAATTGGAGTAGAAACCGGCGGTTCAAACGTCCAGTTCGGGATGTGTCCCAAGACTGGGCGTCTGGTGATCATTGAAATGAACCCTCGCGTGTCTCGTTCATCCGCACTGGCATCCAAGGCTACTGGTTTTCCGATTGCGCGCGTCGCAGCAAAACTGGCTGTAGGCTATACGCTCGATGAATTACGCAATGAGATTACCGGCGGTGCGACACCATCTTCGTTCGAACCGACGATTGATTATGTCGTCACAAAAATCCCGCGTTTCACCTTTGAAAAATTCCCCGAAACCAATGATCGCATCACCACCCAGATGAAGTCGGTGGGCGAGGTGATGGCCATCGGGCGCACCTTCCAAGAGTCCATTCAAAAAGCATTGCGAGGTCTGGAAGTAGGCGTTTCTGGATTTGATCCGGTGCTGGAAACGGAGCTTAGTGATTCTCTCGATATCCTGAAACGCGAACTGAAGGATGCCGGAGGCGAGCGCGTCTGGTACATCGCGGATGCCTTCCGTCAGGGCTGGTCTGTCGCCACCGTGGCTGAACTCACCGGGATCGATCCCTGGTTTCTGGCACAGATCGAGGATCTGATGCACGAAGAGGCGCGCATTGCCGAAATGCAGCTGAACGATATCGACAAGAACACCATGTTCAGGCTCAAGCAGAAAGGATTCTCTGATGCCCGTATGGCGGTCTTGATGAAGGTGCCCGAGTTAATGGTGCAAAAACACCGGCATGCTCTGGGCGTGAGACCCGTGTACAAGCGCGTGGATACTTGCGCTGCCGAATTTGCTTCCGCCACAGCCTATATGTACTCCACTTATGAGGAAGAGTGCGAAGCGAAACCTTCTGATCGCAAAAAAATCATGGTGTTGGGAGGAGGGCCGAACCGCATCGGACAAGGGATTGAATTTGACTATTGCTGCGTGCATGCGGCGCTCGCCATGCGCGAAGACGGCTATGAGACCATTATGGTCAATTGCAACCCTGAAACGGTTTCAACGGATTACAACATTTCGGATCGCCTGTATTTCGAGCCAGTGACCTTCGAAGACGTCATTGAAATTGCAGAGCTCGAGAAACCGCATGGTGTCATCGTGCAGTTTGGTGGGCAGACTCCCTTGAATCTTGTGACTCGGCTGGAGAAAGCAGGTGTTCCCATTATCGGAACATCCGCCGATGCTATTGATCTCGCCGAGGATCGGGAACGCTTCCAGCGCATGATTCAAAAGCTCGGCTTGAAGCAACCTCCGAACTGCATTGTGCGCAGCTTCGAGGAAAGCCTTGCTGCGGCCGAAAAGATTTCCTATCCCCTGGTTGTGCGGCCCTCTTATGTACTGGGTGGACGCGCGATGGAGATTGTGTACAACGAAGAAGAATTGCGCCGGTATATGCGCAACTCCGTGAAAGTGGGCAATGAAAGCCCGGTGTTGCTCGACTATTTCCTGAATGCCGCGATTGAGATCGATGTGGATCTGGTCAGCGACGGTGAGCAAGTGGTGGTGGGAGCCATCATGCAGCACATCGAACAGGCGGGTGTGCACTCCGGTGACTCCGCGTGTTCACTCCCTCCCTACAATTTGTCAGAGTCGGTGCAGAACCGTATTCGCGAGCAGGTCACCATGCTGGCGCGCGAGCTGAAAGTAGTGGGATTGATGAATACCCAGCTTGCCTATCAGGACGGCGAGATCTATGTCATTGAAGTGAACCCGCGTGCGTCGCGCACGGTGCCATTTGTCTCCAAATGCATCGGAGTTTCCTTGGCAAAAGTTGCCGCACGATGCATGGCAGGCATGAGCTTGAAGGAACAGGGTTTCGAGAAGGAAATTATCCCGCGTAATTTTGCGGTGAAAGAAGCCGTATTCCCCTTCAACAAGTTCCCCGGTGTTGATCCGATTCTTGGCCCCGAAATGAAATCCACGGGTGAGGTCATGGGAGTGGGTCGCACCTTCGCCGAGGCATTTGCAAAATCGCAACTTGGTGCCGGCGAGGAGATCAAGTCGGGCGGTGCTGTGTTCATCAGCGTCAGGGACGCTGACAAACCCAAAGTGGCAGAAGTGGCGCGTAAGCTCCATGCGCTGGGATTCTCTTTGCTGGCAACTCAGGGCACCGCTGCAGTCATCTCCGCTGCGGGGCTGCCTGTGACGCAGGTCAACAAGGTGAATGAAGGGCGTCCGCATATCGTGGACATGATGAAAAACGAGGAAGTGCAGCTCGTGGTCAATACCACGGAGGGCAAACAGGCTATTGCGGATTCCTCGATTATTCGCAGAACGGCCTTGAGGCACGATGTGTCCTGTACAACGACGATTGCCGGCGCGCTCGCTGTCTGTGAAGCCCTGGAGTTCGGTGATAAGCTTTCTGTCTACACGATTCAGGAGCTACACGCAGAGCTATGAGAAAAGTTCCCATGACAGTGGCAGGCGCCGAGCGTCTGCGCGCCGAGTTGAACGAACTGAAGACCGAGCGTCGACCGCGCATCATCCAGGCGATAGCAGAAGCGCGCGAGCACGGGGATCTCAAGGAGAACGCCGAATATCATGCCGCGCGCGAACAGCAGAGCTTTTGCGAAGGCCGAATCAAGGAGATCGAAGGAAAGCTCGCTGACTCCGAGGTCATCGATGTGCGCGCAATTCCTGCCACGGGTCGCGTGATTTTCGGCGTGACGGTGACATTGCTCAACCTCGACACTGACACAGAAGTGGTCTACCAGATCGTCGGTGAGGATGAAGCGGACGTGAAGGCAGGAAGGATTTCCGTGGGCTCTCCCATCTCACGCGCCATCATGGGCAAGGAAGTGGGGGAGGAAATCGTGGTCAAGGCGCCTGCCGGTGACATCGATTATGAAATCGTCAAGGTGGAGCATCTCTAGAGGATGCGTTGCCTTTACTTTGCCTGAAAGCGCAGAAGATTGGACAGTTTCGGGTTGGGTTTTGGCGCTGCGCGGAACAGAACGACTACATTGCCAATGCTCTGAATCATTTCTGCGTTCACCGTTGAACATACTTCGTCCGTCAATGCTTTTCGAGCATCGCGGTCCGCCGCGAAAATCTTAATCTTGATCAGCTCGTGCCTTGCCAGGGCGCGATCAATTTCTTCGAAAACGGATTCGGTCAGGCCCTTCTGGGCGATGGTCACCACGGGAGACAGTGTGTGGGCGATGGTGCGGAAGTGTTTCCTGTCTTGTGGTGCTAATTTCATAGTGACGGTTCACAGCTGGTGTTTCGGTAAAAAAATGAGGCGCCATTGTAGCCTAGCCGGGGAAATACACAACCGGGCTGCCCGCCCCGACGGGCTGTGCAATTTTTGGACTTTGTTCGCCTTCATCTTGTAATATCCCCAACAACTCCCAATATCTGAGGCAAGTGACGATCGTCGGCTTCGCCTTGCCATCCGTTGCCGCCACGCGTGCAATGATGGCCTGTCGGAACGGGTCTATTCCATGGCCCCCGCAAGCATCAGAACAGAGGCAGGATTAACACTCAGTTTCACCGATCTGCCAGTATCCAACGAGTGATCTGGTCAGACAGTCGGAAAGTAATGATAAGGCGTCCCAAACGAACACGAGCGCGCCGCGAGATGCCATCGGGGCATTATCGACAACAGTTAACAACGTGTAGGGGGATAATCCCTTGAATGATATGGCAAAAAATTTACTGCTCTGGATGGTGATCGCCGCAGTTTTGCTGACGGTCTTCAACAATATCAATCAGGAAACCAGCAGTGTCGGAGTGACCTACTCGGATTTTGTGAAGGAAGTGCGTGCGGGGCAGGTGCGCTCGGTCACCATTTCCGGCATTTCTGTCTCCGGGCGGCGCATGGATAACACGCAATTCACCACGACTATCCCTATGATCGGGGATGACCAGCTGATGAATGACCTGTTCAACAATGGCGTTGAAATCGTTGGAGCAGAGCCGGAAAGACAAAGTATTTGGTCGCAGCTGTTTGTGGCAAGTTTTCCCATTCTGATCATTATCGGTTTGTTCTTCTTCTTTATGCGCCAGATGCAGGGCGGTGCGGGTGGCGGCAAAGGCGGCCCGATGTCCTTCGGCAAGAGCAAGGCAAAGTTGCTAGGGGAGGATCAGATCAAGGTCACCTTCGCAGACGTGGCAGGTGTGGATGAGGCGAAGGAAGATGTCAAAGAGCTTGTCGACTTCCTGCGTGAGCCGGATAAATTCCAGCGTCTTGGTGGGCGTATTCCCCGCGGCATCCTGATGGTGGGACAGCCGGGGACGGGGAAAACCCTGCTCGCAAAGGCAATAGCAGGTGAAGCGAAAGTCCCGTTCTTCTCAATTTCCGGCTCCGATTTCGTTGAAATGTTCGTCGGGGTGGGCGCCTCGCGCGTGCGTGACATGTTTGATCAGGCGAAAAAGCAGTCCCCCTGCATTATTTTTATCGATGAGATTGACGCTGTAGGTCGGCACCGTGGCGCCGGCTTAGGCGGCGGGCATGATGAGCGCGAGCAAACCCTGAACCAGTTGCTGGTAGAGATGGATGGTTTCGAGGCCAATGACGGCATTATCGTCATCGCCGCCACCAACCGTCCGGACGTCCTCGACCCGGCGCTCCTGCGGCCAGGGCGTTTCGACCGTCAGGTCGTGGTTGGATTGCCTGATATCCGAGGTCGTGAGCAGATCCTCAAGGTGCACATGCGCAAAGTTCCGATTGATGAGCGTGTGAATGCCTCCGTGATTGCCCGGGGCACGCCTGGCTTCTCCGGTGCAGACCTCGCGAATCTCGTGAACGAGGCAGCGCTGTTTGCCGCCCGTGGAAACCGCAAGTTGGTGACCATGGAGGAGTTTGAAAAAGCGAAGGACAAGATCATGATGGGGGCAGAGCGCAAGTCCATGGTCATGTCCGATAAAGAAAAACTGAACACGGCATACCATGAGTCGGGGCACGCCATTGTCGGTCGCCTTGTGCCAGAGCATGACCCTGTCTACAAAGTCAGCATCATCCCTCGTGGAAGGGCACTCGGAGTGACGATGTTCCTGCCGGAAGAGGACCGTTACAGCCTCAGCAAGCAGGGAATATTGAGCCAGATTTGCAGCCTTTACGGTGGCCGCATCGCGGAAGAAATGACCTTGGGTTCCGAGGGTGTCACAACCGGGGCTTCGAACGATATCCAGCGCGCAACGGACATGGCGCGCAATATGGTGACCAAGTGGGGCCTTTCTGAAAAGCTTGGACCACTGACCTATGCCGAAGATGATGGCGAAGTTTTCCTTGGGCGCTCCACGTCTTCCAACAGCAAGGCGCATTCCGGTGAGACGGCGAAGGTTATTGATGAAGAAATAAAGCGCATCATCGATGAGTGCTACAAGAAGGCAAAGACCATTCTGGAAGAAAACCGCGACAAGCTGGAATTGATGAAGGATGCCTTGCTGGAATACGAAACCATCGATGCCGATCAGATCACCGATATCATGGCGGGCAGGAAGCCTCGACCGCCGGCTGACTGGAGCAGCGATGGTTCGGGATCCGGCTCTACCAGGAGCACCGTGCGGGAACCGGAAACCAACGCCGGTGACAGCACCATTGGTGGCCCTGCGAGCGAACACTAGGAAAGCGATCGCCGCCCATGCGGCGCCCGCATGGGGTCCTCTGTGAGTACGCAGCATCTACAGGTCGGTGACCGTGTCATCGACCTTTCCTCTCCCGTCGTCATGGGAATTCTCAACGTTACCCCCGATTCATTTTCCGACGGCGGTTCGCTTGGGAATGTCGCGCGTGGGGCTTTTCGTGCAGACATCGACAAAGCACTCAAGCGCGCCCAGAAAATGGTCGATGACGGCGCTGCGTTCATTGATGTGGGAGGAGAATCGACCCGCCCCGGCGCTGAGCGCGTGAGTGAGCAGGAGGAGCTTGATCGTGTCATTCCTGTGGTAGAAGCAATCGCTTCCCGTCTCGATGTGGTTATTTCTGTGGACACCAGCACGCCAAGCGTCATGCGTCACGCCATCGGTGCGGGTGCCGGATTGATCAATGATGTGCGTGCTTTGACGGAAAACGGAGCACGAGACGTTCTTGCGTCCTATCCACAGATTGCGATCTGTCTCATGCACATGCGCGGTCAGCCCGCAACGATGCAGAAGGATCTCGCCTACGCCGATGTGGTGGAGGAGGTGATGGCGACTTTGCGTGACTACGTCACGCGCTGTGAGCAGGCGGGAATTTCCCGCCATCGTCTCCTGCTTGATCCGGGCTTTGGATTTGGCAAAAGTCCTGCTCAAAATTTTACACTGCTCAATGCATTGCAGCGATTTCAGGCGTTAGGCCTTCCTTTGCTGATCGGAGTTTCACGCAAGTCAATGTTAGGGGTGGCCACAGGGCGCGAGGTGCAGGCGCGAGTCAGTGCGGGGGTGGCGGCGACAATGGTTGCGCTGGAGAAAGGGGCCCGTATCATTCGCACACACGACGTCGCCGATACAGTGGATGCCGTTGCCATTTTTTGTGCCCTGCAGGGCGAGCTACCAACGAAGGGTTGAGAGGGAATGAGTCAGGGACACAAGGAAAAACAATTTTTCGGGACAGACGGTATTCGCGGCAGGGTTGGCAGTTATCCCATTACTCCGGACTTCATGCTCAAGCTCGGTTGGGCGGCAGGCAAGGTGTTTGCGCGCAATGAGATGGGGCGAAGCAAGATCCTGATCGGCAAAGACACCCGCATATCAGGGTATATGTTTGAAGCGGCGCTCGAAGCTGGACTTACCTCCGCCGGCGTTGATATCAATCTACTGGGCCCCATGCCAACCCCGGCCGTTGCCTATCTGACACGCACCTTTCATGCACAGGCGGGAATAGTCATCAGTGCTTCGCATAACCCTTTCGAAGATAACGGCATCAAGTTTTTTTCGGGGGACGGCACCAAGTTGCCTGACGAGCTCGAATTTGAAATCGAGTCCTATCTCGAGCGTGAACTCACCACGGTGGAGTCAGCGCTGATAGGAAAAGCCAGCCGCATCAATGATGCCAGTGGGCGCTACATTGAATATTGCAAGAGCACCATTCCGACCGATATCAAATTGAGCGGTCTGAAAATTGTCGTCGACTGTGCGCACGGCTCTACCTACAACATTGCCAGCAGTGTCTTCAAAGAGTTGGGGGCAACAGTCAAAACGATTGGGGCTTCTCCCAACGGTCTGAACATCAACGACGGATTTGGATCGACATCACCACAACAACTGGTAGCCGAGGTGTTGGCCGAGAAAGCCCACTTGGGTATTGCCTTTGACGGGGACGGTGATCGGGTGATTATGGTGGATCATCTGGGTCATGTCGTGGATGGCGACGAAATCATTTACCTGATTGCGAGAGATCGCCGTCGCCGTGGCATTCGCTTTGGTGGAGTAGTTGGAACCTTGATGAGCAATCTGGGGCTTCAGCTTGGGCTGGAGGCACTGGATATTCCGTTCGCGCGTGCCAAGGTGGGAGACCGCTACGTCATGTCCGAGCTCATGTCACGGGGTTGGCAGTTGGGAGGAGAATCGTCGGGGCACGTCATTTGCCTCGATGTGGCGAGTACAGGAGACGGTATTGTGGCCGCGCTACAAGCCTTGTACGCGATGGTTAGCGCAGGGGCATCGCTCCACGAATTGCGCACCAAAATGAGCAAATTCCCGCAAACCATGATCAATGTCCGTTTCGGCGCCAAATGCGACCCGCTGGCGAATCCCAAGGTGCAGGAGGCGGTCAGATCCGTCGAGAGTACTCTGGGGAAGAAAGGGCGTGTGCTCATGCGAATGTCCGGGACAGAACCCGTCGTCCGCGTGATGGTCGAAGGGGAGGATGAATCCCTGGTGAAGGCGCTTGCTCAGGAGCTTGCAAAGGCGGTTGAAGAGGCCTTGTGTTAGGCATTCTGGCCGGCCAGAGATCAGTTGCAAGCGATGGGCAACTTGGTTATATTGGCGCCCCGTTTTCCCGATGTCAGACAACATCCGCTGCATAAGGTGATGTGAATGCGCAGACCGCTTGTCGCTGCGAACTGGAAAATGCACGGTTCCAAGGCGTTTATTTCGGACCTGCTGGAAAACGTGTGCAGACACCTGGATGCCTCTTCCCACGCGGATGTGATGGTATGCCCGCCGGCTCCCTATCTGAGCCTGTGTCAGCAGTTGCTTGCCGGTACACCTGTTGCCCTGGGGGCGCAGAATGTTCACGAGGCGTCTTCGGGCGCGTATACCGGCGAGATTGCAGTAAGCATGCTGCTGGAATTTGGTGTGTCCATGGTTATCGTGGGGCATTCGGAGCGACGCCAGCTCTTTGGTGAGAGCGATGCTCAGGTGGCATCGAAGTGTCTTGCGGTACTCGAGCAGGGCATGCAGCCGGTGTTGTGCGTCGGTGAAACGCTCGAAGAGCGTGAGAGTGGGATGGCTGAATCCGTCGTGTCCCGGCAGGTCAACGCGGTGCTCGACAGAGTCGGCGTGAATGCAATGTCCGATGCGGTCATTGCCTATGAGCCGGTCTGGGCAATCGGGACAGGACAGACAGCAAGTCCCGGGCAAGCGCAGCAGATGCATGCGTTTATCAGGACATTGGTTGCCGCGCGCAGCAGTGATATCGCCCAGAAGCTCCGTGTGGTTTACGGTGGCAGCGTGAACGCGGGAAATGCGGCAGCGCTTTTCTCGCAGGCCGATATCGACGGTGGTCTCGTCGGCGGCGCGTCGCTTAAACCAGAAGAATTTTTAATGATTTGTCAGAGTGTGAGTCAATAATGGAAACTCTCGTAGTCATCGTGCACGTGATTGTCGCTATTGCCATCGTCGGCCTGGTGTTGTTGCAGCAGGGCAAAGGGGCAGATGCGGGCGCGGCCTTTGGCAGTGGTGCATCGCAGACGGTTTTCGGTGCAGCAGGTTCCGGAAATTTTCTGACACGCTCAACGTCTATCGCGGCAACAATCTTTTTCATCACCAGTCTCACGCTGGCGATTTTCGCGAAACAAAACACCAGTGCAGGCGTAGTTGAAGGCCTGCCGATTGCGAATCCTGCATTGCTTGAACAGAGCGCCGCGCCCGTCACTGATATTCCGCAGGTGGAGTCTTCAGTTAACGAGCCTGTGGCCTCGGATGTGCCAGTGATTGGCAGTGATACTCCGACGAGTAACTGAACTAAGGCGTCGGACAGGAGATAAACCCTCGTTGTAAATGCAGTAAAAAATGCCGAAGTGGTGGAATTGGTAGACACGCTATCTTGAGGGGGTAGTGACCCATGGTCGTGCGAGTTCAAGTCTCGCCTTCGGCACCAATTCTGAAAGACTTCCCGGCCGGGAAGTGTCAAAAAAATCAGCTTTTTCACGGAATTAGAAGCTTGCGCTTGACCATGGATGGCGCCGCTCAGTATAATTCCGGCCCCTGAGATTTGAAGTCGATTTCCTCATGCCAGAGGAAGAGATCGCGCAAGCAGCACAGCAATATCTCACAAGAATTTTGTGATTAATTGCGGGGTGGAGCAGTCTGGCAGCTCGTCGGGCTCATAACCCGAAGGTCGTAGGTTCAAATCCTGCCCCCGCTACCAATCAAACCGGTGCGTCAGTGTGTCACTATTGGGTGGTTCACGACACTCGGGCAAGAAGCAGGGAATCCCAATGGATTCCTGTGGATTGAAGACGAAGCCCCATCTGGGGCTTTTTGTTAGGTGCGATTTTCGCCTGACATGGATGGGCTGTCATGCTCCACATCGATTGTGCTAGGTGCGCATCGGTGCAAAATTACGGGTTTTAAGGAGTGGGCCGCAGGCCCATTTTTTATTTATGGCGCCTGAGTTTGTCGATGACGGCAACGGTGGGGAAGAAACGTGAGTGCAAATGAAGCGCAGCTAAGCGAATTGATCCGTCCCACTGTGGAAGCGCTGGGCGTCGAGCTGTGGGGCCTCGAATTTTTGATTCAAGGCAAATACAGTGTCTTGCGCGTGTACATCGACAGACCCGAAGAAGGCGTAACGATTGATGACTGTGAAAAAGTCAGTCGTCAGATCAGCGGCATTTTTGATGTGGAAGATCCGATTGCGGGAGAGTACACATTGGAAGTGTCGTCCCCGGGCATGGACAGGCCGCTGTTTACACTGGCGCAGTTCGCCCGCTTTATTGGAAGTGAGGCTGCCGTCAGATTGCGCGCTCCTCTGGAAGGACGTCGCAAATACAAGGGAATCATCCAGAGTGTGAGTGAGGATTCATTGTGTTTAGTGGTGGACGGCAAGCAATTTCAGTTGCCAGGTAACTCAATCGATAAAGCAAACCTGGTATTTTGATCGGCATAACCGCGCTTTTATTCCAAAATGCGATGGTCATGTGACTGACTAATAGAAGGAAGACCTCCAAAGTAAGGTGACACGATTATGATGAGTAAAGAAATTCTGTTGGTGGCGGACGCTGTCTCAAATGAGAAAGGTGTGTCACGTGAAGTCATTTTCGAGGCAATCGAAGCGGCATTGGCCACGGCAACGAAAAAATTTTACGAAGATGACGAAATGAGTTGTCGTGTCCGTATCGACCGAAAAACCGGCGAATACGAAACTTTCCGCGTGTGGACCGTCGTTGACGACGAGGAGTTCACAGGAAAAGGGTCTCAGATGACCTTGGCGCAGGCCCGTGAAAAGAACCCGGAACTGAATATCGGAGACGAGTGGGCAGAGCGCGTCGAGAACATCGAGTTTGGGCGAATTGCTGCACAGACTGCAAAGCAGGTCATCGTACAGAAAGTGCGTGAAGCAGAGCGCGATATCATCATCGCGGAATATCTCGACAAGATTGGCACGCTGATTTCCGGGACTGTGAAGAAAGTCACACGAGAAAGCGTGCTTGTGGATATGGGAGGCAATGCCGAAGGTTTGCTGACGCGCGAGCACATGATTCCTCGCGAGAATTTCCGTGTGGGTGACCGTATACGGGCATTGCTGCTGGATGTTCGCGCAGAGCCACGTGGCCCACAATTGTTTCTCAGCCGCACTGTCCCGGGCATGCTGATCGAACTTTTCAAAATTGAAGTGCCGGAAATTGCAGAAGAAGTCATCGAGATCAAAGCGGCTGCGCGCGATCCCGGTTCCCGTGCGAAGATTGTCGTCAGCACTAACGATGGCCGTATCGATCCTGTCGGTGCATGTGTCGGTATGCGCGGCTCCCGCGTTCAGGTCGTATCAAACGAGCTTGCCAACGAGCGTATCGACATCATTCTTTGGGACGACAACCCCGCCCAGCTCGTGATCAACTCCATGGCTCCCGCCGAAGTAGCGTCCATTATTGTGGATGAAGACAGCCATACCATGGATGTGGCGGTGGAAGAGGAAAATCTGGCGCAGGCAATTGGTCGAAATGGTCAGAACGTGCGACTTTCCAGCGAACTGACAGGCTGGACCATCAATGTGATGAGTGTTGCCGAGGCAGTTGAGAAGCAGCAGCAGGAATCCAGCGGCTTTGTCTCCATGTTCGTTGAGAAACTGGATGTAGACGAAGAAGTGGCGGAGGTGCTGGTGTCCGAAGGGTTTACCTCTCTCGAAGAAATTGCCTACGTACCGCTTGATGAAATCCTCAGCATTGAGGGATTTGATGAAGAGATTGCGAATGAGCTGCGCAATCGTGCCAAGGATGCGCTGCTGACTCAGGCGATCGCCTCTGAGGAAGGCTTGTCCAACGCCAATGTGGCAGACGATCTGCTCAACATGGAAGGCATGGACGATACCCTGGCACTGGCGCTCGCCGGTAAGGGCGTGCTGTGCATGGAAGATCTGGCAGAGCAGTCAATTGATGAGCTGATGGACATTCCGGGGATGACTGAGGAGCGTGCAGGCGCGCTCATCATGACGGCACGAGCGCCCTGGTTTGAATGATCGGCAAGAGTGACACGCACGACGCGCACACGGTTTGACTGCAAGTACGATTCAGGAGCAAGTAAATGGCAGATGTAACAGTCAGTGAACTCGCCAAAGTGGTTGGAGTTTCAGTGGAGAGACTTCTTTCACAAGTGAAAGAAGCTGGTCTGCCCCATACCAAGGCAGATGATCCCATTTCAAATGATGACAAGAACACCTTGTTGCTGTTCTTGCGTCGCAGTCATGGCGACAGCGAGGCCAAAGACGCGGCCCCCAAAAAGATAACGCTGAAGCGCAAGACGGTGGAAACCCTCAAGTCGGCTTCCAGCCACGGTCGCGGCAAAACGATCGCGGTCGAGGTGCGCAAGAAACGCACGTACGTCAAACGCAGCGAGCTGCAATCCGACAAGGAAGCCCTGCCTGAAGGCGCGGAGAACGCAGAAGATCAGGCGCTTCACGCTGTAGAGCCGGAAGTACAGGCAGCAGCGCCCGCCGCGGAAGCCGCAGCCCCGGCAGCACCCGTGGCGGAAGAAAAAGTCGAAGTGCCTGCAAAGGCCCCCGAGTTCATCAGCGATCCTGCGCTGATTGAACCCCCGGTTGAATCACGCCGACACGGACAGCCTTCGCGAACGGAAGTGGGCAAGGGCGCCAAGAAAGACGTCGATGCCAAAGATGATGAAAAGAGTGCGTTCCGCAAGAAGGACAAGGCACCTGCCCGCAAGTTGACCAAGGGGCGCACAACGACCGAAGACTTTGTGCTGGAAGACGGGGAATACGCGGATGGTCCTCGCGGCCGCCGAGGTGGACGCAAGAGCAAGCCACGCAATAAGCAGCATGGGTTCGAGAAACCGACCGAATTTATTTCACGCGAAATCACCATTGGTGAAGCCAATTCCGTGACCGAACTTGCGCAGAAGATGGCGGTGAAATCAGCCGAAGTCATCAAAGTGCTGTTCAAGATGGGCGTCATGGCCACCATCAACCAGATCCTGGATCAGGACACCAGCACTTTGTTGGTGGAAGAGATGGGTCACACGGTCAAATTTGTTTCCGAAGACCATCTGGAAGAAAGTCTCTACGAGTCGATTGCCTACGACGGCGGTGCGGAATCCGTGTCCCGTGCGCCGGTCGTCACCGTCATGGGACACGTCGACCATGGCAAGACCTCCCTGCTGGATTACATTCGCAAGTCGACCGTGGTCTCTCATGAAGCGGGCGGTATTACCCAGCATATCGGTGCCTATCATGTTGAGACTCCCGGCGGCATGATCTGCTTCCTTGATACTCCCGGCCACGCCGCGTTTAGCGCCATGCGTTCGCGCGGGGCAAAGGCCACGGACGTTATCGTACTGGTCGTCGCGGCAGATGATGGCGTGAAGCCGCAGACAGAAGAGGCAATTGCCCATGCCCGCGCGGCGGATGTTCCTCTTGTTGTCGCCATTAACAAGATCGACAAGCCCGATATCGATCTGGACCGCGTGCGCAATGAGCTGGCGAATCTCGGCGTCATTTCAGATGCATGGGGCGGCGATACGCAGTTTGTCGAGGTGTCAGCCCATACCGGTGCCGGCATTGATCAATTGCTCGAGGCAATTCTCCTGCAGTCAGAACTGCTCGAACTTAAAGCCTATGTTGATGCACCCGGGAAGGGTGTGGTCATCGAATCACGACTCGACAAGGGGCGTGGTCCGGTCGCTTCTGTGCTCGTTCAGAACGGAACGCTGAAAGTGGGTGACGTGGTGCTCGTAGGGCACGAATACGGTCGCGTGCGGGCGTTGGTTGATGAAATGAGCCAATCCGTGAAATCCGCGGGTCCTTCCATTCCCGTGGAGATTCTTGGTCTGACCGGCGTGCCTGAAGCTGGTGACGAATTTGTCGTGGTCGCTGACGAGAAGAAGGCGAAAGAAGTGGCGGCACTGCGCCGCGAGCGTCACAAGGACAACAAGGTCGCGCTGCAACAGAGCAACAAGAAAGAAGCCATGTTTGCCGGTATTGGCCGTGCAGATGTGGGCATCATGAATGTGGTGCTCAAGACCGATGTGCGCGGGTCACTCGAAGCGATCGTGTCCTCCCTGCACAAACTTGGCACGGAAGAGGTGCAGGTCAATATTGTCTCCGCGGGCGTAGGGGGCATTTCCGAGACCGATGCGCACCTTGCAGCCACCTCCAAGGCCATGATCATCGGGTTCAATGTGCGGGCCGACAAGAGTGCGCGCCAGATTATTGAAAGCGAAGGCCTCGAGCTGCGTTACTACAACATTATTTATAACGTGATCGATGACGCCAAGGCGATTCTGAGCGGCATGCTGACACCTGAAATGCGCGAAGAGATTCTCGGAGTGGCAGAGGTGCGCGATGTCTTCAATTCGCCGAAGTTTGGTCAGATCGCCGGCAGTATGGTGATAGAAGGAACGGTTTATCGCAGCAAGCCGATTCGGGTCCTGCGCGATGACGTGGTGATTTACGAGGGAGAACTGGAGTCTCTGCGCCGGTTCAAGGACGAAGCAACGTCTGTGCGCATGGGCATGGAGTGCGGCATTGGCGTGAAGAACTACAACGATGTGAGGATCGGCGACAAGATCGAGGTTTACCAAACCACCGCTGTTGCCCGCACCCTGTAGAGCACTGATTCCATGGCCAAGATTTCACCCAGAATTCAGCGCGTCGCGGATCAGATTCAGCGAGAGCTGGCGACACTGATTCAGCTTGAGCTGAACGATCCCCGCATCGGGATGGTGTCAGTCACCGGGGTCAAGGTCAGCCGTGATCTGGCGCATGCCGATGTCTATGTGACGGTCCTGGGCGCGGTGGATGGAGAAGCAAGTCTGGCTCCGGGCATGACGCTCGACAAGGTGGGTGCGCTGGACAAGCTGGAGATCGACGCCAGTATCAAGGCGCTCAACGCGGCGGCGGGGTATCTGCGCTCCCTGCTGGCGAAACAGTTGAGTCTGCGCACTACGCCGAAACTGAATTTTCATTACGATGAGAGCGTCGCCCGCGGGCAGTATCTGTCTTCCCTGATTGACCGGGCGCTCGCAGAAGACAGCGAACACCAGTCGGATTGATGGCGCTGGTGGGAGGGGCAGGGTGACGCAGTTTCGCAGGGCGCGTGGCCGTCAGCTCAACGGAATCGTTGTGCTGGACAAGGCCACAGGCATGAGCTCAAACGCCTGCCTGCAACAGGTCAAACGCCTGTTCGAAGCAGAAAAGGCTGGGCACACCGGTGCGCTGGACCCGTTGGCAACCGGGGTCTTGCCGCTGTGTTTCGGAGAGGCCACCAAGGTCTCGCAGTTTTTGCTGGATTCGGACAAGCGCTATCTGACACGGGTGCAGCTTGGTATTCGCACGGATACGGCAGACAGTGAAGGGCAGGTGATCAGCGCACGGGATGCCGCGGGCATCACTCGCTCGATGATCGACGCCGCACTAGAGCAGTTCCGGGGCGAGATTGCCCAGATTCCGCCGATGTACTCGGCGTTGAAGCATCAGGGGCAGCCGCTCTACAAACTGGCCAGGGCGGGCAGGGAAGTGGAAAGACATGCGAGGCAGGTGACCGTGTATTCTCTGGCGCTGTTGGCCTTTGACCCGGTGACGGTGACTGCCGAGCTGGAGATTTTTTGCAGCAAGGGAACCTATGTTCGCTCCATTGCGGATGATCTCGGGGAGGCGCTGGGCTGTGGTGCTCACGTGGTAAGCCTGCGCCGGCTGCAGGCGGGGGCGTTTCACGAGGCGCAGTGTGTTACCATGGACCGCCTTGTCGCTCTGAAGGATCAGGGCGGATTGCCGGCCATCGATGTGCTTTTGCAGCCATGCGACGCGGCAATAGAGGACCTCCCCCGGGTCGTGCTGCCTGAGACCAGTGCCAGGTTTATCCGGCAGGGGCAGGCCGTGATGGCGCCGCATTTGCCACGTGATGGCTTGGTGCGCTTATACGAGGACGAAGAATTTTTGGGAATCGGCATCCTTCTGGAGGATGGCCGGGTAGCGCCGAAGCGATTGATGCGCACCTGAAACCCAGGCATCGCCACGCGAAGAGTGGGATGCCAGCAAGAGTTCGCAGGAAAGTACCAGATAACTATAAATATGCATGGTTATTCTGGCTCGACAGGGTTGTCGGCAAGCAAGGTCACGTCACGAAGTGTGTGGCACGGGCCAATTTATCAACGCATATTTTTGGAGAAAGAGAAAATGGCATTATCACCAGAACGTAAAGCTGCAATTGTCAAAGAGTACGCCCAGAGTGAAGGAGACACCGGTTCTCCCGAAGTGCAAGTGGCTCTTCTGACTGAAAACATCAACCAACTGCAAGCGCACTTCAAAGAGCACAGTCACGACCACCATTCACGTCGCGGTTTGATTCGCATGGTCAACAGCCGTCGCAAGCTGCTCGATTATCTGAAGAGCAAAAACTCCGAGCGTTACGTGACCCTGATCAAGAAGCTGGGCCTGCGCCGC
Source organism: uncultured Klebsiella sp. (assembly GCA_964538025.1). Lineage (GTDB taxonomy): Bacteria > Pseudomonadota > Gammaproteobacteria > Pseudomonadales > Pseudohongiellaceae > UBA5078. Next base: position 68,001 of record CAZICZ010000009.1, on the reverse strand, counting down.
TAATCGTTACAGTATTTCAATGATGAAGAGATGAAAGATCGACCTTGTTTGACAGGGATGTCATTGCAATGGTGCCGGGGTCAAAATAAAAAACACAGGAATAGAGTATGTTTAATATTGTGCGCAAGACGTTCCAATACGGGAACGAGACCGTCACGCTGGAAACAGGCAAGATCGCCAGACAGGCAACAGGCGCAGTCGTTGTCACCATGGGCGATACACAGGTACTGGCGACGGCAGTGGGCAAGAAGCAAGTAAAGCCAGGGCAGGACTTTTTCCCGCTGACAGTGAATTACCAGGAAAAGACCTACGCCGTAGGCAAGATTCCCGGAGGCTTTTTCAAACGTGAAGGCCGTCCTACTGAAAAAGAAACATTGACCTCCCGTCTGATTGACCGACCTATCAGACCCCTGTTCCCCAAAGGGTTCATGAACGAAGTGCAGGTTGTCTGTACAGTCATCTCCGCCGGCAAAGATCAGGATCCGGATATTGCCTCGCTGATTGGTGCTTCAGCAGCACTGGCCATCTCGGGCATCCCGTTTCTGGAGCCGGTGGGCGCTGCCCGCGTTGGCTACTCCCTGCAGAACGGTTACATCCTCAATCCCACCAACAAGGAGCTTGAAACCTCTGCACTGGACATGGTGGTGGCAGGAACAAAGTCCGCCGTGTTGATGGTGGAATCCGAAGCTAAGCAGCTGAGCGAAGACCAGATGCTGGGCGCCGTGCTGTTTGGCCACGAAGCGATGCAGGTGGTGATCGACGCCATTCAGGCATTTAAGGCAGAAGCGGGAAAGCCCATGTGGGAAATTCCGGAGGTGCAGGAAAACGTCGCGCTGGTCACTGGCGTGAAGGAAGCCTTTGCACAGGCGATCGGGGATGCGTACCAGATCTCCGACAAGATGCAGCGCTACGATGCTCTTGGCGCTCTGCTCGAACAGGCGCAGGCACAGTTTGCCAATGATGAGTCGGGCGTGTCTGCCGAAGAAGTAGCCGCTGTGTTTGGTTCCATCGAAAAGAAAGTGGTCCGCAATCGCATCATCGACGGCGCTCCCCGCATTGATGGCCGCGACACACGTACCGTTCGTCCTATCACAATCGAAACCGGTGTGCTGCCAAAGGCACACGGGTCAGCGCTGTTTACACGGGGTGAAACCCAGGCGCTTGTGGTGACGACACTCGGCGCTGTGCGTGATGCCCAGCTGATCGAAGGTCTGGAGGGGTCCCGCAAGGAAGCCTTCATGCTGCATTACAACTTCCCTCCGTTCTGCGTGGGCGAGACCGGGATGATGAGCGGTCCCAAGCGTCGCGAAATCGGTCACGGCAAACTTGCCAAGCGTGGCGTGCAGGCGGTGATGCCAAGCGAAGACGAATTCCCGTATGCAATCCGCGTGGTGTCCGAAATCACTGAGTCCAACGGCTCCAGCTCCATGGCCTCTGTGTGCGGCAGCTCACTGGCCATGATGGACGCTGGTGTGCCTCTTACAGCGCCAGTTGCCGGTATCGCGATGGGCCTGATCAAGGAGGGCGATCGCTTCTCCGTGATCACTGACATTCTGGGTGACGAAGACCACCTGGGTGACATGGACTTCAAAGTAGCCGGAACTGCCAATGGCGTGACGGCGCTGCAGATGGATATCAAGATCCAGGGCATCACCGAAGAGATCATGGAAATTGCACTGAATCAGGCACACGATGCCCGTCTGCACATCCTTGGTGAAATGAACAAGGTGCTGGCGAAGCCTCGCGAAACTGTTTCCGAAAATGCGCCTTCCATGGCCATTATGAAGATTGATCCGGACAAGATCCGCGATGTGATCGGCAAGGGCGGTGCGGTGATTCGCAGCATTACGGAAGATACCGGTGCGTCGATCGACATCGACGATGACGGCAATATCCGTATTTATGGCGAAGACGCGCATTCGCGTGACGCCGCTATTGCCCGCGTTCTGAGCATTACCGCAGAGGCTGAAGTTGGCAAACTGTATATGGGCAAAGTGGCCCGTATTGTGGACTTTGGTGCCTTCATCACCATTCTGCCGGGCAAAGATGGCCTGGTGCACATCTCCCAGATTTCTTCCGACCGCGTCGAAAATATCGGCGACTATCTGAAGGAAGGGCAGGACGTGCTGGTGAAAGTCACCGACCTCGATGCCCGTGGCAGAATCAAGCTCAGCATCAAGGAAATCACGGAAGAAGAAAAGGCCGCGTTCAGCGCTGCCTGATTGTCAGCCTGACCTCAAAAATCCCGCCGCAAGCCAGTGCTCACGGCGGGTTTTTTTTTTTGATTGTTCTGTTCTGTACCCCGCCTGTGCTTCTCCGCATTTGCCTTTATTGCTATGCTCCTTTTTTCATTTTGCTTCCTGGTTAGCCGCTCATGTCACTTCACGAAAATGTCGATCCTCTGGTGATTCGCCCCGCCACCGTAGAAGACTGTGCCCAGATTCATGGATTTATCATGGAGCTCGCGGTCTATGAAAAACTCGCCCATGAGGTGATCGCCACGCCTGCGCTGTTGGCGCAGACCCTGTTTGGCGAACGTGCCTATGCCGAGGTTCTGATGGCGGAGTATGAGGGAGTGGCCGTGGGCTATGCGCTGTTTTTTCACAGTTATTCCACATTCAATGGCCGCCCCGGTTTGTATCTGGAAGATATTTATGTGCAGCCGCCCATGCGCGGAAAGGGGATTGGCAAGGCGCTGATGATCCATCTTGCCCGTCTCGCGCTGGCACGTGAATGTGCGCGCTTCGAATGGTCGGTGTTGGACTGGAACGCACCGTCGATTGCTTTCTATCGCTCCATTGGCGCCTTGCCGATGGACGGCTGGACAGTGCAGCGCGTCACCGGGGAGGCGCTACATCACCTGGCCGCACAAGCCGCCTCAGGAGTGTTTCATGGATAGAATCGTGTATGTCAACGGCGACTTTGTGCCGCAACAAGAGGCCAAGGTTTCGGTTTTTGACCGTGGCTTCCTGTTTGGCGATGGTGTGTACGAAGTCATTCCCGTGCTCAATGCGCGTCTGGTGGAAACCGCTCATGCCGTCGCTCGGCTTGATCGCAGTCTGGGAGAGATCGGCATGGCATGGCCGTGCGCCAAAGAGGATTATCTTTCCATCCTCGAAGAGGTGCGAGCCCGCAATGGAATCGTCGAAGGCTACGTGTATATGCAGGTGACCCGCGGCGTCGCTGAGCGTGATTTCGCATTTCCCGCGAACACCCCCACGAGCTTTGTGGCCTTCGCCACCGCTCGGCCCATCATTGATAACCCGCTGGCCAGCACAGGCGTTTCAGTCGTCTCGGTCCCCGATCTTCGCTGGAAGCGACGCGACATCAAGTCCATCAATCTGTTGGCCCAGTGTCTGGCCAAGCAGGAAGCTGTGAGCCGTGGCGCGTTTGAGGGATGGATGCACGAAGACGGGGTGGTGACGGAGGGCGCCTCTTCGTCCGCGTTTATCGTCAAAGAGAATAAAATTATCACTCGTGCGCTTTCTAATGCCATACTTCCCGGTATCCGCCGAAAAGTGATCATGCAGTTAACAAAAGATCACGCCATAGCACTCGAAGAGCGGGCCTTCACACTGGAAGAGTCACTCGCAGCTGACGAAGCCTTTCTGAGCAGCGCCACCACGATCGTCATGCCCATCGTCCGACTGGACGGCAAGCAGATCGGCAATGGTCAGCCTGGGAACGTTACCCGCCTGTTGCGAAAACTGTACATCGCGTTGTTGTTAGAGGAAGCACACGCCTCATCAGCACGTGAGTTCCAATCCTAACCGGACCCCCGGAGATATCGTCATGAAGATGCGTTTTTTCACCCGGACGCTGGCTATTGTGTTGTCCCTGCTGCTTTCCGTTTCGCTCTATGCAGACGGCGGGCGCACACCCTTGCGCGCCAAGAACGGCATTGTGGCCAGCGCCTCCAAAACAGCCTCCGAAGTCGGAGTGAACATCATGAAACAGGGCGGCAACGCCGTGGATGCCGCGATTGCTACAGCCTTCGCACTGGCGGTGACCTGGCCGAGCGCGGGCAACATCGGTGGCGGTGGCTTCATGGTCTATCACGGCGAAGATGGCCATGCCACGACCTTCGATTTCCGTGAAAAGGCGCCACTGGCGGCGACGGAGCGCATGTATCTCGGACTGGACGGCGAGGTGGTGAACAACTCCAATCACCGCTCCCTGCTTTCAGTAGGCGTTCCCGGGACCGTGGCCGGCATGTACAAGGCCCATCAAAGCCTTGGCAAATTGCCGTGGGCAGATCTCGTTGCGCCTGCCGTTGCGCTCGCCCGGGACGGAATTCCCATCACCTGGGAACTGTATACCGGCTTTCGCAGCAACCAGTCGTTCTGGGACCAATACCCGTCCTCTGCCAAAGTCTTCCTCAAGGCGGATGGCAGCCCCTATGAGCTGGGGGATACCTGGAAGCAGCCGGACCTCGCCCGTACCCTCCAGCTGATTCAGGAACAGGGACGCGACGGATTCTACAAGGGCGAGAACGCCAAGATGCTGGCGGACTTCATGCGCGCCAACGGCGGCATCATCACGGAAGAGGATCTTGAAAAGTACGAGGCGATCGAACGGGCACCGGTGCGTGGCACCTACCGTGGCTACGAGATCGTCAGCATGCCACCGCCCAGCTCCGGCGGCGTGACACTGATCGAGATGCTGAACATTCTGGAAGGCTTTGACATGGGCTCCTACGGCCATAATTCGGCGCAGTATCTGCACCTGCTCACCGAGGCCATGCGCCGCGCCTACGCGGATCGCGCGGAACATTTAGGGGACCCTGATTTCAACGAGAGCATGCCCTTGGACCGGCTCATGGACAAGGACTACGCGGCACGCCTGCGGGCCACGATCGACATGGCCAAGGCGTCCGTGAGCGATGAAAAGGCTTTCGCGTCCGTCTATGAAAGTGAGGACACCACCCATTTTTCCGTGGTGGACAAGGACGGCAACATGGTCTCCCTCACCTATACCCTGGAGAACGGCTATGGGTCCCGCATTGTGGCGGAAGGTGCGGGTTATCTGCTCAATAACGAAATGGGTGACTTCAATGCCGTCCCCGGCGTCACCAATCGCAACGGGCAGATCGGCACTGCGCCGAACCTGATCGCCCCGCAAAAGCGCATGCTCTCCAGCATGGCGCCTACCATCGTGGCGCGTGGCGGCAAGCCCCTGTTTGCGATTGGCAGCCCGGGCGGGCGCACCATTATCAACACTACGCTGCAAGCCATCATGAATGTGGTGGACTTCGACATGAACATCGCGGAAGCGGTGGAGGCGCCGCGCATCCACCATCAATGGCTGCCGGATGTCACCAGCTTCGAGGGCAGTGGTTTCTCCACCGACAGCATGGCGCTCTATGAAGACATGGGGCACGAGCTGCGTGCGCGTGGCGAGCAGGGCACAGCGATGGGCGTGTACCATGATCGGGACAGTGGGCTCTTCCTCGGGGGATCCGATTCACGTGCCGGAGACGGTGCCGCTGTCGGGTACTAAGCCAGCACGAATGGAAAAGGGCGATGCTTCCATAAGAGGCATCGCCCTTTTTTTTAGCGGTCCCGAAGCGCGGGCGGAGACGCCGACGCTAGGCCTGCGCCAGCGGCAACACGATGCGTGAGAAGGCCTCCGCCCAGCGGGCCGTTGTACTCACATCCACCGCCGTGGGCCAGCGGTCATCCGGGTGATGGAACAGCGGGTTGCTGCCAAGCAGCGACAAGTAATGCCCGTTCACATCATGAATATTGCGGGCCTCCCCCAGCGGGCGTGTGCCAAGCGGCGTCTCCACATCGGGCTCCATGCGCAGGTCCCGCAGGCGGCGCTGACTCATTTGCCGGATACCGTCGTGCGCGTATTGCAGGCGGATCTGCGAGCCCGTGGCAGCAAAATTGGCGCCCAGATGAATCCAGAGATTGGCCCCGGCGGCGAGCGTCGGATTTTCCTCCATCATCTGGTCCATGCCCAGATGGCTGAGCTCATGGCCGGAGTTGGCCGTGAAGAACACGCTGCGGGCAGGCTGTGAGGCCAGCAAATCCTGCATCAGCTCCAGCATCAAGGCAAGGCCGCCACCGCGTTCGGACGCACAGCGCCACCAGCCGCTGCGCGGCGTCACAATCACCATGGGTGCCAGATCAGGATTGCGTCCCTCGATGCGCGCGCTGACATTGTAGGCCGTCCCGGGAACCCGCTCGCATAACGCGACGACGGTCCCGGTTTCCCCTGCCGACATCGCTGCCTGAATCGCACTCCAGTGCCGATTGGGGACCTGCAACACCGGAGGGCCGAAGGGAGAGCGGTAGTCTTCCGCGTTCAGGGTGGCGACGCCATCGGCCGGGTAGCTTGCATCAGTCACCACCACGATGGCCTTGTGCTCATGGTTGCGTCGCGCCTGCGCCAGCCGCTCATGGGCAGGGCTGCTGCTGGTTGCCGGGAGCATGAGAACCCCGATATCGGCACCGCTGTCCAGCGCACCCAGCACACCCGTGACACCTTCCACATCGGTGTACTGGCAGTCATACAGGGGCACCCCCTCCATCAGCATGCCGTCGAAGGCGAAGCTGGTATAAATCACATTCACCCGCTCGAAAGGCACCGGGTCCAGAAAGGATGGAGCCCCCAGCGCCTGAATACGGTCCGCCAGCCATGCACCGCTGACCGTGTCCACGGCCGTCCCAGTGCGGTGATACCCCTGCGCGGAATATTCCCGGATGACATCGGCAATCCGCGCTTCGCGCGCATTGGCCTCTTGCGCCATGCCTCTCATCGGCAGGCTGAGCAAAGGGGAAGTGGCAATCCAGTGAAGCAGGTGGCGTCGGCTAAGGGGCATGGTGATTAACCTGATGATGGAGAGAGACAGGCGTTATCTTCGCCTATTTTTTCGCTGCATTCTGACGAGCCTTTCGCAAAAGGCCAAGTCCCGCGGCCGCCATCCCCAACGAGACGAGAGGATTCAGGTAGTTGAAAAAGGCGTAGGGCGCATAGTCGAGAACCGACACGCCCAGCGTGCTGGCATAGAAAGCCCCGGCGGTCGTCCACGGGATCAGGCCGGTGCTCAGTGTGGCGCCTTCCTCCACCGAGCGAGACAGAAGCGCGGGGTCGAGCTGCTTGCGGGCATAGGCTTCCCGGAAGAGCTGGCAACTGAGAATGATGCTGATATAGGCCTCCCCCATGCCGAGGTTGCCCACCAGTCCGGTGGCCATGGTACTGGCCAGCAGGGTCACCGTGCGCTGCACCCGAGCAATGAGGGCGGCGAGCAGTGCCTGCAGGATGCCCGCGTGGTAAAGGATGCCGCCGAGGGCCAGGGCCATCAGGGACAGCAGCAGCGTCCAGCTCATGCTGGCGATGCCGCCGCGACCAAGCAGGCTGTCCAGGCTGTCGATGCCCGTTTGTCCGGGCGTGTTGCTCCAGAGGCTGTTCAGGACCTCCACCAGCGAGCGCTCCTGATAAAGCACGGCCACCGCAACGGCCGTCAGGATGCTGGCGCTCATGCTGATTTCGGGCGACAGCCGTCGCATGCTCAGCACGAGCATGACCAGCAGGGGCAGCAAGGTGGCCGTCAGAGACAGTGAGTAATGGGATGCCAGAGCCTCTTGCATCCGGCCAATGGTGTCCACCGGCAACGGGTTGTCGGCATAGGAGAACCCGATTGCACTGAGCAGCAAGAGGCTGAGAACAAAACTCGGGACAGTGGTGTAGAGCATCGCGCCGATATGGCGATAGAGCGAGGTGTGGGCGCTCATGGCCGCCAGATTGGTGGTGTCGGAAATCGGCGAGAGCTTGTCGCCAAAGGTAGCCCCGGCCACCACAGTCCCCGCCACCAGCGGCAGCGGGATCTGCAGGGCGGAGCCAATTCCCATCAGCACGACGCCCAGCGTGCCGGCGGTGCCCCATGAGGTCCCGGTGGCCACAGACATCAGGCTGCACAGCAGCAGGGAGGCTGCCAGGAACAGACCAGGGCTGAGCAGGTTCAGTCCGTGGTAAATGAGCGCGGCAACGGTGCCGCTCTGCATAAAGGCGGCAATGACCATCCCGATAAGCACAAAGATGTAAATCGCCGGCAGGGCGTTGCTGATTCCCGTGTTCATCATCACGCGGATGGCGCTGAAATCATGTCCCAGGAGCCAGGCGTGCAGGGCACTCCACAAAAGACAGAAGAACAGCACGATGTGCAGGCTGATGGAAAAGACAAACAGACCCGTTGAGATCATCAGGCAATTGCCGCCGAAACACAGCAGGGCATGCAGGAAGGACGGCGAGCGGGGCGTCAGTGGCATGGGGATTCCTCAGGCGGCAGGTGGCGCCGCGTCGCGCGCCTGCCAGTAAGGGGTGATGAGGCCGAGATCGGCAGACACGAAACGTCGATCAGGGTACTGGCGGTAATGCGCGAGCAGCCGCAGCACCACGGGCGTGCCGAGCAGCAGAATGGGAATGTTGACGTAGACCATCAGAATATTGCTCAGGTCCGAGATCGCCCACAGATTGCCCAGCTCCAGCCCGGCCAGCACGGTCAGCGCGCCAAAGGGCACAAAGCACAGAGCGCCGAGCGCCCGGATCATCCCGATGAAGCGGGGCGTGCGCGAGATAAAATTGGCCGAAATTTCAGCAAAGGAAATCATCCCCAGCAGTGTTGTGAAGGCAAACAGGGCATAGCAGGCACTGACGAACACGGTGATGAGCCGTTGCACAGACTCCGGGATCAGGGCTTGTACCGACCCCACATAAAGGCCGAGGCGCGAGGCGCTCAGCTGTGCCCACTGCTGCGGGTCCCCAATGCCCTGCCACTGCTGGGCGATGACGACGATGAACCCGGTCAGCGTGCAGATCACCAGCGTGTCCACAAACACGCCCAGCCCCTGCACCAGCCCCTGCTCGCAGGGGTGCGTGTTGTCTGCCACCGCCGCCGCCATGGTGATGGTTCCCTGGCCTGCTTCGTTTGACATCAGGCCCCGACGGACACCTTCTGCCAGCGCCACGCCAAGGCCGCCACCGAACAGCGCATCGGGGGCAAACGCCCCGCGCAGCACCTCAGTGAAGAACAGGGGCACCAGTGGCAGGTTCAGCGCAATGATCACAAGGGAGATGGTGCAGAACGCGGCGGCCATTCCCGGCACCAGCACATTGGTCCATGCGCTCACCCGGCGGATCCCGCCCAGAATCAGGTAGGCGCACAAGGCGACCAGCGCAACGGCAAGGGTGTAATACAGCGCCGATTGCCGCGAAGAGGTCGTGCCGGAGACGGTGTCCGCCATCATGCCAATCGCGGTAAAGACATTGAAGGTCTGGATCGGCACGTTGAAGAGCGCATAGACAATGAACAGGACCGACAGCAAAAGACCAATGCTGCGGTGACCGCCCAGCAGATGCCGGCCATAGAAGGGCAGGCCGCCGACAAACTCGCGCCCGTTCTGTTCCTTGCACAACTGGGCCAGCACCGCTTCCATAAAGGCCGTCGACATGCCGAAGAAGGCGGCAACCCACATCCAGAACAGGGCGCCCGGCCCGCCCACGGCAATGGCTCCCGTCACGCCGACGATATTGCCCGGACCGGCCCGCATGGCGAGCCCCAGCATGAAGGAGGCAAAGGCGCTGAGCCCGGTTTCACCCCGATGCCGCTGCAGCATGATGGGGACGGCGCGGCGCAGGCTCAGTGTCTGGACGACCCCGGTGCGCACCGTGAAATACAAGCCCATGCCCAGCAAAAACAGCACGGCAAAGGACATCTGGCCCAGAACGGGAATGCCGCGATAAAACGCAAATTGTTGTGGGAACTGCCACACCGCATCCGACACGGGTTGGATGAAGGCGAAAAGATCATTCAGGCGTGCGAAGAGAGTCGACAATGCGGTGGTTTCCGTCTGAGCGGCGACAGGGTGAGCGGGCACTGTAAGCAGTTTTCGGGCGGGGCGCCAGTGCTGTCAAGCTGGGCATGCTACTCTCCCGCACACGCGCCACAATCTCACCGCCATCGGGAGGGACGTCATGATCAGGGCACTGTTGTTTGCAGGGGGGCTGGCCCTCGCGGTCGCCGCGTTTTATCCGACACCGGTTTCGGCTGACACGACTCCCCCGGTCTATCAGGCGGAAATTCTGGCACGGGTCACGACCTTCGACGCCCGGCAAGCCATCGCTGTGGATGCCACGGCGTTTTATGCCGTCAACAATTTCCGCATCACCAAGCATGACAAGCGCAGCGGCGAGCCCCTGCTGCAATGGGACGGGGGCTCGGACAGCACAGGACCACTGATCCATCTGGACAGTGCGGTGGTGCACGAAGGACGCCTCTATGCGGCACACTCCAACTACCCCGGGTGGCCGATGAGCAGCTCGGTGGAGATCTGGGATACGCTGACGATGGCGCATGTGGGGACGCACAGTTTCGGTATTCTGCTGGGCTCGATGACCTGGCTGGACTGGCACGAGGGTCACTGGTGGGCGGCATTTGGCAACTATGACCGCGTGCCTTTTGGAGGGCACCGTCCCTATGGGGAAACGATGTTCACCCAGATCGTCAAGATGGATGCCCGGTTTCAGATTCTGGCGCAATGGACGCTGCCCGCGGCGGTGCTCGAACGCCTTTCACCGATGAGCAACTCCGGGGGAAGCTGGGGGCCGGACGGATATCTCTATCTGAGCGGACACGACCGGCCAGAGATTTACGTGATGCAGATTCCTGCAGCGGGAAGCACGCTGGACTGGGTGGCTACCGTCGAGGTGCCGCAGTTCGAGGGACAGGGGATTGCGTGGGATCGCAGTGTCGCACAGCCGGATCTGTGGGGCATCCAGCGACGGGGCACGCAGGCGGTCACTGTGCGAATGCCTGAGATTGCACTGCCGCCCCCCGTCGTGCCCGGCGTCATCCGCACACCCGGGCGCTTTGCACAGTGAGTCCGCGGCGCTAGGCGGCGGGCTGCAGGCGCACGCGGAACTCGCGCCGCACCAGCAGGTAACTCACGACCGCCTGGGCCGTGACGGAAAGAATGGACACGTACCACACCTGGTTGATGGTGAACCCCGGCTGGGATTTCAGGAATACCGCCAAGGGCAGAAACACCAGAATACGCGCCAATGAACTGAGCATGGCGGGGCGGGTATTGCCCAGCCCCTGAAAGATTCCCGAGCACGAGAACACGATGCCCTGTGCAATGAAGTTCAGGGAGATCAGCTGCAGGAATACGGAACCCACCTCGATCACGTCCTCTTCATCCGTGAAGAATCCGACCAGCAGGTCCGACTTCCACTGCATCAACAGGGTCACGACCAGCATCACGATGCTGCTTAGCAAAATGCCTTTGCTGCAGGTTTCGCGGACGCGGTCATGGCGTCCCGCGCCATAGTTCTGTCCGGCAATCGGGCCCAGGGCGAAGGCAATCGCCATGGTGGGCATGAAAATGGACTGCATGATGCGGCCGCCGATACTGAAACCCGCCTGCGCCGCCGCGCCAAAATCCTGAATCAGCCAGTACACTGCCGAAAAATACACAAACAGCAGCACCATCTCGCCGCCCGCGGGCAGTCCGATGCCCAGCATGCGCTTCCAGATATCGAGCCGCGGGCGCCACAGGGCAGAGCGAAAAGACACATACTTTTCCAGCTTCACAAAATAGAACGTGAGCATCAACACGCCCACAGCGACCGAGATCGAGCTGGCGAGGCCCGCCCCCAAGACGCCCAAGGCCGGGCCGGGTCCCCAGCCGGCAATCAGAATTGGGGCGAGGATGGTATTCAGCACGACCGTCAGCACCTGCACCACCATGCCGGGTTTCACCAGTCCGGTCGCCCGCAGGGAGGACGCCATCGCCATCATGGGAAACTGCAGGGCCATGCCGGGCAGGAACCAATGCAGAAAAGTCACCCCTTCGCGCAGCGCGCCTTCATCGGAGGCGATGGTGGCCAGATAAGCGTCCGCAGCAAGATAGCCCCCGGCGAAGGTCAGCACGGCAAAGATCATCGCCACGACAAGCGACTGGTTGAACACCAGATTGGCGTCCTCCTGATTCTTGCGACCCACCGCCTGGGAGATGAGGGCGACGGCGCTGACGCCCAGAATCTGGGTCAGGGCCATGATCATGAACATCAAGGTGCCCCCGGCACCGACACCGGCAACGGAGTCATCTCCCAGCGCGGCAACAAAGTAGAGATCCACCAGCAGATACAGCGTTTGAAAAATCATGCCGGCCGCTACCGGAGTGGCCATGCTGACAATGATGCGGGGGATAGAACCCTGGGTTAAATCTCTCATGGCGGACGTCTCGATTGGCGGCAGTGCAGGGGGGAGGTAAAACGGTGCTTTATACACCAGCGACGGGAGCGCGAACACCCTTTTTTTGTCGCCATAATGAGGAGCGATTCGGCTTGTCTCACGCCATCCCCGGTGCACAATTAATCACTTGACTTTGCAGGGTGGCGCTCGTAGAACTGCTCGCACTTTCAATAATAACAGGGAGAACCCCATGAAGCGTCGTTCCAGATGGCAGGTCACGGCATTCGCCGCCAGCGTATTGATTGCCTGGACAGGATCCGTGCACGCCCAGTCAGCCGCACTGGCAACAAATGTACCGGAAATTCCAATGCGCCCCGAAGAAGGGTTTATCAAGCTTCCTCCCGGCATGTATTTTGGAGAGGTGCTCGGCGTCGCCAAAAACTCCAAGGGACATCTGTATGTCTACACCCGTTCCCAGGATACCCAATTGTTTGAGTTCGACGAGAACGGCAACTATGTCCGCGAGATCGGCGCTGGGCTCTATGGACTGGAGTTCGCCCACAAGGTGCGCGTGGATAAAGACGACAATATCTGGGCCGTCGACGAAGGCTCCAACCAGGTCATCAAGTTCAACCCGGAAGGGCGGGTGACGATGGTCCTGGGGTATCGGCCTCCTGCGGTCAACGGGGCCTATGAAATGCCCGGCGGGGCGGGACCTGATGAGCGCTATTTGTTCGCGCGACCAACAGACGTTACATGGGACACCGAAGGCAATATTTTCGTCACGGATGGCTACACGAATCACCGACTCGTGAAATACACCCCGGACGGTCACTACGTCGGGCAGGTCGGGTCTGGCGCCCGTGGCGCAGGCGTGGATGAGTTCAACACGCCCCATACCATTGCCTCCGATGACCAGGGCAACATCTATGTAGGCGATCGCGGCAATGCACGCGTCAAGGTCTACAACCCCGATCTGACACTCAAGGCCATGTATGAGAACGTGGGCAATCCCTGGGAGATCTGCATCTCCAAGGGGCCGCACCAATACCTGTTTGTCTCCAACTCCAACCCGGACAGCAACCCGGCGGCGTCCTGGGACATCACCGGTGAAATTTACAAGATGGAACTGGATGGCACGATCATTGGCAAGTTCGGTCGTGCGGGCAAGGAGCCGGGACAATTCCAGACCGTGCACGGCATGGAATGTTCTGATCCAACGGAGTTGATCGTGGGGGAAATTTCCGCCTGGCGCGTGCAGAAAATACATGTCGCCGCAGAACCCCAATCACGCTAATCCATCCAGGTAAGGCTGCCAATGAGCAGTCAGGAGACAAACATGAAAAAAAGAATGAAAACAGTGTTGGCGATGGGCGTGTTGGCCGCCACCAGTCTGCAGGTGCAGGCGCAGGTTCCGGAGATTCGCTATCAGGCCGTTGATGCACTTGGCGGTTTTCCCAACGAGATTCACATGGGCGAGGCAGCCGGCGTAGCGCGCAATTCCCGCAACGAGATTTACGTCTACACCCGTACCGGCAACCCGACCATTTCCTTGGGCACGTCGCGCTATGTGTCCCACGGCGGTGCCCGGATATTCCGCTTCAACGCCCAGGGACAGTATCAGGGCGAGATCGGCCAGAACTCCTACGGCACACTGTATGCCCAGCAAGTGCGCATCGATCGCAATGACGATGTGTGGGCGGTGGACCAGATGTCCGGCCAGGTTTTCCGCTTTGATCCGCAGGGCCGCATCATCATGGTCCTGAGTCGCAAGCCAGAAGCCATGCGTCTGCCCCAGCCCGCCACTGAACTGCGCAGCGGGGAAGGGTCTGAGGGCGAATCATTCCAGGGCCCCACGGATGTCACCTGGGACTCGCAGGGCAACATCTACGTTGCGGACGGCATTCGCAATGCGCGCATCGCCAAATACGATTCCGAAGGGCGCTGGGTGAAAAACTGGGGTGAGCGCGGGACCGGCCCAGGCCAGTTCAATGTGATCCAGGGCATCGCGATCGATGCGAATGACAATCTCTATGTGGCCGATTATGGCAATCGCCGCATCCAGGTGTTCAACACCAACGGGGATTTCCAGCGCGAGATGACAGGCTTCGGTGCCCCGATGGCGATCTGTATCACCCCGGGCAACGATCCTCGTCTGTATGTCTCCAACTCCAATCCGCCCAACGATCTGGATGTCGCTGGCGAGATATACCAGATGACCCTGGATGGCCGCATTCTGGGCAAATTCGGCAAGGCAGGCAAAAACATCGGGGAGTTTGGCACCGTCAATGCCATTGACTGCAAAGTGCCGAATGAACTGCTGGTTGGCGAACTGGGCAACTGGCGCGTACAACGCGTGACGCTGCAGCCCTGAGCCTGTGCCAGGCAGCATTCTTTTCCGGGAATGCTGCCTGACCACGAATTTCTTGCACCACCGCCGGTGCCGCTCTCATAATCTCTCCCGCCTGTTCGCCGATCCAGACGGCCTATGCCCGCGTACCACTCCCCACCCCTTGGAGGATTTTCCCATGAACCGACTGCTGCTTTCCCTGCTTCTGCTCGCGTTGCCTTTCGTGTCTGCTCAGGCGGACGAAGTCGCCGAGGCGACGGCCTGTGCGCCCTGGCTGGATCACACCATCGGCAAGCTGAACAGCTCTGCGGAGCACGATCTGTGTGCGCTCACGGCGGGCAAGACTGTGCTGATCGTCAACACGGCCAGTTTCTGCGGGTATACACCGCAGTTCAAAACGCTGGAGGCGTTGCATCAAACCTATAAAGACCGTGGCCTGGTGCTGATCGGGTTTCCTTCCGATGATTTCAACCAGGAAGCCGACAGCGCAGAAGAGATCGCCGAGATGTGTTTCATCAACTATGGCGTCAGTTTTCCCATGACGTCGGTGATCCGGGTAAAGGGGGCCGACGCGCACCCGATCTTCAGACAACTGGCCCAACAGGGTGAGCCGCGCTGGAATTTCAACAAATACCTGATCAGCAAGGACGGTGAAGTGCTCGCCCATTTTGATAGCGACGATGCACCAGACTCCCCAGCTTTTCTGCGTGCCATTGAGGCCCAGCTCTAGGGAATCGTCCCGTTGCCGGAGTCGCCATGCCGCCTATTGCTCCCCGCATCAGAGTCTTCCCGGGGCTTCCCGCATTGCTGAGCGTGGTGGCCGTGGGGGTCCTGTGGACGGCGTTTGTATTTCCCAATCGCTTCGATTGGTTTGATCACAAAACCTATCTGTATTTGCCTATCGAATTCTTTGTGTTCGGTCTGGCGCTTCTGGTGCCCGGACGCGCCGGTCAACGCCTGTCCGTGGTGCTCGCCATCATCCTGACGCTCGGCATGCTGCTGCGCGTGGCAGACATGGTCACCTTTCAGGTGTTCTCCCGCGCATTCAATCCCGTGTTTGACATTGCCGCCCTGTCGGATGCCTATCATTTCCTCAGCACGTCTGTCGGAGACATAGGCGCATTCCTGGCGGCCCTGCTTGCACTTGTCCTCTTGCTAGTCCTGGGGGGGCTCGCCTATCTCGTGTTGGCGCATTGGCGAAACAGGCTGCGACACCACCCGCGGCACTGGACGGGTGTGATGGTGCTGGGCGTGGTGCTCTGGGGAGTGCTTTCGGCGGCGGGCTGGCCCCGGGCATCGCGCTATTTTCACGATCAGCTGGTGTGGCACGGGCACGGTGTGCTCGAGAGCCTGGTGGATCTGCGCGAATTCCGCGGCATCGTCGATCAGGATGTCTATGCAAAGACACCGGGGGAGGACCTGTTCGGCAAGTTGCGGGGCAAGGATGTGCTGGTGGTGTTTGTCGAGTCTTACGGCCGCACGCTTGTGGACAAGCAGGAGTACGCGCAGGCGTTTCGCCCGCACCTGACTGCGGCCACTCAAACACTGGCATCGGCGGGGTTCGCGGCGCGCAGTGCTTATCTGACATCGCCCACTGTAGGGGGGATCAGCTGGCTGGCCCACGGCACGGCACTGTCCGGTCTGTGGATTGACAATCAGGTGCGCTACAACAGTCTCATGATGAGCGAGCGCCCCTCACTGGTGCGTCTCTTTGCACGAGCCGGGTGGCGCACCGTCGGCGTCATGCCCGCCATTGGCATGGCGTGGCCGGAGGGTGACTATTTCGGGTATGAGGCGCTCTACACAGTGCCGGAACTTGGCTACAAAGGCTTGCCCTACAACTACGTGACGATGCCGGATCAGTTCACGCTGGCGCAATTCCAGAAATTTGAACGCAGTGTCCAGAACCGCTCGCCGGTCATGGCAGAAATCGCCCTGGTGTCCTCTCATGCGCCGTGGACCCCTGTCCCCTCCCTGATCCCCTGGGAGGAGGTGGGAGATGGCAGCGAGTTCAATGCGCAGGCCACCGCAGGGGAGTCCGCAGAGGTGGTGTGGCAGGACCGCGACAGGGTGCTGCGGCAGTATCGGGAGTGTGCGGAATATGTAATCGATGCGCTGGTGTCCTATGTCACCCACTTTGGTGATGAAAATCTGGTGATGCTGATCATCGGTGACCATCAGCCCATGCCCTATGTGACGGACAATACGGATAATCGCGACGTGCTGGTGCATCTGATTGCCCGCGATCCCGCGGTGATGGACGCCGTGCAGGACTGGCAATGGACTCCGGGCATGCTCCCGGCGGACGATGCGCCCGTCTGGCGCATGGATAACGTGAGGGACCGCGTCATTGAGACGTTTTCGTTCTAGTCTCTATGAGGAGGCAGAGCGAGAAGGTCCGTGTGTCCCACAATGCAGCGGCCCTGTGACACATGCTGTAGCCGAAATGCCCGCCACTGGTCGCACTCCTCCGCACTGAGGCGGCCCGAGACCGCGGACGCGATCCCCTCTATCAGTGCCGCGACAAGCGTCGCGTCCTGGGGGCCGAGTTGCCACGGACTCTGCGCCATCTCGACCTCATACCCCTGTGCCCGGAACCGCTCGGCAAGGCAGGCGCTTGCGTCTGGCCCAAGCGCCGGACCCAAGCCTTTGTCGCGTCGCTGGTCTGCATTGAAAGCCGCGAGTACCGCCTTATCCAAGGGGTGTACCGGTTCCCACTGGGTCGTGCCATCGTAATTGAGCGCCGCGTACAGGCCGATGCCCGCCTCTGCCAGGCGTGTGCTCAGGGCGTCCACAACCTCAGCCGACACCAGATCGAAAAGCGCGGAAGCACTGACCAGCGTCGCGTCGGCGAGGGGGAGAGCGTCCACCTCCCTGAGATCGAGTTGTTGGGTTTCAAGCCGCCCGCTGTCCCCGTGGCGGAGATGGGCGGTCGCCAACAAGGCGGCATCGTGATCCAGCAAACGCCAGCGCAGCGCAGACGTGGAGAGAGCCTCAAGCGCCCGCAGCGTGGAGCCGGTGCCCGCGCCGAGGTCTACTATCAGCGGAATGCGTCCCGTGCCGAGCGCGCCAAGTGCGCGTGTGGCGATCGTCTTGTCGCGGGCGGCCATGTCGGCGGGTTCCCGCAAATCGAGCCAAGAGACAGAAAAGCCGCTCATGTCTCGACCCGTCTCTGTGCGATGACGTCCACCAAGGTGGCGACACGCGCCCCGCAGTCTGTCCAGCGGGGAAGCAACGCCGCCGCCTGACGTGCCCCGTCTCCCAGTTTTTGTCGCACGCCCGGATGCTGTAACAGGATTGCAAGTGCTTTGCTGAGGGCGCCTGCATCCCCTGGAGGGATCAGAACACCTGCGTCACGCGGCACAACGCTGTTCAGCGGAGCGATGTCGGAGGTCACTACCGGCAGGCCATGTGCCAGCGCTTCTCCGATGACCATGCCGTAACCTTCGTAAAGGGTCGGCAGCACGAACAGATCTGCCTTGCGGTATTCCGCAGTCACGTCCTCCAGGCTTCCGGTAAAGTAAATGCGCGCCTCCAGGCCCGCCGCCGCGACGCGCTCGTGCAGGTGGCTGACCCAGCCTGGATCGAAGGTATCGCCTCCGACAAAACGCGCCTGCCACGGCAGGTCACGCAGGCGACTCAGCGCCTCGATCAGCACGTCGTGGCCTTTTCGGCGGGTCAGCGTGGCCACGCACAACACCACCGGGGGGTTGCCTTCACAGGGAGCAAAGGGCACTTCGTCCGTGCCCGGGAGGGCGACCAGGATCTTGGAGTCGGGCGTCGAAAACAGGGTCTTCAATATGCGCTTGGTTTCATCACTGGTGACGACAATGGCACGCGCCACCGAAAGCGCTGCCGCCTCGGACAACAGAAAGCGGTCACAGTCGGCATCCGAAAGCCCGCTCTCCAGTGCCAGCGGGTGGTGACACAGGGCAATGAAGCGCAGCCGTGATCCATGGCGCAGGGCAATCTCTTCCATCGCACCAAAGGCCAGCCCATCCACAAGGACAACCGCGCCATCGGGCAGCGATGCGAAAGTGGCATCGGCTGCCTCCAGATCATGGGCATCGGGAAATGGAAAGCGGGGACTTAAGGCCAGCACGGTCACGTTCAGGTCCCGGGCGCTCAGTTCTTCGATCAGGCGGCGGTCATAGGCATAGCCACCGGTGCGGGTCGAAAGCTCGCCGGGAATAGCAAAATAAAGAGGGTTTTTCACGCGGGCTCCTTGCACGTCAAGGCGCCTATTGTGACCTGTCATCTGCGGGATTCCCAGAGGCAAGTTGCCTTGCCTAATAGGGGGGCGCGACATACCATTCGCCGCTATGTCAGCGACTCTGAACGACCAACTCAGTGCCTGGGTGCACGCCCATCGCGCCGGCCACGCAAATGCCGGGAGGCCGTGGGTCACGCTGTGTTATGCCCAGAGTCTGGACGGCAGCCTGGCCCTGCGTGCCGGCGAACCACTGATCCTTAGCAATCGCGACTCCCTGACCCTTACCCACCGGCTGCGCAGCCTGCACGATGGCATTCTGGTCGGTATCGGCACTGTGCTTGCCGATGATCCCCAGCTCACGGTGAGAGAGTGCAGCGGCGCCAGTCCCCAGCCGATCGTGCTCGACAGCCGGGGACGCCTCCCCGCCCACGCCCGGGTCAGCACCGGGCATCAGCGCTGCTGGGTGTTTACCTCGGAAGCAACGATGGCAAACCCGCGCGATGACATAGAGCGCATTGTGGTGCCCACAGGCCGCGACGGCGTGCTGGAGCTGTCCGCCGTCTTGTCGGTGTTATGGCAGCGCGGCATTCGTACCTTGATGGTGGAGGGGGGCGCGCGCGTCATTCAGGGCTTCCTGAAGTCGGGCCTTGCCGACGCAGTCGTTCTCACGCTGGCGCCACGATTTGTCGGGGGATACAAGGCAGTCGATGCGCTGGGCTATGCGCGGCAGGAACAGATTCCCCGGCTCACGTCGGTGGAAAGCGCGCGCCTGCAAGATGATCTGATCATTTGGGGAGAGCTGGATTACGGAACGGAGAGTCGGCAATGACGGCACCAAAAACGCAGCAACTGTGGTTTGAAGCGCCCGGTCAGGTGGCGGTGCGTTCGGTGCCCCTGCTCATGCCCGGCGAGGGACAGGTGCGGGTCAGGTCGCATTGCTCGGCCGTGAGTGCAGGCACCGAATTGCTAGTGTATCGGGGGCAGGTGCCCCAGACACTGGCGCTGGATGAGACTCTCGACGGGATGCAGCACAGCACGCAGTATCCGCTCCAATACGGGTATGCAGCGGTCGGCGAGGTTGACGCCCTTGGCAGCGGCGTGGACCCGTTCTGGAAGGGGCGGCGCGTCTTCGTCTTCGCCCCCCATGCGAGCCATGTGCTCGCGCGCCCCGAGCACCTCATTCCGCTGCCCGACGACATCGCGCAGGAAGACGCCGTGTTTCTGGCAAATATGGAAACCGCCGTGAGTCTGGTGCACGATGCACAGCCGCTGCTGGGCGAGCGCGTCGCGGTGCTTGGGCTAGGGATTGTGGGGCAACTGGTCTGCGCGCTGCTGTCGCGGTTTCCGCTCGACACGTTGCTGGCATTCGATCATGTTCCCGAGCGCCGCCGCGTGGCGCAGTCCCTCGGGGTGACAAGTGTCCTGTCGCCGGACGCATCGGCGCGCGGGCAGGCGGGCGATGCCGATCTCATCCTGGAACTTACCGGTGTCCCCGAGGCCTTGAATCTGGCCATCGAGCTTGCCGGGTTTGCCAGCCGAATCATCGTAGGGAGCTGGTACGGCACCAAGTCAGCGCCAGTGATCCTGGGCGGTGCGGCACATCGTAACCGCCTGAGTATTCGCACCAGCCAGGTCAGCACCCTCGCGCCAGCGCTCACCGGTCGCTGGGACAAGGCGCGACGCTTTGATACCGCCTGGGACATGCTGAGCCGAATTCGCCCTTCGGTGCTGATCAGTCAGCGGGTGCCCCTTGAGGAGGCTGCCACCGTTTATCAGACCCTGGACCGCGCCCCGGGCGAAATCCTGCAGGCAGTCTTTGTCTACCCATCCATTTCTCCCTGAATAGGAAATGCCATGTACACCGTTGCCGTTACCCGTGAGTTCATTGCCCGCCATACCCTGATCGGGGGCGATTGGGGCGCCGAAAATTTTCCCCATGCCCACCACTACGTGCTGGAGTTCAGCATAGAGGCCCCCACGCTGGATCAGCACGGGTATCTCGTGGATATCATGGAAATCGAAGCGGTGTTGACCACCGTGGTAGGGCAGTACCGGGATGCGCATCTGAACGATCAGCCGGCGTTCGCCGGCCTCAACCCGAGCCTGGAACACTTCAGTCGGATTCTGTGCCAGCAGATAGGGGCGCAGATTTCGCCCCCGGGCAGTGGCATGCTGCAGGTGAAACTGTGGGAGAACGCCCAGTGCTGGGCGGCGTATCGCCAGCCCTTTGGCGTTTGAGCATTCAGCGGCCTGCTAGCGGGGGGCGGCGGCGCGCAGGATGACGCCCGGGCGCTTGTCTGTCATTTCCCCGTCCAGCAACACCGCCTCGCCTCCCACAAGAACATGGCGGGCTCCCAGCGCGTATTGATGCGGGGACTCAAACGTGGCGGTGTCGATCACCGTGTTCAGGTCCAGTACCGCGATGTCCGCGACAGCTCCCACTTCCAGGCGTCCCCGATCGGCAAGTCCCAGACGGTCTGCGGGCAATGTCGTCATTTTGGAGATCGCGGTGGGCAGATCCAGAACGCCCTCGTCGCGAGCATAGTGACCCAGTACCCGCGCAAAGGTGCCATAGTTGCGCGGATGCGGCATGCGGTCGGTAGGGCCCATGACGCCGCCGTCCGACGCAATCATCGTGCGGGGATGACGCATGATGGCGCGTACATCGTCCTCGTCAATGGCATGAAACACTGCGTCACAGTTTCCTGCCGCCACCAGTTCCATCAACAAGTCGGCCGCGTTTTCCTTGCTGGCGTCCCGTTCGCGCTGGCGCAGAATCTCGCTGAGGTTGAGGCCGTTCAGTGTTTCGTCGTGCGGACACAAGGCGATCACCACATTCGCCGGGTCATTCCCGCCGCGGTCGACCTCGATGTTGCGCACGATCTCCGCTTTGAGCTGCTGGCGCTGCACGGAATCCTCCATCCGCGCAATCAGGGCGTCCCGGCCCCCGTCGAGGCTCCATCCCGGAAACAGAATGGTCAGGCTGGTGGCCGATGCCGTGTAAGGGTATTGGTCAATGGAGACATCCACGCCCCGGGCGATCGCCTCATCGACCATCGCGAGAGTCTGGGCGGAACTTCCCCACATGGGCGCCCCGACGATTTTGTGATGGGTAATCTGGGTAGGCAGTCCGCCCTCTTCGCCGATGCGGATGGTCTCGGCCACGCTGTCCAGGACCGCGAGACCCTCCTCGCGCATATGGCTGATATACATGCCGCCGAACTGTGCGGCCACGCGAGCGAGGGCAATCACTTCTTCCGTGCCCGCAAAGCGGCCCGGCGCATAGATGAGGCCGGAAGAAAGACCAAAGGCACCTTGCTCCATCGCAAGGCGAACTTGTTCCTCCATGAGCGCCAATTCTTCCTCCGTTGCCGGACGGTCCTGTTCCCCTACAACCAGCGCCCGAATCGATCCATGGCCGACAAAAGTGCCGAAGTTGACTGCCGGGTCCACTGCCTCCAGCGCGGCAAAGGTATCGGTAATCGGCAGCGGAGAGTCGCCATCGGGACCTCCGATCACCGTGGTCACTCCCTGCCGGATCAGATTCTGCGCATCCGGCCAGCGGTAAAGATCATCCGAGCGGTCACTGCCCACGGCATGGCTGTGGATGTCGATGAATCCGGGTGTGACGGCAAGCCCCGCCACGTCGAGCACGTGTGTCGCAGGATGCGCGCGCAGATCGTCGCCGAGTGCCACGATGCGGCCATCGCGTATGCCCACGTCTCCTGCTCGCGGGGTGCTGCCATCCCCGGAATACAGCGTGCCTCCCGCAAGGAGCCAGTCAAACGCCTCGGACTCAGAGGGCTGGGGGACTTCACGAGAACAGGCACACAGGCTGGCGAGCAGCACAAGAGTCAGGGAAGCGCGCATGGCAGGGGCTCCGGATAGCAGAATGGAGGTTTCAATACTGCCCTATGCCGGGCAGCGGTGCCA
Organism: uncultured Klebsiella sp.; assembly: GCA_964538025.1. Classification (GTDB taxonomy): domain Bacteria; phylum Pseudomonadota; class Gammaproteobacteria; order Pseudomonadales; family Pseudohongiellaceae; genus UBA5078. The sequence continues at coordinate 45,306 of CAZICZ010000009.1, read as the reverse complement.
GTGTGCTTCCGCGGCTCTAGCGAAGGTGACGCAGGCTTCCCAGCGCACCTGCACCGCACAGCAGGATGGCAAGATCGCGTGTGCGCATAAGCGCGATGAGAATCAGGGCGCTCTCGACAGGCAGGGCAAGCCAGTGAAAGGACCACAGGACGGCAGCCTCGATCGTGCCGATGCCACCGGGAAGCGGCATCAGCATGGCCAGTCGGATCGACACAGCGACCAGTGCAAAGGATGACACGGTCAGCGGGACACCCGCGACCGCCAGCAACAGCGCCAGTTCCGCCAGAATCATGCCCCAGCCGAGCAGGGAGAGTAACAGGCTTGCCGGCACGAGCCTGCCGTGCTGGGTGCGCAGCGTGAGAAGATCTGACTCGACCGTGTCCCAGAGATGGGGCGACGCGCGTAATCGCGGGTGGCGCAGCCAGCGTTCGCTGAGGCGCTTGAGACGTTCAAGCCCGCTGCGAGGATCGTGCAAAGCGCGTATCACCAACCCTGGTATCAGAATGACCGGTATACTGAGAATGATCAGTCGCTGGAACCACTCGTCCATCGGCATGCCGAAGGACAGTATGATGAGCACGCCCATCACCAGTACGGCCAGATTGACCCACAACTCGCATATCCGGTCGAGACCAAGACTCACGATCGCCTTGTGCAACGCAAGGCCCTGTCCCTTCGCCAGCCAGAAGACCTGCAGAGGTTCACCGCCAAACTGAGGTCCCGGGGTGATGAAGCTGATCGTCTGACCAGCAAGGCGTACCGCCAACAAGGCAAGAAAAGACACCTGACCGGAGAGTGCGTGCAGAAGCACCTGCCAGCGCAGGGTGGACAAGGCCATCACGAGTAGATTGAGCCCTCCCCACGCCAGCGCCTGCGGCGTGCTGACGCGGGAAAATGCCATCCCAAGTGTCGACCAGGAAATGTCACGCATCACCCATCCTGCCAGACCGGCGGACAGGCACCACAGAAAAAGGCTGAGCCAGATGCTGCGGCTCATGATGCGCCATCGTGTCGGGTGACCCAGTGATCATCCCATCGCCAGAGACTGCCGCGCCCTCCGCCCAGGAGCAGAACACCGACACTGGCCCAGAGCAGGCACATAACCGCGTCGGAGTCTGTGGGAATATCCGCGCTGAGCGCCAGGATCACCAACACGGCGAGAGCAGCGATGCGGGCGCCGATCCCCAGCAACAGGGCAAGGGCGGCCGTGCCGCATCCCACTGCCGCGAGAGTGCCGATCTCGTGTTGGAAAAGTATCCACCCGAGTGCTCCCGCGCCAAGCACGCGCAGGCAGGGTTGCAGAAGGGATTCGCTCCCGCGCGCCAGGTGCGTGAAGAAGGTGGTGAGCGGGGGTTCCGTCGCGCGTATTCGACCACTGACCACGCCCCAGTCCACGGCAAATCCGATCAGCAAAGGCAGCATGAACGCGAATCCGGCCGGTACCGTGACGGCAGCGTTAAAGGGAGGCCATAACACGACCGCGATATAGCCCATCTGAAATCCCGCCAGTGTGCGGCGCAGGGTATTGGGCACCAACGGGTACACCGGTTTGCCGTGCTGCGTGCGCCAGCGCAGTCCCAGATGAAAGAGGTAATAGGCGGCGCTGACCATCAGATAACTGGCAGGAGCCTTGCCCACATCGACGGCGAGCAGCGGCGCAATGAGAAGCCCGAGCGCATCGAAAACGGTGTCCAGCGCATTGCCCAACAGGCTGGTGTGCCGCTGGCGTCGCGCGACATACCCATCGACGCGGTCCAGAATCGCGGCAAGCGAATACAGGAAGGCGGGAATCCAGATCAGCAGCGTGTCGTTGATTGCCTGACCAATGAAACCGCCGGTCAGCGCAATCAGAAACCCGCGCAGAACCGTTATCCGATTCGCGAGGCCGAGCGATGCATACAGGGGCGCTCCCTCGGCCGGGCGATTGAGAGGCAGGCGGCGTTGGCTGAGGTGCCACACCAGAAACCAAAGAAGCGTTGTGATAATGGTCCACTGAAGGGCAAACGCCGGCGATACGGCGAGGGCAAAACCGATGCCTGCCAGCAACACAGACGCAGCACCCCATTGGCCAATGCGGCGAAGTTCGGAATCCATAGACAGAGAGCGTTCCGCGGTCAAAGTGGGCGCATGTTCGCCGGTTCCGTGAGGGAGCACAAGACGCGCTCATGCTTTCTCACAATGTGCATTGACAGCCTCGTGTCTGCCTGCGTACTCTCAAGGCTCTTCAACTGATAAAGAAAAAGGAGGTGATCCAATGTCTAGTGGTCAAACGCAGGTTTCAATGGACTTTGGTGCAGTCGGTGTCCAGGAGATCATTTCCTTCGGATAACGCACGGTGCACAGGTTCCATTGGAACCCGCCAATCACGGAAAGGGAGCGCAAGCTCCCTTTTTTATTGCGCGCGGGATCGGCTGTCAGGCATCAACATGCCCGTTGAATGCTACCTTTTCACACAAAAACGTTACCATTTTGCACAAAATTGGAACGCGCTGCTTTTTTCCAGTGCAGGCGTCACTCAGTTTTTGGTAGGGTGAAAAATGCTAACCCTCTGAAAATATTGAAAAATAAAAATTGGCCCGCGGCTTGCAATGGACTTGGTGTGCGCGCCGAGCAAGCAGAGACCGATCCTCTCCAGTGACGCTTGCGCGCGACACGACACCCCCACTCATTGAGATATCCGAGGTTTGATATGACTACTCTTACGCTCCGTCGATTGGCTGTTTCTGTTACCGCGTTGAGCGCTGGCCTGGCCGCTGTTTCTGCCTCTGCCGATGACATGTCCAAGTATGTCAGCAGCACCCAGTTAACTGTGGTCGAGCGCGTGGCGCCCGATTATCCCCTCTTCGCCGACATGAGCGGCATTGATGGGTATGTGACGCTGGAATTCACTGTCGCTCCCGATGGGTCTGTTGAAACCCCCGCAGTGACCGAAGCCTCTTCCGGTCAATTTTCACAAGCCGCACTGAATGCGATTTCGCGCTGGCAGTTCGAGCCAGTGGTGGAAAACGGTATTGCCGTGCCGGTACGCACGAACGTGAAGTTCAGCTTTGTGCCACGCACGGAGTAACTCGCAAGCCCGGAGTCATCGACTCTGTCCGTTCACTGATCCTCGGTGACATTTCATAACAAGAATTCGATACACGGGATTGCAATGAAGAAGAAGGATGATTGAGTCAGAAGCAGATTCCCGCTGCTTCTGACTTTCCCTTCCGCCGGTGCCCGGCGCTGTAGGCAAAAAAAAGTGAAGCCACCTGGGGAAGCGGCCTCACTTGAAGAATGAATGACACTGAGTAGCACCCATGATTACGGCTCTGCGGGACGAGCAGATCACTGCGGGCGATGCTTTTTTTCCGAAGACCCGAACCCCATGCGGGCAAACACCTCATCCTTGCGTTTCACCACGTGCCACAAGGCGGCGCCGATATGCCCGATGGCGAGCGTCGCCAGCAGGAGCGCCAATGTGCCATGGATGCCGAACAAGGTTTCCGCCAGCGCCTGATCTTGCGGAATGCCTGGCATCGCCGGCAGATCAAGGCCTGGAAACACGATCAGGGCAGGAAACGCCGTAATGCCCGCCCACCCGAGCAGGGGAACGACGAGCAGTAGCCCATAGAGAAGGAAGTGAAGTCCCTTCGCCACGCGAATCTGGAGGCGTGTCAGCGTTGCCGGGTAGGGGGGAGTGGCGTGACGGAGTCTGAGCGCGATGCGCGCAACCATCAGGAGCAGGACACTGAACCCGACGGCCTTGTGAATCCCATAGAGCAAATTGGTGAGCGCGTCCCACAAATTTGCCTCTGTGCGCGCCTCGATCATGAGTCCCACGGGCACAAGGACCATCACGCAAAGCGCGATGATCCAGTGCAGAAGGCGCAAACCGAACGCATAGGGCATGAATGTCTCCGCCTCTGCGCGCTTACAGGCGTGAGCGCGTCAGCGTCACATCCGCATTGCGCCACAGGCTCTCAAACTGACGTTTGACGATGACGGCTTCCTGGTCTTTGCCTTGCGCTTCCAGCGCCTGTCCCAGACCGAAGGTCGCCCAGCCGTTTTGCTGGTTCCACTCCATGTCCTTGCGATAAACGGCTTCCGCGTCGGCGGCCCGCCCGGCCTCGAGCAATGCCGCGCCAAGGTACAGACGGATGGACTGCGTCCAGTCGGGCGGCTCGGTGTAATTGTTCGCATCCTGAAGTTCCACCGCGCGTGAATAGGCGGCGATGGCTCCTGACAGATCTCCCCGTGCCTCCTTGATTTCCCCTTCCAGCGCAAACCCCGCCAGCGTGAGGATGTGGTCGGCGGGAGTCGGGCTAACACCGGCACTGTTCGCGTTCGGGTTCAGTGCCTGCTTGCGCAGATTGGCCAATTCCGCATCGGCTGCGCTCAATTGATTGGTGGCTACCAGCGCGCTGCCTTTGACATAGCTCCACATGCCATCCAGATAGGGCGTTCCGCCATGGCTCTGCGGCGTGTTCAGAATGGTGTCCCATTTGCCGAAGACCTTGTCGATAATCCAGGAGTGCACAATGCGCTTCTGGCCCCGGTTAACGGCTTCCACGGCGATGCCAACGCTGGCGGCGCCTTCTTTGGCCGCGGCAGAGGCTTCTGCATAATTGCCTTGCAGCATGTTGGCGTAGCGCACGAAATCGAGCGCATGAGGGGCGTGCGATTTGTGAGAGAGGCCATAGGTGCCGATGTTAGGGAAGTTGGTCTGTCCCCAGATTTCGGCGAACTGCTGATCCACAATCTGGGAGCGTTCATTGATGTCGATGGCTTTCTCGTATTCCCCGACGCGCAGGTAGATGTGACCGGGCATGTGCACCATGTGGCCGGAGATGGGCACCGTAGCCTCCAGCTTTTGAGCGGCTGGCATGGCCAATTCGGGCTGTGACGACCCCTCCATCAAATGAATGTAGAGGTGGTTGGCACCGGGATGATCGTGGTCAAGCCGCATGGCGGTTTCGAGGGCTTCCTGCGCCTCAGCGGTACCCGGTTTGGCCGACCCGTCTGGCTCCCAGTAATCCCAGCGCGTGGTGTTCATGTACGCTTCCGCGAAGATTGTGTGGATATCGGCGTCTTCGGGATAGCGGGTTTTCAGGGTGCGCATCGCATCCACATACGCGGCATCGCGCTGACGTGAATCGGGGATGGCATCCTTGTTATAAAGCACGAACAGCGCATTGATCATGTCGCGCTCTTTTGCGTTGCCATTGTTGGCCAGCTCCAGTGCCTTGCGAATTGCAGCAAGCCCTGCACCCTGAGGATCGTCCGGCAAATTCTGGTAACGGCTGTTCGGGTTCGGTCCTGCCGCATGTGCCAGTCCGAAATAGGGCATCGGGCTGTTGGGGTCGAGGCGGGAGGCCTCCTGATAGGACGCAATCGATTCCGGAAAATAAAAACTCCAAGCCATGCGCAAGCCCTGATCGAAAAACGCCTGCGCTTGCTCTGAGGAGGTGGTAATGCTGCGACTGTAGGTGCCACCGCCGGGCACCAGAATCGCCAGGGCGGCGTTGTCATTCTGGGCATACACGGGGCTGTGTAGAATTGCCAGCGCAATGGCGGCACTCAGGTGGCGTGTTCGACGCATGAGGTCTTTCTCCTTTATGGCGAGTCTCTCCTCTCGTGGCCTGGCACAGGCTGAGAAGGTCTCGCGCGTTTTTTTGTGGAATGTGGCTTGTCGTGCAGTCAGTCGGGCGCTCACTATACCAGCACTGAAATGAAAACCTGAAGCGAAAGCGCGCAAGGTTTGCCACAGCAGACCGGGAGATATCCGTCGCCCGTTCACAAGGACAAATGATGTCAACGTGACGGCGTACTGTAAGGGGATGTGTGATGAGTGGTTCAAAAAAAACGGCGTCTGAATGGGAGCTCAAGGTCATTGCCTTCGGATCCCCTTTGTACCGTCAGGCTCTCGACCTGCGCAATGCTGTGTTGCGTTACCCCCTGGGCAGGGAGTTGGACCAGAGTGATCTGGAAGGCGAGCATTTGCAGGGGCATTTCGGATTTCTTCAGGCTGACGGATTCTTGATTGCCTGCGTCTCAACCCGCGAAATGGGAGGTGGAAACTGGAAAATTCGTCAAATGGCAGTGGCGCCCTCGTTGCAAAAACAGGGGATAGGCTCACTGCTGTTGCGTCATGTGGAGGCGTATCTGCACGCACGCGGTGCCCGGCATTTTCAGCTGCATGCCCGCGTATCTGCCCGCGGGTTTTACGAAGCAAACGGATATCAGGCGCGCGGTGAAATCTTTGAGGAAGTGGGCATTGCGCATCTCTTGATGGAAAAAAAGGGTAACGAAGGATAGGTGCTACTCGAAGACATCCTGCCCGGTCTAAAGGCGTGGCTGCCAAGAATGTGTCAAAGTGTGACACAGCCCCCTTTCCGTAAAAAAACGGGAAGCCTCATGCAGGCTTCCCGTGCTAAGCATCTCTGATAAATGGAGAGGGGTGCGCAGAGATGTGCCCAATTTTTCAAAGGAGTTACCGTAGAAATTGTAAAAGCACGCATAAGCACACACTGACGCTCCGGTGCTTTTACCGACAGACCCGTTCATCCTGAAAGAGCTCTGTCGAAGGCAGCGGGCATTATTCCCTGTGCCGGCGCAGGCGTCCTCCTGAAAGCCTCCAAAATTGCTCCTAAAAGACTCGGGGTGCCAAAAGGGCGTGAGAGGGGGCTCAGTGAGGAGCGTGGTCCATTGGAGAAAGGCTGGAGACGGTGTTGCGAGCACACAGATAGCAAATTTCCTCGTGATTCCAGAGGTTGTTCCGCGTAAGGACTTTGTCCTGTGCATACGCCGCCCGCGATTCCTCGCTGAGCGGAATCCCGGTGACCTTGGCCATTTTCATCACGCTTTCCATCATGTGCTTTTGCCACGCAATGCCCAGTCCCAGTTCATCGAGCAGTTCGTGGTAGCGGGAATCCTCCAGCACGGCGTCCGGAAAGAAAATGACCGCATAACTTAGCCATCCGTATAGACGGCGCGTCTCGGCCGGACTAAGCGCATGCCAGCGTGCGATGCCTTCCTCCACATTTCCCTGCACGAAGGCTTTCACGCCGAAGGCAAAATTGAAATCCGGGTTGTTGTTATTCTCGGCTTCGAAGCGGTCGCCCTCGAGGGTGGAGTGGCCATACAGCGCACTGATAATCACCTGGCTCAGCATGGATGAGGGACCCTCGGAGTCCACCTCCATTTGTTGCGCGAGATAGTGCCTTGCCAAATCGGCTTCTCCGAGAAAGGCATAGCTGCGTGCCAAGCTGCCAAGAATCCCCAGGTGTGCCGGCCGCTCAAGCAGTTGCTGCTTTTTGATGGCAATCAGGTCCTGTGGTTTCACGATGGTGTCGCGATAGGCCCACGTGGCGTCGGGGGACACCTGATAAGGGGTCTCATCGGGAATCAGGCTCAAGTAGGCCTCGGCTTCCCGGTACATGCGCGCCGTCGCCAGCAGAGAGGAATAATGCGAGAGGGCGAAATCGGGCGCGTTGCCGGCCAGAATCATGTCGCGCAGTTTTGTTTCAATCAGGTGCTGGTTGTTGCCCTCGACGCGCAGAGCGAGAATTTGTGCAGCCTTCGCGTTTTCCGAATGCGGGTCAATGCGTCGCAGCTCTCGCAGAGCGAAGTCCACCTGCTTGCGCAATGCGACATTGGTGGACTGATGGCTGTACATCCCCATTTGCGTGGCAGCATTCGCGAGGCCGACATAGGCGTTTTCAAAATCGGGGTCCTGGTCGATGGCACGCTGGTAGTTTTCCATCGACAGACGCAAATCTTCATGGTTGGTGGAGTTGGCGTAGAACTCACCCTTCAGGAAGGCGTCGTAGGCAAGTGCACTGAGGGTTCCCCAGTCGCGCATATCGTTCTGCAGGCTCTCATCCAGAATGACGCGGAGTGCGATGACGACGTGCTGCACAATCTGATCCTGAATATTGAAAATTTCTTCGGAGGAAAAGTTGAACTGGTCCGAGAAAAGAATGACCTGGGTTTTTGCGTCCGTCAGGTTGACCTGCACACGGTGGGTGCCAGCCTCCTGCTGGATACTGCCATTGAGCAGGTAATCGACGCCCACGTCCTCGTCGAAGCTGCCCTGACCCACTACGACCTGCGCGTTCGGGATCTTGCTCAGCCGTGAAACCAGACTCCCCGGCAGTTGTTGCGACAGATAGAGATTCCCTGCATCAAGATTGAGCGTATCGAACGCCTGGACGAGCAAGGTGCGCTGTCCGTCGGCATCGGCCAGCGGGGGGGAGAACAGGGTCTTTCCCAGCAGAACGCTGGAAATCATCAGCACGATCGCGGCCGTGGTGAAGGCCCAGTGCCCGCTTCCTAGCAGCGGAAAACGTGTGCTCTCCACGTCCTTGGTAGGGGGCGCGGTGTCAGGCGCTTCGTGGGTGTCAATCCGCGGATCCACGATAAGGGCATAGCCCCGTTTCGGATAGGTCTTGATGAAGCGGGGGGGCGGATGCCTGATCTCCGAGCGCGCCACGCAGTTCGGCAATCACGTTATGGACGGCATGGTCGGAGCGAACGGATTTGCTCCAGAAGGTCTCCAGCAGCTCATTGGCATGAATCACGTTGTGGGGGCGTTGCATCAGGTAACTGAGGACTTCCATGCCACGCGGCGTGATGCGCACATTCTCCCCCGTTTGAAGGTTTTCCAAGGTGCAGGTCTGCGCGCACACCTGCCAGTCCAGCAGGCGGATATTCTGCGTGTTTTCGTCAGCCTCGCGGGAGCGATGCCTGCCAAAAAGTGCCAAGAAATTCATCGCGCAATTGATGCTCAAAAGGGGGTGGAAAGTCGGAGTCGAGCAAATCTAGCAGAGTTTAATTATTAATCCCAGAAATCGCCGGTATTCAGGCTATCAATTACAAAAAGTTACATTTATTCAACAATTTAACAAACGTGGAGCTATTTTGGAGGGTTTTTGGAGAGACGCTTGACGGCCATTTGACTATGGTGATCGCTGCCCAAATCGGCACGGCCTTTTCCGTCCACAGCGGAGCGTTGCACCAAAAAGAGGCATGCGACCCGTTCGGGCAATCTGTCTGATTGAAATGCAAAATTACAATGACAAGGGAGATACACGTGATGACACCATTCAAACGTAACCGTTTGCACCGTTTGACCCAGGCCGTGATGGCCGTCTCCGTGATGGGATTACCCGCCGCCGTTCTGGCGCAGAACAACGACGCTGAAGTGGAAGAAGTCGTCGTCACAGGGTCATACATCCGGAACAGTGCGTTTGCTCAGGAAGCAAACGTGGCCACCGTAAGCCAGGAAGATCTGTACGAGTCAGGAGCCCCTTCGATCGGGCAGTACATCCGCGACCTGACCTTTACCCAGAACACCGATACCGTCGCCAACGTCAACGCGGGACAGGACGGTGGACAGGATTCCACTGGCGCGACGTTTAACCTGCGCGGTCTGGGTGAAAACTCGACCCTGGTGCTGGCCGACGGCCTGCGCACCATCAGCAGTACCGTGAGCGCCATGTTCCCGGATATCGCCCTGAATCGCCTCGAAGTGGTGCTGGACGGGGGCTCCGCCCTGTACGGCTCCGACGCGGTTGCCGGTGTGGTCAACATGATTCCCATCAAGGAGTTTGATGGCGTAAAGGCGCGCACCTACTACCAGCGCGACGAGAAAGCGCAGGTTGAAGACTACTCAGCCTCCGTGCTGTGGGGGAAATCCTTCAACAACGGCATCAACTACGTAGGTGCGCTGGAAGGCAAACATCAGGGCTCACTGATGACCTATGAGCGCATGCGCACCGCGGAGGTCGCTTATGGCTACTCTTCCTCCGGCAACCCCGGGGAATACCGACGAGTGACCGGTGCCGTTCCGAACATCGGCGGCGTCCACGGTGGCCGCATCACCGGTGGCAGCCTCCGTGACCCGAGCTGCGGCACCTTCGGGACTCCCGAAGAACAGCAGTTGGGCGGCAAGCTCAGCGGCCCCAGCGGATACCCCGTCGGGGCGAGTGCCTGCTACTGGTACTACACCCCGCAGTGGGATCTGCAGGGAGAGGCGAGCGAGTACAACCTCTATAACAACGCCACCTGGGAAGCGAACGATTGGCTGAACTTCGAGCTCACCATGAACCACAGCTTCCGCAAGGTGCAGAACCGCAACACCGGGACTTATGGCCAGAACACCAACAGCCGCAATGCGCTGGTGGTTCCCGCCAGCCACCCGGCAAACCCCTATGGCTTTGACGTCGTTCCTTACAACTACCGTCCCTTTACGATTCTGGATCCGGAGCATTGGCCGAGCCACTTCGAAAAGAGCACGGGCGCCCGTCTGCAGCCAGTGATGTATTACACCCAGCGCTACAAGCTGCAGGCCAATTTCGACATGAGCGATACCTGGAGCGGCTATGCGCTCTACTCACGTCAGTTTGAGCGTCGCAATGCAGATGAAAAGCTGCTGCACATCGGCAAGATGCAACAGGCGCTGATCGGCAAGGGCGGCCCCAACGGGAATGAATACTGGAACCCCTTCGGTTCTGCAGATCCCCGTTCGCCCTATTACAACGCTGCGACCACTCGCAATAGCCAGGAGCTCGTGGACTGGCTGTTTACCAACGTGGACAACGTGACCTCGAACGAGGATGAAATGGACATCTTCGAAACCACCATTGCAGGCGAGCTGTTTGATCTTCCGGCCGGACCTCTGCAAATGGCAACGGGTTTCCAGATGCGTGACCGTACCGAGTTCCTGGGCAACAATCCGCTGGAACTGACGCGTGCCGACTTCAACGTCAACATCGTGGACACGCCGCCCTCCAATGACACCTACTACAACAAGGTGTACGCCGCCTTCGTTGAGCTGGACATCCCGATTCTGGAAACGGTTGCTGCGCAGATCGCCGTGCGTCACGAGAAGTTCCGCGACTTCGGTCTGGATGCGACGACACCGAAAGTCGCGATTCGCTGGGAAGCTACTCCTGAGCTGGCGATCCGTGCGTCTTGGGGCGAAAGCTTCCTCGCACCAACTGCCACCCAGGCGCGTCCTTATGACCCGAACGAGGGCTGTTCCGAAATCTTCTTCGGCCTCGACAAGGTCACTGGCGGTCAGCTGACGGGCGGTGCGGGATGCTCCTCCGGTAACCCGAACCTCAAGCCTGAAACCTCGGTCATGAAGAACGTTGGATTCACCTGGGAACCCAGTGGCTTCTTGGACGGCCTGAGTGTGAGCCTGGATTACCAGACCATCGAGTACACAGACCGAATCCGGACGCTGAGCAATGATGAAACGGTAAACGCGCAATTCACCCGCATGCTGCAGGCAATTGGTTCAACGGAAGCGGCCTATAGCGCGGCGCAGGGGTCTGCCACGCGGATCGCGGCTAACGCATGGCTGGCGACGCAGGACAATACCGGTGCCAGCGGCGTTATCCGTGACCTCAACAACAACGGCCAGGTGCTGCGCGTGATTCGTCAGGCGAACAACATCAGCTCGGTCTGGATTGACCTCTATGATGCCAAGGTGGATTACCGTTTTGCCACGGACAGCTGGGGTACCTTCACCTCGTCCCTGAACGTGTCGTACTACAGCACCTATGAGTACGAAGACCTGTTCGGCGGTATCAAGGACGCGCTGGGCTATCAGAACGCGAACTCCGGTGTTGTGCCGCCGTTGCCCACGTTCAAAACCACTGTTCGTACGGGCTGGTTCATGGGCAACCACAGTGCATCATTGACCGGGTCCTACATGCACGACGTGATCTTTGATGACGCGGTGAACAACCTGTTCTCCAAATTCCCGGCCTCTCGCAAGATTGAGGGACAGTGGATTGTGAACGGTCAGTACGCTTACATCTTCGATGATTTCTTCGGCAGCGAAGTGACCATGAGCGGCGGTATCCGCAACCTGTTCAACCAGCAGCCACAGCGTCTGCCGATTCTGGGCGGTTTCGAAAGCCGTCTGCAGCAGCCCTGGGGTCGTCAGTTCTGGTTGTCCATCGACTGGGCGCCTAACTTCTAATCGGAAGGGTGACAATCGCAATAAAGAAAGGGGCCTTATGGCCCCTTTTTTTTATACTGGTGCTTTCTGGAACGCCAGGGTGTGGTAGGTGGTCAGACCTTTTCTGACGCACCACTGCAGAGCAGTGCCTCCCGCCAGATTATCCCAGTAGGGCCAGGGTAGCGGAATTTTTGTCAGGTGAGCCAGGGGCCACAGCACTGCCAGAGGAAACCCTTTCAGATAGCGTGACAGGTTGTGGTGCTCAACGACTGAAAACCGCTGCGCCTGCGCAAGACGCTGGCAATCGGCAGCGCTCATCAGCGTATTCAGATGCCAGCCTCGGCGAAACTGCGCAATCCACGGAGATGCATCGTCAGTACCTGTGTCGCTCAGAAAATCGTCGCAGAGTATCAGCAGCCCGCCGGGTTTGAGCAGTGCGTGGGCATTGGCGAAAAACCGGGCTGGATCCTTGGCGTGAACAAACGACTCAATGGCGATGACCGCATCGGCGGCGGGCAGGGGCGGGAGGGCATCAAAATCCGCTTCAACAAACTGGCAGCGATCTGCCACCCCCGCCGCCTCGGCATCGCGCCGCGCCATGTGCGCCTGCACGCCGCTGATCGTCACGCCGGTGACGTGCGCCTTCAGCACTTCCGCCAGAAAACGGGCTGTTCCTCCCACTCCGCAGCCCAGATCGATCAGGTGTAACGGCCCCTCCTGGGAGCTGCACGCGGGGGCGAGAATACTGGCAATCCAGGCATTGAGATAGTGCAAGGCCTCGCGCCGCGTGCGGACACCGGGGGCCCAGATGGCGCGATGAATAGCGCCGGTCCCCTGAGCGCGCCCGAGGCGGAGAAAGGAGGCCGTATTCGCATCGTAATAATGGGCAATACGGGCCTTGTCGGCCGCGGGCGAAGCTGTTCGCCGGTCAGGGGCGTTTCTTTTCATGGAACCCCGGAATCAGGACGGGCGTGCGGCGGACATACTCCCTGTAGGCCGGATCATTGCCCCATTTTTCCTCCGCACGGGCTTCAAGCAGAGGAATTCCGCTCACGCGGCACAGAAGCAAGATGACAAAGAGCGGAGAGATCAGCGTCATCAGCTGCCATCCCTGGAGCGCGGGCGCCGCGAGAAGGGCAGCGCCACACCAGAGCATCATTTCACCCAGATAGTTGGGGTGCCGGGAGAGGGACCATACGCCAGTGTGAATAAAGGCGTCCTTGTTTTCCGGGTTTGCGCGAAAGGTGGATTTCTGTCGGTCGGCGATAACTTCCAGCATCAGACCGACAAACCACAGTGCTAGGGCGACGAATGACAGTGCATCCAGAGGCACTGACCGTCCGGATGTCAGCGCTGCCAATGAAGGGGCGATGGTGAACAATACCCACAGTCCCCCCAGCGTCCAGGTCAGCATGAAGCGGAGGAAGCGGGTTTTGATTTCGCGAAAGCGCCGGTCTTCACCGGCCTTTTTGACACGCAGAAACAGGAAGCTGCCAAGACGCAGGGACCAGGTGAGCACCATTGCCGCAAGCAGCAGGGAGCGCGTATCCAGCGGCAGACCCAGCGACTGTCCCAGGTTATAGGCCAGCAAGATGGCGCCAATAAAGGACAGCGCTCCAGTGAGATCAAAGTAATGTTCCGTCTGCAGCATGAATGAGGGCAGGAACACGGCCCAGTGCAGCAGGAACGGCAGCACGCCGGCAATGACGAACAAGGGAATGCCGCCGACGCTTGCTCCTCCTGCGCTGCCCGCGACGAGCATGAGCGCCGCCAGAGCAAGACAAATGAAAAGGGCAATCAGAATTTTGAAGGAGGGAGTGGGGGCGCTTGCCATCGGTTTTCTCCTGGAAAGTGGGTTGCATTCTACTACGCCGCATTCATCGTTATGGACTTTATCGCCCTGCGTTTATCATAGGCCTCCCCCACAATGGAGAACCACACCGGGTGAACAGCGAGGCAGGACAGGTGAAGACGCAGGTGTTGCAGGCCACCCGGTCACAGGACATTGCCCGGGCGATTGCTCTGCTGCAACAGGGCCGCCTTGTCGCTGTGCCGACTGAAACCGTCTACGGACTTGCCGCCAATGCCCGTGATGGCCGCGCCGTCGCCCGCATTTTCGAGGCCAAGGGGCGGCCCAGTGACCACCCCTTGATCGTCCATATTGGCCGACTTGACGCGCTTCCCCTATGGGCGATCGACATTCCCCCGCTTGCGTATCGGCTTGCCGAGGCCTTCTGGCCCGGACCGCTAACTCTGTTACTCAAAAAAGCACCGGATGTGCCGGAGGTCGTGACCGCAGGCAAGTCAAGCATTGGGATTCGGATGCCGGCCCACCCGGTCTTATTGTCCCTTCTGCGTGAAAGTGGGCTCGGGCTTGCCGCCCCCTCGGCCAACCTCTACAAGCGACTGAGTCCTACCAGTGCTGAACAGGTGCTTGGCTCCCTCGGCGGGCGCATTGACGCCGTGCTGGACGGCGGTGATTGCGAGGTCGGGCTCGAATCCACGATTCTGGATATGACGGGGGACGTCCTGCAGGTACTCAGAAGTGGCCCCATCACCGCCTCCGCGTTGGCACGCGCAGCCGGGGAGGAAGTCCTGACGCCTGCTCATCACAACGTCGCCGTTCCCGGCAATGTGGCCGTGCACTATCAACCCCGCACGCCGCTTTTTATTGCAGACAGAGCGGAGGTTCTGACGAACTACGCACTAAACCCGGAAACGACGGCTTGCGTGTTGTACGGTCACGTCGCCGGAATGCCGGTGTCGCCTGCGGTGATCTATCTGCCCGAAGAAAAAGCAGCCTATGCACGACTGCTGTATCGCACACTGCATCAGCTGGACGCCCTCGGAGCAGACGCTATCTGGCTCGAACGGCCTCCCATCGGTGAGACATGGAACGATGTCAATGACCGTCTGAGCCGTGCGGCGAGCTCCCCCTGAGAGGCGAAGCGACGCCTCATTTAGCGTCGGCGCGAGGCCTGTCGGAACGATCTCCCCGGTGTCTGTGCGCGGGCTTTTCACATTTTTTCCACAGTTGTGCCCGCCAAATTGCCTCTTTTTTGCCACAATCAGCGAACAAGTGTTCGACAAACAGAATTGAATTCATTAAATTGTGAACGTCTTCAGTAATCATCCTCAACACGTTCTACCATGCGGGTTTGATCCATTCCCCAGAGGTGACGCGTACTGGGTGATTACTGTCATAAAAATAACAGAGTAAACGTCAGGGCGTCCGCGGGAGCAATCTCACCGTCAGGCGCCAGCAAACCAACCAAAAGAGGGATTAAAATGCAAAAAATCCAAACGCCTGCGCGATTCAGGCTCAAGGCTGCCAGTGTATTGCTGGCCGCTGCAATCAGCTCACAGGCCTTTGCTGACACAGGCGGCCTCCGTGTTGTGGTGACCGACGCTGCGGGTAACCCGGTCGCAGGTGCCATGGTACAGGCCAGCACACCCGAAAGTTTGACCCAAAAGAGCGGAATTACAGGACCAGACGGCGAAGTGCGTCTGCTGGGTCTGGACCCTTCCGAGCAGTACGAAGTCGTGGTGAGCGGTTCTGGTTACCAGCCTCTTCGTAACGCCAATGTCCAGGTGGTTTCTGGTCGCAACTTCACCCTGACGTATGCCATCGAGCGTGCCAATACCATTGAGGAAGTGCTGGTGGTAGGGCGGTCAGGCCGCACTCAGCTGGTGGACACAACCTCCGCACTGGTCGGGACTGACATCACCCTGGACCTGACAGAATCACTGCCTACGGGCCGCAGCTACCAGTCCTATCTGCAGCTCGCGCCTTCCACAAAGCCTACACTGGACGGCAACCCGTCTTCAAAGTCAGGAGTGAATTACTCTGACGGAGTTGATGCCAACGGCAACACTGCCGGTACTTCTACCGACAACGTGTACTACATTGATGGCGTTAACATCACGGATAACCTCACGGGTACCTTCGGCGCGAACTTCAACTCCGAAATTATTCAGGAGCAACAAGTTATCACCGGTGGCGTGCCTGCCGAGTACGAAGGCGGCCAGGGATTGATCTCCCGCGTTGTCACCAAGTCAGGCAGCAACGAGTTTCATGGCTCCCTGAACTACTACGCGCAGAGCGACAGCCTGGTAGCGGACAACGAGAATCTGCCGGATAGCACCTTCTCTACCTACGACACAGCCTTCACCCTTGGCGGCCCGATCATCAAGGACAAACTCTGGTTCTTCACCTCCTTCCAGCGCAAAGAGCGCGACGAAGATGTCATCAACCCAGTGACCGACACCTTCCAGCGAACAGTTAACTCAACGCAGGATCTAGGTTTCTTCAAACTGTCTTGGGCAGCCACCGACAACGACAAGTTCACAGCGGAATTCTTCAACGATCCGTACGAGCGTGATGGCTCATCCAACTATACCGTACTGGCAAACCGTGACAGTGCGAGTGTGCAGGGTGGGGATAACTACAAGTATTCCTACTCGCACTCGTGGGACAACCTGATCGTAACGCTGGATGTTGCCAGCCACGAGGCTGAACTGAGCACCACTTCCGCAGACGCCACCAGCCGTAACGATGTTGCCTACAACGGCGTGACAGTGACCAATGCGGAAACCGATCGCGGTGGCCGTGGCTCCAATACCATCGACTTCCGCAACAAGGACACCAAGTCGATCACAGTGGAATACTTCCTAGATTCCGCATTTGGTTACCACGAAATCAAAGGCGGATACACTCAGACAACGAATGAGCGTCTGTACGACCTCCAGTACTCCGGTGATGGTTCCCAATACACCTCTATCGGCACGCAGAATACCGGCATGCAATTGAAGAACTATGTCAGTGGCACCTGGACGGGCGAGCGTGATCTGTCGGAAGACGATTACCAGCGCATCATCGACGCCATGAAGAACAGCGGCAACTCCGGTTACTTCCTCGGCCTGCTAGATGGTGACAAGGACGGTAGCATTTCCACGACTGAACTGGGCAACCTGTCTTTCAATGCAACGACCGGTAACCCGCATGGTCAGGTAAACGTCTACCGCATCAGCCAAACGCAAAAAGCAAAGCTTTCCTTCAAGACAGAAGGCGATGCATTCTTCCTGCAAGATTCCTGGAATATCAACGAACACTGGACAGTGAACGCCGGTGTGCGCGCCGAGAAGTGGGATCACATTGCCACTGACGGGTCACGTGTCTTCACCTTCGACTGGGAATACGCACCGCGTCTGTCCGTTGTGTATGACATCTTCGGAGACGGCGGCAGCAAGGTGTGGGCCTTCTCAGGGCGCTACTACGACCCGATCCGTACCGACATGACGCAGTTTGCAGGGACATTGTCCGGCTCCGTGCGTGAAGAGCAGGTGTATGTGGGCAACCAGTGGGTGACCTTCCGTACCCGTGGTGGTGCACAGGTTCAGGACGGCTATTTCGCCCCGACCACCAAGACTCCTTACACAGACGAAATGATGCTGGGATTCGAACACTCACTCTCTCGCGACATGAGCGTTCAGATCACCTACACCGATCGTGAAACCAAGGACATTCTCGAAGACTACGATCTGGGTTTCTACACTGACCCCTCGCTGGTTGGCGGTTATGCCCTTCCCCTGTCTTACTTCGGCTTCACAACCCTGCCGGCAGCGAACTATTTCATCGCGACGCTGGAAGGCGGTATCCGTGAGTACGAAGGGGTAGAAGTGACTTTCCGCAAGCGTCGCAGTGCAGATGACCGTTGGCAGATGCTGGCGTCATACTCCTACAACGATGCGTCCGGTAACTCCAACTCCGACGGTAATGCGGACCTTCAGGGGGACTTCCTGTACCTCGATCCACGCGCTCCGAACGTATACGGGCCTCAGCCAGGCAATATTGAGCACCTGCTCAAGGTTGCTGGTTCCTATACCTTCGATAACGGGATTGAACTGGGTGCGGTGTACAGCTGGAACTCCGGTCTGATCTACAGCGAAACTTTCTCTCAGTACGGACGTCACACGCCGATCCGCGTAGGCACTGCCTACGACTCTCTGGGTGCAAGATCTCGTTGGCTGGCGCCGGGCACAGTGGGTTCACACACCACTGATTCCTATGGCCTGCTGGACCTGCGTGCCAAGTACACCATGGAGATCAGCGGCTTTGAAACTGAGTTCTTCCTCGACATCTTCAACGCGCTGGACAACCAGGCAGTGACGCGTGAACAGGAACTCTCAGGCGGCGACGGTGTGTACACCTTCGGTCAAGGCAATGCCTGGGCAAGCCCACGTCGTTTCTATCTGGGTGCTCGCGTCCAGTTCTAAGCGACTGTCTCGGGGATTTTCCTGAGATCATCAAAAACCCCGGTCCTGTGCCGGGGTTTTTTATTGGACCGCGTGAAAATTCACTGCTGGAAAAGCGCGGCACATCGCCTTATTCTGCCTCTATTCCACGAACTCATAGACACACTTCATTCCAATATGGAGCTCCTCATCATGTTGCGACCACTTCGCTTCCGTCCGATTCCGTTCTCGCGCCTGACATTGGCATCCGTCATTGCGCTAACTTCCAGCACCTTGTCCGCTCAAGCGCCCATTGTTCAACCTGGCGCCCCGGGGCAACCTAGTCGACTGATCACAGCGCAGGAAGCATCAAATCTTGCGAGCCTTGCCTTTTCCGATGCCGATGTGAAATTCATGCAGGGCATGATTTCGCACCATGCCCAGGCTGTGGAAATGGGGACGCTGGTTGAGGGAAGGACAAATCGTGATGCTCTGATCGCCATGGCGCAGCGCATCGCCATTTCACAGGAAGATGAAATGGCCATGATGCGCAACTGGCTCGAGGTGCGTGAGCAGGTGGTGCCTGAGGAACATGCGCATCACATGATGGATGACGACGAGCTGATGCCCGGCATGTTGACCCAAGCGGATTTTGAACAACTGCGCGCCGCACAGGGTGCCGCTTTCGACACGCTGTTTCTGCAGTTCATGATCAAGCATCACGAAGGGGCCATCGAGATGGTCGAGACCCTGTTGCGCCAGCCTGGCTCCGCACAGGATTCCGTCTTGTACGAGTTCACGAGTGATGTCACCTCCGACCAGACCAGCGAAATTGAGCGCATGAGTGCCATGCTTGCCGGTTTCTCACCCGATCCGCGTGTCAATCTGCGCGCGGGCTATGCTGATGCAGGGGAAGCCTCTTTCAATATGCAGCGAGTCATGTCACTGCCAAAACCGGAAGGTTTTTACGATCCCAATAATCCTCAGGGATTGCCCATGTCCCGCGTGAAGGAGCTGGCGCAGGAAACGTTGGCGCCGGAGGAGGAGACCTCACCGGATGCTGCTCAGGATGTTGCCATTGACTTGCCGCAGAATGCCCAGAGCGCAGAAACTCCGGCGGCAGAGGAAGAGGAGGATGACTCTTCCGAGCCCCGTCCCAGCCTGCTGAATTTTGCCAATACCGACATGAGTTTTGCCGGAAACGTGTTGGTGGCCGGCAATTATCACGGGTTTAATGCCTACGATATTCGTCGTCCGACCTCTCCCGAGTTGCTCAGTTCGGTGGTGTGCCCTGGAGGGCAGGGCGATGTGTCCGTTGTGGGCAATTTGTTGATCATGTCTGTTGAACAGACACGAGGACGGCTGGATTGCGGGCTACAGGGGGTTGCCGAACCGGCGAGTGAGGAACGTTTCCGCGGCTTGCGTATTTTCGATGTCAGTGATTTCCGTATGCCCCGCCAGGTAGGCGCCGTGCAAACCTGTCGAGGCTCTCACACCCACACCGTGGTCACCGACCCGGATGACGCCGGAGTGATCTATGTGTACGGGTCGGGAACCAGTTCGGTGCGTCCCGATGACGAGATGTCCGAGTGTTCCGATGAGTCTCCGTTTGAGAATCCCGAGTCCGCGCTGTTCCGCATTGACGTGATCCGGATTCCTGTCGATCGGCCCGAAGAGGCTGCCGTTGTGAACCGCCCGTTCATTTTCTCTGATCCGAACGCGGGCGTCCTGGCTGGCCTGTGGGAAGGGGGCGATCACGGGAAGGGGACGCAGACCACGAGCGAGACCAATCATTGCCATGACATCACGGCATTCCCTGAGATCGGTCTCGCTGCAGGCGCCTGCTCTGGAAACGGCATTCTGCTGGATATTTCTGATCCCCAGAACCCGGTGCGAATCGATCAGGTAATCGATACCGGCTTTGCCTACTGGCACTCCGCCACCTTCAACAACGATGGTACCAAGGTGATCTTTACCGACGAGTGGGGAGGGGGTTCCCGGCCACGCTGTCGCCCTTCCGATCCGCTGAACTGGGGCGCGGATGCGATCTATGACATCGTGGATGGCAAACTGCAGTATCGCAGCCATTACAAGATGCCCGCGCCGCAGACCGATCAGGAAAATTGCGTCGCCCACAACGGCTCTCTGATCCCGGTCCCAGGCCGCGATATTTTCGTGCAGGCGTGGTACCAGGGGGGAATTTCCGTCGTGGATTTCACCGACTCCTCCAATCCGGTAGAAATCGCGTTTTTTGATCGTGGGCCGGTCGATGAGAAGGAGCTCGTGCTGGGCGGGTACTGGTCAGCCTATTGGTATAACGGCCAGATCTTCGGGACGGAAATCGCGCGGGGACTCGATGTTTTCAATCTCAATCCAAGTGACTACCTGAGTGCCAACGAGATTGTGGCGGCCTCGTTCCCCAGCCCGGATTCCGTGGTCAATACCCAGCAGCAAAAACGGGTGACATGGCCCGCGGAGCCTGCGGTTGCGCTGTCTTATGTGGATCAGCTGGCCCGTGCGGGGGTACTGCCGGCGGAGAATGAATCCGGCATCCGGCAGGCACTGGAAACCGCGGGGGCAAGCCTATCCCGCGGTGGCAGGGACGCGCAGAGCGCCGACCGTCTGATGGGGCTAGCCCAGGCAATGGCCCAGTCCGCGGGGCAAAGCACGGGCATTAGTGCCCGACGTTATGAGGCGCTGTCTCAGACGCTGGAGCAGATTGCAGCGCGCATTCGCTGACAGTGGAAAGCAAGGAAGCGAGGAGGAAGCGTCCTCCTCGTTTTTTGATTCAGCTGCGTCGCCCTCGCCTCAGAAGGAGGTCTTCGCTTCGATGACAAACTGCAGGGATTTGCCACCGGGAATCGTCGCGCCGATCGGGTAGGCCAGGTCGATGTGGATGATGCGACCCTCGTCCGTCTTGCTGGGGGCCAGTCGCAGCCCGATACCGACATCCTTGAATGTGCGCCCAGCACCCCACAGGGTCTTGCCGTAGACACGACCAATATCAAAAAATCCAGCAACACCCACGCGGACGACTTGCAGTATCTGGTAATTACTGAACAGGCGTTCCTCTGCAGTGAATTTAATCATGGCGTCCCCGTTGAGATAATGGCTGTCAAAGCCACGCAGTCCATTGCTGCCTCCCAGTGTCAGTTGTTCTGCACTATTCAGATTGAGCGCCTTGCTCGCGGAGAGCCCCATGTAAAGTGTGCGGTGATCCGTTTGACCGCGGTGGAAATCCACGTTGAGATTGATCATCGTGTCTTCCCATTCATTCTTCGCCTGATTCCAGCGACCATTCCAGTCCGTGCGCCACTGCAACAGCATTTTGGGTTGCGAGAGCAGGGTGTCGCGATAATCCCCGGTGAATACCAGAACGCCGTCGGACGAAGGGGCGTAACCCACGCTGACACGCATGGCCCTGCCCATCAGTAAATCTTCCGTGCGGTAGATTTGGCTGATGTTGTAGGCCACGGCAAAATTGTCTTCAATGGCTTCCACTTCAAAGAAGGGATAGGTGATGGACAGGTCGTCCGGCATGGTGAGCGGTGACGGGCGTTTTTTGCCGATTCCATAGAGCCGCTGCTCTTGTCGAAGTCCCGTTCGCACGCGCGTCACCATGCCATTGTGCAGCCCGGAGGAGTATCCCCGCGAGAGTTCGATCACGCGCTTGTCGCGCTCAACCTCCGACACCCGTTTGCCATAGCGGTATTGCGTCAGCATCTCCTTGGTGGACTCATAGCCGAATTTCCACGCACGCCGTGAATCGAGTGCGTAAAAAGGCAGCTCGTACTCGGCAAGCGTGTGATAACCATCCGTGCTTTTATCTGCCTGCAGCTTGATGACGCGGTGCGTGTTGCCGATATTGGGATTCTCGAAGCCCAGCTTGTAGGAACTGCGATTGGCATCGTTGGTGTAAAAAAGCGAGACCCGCTGCCCGCTTCCCAGCGCATTGGAGTCGCGCAGGCCGACATCCAGTGAGGTGTCGCCACCGCTGCTGTGGAAGGAAAACCCGGGGACAAGCGTCCACACTTCTCGCGTCACGACTTCCAGATCCAGGGATTCCCCGCAGCGATTCAGAACGCGCACCTTGGCATCGGAGGCGTACTTCTGTTTTCGCAGGACGCGTTCGTTCTCGGACAGCATTTGCGCGGTCACCTCGTCACCTTCCTCGAACAGCAGCTGATGCGCGATGACATGGGGACGGGTAGGGATGTGGACGCGATTGATCCAGCGGAACAGGCGGTTGTTCTCGCGCGGGTTGCTCTCGTCAAAGATGGGAAGCTGATTGATGTCAATGGAGCGCACATGATAGTGCGTTGCCTCCAGATCAAAAGACTCCTGTGTGCCCCAGCGGGAAATGCCCTCGGTAAAATCAAAATCAGAACGGGCGGGCGTGGCGATCTGTTCGCACGCTGCTGCGTTCTGAGCAAGACTCAGGGGGCTGCAGAGGGCTGTCGCCGTGAACAGCATGGCAGCGGGCCATAATCGGGTATGTGGCGTCATAAGCGGGATGCCTGCACAAGATCTTCATGAGCCCTTCACGTTACGCGGCAATTCTTAAGCGCTTCTTAACCCTGAAAAACGCGCGAGAAATGGGTGGACGCGCCGGAAAGGGCCATGGCGGGTCTTGCTTGGTGGACTTGAGAGGCAATTCAACTTATCCTCGGGGCACCTTCACATTTTCTCCAAGCCGATAACAATAAAAGGAGCAGTCATGAAAGCATCTCGCGTTCTCTTATCCACCCTTTGTGCAAGCCTTATGCTGGCCGCGTGCAGTGAATCCACTCCCAGTGGCAGTGCAACGGCAGCCGCACCCGCCCCCGCACCGGCAGCTGCACCAATGGCGCATGAGCCTGCGGTGGTGGGCAATGTCGTCACCGGCGAAGGCTTCCCCAATCCCAATCCTGTGGTGACCCGTAACTGGGGACAATTGCCTGCTGGCCGTCAGTGGGGGTCCACTGCGGGAATCGACATTGACCCAACTGATGGCAATATCGTGGCCTATGAGCGTTGCGGCGCCGGCAATTTCGGTGCAGGTGCTCCGGTGACCTGTGATACGAATCTCGTGGACCCGATTTTCAAATTTGACCCCGCGACGGGTGCGGTGCTGAAGAACTTTGGTGCCGGTGTATTTGTCACCCCGCATGGCATTCATGTCGACAGCCAAGGCAATGTCTGGGTCACTGACTTTGCCGTCAATGCCGATCAAACCAAGGGCCATCAGGTTCACAAATTCAGCCCGGACGGCGAACTGCTGATGAGTCTTGGCACCCCGGGGCAGGCCGGCAACGATGAGGCTCACTTTAATCAGCCAAACGACGTGATTGTTGGCCCGGATGGCAGCATCTATGTCTCTGACGGTCACAACGCCCAGGGCATGCTGAGCATGCAGGCGATGCAGGAAGGCCGCGAGAACGGCGAGACGTCCCGCATCATGAAATTCGCGCCGGACGGCACCTTCATCAAGCAATGGGGACAGATTGGTGTGCGTCATGGTGAATTCCGTACGCCGCACGCCATGGAATTTGATTCTCAGGGACGTCTGTGGGTTGCCGACCGTGGCAATCATCGCATCGAGATTTTTGACCAGGAAGGCAATTATCTGGAATCCCGCTACAGCTTCAGCCGAATCAGCGGACTGTTCATTACCGATGACGACATGCTCTATGCCATCGATTCCGAATCCAGCCCCACCAGCCATCCGAACTGGCGCAATGGAGTGCGTATCGGCCACATCGACAGCGACGTGGTCACCGGTTTCATTCAGCCGTTTGAGCGGGAAGACCGCTTGCAGCAGGGAACTGCAGGTGAGGGCGTGGCGGTGGACGCCAATGGCAACGTTTACGCGGCCGAAGGTCCCAACTCCCTCAGTCAGGCCGGAGGCGCCTTTACCAAGTACTCCGTTCGCTAAGCGCGCCGGGTAAGCAAAAGGCCCGTGCCTTACGAAGGCGCGGGCCTTTTTTTATGCGCGCCTGTCATTCGCGCGCAGCACGGCAGGGTACAGAGGATGTCAGCGGATGTAGAACACCTGCGTAACGCCGCTCAACGCCCTGGCATAGCCAGCACGTTGAAACTGATGCCGACACGGTCCTGTGTGCTCTTGTTTTCTTCGACCCCGTGTTCCAGCCATCCGGGAAAGACGTACATGCGCCCCTCTTCAGGCCGCATGGTGATTTCCTCGGCTGTAAACTCGGACGTGCGTTCAACAGGATAGGTCATCATGC
This sequence comes from uncultured Klebsiella sp., assembly GCA_964538025.1. Classification (GTDB taxonomy): domain Bacteria; phylum Pseudomonadota; class Gammaproteobacteria; order Pseudomonadales; family Pseudohongiellaceae; genus UBA5078. The sequence goes on along the minus strand of CAZICZ010000009.1, from coordinate 20,892 downwards.
GGGAGGCGACGCGGGGATCGCGGAAATAAATACTGCCGCATTCGGGGGCCTTGAGACTGATGTAGTACACGCCGCTGAAATGGCAGTTGGCATGGTAGTGAAGCTTGTTGGAGGCGCCGGGTGGGCTGATGTTGACCCACGCCTGATGATGTAGCACGAGTTTAGGCTTGAAATGCAGGGACTCACCAATCCGCTGGCAGACCTGAAGAATGCGCAGATTGATGTCGTCGAATTCCGGGAGGTTTTGCAGGTTGTTCGGGCTTTGCCACCCTTTCACGTTTGTTTTGTCTACCCCCCGGGGATCGTTTTCGCGCATCTTCAACGCACGGGCGAGCAAACGGGCATTGAACTCGACCCGATCATCGAAAAGGGTTGTCCAGACCATGCTGGGGAAGAGCGCTTGAGGAACTATTTCCACGAAAACCCCCTGAAGTGAGGAAAATAGGGAAGGGCATTGCCGCCCAAACGGCAAGAAGATATAGCGCAATAACGGGTTCGTCCAGTAACTTGGCGTCGCGTCAACCGTCTTGGATTTGTCGACGGACCGGTATTCTCAGTGCATCGGGTTCGCGACATAATGAGGCCCGCCCATCGGCGTCGGTATCAAGACTCGTCGCAGGGTCCCGTCGGCAGAATTCACAGGTGAGAGAGCGAAAATGACAATCAAAATCAAGGTTCGACGCGGGTGCGTGACGCTGGGCATCATCGCATTGACAGCAAGTTTTCAGGCCGGAGCGGCTGAGCAGGGGCAGGTGGTCATAGAGGACCTGACGGCGCCACAACTGCGGGCGGAGATCGAGAAGATCCAGAACGAATTTTACAGAGTGTTCAATCAGCTCAATGAAGACGACCTGTTTGACGTCAAGTGTCAGAAATTTACTCCGACTGGATCGAACATTCCGCAAGTGGGGTGTGAGCCGGAGTTTGTGACCAAGCGTCGGGGCGACAATGCCAACCAGTATCGTCTGGGGGCGGATGACCTGATGACCAATGACGCCATCATCAAAGAGCTGCAGCCGGAGTTTGAGCAGCTCACGGCCAAAATGAACGCGCTGGCAGCTGAGAATGAGTATTTCCGCGAGCTGGGGCAAATTTTGCAGATGCTGCGGGGCCGGCTTAACGAAATCAGCCAGTGAGCATTGCGAGCGTCTGGCGCTGAGGGACTTTCGTCGCGTTTTTCTTTCCCCTGATCACCTTGGATTCCTCCGCATTGCGCCTTGTTGCGCGCACGGTTTCTGGAATCTGAGGTGATTTTCTCCACCTCTCTCCTCCAGGGCTTCCTCTGGGAACCGGAATCTTTGCGATTTTGTGAAGTTTCGTTACACATTCAATGTGACGGTAACGCCTGCAGATTTCGCCACAGGCCACTGCTTGCGCGCTTTTCAGCCAGTAAATTGTTACAAACTATTGCAAAAGCAATCGCGGTGAGAGAATATCCGGCCGTTCCATATATGCAGTTGGATCCGGCGCGTGAATTGGTGAAGAAATTGGACGTCTTTGCCCTCCATTCAAGCGCCAACTATGTCTAGGTAAATCCTTGATAACAAAAAAAATTGGAGTGATATATGCGATTCAATGTTCCCCACAAGCGTCGGCTGTTGTGCACAGCCATTTCCCTGTCACTGATTCCCATGGCCTCACAGAGCTTTGCGCAGCAAGGCACGCCAGACGTGGAAGAAGTGGTAGTTACCGGTTCCTATATTCGTCGTAGCGAAGGCTTTACACAGGCTTCCCAGATTACTCAGCTGAGCGCTGACGACCTCGTCGATGAAGGTACTCTGAACCTTGGTGAAGTTATCCAGAACATGTCGTTCGTGGGTGGTCCTTCGTCTTCCATTACCAACACCATTCAGGGCACCAGCTCCCGCAGCACCAGCATCGACCTGCGTGGTCTGGGCGCTCGCTCTACACTGACTCTGATGGACGGCAAGCGCGTTGCTGACGAAAACGTCAACGTGATGGTGCCAACCATTGCGATTCAGCGCATCGACATCGTGGCTGACGGTGCCGCTGCACTGTACGGTAACGAAGCGGTGGCCGGTGTGGTCAACTTCGTTCCTTACGCCTCCTACGATGGCATGAAGATTGAAGCCTATGGCGAGCAAGACTCTCGCGGCGATTACGACGAAGAATCCGTCCAGATGTTGTGGGGCGGCGATATCGGCGACCTCGACGTGGTGCTGGCTGGCCAGTTCCGCACCAACAGCCGTCTGGGCTGGGACGAGCGTCCCTACCTGGCACAGGCCGGTATGAACTACTCTTCCAACGCACCGGGCAACTACGTGGTTCCAACCCGTAACGCTGCAGGACAGTACACTGGCGCGTCTGCCAACCGTCCTGATCCGAACTGTGCGCCTGCGTCACAGCGTCAGTCTTACCAGGTTGATCAGAACAACAACCCATACGGGATGTTGGTAGGCACCACCTGCTACTTCGATTACGGCGATACCCGTAGCTACCGCGAACCAACAGACACCAGCTCTGTTTTCGCGAATGCCACATGGGAAATGAACGAAGACCTGACACTGCGTGCGCAGTACTTCCAGTCTCGTTTGTTCCAGATGTCCTACACCTCCACATCCAACCCAGGAAACAGCCGTATTGCGGAACTGGGTGCGATCCGTGGTGAGCTGCCGGGCAACCCCTTCCTGGCCAAGAACGCTGCCGGCCAGCAACTGTACGGGGTTGACCTGAACGGTGACGGACTGCCAGATCGTGGCACTCAGGACCTGAACAAAGACGGCCTGATGGACTACATCGTGTCCGGCGTAACACCTAACGGCGTTCTGCTGCACGAAGACGTGCGTCCGCGTACCCTGCGTCCGATCAACAAGACGCACACCATCTCCGATGGTCACACAGCAGACGCCGACAACAAGTCCGGCTCTACTGACCACAACAGCCGTCTGCTGTTCCAGGCAGACTTCACTGTTCCGTTCCTCGAAGGCTGGGAAGGGATGGCCGCGTATGCGCACAGCGAACAGCACCTGCGCTACATGTCCAACCAGAACTACGACATCGAGGCAATGAAGCAAGGGATCAACTGCGACGTGATCAATGATCGCGATGCCTGCTATAACCCCTTCTTCGTCGTGGATCAGTCCACCAACAACTCCAAAGACGTGATGAACGCTGTTGCGGCTCGCTTCAAGGAGCAGGAACAAACTTGGCTCGATACAATTGATATCGTGTTGAACGGTGAGCTTCCTCTGGGTGGTTTTGAGCTGCCTGGCGGCCCCATCGGTGCAGCAATCGGTTACCAGTGGCGTAATGACAAGTACACCAACACGCCATCTGAGACTGAAATCCGCGGCGATACCTGGATCGGTAGCCCCTTCCCGGAAAGCGTCACCACCGGTACTCGTGAAGTAGATGCCTACTTCATGGAATTGGCGATCCCTGTGCTCTCCAATGTGGAGATCGAAGCAGCTGTTCGTCAGGAGAAGTTCAGCACTGGCCAGAAGTCCACAGATCCCAAGTTCGGGATCACCTGGGCGGCCACTGACTGGCTGACACTGCGTGCCACAACCGGTGATGCGTTCATTGCACCGTCTCTGACACAGCTGCTGAACCCGGTCAGCTGTGGTCTGTCCACTGTGACTGACCGCTTCTCTGCGTTCTCGGCCTTCACGACTGCCTGTTCTGGCGGTAACCCGAACCTGGAAAACGAGTACTCAACGTCCAAGCAGCTCGGTTTTGACCTGACCTTCGGTGACTTTGACGTCTCTGTGACCTGGAACGAGACTGACTTCCAGAATCGTATCGTCGGCATCAGCGGCCAGACCGTCATGAACAATGAATTTGCTGCGTTCAAGGCATGGTCGGGCTTCACAGGCACTGGCGTCGGTGCTTCACAGCGTCCTTCTCTGGCCCAGCTGCAAGCATGGCTGGCCAGTGGCCTGAGCAACCCGGACATCATTCGCGACAAGAACGACCTCGGTACCATTCTGCAGGTGACTTCACCAGGCAGCGTGAACGCCCAGAGCGTGAAAGTGTCTGCGTATGACATCCAGGCAAACTACCGCATGAGCCTGGCCGATTGGGGTGATTTCCGTGTGAGCCTGCAGGCGACCATGATGGACTCCTTCCTGTTCCAGGACACCGTGGGCGGACCAAAAGTCGAAGGCCTTGGGAAGACCAACCTGCTCACAGCAACTGCCCCTGCAGTGCCTGAGTGGAAGGCCAACCTGCGTCTGGGCTGGACATTGGGCAACCACGCCGTCAGCGGCACCGTTCACTACGTGGACGTAATGGACTGGGATGGTACTAACTACATTCCGGCTATCAGCCTGTTTGCCAACACCAACCCCAACCCCTCCATCGTGGGTGGCCAGATCAAAGCATGGACAGACTTTGACCTCGCCTACACCTACCGTGGCATCAGCCTGTACGATGGCGAGCTGGCGTTCAGCGTAGGTTCTCGTAACCTGTTCGACCGTCAAGCCCAGCGTACACCTGACTTCGCGGGTGTTATGGGTGAGTTGCAGGACCCCATGGGTCGTTCACTCTACGCACGTCTGGTTTACGATTTCTAATCCAGTCGCGTAACGATCGCCTGATCTGCGGATAAACCCGCAGATCGGGACTGCAAAAACAAAAGAGGCCTCATGTGGGGCCTCTTTTTTTGGGTCCGAAAAAGTGTCCCTGCACGTCATTTTTACCGCAACATTGCCTGCCTTTGTGTCTCCAATAGCCTGATTTTTAGCGGGCAAAGCTGCCGGAAGACGAAAGAAAATGGGACGATTGTTCAGGAATGTCACGTGAGATCCAGTACAAGCCCCTCGCCAGAAATCATCTTGATTGTCCTTAGGGATATGACATGGATTTAACAGGAAACGGCTGAAAGTGCCTGAAATTCTGTGAAAAACATTGTCACAATTAAACCCCGGTTCCCGCGTTTTCTGTTGATTTACATCAATGTGGCTTGTGCTCATCTCTTTAGACTCTGTTCCGTAGAAATGCAACTTGGCCAACGAGGCCGCGTCACTGTGGTGCCGTCATTAGGTTACAAATTTCGAACTGGAGATGATTATGAAAAAAACTAGAGTATTAGGGCTGGTCTCGGCAATGGCGATGGTACCCGCGTTTGCTAATGCAGATGAGACAACAGAAAGCCACCCCACGTATGCCAAGGAAGTGTCTCGCATCATTCAGGACAACTGCCAGATCTGCCATCAGCCCGGACAGATTGGCCCCATGTCTTTGACCTCCTATGAAGAAGTACGTCCTTGGGCACCGCTGATTCAGATGAAGGTTGCCCAGCGCGAGATGCCTCCTTATCAGTACGACCGCGATGTCGGCGTACAGGAGCTGAAGAATGACTGGCGTCTCTCCGATGCGGATATCAAGACCATCGTGGATTGGGTCAATGCCGGTTCGCCTCTGGGCAACCCGGAAGACCTGCCAGCCCCGAAAGAATACCCGGCAGTGGGCGAATGGCGTCTCGCCGCTGAATTAGGCCCGCCCGATCACCTGATCAAGTCCACCCCGTGGGATGTTCCCGCGAACGGTCAGGACCTTTGGTGGGAGCCGGAAGTGGATACCGGAATTACCGAAACACGCTGCATCAAGGCAGTAGAAACCCTGCCCTCTGCAGCTGCCCATGGCTCGACACACCACGCCAACTCTCACTTCCTGGTACAGGACGAGAACGGCAACTGGGTGACCTACGGCCGTCTGTCTGAGTACGCCTACGGCAAACTCGGTGAAAAGACTCCCGAAGGCGCCTGCCGCACTGCACCGGCCAATTCCAAAGTGGGCTGGAGCATTCACTACTACCCCGATGGCAAAGCCGTGGCTGATGATCAGGTAACGGTTGGTATCTGGTACTACGACGAGGAAGACAACTTCGATGAGAAGACTGCCTACCGTCAGGACCTGCGTCTGTACAACCTGGAAGGCGGCGGCGACTACCTGATTCCTCCGCACGGCACACTGATGACCCAAGGCTTCCATTCCTTCGATCACCCGGTGCGCATCGACAGCTGGCAGCCACACCTCCACCTGCGCGGTGTCGCGATGTCCATGGAAGTGTTCTACCCGGCAACCGGCAAGCGTGAAACGCTCAGTCAGGCGTCCAACTGGAACGCAGGCTGGAACCACAGCCACACCTACGAGGACGGCTTCCAGCCTCTGATCCCGACAGGTGCGACGATCATCCTGACCTCCTGGTATGACAATACCGAGAACAACCCCCGCAACCCCGATCCGGATCAGTGGGTAGGGGCTGGTCAGCGAACAACCGATGAAATGTCCCACGCCTGGATCGCGGTAACTCACCTCGACGAAGAGGGTTACCAGAAGATGCTGGCCGAACGTGAAGCACGTGATAAACGCACAATGGTCTCTGCTGGAGGTGAGCGATGAGTAATTTCAAACGAGTTACGGGATGCATGATGGCCGCTGCAGTCGTCGGGATGAGCTTCGCCTCTCCCCTCTACGCCCAGCTCCCCGAGCATCTGCGTCAGTATCAGTTGTCAGCGCCCAAGGCGTCAGGGGACGTCGTCGGCCCGATGTTCAACGGCTGGATCAAGAACAAGGATGGCTCTGTGACCATGATCTTCGGGTTCGTAAACCGAAATCGTGAGGAAGTCGTGGACATCCCTCTGGGCCCGAACAACCACATTGAGCCGGCGAAGTATGACGGCGTGCAGCCAACACACTTCCCTGTGTACAGCCGCGGTGGGTTCGTCGGTGTGCAGGAACGCGGCACCTTCGCCGTGACCCTGCCTCCCGAGGAAGCAGACAAAGAAGTAGTGTGGACACTGAACCACGCAGGTCACTCCTACTCCGTCCCTGGCCGTGCAGTATCGCCAGCGTATGAGATGAGCAACGACCCGGCAGCGATGGGATCTCTGAACCCCGCCATCCGCTTCAAGAAAGATGGCGCAGAGTCCACCAGCCGTGAAGGCATCTACGCCGACGAAGTGAAAGCGAAAGTGGGCGTCCCTGTGAAGCTGATGGCCTATGCGCAGGACCGCGGTGATCGTCGCGGCTACGATGTGACCATGCAGTACTTCCCGCTGGGCACAGAGTGGATCCTGCATCAGGGCCCCGTCGGTGCGATGCCTGATTTTGACAATCCCAAAGTCGATGGCCGCACTCGCGGAGAAACTGACAAACAGGCCATGAGCGGCAGCGGCGACTGGACCGAAACGTCCACCACCGTCACCTTCAATGAGCCCGGCGACTATGTCATCCGTCTGCGCGTTGACAACTTCATGGCGCCAGACAGCCAGTTTGACAATCAGTGCTGCTGGTCCAATGCCTACGTCCCGGTGAAGGTCAGCAACTAAGCCCTTTACGCAGGTCGCCGCAAAAGCCCCGCATCAGGTGTCTGATCCGGGGCTTTTGTTTTTGAATGAAGGTCATGTAAGCGCTGGGTCGCTGGCGCTTGACAGAGATCAAGATGTTTTCAAGTTTTTGTTTCGTTTGCGCGCTGCCGTTTCACGCCACTCACTCGCTGGTGTAAAAAGAGAAGCTGAGAACGCTGCAACCGCACAACAGGAGAAAAAGCCATGAGAAGACTGCACAACGCCTGGAGACATGCCGCCAAAACGCGCGTGACGATGGTCGGGTGCGCGCTCCTGCTGAGCGTTTTTTCCCAGATGGCCCTGGCGCAGACGAGCGCCACCACGCGCGCGGCCTATCCCGTTCTGGCTGATTTGTTTAACGCCTTCGACATGACACAGGCCCAGATGTTTGAAGACATTGCCACTATCAATGCCGACCCTGCCTATGCAGGCGAACGGGAAGCCCTGCACACGCATCTGAACACCGTCAAGCGCATGACCATGAGTGAAATGATGGCCAGTGGCATGATGAATTACAGCGGGCATGTGCTGGGATTGGCCTACAGCCCCTATCCTGAGAAAGAAATCGAATCACGCATTGCCCTGATCGCCGTGATGCGGGCAAAACACGATGACGCAGCCGTGGCCAGCGCCTATGCAGACAACGCCGTGATCAGTCCGCGACTGGCGAGCATCCTGCGGCGGGGGCGTGATTTTGAGAACGGTCTGTTTGAAATTTTCGTGGACGACAGCGTCACGGACAAAACCGCCGCAGTCGAGGCCGCCGTAGCCCAATACTTGAGCGACGATGCCCACTCCGTGTCGCCTTATCCCACGCCCAGCCGCTATCTTGTGCAGCATCCTCACGCGGCAGCATTCAAGACCGCCTTTCCTCGCCTCAGCGGCTTTTTATGGACGCAGCAATGGCTGCAACTGGCCGCGCTGGAGGCCGTCATGCTGAGCCAGCAAGAAGCGCAATTCGCCAGAAGCATGGACACCGCCATGGAGCGCTTCTGGAACAAGATCGGCACCGAGGGGGGGATGAGCATGTTCCCCGCCCCGAATGAATTGCCTATGGCGCCTGCGATTGTGCCGGACCTCTATTCACTCTCACATGACGCCGCCTTGATTCTGGACAACCTGAACATTCTGGAAACCGTGGTGGCCGACATCCTGTCCTACCCCAACGAAGTCAATCGGGAGGTCAGTATCGACAAGGCCATCGCCTTGCTGACCTCGAAAAAAGAGGATAAATCCCAGCCGCTGGATTATCTGCTCTTCGCGCTACGCGGAGGCATCTACAATCAGGGCGGTCCGGCGGTGGGTGACCTTACCCGCTCCGAGCGCAATCGATCCCGCGATGCGATGGTGCTGCAGCATGCGGCGGTGCTCACGCCCGGCGAGTGAGTGTTGCAGGGCAGGGGCACGCGGTGCGGTGCCATAACGTTTTTGTCGCCGCCTGCGTGGGCGCCGGGTATGATGCGGGTTCGTTCCCCTCATGCCGTGGATAGCTCATGTCAGCCGCCGATCCCAGTGTTGTCAGCCTTGTTCCCGTTCTGCTTGCTCTGGTTATTTCCATCAGTCTGCGCAATGTCATCTTTGGTCTTTTCGTGGGCCTTTTTGCCGGCGTGCTGATGATCGAGGGGCCGGCGCTGTTGGGGGGCATGAGCCTCATGGTGCGTGACTACCTCGTCCCGCAAGTCACTGACAGTTACAACGCGGGCGTGCTCGTGCTGCTGGGTTTCATCGGCGGATTCGTGGCCTTGATGGAGCGCTCCGGCGGCGGTGCTGCCTTTGCCGCCAAGGTGACCCATGTCATCACTACTCGGGCCCGTTTGCAGGTGTCCGCATGGATCGGTGGCATTGTGATTTTCTTTTCCGACCTCGGCACGCCTCTCATCGTCGGCCCTACCTTCCGCCCGATGGCTGATCACCTGCGCGTCTCGCGTGCCAAGCTGGCCTATATCGTGGATTCCACCGCGTCCCCGGTCGCCATCCTGGTGCCCTTCATTGGCTGGGGGGTCTACATCATGAGTCTTTTGGAACAGCAGTTCTCCACGCTGGGCATCGAGCAGTCCGATTTTCAGGCGCTCATTGCCGCGCTGCCGTTCCAGTTCTATGCCTGGCTCTCGCTCATCGCCGTACCCTTGCTCGCTGTGCTGGGGGTCGAATTCGGCCCCATGGCGCGCAGCGAGCGCCGTGCCGCCGAACAGGGGCTCACTGCCGAGGAGGCAGCGAGCCGTGCCGATACGCCAACTGAACCGCAGAACGGTTTGTCCGCGGGCAAGGCGCGCGCCTCGTTTATTTGGCTGCCCCTGCTCGTGCTGTTCGGGGTGTTGCTTTGGACCTTGGTGCCGCTGGGATTTCCCTTCGGGCGCGTGAGCGGCGCCGATTTTCGGGCAGGACTTTCTACCGCCTACTTAAGCGCCGCCGTGGCGCTGATCGCGCTCATGGCCTTCAGCGGCGCCCAGCGTGTGATGGTCAGTGTGCAGAGCTATCTCGAGGGCATGAGCCGTATGATGCTGGTAGCCGTCATGCTCCTGCTGGCCTGGGCGATGGGGGATATGACCGCGGCACTGGGCGGGGATGTCTACGTCGCCACCCTGGCCGCCGAGAATGCAGCACCTTGGGCTTTGCCGGTCATGATCTTCCTCGTGTCCTGCTGTATTTCATTTGCCACCGGGTCCTCCTGGGGCACCTTCGCCATCATGCTGCCACTGGCCCTGCCCGCCACCGTGGCCATCGACGCCCCGCTTTATGTGTGCATTGGCGCCGTGCTTTCCGGCGGCCTGTTCGGGGACCACTGTTCGCCGATATCCGAAACCACCATTCTGTCGTCCACCGGCGCGGGATGCGACGCCTTCGAGCATTTCCAGACACAGCTGCCCTACGCGCTTGCCAACGGCGCGCTGTGCATGCTCGGCTTTCTGGCGGCCGGATTTACCGGGGCGCTGTGGACCCTGCCCGTGCTGATTGCGGTGCAGATCGGCGGTCTGCTGATGCTTAAGCGCTTGCGCGGCTAACGCGTCCGGTCAGGGCAGGACATGCACCACCTTCACCCATCACAACAAAAACGCAGGGGGAGCAAACAATGCGATGCACAGGACGATGGCGCCAGGTGGCGCTTCTGGCGGGCATGGCGCTGACGGGTTTTTTTCAGACGCCTCTCTGGGCGCAGGACGCCTTTACCATCATTCCCATCAACGACTCGCTCGCCATGCTGCAGGCCCCCGATGGTGGCGGCAATATCGGCGTGTTTTACGGGCCGGAAGGCGTGTTGCTGATCGATGATCGCTGGGATCGTGACTCCGAAGCGCTGCGAGGCACTGTTGCCCAATTGTCATCCGCGCCTATCCGCTTCGCCGTCAATACGCATGTGCACCCCGATCACATCGGCGGCAACAATGCCCTGGCCGAATTTGGTGTCGTGATTCTGGCCCACGACAGCGTGCGCCTGAAGATGCTCAAGGAGCTGCGCATTCCCCGCCGCGGCGGGATCTTTTACCCTCAGCCGCCCGCCCAGGCGCTCCCGGTGATCACCTATTCCAAGGCCATCAGTTTTCATCTAAACGAGGAGGAGGTGCGCGTCTTTCTGGCCCCGCCCGCGCACACCGACGGCGACAGTTTTGTGCACTTCACCCGTTCCGATGTGCTGCATCTGGGCGATGTGTTCCGCACCAATTTTTACCCGATTATCGACCACTACAACGGCGGCAGTTTTCTCGGCATGATCGAGGCGATGGCGCTCGCCATCGAGATTGCCGGACCCAACACCAAGGTGATTCCCGGTCACGGCTTTGGCCTGAGCGACAAGGCCGGCATGGAGGAGGTGTACGCGATGATGGTGACGGTGCGCGACCGCGTGGCCGCGCTGATCGCGCAGGGCATGAGTCTGGACGAAGTGCTCGCCGCTGCCCCCACCGCCGATCTTGATGCGCGCTGGGGCGGCGAGGCGAGCTGGAACCAGAATGATCTGATCCCGATTGTCTATGAAGAATTACAGGCTCAGTAAATCTCGCGGAGAGTTCACGATGATGCGTCACTTCACTCCTGCCACGGCACTGGCGCTGTCGGTATTTTTTGGACTTGTCGGCGGCACCGCCCACGGGCAGCCGCAAACGGTATCCGTGGTGTACGAGAACGCACGGTTCATTATTGGTGATGGCAGCGTGGTGGAGGACGGCCTGATGGTGGTCCGCAATGGGCTCATCGACGCCCTTGGGCCACGGGCAGCAACACAGATTCCCGCCGGCAGCCAGACGGTAGACCTGCAGGGCCGCACCGTGATGCCCGCCCTGATTGATGCCCATGCCCACATTGGCTACGAAGCCTACACCTCCTGGGGCGCGGACAATTACACCCGCCAGAATATCGTCGAGAACCTCCAGCGTTATGCCTGGTATGGCTTCAGCACCGTGTTCTCGGCGGGCAGTGACCCCATCGAGCTGGCGCGCGAGATCGAGGCGGCGCGGCAGGCCGGGGAGTATCACGGCGCCCGGCTGCTGGTGGCCGCCGGCATGGCGCCCCCCGGGCAAGGCCCCAACGCCGCGTTTCTGACCCAGGTACTGGCGGTTGAGCAGCGATTGGGCGTGCGCATCCTGCACGGTGCCGGCAGCGCCGAGGAGGGGCGCGCGGCGGTGCGAGAGATCGCCGCCAAGGGCAATGCCTACGTCAAGATCTGGGTGGATGACCGCGGCGGTCAGCAGGAAAAACTCTCCGAGGCCGTGTACCGCCCCCTTATCGAGGAGGCTCGTCTGCACGGCTTGCCGGTACTCGTACACCAGCAGGCCGCGGAAGATATGCCCGGGCTGATCGGAGCCGGGGTCAGCGGTTTTCTCCACGGCCGCATCGGCCCCACGCTGGACGCCTCCATGGCCCGGGACATGGCCGAGCGCGACATCTTTCTGGTCCCCAATCTTGGCCTCGCGGAGCTGCGCTGGGAGCGCATCGCGGACGATCGTTTTCTGACCGACACGCTGCCCGCGCCCGTCGTGCGTCGCCTTGGTGAGGCTTTCGACACGCGGCCGCCCGCGGGCCCCGGGCCCTCGTATGAGCAGGACCTGCAGCAGGGCATGGCCCGCCTGCTGGCCGCCGGTGTCGACATCGTGCTGGGCACGGACGCAGGCGCCGTGCGCGATCACTTCTTTGGTTACGCAGGTCACCGCGAGCTGGAGATTTATGTCCGCTTGGGCATGACGCCCCTGCAGGCGATCAGCGCCGGCACCGGGCTGGCGGCCGCACATCTGGGACTGACAGACACCGGCACGCTTGCGCCGGGCAAGGTTGCCGACTTTTTGATTCTGGAGGCCAGTCCGCTAGACGATATCCGCAACACCCGCCGCATTCATCAGGTCACGCTGGGGGGCGTGCAGTTCGATCGCAGTGTGTACTCACACCAGGAGCCTTGAGCAGAAACGCCCAGTGCAGCCTTGCAACCGCAAAGGTGCCGCAAGCCGAGCGGCGCTAATCGAAGCGTCCTCAAAAGCGACAGGGCGGGGAGAGGAAGACAACCGGGACACACTCAGAGCGTGGGCAGTGCCACCAGACTTTGAATGATCTGCCAGAAGAACACAGCGGCACCGGTCAGCTGGTGCAGTCGCACCCGCGAAGAGAATAGGCCGATGGCACAAGCAATAAATTGAATACCCCACAGTGTCCACACCAGAACGCCCGACCCCACCATGTAGTCCACGCCGCCTTTCAACAGGGAATCGGTAATGTCCAGGCAACTGGCAAGGGCTATGATCGAATAGAACCATTTGCGCCGGCTGAGCAGAAAGCTATCCAGATCGTCGACGCCCTCCCAGGTGCGCGGAACAAGAATTCCCGCCAACAGAAACAGGCAGATCGAATAAGAAATCAGAAAGTAGTAAAGCCCAATCGTCCACTCCGACACGAATTCGGAAAAGCGAAATTCCCACCACCAGAACTGAATCATCCACGTGAAGATAAAGGCAAGCCAGAAGCAGTAGGCCCACCCAATACGAATGCGATGCCCGCTGGCGCGGCGATCGATGAGTCCGCTCACGCCGATCAGCACGTGGGTGATGCCGAGGCCCATGATGATGGAGATCAGCACCATCACATACGTAAAACGGTCCATTGTTGCACTTCCTCGGTTGGTGGAGCAGGCAGCTTAGCGGTAGAGGGCCGCGGTGATCCATCGGCGCTTGGCGAGACTCTTAAGCGCTTCTGCCGCAACGCCCTGCGACGATGCTACTCCGATCAAAAATCTCCTGCCGCCGCGACAAATGCCACTTCTACCAGATAGCGTGGATTCGCCAGCTCGGCCTTCACGCACGCGCGACTGGGCGCCGTGCCTTTTTCAAACCAGCGCTCCCACACCTGATTCAGGCCGGCCATATTGCTGAAATCTGTCAGGTAAATGGTAGCCGACAACACCTGTGTTCGGCCGCTGCCAATTTTCTTCAGGGATCTTTCGGCCTGGTCCAACACTTGTTGGACCTGACCCTGGATATCAGCCTCTAGGTCCGTTTCCGGGACCTCGACGAAATAGGCGACACCGTTGTAGACAGTGATGTCTGACCACAGACGTGTGGGATTAATTCGTTCAATGCTCATACGCGTGAATGCCTGAGTGTGTCTCGTGGGGTGTGATGAAACCTTGCTGTTCATTCTCCATCAGAAGGCACGATGAAAAAAGTCACCTCTGTCGCTACAGCCGAAACAGTTGTGAGCGACGCACAAAGCGGGGCGCAAAATGGACGCAAATTTGGCTACAAAAAAGCCGAATCAAGGAGGCTTGCTCCTCAACCCGGCTTCTTGGGAAGAGTCAGGCTATCTGACTCTTCGTTTCTGACCATGTGACCAGTGTTGCAGTCTTACTTGGACTTGGACTTGGACGACTTCTCTGATTTGGTCGATTTCTCAGACTTGGCAGATTTTTCGGACTTCTTGGAAGTCGCCGCCGCTTTCACCAGCGCAGCGCTTTCCTTGTTCGTGATGATGCCGGCTTTGCGCAGCGCAGTGGCCGCCTTGCTGACACAGCTCACGAACTGGCCGTGATTTTCAAAGTCGCCTGAACAGGCGCTATCCAGAAGGTCTGCAATATTGCAGCCCTGCGCGTTCGTCGTATTGGTAACGCCCGAATCTGTCCCATTGATGACAACGGTTGCAGAAATGATGGAGTTCACGCACGCGTCGACGGTGTCGACGATGCCATCATCGTCCGAATCAAACACGTCAGCCACGGCGGGATTGGTGCCTTGTGCCACTTCATCGCCATCGCTCACGCCATCCCCGTCAGTGTCGGGGTTGAGTGGATCCGTGCTGTAAAGGACTTCCTGGGAATCGGTGAGGCCGTCGTTATCGGTGTCAGTGAAGACAGTGCCGGTGTTTGTCTCGAGCCGGTACATGCCGCCCGCAAGACCACCGCCATCGAAAATCACGAATTCAAGCTTGTGGGTGCCAGTCAGCGTGACGGGGTAGCTGGGAGCCGGGTGGGTGTGTGCGGTGTCTTGAAAGCCCACCAGGGTGCCGTCGAGGTAAATCCAGGAGCAATTGTCTGCCAGCAAATTGAGAACGAAGCTGCCGTTGCCTGTGACGTCAGTGGAGTACTTGGTCCAGCTATGCCCGCTTGGGCCCTGCGAGTTCAGGTTCCCCCACGCGTTGATCCAGGACGCGGAAAATGACTGCGCCCCTTGCCAGGGGTGAACATTGGTTCCGAATTCAGTGGCTTTGTGCGGGTTAGTCCAGTTGGCATCAAGGCCTACGGCCGGGGTCGTTGTACAGACCGTGCTAGGCCAATTAGGGTCCGCAACGGTCGGGAAAATGGGGTCCCAGGTATCCACGGTGTTGTTGCTGGTATAGGTCAATACCGTCTGTGCAGTAGAGGCACCAGAGGCCAAGACCGACGCAACGCCAAACAGAGCAAGAAAGACATTATTTTTTAAGGCCATGTTTTTTTCCTTTTGAGGCTAACAGGTTTTACATGTGACTCTTGCGAATCAAACTGGTGGTTATTTTATAGCCAACGCCATTCCCTGTCTTTAACAAATATTTAACCTACAGCGTTTATATGGGAAAAAAAGGGCGCATTTTTGGGAAAATTATGCGCTTTCCAACGAGTTTCGTGGGGAGAGAATTGCCTGTTTCCAATGGCGTAGCGCTGCTAAGGGCGGTGACGCAAGGTGCTGAAAATGCTTGTGTTTTTTCAAGCAAGGCAGCGAGACAGAAGTAACAGATTTGTTTTTTAAAATAGTTTTTTAACACAAAGAAAGATCAGGTAATAAACCTGTGAACTTCGTCACATTTCGAAGCGCTGTGTCGTTTGAAAGTGACGTGTAAAGGCAATGTCGCCGTCTCCACGTTCTCCAACGAGGTTCGTGGGAAGTGCATGATTGCGCGGGTTTAGATCTGAAACAGTTTGTTTACCTTGAGAGCAAAGCCACGGTTGCGCAATTCAAGACCGCTGGGGTGATTGAACGGGTCGGTGTCTCTGTCATCACTGTAGACGACGAACAGTTCGCTGCCTGGCGCCCACTCCCAGCGGAAGCGAAAGTTCGTGCTGAAAGAGTCTGCGTTTGAATCGTATTGCACAAGCCCACCGATATACATGCGAGGGGAAAGCGTATACGTCACGCGAAAACTGGACAGCTCTGTTCTGAAGTCTCCCTCCGGAAGTGAGACCTTGTTGATGGAATAGCTTGGTTCCACGGAGAGTTGTGGCGACAACTCGATACGACCGCTGCCAAACCCGATGGCAGTATTGGTGCCACTCCAAAAATTGCCCACGCGTACCGACAACACACCACTGGCTTTGCGTTGCGCGCCAAAGCTGTAGGAGGCCTGATAGCTTGTAAAGTCGTAGTCTCCTGGCCGCAATGTCACACCACTTGCAATGCGGAAGGGGCGCGTGAGCATTTCAAATTGATCGCTAATGGAAATGCTCACAATGTCGCTGGTTTCAAATTCCGTGCTGAAGCTAAGGTCGTGCTGGCGAGTTTCGAGTTTGTCCGTTGTGGCCGACCAGTAAGATTGCGTTGTGGCTTCCAGATTGAATCGTCGAATCCAGTCGATCGACGCAGGGCGCGGACTGAACCGTGTGCCGCCAAAGAATTGCTTGAAATTATTGCGCCGTTTGAACCCTATCTCTGGATTGAAATTGTTCTCCACCACCAGGTAACCCGCGTTGAATCCATAACGGTCTGCGTCGTACGCCAGATTGGTCATGTAACTTTGATCGTCATTCGTAAGCCCGGGGCTGTCAGTTTTCGCGAGATACGTCGTAAAGGAAAAATCGTCGAGGAAGTTGAAGGCGCCGTCTACCGCGTACAGTTGGCTTGCGCCATTGCCGACCAAAGATTCAGAGCGATCGGTAAGCATGACGCCGACGCTGCTGCGGCTCAACACATCGCGTTTAATTCGCAAAACAGAGAACGACGTGGATTCAATGTTGTTGAGACCCGCGGCATCCGTATTGATGGTCAGCGCGCCAATATCGTAATTGCCTATTTTTCCGGTGAGTCTGGCGCCGACGTCAATGGGCACAATCTTTCCTTGCTCCAATCCAATTCTGCGACTGAAAAACATTGTAGGGATATCAAGCCCTCTTGCCTGCGTGAAATCGAAATTGCCGCGGCCTTCCAGGAAAAACTCGCGTTTCTCCGGGAAAAACTGATTGAAGCGCGTCAGGTTTACTTGCCGCTCGTCGACTTCCACTTGCGCAAAATCGGTGTTGTAGGTGAAGTCCGCCGTCAGGTTGTTTGTGATGCCAAACTTGATATCGACACCTGCTTCGCCCGATGCCTCGTTGTTGATCGCGGGTGTGGTTTCTCGATTCGTCGTGACATTGCCGAGCCCGTAAGGCTTCACCTGAAGGTTCAGTTTTCGTGCGGGGACACGCAGGTCGTGCAACGTGCCCGCTTCTGAAATGCGCCACATGCCAGAAACCAGGCTATTGCCGCGCGCTGCCGAAATAGGCACTTCGGTCAAATAGGAGGCTTCATTGAGGCGTCGAATGATGCGGCGCAGTTGAATCCCCCATGTCTGCTCTTCACCGGGTTCATAGCGCAAGGAGCGGAATGGAATTTCCATTTCCACAGTCCAGCCACCGTCGAAACGTCCAACGCGTGAGTCCCAGACAATATTCCAATCGAAATTGACGCCGCGACCATTGTCGCCTTCGTTGGTAATCGCAAAATCGGAGAATCCCCCGATGGGGCTCACTAAGAACGCCGAACCATTACGGCGATCCAAATAGGTGTCGAGCATCACCGAAAAGGAATCATTGGTGCGCAGTTGAAAGGTGTCGCGTCGCATTTCATTCGCGATCCATTCGCTTTCAGGTACCGACTCATAGACGCGCGCGGCAACATAAATATTATTGTCGTCGTAGTAGATCCACGCTTCGGTTTTCTCGCTCGCGGGCGCACCTTCGATGGGAATCTGCTGAATGAAATTGGTCAGGGGCGCAATCTGCTGATAGATCGCCTCGTCCAGGACGCCGTCGATGCGAACATCACCGTCATAACGCGTCGCGCTCACCGACACGCGGCCATCCGCGTCCCGGTCTATCACACTCTGTTGTGCCATGACGTGTGAACATCCTGCCGCGAGCAACAGGAGGGGAACTCGAAAGACGCGTGCGTATGGGTTCATCATGAGGGGTTCGCTCTGGTGACATGACCTGTTGTGTCAGTGCTTCTTGAGACCTGCCATGCCGGCGGCAGCGGTGGCATATTTCACAAAGTAACGTGACGGAAGTTATTGTTATTTAAAGGCTTAGTGGCGAGGCTTGTACTATAGGCAAGTGGCTGAGAACTGTAAATGCACGATGTGTATTTTTGTGTCACGCCATGGACGAGGGGTAGCGAAGAATCTCAATGCGCCATGTTTGCTCTACTCCTTGATTGGCTTGCTCACACGTGCCCGCTTAAAATTGCTGTGGTTGGAGTAACTTCGGCCTGCGAATTTTCTATTTCCCGGTCCGCTCATACGCACGCACAGTCTAGGAGGTTTCCCATTTTTTCAGAGTTCACTCAAGCGCTGGGCGTTCGGCTTGGCCGCCAAGCGCTAATCCACGGCTGTCGGCGTCTTCTGTGCAAGGAAAAAGTATCCGTGAAGCGCACGCGGGTTCGATCCGTTGTCAAAATGCTGACGGTGTGCATATTGTCTGCCAGCCCGATGACGCTCTTTGCCCAGCAGGCAGAATCGGATGACACGTCATTCGAACTCGACGTGATGACCTTTAATATTCGCACTGCGGAGGGGCAAGACGGCGATAATGTTTGGCCCCGGCGCAAAGAGCTTGTGGTCCAGACCGTGCGCGACTTCGACCCTGACGTCCTCGGCCTCCAGGAGGCTCTCACGGTGCAGATTGACTTTCTTCAGTCGGAAATGCCCGAGTATCGATGGTTAGGCGTTGACCGCGGTCTGAACGGAGGCGTCGGGCTGAGCGAGGCGACTCCGATCTTCTACAAGTACCAAGTGCTGGTGCCACTGGAATCCGGCACGTTTTGGCTCGCGGACGATCCGAATCCGCCTGCTCAACTGGGTCGGGGCTCCCGCATCGTCACTTGGGCTCGCTTCCTCCATCTCGAGACTCATCGCCAGGTATACGTCTACAACACGCATTTCACGATACGTGGCGGCCCGCGTCAGATTCAGTCGGCAGAGCAGATCAATGCGCACATCGCGAAGCTTCCGCCCGAGAGCGCCGTCGTGCTCATGGGGGACTTCAACGCCCTCGCAGAAACAAGCGAGACGTGGCACGCCGCGACGCGCGATGGTCTCCGGGATGCCTGGGTCGTCGCAGAAAAGCAGGAGGGCCCGCCACTGACGTCGAACGGTTTTGGCCCCCCGCAGGAGGGGCGCGAGAGCCGTATCGACTGGGTGCTTGTGGGTGGCCCCGTCACTGTGGAGCGAGCCGTCACGGTGCTGCACAGCGTGGACGGGCGATGGCCGTCGGATCATTACCCCGTGGCAGTGGAGCTCGTCATACGGTCTCGGTAGGCTAACAACAGTTGCCGCACAAGGAGCTAAGAAGCTGCACGCGTTGGGATGGGGTGAATGGAAAACCGGAGTCATAGCCTGTCACCTCTGCCGGCCAAAAGTCCGTTGATTGGCCGCCAAGTGATAGAAGCAAAAAGGGATTTCCGAGAAATTTCTGAAGAAAAGTTGGTGGGCCCACCAGGACTTGAACCTGGGACCAACGGATTATGAGGAAAGGCGTTTTTATTATTGTCCTTATAAATCAACAACCTACAATCGTCGTTCTTTCGGTGTGCATCAAAGTGTGCAACTTAGCAATTTCCTGCTATGCTGTTTTCAGACATTAACTCCCTGATTCTAAACAAAAATATGCCCAAGCAGATTGCGACAACACACACGCTGATGGATCGTGCTTTAGTGATCTACAAGCGCAAAAACAGTGATGTTTGGCAGTGTCGTTTGAAGGTCACTAATCAGTGGCAACGCACCACGACCAAAGAGCGCAAACTCTCAGACGCTAAACAAGCTGCCGTAGAACTTTACCATCAAGCAATAGCTCGTAAACAACAAAATCTGCCTGTGGTCACGCGCCGATTTGGTCACATCGCAAAGATCGTGATCGACATGATGGAGGCGCACAAGCGCGAAGGCAGAGGCAAGAAGAGCTACGACGATTACTTGATCGTGATCAAGCGCTACTTGCTGCCACACTTCGGAAACAAGCTGATTTCAAACATCACTTATGACGAGCTAGACGAGTTCAATGCGTGGCGCGAAAAAGAGATGGGCAAAGTACCCACCCGCAGCACACTGATGACCCACAACGCTGCCTTCAACATGATCTTGGACGAAGCTGAGCGCAGAGGCTTTCTCAATCAGCTGACCAGACCTGTGCTTTCAAGCTCAATGGCTGCTAGCAAGCAGTATGAGCGCCGTGAAGCGTTTGAGCGATGGGAAGTGGATATCTTGCTCAGCAAGTTTGATGAATGGATTGAAAACAAGCGCAAAGGCAAAAGCGCCGAGTTGGCTTTGTTGCTCAGAGACTATGTGGAAGCACTATTAGACACAGGCGCGCGACCAGGAAAAGAACTGCTTGATCTGAAGTGGGCTGATATCACTTACACGGATTTGTTTGTTCAAGAGCTGGAAGGATTTCATACAAACGATGATGGCAGCATTGAGCTTGATGAGGAAGGAAATCCGATACGCAAGACCGAGATTTCAGAAGAGCTGTATTTGCGAGTCAGAGGCAAGACAGGTGAGCGCAGATTGTTTGCCAGAACAGCCACAGTGAATGCGCTCAAGCGCATTGCAAGACGCAACTATCCACTGACTGAGTTTCCTGCGTTCTGGCTCAAAAACTTTTTAGAAGACAAGCGCAAGACAGCAGACAAAGTGTTTGTGTTAAACGATGGCTCTGGACCCACCAGCTTTCAGAATCTGTTTGAAGACTATCTGATTCATTGCGACTTGTTGTATGACAAGAGCAGTGGCAAGAAGCGCGTGTTCTACAGCTTGCGTCATACCTACGCCACGCAGATGCTGGAAGTGAACAAAACACCCATTCACACACTCGCAAAGCAAATGGGTACAAGTGTGGGCATGATTGAAAAGCACTACAGCCATTTAGCGGTGATGAACGCAAAAG
>CAZICZ010000008.1:0-171960 GCA_964538025.1 uncultured Klebsiella sp. | reverse complement strand
GCTTTGGGGGCGGCGGCGGTGGCCGTGGTCTTGGCGCCGGCGGGGGCGACCAGATCCTGATTGACGGCAAACGGATGGCAGGCAAGGGCAATCAGTCCCGCGACCAGTTGGGCCGCATCAGTGCGTCTCAGGTCGACTACATTGAAATCATTCGCGGGACTTCCGGTGCGCTGGACGTGCGCAGCACCGGACAGGTCATCAACGTGGTGCTGCTGGAAGCGCTGGACACCACGACGGTGGCCTATCAGGTCAACGCCGACCGCGCGCTGGACGGCGACATCACCCCCGGGGGCTCCATCGCCTACAGCGGTCAGTCCGGGGCACTGACCTATCTGTTCAGTGCACAAGCCGAGCCGCGCTATGACCACTATGTCAGCAAGGAGACCAGCCGTTTGGGCGACTGGTCTTTCAATGATGAGGTCCGGGAGGAACGCGTCCGGGATCAGACCGACTACAACCTGTCCACCAATCTGGGCTACGACATCAGCGAGCGCAGCAGTCTTCGCCTGAACGGCCTGTATGGGATCCGCGACAACACCACTGATGTGGACCGCTGGACGACCAATCTGCGCACCAATCCCACAACCCTGACCAAAGAGCGCGAAGACGTGCCCAATGACCGCGACGAGTGGGAGATCGGCGGTGACTATGAGCTGAATTTTGCCGGTGGGCAGAAGTTCAAGGTGCTCTTCATCACCAACGAAAACGACAATGCCAGTGTGCGCGAGCGTTATAAGGTCGGCACCGACGGCAAGGAAACCAAGAACCTTTATCTGGAAACGGCCAGTGTCACCCGCGAGCGAATCGTGCGCGGCTCCTACACGATGAACGTGTTGGAAGGGCAGGACATCGAGTTCGGCGCGGAACGCGCGCAAACCATTCTGGACTCGAGCCTGCGACTGGGGCTCGCCTCCACGACCGGGACCCCTTCCGCCAGTGTCGGCGGACTGGTGCCCCAGAAGGTCTCCAATGCCAATTCCCGCGTCGAGGAAATCCGTGTGGAGCCCTTCCTCGTTCATAACTGGCAGATCAACCCGCGCATGTCGCTGGAAAGCTCCCTCGTCTACGAGATGTCCGAAATCACCCAGACCGGGGATGTTTACAATCAGCGTGATTTCGCCTTCCTGAAGCCAAAGCTCGACTGGCGTTACGACCTCACCCCCACGTTCCAGCTGACCTGGTCCGCGGAGAAGTCGGTCCGGCAACTCAGTTTCAGCGACTTTGTGGCGGCGAGTGATAATCAGGACAACGATGCCAACACACAGGCCGGGAATGCCAACCTGAAGCAGGAACAGGTGCTGCGGACGGAAGTCGGTTTCGAATACCGCCTGGCCGATGATATCGGGGTCGTGGAAGGGGATGTGTTCTGGATGAAGCATCTGGACGTGATCGACCGGCTGGATGTCTCCAGTTCGCCCACGGTGCTCGAGTCTGCCAACGGCAATATCGGTGACGGCACGATGTACGGCCTCAACCTGAGTGCCAGCATTCGCATGAGCATGATCCAGATGCCCAACCTGTTGCTGACCTCCAGCTTCAACGTGCAGGATTCCAAGATCAAGGACTCCTTCCTGGGCATTGACCGCCGTTTCACCAATTTCAACCGCGGCCGCTTCCAGATGGGCTTCCGTCATGACATCCCGAGCCTGAAGCTGAACTACGGCCTGAACTGGAACAATCGCTTCGACGGCAACATGGTGCGCTACGACATCGATGACATCGAGTATCTGGCGGGCGACCCCAACATCCAGGCCTTCGTCGAGTTTGTGGCCTTTGATGGCATCACCTTCCGGTTCGATGCCCGCAATGCCAACAACAACATGCAGTGCCGCGAAAGACACCGCTACCTTGGCCCCATCACGAGCGGTATCATTGAGGAATTCGAGGATCAGTGCGGCACGTCCGGCCGTGTGGTCTCCCTCAAAATCAACGGGACATTCTAATGGCAGGTGCCGGTCCGCTCCCCACGAGCGGGCCGGGCTCGCCTCAGTAGGCAACTCCCATGCTTGCGCACTACGACGCCTTTCATGCCTGGATTGAACACTATCCGGAACTGAACACGCTGATCAGCAGCCTCGCGCTGCTGGTGGCGGCCTGGCTGTCCAACTGGGTGGTCAAGCGCATTCTGCTGCGCGGCATTTATCGAGCGCTGCGTTCCACAGCCTTGGGCGATGACTCCGCCCTGCTGGATTCCCAAATAATCGCCCGTTTGGCGAATGTGGTGCCCGCCCTGATCATCTCGCTTGGGATTGGGCTTGTGCCCGGTTTGCCGGAGGCGGTGGTCGAGGTGGTGCGCAATGTCTGCAGTGCCATCATCGTGCTGGTGATCGCGCTGGCACTCAGCGCGGTCCTCAACCTGATCAATGTGCTGTATGCGCGCCGGGAAGATGCGCATCGCCGGCCAGTGAAGGGCTATATCCAGGTCGTGCAGATCGTGGTGTATCTGCTGGCTGCCATTCTGATGGTCGCCACCCTGATCGACCGTTCTCCCCTGATTTTGCTGTCCAGCCTTGGTGCCATGGCGGCAGTGCTGATTCTTGTGTTTCAGGACACGCTGCTTTCGCTCGTGGCGAGTGTCCAGATTTCCTCCAATGACATTGTGCGCGTGGGCGACTGGGTCGAAATGCCGGGGCTGAACGCGGACGGTGATGTGATCGATATTGCGCTGCACACGATCAAGATTCAGAACTGGGACAAAACCATTACCACTATCCCGACCAAGCGCTTCATTTCAGACCCGTTCAAGAACTGGCGAGGAATGCAGGAATCGGGCGGGCGGCGCATCAAGCGTGCCTTGCTGATCGACCAGACCAGCGTGCATTTTCTGTCGCCGGAGGAGATCGCACGCCTGCACCGCTTTGCGCTGATTGACGACTACCTGGCACAAAAGGAAGCCGAGATTACGCGTTACAACCAGGAGCTGACGGCGCAGAACAAAGACGCCGTGAACACGCGCCGCATCACCAACATCGGCACTTTCCGCGCCTATGTCGAGCGCTATCTGCGTCATCACGCGCGGGTGAACCAGCACATGACGCTGCTGGTGCGCCAGCTGGCCATCACGTCCGACGGGCTGCCGCTCGAAGTGTATTGCTTCACCAATACGGTCGTTTGGGCCGACTACGAAGGGATTCAGTCGGATATCTTTGATCACCTGCTGGCGATTCTTCCGGAATTTGGGCTGCGCGTCTTCCAGCATCCCAGCGGCAATGACATGCGGGAGATGGCCCATCACGTCGTCCCGGACACCGCCCCTCTGTCGCATTAATCCTCAGCGTGCTTCCCCTTTTGGAAGCTTGCCCACGCTGCCCGCGATGGCCGCATGGCATTCGTTCTCGACAGCCCTCCCCTGGGCGCAACAGCGTACCCGATGATGCCACAATCCTCCTGAATTACTTAAGGGATGTACGGGCTCAAAGAGATCGAGAGAGAAATACGCTGTTATTGACGAGGAAAAACGCGAAAACGTTTTTATTTTTTCAATGACAACAGAGGAATCGTTGCGTTGAGAAGACAATGCGAAAAGTGAGCGAGGTGTTCCTCATCGCAGGACACTGTTTTTCCTGCCAGAGTGAAGGCGCTGCCAAATGGCGGCAAATGAATGAAAAGTGCTAACTGAATGTCGGGATGCGATCGCGTCAACTGCTCCAGAGTGTATTGGGCTTCTGCGCACAAAAAACCCCCTGCATCCCGGGAAAGCGTTACTGGATATCCAGTGTCCATCAATGCCTTTCTGAGTGGGACATAGGGCGCTTCACCTTCTAGCTCGGCCGGCCCAGCTGGATCCACCAGAGCATGCAGTGGAAGAGCGCCCGCATTGTCTTTGCGTATCGTGCGGGCATTGAGTGCGCGCGTCTCCAGACGGAATTCGCCGGGCGTGCCCTCTCCCATGGCGAGCATCATGGCGGGTCTCCACCGCAGGGCGGCAGCGCACAGCCCGGCTTGTGCGGCGCCCCAGCACACAGGCAACTTCAGCGCGTGAAGGACATGAAGACTGCGGTGTGTGGCGACAAGTCGCTGTGCAGCAATCCACGAGGCATTGCGAGGGCGACCATCAAAGGCTTCAAAACCACTGACCACAATATGCGCCACAAAGTGTCTCCTCTTACACCGCCGTGCCCAGGCTGATATCCCGCAGGGGTATGCGTTTTCCCTGCTGGCGGCGGGTGACTTCGTCCATCGAGTGGCGACAGGTGCCGGCTTTGCTGATCAGCTTGCTTTCACAGATATCGCAGCGCACACATTCCTTGAAATCGATCGCCGGTCCCCGAATGGCCCCCGTGGGACAGGCATGCTCGCAGACCTTGCACAAGGTGCATTGGGGGACACGCGCGATGCGCCAAAGGCTGGCGAAAGACAGCAGTCCCAAGGCTGCGCCCAGCGGACACACATAGCGGCAATAGAAGCGTTCCACCACGACGCTGGCAGCCAGGATGGCCAGCAGAATGGCCCACAACACGCCCGAGGCACTGAAAAAGAACAGGGTGCCAAAGGGCTCGAAATACTGGAACAGGCTGATACCACTGTTGGCCAGGCTGGCGACCAGTATCAGTGCCAGAATGCCGTATTTGATCCACAGCGCACGGTCATGCAGTCCTTGGGGCGGCGTGATTCGCCACCGCTTGGGGGTGAAGCGCGCAATCACATCCTGCACCGCCCCGAAGGGGCACAGCGAAGAGCAGAACACGCGTCCCCACAACAGCGTTGTGATCAGGGTGAACACCACCAGCATCAGCAGCGGCAAGTTGCCCAGGAATATCGATGGGCCCTGATGAATGGCGCTGGTGATGTGCGCGACCGACAGGAAGCCCCCTTTGGCAAAGCCGAGATAGACAAGGGTCAGGGCAAGCGCAGCCCATCGAACGCGGGCGTCCTTGCGCAAAAAGGCCGTCATCACCAGTGTCAGGATCAGCGTCAGGATCAGCACCTCAGCCCACGGCGTTTCTCCCCAGGGCGGCGCCAGCCACAGACGTACCAGCACGTTGGCCTCGGCGAGGCGCGCCTGCGCGATGTCCTCCTCCGAGAGGATGGGTTCTCCCTTGAGCAAGGCCTTCCCGAGCGGATAGATCTCGTAGTCGAGACGATAATCCTCGGTGCTCCCGCGCGGGCGATAAAGGATGGAGAAAGGACGTTCCAGATCGATGTCCTCTTCCAGCACCAGCGCGCCGGCATAACTGGCGCGGCCGGCGATGGCCCCCACGTCGGCATTGCCGGCAGTAACAAAGCGATTGGGGTCCACACGACGCGGCTCCCTGTCGCCCTGCTGCACGCGCAGCATGGTGGCGCGGAACAGAGCGGCGCCGTCACCGCCGATGGCCAGCAGGATCAGCCCGTTGCCCCCGAGTCGGGACTGCGCGTCGCGCTCCGCCCGCTCGTAGGCGACATCGCCGATAAAATAGCGCCCCATCACCGGGTGGCCGATGAACGTGGCCGTCAGTTCCAGGGTCTGGTTCGCCGGCATGGGGATGGCCAGGTGACGAATGTATCCCCGCGCCTCCATCTCTTCCCAGGACCAGCCTGACAGTTCGTCGAGCGCATTGGCTTCCCAGTGACGGGTCTGTTCGTCCACTTCGACATACCCGAGATAGGCCGTCGCCACGCGTCGTGCCGCCCCGCGCACGCCCTGACTGATGCCAAAGCTGGTCATGGTGGCCCCGGAAAGCCCGTCGATGTCACGCGTCAGGCGAAAGTTGTCGGCAATCGGTTTGCCGGGGAACTGCGCCTGAAACACCGGATCGGCGACGAAATCCCCCAGGGAATAGCGGTAGGACTCGGTGTAGTTGAGCACCTTGAAACCCGTCAGCACGCCCTGCGTATCCATGCCGATAAGCATGTCGATCGGCGCGGCAAAGCCTTTTTCCTCGGGCGGCACATCGGCGCTTTCAAAGACGAATCCGACCAATTCCTCTTCGCCTGCCGCATTGCGACGATAGCCGCGGATGACCGGGGGTTCCCCTGATTTTTCGGAGAAACGCTCCGCGTTCGGGAGCACCTGAGCGATCCATTCGGGGGTCGGATCGATGACAAACGGTGTGCGCACGCTTGCGGCGCTCTGGCCAAACACCGGAAAAGTCAGTACAACGGTGGCGCACATCAGCAAGACCGACAGAAAACGGGGGCCCATGGTCTTTCTTTCCTCAGGGGGTGACGGGAGAGGCCGCGCGCAGCCCCTGTGTTTCGATATCAAACAGGCCGCGCAACAACACGCGCCACTGCGCATACTGTTCTTCCACGGGGCCGGTGAGGCCGTTGACATTCTGGCTCAGCGCCAGCACTGCCGGTGCCGTTTCGGTGACAAAGCCGGAGGCCAGCGCCACAAACTCCTGCTCGAAAATCTTGCTCCATTTATAGCGGTTATAGGTTTGCGCCATGGCCTCGAAACTCCCCGCATCGCTGTTGCCACTGCGAGCGCGCTCGGCGCTGCGACGCTCCTCGGTCACCTGTTCAAACGAGTATTGGCGCCAGATGTCATAGACCGGCTTCACGTCCTGATAAAGGGCCTCGTAGTACTCGTCGATGGTGTCGATGAAGACATCGTGGCGAGCATGGATGTCGGTGACGTGCTCCAGGAGTGGATCATTGCTGGCGGGAAGGCGATTGAGGTCCAGCAGACCGTCAGGGCCTGTTTCCAGATAGTGCGCAAACGCCTCGGGGGACAGATCGCTTGCATAGCGCAGCAGAGTGACATTGCGCAGGCGGGCGAGCGTGGCCTCATCCAGCGCCTGACGTGCCGCGAGCAGATCATTGGCGATGGCCGCGTACAGGTCCTGAAACGGGTCCTCGGCGTAGGTCAGTGCGCCGTTATCGAACAGAGAGGGCGGGGTATCCGGATAATCAGCGACCCGCGCCTCGTCCGCATACGCGCGGTCGAGCCAGATGCGGCCCGTACTGTCCTGCGCGCGAATCTGCAACACGAGGCGCGCGCCGTCGGATTCCACAATGGTGCCGGTGACCAGCAGGTCCATCGAGGGGTCTTCCTCGGGCAGCACGCGGACAACGCCCCAGTGATTGCTGGCCAGTAGCGTACTGCGCAGGGTCACCGGCAAGGTTTGTGTTTCAGTGTCACGGATCTGCGCAAAAATGGCGGCACCGGAACGGCTGATGTCCTCGTCACTTGCGCGGGTGTTAAAGACCAGAATGCCGATGTTGAGCGCGTCATCGCCCGGCGGGACCTGGGTGTCGATCAGGGTCACGGTCCCGACGGGTGCCGGGCCCTGAGGGGCTGGCGCGGGCGCGGAAGCGCAGGCCACCAGCAGAATCAGGCTCATCAGGGAGCCACAGGCACGCCAGCGGGCACTCACGGGGCGGGCTCCTCCGGCGACAGGGCGCTGCACACGCGGCCGCGACTGAGCGTCTGCACACAGTGAATGCCGTCTTCAGGGGCGTCATAGGCGTTGTAGAAGGAGATCAGATTGAAGGGTAGGGAGCCGCGACTGGACACACTGGTCAGCATACTCAGGCTTTCCCCGCCGGGATCCACGCTGAAGCGGTGCTCGATATAAACCCCATCGGCCAGCACGATCTGGAACACCAGCTGTTGCCGATCCCAGCCGCAGTATTCGGTCCCATGCGGGCTCTGGAAATTGTCCGCGTCCACATTGGCGGTACCGCACACCAAAGCCGCATCGCCAGGGCGTTCAATGCGCACTTCGTTGTCCGATTGCACGATGCGCATCGTGGTCGGGCGGGTAATCAATTCGGCAAGGCGGGCGTGGGCTATCAGATTGCCGACATTCCGGCGTGAGCCGCTCATGCCGATCGGGCCCGCATCGCCCCGCCCCTGTGCGCGCTCCATCTCGCGGTTAAGCTGATCGATCGTGCGCTGCAGCTCCTCTTCCATTCGGTCACTGCGGGCAAAGTCTTTTTCCCACGAGCCCGCAAAATTGGGTCGCAGGCGCCCTCCGTTACGCCCCGTGGCAATCGGGTCTTCCGCCGCCTGAATCACTGTGCTCAGGGGGATGAGCAGGAGCAGCAGGGCGGTGACTGAGCGCAGGGCAAGCTGTGGGAGGCAAGGGTGCATGAGCGAGTACGGGGTGACACCAGAATGAATGAAGAAATGACGGTGATCATCCTACCGAAAGGGGTATACGCAGTACAGCGCGAGAATGGTCGAAGAATCACCGCGAAGCGTGATGTGGGAGTCAAGGATTGCGGGCTGCGGGACGCAGTGAGACACTGCCCGGGAAGAGGAGACGCCAATGCTCAGACTAAAAACAATGTTGCTCCTGATGGCGGTGCCCGTCATCACGGCTGCGGTGTGCTGGGGAATCTGGGAGCTGCTTCATTAACGGCTCGGGCCGCAATGAATTCACACAGGAGAGATGCATGGAAACCCAAAGAATGACTGCTGGCAAAAGCCTGCGCTGCCTGATCCGCTTTCAGCTCAAACTGGCCGCCGATGCCTTGCGCGATCTGATCATGAGCCCAGTCAGTGTTGTGATGTTCTTTCTGGACCTGATCCTGTCACCCAAGGAGTCGGAAAGCCACTACGAGCAGTTGATGCAATTCGGTCGCAAGACGGACCGCTGGATCAATCTGTTTGAGGAGCATCCTCCGCATGAAGCGCCGAAGACGGCGCGGGACTAAGTACTCTGAAGCCGATTGCCTTTGCATCACTGCAATTGGGTTTTCAATGTGGGTAACTCATTGCGCACCCATTCTTCCAAGATATTCACTGGCATCGGGCGTGCAAGCAGAAAGCCTTGTGCAATGTCGCACCCATGAAGCTTCAGCCACTTGAACGTCTCCAAGTCCTCGATTCCCTCGGCCACCACCGACATGCTCATCTGATGCCCCATATTGATCATATTAATCAAGATGGTCTGGTCCTTCTGACTGACCAGCGCTTTCTTGATAAAGAACTGGTCCAGTTTCAACTCGTCAAAATAACTGTCACTTAGCCTGGCAAGGCTGGAAAACCCAGTTCCAAAGTCATCGATAGACAGGTGGAAGCCTCTCATCGCAAGCCGAGTCTGTACATCAAGGCTGGCAACAAAATTGTTTTCCAAAGACGATTCCGTAATCTCCAGTTGAAGTTTTCGAGGCTGAACAGGGGTGGAGGAAACAAGGTTGATAATCTTGTCTGCCAACTGGTAATTATTCAGAATCAAGGGAGGGACGTTAACCGACATTGTTCCTGAAAAACTGATAGAATGTTCCAGCGTCTGCAATGCTTCAAGAGCGCTTCGAATTACCCATAGCGTCACTTCCTCCGCCATGCCGCTGGACTCCACAAGCGGGAGAAAAAAACCAGGGCCGAGAAGTCCGTGATCAGGATGTTGCCAGCGAATGAGTGCTTCGAAGCCCGTCAGTGACATGTCTGAAAAAGACAATTGAGGCTGGAAATAAAGAACAAACTGATTTTCCCTCAGCGCACTTTCAAGGTCCTGAGCCGTGAAAGTAAATTCCTGTTTGGGCTTTATAAAGGTCTTCTTTTCTTTACTGTGGGTTTCAGAAATGAGCGTCAGGAAGCTGTCCAAGGGCACCGGCTTTCTAAAAATTCCGATAATATTCAGGCCGTAATTGGTGCCAACGTTCTGCGCGCTTTGAAGCACTTTGCATTGTAAACCGCTGACCAAAATGATGGGGCACGTTACTCCCTTCACGGAAAAGTCGCGCAGGCAGTCGATACCATCGCTGCCGGGCATGAGAAGATCCAGGATGATCAAATCAAAATCAGAGATTGTTGAGTAATCCAGGAGGTCTAAGGAATTTACGATGGAGACTTTGCAGTTTGAATTGTATTTCGTAATGGCGAACGAGAGTAATTTGCTGCTGGTTTCGTCATCGTCGATGAACAAAATATTCATAGATTGGCTTTTCACAATAGAGCGGGGTTCCAATTTTTCAATGGCAACTAATCAATTTAAATCGTTGGCAAGATAGTCTTCGATGCTTGTTAAGGTGTCTTTCGACACGATCGCAAACGAACGCAGCAAATATCCCAGGTGTTCGTTTTTTCCTTTTGCCGCTGTTTCCAGATCAGAAAGGAGATTTCCCAAGGAAGTCGCGCCAATCGAAAATGATGTTGATTTCAGCTTGTGTGAAAGAAACGCTATTCTCTCGAGTTCTGCATCAGTGCCGCCCCCGGCATACTGGGAGATGACGTCCATGAGTTCCTTAAGCATTGAGACATAGGATGAATAAAGATCTCCCAATATGGCTTTGTCATCAATCCCATAAGTCATCGAGAGATGCGATTTCTCGAATATTGGATGTTCAAAAAGCTTGAATTTCCTCATTTTATAGGGGCTTCCTAAGAAATAAATAACCGTTATTGCGGACAGTTTTGACGATGTAGTCCTCTGTGAGCACGCGCAGTTTTGCTCTCACGCGACCAGTCAATACATCCATCGTTCTGCTGAGAGGGTCGAATTCCTGTTGGTAAATTACGCTGAACAAATGTTCCTTGCTCACCACTTTTTCCGGATTTGCAATCAACTGACCCAGTAAGGAAGTTTCTTTCTCTGATAGCGCCACCTTCTGGCTTCCCAGGTGAAGTTCTTGTGTCGAAATGTCCAGCGCCAGGTCCTTGTATTTGACAACAAACCCGAGTGGATTTTCCGACTTGCTCTGGCCTGGATAAAGGCGGAGGACAGACCGTATCCTGGCAAGTAATTCGGTCAGCACATACGGTTTTACGACGTACTGATCTGCACCGGCATCCAGACACGCAACGATTGTTTGGGTGTTATCGTTTCCTGTAATCATAACGACCGGTACTGTGATGCTGCTTTTAATACTTCGGCACAAATCCAGTCCCGTCTTTTCTCTTGGGCCGAGGTCATAATCGAGAAGAACTATGTCGGGCTGGACCCTTCTTAACTGGCGTTCCGCCTCTTTGGCAGAAACTGCGACAAAACATTTAAATCTGTTTTTTTCCAACTGAAATTTGAGTAATCGCAAAAGAACTTCATCATCGTCCACTAGCAGCGCGGTAGTTGTCATAGGATGGCGTCTATTACGTATCTTGTTGAGTTTCAATGTGAATGTAGCGCACAAGGAACAGCACTCAATCAGTTTTGGCCGCCCTTTGGCTGTTACGCATTGTTATATAGAGGGGAGACTTAATCTATAAGATTAGCAGCAGTAAAAGCGTTTCCAAGTAACGCTGTGTAACGAATAACGGAGGGATTTGTTAAAGAGCAGGAAGGCCTCAGTCACCCTGGACCCCGTGCGTCATTTTGACAAATACAAGCCCGCATGCCAATGGTGAGTCTGGTGCCACCTGCTAGAGAAGCCCAAAGCGAGATAAAGAGAAATGCTGTGAGACAGCAGCCGCTATGAGAAAGAATCTTTATACGATGCTCGCGACGTTTCTGGGGGCTGCTGTGCTGCTTCTGGTGCTGCTTTTTTTGCAGGCCGCGGTGGCGACAGGGCTTCGGACTTACGCTTTTATTGAAGGCTCTTACGCGATTGCGCAGAAAGAAGCAGTTCTTCATCTTCATCGCTTTGCTCAGACCAAAGACGCACAGGATCTCGATCGCTTCTATGCGTATCTCGAACTCAACCGTGCTAGCAAAGATGCTCGCGAAATCTTGCAGGCAGAGTCCTCCGATTCTGATAAAGCGATTTCGCTACCTCAGCAATTCAATATAACGCGCTACGAATCACAAAATCTGGTTTTCCTTTCGCGACTGTTTCTGCGCTCGCCGATGGGTAATGGCAATCTTGATTTTTGGCAAGAAAGCGATGCATTGATAGACAGACTTAGGGATTTAGGAGAGCCAATCCGGGCGCGGACAGAGTCCGGTGACAGCGATGCGGTGATGTCCCTGCTCAACGATTCCTATGCCATTAATGAACAGCTTGAGGTTCTTCAGAACACTATTGCCAAGGCAATGCAGGTCCGGATTCGCACAATTCAGCGCGTGATGACGCTAATGATTGCCCTGCTGGGGGCGGCGGTAGCAACAGCGCTTTTCTGGCAAGTGGTGAGAGTACTGAAGCAGCTTCGCAACAACGAAAGGAACCTGGTGGCTCATGGGGAGAAACTCTCGTCTCTCGTGGGTGAACGCACATTGGAGATAGAGCGTCGCAATGAAGAGCTTGTACAGGCCAGAAATGCCGCAGAAGCGGCGAATGACGCCAAGTCAGAATTTTTGGCGAAGATGAGTCATGAAATCCGAACGCCGATGAATTCGATTGTAGGGCTAGCCCACCTTGCCCTCGAGCAACCATTGAACGCCGAGGCTGCGTCCTATATCGAGAAAATACATCTGTCGTCCAAGATCATTACCAGCATCCTCAATGACATTTTGGATATCTCGAAAGTTGAGGCGGACATGTTGGAGCTCGAGTCGATAAATTTCGACCTTGGAGAGCTGTTGCAAACGCTTGTCGGTATCGTTGGCATCAATGCAATGGACAAGAATGTTGCACTGAATTTCGATATGCCTGGCGAGGTCAGGCAATCATTGATTGGAGACCCTCATCGTTTAGGTCAAGTGCTCACAAACTTGTTGAACAACGCGATTAAATTCAGTCCTGATAACAGTGATGTTCAGGTACTGGTCAGGCGCATTACTCCGCGAACAGAAAACTCAGGCATAGAGACTCTTCAGTTCAGCGTCATCGACAAAGGCGTTGGGATGAGCGCGCAGGCACAAGAGCGTCTCTTCAAACCTTATTCTCAGGGGGATAAATCAATTGCGCGCGAATACGGCGGTTCTGGCTTGGGCCTGATGATTTCCAAACAACTCGTTGAGCTGATGGGAGGCAAAATATGGGTTGAAAGTGAAGCGCAAAAAGGAACCACTTTCCATTTCACTGTTAAATTACGACAGCAGGTCTGGCATTCTCACGACGGCTCTGAGTCTGGCGCTCAGGAAAGCAGTCTGCGTGCTCTGGTGCCCAGGAGAGGACTTGAACCTCCACGACCGTAAGGTCACCAGCACCTGAAGCTGGCGTGTCTACCAATTCCACCACCTGGGCAGGAGGGGATATTTCAGAGCGCGCACTTTATCGCCGGCAAATGCGTCTGTCAACGGCCCGGCGGCAATTGTTTGGGGTAAACCGGGTGGTGCCTGTGTATACTGGCGGCCACATTCCCTTGACATAGACAGGCCATGGCTAAAACTCCGAAAGACCCTTCTTCCCTCACTGATCCCTTCGCAAGCCGGGAAGCGGAAAATTACGAAAATCCCATCCCAAGCCGCGAGTACATCCTCGATTACATGGAGAAGACCGGAGAGCCGGTCAGCTACCAGTCGCTCTGCGAGCACATGGGGCTGGATGCCTATGAGCAGACGGAGGCGCTGCGTCGCCGCCTGATCGCCATGGCCCGTGATGGCCAGTTGATCAGCAACCGCCGCGGGGTATACGGGCTCGTCAACCGCATGGAGCTGATCAAGGGGCGGGTGCAGGGCAACAAGGATGGCTATGGCTTCTTTGTGCCGGTGGATGGCTCCGGCGATCTGGTCCTGCCAACCACAGAAATGCAGAAAGTGTTCGATGGCGACATCGTGCTGGCGCGCGTGTCCGGCGTGGACCGCCGAGGTCGTCGCGAGGGCATGATCGTCGAGGTGCTGGAGCGGCGCAGCAAACAGATTGTCGGGCGCTATTACTGGGAGCAGGGCTTTGGGGTCGTGGTGCCCGATAATCGCCGCAATGCCCACGAGATCATGATCCCCGAAAAGGAAAACCGCGGCGCCAAAGATGGCCAGTTTGTCGTGGCAGAGATCACGGCCTACCCGACCCAGCGGCGCAAGGCCGTCGGCGCGGTGGTGGAAATTCTAGGGGATCACATGAAGCCGGGAATGGAAATCGACGTGGCCGTTCGCAGCCACGACATTCCCTATAAGTGGCCCAAGGAAGTGCTGCAAGAACTGAAAGGCTTTGCCGCCGAGGTGCCGGAAGCGGAGTCCGCCACGCGGGTGGATCTGCGGGCCTTGCCCTTCGTCACCATCGATGGCGAGGATGCCAAGGACTTTGATGATGCGGTGTACTGCGCGCAGGAGCCGGGGGGCAATTGCCGTCTGTACGTGGCCATCGCCGATGTGTCTCACTATGTCGGCGTCCACTCGGCGTTGGATGAAGAGGCGCAGAACCGCGGCAACTCCGTCTATTTTCCGGGGCACGTGATTCCGATGCTGCCCGAGGCCCTGTCCAACGGCCTGTGTTCGCTCAAGCCGCAGGTTGATCGTCTGGTGATGGTCTGCGAAATGGCCATGGACAAGCAGGGTAAGGTGCTCGATTACAGCTTCTATGAGGGCGTGATTCACTCCCATGCACGCATGACCTACACCGAGGTGGCGGACATTCTCGAGGAGCCGGAGACCGCCTTGCGGGCTAAAACGCAGGAGCGCCTGCGCAGCAAGTATGCCGACCTGCTGCCGGCACTGGATTCGCTCTACAAGATTTACCACAAGCTGGCCAAGAAACGGCAGGCCGCCGGCGCGCTGGATTTCATCAGCACGGAGACGCGGATCGTGTTCGGTGAGACCCGCAAGATCAGTTCCATCGTGCCCGTGGTGCGCAACAGTGCGCATCGGCTGATCGAGGAATGCATGCTGGCAGCGAATGTGTGCACCGCACAATTTCTGGCCGAATCCTCGTTGCCGGTGCTCTATCGGGTTCACGATGGCCCGAACATGGACAAGCTCGAAAACCTCAAGGCCTATCTCAAAGAATTTGGGCTGGTGCTGACCCGTGCGGCAAAGCCGGAACCCCGCGATTATCAGCGCGTGTTGCTGAAGATCGCGGACCGGCCTGATGCCCACCTGATCCAGACGGTCATGATCCGTTCCCTGCTGCAGGCTGTGTATCAGCCGGAAAATCTCGGGCATTTCGGCCTGGGATTTGCGGCCTATACCCATTTCACCTCGCCAATTCGCCGCTACCCCGATCTTCTGGTTCACCGCGCGTTGCGCTACCTGATCCGCAGCAACAAGCAGAAAGCGCATGTCCGCAAAGTGGCAGGGGTGGCACCTTTGTCACGCAAGGAGATGTACCCGTACGAGCTCAAGGACATGCAGGCTTTCGGGGAAACCTGTTCGATGACAGAGCGCCGGGCCGACGCGGCGAGCTACGACGTGGTGGACTGGCTCAAATGTGAATACGTGCAGGATCGGGTAGGCGATGAATTCACAGGCACCGTCAGCAGCGTGACGGCGTTTGGCCTGTTTGTTGAGCTGCGCGACATTTACGTGGAAGGCTTGGTGCATATCACGGCACTGAAGAATGATTACTACCAGTTCGATCCGGTTCGGCATGAGCTGCGCGGAGAGCGCAGCGGCACCGTGTATCACATGGGCGATGTGGTGCAGGTCAAAGTGGTGCGTGTGGATCTCGATGATCGCAAGATCGATCTGGTGATGCTCGACAGTGCGGGTCGGGTGCCCGAAGGACGTGCCCCTTCGCGCGGCAGGCATGAGGGCGGTGGCAAGAACGGCAAGAGTGGCCGGGCTCGTCAACCCAAAGGGGGGCGTATTCCTCTTGAGCCGACGCGTGCGCCATCCGTGGCATCGCCTGGCGGCAAGAAAAAGAAGGCGGCCTCTGGCTCGAAAGACAAAGGCAAGCGACGCGCGCCAAGCGCGGAGTCCCGATCGCTGCGTGAGCAGGTGGCGGCCGGCATCGTCACAGCCCCGGCAAAGAAGGGAACACCCAAAGAGATTAAGGTGGCTGGCCGTCATCGTGCCCCGAAGAAACGTTAGGGCAGGCGACGGCGCGACTCTATAAAGGAAGAAGGAAGACGTGAGCGAGAAAGAGTGGGTGTATGGCCTTCACACGGTCAGCGAGCTGTTGAAACAACACCCGGGCGATGTGATGGAACTGCTGATCCAGCAGGATCGCGATGACAAGCGAATGCAGGAGATCAGAACGCTCGCAGATCAGGCGGGTGTTCGCTGGCAGGCGCTGGAGAAGCGTGACATGGAACGGCGGGTTCGCTCTCTGCCTACAGGAGCGGTTCACCAAGGGGTCATCGCGCTGTGTCGGCTGGGTGGCACGATTCTCGATGAGCGCGCGCTGGAGGCCTTGCTCGACGGGCTGGATCATCCGCCACTGTTGCTGGTGCTGGACGAAGTGACAGACCCGCACAATCTCGGCGCCTGTCTGCGTACCGCCGATGCCGCGGGAGTCGACGCAGTGATCGTCCCCAAGGACCGCTCCGCTCCGTTGAACATGACGGCGCGCAAGGTTGCCTGCGGCGCAGCAGAAACGGTGCCCTTTGTGGCCGTGACCAACCTCAGTCGCACACTGGAAGCGCTGCAGAAGCGCGGTATCTGGGTTGCCGGAGCCGCGGGAGAGGCGCAGCAGAGCCTGTACCAGATCGATTTCACCCAGCCCAGTGCGATTGTGATGGGCTCTGAAGGCAAAGGCTTGCGTCGGTTGACGCGTGAACACTGCGATTTCCTGATGGCGATTCCGATGGCCGGCGCCCTGTCCAGCCTGAACGTTTCGGTGGCCACGGGGCTGTGTCTGTACGAGGCCGTCCGCCAGCGGCGTGCCTAAAAAGCATTTGCAAGTTCCCCTGCCGTTCTCTAGAATGCCCGCTCTTTAATTTCGGGGAAGTGTCTTTTGGCCTCCCTTTCACTCCTTGTCTTCCTGCGCAGTGGTCTCTCAAGCCGCTGTTTGTCAGAAGACTTCAACCCGTAAGGAGTCTCTATGAGACATTATGAAGTTGTATTTTTGGTCCATCCCGACCAGTCCGACCAAGTGCCGGGCATGGTAGAGCGCTATACCCAGATCATCAAAGACAGCGGTGGTGCCATTCACCGTCTGGAAGACTGGGGCCGCCGCCAGCTGGCTTACCCGATCAACAAAATCCACAAAGCCCATTACATCCTCATGAACATCGAGTGTGGCAATGAGGCGCTGGAAGAAATCACTACCCTGTTCCGTTACAACGACGCGATCATCCGCAATCTCGTGATGAAGATGACGGGTCCTGTCACCGAAGAGTCCTTGATCCTCAAGGGTGAGCGCGAGAGCCGTGAGCGTCGTGCCCGTGCCGAGCAGAAGCGCAAGCTGGAAGAAGATGCAGCAGCGCGCGAAGCGGCCGAAGGCGATGACGACGAAGAGTTTGATGGCTTTGACGACGCTGACGACGATCAGGATGCGGACGACGCAAAAGAGTGATTTATCGCTGCCCGCGGGCAGACAACCCCATTATTGAAAGGTAAGCATCATGTCTCGATTTTTCCGACGACGTAAGTTCTGCAAGTTCACAGCAGAAGGCACCATTGAGATCGATTACAAAGATATCGAAACCCTGAAGGCGTATGTGTCTGAAACTGGCAAGATCGTGCCAAGCCGCATCACCGGCACGAAAGCACGGTATCAGCGTCAACTGGCGACTGCCGTCAAGCGCGCACGTCACCTGGCTCTGATCCCGTACACAGACAGCCATACTGCCTGATTCCGTTAAGTAACATGCCGGGTCGCACTTTCGCGTTCACGGCAGTTCGGAGACGAGTATGAGGGCTCTTGCCCAGTTTGCGATGACAGGCCGCCGTCAAGCCATTCTGGCGGCGCTCATTTTAGGTTGTCTGCCACTGGTCAATTTTTTGAGCCCCCCTGTGGTAGCCCTGGTGGGTCTGCGGCACGGCAAGTCCGAGGCATTGCTGGTGATGGCGTGGGCAGCGATTCCCGCGATTGGCTGGGCGCTGCTGGGGGATGTCATGCCCCTTCTCACCTTGCTGGGAATTACGGTGCTGGCTCTCGTGTTACGTGGGACAGGCTCCTGGGAAATCACGCTGCTGGCGTCGATAGGGGTAGGGATAGGGGCTCTGATCGGGCTCACCCTGCAGCCGGAAATCCTGAATCTGCTGGAAGTCCAGCTGACGCAGGTGATGGAGCAGGTCGCGAATTCGCCGGAGTTACAGGGGCAGGTGTCCCTGGTGGAACCGGCACAGCTGCACCGCTTGATGATCACGACCTTCGCGTTTGTCGTGACCTTCATGACCGTTAGCCTGTTGATGTGGGCGCGCAGCTGGCAAGCAAGACTGTATAACCCCGGGGGATTCCGTGAGGAATTCCACCACCTGCGGCTAAGCTGGAAGTCTGGCGCAGGGCTGTTTTTGTTGTTCCTGCTGGCGAACGTGAGTCCGCCGGTATTCCAGCAGCTGGCATTGTTTTTCGTGTTGCCGCTGGTGATTGCAGGCGCTGCCTTGGTGCATGGCCTGGTTGGTCGAAGGAAATTGCCCGTTGCCGTACTGGTAATTTTTTATTCGGTCCTGGTGTACCCGGTGATGACCCAGCTGCTCGTGCTGGCGGCGCTGGCAGACAGCTGGATCGATTTTCGATCGAAGGTTCCCTCCCGCGAATAGCGGCGAGGCAAACGCTTGGCCCTGTCATGCGTGACATCGATACCACACAGATTTACATGAGGAAGCAAAAATGAACGTCATCCTGTTGGAAAAAATTGGCAAGCTGGGCACCGTGGGCGACACCGCCTCCGTGAAAGCCGGTTACGCCCGTAACTTCCTGTTCCCCACTGGCCGCGCAATTCCTGCGACCAAATCCAATCTTGAGAGCTTTGAAACGCGCCGCGCAGAACTGCTGGCCGCGCACAACGCCAAGATTGCTGTTGCCCAGGAGCGTGCTGCCAAGCTGAAAGAGCTGCGAGTCGCGATTGCGGTCAACGCAGGTGAAGAAGGCAAACTGTTCGGTTCCATCGGCACACGTGATATCGCCGACGCCATCAATGCCACAGGCGCCGACGTCAGCAAGTCCGAAGTGCGTCTGCCCAATGGCGCGCTGCGTGAAGTTGGCGAATACGTGATCACAATCGACCTTGGCTACGAAGTAGAAGAAACGATTACGCTGGCGATTGTGCCCGCTTAATCTCTTCCGGCTGGACCAGTCACGCATCCCATTCGGTTGTTGTTGATTGCATGCCAATAGGTGACAATGAAGCGCTGTCGCTCCCGCGGGTGACAGCGCTTTTTTTTGGTGATTTTACGGGTTTCTTCCGTGTTTCGACCGCGCATCTGGACGCTCCCGCAGTCCGATTTTTTTCAGTGCAAGTGACTTCCTATGTCTGAAATGTTTGAGAAAAGCCGCAAACCGGTGGACGCCGGCAATCTGGCGTCGCTGAAGACACCCCCCCATTCGGTCGAGGCGGAACAGGCGGTGCTGGGCGGTCTGATGCTCGACAATTCCGTCTGGGATACCGTGGTGGAAAAGCTGATGGAAGAGGACTTTTTCCGTCACGAGCACCAGCTTATTTTCCGCGTCATGATGGGTCAGACCGAAGCCGACCGGCCATTGGACGTGGTCACCTTGGTGGAGGCACTCGACAGTCGGGGAGAGCTGGAGTCTGCCGGCGGACTCGACTATTTGAGCGATCTTGCCAGCAATGCGCGCGGGTCGGCCAATATCGGCGCCTACGCCGACATCATTGCGGAGCGCGCCAAGCTGCGCAAGCTGATCCGGGTGGCGTACGAGATTGCGGATTCCGGGTACAACCCCGCGGGGCAACGGGCGGACGACGTCCTTGATGTTGCCGAACAAAAAGTCTTCCAGATCGCAGATGACCGCCCCAAGGACGGTGGACCCCAGCCCATCAATCCCTTGCTGCAGGCAGCGGTGGGCCGAATCGACGAATTGTTCCGGAGTGAAGGCGCACTGACGGGGCTGCCGACGGGATTCAAGGACCTGGACGAAAAGACCTCCGGATTGCAGAAATCCGATTTGATTATCGTCGCCGGTCGCCCGTCCATGGGCAAAACCTCCTTCGCCATGAACCTTGCGGAAAACGCCCTGCTGCTGGCGGCCAAACCGGTGCTGGTGTTCAGTCTCGAGATGCCGGCCGAAAGCCTGATTTTCCGCATGATCAGCTCCATCGGAAAGATAGATCAGCGTCGCCTGCGCACGGGCAAACTTGAATCCGAGGACTGGCCCAAGCTGACCGCCGCGGTCAGCAAGCTCAAAGACAAGCCCCTGCTGATCGATGACAGCGTGGGCCTCAGCCCCATGGAAATGCGCTCGCGCGCCAGGCGCGTGGTGCGGGAACACGGTCAGCTTGGCCTGATCGTCGTGGACTACCTCCAGCTGATGCAGATCAAGGGCTATGGCGATAACCGCGTTGGCGAGATATCGGAAATCTCCCGCTCACTCAAAACCATGGCGCGCGAGTTTCAGTGCCCGGTGATTGCCCTTTCCCAGCTCAACCGGGGGCTGGAGCAACGTCCGAACAAGCGCCCCGTGATGTCCG
Source organism: uncultured Klebsiella sp. (assembly GCA_964538025.1). GTDB lineage: Bacteria > Pseudomonadota > Gammaproteobacteria > Pseudomonadales > Pseudohongiellaceae > UBA5078. Next base: position 151,802 of record CAZICZ010000008.1, on the reverse strand, counting down.
ACCTGCGCGAGTCCGGTGCGATTGAGCAGGATGCGGACGTCATCGCGTTCGTGTATCGCGATGAGGTCTACAACGAAGATACCCAGGACAAGGGTGTGGCCGAGATCATCATCGGCAAACAGCGTAACGGCCCCATTGGCACCGTCAGGCTGGGGTTCCTCGGCCAGTTCACCCGGTTCGAAAACCTCGCGCGACAGGACTACGATGAAAGCTATACCCACGGCGAGTGATTCCCGTGCCTGGGCCAGCATTAATCTGAGCGCCCTGCAGGCCAATTTCGAGAAAGCCCGCGCCTATCACCCTGATGCCCGCATGGTGGCGATCGTCAAAGCCAATGCCTATGGTCATGGTGTCATCCCCGTCGCTACCGCCCTGCAGGCACGGATGCGCGAAGGCGACTGCTTCGGCGTTGCCTGCCTGGAGGAAGCGCTGGCGCTACGGCAGGCGGGGTTTCTCCAGTCTATCCTTCTGATCGAAGGTGTCGTGGATGCCCCGCAGTTGGACATCGCGATGTCGCAGGGCTGCATGCTGGTTGTCCATACGCTGGAACAGGCGCAGCTGATGCAGGCGTATTGGCACGCTCATCCCGACGCTCCCGCCGTGACTCTCTGGCTGAAGATCGACACCGGGATGCACCGTCTTGGCCTCTCTCCCGAGGAGTTTGTCGCGCTCTGGCGGCAATGGCATGGCCATCCCCGCGTCCGTGAACTGATTCCCATGACACACTTTGCCTGCGCCGACGACAGGAACAGCGACATGACCCACCGTCAGCTCGCATTGCTGGAGCAGACCCTGGCCCGGGCCGGCATCACGCCCGGCCAGCAGGCAATCAGTGCGGCCGCGTCCTCGGGCATCCAGCTGTGGCCCGAGTCGCATTACCAGTGGCTGCGTCCCGGCATCATGCTCTATGGCGGGACAGCAGTGGCGGGCGAAAACGCGATCGATCGTGGCATCGCTCCCGTGATGACGCTGCATGCGCGCGTGATTGCCATCAAAAACGTAGCGGCGGGAGAAACCGTGGGCTACGGCGCGTCCTATGTGTGCGAGCACGAGCGTCGCATCGGTGTCATCTCCATCGGCTATGGTGACGGTTATCCGCGGCGCATGCCGACCGGCACCCCCGTGCTGCTGCGGGTACGCACCAATGGTGCGTTGCAAACGGTCCGTGTGCCTCTGTGCGGGCGTGTCTCCATGGACATGTGCACGGTGGATCTCTCAGCGTGCCCGGAGGCTCAGCGTGGCGATGAAGTCATTCTCTGGGGCGAGGGATTGCCAGCCGATGAGATCGCCCGTTGCGCAGGGACGCTCGCCTATGAGCTGTTCTGCCAGATCACGCCGCGAGTGCGGTTTCTCTACAGTGAAGTGCAGGAGCCTGACGCAGCATGGCCAAAGTAAAGACTGCCTATGTATGCACCGTATGCGGTGCCGAGCACGGCCAGTGGCAGGGGCAGTGCGCAGCATGCAAGGAGTGGAACACACTGTCCCAGATCAGTCTCGGCAGTGCCGCCACTCCCAGTGCAAAGCCCGATTTTCGCCGTCAGGGCTATGCGGGGGCCAGCAGCGGCGTGCAGGACCTTTCCGAGATTGACCTGTCGGTCGTTCCCCGGCTCGCCACAGGGATATCGGAGCTGGATCGTGTGCTGGGAGGCGGCCTGGTTCCCGGATCTGCCATTCTGATCGGAGGAAACCCCGGAGCGGGCAAAAGCACCCTTTTGTTGCAGGTGATGTGTCTTCTTGCGCAGCAGCAGACAGCTCTCTATGTCACCGGGGAAGAATCCCTGCAACAGGTCGGCATGCGTGCCCGTCGGCTCGGCTTGCCGGAGAAGAATCTGAAAATGCTGGCGGAGACCAATGTCGAGAAGATCTGTCAGGTGGCGCAGCAGCATCAGCCCGCCTTGCTGGTGGTCGATTCGATTCAGGTGATGCACAGTGCGGATATCCCGTCCGCGCCGGGCAGCGTTTCGCAGGTGCGGGAGTGCGCCGCCTATCTGATTCAGTATGCCAAACAGACCAACACGGTCGTGTTTCTGGTGGGACATGTCACCAAAGATGGCAATCTGGCAGGCCCCAAAGTGCTGGAGCACATGATCGACTGTTTCCTCATGCTCGAGGGGGGCAGCGACAGCAAGTACCGCACCCTGCGGGGACAAAAAAACCGGTTTGGTGCGGTGAATGAGCTTGGCGTGTTCGCCATGTCCGAGAAGGGGCTGAAGGAGGTGAAGAATCCCTCTGCCATCTTCCTCGCGCGCGCCGATGAGCCTAGCGCGGGCTCCGTGGTCATGGTGCTGTGGGAGGGAACGCGTCCCCTGTTGGTGGAGATCCAGGCACTGGTGGACGGGAGTGCGATGGGCAATCCCCGGCGGCTCGCCGTCGGGCTCGATCAGAACCGGCTGGCCATGCTGCTGGCGGTGCTGCATCGTCACGGCGGCGTCTACATGGCCGACCAGGACGTGTTCGTGAATGTGGTGGGCGGTGTGCGGGTTGCCGAAACCAGCGCGGACCTCGCCCTGATCCTGGCGATCGTGTCCAGCTTCCGCGACCGCATTCTGCCACAGGACCTTGTGGTCTTCGGTGAGGTGGGACTGGCGGGAGAAATTCGACCGGTTCCCAGTGGGCAGGAACGCCTGCTCGAGGCGGCCAAACACGGATTCAAACGGGCGATCGTGCCCAAGGCCAACGTGCCGCGTGCCGGGGTCAACGGGATGCAGATTATCGGCGTCAGCCGTCTTTCCCAGGCCATCGAGGCTATGACAGAAGAATAGAGAAGTGTTGGCGCACCGCCAAAACCCCATGATGAAATCGCCGGGAGCGGGTCAAACATCCCGAAACCTCAACAATGACATCAGGAACAAGTGAGTGAAGACATGAGCTGGACAAGCCTGTTGCAGAACAATATTGGCAATCTGATTGCCGTTGCATGGTTTCTGTTGTGTTTCCGCGGCTATTTCCGCTACACCGCCTTGCGCAGTATCGACACACCAACCCTGGCCTACGCCATGCACCGATTTCGCAAGCAGTGGATTCGCAAGGCACTCCGGCGCGAAAACCGCATCGCCGATACCAACATCATTGCCAATCTTGAACGTAACGTCTCATTCTTTGCCTCAACTACACTCTTTATTCTTGCTGGCTTGATGACGGTGCTCGGCACCTCTTCGGAGACTGTCATCCTGATGCTCAGCGAGATTCCGTTTTCGGACAACAACACACGCGGGGAATGGGAGCTCAAGGTATTGCTGCTGATCTGCCTGTTTGTGTACGCCTTCTTCAAATTTACCTGGGGGCTGCGACAGTTCGGGCAGGTGTCGGTGATGCTGGGCGGCGTGCCCGAACGTCACGAGAACGCTCCGGATGAGCTCATCAACCGGCATATCGAAAGTATTTCGACCATGTCATCCAAGGCGGCGGGCAATTTCAACAATGGCTTGAGGACCTATTATTTCAGTATGGCCGTGCTGGGATGGTTCGTGAATTACTGGGTTTTCATGCTGCTGTCAGCGCTCGTAGTCGCCGTGCTGTACCGCCGCGAATTCCGGTCCGACACGCTGGCCATCATGATGTCGAATTTGCCGGACTGACGCTGTTACAAAAGGCGTTCAATCTTGTCCTTGTAAGTACGCAACAGCTGGTTTACTTTCCTTGCATACTAACAAGACGAGATCTGCGCCATGAGCCTAACGACTGCCTTCAATCTCCTGATTTTCTGCGCTCTGCTTTTTCTGGTTCATTACCTGGGCCGTAACTCTTCCAGCCTTTCCCGACGCGTGTTCACCGGTCTGGTCCTCGGTCTTCTCTTTGGCTTCGCTCTGCAATTGCTCTATGGCAACGGCTCTGATGTCATGAACGAAACCCTGAACTGGACCAATCTGGTGGGGGATATCTATGTCAGGCTGCTGCGCATGATTATCATGCCGCTCATACTGATCACCATGATTGCCTCCGTGCTGAAGATGAATGCCGTTGCCTCGGTGGGCAAAATCGGGATCTCGATCGTGGGCATGCTGGTGCTCACCACCGCGATTGCGGCGCTGATCGGTATTGCCATTACGCTTGCCACCGGACTGAGTGCCGAAGGCATGGTGGCGGGGGCGCGCGAACTTGCCCGGGCCGATGTGCTGGAAGTGCGACGTGGCACGGTCAGCAATCTTAGTCTTCCCGACATTATTGCTGCCTTCGTCCCCACCAACATTTTCAATGACCTGACCGAGGCCCGCGACAACTCGATCATTGCCGTTGTGGTGTTCGGAATTCTCAGTGGTATCGCCGCCCTGCTGGTCAGCAAGGACAACCCCGCTCAGGGAGCCAGCATCAGCGCCTTTGTCGATGCGGTACAGGCGATCGTGATGAAGCTGGTACGTCTGGTCATGTCACTGACGCCCTATGGCATTCTCGCCCTGATGACGTATGTCGTCGCGAGCTCCGATGCCGAGGATATCCTCAACCTGATCCATTTTGTGCTGGCGTCGTACACCGCCATTCTCATCATGTTCGGGGTGCATGCCCTGTTTATCATGGGTGCCGGCATGAACCCGCGAGCCTATTACCGCAAGATCTGGCCAGTGCTCAGTTTTGCCTTTGCCACGCGCAGCTCGGCAGCGACGATTCCGCTGACCGTTCGTGCGCAGGTGGAGGAACTCAAGGTGCCCGCGCCGATTGCCAACCTCGCGGCGAGCTTTGGGGCCACGATCGGACAGAACGGCTGTGCGGGCATTTATCCGGCCATGCTGGCGGTCATGGTGGCACCGACGGTCGGCATAGACCCGACGGGCTTCATGTTCATCGTCAGCTTGGTGGCCATCATTGCCATCAGCTCCTTTGGGGTTGCCGGTGTTGGGGGAGGGGCCACGTTTGCGGCATTGATCGTACTGCCAGCCATGGGCCTGCCGGTGACAGTGGTCGCTTTGCTGATCTCCATCGAGCCGCTCATTGACATGGCGCGCACCGCATTGAACGTGAACGGCGCCATTACCAGTGGGGTGGTGACTACACGACTTCTTTCCATGCAGCAGGAATCCGGTGCAACACCGGGAGCGGACGAGGCAGTAAGGGGATAGGAGAGACTGACGGGCGCTCGCGGCAGAGCGCCCGTCACGGGCCTTAAACGAAGTACGATTTCAGCGGCGGGAAGCCATTGAATTCGATGGCGCTGTAACTGGTGGTATAGGCACCGGTGGAAATCCAGTACATGCGGTCCCCGATCGCGAGGTTCAGCGGCAGACCATACTTGTAGTGTTCGTACATAATGTCGGCGCTGTCGCACGTGGGGCCGGCAATCACCACTTCTTCGAGCTCTCCTTGCTTTTCCACATAGATCGGGTACTTGATGCACTCGTCCAGTGTTTCGATCAGTCCAGAGAATTTGCCGACATCGGTAAACACCCAGCGCTGCAGCGCAGTGTGGGACTTGCGGGAAATCAGCACGACTTCCGACACCAACACCCCGGCATTGGAGATCAGTGAACGGCCGGGTTCGAGAATGATTTCGGGGAAGTCGTCACCGAAGTCTTCTTCGATAAAGCGGGTGATTTCTTCCGCGTAGGTGTCCAGCGTATTCGCCCGGTTGATGTAGTTGGCCGGGAAACCGCCGCCAAGGTTCACCATCTTCAGAGTGATATTGTCTTCTTCCTGCAGGCGCTCAAAGATCACCTTCACCTTGCCGATGGCGGCATCCCAGGCGCCGATGTCGCGCTGCTGTGAGCCCACGTGGAAGGACACGCCGTAGGGCTCAAGCCCCAGGTCTCTGGCGAGCACCAACAGATCCATCGCCATATCGCTCTGACAGCCGAACTTGCGCGACAGGGGCCAGTCCGCGGTGCCACTGCCTTCGGTGAGAATGCGCACATACACACGTGAACCGGGGGCCGCTTTGGCGATATTGCGCACATCGGCCTCCGAGTCGGTGGCATACATGCGCACCCCCTTCTCGTAAAAGTAGCGGATGTCTTTGCTTTTCTTGATGGTATTGCCATAGCTGCAGCGCTCGGCACCGACTCCCAGGGAGATCAGTTTGTCGAGCTCATAAATGGAGGCAACGTCAAAATTGGAACCACGGTCGCGCAGGCAGCTGATGACTTCCGGGGCGGGATTAGCCTTGACCGCGTAGTAGACGCTCGCGTAGGGGAAAAGCTCTTTCAGTGTGTCGTAAGCCTCTTCGATCGTCTTCAGATCGATGACTACGAAGGGAGTCTCCTTGGTATCTGCTAACTCTTTGATACGCTTAAAGGTTTCCGGTTCGTAAAAGTCTTCCACGCGAGTGTATTCTGTGTTCATTGACGGTTTGGTCTCCTCCGTGGCGGGGCCATCTCAAGGTGGGCTATCGGTTTGGAGCGCTATTGTAACAAAGACATTCCGCAGGTAAATGCGCAATTACACAATCCCCATGATTTCCTTTTGGGACCGCGTTGAACCCGCGCCGAGGTCCCTGAGGCGGCTAGTCTAGTTCTCTGAATTCGCAGACAATTCTCCGGTGTGACGGCAGACACCTACGCAAGCCCAAAGCCTGTTAGACTGCCCATCTTTTTTTATTCCCGCTCATGCGGCGGGGCGATTGGATTGGGACCGGTCATGGCCTTGTTTCTCAAATTAGGGTGGTACTTCAAAGCGCAGTGGCGCCGATACGCAGCCGCCATCCTGATGCTGCTCGGGACAGACGTGCTGGAAATGAGCGTGCCCTGGATTACTGGCCGCGTCATTGATCACGTTGTCGCTGACACCCTGACGCCAGCCTTGCTGCTGCGTTTCGTCGGACTAGTCGTGGCAATCGGCTTCCTGGTCTATGTCATGCGTTATCTGTGGCGCGTTTTTCTTTTTTATTCTTCGTTCCAGTTGGCCGAAACAATGCGGCAGCGCCTGTTCTCCCACATGACACAGATGTCGCCGCGATTTTTTGGCGAACACCGCACCGGTGATCTCATGGCGAGGGCGACGAACGATATCTCCGCACTGGAAATGACAGCCGGTGAAGGTGTGCTTTCGGGCATCGACGGATTGGTGACGGGCGTGCTGGTCATTGCCATCATGGCGTTCATGATCCACTGGCAGCTGACGCTGGTGGCGCTTCTTCCTTTTCCGTTCATGGCCTGGTATTTCATGATCATCGGTGACCGGTTGCATGCAGGATTTCGCGATGCGCAGGAACGGTTTTCCGATCTCAACGACCGCGTGCAGGAAAGCGTTTCCGGGATTCGCATGGTGCGGGCCTTCGGACGTGAGGCGAATGAAGATGCCGCGTTTTTGGCAATCGCGGACCGCACGGCAGAGGCCAATATGCGCGTCGCTGCCACGGATTCACTCTATGATCCGGCCATTTTCATCACCGTGGGCTCTTCCTTTCTGCTGTGCATCGGCATGGGCGCATGGCTGGTAGAACACGAGCGTCTTAGCCTGGGTGCGCTGACCAGTTTTACGATGTACCTCGGGTTTCTTGTCTGGCCCATGTTCGCCTACGGGTGGTTGCTCAATATTCTGGAGCGCGGGTCGGCCGCCTATCAGCGCATCCAACAGTTGCTGGAGACGCGTTCGCCGGTGCAGGACTCGGGCGAGGTCACCCAGCTTGAGTCGACCGATATCCGGATCGACGTGAAGAGTTTCAGTTATCCCGGCAGTGCGATGCCTGTTCTGCGGGCCATCGATGTCCAGCTGCGTGCCGGAGAAACACTGGGCATTGTCGGACCAACGGGGGCGGGCAAGACAAGTTTGGTGAATTTGCTCATGCGCTATTTTGATCACCCCGACTGCACCTTGTGCCTTGGCGGCGTCCCGGTGCAATCCCTGCGGCTGGAAACCCTGCGCAGTCTCATCGCCATGGTGCCGCAGGACCCTTTTTTGTTCACCGCAACCATCGCGGAAAACATCGCACTGGGAAGGCCGGATGCAAGCCGTGAGGAAATTCGACAGGTTGCAGCGCTTGCCGCCATCGACAAGGACATCATGCGTTTTCCACAGGGTTATGAAACGCTGGTGGGCGAGCGCGGCATAACCCTGTCCGGAGGGCAGAAACAACGCATCGCGATTGCGCGCGCTCTGCTGCTCGACGCCCCCATTCTGATTCTTGACGATGCCCTGTCGGCGGTGGATGTGGAAACGGAACGGCGGATTCTGCAACATCTGCGCGCGCTGAAGGGCAAGCGTACCCGGATTGTGTTGTGCCATCGCCTCTCGGCAGTCGAGGAGGCGGATCAGATCATTGTGTTGAATCACGGGGAGCTGATCGAGCGTGGCACCCACGAGCAGCTCATTCGTCTGAACGGTTGGTATGCCCAGATGTTCAGCTATCAGCAACTGGAGAGAACCGTTGAATCAGGACGATAACCACACCCAGGGACTGGATCTCGCCGCCCTCTGGCGCCTGCTGCGATACGCACTGGACTATCCGCGTCTGTTGAAAGAGGCGGCGGGACTTCTGTTGCTTGCCACGCTGGGTCAGGTGATCGGCCCGATTCTGGTCAAGGTGTTTCTGGATGACTACGTCACGCAGGGACATTATCCAGCGCGCGAGCTGGCTGGGCTCGCGTTGGCCTATGTGTTTTTGTACGGGCTCTCCGCCTGGGCTGGCTACCAGAACGCGATGCGATTCAATCAGGTCGCTTTCTCGGTGGTCCGTACCATCCGCTCGCAGGTCTTCTCTGCGGTCATGCGCAAGCCCTTGTCGTATTTTGATCACCGACCAACAGGGGCGCTGGTGTCCCGCATTACGAATGACACCGAAGCCATCAAGGAACTGTTCGTGCAGGTGATGTCCACCTTCGTACAGAACCTGACTCTCATTGTCGCGGTGTTCATCGCAATGGCTTATCTGGATGTGCGCCTGATGCTGCTGTGCTGCGTCATCCTTCCGACCGTGGTCGTTGTGATGTTTTTCTATCAACGCCTCAGTGCGCCGCGGTATCACCGAGCCCGCAGTGTGCTCAGCAAGATCAATGCGAACCTGAGTGAATCCATACAGGGCATGCGCATCATTCAGATGCTCAATCAACAGCAGCGCTTTACGCGCCAATTCCGGGAAATCAGTCAGGACCTGTTCAATGCACGCATGAGCAATCTGCGTCTGGATGCGCTGATGCTCAGGCCATTGCCCGATCTGATTCGCACGCTCACTCTGGCAGGGCTGCTGTATTACTTTGGCGCGCAGTCATTCGATACGGTGGTGGAGGTCGGGGTGATCTATGCCTTCATCAATTACCTGTCGCGCATTACCCAGCCCGTTGTGGAAATGACGCAGCGTTTGAGCCTGCTGCAACAGGCAGTCGTCGCTGGTGAACGTGTGTTTGGCATCATTGATGAGGAAAACGATGTCCAGAGCGCAAGCCGCCACAAAATAGGTGATGGACGGGTCGAGGTCGAGCATCTTCACTTCGGGTACGATGCCGACCATCCTGTCTTGCGCGACGTCTCATTCCGCGTCGAGCCCGGACAGTTCTTCGCAATTGTCGGTCACACTGGCAGCGGGAAAAGCACCCTCATGAGTCTGTTGCTGCGATTTTACGCCCCACAACATGGCCGCATCCTGATCGACGGCGCACCGCTTAGTGACATTGATCAGGAGGACCTGCGCGCCAGCATGGGCGTTGTCCTGCAGGACCCCTTCATCAGCACGGGCAGCATTCGACAGAACATCACGCTAGGGTTGGCAATTTCCGAAGAGAAAATGCAGGAGGCTGCCCGTCACGCGCAGTTGCATGACTTTGTCATGAGCTTGCCTGAAGGCTACGACACGCTTCTGGGAGAGCGTGGCGGCAATCTGTCGACCGGACAGCGTCAGTTATTGTCGCTGGCGCGCACACTGGCCCGGGAGCCCAAGATCCTGATTCTGGATGAAGCCACGGCCAACGTGGACAGCCACACAGAGGCCGTGATCACGCAGGCCTTGAATGCCCTGCGCGGAAAAACGACCATTCTGGCTATCGCCCATCGACTCAGCACGGTGACCCATGCTGACCAGATAGTAGTGCTGCATCAGGGACAGATCGTTCAGCAGGGCTCACATCAGGCCTTGCTGGCAATCGACGGGCTTTACAGGCACATGCATGAATTGCAGCGTCAGAAACAACGCGTGAGCGATGCGGCAGAAAGCGTTGTCTCAGAGTAGAACTTCAGGTCAAAAAAAAGGGGGATGACGCAAGGTCATCCCCCTTTTTCATTCTTCTCGCCTGCCGGGTTTATTCGGCCTGCTGGAACTCAACGTTGATATCGAGCTGGATGTCATCACCCACACCAAAGTTGGTGAAGCGATCGACCCCGAATGCAGAACGCAGGAATTGCGCATTCGCTTCAAATCCCAGAGTGTACTTGCGTGTCAGGAAGTTACGGCCACCACCGTTGAATTTGACATTCAACGGAACGGGGGCAGTGACGCCGTGCAGGGTCAGGTCGCCGTTAAAGGTGTAGACGTCATCCGCTGACTTGCCGATGAAGGAAGTCGTGCGGTAAACAGCCTGCGGGAAGGCTTCGGCATCGAACCAGTTGGAGCCCAGCAGTTCCTGCTCGAAGTCGGGCAGGTTGACGTCCAGGCTGGACATATTGACGATCACTTCCAGAGAGGAGTTTTCGATGTTCTCCGGGTCGAAATCCAGAGAGGCATCAAACTCGTCAAAGCCACCGATGAAGGTGGAGAAGCCCAGATGGTTGATCTTGAACACGAGTGACGCGTGGTCCTTGTCGAGCGTGTAACCACCGCCTCGCAGTTCCGCAACGTCTGTGTTGAAGTCAGGGGTGAGTAGGCGATCACAGGAGACCAGGAATGCGGAGCACAGCACCACCAGTGACGCCGTACGGCATTTTGCAACGATACTTGTAGACATTGATTTACCCTTTTCGTGAGGATTCTGTAATTACTTCTGAAGCGCGTAGACATCCACGCCCACGATCACTTCGTTCGGGATCGTGGCTGTGTTTGCCCAATAGCCCTGGCCCACTCCGAAATCCAGGCGCTGAACAGTGACCTGGCTGGTCAGGTGGAACCCGGCCTGGCCGTCAATGGTTTCCATTTCCAGCGTGAACGGGAACGCAATGGGATGCGTCTGGTCACGAATGGTCAATGTGCCTTCGGAAGTGAAGGTGTTCATGGACTCAAGCGTGCACTTCTCGGCCTTGAACGTAGCAGTTGGCCACTGGTCAACGTCGAACATTTCGATGTCGAGCAGGTAGTCCAGCACTTCTGCGCTGTCCACGCTGATGTCAGCGATCGGGATCGTCACAGTGAAGTTGCAAGAACCGGGATTGGTCGGATCGATATCGAAGCTCGCCTGTACGTTCTTGAAGATTCCCTGATAGGGCGTGCCTTCGTAAGAATACTGGAACGAAACGATGGATTCTGCAGCGTCGATTTCAAAGCTGGCAGCGTTAGCGTGCAAGCCGCTGACCAACAGAACCGGGGCTAATGCAGCACGAATAATGGAATTGCGCATGGTTAATACTCCTGATGTGAATTTATGGCAGTGCATACGCCACTAACTGAGCTACTTGGCCACTGCCGCTGACGAACATGGCGACGTACTGCTTGCCATTGTGCTCGTAAGTAAAGGGCTGCCCGGTTTGTGTGCTGGGCAACTCGAACTCGGCAATGATTTCACCTGTTTGCTTGTTGTGCGCGCGGAACTTGTTGCTACCGCCTGCGCCTTCACCTGCGAACAGCAGGGTCTTGGTCAGCAGCAGACCGGAGCGTGTGGCGACACCCGTGCGGGGGATCGTCAAACCCGCCAGCGCTGGATTGTTCGCGATGGATGCCGGTGTGTCGGCGTTGGCGACTTGCCAGACGTGATCACCAGAGTCCATGTTGATCGCAGTGATGCGACCATAAGGCGGCTTGACAATCGGCAGACCCCGTACGCGAGGGACGCGCACTCCGAAAGCCTGGCTGAAGGCCACATCGGCTTCCGGGTCATTGTCGACGGACAGAACCGCGACGTCGGTACGGGACGGGATATAAATCAAACCGGTTTCGGGGTCTAATGCCGCGCCTTCCCAGTTGGCACCACCGGTGGCAGACGGCAGGCTCAGAGTCCCGACGGTGCCATCAGCGGCTTTTGCCAGTGAAGGAGGAGCATAGACGTTGTCGCTGTAGCGGAAATTCTTGATGGCTTCCTTGGCTTCAGCCAGGATTTCTGGAGTGAAGTCCACAAGGGCTTCCTCTGTAAATCCCTGTCGGTCAAACGGAGCGGGTCGTGTCGGGAACGGCTGTGTGGGAGAATACCACTCGCCGGGAACATCGCCGATCGGTACGGGACGTTCTTCGATCGGCCAAATGGGCTCGCCGGTCAGACGGTCAAACGTGTACACCCAGGATTGCTTGGTCACTTGCATGACCACTTTGCGGCCATTGGGCAGATCGGCAAGAATCGGGGCGGCGGGGTTATCCCAGTCCCAGATGTCGTGGTGAATCAGCTGGAAGTGCCAGCGACGCTCACCCGTCTTGATGTCCAGTGCCACCAGGGCGTTTGCAAACAGGTTGTCGCCTGGACGATCGCCACCGTAGCGGTCGCCTGTGGCGGATTCGACGGGCAAGTAGACCAGACCCAGTTCAGGGTCGCCCGACATCGGGGCCCACACACCGGCATTCCCGGTGAAGTCCACGCCGTCGTCCAGCCACGTCTCAATGCCGATTTCGCCACGCTCAGGAATCGTGTGGAAGGTCCACAGGTGACGACCGGTGGTGACATCGAAGCCACGCACATCGCCCTTCACATTGGATTTGGAGCGCGGGCGCATGCCCACGCGGTGCGCCGGACCGACGACAACCACGTTGTTCATGACAAAGGGGGGAGCAGAGGCTCCGATGTCGATGTCCTCAAAGCCATCCGCATTGCGCAGGCCGTCCATCAGATCAATGCGGCCGTTCTCCCCAAACGCTGGGTCAGGAATACCGGTCTCGGCATCCAGCGACACCAGGAAGAAGCCGGGTGTCAGCGTCAGGACACGCTTCTTGTCGCCGTCACGCCAGAAGGCGACACCACGGCCTGCCCCTTTGCGCGGGGCATTGGAAAAACGCTCACCTTCCTGCGGGCGCCACAGCCACAGCACCTGGCCGGTCGTGGCATCAATAGCGGCGACATTGCGCGTGGTGCCGAGTGTGGCGTACAGAATGCCGTCGACTTCCAGCGGAGTTGAAGGGTTGTTGAAATCGGGAGTGGGACCAAAGGGCGCAGTGGAAAGGCTCCAGGCCATCTTCAAACTGGCCACGTTGTCTGCATTGATCTGGTCGAGCGGCGAGTAGCGCTGTGCTGCCATATTGCCGTTATAGTCGGGCCAGTCCCCTGCATACACATCTGTGCCTGACTGGCTGAACGCTGCCTGGGCACACATCAAAACGCCGACCCCTGCGATCAGTGTCGACATCGCACTTCGTTTTCTACTCATCCTCTGCCTCTCCCGCATTAATAACTCTTTTTCTGTGCAACCGCCGTTCTACGCAACCGCGATAGGGTCAGACGAATTTGACCGGCCGGATGCTACGCACTTACAAACGTTGGCGCAAGAGTATAGCAGGATTAGGCCCGCGCAATCCAAGCCTGAGACCGCCCTGAAAGCCTTGCAGCGCCTGCTGTTACGCAATGTCACAAATCGCCCGGTAAAAAACGGTCACCTGATCGAGCGTTCATCCGGGATTCAGTTTTCGCTTCCCATACTGCTGGCAAGAGTGTGTTCCGACGCGAAGACATTTGACACGGGAAACGGCAGTTCTTGCTGACGTGTGGACCCAGAATCACACGTGCCGATCCTTACGTGCGTTGCTACAAAAGAGGAAACGATATGCTGACGTTTCATTGCATGCGTCTGCCACTGCGAATCGCCGCGACTCTTGGCGCAGGGCTCATGATGGGGGCTGTCGCCAGCCAGGCTGCAGATCAGGAATGGACCACTTATGGCGGAGGACTGGACAGCAGGCACTATTCGCCTCTGGACATTGTCACTGCAGAGAATTTCAACTCGCTCAGCCTCGCCTGGTCCTTTGATACCAGCAATTTTGGGGATCGGCCCGAAGCCATTTTTCAGTCAACACCGCTGGTAGCGGACGGTGTGATGTATTCGACCGTCGGCAGTCGCCGGGATGTGGTGGCATTGAATGCGGAAACCGGAGAGCTTCTGTGGATGTTCCGTCTCGATGAAGGGGCACGTGGCGCCGGTGCACCGCGCACTCTCTCGGGGCGCGGGCTCAGTTACATGAAGGAGGGCGATGAGCCGGCCCGCATTCTGTATGTCACCCCGGGATATCGCCTGATTGCACTGGACGCGACAAGCGGAGCGCGCATCCCCGATTTTGGCGACAACGGCATGGTCGATCTTAAACGGGAGATGGATCAGGAGCTGGATCTGGTCAGCGGCGAAGTGGGACTGCACGCAGCTCCCGTCGTCCATGACGGCGTCATTGTCATTGGCTCCGCATTTCTGACGGGTTCGGCGCCTTCCACCTATGACAAACCCAAGGGAACGGTGAGGGGCTATGATGCTCGCACCGGCAAGCGCCTGTGGATCTTTCATCCCGTTCCGCAGGGAGATGCGTTTGGCAGCGACACGTGGCGCAATGATTCCTGGGCCTATAACGGCTACACCGGTGTCTGGGCTCAGATGACGATCGACGAGGAGCTCGACATCCTCTATTTGCCGGTAGAGATGCCTACCGGGGACTATTACAGGGGGCATTGTCCCGGCGACAACCTGTTTGCCAACTCACTGGTGGCCCTGGATCTTCATACCGGAGAACGTCTGTGGCACTTTCAGACGATTCATCACGATATCTGGGACTGGGATCTGCCTTCGGCCCCTATCCTTGCGGACCTGAGCATCGCGGGGGAAAAACGCAAAGCCGTGGTGCAACCCACCAAACAGGGATTCGTGTTCGTCTTTGACAGGGTCACGGGGGAGGCACTGTTCGACATCGAGGAGCGCCCCGTTCCGCAGACCGATGTGCCCGGCGAAGTCACCTCGCCCACACAACCCTTTCCTGTCGCGCCACCGCCCTTCGAAAAACAGGGACTGACCGTCGACGATCTGATTGACTTCACACCCCAGATGCGTGCCGAGGCGGAAGCCATTGTCGCGCAGCACCGCGTCGGCCCGCTCTATACGCCACCCTCTCTGGCAGAGGCCGCGGACGGCACCTTTGGCTACCTCCAGGTGCCTTCCGCCACCGGCGGCTCCAACTGGCCCGGGGGCGCGATAGATCCAGAGACCGGGTTGTTCTATATCTTCACCAAGACGGAAGTGACGCGGCTGTCCCTGTCCAAGCAGTCACGCTCCACCATGGACTGGGTGAATCAAGCCGCGCGAGGGGCTCCGCGTCTCCAGGTACAGGGATTGCCTCTGATGAAGCCGCCCTATGGCCGCATTGTCGCACTGGATATGAATAAAGGAGAGATCGTCTGGGAGGCCGTACACGGCGAAACCCCGGTTGCCATCCGCAACCATCCTGCGCTGAAGGGGATGGACATTCCCAAAACAGGACAGGCGGGGCGGGTCGGGACACTGGTCACCAAGACATTGCTCATCGCCGGTGATGGAGGCGGCTTTACGCATGAGGACGGCAAATACACCGCTTATCTGCGGGCCTATGACAAAGCCACGGGAGAGGAGGTTGGTGCGCTTCGCCTGCCGGCAGAACAAAGCGGTACGCCCATGACTTATTCCCTCGGCGATACGCAGTATGTTGCGGTAGCGGTCAGCGGGCGAGGCATCACGGGCGGGCGCCTGATGGTATTCAAGATGAAGCGCTGAGCAGGACGTTCTTCTTTCTAAAGAGAAATAGACGCCGAGGAGAGAAACCTGTGGCGCAAAAAAAAGCCCCGTCACGTTTGCGCCACGGGGCTTTTTTGAGCGCTCTGCGTTTAGGAGGCGTTACGCAGGGCGGCCTGTGCTGCGGCCAGACGCGCAATTGGCACGCGGGGCGGTGAGCAGCTGACATAGTGCAGACCCAATCGGTGGCAGAAATCGATCGAGTCCGGATCGCCCGCATGCTCCCCACAGATGCCGAGTTTCAGGTCGGGACGTGCCTTGCGGCCGTTCTCGACAGCAAACTGCATGAGCTTGCCGACGCCCGTCTGGTCGAGGCTGGCAAAGGGATTCTTGTTGTAGATCTCTTTGCGCTGATACTCATCGTAGAACAGGCCCATGTCGTCGCGGCTCAGCCCGAGTGTTGTCTGGGTCAGATCGTTGGTGCCGAAACTGAAGAACTGCGCCTGTTCGGCAATTTGTTCTGCCGTAATGGCAGCACGGGGAACTTCCACCATGGTGCCGACGATGTAGTCGATCTTGATGCCATTCTTCTCCATGATTTCCTGCGCCACGCGGTGCACGATGGCCAGCTGGTCAGCAAGCTCGGCCTTGAAGCCTACGAGCGGAATCATGATCTCGGGATTCACGTCGACTTTGCCTTTCTTTGAGGTCAATACCTGAGCCGCCGCTTCAAACACGGCGCGTGCCTGCATTTCGGTGATTTCCGGATACAGGATGCCCAGACGACAGCCGCGACAGCCCAGCATGGGGTTTTCTTCGTGCAGCGCCTTGATGCGCTCAATGACGAACTCCAGGGGCAGCCCAAGTTTGTCAGCCAGTTGGCGGCGCACGGCGTCGTCCTGTGGCAGGAATTCGTGCAGGGGCGGATCGAGCAATCGAATGGTCACTGGTCGTCCTGCCATTGCCTTGAACAAGCCAACAAAATCCTTGCGCTGGAAGGGCAGCAATTTTTTCAGTGCTTCTTTGCGCTGTACTTGATCCACCGCCAGAATCATCTGGCGCATAAAGTCGATACGGTCACCTTCGAAGAACATGTGTTCAGTGCGGCAGAGCCCGATGCCCTCTGCCCCGTACGCCACCGCTTGTTCCGCCATGGCAGGCGTGTCCGCATTGGTGCGGATGCGCAGGCGTCGGTATTTGTCCGCCCAATTCATCACCGTATTGAACAGTTCGTAGGTGTAGCTCTTTTCGGGCTTCAGGCTGCCTTCAAGAACGCGCTTGACCTCGGAGTCGGCACTTTCAATGAGGCCTTTGTAAATAGCGCCCGTGGTCCCGTTAATGGAGATATAGTCGCCTTCCTGCAGGCTGACGCCACCGGCAGTCAGGATGCGCTTTTCGTAATTGATCGTGACATCGCCAGCGCCGCACACACAGACTTTCCCGAGCTGACGCGCGACCAGCGCGGCGTGCGAAGACACCCCGCCACGGGTGGTCAGGATTCCCTGGGAATACAGCATGCCCTTGAGGTCTTCCGGAGACGTTTCCGTGCGGCACAGTACGACCTTGTTGCCCTTGCGGGATTCGATTTCTGCCGCTGCAGCGGTGAAACAGATGCGCCCTGTGGCGGCACCCGGACCCGCAGGCAGACCCTTGCCAATCATGGTGGCTTCTTTCTGTGAGCGGGCATCAAAAATGGGGACCAACAAGGTGTCGACAGATTCTGCGGGAATCTTCAACAGCGCGGTTTTCTGGTCCATCAACTTCTCTTTCACCATTTCAACCGCGATGCGAATCGCCGCGAGCCCGGTGCGTTTGCCGTTGCGGGTCTGCAACATGAACAGCCGGCCCTTCTCGATAGTAAATTCGAAGTCCTGCATGTCTTTGAAATGTTTTTCGAGCTTGGTGCGCACTTTCTCCAGCGCGGCAAAGCTTTCGGGCATTTCCTTTTCCATCGCGGAAATCGGTTTGGGGGTCCGTACCCCGGCAACCACGTCTTCACCCTGCGCGTTGATCAGGTATTCGCCGTAAAACGCTTTTTCCCCGTTGGCGGGATCGCGGGTAAACGCGACGCCCGTAGCGCTGTCATCCCCGGCATTACCGAAAACCATCGCTTGCACGTTGACTGCGGTGCCCCACTCGGCGGGGATCCCGTATTGTTGACGGTACAGAATGGCGCGCTCGTTCTTCCAGGAACCAAACACGGCTCCCACGGCGCCCCACAATTGTTCGTAGACGTCCTGAGGGAAAGCCTTCCCGGTGCGCAGACGAATCAGGTCCTTGTATTTGCCCACCAGGACGCGCAAGTCCTCGGCGTTCAGATCGCTGTCGAGCACCTTGCCCAGGGATTTTTTCAGTGCGTCCAGCAATTCGTGGAAGGGGTCGTGTGACTCTTCATCCGCCGCCTGAACGCCCATGACGACATCGCCGTACATCTGAATGAAGCGGCGGTAGCAGTCCCACGCAAAGCGCGGATTGCCGGAAATGTTCGCCAGACCTTCCACGGTCACGTCGTTGAGTCCCAGGTTCAGAATGGTGTCCATCATGCCGGGCATGGAGTCTCGGGCCCCGGAGCGCACGGAGACCAGCAGAGGGTTGTCCTTGCCGCCAAACACTTTCTTCATCTGAGTTTCGATAAGACCGACGGCAGTTTTGACATCGGCGCTCAAGGATTTGGGGTAGCTGCGCTCATGGGCATAAAAATAGGTACACACCTCGGTGCTGATCGTGAAACCAGGGGGGACGGGCAAACCGATGGATGCCATTTCCGCCAGGTTGGCTCCCTTGCCGCCGAGCAATGCGCGCATCGAGGCGTTGCCATCTGTCTGGCGGCCAAAATTGTAAACGTATTGCGATGTTTTGGAGGATTTGACCGGGGTGTCAGTTTTCTTGCTTGGGGTTTTTTTAGGTGCCTTCATAGCGCTGTGTTTCATAGTCCTGGGGCTGCTCATGACAAATGGACCGAGAGGATAAAACAACTGCCAGTCAAAATCCAGCGCGAGGCATGTCCGGCGCGCCTGGATATGTTCATAAAAATCATTAAAAACAATAAGTTGTAATGGTTAATTTCCTCTGGCCGCTACCTGCTGTATTCTGGCCGCATCCAACTTTCCTCCTGGTAACCTCGCGTGGTCAGCAGTCCTCTTTTGACACCCCCTTTGCCTGCACCGATCTGGGGCATTTTCTGTGTGGCCATCGACAATTTTGGAGACATCGGCGTGTGCTGGCGGCTCGCGCGTCAGCTGCATGCGGAACATGCGGTTATGGTGCATTTGTTTGTCGACGACTGGGATGCGCTTGCCCGGTTTTTGAGGCGTCCTCTGCCTGCCTCCGACGCCTCGTTTCACACGCAGGGCGTGGCGGTGCATCGATGGCAGCCTGACGGGATGTTCTCGCAGGCGCAGTGTGCGCTTCTGCAGGGAGCGGCCTGTGTCGTGGAAGCATTCGGGTGCGAATTGCCACAGCCGCTGGTCATACAGATGGCCGCGGCAAACCCTCCGACTCCCTGGGTCAATCTGGAGTATCTCAGCGCCGAGCCGTGGGCGGCGGAGTGTCATCTACTG
The DNA here is from genome assembly GCA_964538025.1 of uncultured Klebsiella sp. Classification (GTDB taxonomy): domain Bacteria; phylum Pseudomonadota; class Gammaproteobacteria; order Pseudomonadales; family Pseudohongiellaceae; genus UBA5078. The sequence continues at coordinate 132,576 of CAZICZ010000008.1, read as the reverse complement.
ACGTCGCCGCAAACGGTCCCCGTCGCCCGGGGAGGCGCTGTCGTCGTGCCCAAGCGCTTTTTCTTTCCCGGATTCACAGAGAACACCGGGGGGCTGATACGGGAGCAGGGATTGCTCGCCCAACACGACGCGTGGCAGTCCATGCGCCATGAGGAACGTTCGCAGGGGTTTGGATCCTTTGCTGGAAGCACCGGCGCCCCCTGCGATCCTGGCACACTGGTCCTGTCATTGTTCGGGTATGAGGGGCGTGCCATTGCCTCACTGCTGAGCGCGCTGGAAGAGTCGCCGGATCCCAGTCTGTGTCTGGTGCCGCTCGGTCGCTGCCTGAGGAGCGTGCAATCCCATTTTGGCCTCACAGATTGTCCGGTTCCCGGCGATGTCCTCTCACGGGGCAGCCTGCGCGTTCATGTCTTGCCGTTTCTGTCGCAACCCGAATACGACCGTCTGTTATCGCTCTGCGATGTCAATTTTGTGCGCGGTGAAGATTCCTTCGTGCGCGCCCTTTGGGCTGCCAATCCTCTGGTCTGGCAATTGTACCCGCAGGAGGGCAACACCCATCTGACGAAAATGGCGGCATTTTGGGCCGTCATGCGCGACGAAGGGGGCGCCCACGATTCGCTGCAGGCGTTCTGGCGCCACTGGAATCTGGATGAAGATTGCCGTGATTTGTGGCATCATCTGCGCCCACAACTTCCGACCCTGCGTGTGCAGGCCAGGAACTGGCAGCAAAGACTGGCAACGAACCCCGATCTGACCGCGACTTTGATCCAGGTAGCCCGAACGCATTTTCCGGCACCTGAGGCGATGTAAAGGCGCTTCCGATTGGCGGGCCACTCCCTTAACTTGAAGCAACACAACAGCAATCGAGAACCTATACATGAAAACAGCGCAAGAGATCCGTGCCGGTCAGGTGATGATGATCGGCGGTTCCCCCTGGAAGGTGCAGAAGACCGAATTCAACAAGTCTGGTCGTAACTCCGCCGTGTGCAAAATGAAACTGAAAAACCTGCTCAATGGCGTTGCGACCGAAACGGTCTACAAAGCCGATGACAAGTTCGAAATGGTGATTCTGGACCAGAAGGAAGTGACGTATTCCTATTTTGCAGATCCCATGTACGTCTTCGTGGATTCCGATTACGAGCAGATCGAAATTGAAAAAGACGATCTTGAAAACGTGATCGACTATATCGAAGACGGCATGGAAGATGTCTGCAACGCCGTATTCTATAACGGCAAGGTCATTTCAATTGATCTGCCCAACACCATCGTCCGCGAGATTGTTTACACCGAGCCTTCCGTGCGCGGGGATACCTCCGGCAAAGTGATGAAAACAGCCCGTCTGAAGAGTGGTCACGAGATGCAGGTCTCTGCATTCTGCGAGATCGGTGATTTCGTCGAAATCGACACCCGTACAGGCGAGTACAAGGCACGCGTCAAGCGTTAATCCGCGTTGTTGATATCGCTGGGCAGGCACTGGAAATGATGTCCTGCCCAGCAATCTTCCCTCCTCTTTTTTCCTCAAAAATATTTTCTTTTCTGCGCCACGCAGCATATTGAATCCCACGTAATCACAGGAGTAGAGTAGTTGCGCCACGAGGGTCACCGTCGTGACCCGGTCTGCTGGAATTCAGGAATTTGCCATGTCCAAAGAGCGCAATGCCAAGAAAGAAGTGAAGAAAAAACCTGCCATGACCATGAAGGAAAAGAAAGTGGCCAAGAAGCAGAAAAAAGCGTCGCAAAGTGATTAAGCGTCGCCGGCCATTTCTTGCTGACACCTCTGATGAGTAAGCCGCACGTTCTTGTCATCGGCCCGCGCCGTGGGCTCATTGAAGAATTGCGGGAGCGCAGTATTTCCTTTTCAGTGTGGCAGAGCCGAGCCGTCTTCACCGTTTCGCGGCACGAAAAGAGTGTCACCGCTCCCCTTTGGAGTTCCGCCGAGAAAATTCGGGAGCAAATTCGACAATCCTTCCCGGGTGCTCATTTTACCCATGTCATCGCGGGCACAGAGTCCGGTGTCTTGCCTGCGGCAATTGCGCGTCGTCTGGTCGGTGCACGCCTCTCCAGTACTGCCATGGGAACGCGCTGCCGTGACAAGTTGCTGATGAAGCAGTATCTCACCCAGTTTGGCATTCCCATGACGCGTTTTCTGGCCGACTCTGGAGACCATGATCCTGCCGAGGTGTTTGCCCTGCTGGGAACTCCTGTTGTGCGCAAATACCGAAAGTCCTCCGGGGGGAGGGGGTTGCAGATATTGTGGACGCCGGAGGAATATGCGCACGCCAAGCCCGGTGTGTGTATCCTCGAACGTTACGTGGATGCGCCGGAAGCCAGCGTGGAAACGTTCATTGATCGTGGAAAAATTCGATTTACCAATATTACTCAGTATCACCGGAAAGGTCATACCAATTTTGTGCCGGCCGTTCTGGAAAGTGCCCTTTCAGACACATTGCTCGCGCTCAATGAGCGGGTCATCAGCGCGCTTGGGATTGAGTGGGGAATGACTCACCTTGAAGTGTATCTGACGGACAAGGGGCCGCTTTTTGGGGAGATCGCCCTGCGGCCTCCTGGGGGCTACATCATGAATGCGCTGGCCCATGCCTATGACTTCAATCCGTGGGCGGCATTTGTCTCCATGGAGTTGGGAGAATCCTTCGAATTTCCTGACAGGCCCGAGGCTTTTGTGGCGGCGGAAGTGTTGCATCCCGGTGAGGGAAGGGTGACGGCAATCAAAGGGAAATCCCGCCTTCTGAATGAGCCGGGTGTCTGTGAATTTCGCTTGAAACTCAAGGTCGGGGATATCATTCAGGCGCGGAGCGCGTTGGGGCAGGACACCGGGTACATCGTGCATGCAAGCCCCAGCCCAGCGCAGAGACTCGCTCAGCATCAGCGGATTACCGACGCCTTGCAGGTTGAGTTTTCATCTGCTGATGGCAATGAGGGCTGATCAGTCCTTTACGAACAGCGTGACCAGGGGGAGATCTCCCACCTGCCGGCTCCAGTGTCCGTGAACACTGGGATCGAACGTGGTGTGCTCGGGAAGCAGGTCCGCGGAATAAAAGTGCTCGCCGGCGTGAAAAACGCGGGAGCTGCCATCCGCCAGGCCAATCTCCATGGCGCCTTGCAAGACAAATAGCCATTGGGGGGATGTCGTGCAGTGCATGGCGCTGCGAAACCCGACCGGGCTTTCCCGCAACTGCAAGGCCTGGGCGGCAAACAGCCGTGACAGGCGAGCCTCTGGTGTTCCTTCTGTCAGGGGGACCTCTTCCGTGCGAAATTTCGCGCGCCCATCGGTATCCGTAAACAACACGGTTTTTGTAAACGTTTGCATGCTCTCTCCGTCAGAACAACAGGCAGGGCCGGCGGCCCTGCCACGACTTCACTGACACAGCGGGTAGCGGTGGCTTTACATCGCACGCCGCGCTTCGTTGATGACAAGTTCCACAGGCACGGTGCCCATGTTCTTGATCTGATAGGCCCCGTGGGCATTACGCCAGGCCCAGTCGCCCATCGCCGTCAGTTCGGCGGTGATGCCGTCTGTGCGGGTCACGTGCGTCAGCCCGTCCGATACCTGGACAACCACACTGGGGTTATGGTGCGTCTGCGGGGCGCTGGTTTCTCCCGGAGCAAGGGTGATGCGGTAGGAACGGAAATAGAGATTCTCCAGCTCGGGTTCACCACTGAGTCCATCGGGACGGTCGCTGCTCAATGCGGCCATGGGTGGGCCGTAGTTGGTCAGCGCGATGATGCGGAAAAGCCCCGGACCGTTGTTGGCCACCTGATGCGTGTAGTTCTCTTGGACATAGTCGGTGTTGCTGGAAATACGGCCCCCGGAAGGACCGGTGCCTGAGCTGATAAAGGTGTACATGATGGCGGCGTCGTGCGTGTGGAACAGGGTCATGTCACCGGGGTTAATCTGAACGTCCAGCAGGCGCAGGTCACCGTCGACGTGCATGGTGCGATGACGTGGTTCTTGCAGAATCTGCACCACACGGTCATTGGGGCCGGGTGTCTCGGCGGGTTCTGCAGCCTGGGTCAGAGCGCTGCCGGAGATCAGGGCGTAAAGCCCGCAGACGGCGAAGGCTGAACGGGAAAGTCGAGTGTGTTTACGCATGGGAAAGTCCCTTATTGTTATTGGTTCAAAACGGGAATGCGACGCTTCGGGTCGGTGGACGAAAGCGCGCGATCCAAGAGTAAACAGCCTGCGGCCGGGAAGCAATGACGGGATGCGTGCCGACGCGCCGATTTACGGTAAATGACGAATGAACCACGTCTGATGGATTTTGGGATTGCGGGCAAAGTCCCGGTCGATGCTGGCGCTACTGAAGTCCTGCACCCGATAGCGTTCGCCAAGTGCTGCATCAAGCCGGAAGCGCCGATGGTTGTTGGAAAAGATCAACAACCCGTCCTTGGGGAGGCGCGCCATGCACAGATCAATGTAGCGGACGTGATCGCGCTGGATGTCCAGCACATTGTCCGTGTTCTTCGAGTTTGAAAAAGTGGGCGGGTCCAGAAAAATCAGATCGAAGCTGTCCTGCGTGGTGGTCAGGTATTCCAGGCAGTCCGCTTGCACCAGCTGATGATCGCGGGTTGACAGGCCATTCAGGCTGAAATTGCGGGACGCCCATTGCAAGTAGGTGCGTGACATGTCGACACTTGTGGAGCGCTTGGTACCCCCGAGAGCGGCGTGCACCGTCGCTGTCGCGGTGTAGCAGAACAGATTGAGAAAGCGGCAGTCCTTGCTGTGCGCAAAAATCCACTGACGTATCGGGCGATGGTCGAGAAACAGGCCGGTGTCCAGATAACGGGCCAGATTGACTATGAACCGCGCCTCGCCTTCACGCACTTCAATGTCCTCGCCGGGAGTTTCCAGCGGTCGGTACTGATCCCGGCCTTTTTGCCGCTCCCTTACTTTCAGGGTGATGTTTGCCGCGGGAATCTGCAGCGTGTCATGCAGCACAAGACAGAGGGCGTCATAGGCCTGACGACGGCGAATGGCGGCATCTTCTTCGCTGACCGACGCCGGTGCCTTGTATTCCTGCATGTGGAAATGTGTCCCGTAGCAATCAATCGCAAACGCATACTCGGGCATGTCGGCATCGTAAAGCCGGTAACACATCACCCCCTGAGTCCGCGCCCATTTGCCCAAAGACTTGAGGTTCTTGCGCAGCCGATTGGCGAACATCTCGGTACCCGCATCCAACGTGACACGCGGTGCTGTCGGCGATGACGTGGAAGTGGCATCAGGCGAGGCGCGCTGATAGAGCGATTCGGCGTTTACTTGCATCAGCAGGAGTTTGGCCGGGAGCGCTGCATTGAACAACGCGTATTGCTTGTAGCTGTGAATGCCGAGCCCTTTCCCCCATTCCGGTTTTGCGGTGAAAACAGCGGCTTCTGCTCCCATGGCGTGTTGTCGTAGCCAATGTCCCAAGCGTCGGTACAGTGCCTCTACCTCGGCCTGCTCGCCAAGGCGTTCCGCATACGGGGGGTTACAGATCACCAGGGTAGGCGGCATCCCGGGCACGAAGTGATCGATGTCGCCATGTGCCCAGGTAATGTACCGGTCGATACCGGCGCGTTGGGCGTTGCGCCTTGCGATGCCGATCACCCGCTCATCGAGATCATTGCCGATGGCGTGGCCCTGCCAGGAGGCGGCCGCCGCCTGACGGGCTTTTGCCTCGGCAACGACCTCTTCCCACAGCGCCGGCTGGTGGTGTGGCCAGAGGGTCAGACTGCTCTCCCGCACGAGCCCCGGCGCAATGTCCAGCGCCATCAGGATGCCTTCGATCAGCAGGGTTCCGGAACCGCACATCGGATCAACCAGACAGGGCGCCGACTCGGAAGATCGGGGCCACCCGGCCCGTTGAAGCAGGGCCGCGGCGAGTGTTTCCTTCAAAGGCGCTTCGCCCTGCTCGGTGCGGTAGTGGCGGCGATGCAGGCTGCCGCCGGCGAGATCAATCCCGAGGCTAAGGCGGTTTTTTCGGATCACTGCGTGAATCAGCAGGTCGGGGGCATCCCGGGAGACATTCGGACGCTCCAGCCCCTTGCGGCGGAACTGGTCAACAATCGCATCCTTGATGCGCTGTGCGATGAATTGGGTATGGATCAGCTGATCCGTGCCGCCCGCAGCGCTGATGGACAGCGTCTGTGAGGAGCTCAAGTGGTCCGTCCAGTTCACCACGTCGGCACTGGCATAGAGATCATCCGCGCTTTGCACTGGGCCCTCTGCGAGCTGGAGGATGACCCGGTTGCACAGGCGCGAAAACATGATGAGCCGATAGGCGCAGTGCAACGTTGCCTGGCAATACACCCCGGCGACACTCTGGCGGACCTGCGTTCCGCCGCAGGCAAGCACTTCTGCCTCCAGCAGCGATTCGATGCCCTTGGAGCAGCTGATGAACAGCGACATTAGCGGGGACGGCGTGGGCGATGCGTGCATGAAGGGGTGTCTGCTAGGGAACAAGGCCGGCAATTATACCTGTCAGGCTGCGCGCTCCCAGCATTGTTTTATGGCCGCTCACTCCGGCGCTGAAACCTTCCTTCAAAACGATAATGACACCTTGTTGGCAAGATGGGCGGAACAGGGGCGGGCACTTCTGCGAATATCGGATAAAAAATTAATTAATACAGGGGGTTATGGTTTTTAACGGGGGGCTAAAAAAAGCTTTTTTTTGTCGTTTGTTTTTCTATATGATGCCGGGATCAGGTCAAACTCATCGTCGGAAGGGGGCAGAGTCGCACTGACGATCGCTCCCTCCTTACTTCATGTCGGGAATCATTATGCTGCTTGCTTTGGTTGTTGTGTATCTCGTTGTCTCCATTGCCATCGGACTCTTTGCCGCGCGCAAAGTGCATTCCGCGAGTGACTACATTACCGCAGGCCGCAGCCTGCCAATGCCCATGGTCATGGCCATGGTGTTTGCGACCTGGTTCGGCGCAGAGACCGTCCTCGGCATTTCCGCGACCTTTCTTGACGAAGGATTTCGCGGACTCATTTCCGACCCCTTAGGGGCGTCTGTCTGCTTGGTGCTGTTTGGTCTGGTGTTTGCCTTGCCCCTGTATCGCCTCCAGCTGATGACGCTCGGCGACTTTTTTCACATTCGGTACAACAAAAAGACAGAGCTGGTGCTCTCCAGTTGCATCGTTCTCTCTTACCTCGGGTGGGTCTCGGCGCAGGTCACCGCGTTGGGACTGGTCTTTAACGTGCTGTCCGACGGCATGGTCAGCATGAATCAGGGCATGATGATCGGCGCCGCTGTTGTCCTTGCTTATACCCTTTTTGGGGGTATGTGGTCGGTGGCGGTCACCACCTGTGTCCAGATGGTGATCATTGTGATCGGCTTGTTGCTGGTGACCATGAATGCCAGCGAGATGGCAGGTGGGATGTCCGAGGTCTTGAGTAAAGCCTCTGCCGAGGGCAAGTTTGAATGGCTGCCCCGTATGGATCTGATTGATATTCTCGGCTGGTTCGCCGCGCTGTTCACGATGGCCCTGGGGTCCGTGCCGCAGCAGGATGTGTTCCAGCGCGTGAATACCTCCAAGAACGAAACAGTCGCGGTATGGGCGACGACTTTCGGCGGGATTGCCTACTTCTTTTTCGCCGCCGTGCCGCTGTACCTGGCCTACAGCGCGAGCTTGATTGATCCGGCGCAGACTGCGCAGTTAATGCAGGATGATTCCCAGCTTGTGCTGCCGACCTTTGTGGCCACCCACATGCCCTTCTGGCTGCAGGCTGTTTTCTTCGGGGCGCTGCTCTCCGTCATCATGAGTACCGCATCGAGCACGCTGTTGGCACCGTCGGTCACATTCACCGAAAACGTGCTGAAGAATTTCCGTCCCGGGATGACCGACGACCAGCTCCTGAAGGCCACCCGCACAACGGTATTCGTCTTCACCTTGCTGGTGGTGGCGAATGCGACTCTCTCCAACGCCAGCATTCACGCCATGGTGGAGAACGCTTATCGGATTACGCTGGCGGGTGTTTTTGTTCCGCTGACGGCTGGCCTTTTCTGGCGTAAGGCAAGCAATCTGGGGGCGGCCCTCTCAATTTCTCTGGGCCTGGGAAGCTGGCTCATTCTCGAGCTGTTCTTTGCTGAGATTCCCTTTGAGCCGCAGTTGGTGGGTCTTGGGCTCAGTCTCGTGGGGATGATCATCGGTTCCTACGTCTCCCCCAATCCGCACATCGAAAGACCTCATGGCATCTCCGAGATCGTGCCGGTAAGCCAAGGGTGAGCGGCAGCGGGCTGATAGTGCGCCCGTCCGAGGAATCTGTCCGGTGTTAAGTTACCGCCACAGTTTTCACGCCGGCAATCATGCGGATCTGCTCAAGCATCTCGTGCTCCTCGCCCTGTTGCAAAAACTGAGTGAGAAAGAGAAACCCCTGAGCTATCTGGACTCCCATGCGGGCGCCGGGCGATACGATCTTTTCAGCGCCAACGCGGTGATGAACGCGGAGCACGAATCGGGGATTGCCCGGCTCTGGCAACGGCCCGTAAAAGATCCCCTTCTGATGCGCTACCTTGCCTGTGTCGCGTCCATCAACACGCCGGAGCGTTTGCAGTACTACCCGGGCTCCCCGGCGATTGCGCAATGGGCAACGCGGCCTCAGGATCGTCTCGAGCTTCTGGACCTGCAGCAGGAAGAGCTCGATTATCTGCGCTTCTATTTGCGCGCCGACCCGCGCGTGCACATTCATCAGCGAGATGCCTACGAGGGTCTTGTGGCTCTCACGCCCCCTGAGCCCCGCCGTGGAATTGCCTTGATTGATCCCTCCTACGAGCAGAAGGAAGACTATGCGCGCGTAGTCAAAACAATCGCGTCTGTTCATCGTCGCTGGCCGGTCGGCGTGCTGGCCGTGTGGTATCCCCGTCTCGGCACAGCGCGCGATCGTGGCGACTGGCTTGCGCAGGCACTGGAGCGGGAAAGGCTCCCCTCGTTGACGAGGATTGAGTTAGTGGTGGCGCCACAGCAGCAGGATTACGGGATGCATGGGTCTGGAATGCTGATCGTCAACTCCCCCTGGCAGCTGGACAAAACCCTGAGCGCCTCCTTGCGGGAGGTAGTGACCTTTTTGGGTGAAAACGCTGCCTTCTCGCTCGATATGATCAGTCGCGAAGACTGACAGCAATCCCCCGATATTCCTGCCCAAATCAGTGTTGGACTTGGCCAAATCACTGCGCTAACCTCTTTCGGGGGAAGGCTGTTGCTGCACAGGATGTGTGGCAGGAATCGAAAAAAAACCGATCAGGATTCAGTCTCGGCAGGTGCGTCCGGTCTCGTCGGCTTTTTTCCATTCCAATGTGGCGTGCAAGCGCCCTGCCTGTAGTGAAATCTGTTCAATGCCAAAGGCGTTCGCTGTTTCTGCAGCGGCCCTTTGCAGGCACAAAAGTCACCTGGCGTGACTTACCTGAATAGCCGTTCATTCATTTGCTCAAAGAGGAAACAATAATGAGAAAAGAGCATGTCACGTCGGGAGCATCCCGGTCGCCAGCCTCACGGTGCTGGCGAGCCCTCGGGAAAACCCTGACTCACACATTACCCGTAGGCCTGCTGGTTGCCATGGCCTTGCCTGCCCACGCTCAAGACGAAGTAGAGTGGACCCATCTTGGGGGCAGCGCGCATCACACCCGTTACACGCCCGCCAACAACATCACGCCCCAGAACTTTGGTGAACTGAAGGAAGCGTGGGTGTGGGATGGCGCAAGCTTTGACGCAGCGAGCGGCCGCTCCACGCCAAGTTATGTGGATGGCAAACTGTTTACGGTGGCTGGACCACGTCGGCATGTCGTTGCCATCGATCCAGAAACCGGCGAAACGATTTGGTCTTACCGCGAACCAAACACCTTCCGCTGGGAATATTCCATGCGTCAGGATTACGGCAAGGGTGTTGCCTACGCTGAAGTGGATGGCAAGGGCGTGATTTACATCATCAGCCCGGCCTTTTTCCTCACGGCACTCGACGCCGAAACCGGCGCACCGCTGGAAGGGTTCGGGAAACCTGTCCCGATTGAAGGTTTTGCCCAGACGGGGGTTGTAGACCTCCTCGGCGATCTCGGGCATGACTACGATCCTTACTACGGCATTCCGAAAGAAGTTGGCTACGTAACATCGTCTTCGCCACCCATCGTGGTGAATGGCGTTGTCGTTGTGGGCAACTCCGCCGAGCAGGGCTACAACCAGTCCCGTATTGAAAACATTCCCGGCGACATTCTTGCCTACGATGCGAAGACTGGTGCGCTGAAATGGAAGTTCAACGTGATTCCACGACCGGGTGAGTTTGGTCACGACACGTGGGAAAACGATGCCTGGCAATACACCGGTGATGTGTCCCCCTGGGCGCCGCTGTCTGCGGATCCGGAGCTGGGACTGGTCTACGTGCCGACCAACCCGCCGACCGTGGATTACTACGGTGGCTTCAGTCCTGGTGACAATCTTTTCGGCACCAGCCTGATTGCGATCGATGTGCAGACGGGGGAGCGCCGCTGGCACTTCCAGCTCGTGCACCATGACATCTGGAACTACGACGTGCCGACAGCGCCCGTCCTCTTGGACGTGATGCACAATGGCCGCAAGGTCCCCGCTGTCGCGCAGGCGACCAAGCAGTCGCTCCTGTTCGCGTTCAACCGTGAAACCGGAGAACCGCTGTGGCCCATCGAGGAGCGTCCCGTACCCGAATCCCATGTGCCCGGAGAGCACGCCTCCCCGACGCAGCCTTTCCCGACCAAGCCCGCTGCCTATGACCTCAATGGTCTGACGGTGGATGACCTGATCGACTGGACTCCCGAACTGCGTCAGCAGGCAATTGCCGCGCTGGCCGACTGGCAGATCGGTCCGCTCTACAACCCCCCGCTTCACCGTGACAATGATCTCGGCAAGCGTGGTGCGTACTGGTGTCCGGGGGGCGGTGGTGGCTCCAATATCACTGGCCCGGCCGCGGGTGATCCCGAAACTGGCATCGTCTACGTCACGTCGCAGTCCGCCTGCAGTGCCGTGCAACTATTGCCAGGTGAAGAGGCCGATCTGCGCTACATGACCGACAATGGCACCACCACGACCGGTGTCACGCCGGCGCGCTATGCCAACGGTCCCGGCGCCGGAGCCCCTCGTCATCCAACAGGTCTGCCTCTGTGGAAGCCGCCCTACAGCCGCATCACGGCGATCGACCTGAATACTGGCGAACATCTGTGGATGATTCCGGTGGGCGAGACGCCGAACCGCATCAAGAACAACCCGGCCCTGGCGGGAATCGACATCGGCAACACCGGCACCGGCTCCATGGCGCCGATGATGGTGACGCCATCCATGCTCGTGTATGCCTCTGAGAAGAGTGACGGTACGCCGACCCTCTTCGCTGTAGACAAGAAGACAGGTCGTCAGCTGGCAGAGGCCACCGTGCCGGCAACCAGCCGCTACGGCATGATGAGCTATGTCCATAAGGGTGAGCAGTACATCATTATGCAAACCGGGAGCAAACTCACTGCCATGAACCTGCATGGCCCGATGTCTCACGCCTTTAGAGAGCATTGATTTCCCGTTTCAGGGGAGCTGAAGGAGCCCGGCTGTCTCGCACAGTCGGGCTTTTTTTTTTGCAGGTGTTCAGGGGCCTGACGGGGCGACTGAACGCTCGCTGCGTTACCAAATTTCTCACTCCGTTGCAGGCTCTTCAGACTCAGCTCGTAACATGCTTACGGCATCGCAAATAATCTGCTAGAAACCGGCTCCTCCCCGCGTCCTGTCTGGACTTGCCAAGGTGTGTGCGTTATGCTCGACGCCTCATTTCAGCGTCGGTTTTGGCCTTGTGTCACCCGCTGAAGGGGCTTGATTTACCGGTATGTGTTCCGTGGCGGCAATCAGGCGGCGATACAATGGTTCTAATCGTCTAGCTGAGTGAAACATCTGCTCAACGAGGAAATAATAATGACAAACTCTCTAGTTGGGTCGGGTTCTCCCCGACAGTCAGTGAGCAATCGCTGGCGTTCACTGGGAAAGACGCTGACACGCGCACTGCCACTGGGATTTCTAGTGTCGGCCGCGGCGCCAGTTCTGGCCCAGGATACAGTTGAGTGGACCCACCTTGGTGGGGATGCTCACCACACCCGTTACACCCCTGCCAACAACATCACCCCCCAGAACTTCGGCGAGCTCAAAGAAGCATGGGTATGGGACGGTGCCAGTTTCGATGCACAGAGTGGCCGCTCCACTCCCAGCTATGTCAACGGCAAGCTTTACACCGTTGCTGGCCCCCGTCGTCATGTCGTCGCGATGGATGCTGAAACAGGCGAAACCATTTGGTCCTACCGCGAACCGAACACCTTCCGCTGGGAATACTCCATGCGTCAGGATTACGGTAAGGGTGTCGCCTATGCAGAAGTCGACGGCAAAGGCGTGATTTACATCATCAGTCCGGCCTTTTTCCTGACAGCACTGGATGCTGACACAGGCGCCCCCCTGAAGGGTTTCGGCAAGCCGGTTCCCGTCGAAGGCTTTGCGCAAACAGGGGTGGTCGACCTGCTGGCAGACCTCGGGCACGAATACGACCCCTACTACGGCATTCCAAAAGAAGTCGGCTACCTGACGTCTTCTTCGCCACCCATCGTGGTGAATGGTGTTGTTGTGGTGGGTAACTCTGCCGAGCAGGGTTACAACCAGTCCCGTATTGAAAACGTTCCGGGCGACATTCTGGCCTATGACGCCAAAACAGGCGACTTCAAGTGGAAGTTCAATGTGATTCCGCGTCCAGGCGAGTTTGGTCACGACACTTGGGAAAACGATGCCTGGCAATATACCGGCGACGTGTCTCCATGGGCCCCGATTTCTGCTGATCCCGAGCTGGGCCTGGTGTATATCGCCACCAACCCGCCTACAGTGGATTACTACGGTGGTTTCAGCCCCGGTGACAACCTCTTCGGCACCAGCCTGATTGCTATCGATGTGCAGACAGGTGAGCGCAAGTGGCACTTCCAGCTGGTGCACCACGACGTGTGGAACTATGACATCCCCACCGCACCGGTTCTTCTGGATGTGCAGCAGAATGGCCGCACCATCAAGGCGGTTGCTCAGCCCACCAAGCAGACCCTGCTATTCGCGTTTAACCGTGAGACAGGTGAGCCGCTGTGGCCGATTGAAGAGCGTCCCGTTCCCCAGTCCCATATCCCAGGGGAAGTTCTGTCGCCTACTCAGCCATTCCCCACCAAACCAGCACCCTATGATCTGACAGGGTTCAGTGTGGACGACATGATCGACTTCACGCCTGAGCTGCGTCAGCAGGCGATTGCTGCGTTGGCGGACTGGCAGATCGGCCCGCTGTACAACCCGCCGCTGCACCGCGATAACGATCTCGGCAAGCGTGGTTCTTTCTGGTGTCCAGGTGACGGCGGTGGCTCCAACATCACGGGTCCGGCTGCAGCTGACCCCGAAACCGGCATCATCTACCTGACCTCCCAGAGCGCCTGCGCGGCACATACTCTGGTGCCGGGTGACGAAGCGGATCTGCGCTACATGACCGACAACGGCACCACGACAACAGGGGTTACTCCTGCACGTTATGCCAACGGTGCTGGTGGCGGTGCTCCGCGCGGGCCAAACGGTCTGCCGCTGATGAAGCCTCCTTACAGCCGAATCACAGCGATTGATCTGAACACGGGTGAACACCTGTGGATGATCCCGATCGGTGAAACGCCTGACCGCATCAAGAACAATCCTGCACTGGCAGGCATTGACATCGGCAATACCGGCACCGGCGCTCAGGCTCCGATGATGGTGACCCCGTCCATGCTGGTCTATGCCGGTAACGTCAGTGATGGCACTCCGCATCTGTTTGCGATTGATAAGCAGACAGGGCGCGAATTGGCCCGCATTGCGGTATCCAAGGAAAGCCGTTACGGGATGATGAGCTATGTTCACAATGGTGAGCAGTACATCGTTCTGCAAACTGGCAGCTCCCTCACAGCGATGTCTCTGCACGGTCCGAAAGGCAGCTTCAGAGAGCATTGATCGCACGAAGCCATTCGCCCGTCGCGAATGCGCGTTGAACAAAGGCCAGTCCCTCGGGGGGCTGGCCTTTTTCTTTGGCCTCTATCTAGGCGTGCTTGTAACAAACTTTGGCAAGCTGCAATAAAGTGAAATTTTCAGGATTTCCATGACGGCTTTATAGCCAGTTTCAGGAATCAGTTTCACACTTTGCCCGGTCATCTTCTTGGTGAAAACAGTCTGCAAATCAGCAGATTTACAGATGCGCGAGTAGGAGAGGAGGTGCCAGAGCTCGGATGGACTTGGGTTTTTAGCTAGGGTATTCTGCGTCCTCTTTACGGATCGGCAACGTCAGCACGTTGTCTCGCCAGGGGGTTGACTGGTGAAGGGAAGGTGCGGCTTTTCCGCGGAATCAGAGAAGGGTTCGATGTTCTCTGGCGGGCAAGCAACAGTATTTTACTCAATGAGGAAATGATAATGACAAGTAAGTGTGTTGAGTCGGGCATGGTCCGACAGCCGGCAAGCAAGCGCTGGCAATCGCTCACAAAGACCCTGGCGCGGGCATTGCCACTTGGCCTGCTGTTGGCCTCCGGGGCATCAGTGCAGGCACAGGAAGAAATTGAGTGGCGTCATCTCGGGGGGGGTTTCGATCACACCCGTTACTCGCCAGCGACCAATATCACGCCTGAGAACTTCTCTGAACTGAAGGAAGCGTGGGTATGGGATGGCGCAAGCTTCCATGCACAGAGTGGCCGCGCAACGCCCAGCTTTATCGATGGTCTTCTTTACACCGTTGCCGGTTCTCGTCGACATGTGGTGGCAATCGATCCGGAAACGGGAGAAACAGTGTGGTCCTACCGTGAGCCCAACACGTTCCGTTATGAGTACTCCATGCGTTCTGACTACGGTAAGGGCGTTGCCTATAACGTGGTGGATGGCAAGGGTGTCATCTATATCAGCACGCCCGCGTTCTTCCTTGTAGCACTGGATGCCAAGACAGGTGCCCCGCTGGAAGGCTTCGGGAAAAAAGTCCCTCTAGATGGTTTCCCCGATACTGGCGTTGTCGACATGCTGGCAGACCTCGGTCATGAGTTCGACCCCTATTACGGGATCCCCAAAGAAGTCGGTTACATCACTGCCTCTTCGCCACCCATCGTCGTCAATGACGTGATCGTCGTGGGTAACTCCGCCGAGCAGGGCTACAACCAGTCCCGCATCGAGAACGTGCCGGGTGACATCCTTGCATACGACTCCAAGACTGGCGACTTCCTCTGGAAGTTCAACGTGATTCCACGTCCCGGTGAGTTTGGTCACGAGACCTGGGAAAACGACGCCTGGCAATATACAGGGGACGTCTCCTCCTGGGCGCCCATGTCCGCTGATCCGGAACTGGGTCTGGTGTATATCCCGACAAACGGCGCAACCATCGACTTCTACGGTGGCTTCCGTCCTGGCGATAACCTCTTCGGCACCAGCCTGATTGCGCTGGATGTGAAGACGGGCGAGCGCAAGTGGCACTTCCAGATGGTGCACCATGACATTTGGAACTATGACACCCCGACGGCTCCCGTGCTGCTGGACGTCATGCACAATGGACAGAAGACTCCTGCGGTAGCGCAAGTGACCAAGCAGGCGTTTACCTATGTATTCAACCGCGAGACCGGTGAGCCGCTGTGGCCGATCGAAGAGCGTCCTGTTCCGCAGTCACACATCCCCGGCGAAAAGCTGTCTGCGACTCAGCCTTTCCCGACCAAGCCTGCAGCGTATGACCTGCAGGGCCTGTCTGAAGACGATCTGATCGATTTCACTCCTGAGCTGCGCGCACAAGCCATTCAGATTCTGTCTGAGTGGGAAACTGGCCCGCTGTTCACACCTCCTCTGCACCGTGATAACGACATGGGCAAGCGCGGTTCACTGTGGTGTCCGGGCGATGTCGGTGGCGTGAACATCAGCGGCCCAGCCGCAGGTGACCCCGAGACCGGTATTCTCTACGTCACCTCTCTGAGCGGTTGTACTACCCGTACGATCGTTCCGGGTGAAGAAGCGGATCTGCGCTACATGACCGACAACGGCACAACTACCACCGGGACAACGACTGCGCAGTACGCAGTAGGCACTGGCGGTGGCGGCCCACGCGGTCCACAGGGTCTGCCGCTGATGAAGCCGCCCTACAGCCGCATCACTGCAATCGATCTGAACACTGGTGAACACCTGTGGATGATCCCTGTCGGTGAAACGCCTGACCGCATCAAGAACAACCCTGCACTGGCGGGTATCGACATTGGCAACACAGGAACAGGGGCACATGCGCCCATGACTGTGACCAAGAACATGCTGATCTATGCCTCACAAACCAGTGATGGCACACCGACGCTGTTCGCTGTTGATAAGGCCACTGGTCGTGAACTGGCCAGGGTTACAGTCCCTGACAACAGCCGCTACGGCATGATGACTTACGTCCACAAGGGCGAGCAGTATGTCCTGCTGCAGACTGGCGGCAAGCTGACAGCGATGTCTCTGAGCGGTCCGCACGGCAGCTTCCGCGAGCATTAATTCTCGCAGGTGCCCCACCACAAGGCCCGGTTGCTTGATGCAATCGGGCCTTTTTTATGGGCGGAAGGTGTAGACTGAAACCCGGCTTACTTTTCGCAGCGTGCACGGGAGGTTCAGATGCGTGTTCCAAGAATTGCGATTAACGGGTTTGGGCGCATTGGGCGCACAGTGATGCGAATCGCGAAATTGCGCGGGCATTACAACGTGGTTGCCGTGAATGATTTGTCCAGCGCCGAGCAGCTCGCCTACGCCTTCAAGTTCGACAGCATTCATGGCGTATCCGGGTGAAGTGCTGGCAGAGGGTGACCGGATGCAAATAGCCGGTGATCCCTTCATCGTCTTGTCGGAGCGAGACCCTGCCAAACTCCCCTGGAAAGCACTTGACGTCGATTATGTCGTCGAAGCCAGCGGGCAATTCCGCAAGATCGCGGAATTGAATAAGCATCTGGAGGCGGGAGCCCAGCGCGTGATCGTGACCGTCCCCACCAAGGAACCGTTGGAAGCGACCTTGGTGATGGGGGGCAACGACCACGTGGTCACGGAACACTCCCGCATTATCAGCAATGCCAGCTGCACCACCAATTGCGACGCGCCTCTCGTCAAGGTTCTGCATGACGCCTTCGGGATTCGCCATGGACTGTTGAGCACAGTGCATGCGTACACCTCTGACCAGCGGCTGATCGACGCCCCGCATGATGACAAACGTCGTTCGCGTAATGCGGCGACCAACATTGTGCCAACCTCCACGGGAGCTGCGCGCACGATTGGCGTTATATTGCCCGCGTTGCAGGGGCGCCTGGACGGCGTTGCCATGCGGGTGCCGGTCGCCGACGGCAGTCTGGTGGACCTGACGGTCGAGCTGGAGCAGGATGTGACGGTCGAGAACGTCAATGCCGCGATGAAAGCGGCAGCAGACGGTCCGCTTGCGGGAATTCTGTCCTACTGCACTGATCCCATCGTCTCCAGTGATATTATCGGTAACTCTCATTCCAGTATTTTCGATGCGGAACTGACGCAGGTGATGGCGGGGCGCATGGTGAAAGTCATTGCCTGGTATGACAACGAATGGGGGTATAGCACCCGTGTGGAAAATTTGATCGAACGCCTGGCGCGCATGGATGGCATGTTGCCGCGCCAGAGGTAAAACACGCCAGAGGAAGTGGAAAAGATGTCTCGGAAAATCGCGCGTCGGATCGGATGGGGATTCGCGGTCATCGTCCTTTTTTATGCAGGCGCTGGTGCGCTGTTGTTGCCCGCACTCGTCAGGCAGCAGGCAATACCGCTGCTGCAGCAACGGCTCGGTGACGGGCTGACACTCGGGCCGATTCGCGTGAATCCCTTCCAGCTCTCCGTGTCGCTGCACGACTTTTGGCTGCCCGATCGCCAAGGTGCCACGATCCTTTCTTTTGAGAGTGTTGCCGCAGATCTAGCGCTGTGGCCACTTTTGCGCGGTGAGGTGCTCATCGAAGACCTTCATCTGGAGGGCGTGCATCTCGGGATACACCGGCTCAGTCCGACCGAATCGAATCTGCAGCAACTCGTGGATCGCTGGAATGCCACTGCACCCCAGACGAGTGACTCCGATTCAGACGACTCCGATGCAGGCGCAGCACTTCCTCCCGTGCATATTGCCCATTTGTCCTTTTCGGGGGGCAGTGTGGGTCTGCTGGATGATGTCCCCGAAACGCCGTTTCAGACCCATATAGAGGCGATCAATTTCAGCCTCAGCAATCTGAGTACCGTGGCCAATGCGCAGGCGGCAGAGCATGCGTTTACGCTCGCGCTGGGGGATGGTTCCCAGATGCACTGGCAGGGATCGCTTTCTCTGGTGCCATTGGCGACGTCCGGGGAACTTGCGCTCTTCGGTCCGCTCACGGACGAGCTTGCACGGTACTTTGATCAGCAGCTGCCGGTCAGTCTCAGAGGAGGCTGGTTTGATACGGGAATGTCTTACGCGCTCGCGCTTTCCGATCAGGGTCAGCTCTCGCTCTCGTTGCAGGGTATGCAATTGGCAATGACAGACCTCGACATCCTGGACAAAGAGGGGACGACACTACTCGCCAGGCTCCCGAGCCTTGCGTTGACCGGTGGCGAGATGGCTCTCGCGGATCGTCGGGTACATTTTGACCGTCTTCACCTGGAGGCCTTCGAGTTTTACCCCGTCCGCTTGCCCGATGGAGACATCAATTTTCTGCGTCTACTGCCTGAGCCGTCCCCCGCTTCCACCGAAGAGGACGCGCAGCAGGTGCCCGCATCGCCGTCCTCCCCCTGGACGATTTCCCTGAGTGAGCTGGCGCTGGAGCGCTGGGACATCCACCTCAGTGATCTTCAGCCGGCGCCCCCTGTCCGGCTGAACCTTGCTGTGAATGCGCGCGCCACGAATCTGAGCAACCAGCCCGGAGTTCCCCTCAATCTTGACACTGATATCGCGTTCAGCACCGGCGGGCGGCTGCGTGCCGGTGCCTCGCTGGAGGTGCTCCCGGCGCTGCAGCTAGACGGCGAATTCACACTGGACGCCTTGGCACTGTCCTTTTTGCAGCCGTATCTCGCGCCGTTGGCGAATGTGAGACTGGAGAGCGGGCAGCTTTCCGCGCAGGGCGATGTGGTGTCAGGCGGGGGGCAGAATGCCTTTGTCGGCAGTGTGCGCGTGGATTCACTGGGGGTGACTGACACGCTGCAGAATGAATCGCTGGCAGGACTGGAGTCCCTTCAGATTGAGGCTCTGGATGTCCGCATGGGCGAACAAATCCGTATCGACATAGGCGAGATCGCCCTGGAGCGTCCCTATGCCCGCGTCGAGATTGAGGCAGACGGCAGTACCAACATCAGCCGGCTTATGATCGACACGGCACCACGCTCTGCATCGCCGGACGCGGCAGAGGGTGCCCAGGCGAACATCGATAGCTCCCCCGGCGACCTGCCCGAGCTTCGCCTTGATCGCGTTCGCGTGCGTCAGGGCGTGGCTGATTTTTCCGATAGCAGCCTCCCGCTGCCGTTTGCCGTCCACATGGACAACCTGACCGGGGAGATTTCATCTCTCTCCACCACATCGGCGGAGCCTGCGCGGGTGCACCTGGAAGGACAGGTCGATGCGTTTGGCCTTGCCAGCATTTCGGGCCGCGTGCGGCCGCTGGCCTTTGCCGAGCTGACGGAGATGGACTTGCAGTTCCGCAACCTCGATATCCCGTCCCTGTCGCCCTACGTTATCAAGTTCGCCGGGCGCAAAATCGCGGCCGGCAACCTCGATGTGGACGTGTCCTACCGCATTCGCCAGAGCCAGCTCGAAGGGGAAAACGCCATGGTGCTGCGGGATCTCGAATTGGGGGAGCGTGTTCCTCATCCCGATGCGCTCGATTTACCGCTCGGGCTTGCCATTGCGCTGCTCAAGGACCGCAACGGTGTCATTGATCTGGACGTGCCCGTCACCGGCGATCTGGAGAATCCCCAGTTCAGCTATGGCGGGGTGATTAGCCGCGCGCTGTCCTCGATCATTCGCAATATTGTCGCGTCACCGTTCCGGTTTCTCTCCTCGCTTGTGGGCGGCGATGAGGACACCGATCTGAGCACGATCGCATTTGCTCCCGGGCGTTCCGATCTCCTGCCTCCCGAACGGGAAAAGCTTATCTCGCTGGGCAGTGCACTCGTGGAGCGTCCCCAATTGCAACTCGGCGTGGCTGGGGTGGTGATGGAGTCCGCCGATCGCGCTGTGCTGCAGGAGCGCTTCCTGGATACCCGTGCAGAAGAGGCGCTTGCCGTGGCCCGTCTGACGGCCCCGGAGGGGTTGACCCCGTCGGCGCTGCGCTTGCAGGTGATGGAGCAGCTTTACCGTGACAGCGCGGAAGAAGACGGCCCCGCTGTGGAGCAGTGGCTGACAGAGCAGCGTGAAGCGTTCACCCAGCCCGATGCGCAGGGAGTAGCCCGTTTCGACGAACTTGCCTATCTGGCGCAGCTGCGCCGCGAGCTGATCGCGAAAGAACCGGTTGCGCAGGCTCAACTGGAAGCGCTGGCCGAGCAGCGTGTGCAGGTCATCGTGGCGGCACTCACGGCACAGGCGCCAGAGCTCGCTGCGCGCGTGGTGAGCGAACCGTTGCAAACACCGGATGCGCTCGAAGACGGTGCAGTTCCCCTGCCCTTGCGGGTGTCCGCCTTGCCGCGCTAGCCAGCGAATTGCACGGGCCGATATCCCCTAGGATTGTCACTGCCCTGTGGTAGCATTGCCACTCCCGACTCCTTCCCGGAAGCCCATGATGCAGTCCTCCCTGATTCCAGAACGTCCTCTTGTGATCTCGCCGACACTGGCGGCGACCATTGGTCTGGAAGAGGCCGTCATGCTGCATGTGATTGGTGAGATGTTGGCGCATCGTCCGGTGCGCCAGCAGGACGGCCTGCGCTGGGTCGAGCTGTCCCAGCAGCAATTGTCGGAGGCAATGCCCTTTTGGGCGCCCGTGGATATTCGCCGCATCCAGAAAAGTCTGCAGGACCTCGGGCTGATCGTGCTGGATTCGCAAACCGGCAGTGCGGACTCCCACTGGATTGCCATCAATCAGCGCGCGCCGCAGTCGCCTTCCCAGGAGCGTCAGACGAGCGCGGCAGCATCCCCTGCAGGCACGCTTTCCTCGCCGGCAGGGGCCAGTGTCATTCCTGCAAACTGGCAGCCCGGGGAGGACTGGATTCGTCAGTGCCGGCAACAGGCCATTCCCGAGACGTTTGTGCGCCAGCTGGTACCCGGCTTTGTCTTGTATTGGCGTGAGCGCGGCCAGTCGCGATTTTCCTGGGGCAATGCGTTCTACAAGCACGTCCTGCGCGAGTGGCGGGCGGAACAGACACGGCGCGGGGTGAGCGAGCTGGAAACCGCGATGTCCTCGGACTGGTGGCCGAGCGCCGATGCGATGTCCATCCTGATCAACGCGGGGATCAATGAGGAATTTATCGAGGATGCGGTGCCGGAATTTGTTTTGTATTGGCGTGAGCGCGGGGCCAGCAATGGCGCCTGGAACACGCGTTTTATCGAACACATCCGGCGCCAGTGGGCCAAGTATTCCGCCTCGATCCACTACGACACGCAACCGCGCCGCATTCCGGAGGATTGGCAGCCAAGTCCGGAGTGCTATGACATTCTGCGCATGGCCCAGATCGACGAGGACTTCGCGCGGGACAAAGTGAGCGAGTTTGTTCTCTACTGGCGCGACACCAATCAGGTGCATGCCTCGTGGAATACCCGATTCCTGCAATTCATCAAAACCCAGTGGGCGCGACGTCTCGTCGAGTCGCACAACATGAGTGTGTACCATGCGGAAAATCAATCCTTTATTGGAAAAGGCCAACAAGAGCCTGGCGCAGCCTTCCAGCGATTCACAGACCGAAGCTGGGCCGAATAAGCGCTCCTATCGGCAGGCAGACGGGCAGGGCCCGGATCTTGTCGACGCCATCAATCAGCTGTTTGCGGAATTTGAGCTGGCGTACCACAACCAGTATTACAAGGCGTATGGGACCGAAGATCGTCTGGTGCTGGCAAAAAAATACTGGCTGGGCTGCCTGAGTCAGTACGCCCCCGCGCAGATCGTGGCGGCCGCGCGTCACGTGGTGAAGACCCATGATTTTTTGCCGACGGTGTCGGTCGTTGTGAAGGCCTGCGAGGAAGGGGTGATGCTGTTCGGATTGCCCTCTGTACGCGAGGCCTATATCGAGGCCTGTCGCGCGCAGTCTCCCAAGGCAGCGGCACAGTGGAGTCACGAAGCGGTCTATCTGGCAGGACAGTCCACCGGGTGGTTTCTGCTCGCCACAGAACCGGAAGAAAAGGTGCTGCCGGTGTTTGAATACTATTACCACGCGCTGTGTCAGCGGGTCATGCGAGGCGAAACCCTGCAAAGTCCGCCCCCGCCCCCCTTGCCGGAGCGCCTTTCCCAGCCGCTGTCTCCCGAGGAAAATCACGCAAGGATGCAGGCCTTGCGGGCGTCGCTCGGGCTCTGATTGCCGCGCGACACCTCGCGTGACACTTCCTTAGGCCAGTTTGCGGTACTTCATGCGCGTCGGCTGCGCATCTCCTAGGCGTTTTTTACGATCCGCTTCGTAGTCCGTGTAATTGCCTTCATGGAAGACCACACGGCTGTCACCCTCAAATGCCAGAATGTGAGTGCACAGGCGGTCGAGGAACCAGCGGTCGTGGGAGACCACGATCACGTTGCCCGGGAAATTGAGCAGGCCTTCTTCCAGTGCACGCAGTGTCTCGACGTCGAGGTCATTGGTCGGTTCGTCCAGCAACAGCACATTGGCGCCGCGTTTGAGCAACTTGGCCAAATGAAGGCGATTGCGCTCCCCGCCTGAGAGATCCTTGACGAATTTCTGCTGGTCGCTGCCACGGAAGTTGAAGCGGCTGGCGTAGGAGCGCGAGGGCACTTCGTAGCGGCCGATCTGCAGGATGTCCTGCCCGCCGGAAATCTCTTCCCACACGGTCGCCTTGTCGTTCAGGGCGTCACGGCTCTGGTCCACATAGGCCATCTCGACCGTTTCACCGAGGCGAATGCTGCCACTGTCGGGAGTCTCCTGTCCCATCAGCATGCGCAGGAAGGTGGTTTTGCCCGCGCCATTGCCGCCGATGATGCCGACAATACTGCCCTTGGGAATACTGAAGCTGAGATTGTCGATCAGCGTCCGATCGCCAAAACTCTTGCTCAAATTCTCCACCTCGATCACCACATCTCCCAGACGGGGGCCGGGCGGAATATACAGTTCGGTGGTTTCATTGCGCTTCTGGAATTCCTGGGAATTCAGCTCCTCAAAGCGGGCAAGACGCGCCTTGCTCTTGGCCTGCCGGCCCTTTGGATTCTGCCGCACCCACTCCAGCTCGGATTTGATCGTGCGCTCGCGGGCGGCCTCCTGCTTGGCTTCCACGGCGAGGCGCTGCTCTTTGGTTTCCAGCCAGGTGGTGTAATTGCCCTCATAGGGAATGCCGTGACCACGGTCCAGTTCCAGAATCCAGCCGGCGGCATTGTCGAGGAAATAGCGGTCGTGCGTAATGGCTACCACCGTGCCGGGGTAGTCCTGCAGGAAGCGTTCAAGCCATGCCACGCTTTCGGCGTCCAGATGGTTGGTGGGCTCGTCCAGCAACAGCATGTCGGGCTTGGAAAGCAGCAGACGGCACAGGGCGACGCGGCGTTTTTCACCGCCCGACAGCGTGCTCACGTCTGCATCCCAGGGCGGCAGGCGGAGCGCGTCGGCGGCGATATCCAGCTTGCGCTCCAGGTCCCAGCCCTCGACCGCATCGATCGCATTCTGCAGCTCGCCCTGCTCTTCGAGCAGCGCATTCATTTCATCATCGCTCATGGGTTCGGCAAATCGGTCACTGATGGCGTTGAATTTTTCCACCAGAGCGACGATTTCACCGATGCCTTCCTGCACATTGCCGCGCACGTCCTTGCTGGGGTCGAGAGCCGGCTCCTGGGGCAGATAACCGATATGGATGCCGGTCTGGGCGCGTGCCTCCCCGTGATGTTCCTTGTCGATGCCGGCCATGATGCGCAGCAGCGAAGACTTGCCCGAGCCATTGAGCCCCAGCACCCCGATCTTGGCGCCGGGAAAGAAGGAGAGGGAGATGTCCTTGAGAATTTCACGTTTGGGCGGGACGATCTTGCCCACCTGATGCATGGTGTAAACGAACTGTGCCATAGAGAAGGACCCTGATAGTGCGGATTGCCAGCGCCCGCCCGGGGGCTGAATTGCCGCGCATTATGGCATAGAAGAGCCTTGGCATTGTAGGCGCAGGCCCTGACGTGCAAGGAGGCGGTCATGTCCAGGAGCGCACGGGAATGGGGATGACAAGATGCAGTCAATTCATAGGAATCCTGCAAAAATATCCGGTCGTTTTCCGTCTTTGCGGCACATTTTAGGATGCTGAGCCATAGGGCATGCTGTAAAATGGCGCCTCTTCGAAACTTAGCCAGACTATGGGGTACTGAATGTTTAGCCGTGACATGACCATTGCCGGATTTGATCCTGAACTTGCCGCCGCGATCGACGCGGAGCGCGGGCGACAGGAACACCACATCGAACTCATCGCCTCCGAAAACTATACCAGTCCCCGCGTCATGGAAGCGCAGGGCAGCGTGCTGACGAACAAGTACGCGGAAGGGTATCCGGGCAAGCGCTATTACGGCGGATGCGAGCATGTCGACGTTGTGGAGAATCTGGCCATCGAGCGCGCGAAGCAGCTCTTCGGTGCCGACTATGCCAACGTGCAGCCCCACTCCGGTTCGCAGGCGAACGCGGCGGTCTACATGGCCCTGCTCAAGCCGGGTGAGACGGTGCTCGGCATGTCCCTTGCCGATGGGGGACATCTCACGCACGGCGCCAGCGTGAGTTTCTCCGGCCGCATTTACAATGCCGTGCAGTATGGCCTGAACAGCGAAACGGGAGAGATCGATTACGCCCAGGTGGAGGCACTGGCACTGGCACATAAGCCCAAGATGATTCTGGCCGGATTCTCGGCGTATTCCCGCATCATCGACTGGCAGCGTTTCCGCACGATCGCCGACAAGGTAGGCGCGTATTTTGTCGTGGACATGGCGCACATTGCCGGCCTCGTGGCAGCGGGGGTCTATCCCAGCCCCGTGCAGATCGCCGATGTCACCACTTCCACCACGCACAAGACGCTGGGAGGGCCACGCGGCGGCATTATTCTCGCGCGTGCGAATCCCGAAATTGAAAAGAAACTGAATTTTGCGGTGTTCCCTGAAAGCCAGGGCGGCCCGTTGATGCACGTGATCGCGGCCAAGGCGGTGTGCTTCAAGGAAGCCATGACCCCGGAGTTCAAGGAGTATCAGCACCAGGTGGTCAAAAATGCCAGAGCCATGGCGCAGGGTTTTATCGCGCGCGGGTATGACATTGTCTCCAACGGCACCGATGATCACCTGTTCCTGCTCAGTCTCGTCAAGCAGGGCATTACCGGCAAAGACGCCGATGCCGCATTGGGACGCGCCAACATCACCGTCAACAAAAATGCGGTTCCTAACGATCCGCGTCCCCCGTTTGTGACCAGCGGTCTGCGCATTGGTTCTCCCGCGGCAACCCGTCGTGGCTTCAAGGAGACGGAAGTGCAGGAGTTGACCGGCTGGATCTGTGACATTCTGGACAATATTGAAGATGAGCGCGTGATCGCAGACGTCAAGACCAAGGTACTGGCCCTGTGTGCGCGCTTCCCGGTTTATGCCTGAGTGATGTGACGCCCGAAAGGGGGTCAGGACCCGTTTATGCACTGTCCGTTCTGTAATGCACTCGACACCAAAGTGATCGATTCACGCCTTGTCTCGGAAGGGAATCAGGTGCGACGTCGCCGCGAGTGCATTACCTGTGCGGAACGCTTCACCACCTACGAAAGTGCCGAGCTGGTCATGCCCCGCATCATCAAGCAGAACGGCAATCGTGAACCGTTCGATGAGAACAAGCTCCATTCGGGCCTGCTCAAGGCGCTGGAAAAACGCCCGGTCAGCATCGAGAAAGTTGATGAGGCCATCAATCGCATCAAGAACCACTTGCGGGCAACGGGCGAACGTGAAGTGCCTTCCCGCATTGTGGGTGAACAGGTCATGCAGGAATTGCGGCAGCTGGACGAAGTGGCCTACGTGCGCTTTGCCTCGGTCTATCGCAGCTTCAAGGACCTGAACGAATTCCGCGCCGAGATCGACCGCCTGGCCAACGACAACTAAGCCCCGGACCTCCATCATGGACAGCAGTGCACGCGCTTACATGCAGCTGGCTTTAACCGCCGCACGGCAGGTTTTTTCCACCGCGCCGAACCCTCGTGTGGGCTGCGTGCTCGTGCGCGATGGGGTCATTGTTGGTACCGGTCTGCACGAGCGTCCCGGCGAACATCACGCCGAGGTTAACGCCCTGCTGGAGGCCGGAGAGCGCGCCCGCGGGGCGACCGCCTATGTCTCTCTGGAGCCCTGCTGCCATTTTGGCCGGACTCCCCCCTGCACCCAGGCGCTGATTGCGGCGGGTGTCGCCGAAGTGGTCTACGCCATGCTGGACCCGAATCCGCTGGTCGCCGGCAAAGGTGTGCAGGCACTGCGCGATGCTGGAGTCGTGGTGTCCGGCCCGCTGCTGGAAGACGAGGCGAGAGCCCTGAACCGTGGTTTCATCAAACGCATGACGACGGGCTTGCCCTTTGTACGTTGCAAGATGGCCATGAGTCTGGATGGCAGAACGGCGATGGCCTCGGGCGAAAGCCAATGGATCACCGGCCCTCAGGCGAGGGCGGACGTGCAGCGACTGCGGGCCGAGTCCTGCGCGATTGTCACCGGGGTCAATACCATCCTTAGCGATGACCCGTCGTTGAACGTCCGGACGGAACAGCTGCCGCACGCCGATGCGGAACGCCTGGCGGAACGACAACCGCTACGCGTCATCATCGATTCCTCCCTGCGCACGCCGCCGCAGTCCAAAACGCTGCAATTGCCCGGAGACGTCGTGTGCCTCGTCGGTGCGCCGCATCCCCAGCAGGTGCAGCGGTTCGACGGCAGCAAGGCACAGATTCGCCCGCTTCCCACGGTGGCGGGCGGGCGCGTTGACCTGCGGGCGGCGATGGCGCTGCTGGCCTCCGAGTTCCACTGCAACGAGGTTCTGCTGGAAGCGGGTCCCACGCTTGGCGGGGCCATGATTCAGGCAGGCCTGGTGGATGAAGTGATTCTGTACATCGGCCCTAAATTTCTGGGCAGCGATGCCCTGCCACTGCTCCAGTTGCCAGGGCTCAAGCATATGGCCGACCACGTAGGTCTGGAGTTTGTGGATGTGGCCAACGTCGGTGGCGATTGCCGCATCACCGCTCATCTGATCAATCGCTGAGAGAGGCGACTCCATGTTTACGGGCATCATAGAAGCGTTAGGAGAAGTAGCCGATCTGCAGTTGCAGCGTGGCGAATGGCGATTGCGCGTTCGCAGTCACGGGCTTGATTTTTCCGATGTCGCGCTGGGAGACAGCATCGCGGTGAACGGCGTGTGTCTGACCGTGACGGCCTTTGGTGATGGCGTGTTCTCCGCGGATGTGTCGAATGAAACGATGGAACACACCACGCTCAACGCGCTGAGCATTGGCCGACGCGTGAATCTGGAGAAAGCCCTGACGCCCACCAAGCGGCTTGGGGGGCATCTTGTCAGCGGCCATGTGGACGGTGTGGGAGAGCTGCTGTCGCTGCGGCCCGATGGCGCCAGCATCCGCATGGACTTTCAGGCGCCTGCCGCACTGGCACGCTATATTGCGCAGAAAGGATCGATCTGCATCGACGGCACCAGCCTGACGGTGAACACGGTCAACGGGGCACAGTTCAGTGTGAACATTATTCCCCACACCCAAAAAGAAACGATCATTCAGGATTATCGTGTGGGCTCGCGGGTTAATCTGGAAGTAGACCTGATTGCGCGTTATCTGGAGCGTTTGATGCAGGGAGAACAGGCAGCACACGAAAAGGACAGCAAAGGGACGCTGACAACGCAACTGCTTGCCGAGAACGGATTTCTCTGAACACGCGAACGCACCCGTTCGCACAACCGATAGACAAACCGCGGCATGGCCGCAGGGTAGCACCCCATGAAGCTGAACACTGTAGAAGAGATCATCGAGGATATCCGCCACGGCAAGATGGTCATCCTGATGGATGACGAGGACCGTGAGAACGAGGGAGATCTCGTGATTGCCGCCGAGTGTGTTCGCACCGAACACATCAATTTCATGGCTAAGCATGCGCGGGGCCTCATCTGCCTCACGCTGAGCAAGGAGCGCTGCGAGTATCTCAACCTGCGCCCGATGGTGAACAAGAACGGCGCCCAGTTCCAGACCAATTTCACCGCCTCCATCGAGGCCGCGACCGGTGTGACGACGGGAATCTCCGCCGCTGACCGTGCCCGCACCATTCAAGTGGCGGTGGCGCGCGACACGCGTCCGGAAGATATCGTGCAGCCAGGCCACGTGTTTCCGATTATGGCGCAGCCCGGTGGCGTGCTGCAGCGCGCGGGGCACACGGAGGCAGGTTGCGATCTCGCGCGGCTCGCTGGCTTCACGCCGGCCGCCACCATCGTTGAAATCATGAACGAGGACGGCAGCATGGCCCGGCGTCCCGATCTGGAAAAATTCGCGGAGCAGCACGGGTTGAAGATTGGCACTATTGTCGACCTGATTCACTACCGCATTGCCAACGAGCGCACCGTGGCGCGCAAGGACTCCCACCCGGTGCACACTGCGCACGGCGAATTTACCTTGCATACCTTCGAAGATCACATCATGGGCGGCACCCACATTGCGATGAGCATGGGCGATATCTCGGCCGTCGAGCCCACGCTCGTGCGCGTGCATATTGCCAATACCCTGCGCGATGTCTGTGACATCGTGAATCCCGCCTGGCCGAGCTGGTCCTTCAGCGCCGCGCTGGCGCGAATCGCACAGGAAGGCAAAGGGGTCGCTGTGTTACTATCCGGCGACGAATATGCCGAGAACATCAATGAAACCCTGGTGGCAGCCTTTGGTGACGAGGCAGGTGCTCCGCGCCCTGCCCGCAAGGGGAATGACCTGACCATCGGTACCGGCTCCCAGATTCTGCGTGATCTCGGCGTGGGCAAGATGCGCCTGCTGAGCTACCCGGCCCGATTCCATGCCATCTCCGGATTCGATCTGGAGGTGGTGGACTTCGTGCCATTTGATGAACGCTTTGCGGCAGCGCTGCCGCAGATGGATAAATAGGCCGGTACCCGGCACATCGAAATTTGCATCTTTAGTGAGGGAAACATGAGCACAATCAGAACTATCGAAGGGGATTTTCAGGCCGCCTCCGCGCGCTACGCGATTGTCGTCGCCCGTTTCAACAGCTTTGTGGTGGACAAGCTCCTGGAAGGAGCGCTTGACGCGCTGCGTCGTCACGGCGTTAAAGACGGCGACATCACCATCTTGAAGGCGCCGGGTGCCTTTGAATTGCCGGTGCTGACCCGCAATGTACTGGCAACCGGTTCCTATGACGCTGTTATCGCCCTGGGCGCGGTCATTCGCGGTGGCACACCTCACTTTGAATATGTGGCCGGTGAGTGCGTCAAGGGCTTGAGTGTCGTCAGTCTCGACAGCCGTGTTCCTGTCGCCTTTGGTGTGCTCACCGTTGATACGATCGAGCAGGCGATTGAACGCGCTGGCACGAAGGCGGGCAACAAAGGGGCAGAAGCAGCGCTGAGTGCGATTGAAATGGTCAGCGTCATCAAGAAACTGAGTGCCTGAGAGAAACCGATGACCGATGCCCCGACACAGGGAAAACCGCACGATACCCGCGCACTCACGGATGCGGAATCGCCGAAGAAAAAACTGAGCGACCGCCAAAAAGCGCGGCGCATGGTGTTGCAGGCGCTCTATCAGTGGGAGCTTGCCGGGGCGCCCGTCAGCGAGATTCAGGCAGAGTTTCGCAGCTACTACTTAGGCAAAATCGACTGGGCCTATTTTAACGAGGTCTTCCCTGCGATTCCGCCGCGTGTCGCAGAACTTGATGCCTCTCTGGTCCGCTGGCTGGACCGCGCGCTGGAAGCGCTCGACCCCATCGAGCTGTGCCTGCTGCGCTACGGTCTCTACGAGTTGCAGTTCCGGATTGATATTCCGTACAAGGTCGTGATCAACGAATGCGTGGAACTGGCGCGGGTATTCGGTGCCACGGATGGACACAAGTACATCAACGGCATTCTCGATAAAGCGGCCCGCGAAATTCGCACGCTCGAAATCTGAAGCGTTTCATCCCACCCGGGAGTTAGAGGTCTGCGCCGTGGCGTCCGACGAGTTCGACATAATCCGCCGTTATTTCAATACCGCTGCGCTTGCGATTCCCTCGCCGCAGGTGGCACTTGGTATTGGGGATGACTGTGCCTTGCTGGCACTGACTCCCGGCATGCAGCTCGCCATGTCGATGGATCTGTTGCAGGAGAGCGTCCACTTTCCCTCCGGAGCAGATCCGTGGGGGCTCGGGAAACGTAGTCTTCTCGTGAATCTGAGCGATCTCGCGGCCACAGGTGCGCGTCCCGTGTGTTTCACCCTGGGCCTCAGCATGCCGTCGGTGGATGAGGCATGGCTCGCCCGATTCAGTCGCGGGCTGGCGGACGTGGCGGCGGCGCATCACTGCCCGTTGGTCGGGGGAGACACCATTGGTTCCCCCACAGCGCAGACGGGGATAATGATCGCGATCCAGGTGCACGGAGAGGTTCCCCCCGGGCAGGCCATGCTGCGGCGCGGCGCCCGTGCTGGGGACAAGGTGTACGTGACCGGCAGCCTTGGCGATGCCGCTGCCGGGCTGGCTGTGCTGCAGGGACGTTCACCGGCGCTGTCCAGTGAGCACCGCAGCGCGCTGATTGAGGCGTTTTATGCCCCGGAGTCCCGGGTCGCTGCGGCGCAGATCGTGCGCGGCTTTGCCAGCGCCTGTATCGATCTGTCCGATGGCCTTGCCTCGGACCTGTTGCATATTCTGCAGGCGAGCGGTGTCGGCGCCTGTGTCGCGCTGGACCAGCTTCCACTGTCGGAGGCTTTTGTCGCGGCCACTTCCGTTGCCCAGCGGACCGCGCTGGCTGTCGGCGGTGGAG
Organism: uncultured Klebsiella sp.; assembly: GCA_964538025.1. Classification (GTDB taxonomy): domain Bacteria; phylum Pseudomonadota; class Gammaproteobacteria; order Pseudomonadales; family Pseudohongiellaceae; genus UBA5078. The sequence continues at coordinate 101,469 of CAZICZ010000008.1, read as the reverse complement.
ATGATTACGAATTGTGTTTCACGGTTCCGCCCGACAAGACGGATGCCTTGCAAGATCGTCTGCGGGAGGCGGGTGTTCCCCTGACCTGCATTGGCACGATAACCGCGACGCCGGGGCTGGTATGGACTCAGGAGGGTGAGGTGATTTCTACCCGGTTTACGGGCTATCGCCATTTTACGCCAGAGGAGAGTCGCTGATGGCTGCATTGCCTGCTTCCGTCTGGCGCAATCCGGTGCACTTTGCCGCCTTCGGGTTTGGCAGTGGTGCGGTTCCGGTGGCACCCGGCACCTTTGGCACCTTGATGGGGGGCGTGATCTACCTGTGTCTGCCTCCGATGGGGTTATGGGGGTATGGGTGTTTTGTGCTGATCAGTTTTCTGGCGGGCATCTGGCTGTGCGGCAAGACAGCCCGGGATATCGGTGTGCACGACCACGGAGGCATCGTCTGGGATGAGTTTGTCGGGTTCTGGATTACACTGTTTATGCTTCCGCCCGGGCTCTTGTGGTTGCTTGGCGGATTCTGTCTGTTTCGGGTCTTCGACATTCTCAAGCCCTGGCCAATCCGGTGGCTGGATGCGCATGTCGAGGGCGGGCTAGGCGTCATGATCGACGATGTCCTGGCGGGTCTTATGGCCTTGGCCTGTCTGCAGGCCCTGGCATTTTTTATTCTTTAAAGAGGGTGGTCGGAGTGCAAGTGAAATTTGTCGCAGGAGCCTCGTTACCGACGGAATGGGGCGCGTTCACGATTCATGGATTCGAAGATCCCGTTACCGGCAAGGAGCATGTGGCACTTGTGATGGGGGATTTGACGGGAGACGAACCCGTGTTGTGCCGTGTGCATTCCGAGTGCCTGACAGGCGATGCCCTGTTCAGCCTGCGCTGCGATTGTGGCCCCCAGTTGCGCCTTGCCATGCAGGAGATCGCCCGCGAAGGCCGCGGCATCATTCTGTACCTGCGACAGGAAGGCCGTGGCATCGGGCTACTCAACAAGATTCGCGCCTATGCCCTGCAGGACAAAGGCGCCGACACCGTCGAGGCGAATGAGCAGTTGGGTTTCCTGGCGGATGGGCGTGACTATGCTATTTGCAAACCCATGCTCGATCATTTTGGCGTGCGCGCACTGCGCCTGTTGACCAATAATCCGCGCAAGGTGAATGCTCTGAAAACCCTCGGGTACGAGGTCGAAGAGCGCTTGCCGATTCACACCGGCTACAATACCCACAATGAAAACTATCTCGCCGTGAAGGCGACGAAGCTGGGGCATTTGCCGCGGCGGGATTGAAGGCTTGCGATCACGTGCTCAGCTGGCGGTTGCCAGCGGGCTCTGACGTAGTTTTTGCAGTGCGGCCTCCATCTCTTCGAGGGAGATGGGCAGGCCGAGATAAAAGCCCTGGATGTAGTCGCAATCAAAGGTGCTCAGAATGTCGATATCTTCCTGCGACTCCGCCCCCTCCATCGTGACCAGCATGCCATTCGAATGACACAGCTCCACCAGAGGCTTGAGAATCTGGCGATTGCCGCGTTTGAGTGTCTGCTGAATGAAACACTTGTCAAACTTCACCATTTTGATCGGGTATTCCACAATCCGCAAAAGGGACGTGTAACCTGCGCCAAAATCATCGAGTGCCAGCATGTAGCCCGCCTGTGAGAGGCGGCGCAGGAATGTGCGGGCATGCGTGGTGAATTCGATATTGACGGTTTCCGTAATCTCCAGCTGGATATTTTTCGGCGCGATGGAAAACCGCTTTGCGTAGCGGTCCAGCACTTCCATCAGGTTGGACAACTGGAGCTGCGCGGAGGAAATGTTCAACGACATTTTGAACTCGCGTCCCAGCAGCTGCCGGATCGCCGGGTAGGAAGCAAGCCCTTTGCTGATGACCCACTCGTCAATCACCGCAAACATGCCGCAGGACTCGGCGATCGGCACAAACTCGTCGGGTTCCACGGCACCCAGTTTGCGGGAATTCCAGCGCAGCAGTGCTTCGAAGCCATCCAGCTCTCCCGTCTTGACGTTCAACAGGGGCATGTACACCAGCTTGAACTCCAGTTCCGGATTGACCAGTTTCAGCGCGTTCTCGATTTCCTGTCGCCGGCGCAGTTTCTGGGCGAGATCCTGTGAATAGAACGCTGTCTGGTTCTTGCCCTGCAATTTTGCCTGGTACATTGCCGTGTCGGCATTGGAAATCAGCTGGCTGAATGACTCGCAGTCCTGCGGGTAAAGCGCAATGCCAATACTCGCACTGATGGGATAGCGGGCCTTGGCAAAATGCAGCCCCTCGTCCAGTTGTTGCAGCACCATGCCGGCAATTTCCTTTGCGGCGGCAGCGGCATTCTTCTGGCGCAGCAACAGACAGAACTGATCGCCCGCCACGCGTCCCGGTGTCACCAGCGGGCCCTCTCCATGGGCATCGGTGGCCGTGCGGATGACAGAAACATCGGCAAGGCTCATCCCGAAGGCCGTCAGCAATTCATCGCCGAACCGGTGTCCGTATTTGTCGTTGACGTATTTGAAGTTGTCGAGGTCGAACACCAGCAAGGCGACCTGTTCTCCCCGTTCTTTAGCCTTGATCAGCGTATCCTGTCCCAGCTGGGTGATGAAGTTCAGGTTATAGAGCCCCGTCAGGGTGTCGCGCTCCATCAGGCGGCGCGTGTCATCGTAGGATTTGGACAAGGTGTCATAGAGGGTGAGGAAGGTCGTCGCCAGACTGCCAATTTCGTTGCTGCCCAGATGGCGGTCGGGCAGGGCACTGCGCCGATTGGCCAGCACATCGGCCAGGTCCTGTTCCAGCTGACCCACCGGGCGGGTAATGTAGCGGGTCATCAGCCCGTAAAGGCAAATGGACGCCGTGGCGGCGAAAATCAGGGAGATCAGAACGAGCCAGCCCGCCAGGGGCAGCAGCTGCTGCTGCAGATGGTTGTAGGGCAGCGATATTTGCAGGAATTGTCCGGCTGCCAGGGGGGCCGAGGCAAACAGGCCCTCGCCGGGCATCAGGTCAGGGGATATCGTGAACTGTGCCTGCAGCTCCGCCTCCAGCTCGGCGCGCAGCAGGTTGAAGCGCGTGGGCTCAATGGCCAGAACCACGGCCAGCGCCGTGACGGCCTGAGAGGGCAGCGGCTGAACGAAGGTCTGGGCATCGATCAGTTCCCCTTGCACCAGCAGATTATGGCCGTTGGCATCCGGAAGATAGGCCCATTTTTCGAGCTCCTCGCTCGCCACCATCTCGCGCACAAACTGTTCCAGTGGTGCAGAGATCGTGCTGAAGGGGTCAAGGCTGAATTCGACGTGGCTGCGGATCAAGGGTTTCGGTATCGGGGCGCCAATCGTGACGCTCAGGTAATCGGTCTTCAGTTCGTCCGTGGAGCGCAGATTGTCTTCCAGGCTGCGGGACAGCGCGAGGTCGCTGAAGGAGTCGTCGATAGTCTGCAGGAACTGGCGCAGGGCGTGACTCTGGGTAATGGAGAGCAGATAGCTTTCGGTGAAGGTCGTGTAGCGGCCAAACTCCGCGGTGAGCTGCGTCACGGCATTGTTGATCCGGTACTGCTCTTGCCGCTCGAGAAAATTGCGGGCCAGTTCGTACACAATCAGCGATGCCACGACGAAGCTGAGCAGCACGACCGGAGTAATCACCAGCAGGGCGCGTTTATTGAGAGTCATTGAGTTCCACCAGAGTGCTGGTGATACGGTCGCGCAGCATGATGTTCTGCACCGAAATACCGAGGCTGTAGTGGTGCAGTTTTGCCATCAGCTCGCCACGGGGGTACAGCGCAGGGTTCGCGCGAAAGGCTTCGCTCTGGAGAGGGACGGCCGCCAGATTGGTGGTTGCCACACCGACATCCTCGGAGTTCCGTGCGGCAATCGCAGGCGTGTTGAGGAAGTTGATGAAATCCATGGCCTCTGCCTGATGCGGCGACTGTGCCAGAATGCCCAGGCATTCCCCCCAGATCATGCTGCCTTCGTCGGGAACTACAAAGGCCCACTGGTCACTGTTGCTTAACTCATTGAGTGTTTTTTCATCGCCTGAATACGCAAGGGCGAGCGACAAATCGTCGGCCCGCGGGCTGTTGGCGAGATAGGAGATGGCGTAGTCGAAGGTCAGAATCGCCGGCACCAGTGCCCGCATCTCCGCGAACACGTCCCGCAGGATGGCTTCGTCATCGGTCGTCACGGAAACGCCGCGCGTAATCAGCGAAGGCACCAGGGTATCATTATAATTCTCCACAAAACCGATGTGCCCATGGAGTTCTTGTGAGGGCTGCAGCAAGGCTTGCCAGGAGTGAGGAGGCGTGCTGAAGCGGTCCTTGCGATACACGAGGCCCAGCGTTCCCCAGGTGTAGGGCACGCTGTAGGAGCCGCAACGCTCCACCCACATGGGGTCGTTGTGGACGAGGTTGGGGGTGTTCTCATAGCGCGACAGGGGGACAAAAAAATCACGCTCGCCAATCACTTCCGTCGTGGTCGGGTCCACCGTCACCAGATCGATCCGGGTGGAATCCGACGAAAACAGGATGGTGTTGCGCACTTCATCCTTGTCGAAATAGATCTGATTGATTTTCATGCCCGAGCGGGCTTCCCACTCGGCAAGGACGGCGTCCGAGAAATACGCTTCCCAAGTAAGGATATTCAGTGTCTGCGCTGCGCCTGATGGACAGAGCAGGGCACTCAGGATGCCGAGGGCTGGGGCGAGTTTCTGCATAAAAAGTGTGCAAATCAAAATTTGCTCAGATTATAAACAGAACTGGTACAAAAATGCGGCGGGATTGCGCAGAAACACAGCAAAGTGATCCCTATTTAACCCGAAAGCCGCACGTGGGCTCTGCCTGGAATCGAGGGAATCCCCCGTTCAGGGCGCGTCGGGGGAGGCTGAGCGGACCTTGTCGAGGTGCTGGCACATTTGCAGCGCCCCACTCAGGACGCGCAGGCTATGGCGCTGCACCAGATCAGGCGGGATGAAATACAGATGTCCTCCGGACACCGCCCGCAACTGGGGCCAGCGTCGCCAGTCGTCCAGCCATTCGGGTCGCGCGATGTCCATGCCGCTGGCGACAATGGCCTCCGGATTGCGGGCCAGCACGGCTTCGATGCTGACCTTGGGGGCCAGGCCGAGGTCGCCAAAAATATTGCGTCCCCCGCACAGCTGGATAATGTCATTGATCAGCTCATCGCCCCCGGCGCTGATCAGGGGGTCATTCCACACCTGATAAAACACCGAGACCTTGCGCTGCGCGGCGTGGCGATCCCGGAGAATGGCCACTTGTTCCCGGAAGTAGGCGGCCGCCGCCCGGCCGGTGTCTTGTGTCCCGGTCAGAAGGGACAGTTTTTCCAGTTGCTCCGGGATGCTGAGCAAGGTCCGGGGCTCGGCGATGTAGACCGTCAGACCAAGATCGACCAAGCGTTGCACCGCGGCCTGAGGATTGCCGCTGCGCCAGGCCACCACCAGATCGGGCTGCAGGCCGAGGATGGCCTCCATGTCGAGCAGGTCGTAGCGGCCAATGACAGGAATGCGGTGGGCATCCGGAGGAAAATCACTGTATTCGGAAACGCCCTTGATCGCATTGCCCGCACCCGCCACAAAGAGCAATTCGGTCAGAGAGGGCGCGAGGCTGATGATGCGCCGCGCCGGTGACTCAAGCTGCACCAGGCGGCCACTGTCGTCGGTCACACTGACCGGCTGCGCCAGCAGCGCTGGCGTGCAGAGCAGAAGCAGCAAGGGCCACAGCGCGCGCATCAGTAGTCAATTCCTTTCTGGACGCGCACACCGTTGTTGAACGCATGCTTGATGTCCTGCACCTCACTCACGGTGTCGGCGATGTCGAGCAGCGCCTGGGAGGCATTGCGGCCGGTGACGATCACATGTTGCCGGGAGGGACGGTTCTGCAGCACCGTCAAGACGCGCTCGGCGTCCAGGTAGCCATAGGTCAGCATGTAGGTCAGTTCATCCAGGAGCACCACGTCGACGGTGGCATCCTGCAGCAAGGCCTCCGCGTGACGCCAGGTCGCCTCGGCCGCCGCAATGTCAGCGTCCCGGTCCTGCGTTTCCCAGGTAAAGCCAGTGGCCATGACGTGAAAGCTTACCAGCGGGTGCTCGGCGAACAGGCGGTGTTCGCCGCAATCCCACTGCCCCTTGATGAACTGCACCACCCCACAGCGCAGACCGTGCCCGACACTGCGCGCCAGCATGCCGAACGCGGAAGAACTTTTGCCCTTGCCATTGCCGGTCAAGACCACCAGCAGGCCCTTGTCGGTCACGGCTTGCGCGATCCGGGCATCAACATGCGCCTTCTTGCGTTGCATGGCGCGTTTATGGCGCAGAGCGCGTTCGGTGTGCTGATCCATCTCGATGCCCTCAGAGATGCAGGCGGACGCCGGCGTAGGCGGCCCGTCCTGCCGCGTAATAACCCAAGACTTCCTGCGCGTCCTGATCAAACAGGTTGTCGAGCCGCGCGAAAATCTCCACCGCATCGCGCAGGCGGAAACGTGCGCTCAGGTCGGTCACCGAGACGGTGTCCAGCGCGATGTATGTGCCGGCGACCTGATCCTTGCTGCCCCTGGAGAGGCGGTAGAAGCCGTCCAGATGCAGGCGATCATCTTCACTGTGCCATGACAGCGCCAGATTGCCCAGTTGACGAGGGCGCAGCAGGCGGGCGCGGCCGTCTGATCGCTCGGTCTGGTTCAGAGTGACATTCCCCTGTACCTGCCACTGTCCTCCGAGAGGCAGCGAGGCGGATAGCTCCACGCCACGGGAACGGGATTCTCCCTGTTCCTGAAGGTATCCGCTGTAGCTGGCCAGATCAAACACGATGGCATCGTCGATGCGCTGGTCAAACAGGACGAGTTCCAGATGTCCTCCGGTTGGCGTGAAGGACTCCAGCGCCAGTTCCACACCCTGGCTGCGTTCCTCCATCAGCGCGGTGGTCGATGCGGGAGGCAATGCGAAGGGGCCACGGTTATAACTTGCTTCGTAGGGGCTAGGGGCACGAAAGCCGGTGCCGACGCTGCCGCGCACCTTCAGAGTGCCTCCCTCGCGACGAGGAAACAGATGCGCGGCACTGACACGGACGCTGTCATGACTGCCGAAATCATCGTTCTCATCGTGACGAATGCCGGCGCTCATGAAAAACACGTCGGAGAAGTCGCTCAACACCTCGGCATATATCCCCTGCTGGTCGCGGGATTCCTCGTTGTTCTCGTCTTTCTCGAGATCAATGCCTGCCACTACGCGGGCGCGCTCCGACGCATGCCATTCTCCCAGATATTCCCAGCGCGTCAGTGTGCCCCGCGCGTCAAAGCTGGGGCTGCCCAAGGCGTCATACGCGCGCTCACTGTCCGTGCGCGCAAACGCCAGCGTATGAGTGCTACCGGCGCGCGACAGCGTGGCGGCGATACGAGAAGCCTGCTGCTCAAACTGGGCCTCGCAGTCATGCACGGTGGAAAAATCCACGGGACTGTAACAGCCATCGTATTGTGTCTCTGCCGCTGTATCGCGGTGCACGAGGGTCAGCTGCAGTGTCTCCGTCAGGGCAAACCCGCCGCGCGCATGCAGTGTGGTGTTGGCGTAGCCGTCCCGGTCGCGCAGCACCGTATCCGCGTCGCGGGTATTGTACCCATCGGTTGTGAACCGCGATCCCATGAGTGAGAAATCGGCGCGCTCACTGCCGCCGCTCAGGGTGCCTGCCACCTGCTGTGTCTGGAAGGCCCCCGAGGAGAGCTCGAGCGCCGAACGCATGGTCTGCCCACCGGTAGCGGTGCTGAGATTGATCACCCCGCCCGCATCCGCGCCGTAGTGCAGCCCCTGCGGCCCGCGCAGAATCTCAATGCGTGAAATGCCCTGGCTTTGCAGGTGTTCGGGTTGCATCTGCACCTGCGTCCCGCTCGGGTCGGCGAGGCGAATGCCGTCGATCAGCGTCAAGGTGCGGTAGCCCTCTTCCCCGCGGATTCGCAGCGTGCTGACCTGTCCCGCGCCGCCGGTATTGCTCACGCTTACGGAGGGTTGGCTGCGCAGGAGATCCATCAATGACAGGTTGCCGCGCGCCGCGATGTCCTGAGCGGACATGACGGATACGGAGGTGCCGATCTGCCGCAGGGGCGTCGCAATGCGGCTCGAACTAATCACAATTTCCTGCAGCGCGGCAGGCGTTTCTGGTGCCCCCTGTGCGAGCGCGTGGGACCCGGCAATGCAGGCGATGCCGACGCACACATGGCGTATCGACAGGGATAAACGAGAGTGGGACATGGAAATTCCTCAATGAAAGTCAAGTTTCATGAGGGAGGGGGAGCGGCTGGAAAAAATCGACAACAGACGACAGAACCGACCACCGATGGAGCCCTCCGCTTCATCTTCAGGGTTAATTCATTGTCGGGCTGGTATCGGACTCAGGGACTTCGCGCGGGGCGCCGTCACACTTTACCGTTGCGGGGGCAGTGCCGGGGTTTCACCGGCTTCCCATTTGACCCGGCATTGCTGCCAAGAGGGAGTTTCCTCAGGGCGTTGCAATCGCGGGCACCAGACAATGGCCTTACATGCGCAGTGCTTCGGAGACAAGACCGGGGCACGGCGACGCGGCAAGTCTACGCAGGGTGCCCAGCCGAGTCAATCGCAAGCCCGAGGCGTGATGTCACCGCCATGACAGGGCGATGACCCCGTGACAATGGCGTTTCAGGGCAGTGACGATTCTGTGACATCCGGCGCGGACGCGCATTCTGGCGGGGATTTTTCGTCAAATTGTCACAATGCTTCTCTAGGGTGGGCGCCGATCCTGTGAGTCTGCTGCTGTGCAAGTCAGGCCATGGGGCAGATCGCAAAGAGCATGAAAAAAAATCGACGCTACCAAGGGGATATCATCCAAAATGAACGACACACGCCTGTCGAAATCACGCACCTGGGCCGCTTTGGGCGCCCTTCATACCGTTTTGTTCAGCAGTATCGCTGCCGCACAAACAGGCGCAACTCCCGCGCCAGAAACGATCCTCGTGACCGGCTCTCGCGCGAGCCTGACGTCTGCGTTGGCCAAACAGCGCAATGCCGACAAGGTCCTCTCCGTGGCAGACTCCGATGCACTCGGAAATTTTCCGGACACGACGGCAGCCGACGCCATGCGACGCCTCTCGGGAATTTCGGTGGAGAATGACCAGGGAGAAGGTCGCTATGTTGTGGTGCGCGGATTTGCACCGGAACTCAACTCACTTTATTTGAACGGCGCTTCCATTGTCGCGCCGGAAGAAGGACGTGCCGTTCTGCTGGACGGTCTGCCGACAGATCTTCTGGACTCGATTGAGGTCTCCAAGTCGTTGACCCCAGACCAGGATGCCGACTCGATCGGTGGCCGCGTGGATTTCCGCACCCTGACCTCGCGTGATCTCACCCGCTCCCTCGTGCGTCTGTCGCTGGATTCCTCCTATAACGATCAATCTGACAGCCATTCGCCAAAGGCATCTCTGACCTGGGCGAACAAAGTGACGCAGACCAGCGGCTTCGTGCTCGGCCTGACCTATGCCTCCAAGAATGTGATTTCCCAGAACAATGAAACAGGCTTTGGGTGGTCGGAAAATGCCGCCGGCAGAGCCTACATGGACGACGATTTTGAACGTCGCTACTACGACCTTGACCGTGAACGTCTTGGCCTGACCTTCAACTACGATATCGCGCCCTCGGAATCGACCCAGCTCTTTGCGCGGGCACTGCTGAACCGTTACACGGATGACGAGGTGCGCTACAAAGGGGAGTTCAATACCCGCAATGTGCTGGAGGTGCAGCCCGACGGCGCGCTTTACCGCCGGTTCGACAATGACCAGGAAACGCGCGACCGTGTCGAGGTCCGAAGCATCAGCGCCTTCTCGGTTGGCGGGGATACGGCGTTCGACAGCGGCTGGCAGTCCCACTACGAAGTGGCCTACTCGTTCGCTGAACAGGATGACTCCGACAACGTGGATGTCGCCTTCCGCAAACAATACCGCTCGGCGAATGCCGCCACAGGTGCCGTGAACTGGGCCACGCCGAAAACGCCGGTGATCAGTCTGGTCGGCGGGCGTGCTCCCTTGTCGGAATATCGTCTCAATGGCGTCGAGTTTGAAAAATCGCTGGTGCAGGACAAGGAGTTTTCTGCCCATGCGGATGTTGAAAAGGAAATGCCGGTGTTCTCCCTGCCGGCAACGGTCAAGGCAGGGTTTAAATACCGGGCCCGGCAAAAGGATGCGGACTTCAATATTTACACGGCAACCCCCGCGCTCACCCTTGCCGACTTCCCCACGATTGCGCCCGAGCATGCCTTCACGCAGGATTTCGGTCAGTTTCTTGAGCGCGATGCGTCGCGCATTCTGGAACAGTATTTCGATCCGGCCGGGCGCGATGAAGAGGCCTCTCTTGCCGGGGATTTCATCACGGATGAAGACATTTTGGCACTTTACGGCATGGTGTCCTTTGATGTTCGTGACCGCCTGCACGTGGTGACCGGTCTGCGGATCGAGAGCACCGACATCACCTCGCACGCGACGCAAAATGTGAACGGGGCCTGGACACCGGTGACGCTGTCGCGCGATTACCGCTTTGTTTCACCGAGTTTGAACCTGCGGTTTGCGGCTTCTGATCGCGTGATCTACCGTGCGGGATTCTCCCGCTCGCTGTCCCGGCCCGGGTTCAGTGAATTCGCGCCGAGCGCCGAGATCAACTCGCTGGGTGATCAGCGCAGTATCAAGTACGGCAATTTCGATCTGGATCCCTATGTCTCCAATAACGTGGATCTGACGGCGGAATTCTATGCCGACCCCTTCTCCTATGTCAGCGCCGGTCTTTTCTACAAGCGCATTGACAATGCGATCTACAAACTGGCGAGCAACAACCGCGAGATTAACGGGGTGTTTTACAATGACGGCATCGCTACCTGGGAAAACCTCGATAAATCCACCATCAAGGGAGTCGAGTTCAACGCCCAGAAGCAGTTGCAGTTTTTGCCAGGGGCGTTGGCGAATCTGTATGTCAACGTGAACTACACCTACAACGATGCCCATTCCGAGTTGCCCACCGGACAGACGATTCCGTTCCGAAAGATGTCGCGCAATGTGGCGAACCTGTTGCTGGGATATCAGGATGATGCATGGGATGTGCGTCTGTCTTCCAACTACCGTGACCGCTATCTCGATGCCCTGTTCGATGACGAGCCGGCAGAGCTTGGTCTGAGCACGGATCAGATCCGCTACACCGATGCGCATCAGCAATGGGATTTCAGTGCGAAATACACCCTGTCGGACGCCTTGATCCTCAACTTCGAGATCATCAATCTGAATGACGAGCCGGAGTATTACTACTGGGGGAAAAAGGAACGTTTGTCCCAGTATGACGAGTTCGGCACGACCTATGCGATCGGGCTGCGATACTCCCTGTAGGGAAAGGAATCTGTAGGGAAAGGAATGTCCCGCGCCAGGGAAGGCGCGCGGACTACACGGCTTCAGACTGGATCTTGCACTGCTGCAACTTGGCGCGGATGCTTTGAACGAGGTGTTCCTTGTCCAGGCCAACGGCGGCCAGCAGGTCGGATGCCTTGCCGTGATGAAGGAAGATATCGGGCAGGCCGAGGGTGAGCACCGGGACCCGGTAATTGTGTTGCAGGAGGAATTCGGCAACCGCGGACCCCGCGCCTCCCAGCACGGTGTTTTCTTCGATCGTCACGATCAGCTGGTGGCGCGTCGCCATCTCGCCGATCAGGGCCTCATCCAAGGGTTTCACAAAACGCATGTCCACGACAGTGGCCTCCAGCACCTCGGCGGCTTCCAGCGCCACGTTGACCAGCACGCCAAACCCGAGAATGGCGACGGTGTGCCCCTTCTTGCGCACCACGCCCTTGCCAATCGGAAGCGGATCCAAGGAGTTCGCGATGGCGACTCCCGGCCCCTTGCCTCGCGGGTAACGCACTGCCGCCGGACCTTTGTGCAGGAAGCCGGTCGTGAGCATCTGGCGCGTTTCGTTTTCATTGCTGGGGGCCATGACCACCATATTGGGAATGCAGCGCAGGAAACTGAGGTCGAAGCTGCCGGCATGCGTCGGTCCGTCTTCTCCCACCAGTCCCGCCCGGTCGATGGCAAACAGCACATCGAGATTCTGCAAGGCCACGTCGTGGATCAGCTGGTCATAGGCGCGCTGTAAAAAGGTGGAGTAAATGGCGACGACCGGTTTGAGGCCGTCGCAGGCCATCCCCGCCGCCAGCGTGACGGCATGCTGCTCCGCAATCGCGACATCGTGAAAACGCTCGGGGTATTCCGCCTCAAAGCGGTCCATGCCGGACCCGGCGCCCATCGCGGGAGTGATCGCTGCCAGCAGCGGCTCGGTAGCCGCCATGTCGCAGAGCCATTGGCCGAAGACGGCCGAATAGGTTGGCGACTCGACCTTGCGGATGCCGGTGCTGCCCTGCTTGGGTTCGATCTTGTTCATCGCGTGCATGCCGAAGGGGTCGTTTTCCGAGGCCCGATAGCCCTTGCCCTTCTGGGTCACGATGTGAAGCAGCTGAGGTCCCCGCAATTTTTTGATGTTGTTGAGGATTTCGATCAGCTCGAGCGTGTCGTGACCGTCCACCAGCCCGATGTAATTGAAGCCGATTTCCTCGAACAGTGTGCCCGGCGACACCATGCCCTTCATATACTCCTCGGCGCGGTGGACCGCCTTCAGGGCTGGCGGAATGCGTGAGAGAACCTTTTTTCCGCCCGTGCGGATGGCGTTGTAGGGCCGGCTGGCCCACATGCGGGCGAAATAACTCGAAAGTCCGCCGACATTCCGCGAAATTGACATGTTGTTGTCATTGAGAATGACAAGGAAATTTTCATCGATATCGCCCGCGTGATTGAGGGCTTCAAAGGCCATGCCGGCGGTCATCGCCCCGTCGCCAATGATGGCCACGGTCCGGCGGTCGATTTTCTGCTCCCGTGCCGCGATCATCATGCCCAGTGCCGCACTGATGGAGGTGCTGCTATGGCCGACCCCAAAGCTGTCGTATTCACTTTCGGCGCGGTGCGGAAACGCGGCAAGACCGCCCGCCTGTCGCATGCTCAGCATACGTTCGCGGCGTCCCGTCAGAATCTTGTGCGGATAGGTCTGGTGGCCGACATCCCACACCAGCCGGTCGTGGGGCGTGTTGAAGGCGTAGTGCAGGGCAATGGTGAGCTCGACGACGCCCAGGCCGGCGCCAAAATGGCCGCCGGTCTGGCCAACGGAGTACAGCAGGAACTGGCGCACTTCCCGGGCCAGTGCCACCAATTGATCGGGCGCTAGCAGTCGCAGGTCAGCCGGGCTCGCAATGGTATCGAGCAGCGGCGTTTCCGGGCGCGTTAAGGGAATCTCGTCAAGCATGTGAACCGCAAACTCTCATTCAGATGGGCGGAAAACGGATGGGGTCGTGGCGGCCGCCTGACTCCATTCGGGCGCACGAGAGACCCGAAATTTCGGGGTAGGCGCTACGTTAATGGAATGACCCCATGGCGTCAACGACGGGCTCCTAGCGGTTGCGCTGCACGATAAACCAGGCAATTGCCCGCAGCGCATCGGCCCTTTCATCGAAGGTGGCAAGCGCCGCAATGGCCTCGGCACACAGAGCGCTTGCCTTTTCCCGTGCCCCCTCGAGACCGAGCAGACTGACATAGGTGGGCTTGTTCAGCGCCTGATCGGCGCCCTGGGCCTTGCCCAGCGTGGCGGTATCACTCGTGACATCGAGAATGTCGTCCTGCACCTGAAACGCCAGCCCGATCGCATCGGCATAGGACTCGAGCGCTGCAAGCGCCCCGGGGGAGCTTGCCGGCTGGCAGAGTGCACCCAGCAGCACGCTGACGCGAATCAGGGCGCCTGTTTTCAGGCTGTGCATCGTCTGCAATTGTGCCAGGGTCAAGCGCGTGCCTGTGGCGTCGAAATCAAGCGATTGACCGGAGACCATGCCCTCATAGCCGGCAGCCCCCGAGAGCAGATGAATCATGCGCAGGCGGATGGCTGGCTCGAGGTCGAGTGCCGGAGCACTCAGGAGCCGAAAGGCCATGGCCTGCAGAGCGTCGCCCGCCAGGATGGCAGTCGCCTCGTCAAAGGCGATATGCACCGTCGGCTGGCCACGGCGCAAGGCATCGTCGTCCATCGCGGGAAGGTCGTCATGGACGAGGGAATAGCAGTGGATCAGTTCCACGGCGCAGGCGGCAATGTCGGCGCGCGCCTCCGGGGCGCCGACGGCCCGGGCGGCCGCGAAAGTGAGCGTGGGACGAACCCGCTTTCCCCCCTGCAGGCTGGCATAGCGCATGGACTGTCGCAATTTCTCCGCCAGAGGAGGCAGGGCGTCCAGATGCTGCCGCAGGGTGGCATCGACACGCGCGCGGCTGTCTAATAAAAAACTGTCCAGATCGAAGGTGGTAGGCGTTGGCATGGCCTCAGGACTCGCCTTCCAGTGTAAAGGGCGCGGGTGCCGCATTTTCCCCCATCAGGACCTGCACTTTCTGCTCAGCCGCCAGGAGTGCACCCTGGCACTCTCGCGTCAGACGAATGCCTTTTTCGAACGCTTCCAGCGATGCTTCCAGGCTCAGATTGCCGTCTTCCATGGCGGTGACGATGGCCTCAAGGCTGGCGAGGGATTCCTCAAAGTTGACGGGGGTTTCTGGCTGCTTCTTGCTCATGGTTCGACTTCCGCGGCTGCGCGTTGGGGCGGCAATTATCCAATGTCTCCCGATCAATAGCAAAGTGAGGCGTCGGGCTCGACACCGAATTGTCACACTGCGTTTTTATACTTGCCAGGCATCGGACAGGGCATCACGGGGATGCCGGGTGACGGGAGGAACGGGGATGCGAATACTGTACGCCGTATCGGGTGAAGGGGCGGGACATTCTTCCCGCGCGCGGGAAATGCTGCGCCATTTGCTGGCCGTCGGCCACACGGTGCAGGTCGTCAGCTATCACCGGGGCTACGATGCCCTGCAGGCTGACTTCCCGTGTCTGCGCATCGAGGGGCTGCGCATTATCAGTGTCGATAATCGGGTGTCCCTGTGGCGTACCGTGTGGTTCAACCTCCGGCGCCTGCGTGCGTTTGCCAGAAGCATGCAGAGCCTGCGGGCGTGTTTTGATGTGTTTGCGCCAGATCTGGTGATTACCGATTTCGAGCCCCTGTGTGCACGGATGGCGACGGCGCGCGGGCTGCCCCTGATCAGCCTCGATAACCAGCATCGCATGCGTTATATGGCGTATGAGTCTCCCTCTTCACTTCGGACCGACCGCTTTATCACGGAATGGGTAATTCGACTGATGGTGCCGCGTGCAGACGTCGTGCTGGCCACGACCTTCTTTCAGGGACCTGTGCGCAATGCGAAAACCTTTCTGTTTCCCCCTATCCTGCGCGCCGAGCTCGGCGCTCTGACTCCACGCACCGGGGACTTCCATCTGGTGTACGTGACGGGACGCTTCGACAGTCTCTTGTACCTGCTCTCTCAGTGCCAGAACGAACGCTTTGTGGTGTACGGGTATCCCTTTGAACAGGTCAGTGGCAATCTGCACTATCGCCCGTTCAGTGCGCATGGCTTTCTTGAGGATCTGGCAGCCTGCCGGTCGGTGATCTGCACAGCCGGATTTACCCTGCTCAGCGAGGCGATGTTTCTGGGCAAGCCCGTCCTGGCGTTCCCCATGCAGGGACAATTTGAACAACAGCTCAACGCAGTGTGCCTCGAGGCCTTGGAGTACGGCATGAATGCCCAGCAGGCTGACATGGCGACCCTGCAGTCATTTTTTGATCGATTGCCCCATTTCAGTGAGGCGCTGGTGCATTACCCCCATGGGTTCCGCCGTTCGCCCGAGGCCCCGCGCAACAAAAGTCTTTGTGCAAAGCTGGACGCGCTGCTGGCCAATGAGGCCGCCCTGCTGCGCAAATTCCAGAAATCTTCGTCACCGCCGTTGCTGCCTGTTACGCTCCCGGATACTCGTTGACCCGGTATCGGGCAGGCAGTAATCTAGCCAGCGTTTGCCGCCGTAGCCTGTCATCACACAAGGTAAACGTGCAGCGCAAGGAAACGCTTCGATGGATAATCAGAAAAACACGCCCGATAGCCTCCCCGTCCCCAAGGACATGCGCATCGTATATGGCGTGGTACTGACCCTGCTGTGGCTGCTGCTGGGCATGCTGTATATCTCCCACAACGTGGGCTGGTCGGATTTTCTGACACTCCCGATTGCCGACATGGGCAATTTTCTGGAGGGCGCATTTGCCCCGCTCGCTTTCCTCTGGCTGGTCATTGGGCTGTTCATCCAGCAAAGTGTGCTGGCGGAAAACAACCGCGAGTTGCGCCATAACAACATTCAATCCGAAAAGCAGACCATGGCGATTGCCGCGACCGAACTGAATGCGCGTCAGGAGACTTTCTTTAAGATCGCCGATAATACCCGTCGACAGCTGGGGGGAATCAGTGGCTTGCTGCTGCAGTCCAGTAAAGGTCCCCAGGGCGACAGTCATTTCTCTGAAAGCGAATTCATGGAGATGTGGCACAAGTTTGCCACCGGCGACTTCGAGATATTTTCCCGCAATTTCCTTGTGCTGGCAGGAAAAGGCGTGGATCTGGCCGAGCTGTTCTACGGCACGCAGATTCGCTGCACCCACACCGACAATTTCATCATGAACTTTGATCGCCTGCTGCGCCTCGCCCGCGATTGCGATACCAATGGCATTATTTCGGATGCCCAGCTGCATTCTGCCCACGGGCTGCTCAGCTCCCGCATGCGTGAACTGCATCCCCGCATCAAATTCAAGCGCTATGAAGTGACCCGGTCCAGCTCCTATCTGGAACAAATCATCAAGAGTGCACAAGAGCAGGGCTGAATCCCTGCACCGTTTTCCCTTCCTCTCGTTCAGGAGATCACACGATGGAATATGTAGCGATCGTTATTGTGCTGGCCTTGTTGCAGTATTTTTATTTTGCGCTGCTGGTGGGCAAGGCGCGCGCCAAGTATGACGTGCACGCACCGGCCATCACCGGCCATCCCGTGTTTGAGCGCTACTACCGCGTTCACCAGAACACGTTGGAAATGATCGTGATGTTCATTCCGGCGATCGTGCTTTTTTCCTACTGGATTCGTCCGGACGTGGGTGCAGGGATCGGTGCCATCTATCTGGTGGGCCGCCTGATTTATCTGCGCTCGTATGTCAGCGACCCGGCCTCCCGCGGTCTGGGATTCATGCTCAGCATCCTGCCAACCCTGATCCTGCTTCTGGGCGGTGGCGGGGCCGCGATCTTCTCTTTGCTGTAAGGCCCTCGACGAGGAGGGCGCTTTAACCGGCGCTCTCCCCGTAGTTGCGTGCAAACACCTCCGGCCCCATGCGGGCAATCTGTTCCTCGATCAGCTGGTCCATCACGGCCAGCATGGACTCAAACCGGTGCGCCTCCCCCTCCAGTGTGCTCAGCGCCTGCACGATGGCCTCCAGCGTGGACAACGCGTTGGCGGAGGGTTCCCGCCGAATGCGATAGCGGCTCGGTGTCATCGGGTGCAGTGCATAGGCAGGCAGTGACTGCAACCACGGGGATTCGTGCCACATCCGCGTGCTTTTTCGCCAGGTGCCATCGAGAAAAAGGAGGGGGCGCGGTGTGTCCAAGGGAAGCGTTTCAAGAGGCGCTGCGCCCTCGCGGGGGTAGACAAGGACGGGCGAGTGCGGGTGTGGCGGAAATGCGGCCGGGGTGATCTCTTGCGCGCAGAGCGCCAAGTGACAGGTGCGCAGGCCGACTGCGGCGATGCGCGCCGTGCCGAGTGCATGGCGGGCTTCCTGCGGATGCTGGGCTATCCAGACGGGCCAGGCATGTGCCACGGGCGTCAGTCGCGCGCAAAAACACTGTGGCACTGGCCGCTGACATCGCGCGCACCGTCGACGCCCGCTCATTACGACGCCTGTGCACGGCGGCGCGAGGCGATGGTATGCAGGCGTCGCACCTTGAATTTCTGTCCTTTGATGCGCCGGGTCTCCAGTTGCTCCAGCGCCTGCGCAACGCACGCGATATCAATGGCAACGAAGCTGGTAAACTCCAGAATGTCGATGCGCCCGATGGCGCTCGACGCAAGCCTCTGCTCGGCGGTGAGTGCCCCCAGAATATCTCCCGCGCGAATTTTCTGTTTTCGTCCTCCCGCGATGCACAAGGTCTGGCGAGGGGCCCCCGGAAGGGGCTGACCTGCCTGCAGTCCCGCCAGGGGGGCGATGTCGGCGGTATCGGAAAGGGCGAGGCGCTCTACGCGCGCAAACTCGCGGTCGAAGAACAGGCTCACCGCCAGGCCGTCGAGCCCTGCCCTGCCGGTGCGGCCGATGCGATGGGTGTACACGTCCGGATCTCGCGGCAACTCGGCATTGACCACAAGAGGCAGCTCCTCCACATCCAGCCCTCGTGCCGCCACGTCGGTGGCGACCAGAATCTGACAGCTGCCATTGCGAAACTGAATCAATACCTGGTCGCGCTCGCGCTGTTCCATTTCGCCATGCAGCGCCATCGCCACATAGCCAATCGCCTCCAATGCAGCAGCGGTTTCCACCGTGCTCTGCCGTGTGTTGCAAAACACCACGCAGGAGGTCGGCGCGAAATGCTGCAAGAGCTGTGCACAGGCGTTGGCGCGAGTTGTGTCATCGCCCTCGCCATCGCAGCGGAAAAAGCGTTGACGAATTGCCGGAGCGGCGCTTGGCGGTGCTGCCTCAACACGCGTGGGCGCGCGCAGATACTGTGCCGCCAGCGAGGCGATGTTGTCGGGGTATGTGGCCGAGAACAGCAGCGTCTGTCGCGTTTCCGGGGTCTGGCCGAGTATGAACGCGATGTCATCGGCAAAGCCCATGTCCAGCATGCGGTCTGCTTCGTCCAGCACGACCGTGTTGCAGCGTTCCAGAACGAGTGTTTCTTTTTCGAGATGGTCCCGCAGGCGCCCGGGAGTTCCCACCACGACATGCGCACCGTGGGCCAGGGAGCCAATCTGCGGGCCAATCGCCTGCCCGCCGCATAGCACCGCGACTTTGATGTTTGGCAGATAGCGGGCGAGCTTGCGCAGCTGGGTTGCCACCTGCGTGGACAGCTCCCGTGTCGGACACAAGACCAATGCCTGCGTCCCGAAGTCCCGCGGGGTAAGTCGGGTCAGCAGGGCAATGCCAAAGGCAGCCGTCTTGCCACTGCCGGTATGTGCCTGGGCAATGAGGTCCTGGCCGGCCAGCGCAGGCGGTAAGGCAAGCGCCTGCACATCCGTCATGCGCGAATAGCCCAGACTCGTCAGGTTTTCGATCTGGGCGCTCGGCAATCCGAGGCCTTCAAAGCCGGCCGGTGCGGTGTCAGTCATGCGTGTCCTTCCCGAGGGAGAGCGATTACTCCACGCCGAGGGCGTGCAGGTATTCGTCGTAATTGCCTTTGAAGTTTGCAATCGTGCCCTGCGTGATTTCCAGAATGCGTGTGGCCAGCGAGGAAACAAACTCGCGATCATGGCTCACGAAAATCAGAGTGCCCGGGTAATTTTCCAGGGCCAGGTTCAGGGCTTCGATGGACTCCATGTCCAGGTGGTTGGTGGGTTCGTCCATGACCAGCACATTCGGGCGTTGCAGCATCAGTTTGCCAAACAGCATGCGGCCCTTTTCTCCGCCGGAGATGACCTTCACGCTTTTGAGGCTGTCATCCTTGGAGAACAACATTTTTCCGAGAATGCCGCGAATCACCTGCTCGTCATCGCCCGGGTTCGCCCACTGGCTCATCCAGTCGAACAGGTTCATGTCCTGCGCGAATTCGTGCGAATGGTCCTGCGCGTAATAGCCGATCTTGGCATTCTCGGCCCATTTGACGGTGCCCGACATCCGCTCCTCGCTCCCGTCCCCAAAGTGGCCCGTCAGCGCCTGCAGGAAGGTGGTCTTCCCGATGCCGTTGGCGCCCAGGATTGCAACGCGCTCTCCGGCTTCCACCATCAGGTTCAGCTGCGAGATCAAAGTGTTGTCGCCATAGCCCAGGGTCAGGCCCTTGGCCTCCACCGCCAGGCGGTGCAGTTTCTTTTCCTGTTCAAAGCGGATAAAGGGGCTGACGCGGCTGGAGGGCTTCATTTCCTCCAGTTTGATCTTTTCGATCTGACGGGCGCGCGAGGTGGCCTGTTTTGCCTTGGAGGCGTTGGCAGAGAAACGGCTGACGAAGGACTGCAGCTCGGCGATTTGTGTCTTCTTCTTGGCGTTGTCCGCCTGGATGCGTTCACGGGCCTGCGTGGAGGCGAGCATGAAGTCATCGTAATTGCCCGGGTAGAGACGCAGCGCCTGATAGTCCAGGTCCACCATGTGGGTGCAGACGCTGTTGAGGAAATGGCGGTCGTGGGAAATGATGATCATGGTGCAGTCGCGCTGGTTGAGCACGCCTTCCAGCCATCGGATGGCATTGATGTCCAGGTTGTTGGTGGGCTCGTCCAGCAGCATGATGTCGGGATCGGCAAACAGTGCCTGAGCCAGCAGCACACGCAGCTTCCAGCCCGGTGCCACTTCACTCATCAGGCCATAATGTTGCTCGATGGGAATGCCCAGGCCCAGCAGCAGTTCACCGGCACTGGACTCGGCCGAGTAGCCATCCAGCTCGGCAAACTCAATCTCCAGCTCTGCGACGCGCATGCCGTCTTCCTCGCTCATCTCGGGCAGGGCATAGATGCGGTCCTTTTCCTGCTTGATGCGCCACAGCGTGTCGTGTCCCATGATGACGGTGTCGATCACGGTGTATTCCTCGTAGGCAAACTGGTCCTGGCGCAGAATGCCGACACGCTCGTCGACATCGACACTGACATTGCCTGAGGTGGGCACCAGATCGCCACTGAGAATCTTCATGAAGGTGGATTTGCCGGAGCCATTGGCGCCGATCAGGCCGTAGCGATTGCCGCCGCCAAAGCGCAGCGAGACATTTTCAAATAGCGGTTTGGCACCAAACTGAATGGTGATATTGGCAGCGTTGATCACAGCGTTGTCCGTCTTGTAAAAGGAGTCACTAGGGGGCGCTGCACCGGCAGCGCTGTGGTCTGGCTCCGGGGCTGCCACGAGGGGCGGATGGGAGCCAGCGCGAAAGGGGCGCATTATAATGGAGCGTGCCGGTCACGACCACTGCTGATTATGCGGCCGCTGTCGTTAGACACTCTGTGCAAATTTCAGTATCGTCCGTGCGCCACACTTGAGGACAACCCGTCGCATGCAGAACATGACATTACCCCCCACGGGCGATTTTGACGTAGAGGATCACCTCTTCGCAGACATCGCAGAAGCCCTGCGGGACAATGGCTGGTGTGTTGTTCCCCACGCATTGCCCGATGATCTCTCCCATGCGCTGCATCAGCAGATCCTGGCCATGTCCGGGGAGGAATTTTCACCGGCAGGTATCGGACGACAACAGGACTACGCCGTGAACTCCCTCGTGCGCCGTGACCAGATCCGCTGGATTGAGGGGCATACCGCCGCGGAGCAGGCCTGGTTGCAGTGGAGCGATCGCCTTCGCCTTTTTTTGAACAGGCAGTTGTTTTTGGGTCTGGCCCGTTTCGAGAGCCACTTTGCCTACTATCCGCCGGGGGCGTTCTACAAAAAACATCTCGATGCCTTTAAGGGCAATGCGCGCAGGGACACCACTAACCGGGTTCTTTCAGTCGTCGCGTATTTCAATCCTGACTGGTCCACTGCCGATGGCGGCGACCTGCTGCTGTTTGAGGAGCAGGGGACGGAGCCTTTTGCACAAGTCGCGCCCACCTTTGGCACTGTGGTGGTGTTTCTCAGCGAAGACGTGCCACACGAAGTCAGTCCAGCGCGCCGGGATCGTTACAGCATCGCGGGATGGTATCGTGCGAGTGCCGCGGGGTAGACTTGGACCGTGTGTCCTCGCAGACGGGTTTGTGTGGGGGATGCTGTCAAATCACTGCAATACCGCCGTGCTACTGTTTCCGACGAGATGGGGTGCCATAGCGCCTCTTTTAAATCCGCCTTACAGACAGAGGGTCACATGAAATCATTGGGAACACAGCGCAGGGAGTTCATTCGACTTGGCGTGAAGGGCTTGGCCGCCTTTGCTGGAGGCAGTTTGCTGGCGGGGGGCCTCACCATCACGGCCTCCGGCCGCGTGCAGGCACAGGAAGGGCACTCCGACATCTCCTTTGCCGGGCTGAATGCCCTGGGCCCCCTGCTGCCTCCGGATGAAAATGGCATCATGCTGCCGGCGGGCTATCGGTCGCGCATCGTTGCCATGACCGGCAAAACGCCTCTGCTTGACGGCGAATATGTGTGGCATCGAGAGCCCGATGGTGGGGCCTGTTATGCCGCGCCAGACGGTGGCTGGGTCTATGTCTCCAACAGCGAAGTGCCGGCCCGCGGGGGTGGTGTAGGCGCACTGCGCTTCAATTCCAGCGGGGAACTAGTCGATGCCTATTCGATTCTGGCGGGCTCCAGCAGCAACTGCGCGGGAGGCAAGACGCCCTGGAATACCTGGCTCTCCTGCGAGGAGCAGGATCACGGGCTCGTGTTCGAGTGTGACCCGTTCGGCGAAAAATTTGCAGAAGTCCGGCCAGCGTTGGGAGCGTTTCGCCATGAGGCGGCGGCGGTCGACACCGATTGCCAGCATCTCTACCTGACCGAGGACGAGCCTGATGGCTGCCTGTACCGCTTTCGCCCGGATCGTCCCCTGCCAGACATCAGCAGTGGGGTGCTCGAGGTTGCACAGATCGTCGATGACAACGGCGTACGACGGGTCATCTGGCATCCACTGTCGGATCCTCTGGCCCGCCGGACCCTGACGCGCAAACAGGTGCCGGAGGCGACCCAATTCGCCGGCGGTGAGGGCATTGGCTACTTTGCCGGCAAAGTCTATTTCACCACCAAGGGTGACAATCGCGTCTGGGTCTACGAGGTGGCGAGTTCCGTCATCAGTGTGTTGTACGACATCAAGACCAGTGAAACGCCGATCCTCAAGGGAGTGGACAACGTGGTGATCACGCCAGCGGGCGATGTCATCGTGGCCGAGGATGGCGGAGACAACCAGCTAGTTGCGCTGACTCCCGAGGGGCGGGTGGTGCCCTTGCTGCAGGTGGTGGGTCAGGATGATTCGGAGCTGTGCGGCCCCGCCTTCAATCCGACCTACACACGGCTGTATTTCAGTTCCCAGAATGGCTTTACCAAGGAAGGTCCCGGCATTACCTACGAGATCAGCGGCCCCTTTGCCTGAGGCAAGCTGGCCTGAGATTTTCGTTCCGCCGATGCCACGGATTCCCGGGATTTTAATGCCCTGAAACCCGCGAAATCAGGGCATGTCAGCGCTTCTTCGGCCTGCCGTGTTTGGCTTGACACTCCATTTTGTAAGTGTTTATATCGCCCGACTATAAGGGGAGTGTCGATGGCGTCTACACCACAAAAAATAACAACGCTCGCCGCATCAGTTTTGGTGACACTGTTTGCCTGTTCACCGGCGGACAATGCGCCGGGACAAGCACAGGCCGTCACGTCAAACGCCACAGCGAGCACGATTCCTCGCACCCCGGATGGCAAACCCGATTTCAACGGCATCTGGCAGGTGTTGAGCACCGCGAACAACAATCTGGAGTCTGCCCCGCCCAAAGCGGCATTTGCCTTGGTCCCGGGTGACTTTGTGCCCGTCCCGGCACCCGAGATCGTTGCCTTGGGCGCCGTCGGCGCCGTACCTGCAAGTTTCGGTGTTGTGGAAGGCGGGCGCATTCCCTACAAGCCTGAAGCGCTCGCACAACGCCAGACGAATCAGGAAAACTGGTTAAGCAGTGATCCCGAAATCAAGTGCTATATGCCGGGAGTGCCCAGAGCGACGTATTTACCCCATCCGTTCCAGATTTTTCAGAGTGACAAGGCGTTTTTCATTGCCTATTCCTTTGCCGGGGCGGTGCGTAATGTGTACCTGGAAGACCCGGGCGAAGCACCACTGGATGCCTGGATGGGACAGTCCTACGGGGTTTGGGATGGCGATACCTTTGTGGTAGAAGTGACCGGGCTTGATGATCGCACCTGGTTCGATCGCGCGGGCAATTACCACACGTACAAATTAAAGGTGACCGAGCGCTATACGATGGTCAGCGAAAACGTTATCCAGTACGAGGCCACGATGGAAGATCCGGATATCTTCGAGCGGCCCTGGACAATCAAGATGCCGATCTACCGGCGGCTTGAAGAAGGCTTCGAACTCCCCCAGTTTAAATGTGTGGAGTTTGTGGAAGAGCTGATGTACGGGAAGTACCGCAAAGGACGAGAGGCGGAACTCTTCGGACAATGAGCCAATCGATCATAAGACTAGATGAATTAACGCAAAGGGGTGGAGATATGAAAATGAAACAAGTACTGATGGCTGCGTCCGTCGCTGCCGCACTGGCGGCGGTGTCCATGCCGGCGTCAGCGCACCATGCATTCTCGGCAGAATTTGATGCCAACCTGCCGATTGCGCTGCGTGGCCCGATCACGCGCGTGGAGTGGATCAATCCGCATTCCTGGATCCATCTGATGCACACCAATGACGATGGCTCTCAGCAGGCCTGGATGGTCGAGGGCGGTACGCCCAATACTCTGCTGCGTCGCGGTATCAACCGGGATTCCCTGCAGATCGGCACTGAAATTATTGTGACCGGCTATCAGAGTAAGGATCGTCTGTGTTCTCCCGAGTGCCGCGGCAATGGCCGTGATATTACCTTCCCGGATGGCCGCAAGCTGTTCATGGGGTCTTCTGGTACAGGCGCGCCGCAAGACGGATCCGATCCGACAGACCGCTAATCACGGGACGCGCTCAAGGTCCCACGTCTAACGCCCTTGCCGGGATTCGGCGAGGGCGTTTTATTTACGGCAGGGCGGGTGTGACCTCCCGGTCGAAACGGCCTCCATCTCGAAACAGGACGGCGCTGTCATAGAATCCGGCGCTCTCCAGCACCAGCACGACGTTCTCGAAACTGCGATTCTCCCAGAACCAGCCATGGATGCCGGTAAACGGCGCATGATAGACGCCAGCACTGCCACGACTCGTGGCCTTTTCAAAGCTCTGCACGTACTCGTCTCCTTCAAACCCGTCCGGGTCGGCATGCATGTCGACGTACAAATCCGAGCTCGCCTGCCATGAGAACACCATCGTGCTGTCCTCACTCAGATGGTATTTGTATTCGAGCGACTGATACGGCTCCAGAAAAAACTCCATTCGCTCCTGCTGGTGCCCCTGTGCCGTTTTCTCAAACGGCGAGTCATTGGCGTCGGCGAGCTCCAGCAATCCCAGTGCCCTCCCAGTGCCTAGGGGATCGATGCCAAACTCCGCGGGGAGAATCGCGATTAGCAGGGCAGCCGAGGCCAGCGACAGTGCCGTCACGGTCGCCAGCAGCAATTGTCGTCCGGTAGCCACCGGCCGTGCGTTTTCCCCGGAGGGCGAGGGATGCTCGTTCATAGAAGTCTCCGCAGCGTGTTCAGCCTGACAGGGCGGTGGCCAGGGCAGTGAATTGATAAGCGCTCAGTGCAAAGCCGCCGGCCATCAGCAGCGTGTTGATGACGAGCGCATACGAGGAAAAACCCTGTTGGCGTCGCAGCAGGGTGATCACCAGCAGAATGCCGGAAAGCGCCAAAAGCTGACCCATTTCGACACCCAGGTTAAAGCTGACGATATTGGTCACCAGACCGTTCTGGCTCAGGGCGAAGGCCTGTAATTTGGTCGCGAGACCCAGACCATGAAAGAGTCCGAAACACAGCACGGCGATTTTAGGGTTAGGGCGAAGGCGGCCAAGTCGTGAGAATCCTCCGAGATTTTCGAAGGCTTTATACACAATCGACAGGCCGATAATGCCATCAATCAAAAATGCATTGACCTGCAGGTTAGCGAGGACTCCGGCAAGCAAGGTGATGCTGTGACCCAGGGCAAACAAAGAGACGTACTGGAGAATATGAACCGGACGGTAAAGAAAAAAGACGACACCGAAAAGATACAACAAGTGGTCGATGCCAGTGACCATGTGTTTCGCACCGAGGTAGACAAAAGGCGCGATGGCGGGGCCATTGATGACCTGGATATAGTTGGCGTCATTCCCTGTGATGGTATGGGCAAACGCGCTCTGAGCCAGAAACCACAAAGGCAGCAGACATAACCACGCAAAAGATCCTCCACAGGCATTACTGCGGCTCACTGGCCTCGGCATGGTGGATGTTCCTACTCTTTGGTAAACCGGGAAATTTCAGGGTTATAGGATTGATGGCAGGCGGAGCAGACACTGTATATCTGGGCGCCGGCCTGGAAAAAATCCTCTTTACTGTGGGACTGCGCAGCCGCATATGCCAGAGAGGCGGCGGTGGCCATGGCGTTGGAATAGGTGATCCAGCCATCGTTGTCCACTGCGCGGCCGGGGAGCGCCAGTGCATTCGCTGCCTCGATCAATTGCGCGGCTTTTTGCTGCACGAGCAGCCATTCCTCATCTGTCTCCGGGTACAGTTCTTCGTAGCCCGTGTTGACGTCGTCGACCCATCCGGCGTAATCCCACAGGACATCCGAAACAGGGTCCATCACCATGTTCATGAATCCCTTGATGTCGAGTTGCAGGTTATACGCCGTGGCATCGGTATCACCCGTCGAGGACTCAGGCGGCGTCTCGCCACAGGCCCCCAGTGCGGCAATTGCCAGAACCAGCAGACAAGGTTTAAACGCACGAAGGGTGAAGGTCATCATGATCAGGCTCCTGAGGCTAAGGCTCCGAATTCTTTGACGCCGTGGCGTCGGACAGGCACAAAGTGTACATCAATGTCGTGTGATGTGCGGCTATCTGGCGCGTCACGCTGCGCCTTTCATCCCGCGTGCAGGGGTGTCCGCCGTGCCTCAGGTGGCGTCCTGATCGACGAGAAAATGTTCGAGGCTCTCTCCCGTCAGCTTGCGGATCTGGGAGAACACAAACCAGATCGCCAGCATCAGGATAATCATGCTGGGCAGCGCGATGACCGGATAGCTCAGCGCTGTCATTTTCCCCAGTTCTTCACTGAATTCGGTCGTGCCCGGGGGGCTCACGAGGATGATTTTTGCGAGCAGGAAATTCAGCACCGAAGACACAAAAAAGGAACCGGCAACGATAAAGGACGCCTGTCCCATCCGGCGCTCGAACGTCGAGGTGGTGCCCTTTTGCGCCAGCGCCTCGTACAGGGCGTCCACGCGAACCAGTTGGGCATTGAGAATGAGGGTTTTCACGAGCGGAAAACGGGTGCGCTGGGTAAACAGGACGGCAAAGCCGATGATGGCGGGGATGGTCGCTTCCTTGATGGCGATGTATTGGGGGTCCAGTTCCAGAAGGCTGATGCCGCCGGTCAGAAATACACTGACAACGCCGAGAATCGAGAAGGCATTCACCTTGCCCGATTGCCGGAGATCCCAGAGGCCATAGCCAATCGGGAATGCAAGAGCAAAAACAATGCTCAGGGTCGGGCCGAGGCTGTCATCGGCACTCAACTTGCTCAGAATGAACACGGGAATAATGATGTTAAACGCCAGATTGGCCAGAAACCCGCCCTTGGGCGGAGCCGCGGCAGGCGTTGCAGCAGGCGTCAAAGGCGCCGTGATTTCCTGTTTTTCATCAGACATTTGGAAACTCGTACAGACATGTCAGGCGATAGTGCGAAGGGCGAGTATACGCAAAAAATCGGACATGTCCCATGCTCACCGAGACGGATTGCAGGTCACCGGCAGATGCGCATCGGCGCCCCATTCCGTCCATGAACCGTCGTAGACCGCGATGTCACGGTGGCCTGCCAGATGGGCGGCGAGTGCGATGACGCAGGAGGTGACGCCCGACCCGCACGTGGCAATGATGCGCTGCGTGCCGGGCACCAATGTCGCGAAGGTTTCCTGCAACTGTTCACGCGGGCGAAAGTGACCGTTTTCGATCAGGGAATCAAAGGGAAGACTGAGTGCGCCCGGCATGTGTCCCCCGCGCAGACCGGCACGCGGTTCCGGTGCCCGCCCGTAGAAGCGGTCTGCAGATCTCGCATCCAGAATGCACACGCTCGAGGACGTGGTGGCAAGCAACACTTCCCGCCAGTCACTGATCATGGAGGGCTGCGCGCGGGCTACAAAATCGCCGACAGGGGGCGTCTGGCCCTCACCTGAGGACAGCGGAAGTCCGGCAGCTTTCCAGGCAGGGAGTCCTCCGTCCAGAACGGCGCAACGGCTGAACCCCATCGCGCGCAGCATCCACCAGGCCCGGGGGCTGGTCTGCACGCCCAGGCTGTCATAAACGACCACGGTACTGGTGTGATTCACGCCGAGGCGCTGGATTTCGGATGTGAACAGGTCCGGAGTGGGCATCATGTGGGGCAGCGCGCTGTCCCGGTCACAAATCCGGCGATCAAAATCGAAGAAGCGGGCGTTGGGAAGGCGCTCATGCCGCCACTCCTCCTCACCGTCCCGTTGTGTGGCGGGCATATGCCAGCTGGCATCCAGAACCACCAGATCCTGCGGTGCCTTCAGCGCCTCGGCGAGCCAGGCAACCGAAACGAGTGGCGTTATCGGGTCGGAAGAAGACATCGTGACAACCTCGCTGTGTCGGCATGGGGAGCGTGGGATGATTGTAGCAGCGTGCGCAAGCGCTCTGTTACCATGCCTGCAGATTTTCCGGGCGGGAGTGGGAAATGAAAGTGTTCTTTTGGCTTGTCGGGATAGCCTTCACGGGCTTTCTGCTACTACTGATTGGCGCCCGCGTGGCGACGGAGCGTGTCGAAGTGGTGGAACTGCATACCCTCGATGCGCAGAACGAGCGGGTGGTAACCCGACTGTGGGTGGTCGATGATGAAGGGCAACAGTATCTGCGTGCCGGAAATCCCGAGATGATCTGGCTTGCCCGCATAAAGGACAATTACGCCGTCGAGCTGACTCGCAACGGGGTGAGCGGTCACTATCGGGCAGAAGTTCGGGAGGACAAGCGCACCCGTATCAATGCCCTGATGGCGGAGAAATATACCTGGGGAGACCGTTTCCGCCGCTTTCTCGATGGGGATCGCGCCCACAGCGTCCCGGTCGTCCTGCACCCGATTCCCTAAACCTCCAAGATTGCCTGTTCGTTTCCCGATGACAGCGGGGGGAGAGGGTCGCGTGCGTGATGCCGTTTTTTGTCCCGGTACATGGCCTTGTCTGCAGCCGTCATCAAGGCATCCACGCTGTCACCCTC
Organism: uncultured Klebsiella sp.; assembly: GCA_964538025.1. Lineage (GTDB taxonomy): Bacteria > Pseudomonadota > Gammaproteobacteria > Pseudomonadales > Pseudohongiellaceae > UBA5078. The sequence continues at coordinate 72,341 of CAZICZ010000008.1, read as the reverse complement.
GACTGGCCACAGGGCAAGCCCTGCGCTGATGCTGAGGGTCAAAGGATGCCCCGACACAGAAATCTTCCCTTCGACATGTTGTTTCAACCGGGACAGCATCAGGTCACCCGATGCCGCATCCCGTACACGCGGCAATATCAACAGGAACTCGTCTCCGCCAAGCCGCCCCGCCATGTCTGCATCGCGGACAAACTGCTGCAGCCGTGAGGCCAATTCCTTGAAAAGCGCATCGCCAGCGGCATGCCCGAATTTGTCATTCACCTGTTTAAAACGATTGAGATCGATCAGGATCAGCGCAAAGGGGTTGCCGGTTCGCCGGGCGTCTGCGAAGGTCCGCTCCAGATGTTCTTCCAGCGCGCGGCGGTTAGGCAATGACGTCAGCGCATCCTGACGCGCCATCTTGGCGACTTCCTGTTGCAGCCGGTAATAGCACATGACGATATTGCCGCAGGTTCAACCGAAGGTGGAGATCAGCATCACGACAAACGGCAGGGCAGCAAACTCGAGCGAAGTGAGAAGTGCCGGGTCGCCCGTTTGCGTCACCACAAGTCGGGCGCTCATCGCAATGGCGGAAAACACGCAGAAAATCGCTGGCAGCAGATTCGCCAGAAACTCGCCTCGACTCTCCGTACGCCACAACAACACGACCGCCAAACCCAAAAAGGTGAACACGTTATAGGCATCGGGAATGATGTCGCGAATCGCGATGGGTTCGTGGGTCAGCCAAGGGATCACGAGGAAGAAAGGCAGCAGGATTATCCAGTAACGCAGGGGCCAGGGTGTTGCAAAACCCCGCAGGAAAAAGCCTCCTGCCAGAATCAGCGAAGAGGCCGCCAAGCGCAGTATATTGGTGATCAGCAGCATGAGATCGGCATGCGCCACGCCACTGGCCACCAGGGTGTACAACACGAACATCCCACCGTTGAGCAGATTGGCCACACACCACTCGCGAATGCCGAGTGTGGGAATGTGGAGTTCAATCATCAGGACGACGTCAGTTCAAAATGAAAAGATGGTGAATTTTTGAGCTAACTTGGTCAATAAACGATCGGGGACAATTGGGGGGTGAAAAGCCGCGCGTCAGTCGTTTATCCCAGGCGGGAGCGAAACATGAAGTACACCGCCCCCAACAGGCAAAGCCCTGCCCAAAGATAGTCCAGCTTCAGGGGTTCTTTCAGATACATCACGGAAAACGGCACAAACACACTCAGGGTGATGACCTCCTGGATGATCTTCAGCTGACCCACCGACAGCACGGAATAGCCAATCCGGTTCGCCGGTACCTGAAACAGGTATTCGAGCAGCGCAATGCCCCAGCTCACCAGGGCTGCAATGATCCAGGGTTTGTTGTTCAGTTCTTTCAGATGGGCATACCAGGCAAAGGTCATGAACACATTACTGCACAGCAGTAGCCCGACAGAGGCGAGAATGGGAGGCATAGTGGATATCCAAAGGGGGAGATTGCGTGACAAGTGCGCCGCGGATCAGCTCGCGACAGGAGAATTCAGCCGTTTTTCCATACTGAAATTGACTAGCGTCTGGCCCTGCCGTTCCACCTTGTTTGTGCGTACCAGCACAAAACCGCGATGCTCAAAAAAGGGGCGGGCAATCAGGGAGGCCTCCACAGACAGTCGCGACAGTCCCCGTTTCGCCGCCTCTTTGCGCAGATGGGCGTACAGGGCTGTGGCGACCCCCCGCCGTTGAAAATCGGGATGGGTGTACAGGCAACCAATATGCCCGTCTGCTTCCAGTTCGCAAAACCCTGCGACTCGCGAATGGATCAATGCCACATAAGGCTGCGTGCGTGTCAGTCGATCGGCCCACTGGCGATAGTCCGGCGGCGTGGGCGCCCACGCTTCCTTCTGACCAGAGGTGTAAACACTCTTGTCGATGGCGTGCACGGCGTCGTGAAAAAGATCCGCCAGCGCAGTGGCGTGTTGCGCAGTGTAGGGTGTAATGATCATAAGAGCTCACGCGGGTTCCGGTGAATATGGATATTTGGATGCCTCGGATTCAGCGGCATCACAAGCCTGTTTTATACGGCAACTGGCAGAACCGGGGCGGGCCGCTCAGGCCCTTCCGGTTTGCTTCTTTTGATCAGGTATTCCAGAATTGCGTCGCGTAATTCGCTGCCTTTCCCAAGCCCCTGATTGCCAAACAAGCGATTGAATTCCAGTACATAGGGATGCCCTCCCACCATCGCGATATCGAATCCGGCGTGGTCAACCTCGAGAGCGTGTGCGAGTGACAGCGCAAGGGTGAGTGCCGCCTCGGGCACGGGAGAGAGGTCAACAGTGCCGCCCTTGGCGACGTTGTTGTAAAAACCCTGCGCAGATTGCAATCGCCAGTAAGCGGTAACCACCTTGTCGCCAACCACCACGACGCGCACGTCGCGGTCAATCGGCAGATATTCCTGGGCATAGAGGGTCGGTGTACGGTCGCAGTAGCGATGCCAGTCTTCCCGCGTTTCGATCAACCACACGCCCTCTCCCATGCTCGCCCGCGGCAGCTTCGCCACAAAGGGAGCAGGCAGGGTATCCCAGATCAGGTCCCGGTATTCCGGGGTGTTTCCATGGATCAGCGTCAGTGGGGTATTGGCCGGGGCAATCAGTTCGAACGCCCGTGTCATCTCTATTTTGTCATGCCCGATGCGATAGCTTGCCTCGCTTGGAAAGATGCGGCACTTCAGCCCGTAAAGCAGGCCATTGAGCTGCCAGTATTCGGGGTAAAGCACCCAGTCGGCTTCCTGCAGCAGAGTCTTGTGGCGGGCGATGTGCTCCGCCTTGATCACGGTCGTATTGGGGAATCCCAAGGTGCGGAAAATGTCGAAAGACACCAACTTCATAGGAAGAATCGCAGGGAAGAAATGTGCGCATTCTATGCCGAATTTTTATTCTGGCAAGCGTGCACCTCAAGTGCTGCGTTGCCCCTCAAATCGGCGCGAGAACGCGAGGGAATTTGCAGGATGTTTGCGCTAAAGCAAACGCTCAATGTGCGGTGGATTGTGAGCGGCTGGGACGTCCTCCTACACTGGTCATCACAGGTTTCACTCTCTTCAGGAGGCTTTCATGCCCGTGAGCAATGCGCCCGTGATTTCCGGCAATCCCCCCTTGGTGGAGCTCCTTTTCTCGGTCACCAAGGCCTGGCCCACCTGGCAGAGCACGACACCCAGTCTCAGTGGCTGGCACCTTGTCGGGGGCGCCGAAATCGGCCTGTCGTCAGCCCAGCTGAGCAACGGTGTTTTCCACAACAGCAATGCCGAGGTCCTCGTCGCGGCAGCAACCTATCAGGGGATGCGCACGCTGGCCATCGGATTTCGGGGCACCAATGACAATGAGGACTGGAAACAGGACTTCCAGAACATCAATGCCCACTACACCCTTTTCGACCCGCTGATCGCCGCCGTGAATACACGCATCGCGCAAGGAGAATTCGATCTTGTGCTGGTGACCGGGCACAGTCTGGGCGGGGCGATGACGCAGATGTACATGGCTAACTACAAGGGGATCGCCCCCGCCTATGCCATCACCACCGGTTCACCCGGCTATCTGCAGCCGGCGGCGGTCGCTGACCCGCGCATCATCAACTATCAGGTCACCGATGATCCGATCATTCTGCTGGGCAGCCAGCGAGCGGCCGTGGGTGCCGCGCTCAGCAGCTTCCCGGGATCTCTGCTCGTGGGACAGTTTGGCACGCTGCTCAACGGCTCGTTTGGAATTCCCTCAACGCTGCTTTCCGAATCGGTGCCCCTGTTTACGCAGAATTATTATCCCCGCGGCACGATGGAAGTGCTCAAGGTGCCCGGGCACCCCGATACGCTTGTCACGAGTGTCTTGTCACTGGTGACCTCCTATAACGGCACGGCGCATGAATTTTCGACCTATGAAACTGGCCTCTCGGGTGTAAACCGCTCGCCGTTTGATCTTCTCGTTGGGCAAAAAGGGACCTCGGGCAATGATGCGCTGTTCGGCACGACGGGCAATGACGCGCTGGACGGCGGCGCGGGAGGCGACACCCTGTATCTGCACATTCCTCGCAACGATGCGACGATCACCCGCACCGGCACCTCGCTGACGGTGGAAAGCGCCGCGAGTGGAAAAGACACTCTCAGCAATATCGAACGCCTCGCCTTCACCGATCGCAAACTGGCATTTGATCTTGCCGCAAACGAGTCCGCCGGCAAGGCGATCCGGCTCATCGGGGCGGCACTCGATGCGGCCGCACTGGCGCAGCATCCGGACTGGGTGGGAGAGGGCATCACGCTATTTGATCAGGGTCTGAGCCTGCGGCAGGTGGCTCAGCTGGTGATCGACGTGCTGGGCAATCCTGGCAATGAGGCGCTGGTGACGTCGCTCTATACCCATGTGGCCGGCGCGGCGCCGACGCCCGCCGAGGTGCAGCACTTCGTCGGCATGATGGAAGGGTCCGGTGGAAGCCTGAGCAAAGCAGAGCTGCTCGAAATGGCAGCGATGGTGGAGCTCAATGAGCTCAACATCGGTCTGGTCGGCCTGCAGTCGACAGGGGTCGAGTTCCTCTAACCCCAAAAGAAAAGGGCCTACCTGTCGGTAAGCCCTTTGTCTGTATGGTAGCTATGCGTGGATTTGAACCACGGACATCAGCATTATGAATGCTGCGCTCTAACCAGCTGAGCTACATAGCCATGAAACGTTTAGGCCGGGAGTGACCCCTGGGCCGTTTGAAGGATGCGAATTCTGGCCAACACCGTCTTTTTTGTCAAGTCAGACGTTGAACCAGAAAAGACGGGCTAAACCCTTGATTCTCTTATTCAACGCCTGCTCCTGATTGGTACTGTGCCCCCTAACATGCCCCCAATATCGTTGAATGCTGGCGAATGTTGGCGAACAGAAGGGTTGGGTACCGAGGAAGACTGACTACTGTCTTCCCAACTCGTTAACTTCTATTATCCCATCGATCCCTCGTGCAACCAACCTGGGCCAGCTGCTCAAATGGGATGTACCTCCTGGCCGAAGATGGCCGCTTCGATGCGGTCGAAGTCGAGATACCGCGTGAACAGGGCATCCGCAAGTTCAGCCTCACCGATGTCGCGCATCCCTTGGACGCACTCCTCAAGGGTCAGTGCTGCAAAAGCGGGATTGCCGGCGCTGGGCTCATGCAGGTGCTGCTTGTATGAAGCCACCGCGACGCTGCAGTCTTCATTCTTGGCAGGATGCACCACGAGGAAGAGTCCGCTGTCATAGAGGCCATTGTCCAGCATGGTTTGGCTGAGCATGTGCTCGCGCCATAGCTGCTGGATTGGAGCGCTACGCAGTGCCGGGTGCTCTGGGTCTTTGAAGAGGCCTGAGCGTGTCGAAACAGACTCGTAACGGGGGCGCATGGTTGCTGCTGGCTCGTTCATGGACTCGGAGTACTTCACTTCGATGGCGATGAAGGAGCGCTGACCCTTGCGGTTTTGACCGGCGATCAGCACGTCAAATGCGGTGTGGTCTGCGATGAAAGCTTCGTCGCCACGCCCTGGTGAGTGCTCGAAGTAGATACCCTCGACCTTCGCCATGTGATCCGGGAAGAGGCTCGACCAGAACCGGGTGGCCATGGAAAGATCGAGCTTCATGTCGCCAAAGAGATTGAAGCACAGCGGCTGACTCGACAGCAGGTTATGCCACAGGCGCTCCTCCTCGATCATCGCGCCCGGCTCTCGATACACCGTCTCGTACTTAGCCAGTCTGGCGATCTTGGTGGTCAAGAAGTTACGGCCGAACGAGCCCGATGCTCGGTCAATCCGGCTGCCGAGACAGCGGTCGTACTCATTCGTTTGCTGGAGGCTGCCAACCGGCAGCTGCTGATCTTCCCGCCACATCGACTGCAGCAGTCGTGCGCAGGCACGGAAGCGGGTGTCTCCGACGTCCTCGACCTGATATTGCCTGAGCAGGTGGGACGGGATGATGGGTAAGCGGGGTGCGTGCATCGCGGATCTCCAAGACAGGCAACATTGCCTGGGGGAGATTCCGTCATTGGTCGGTAGAAGTTCACACCATGCCGGTCTGCAAGCACCCTCCCTCGAAGCTGCATTTAATGTAAGAAACCCAACATCAATCGGTTATCGGGCCGGATATGCAGTGACGAACGTTTAAGCCATTGATTTTATTGAATAAAAATGCTTTTCGACTGCCTCTAGCGCGAATCCCGCCATAGTGGAAACCGAGTGGTGCTTCGTTGTAGACCTGAAAACTTTGCACTAGACTAGACAGCATTGACCATGAGAACACCTAAATGACTCAAAACACGTCCAGCGAAGGCGTTCTGACTCTGGCCGAAGTCGCAGCCTATTTGAAGGTCACGGAACGGACCATCTATCGGTTGGCTGGAGCCAAAAAGATTCCTGCCTTCAAAGTCGGTGGGGTATGGAGGTTTTCGCGTGCAGATATCGATAGTTGGATAAAGGCGCAATCAGCCAGTCCGACCGAATCCAAATGAGAAAAAGCAAACAATGCAGGACATTCAAGTCTCACTAGCACAGCTTGAAAGCCACCTTTGGGAATCCGCCAATATCCTGCGCGGCCCGGTGGATGCAGCCGACTTCAAGACCTACATCTTCCCGCTGCTGTTTTTCAAGCGCATCTGCGATGTTTGGGATGAGGAATACCAGGAGATCGTCGACGAGACAGGCGACGAACAACTGGCGTGGTTCCCGGAATCGCACCGTTTCCAAATTCCCGAGGAATGCCACTGGGTGGATGTCCGAGCCAAACCGATCAACGTTGGTGCCGCCCTTCAGCACGCGATGCGTGAGATCGAAAAAGCTAATCCCGACACGCTATACGGGGTGTTCGGTGACGCCCAGTGGACGAACAAGGAACGCCTGTCAGACGCACTGCTCAAGGACCTGATCGAGCATTTTTCTGCACTCCCGCTGGGCAATCAAAACGTCGCGTCCGACTTGGTCGGTGATGCCTACGAATACCTGATCAAGAAGTTCGCCGACGCCACCAACAAGAAGGCCGGGGAGTTCTATACCCCGCGCAGCGTCGTGCGGCTGATGATCGACATGCTCGATCCCAAGGAAGCCGAGACCATCTACGACCCCGCCTGCGGTACCGGCGGGATGCTGCTTGCTGCCGTGCAGCACGTTAAAGAAAAGCACGGTGACGTCAAGCGCCTCTGGGGCAAGCTGTACGGCCAGGAAAAGAACCTCACCACGTCGTCCATTGCCCGGATGAACCTGTTTCTCCACGGCATCGAAGATTTCCAAGTGGTGCGCGGCGACACACTGCGCAACCCGGCCTTTTTCGAGGGTGACCTGCTCGCCACCTTCGACTGCGTGATCGCCAATCCACCGTTCTCGTTGGAAAAGTGGGGCGAGGACTTGTGGCTCAATGACCCCTTTGGCCGCAACTTTGCTGGTCTGCCGCCGTCAAGCAGCGGCGACTTCGCATGGGTGCAGCACATGGTCAAGTCGATGGCCGATGGCACTGGTCGAATGGCCGTGGTGCTCCCCCAGGGCGCTTTGTTCCGTAAAGGTGCGGAAGGAGACATCCGCCAGAAGCTGTTGGAGATGGATCTGATCGAAGCCGTGATCGGTCTGGCCCCCAACCTGTTCTACGGCACCGGTCTAGCAGCGTGCATCTTGGTGTTGCGCAAGCGCAAGCCTGTCCAGCAAAAGAAGCAGGTGCTGATCGCTGATGCGTCGCGCTTGTTCCGCCGAGGCCGGGCACAGAACTTTTTAGAGCCTGAGCATGCCGCTGAAATCCTGGGCTGGTATCGCAACTTTGCCGATGTGCAAGACGCTGTTCGCGTGGTCACCCTCGATGAGATTAAAGCCGAGGACTGGACGCTGAACATCTCGCGCTACGTGCTGCCGCCGCTACAAGAAGACATTCCACCGCTGCCCGAGGCCATTGCTGCATTTAAGGACGCGCTGACCCGCTGCCGAGAGGCCGAGGAGCGGCTCGCACAGGTCATGGCCGAAGGAGGATGGCTGCAATGAGCCGCATCACCCAACAAGAACTCGAAAGCTACCTCTGGGGCGCAGCCGTTTTGCTTCGCGGCCTGATCGACGCAGGCGACTACAAGCAATTCATCTTTCCGCTGTTGTTCTACAAACGGGCGTCGGATGTTTGGGACGAGGAATACCAGTCCGTTGTGGCCGACTCCGATGGTGACCTGTCCTTCGCTCAGTTCGCCGAAAACCACCGTTTCCAGATTCCCGAAGGCGCGCATTGGAACGATGTGCGTCAGACTTCGAAGAATGTCGGTGCAGCCATCCAGAAAGCGATGCGTGCCATCGAATCGGCCAACCCCGACATGCTCGACGGCATCTTCGGCGATGCCCCCTGGACCAACCGCGAGCGCCTGCCCGACGAAACGCTGAAGAACCTGATCGAGCACTTCTCGACCCAGACGCTGTCGGTGGCCAACGTGCCCGAGGATGAGCTCGGCAACGCCTACGAGTACCTTATCAAGAAGTTTGCGGACGACTCCGGCCACACCGCAGCCGAGTTTTACACCAACCGCACCGTCGTCCACCTGATGACACAGCTCCTGGCACCGCAGGCGGGCGAGTCGATCTACGACCCCACGTGCGGCACCGGCGGCATGCTGATTTCGGCGCTGGACGAAGTGAAGCGCTCGGGTGGCGAATACCGCACGCTCAAGCTTTACGGGCAAGAGCGCAACCTCATCACCTCATCCATCGCCCGCATGAACCTGTTCCTGCACGGCGTGGAGGACTTCGAAATCATCCGGGGCGACACCCTGGCCGAACCCAAGCACATCGAAGGCGACCGCTTGCGTCAGTTCGATGTGATCCTGGCCAACCCGCCGTACTCAATCAAGCAGTGGAATCGCGAGGCCTGGAGCAGTGACAAGTGGGGGCGTAACTCGCTGGGTACGCCGCCGCAGGGACGCGCCGACTACGCCTTCCAGCAGCACATCTTGACCAGCCTCACCGCCAAGGGGCGGTGTGCCGTGCTCTGGCCCCACGGTGTGCTGTTCCGTAATGAAGAACAGGCCATGCGCGCCAAGATGGTCGAGCGTGACTGGGTCGAGGCCGTCATCGGCTTGGGCCCCAACCTGTTTTACAACTCCCCGATGGAGTCGTGCATTGTCATCTGCAACCGCAAGAAGGCCGCCGCTCGCAAGGGCAAGGTGATCTTCATCGACGCGGTGAACGAGGTTACCCGGGAACGGGCGCAGAGCTTCCTGAAGCCTGATCACCAGCAGCGCATCCTTACCGCGTACCAGACCTTTGCTGACGTTCCCGGTTTCGCCAAGGTCGCCACCCTGGGCGACATCGGCGCTAATGCGGGCAACCTCTCGATCCCGCTATACGTGAAGCGCATTGCCGCCGCCATCGCCACCGACAGCAATGGTGACGCAGTATCGCTGCGCTCTGCCTGGGACCAATGGCAAACCGAAGGGCGTGCATTCTGGCTGCAAATGGACGCATTGGTGGAAACGCTGGATGGCATTTCCAAGGCTGAGGACACCCAATGAGGCTTCAAACGATCCGGCTCTCGAACTTCCAATCCTTCGGAGCGGCGCCCACCGAAATTCGGTTGGAGGAGATTACTTACCTCATCGGTCCTAACGGCTCAGGCAAGACGGCAGCACTCCAAGCGCTGTGCCGTCTTTTTGCCTTTGATCCATCACTGCGCCGAATCCTACGCTCGGACTTTCATGTCCCATTCAACGAGGCTGCACCGCCTGCTGAGCGTCAACTATGGCTCGAGGCCGACTTCCTGTTCCCGGAACTTGGCGACGACGAAGACAACAGCACGGTAGCCCCTCATTTCGGCCACATGCGTCTTGACGAAATCGATGGCACACCGCGCGTGCGATTCCGCCTCACTGCCACAATGGGCTTGGATGGGGACATTGAAGAAAGCATAGTCTATGTGCTGGACATCGATGCAGATGGCTCGCCACTAACCACTGCTCAAGTCCCCCGATCTGAACGCAACCATATCCACCTTCACTACCTGCCCGCACGCCGTGATCCCGCAGATCACATTGCCTATGGCGCCAATGCACTGCTTGGACGCATGCTACGTGCGGTGAACTGGGATGGAGAGCGAACTGTCATCAAGGGCCTGACCGACCAAATCAGCGACAGCTTGGCGGCCAATCCATCAATCAATGCGTTCAGCACAAGCTTGAAAACGGCATGGAGTGCTTTGCACAAGGGAAGCTTCTTCGCCGACCCTAAGCTCACTTTTGTTGCGTCTGAGGTCGAGGCCTTGCTACGGCACATGTCCGTGTCTTTCACACCAGGCCATGACGAGCAGTTGGTCGATTTCTCGCGACTGAGCGACGGCCAGAAGTCGATGCTGTACCTGTCGCTCGTGCTGTCCTCGCAAGCCATCGGTCGCGCTGTCCTGGCTGAAGATGACGATTCATTCGACGCAGACAAGCTGCGCCCGCCCGTGTTTACGGTCGTGGCGGTCGAAGAGCCAGAAAACAGCCTCTCGCCGCACTACCTTGGGCGGATCGTCAATGCGCTCAACGAGATGACCAGTGATGGTGACGCACAAGCACTGATTGCGACCCATGCGCCGTCGATGCTGCGGCGCGTCCCGCCGGAGCGTATCCGCTATCTGCGGCTGACCCAGGATCGAACGTCGCGCGTCACGCACATTCAGCTGCCAGAAAGCACGGACGAAGCGCACAAATTCGTGCGGGAAGCCGTCCAGGCATTTCCCGAGATCTATTTCTCGCGCCTTGTCGTTCTGGGTGAAGGCGATAGCGAAGAGATCGTTTTGCCACGGCTGCTACAGGTCAAAGGTGCGCCCGTTGACGAGTCCGCTGTCACAATTGCGCCTTTGGGCGGTAGGCATGTTAACCACTTCTGGCGCCTTCTTTCCGCCCTACAAATTCCTTATCTGACATTGCTTGATCTCGATGTAGCGCGCTACCAGGCAGGTTGGGGGCGAATCAAGTACGTGAATGATCAACTCGAAAAGTATCGGCCAGAACAAAAGTTACCGAAGGACCACGGCATCCCAAAATGGGACTCAACCTATTTTTACTCAGGTGTTTTTATTTGAAATATATGAATATCAATGGCTTGCAATTTTTTCCCCGCAGGTGAGCCAGGCTCGACGAATTCTGAAATTTATTGATTTTTGTCAAAATCCGGTAGACTTTCCTGTGCCGCATTGCTAACTTCGCGCCATCAATGTCAATAACAATTACAACTGAGGTATGCCATGTCACTTACAAGACCCATGCAAGACAAACCTGCGTTCGCTAGCAAACTCCTGAGCTCTGCCATCGCTCTTGCCCTGTTGGGGGGAACTGGCCAGTCACTGGCACAGAATACTCCTGACGTGGAAGAGGTTGTCGTGACCGGCTCGTATATCCGCCGTTCTGAAGAAATTACCGCAGCATCCCCCGTGACTTCATTCAGTGCCCAAGATCTTGAAGGGCAGGGGGCGGTCAATATGGCTCAGGTCGCACAGAACCTGACCTTCAATAACGGCACCGCGGTGACCAACTCGATTCAGGGCGTCAGCAGTACCATTTCGAACTTCAACCTGCGCGGGCTTGGCTCACGCGCTACTCTGACCCTGATCGATGGCAAGCGTGTTGCCACGGACAACCTGCAGACACTGCTCCCCGCATCCGCGTTGCAGCGCATGGAGATTGTGACCGATGGTGCCGCGGCACTGTACGGCACGGACGCGGTGGCCGGGGTGGTCAACCTGATCCCCTATCAGTCCTATGACGGCCTGGAGGTGGAAGTGTTCACGGAAGGGGACAGCCGGGGCGATTTCGGTCGTACGGAAACCTCCTTCCTCGGGGGTAAGAGCTTTGGCGATGTGGACATCGTCATGGCGGGCTCCTATGTGGATTCCTCCACACTGGCGTGGAACGAGCGCCCCGACTATGTGCGCTCGGGCCTCACGCATAACGGCGGTGGCAACCCGGGGAACTACATCGTGCCCCTGCGCGATGCGAACGGGAACCTGACCGGCAAATCCGCCAGCCGTCCCGACCCGAATTGCGGCCGCGAGACAGATACCGATCAGGCCGCACCCGGAAACAACCCCTGGGGTAACCTGCTGGGTGGCCGTTGCTTCATGAGTTTCGGTGATACCCGTGACTTCCAGCCGCAGTATCAGACCTCCGCGCTGTACACCAACCTCAACTGGGAAGTGAGTGAAGATGTCACCTTCCATTCGCAGATCATGTGGAACCGTCAGCTCTACCAGAACCGCAACAACCCCAGTAACCCGGGGGCAAGATCGGATGCGCTGGCAAAGGTAAGAGGCGAGCTGCCGGGCAACACCTTCCGGGCAAAGTCTTCTGCAGGCCAGGAACTGTTCGCAGAACCCATGCGCAACAGCAGTGGTGGGCTGGTTCTGGATGGCTATGGCCGCCCCCTGCCCCTGCGTGATGGCTCTGGCCAGGTGGTGCTGGCAAACAATCGTTTCGCCTCCATCGACAACGACCCCTTGGGCGGCGTCGTCTTCTATGAAGACGTGAACATCAACGGTGCGCAGTGGGTGCCCTTCAACAGAAGAGAGGCCAACACGATCCCCACGGACATGCAGCAGTACAATGGCTACCAGCTCAATCACAACGACAAGCGCACCGTGAGATTTACCACGGGGCTTGATTTCAACGTGCCGATGCTGGAAGGCTGGGAAGGTAGCGCAGACTATACCTTTGGTCTGTTCAACGACGTCAGCAACAACTCCCAGCAGTACAGTATTGGTGCCGTGAACCAGGGGCTGAACTGCGATGTCATCAACGACGTTGACAGCTGCTTCAACCCCTTTGGCGCAGTGGATCCGCGCTTCCGCACGCCGCAGCATGTGGCGGATGCGATCTTCACCCAGGATGCGCTCGACGATAAATCCCAGATCCAGGTGTACGACCTGATTCTGAACGGCACCTTGCCGATGGGTGATTTCGAGCTGCCTGGCGGCCCGATCTCCATGGCCGTTGGCTATCAGCGCCGTGACGAAAAGCAGACCGACGGTCCGACGGCAACCTCCATCCGCGACGACCAGCTGATTGGTTCCCAGATCCTGCCGCGCAGCCAAAGCCGTTCCAGTGACTCCTGGTTTGCCGAGTTCGCTTTCCCCATACTGTCCAACCTGGAGTTGAGTGCAGCGGTGCGGGATGAGAGCTTCAGTACCGGCCAGAGTGCCGTGGTGGACAAGTTCGGTCTTGTCTATGTGCCGACCGACTGGCTGGCGGTCAGGGCGACCATGGGCGAGGCCTTCATTGTGCCCACCCTGGCCCAGCTGAATTCGCCGGAAACCTGCGGCCTCAGCAACGTGGCAGACCCGTTCTCCACCTTCCAGGGCTTCATCACCTCCTGCCGTGGCGGTAACCCCAATCTGGCATCCGAGACCTCCGACAGTGTCTCCATCGGTATCGACCTGACGCTGCTGGAGAACCTGACCTGGTCTCTTACCTGGAGTGAAACGGACTTTATCGACCGTATCGTGAGCACGACCACTGAGGATATTCTGCGTTCCGACTACAAGAACTTCCTGGCTGCCACGGGCTTCACGGCCACTACCGCCAACCCGCACCCCAGCGCCGCGCAAATCCAGGCCTGGGTGAACGACCCGCGTTCGGACAAGCGAGTTGTGCGTAATGCGGCGGACATCACCACGCCGGACCGCATCCTGCAAAGTGACTCCAATGCATCCACCATGCTGGTGCGTGCCTGGGATACCCAGATCGACTATGGCTTCTCACTGGATGATGTCGGCCTCAACGGCTGGGGTGATATCGACATGCAACTGCAGGGTACCTATATGGATACCTACAAGTTCCAGTTGGTGGAAGACGGTCCGATTCGTGAGGCAGTGGGCAACCAGAACAACCCGTTCGGTGCGGTTCCCACCATCCCGCAGATTCGGGCGAACTTCCGTATCAACTGGTCTCTGGGGAACCATGCGCTGAGCGCTACTACTCGCTATATCGACGAAGTGAAGTTCGATGCCAGCGAGTTCAGCTTCCAGCAGTACTTCCCGGGTGCCGAGTGGGGCGGTCCGACCGACACACTGCGTGCCTGGACACAGCTGGACATGTTCTACTCCTATCGCGGCTATGAGGCGCTGGGTGGTGCGTTTGACTTCTCTGTCGGGGCGCGCAACCTCACCGACAGAATGCCGCAGAAGACCGGTATGATCGCGGGCGTTGCAGCGGAGACCCAGGACGTTCTGGGCCGCATGGTCTACGCCAGAGTGAAGTACAGCTTCTAGTAAGCGCTATCGCAAGAGCACGGGGCCCGGCGCCCATGAATACCCAGTGCGGTGTTCATGGGTTCCGGGCCCCGGTTCTTTTGCAGCGCTGATTTCCACAAGCCTCGACATTACAAGAGCATTGCATTAGGGCTTGTCCTGGAGTTATCGCCAGCAGGGCTGGCTCCTACAACATGAGGCGGCTGCGGAACATGAAGAACGCCGCTCCGACGAGACACAGCCCCGCCCACAGATAATCCAGTTTCAGCGGTTCCTTGAGGTAGAGCACGGAGAAGGGCACAAACACGCTGAGCGTCACCACTTCCTGAAGAATCTTCAGTTGCCCGACACTGAGCACGCTGTAGCCGATGCGATTCGCCGGCACCTGAAACAGATATTCGAACAGAGCAATGCCCCAGCTCAGCAGGGCGGCCACAACCCAGGGTTTCTGGTTGAGCTCCTTCAGATGGGCATACCAGGCAAAGGTCATGCTGGAGAGAGGCCTAAAGTTGACAGGCATCAAAAACTTTCACTTTTTTCGCTGATTTGGTGTCTGTTTTGGGCCCCAAAACACTATATGTGTATGTAGACGCACTGAAACCATCCCGGTGTTCTACGCAGGAGGTTGAGTGTCGGCGTTTCCTACAGCTGTCGAGCCACCTGCCAGATGGATGGAGTATAGGCTTCACTGTGCGTCAACGGAAGACGCCAGTGGGCCATGTTCCTGAGGAAACACCATGGAAGTCTTCGATTCAAACCAAGTCAGCTGCCGACCAGAGAGCCTTTACGATTGGGAGCAGGAGGATAGAGCTCGCACATTTCGGGAATCGGGATCGGCAGGCCTACCGGGAAAGTATGACCACAGGTGCGTCGGCACGGGTACAAACTGTCAAATAGTGCAGACGACATTTGGCGTCGACAAAGCAGCATGGGATCGGGCGATAGAGTCAGAACAACCTCCAAGCATCAATTATGGTTTCTACGCTTTCAACGAGCGTGTTAGCCACAAGAATCGCCCAGGTGGTCTGCGTCTGACAGCGGCGCAGTTCAAGGATCTCTACAGCGCCGTTGCCTACGCCAACACGTTGGGCCTGGTGATGAACTGCCATGTCTGTATCACCTGGGGTCTGCTTGGCATCACTGACCATACGGAGGCGGCCAACACCCTCACGCACCGTGTGATCAAGGCATTGCGACAGTGGTGCAAAGACCGTACTGGCCGAGATCAGCTTGCCTGGCTTTACGTTCATGAAAACGGGCGCATTCACGGCTTCCACACCCACCTGATGCTCGCGATTCCGAATAATTTACGAATGGCATTCCGCGAGTGGTTGAAGTTTCGGCTATCGGAGGTTTGCTGTGCCGCTTCGATGCGTAAGGAGGCTTTCCACGTTACAGCCCCTCCAAGTGACCCGATTGGTCGTCAATGGCACTACTTTCAGTACTTGACAAAGGGCATCGACGGAAATGATGTGCTGTCCGCTCGCGTAGGTGGGCAGTCTCACATCCCCGTCAGTAGGCTGATTAAGCTCGGGTTAGAAAACCCTGGCGACGTGCAATGCAGGAAAAAATGCGGCGTCTCGAATCTGATCGGGGCGAAGGCGCGACAAAGGGCGGGCTTTCGCTCCCTGCTCGACCAGGGTGTGACTGATGTGCGGCGCTTGTATGCTGGGATAGAGTATCTCGACCATCTGAGACAGTCCATCCTCCCAACGGGTGACCCGGTCGTCCGAGGTTTGCTGGAAGTCGAGGAGCGCGTTCAGTGCATCGTTGGCGAGGAGGAGGAGAACCGCAAAAGCTATGAGAAGCAGCGGCGACAAAGCCGGAAGAAGCGGCGGATCGATCTGAAGAACGAAGTCATCATGCAGGCTAAGGTCGATGCCTTCAGGAAGGAGCAGAAAGACCTCCGCGAAAGGGTGCTTCGTCTTTTTCAGCTTTAACTGCGAGATTCCGGTTTTTGGTCACAAATGCAGAAGGCGGCCTTGTGGTCGCCTTTTGTTTCATATAAATCAATGGGTTATTGATGTCTTGCGCGCCATCCAGTGCCTAGACGCGATTTTTAGCCCCGCACATCAGTCACACCCTGGTCGAGCAGGGAGCGAAAGCCCGCCCTTTGTCACCCGTCGGACTCGTGATCGCAGAAAGCCGTCCTCGGTTAGCAGCTCGATCAGTCCTTGCAGTCCCGTGACTGCGTGCCGTTCCTTGTCACCGTCACGAAAGCTCGTGCCCTTGCTGGGATAAAAATTGATGCGGCCAATCTTGAGCTGGTACTCGCTCGTTTGCCTGAAAGGGACATCGTGCTCGGCAAGCCATTGGCGGGCTTGGTCCATGCGGTCCGGGTGGTGCTGGTGTGTGGTCATCGGCGGTGGTCCGGGAGTGGTGGTATTGGTGGCGGTGGTGGGGGTGGTTGGAGACAGACAGACAGACAGACTGAGGGAGAGAGACAGACAATCAGACAGACAGTCTGTTGTTCGAAGTTTCATAAGTCCCTAAAGTTATGTAGCGCCGAGCCTGCCCGGACATACAGGAAAGTGCGAGGTATTTTGAAAAATTTTTGCACCCCAAAAGAGAAGAGCCCGACACCTTGGTTGGCATCGGGCTCGTGATGGGAAGGTCATCGGCTAGCTATCACTCTTTGCTCAGCACCGGCAGTCCTTCTAGCCAGCGATACGCTTCTGCGATGGGGATCAATGTCCGCTTGCCGAACTTCTTTGCGGCCAGACGACCGGTCTTGAGCTCCTCATAGAAAGCCGTGCGCCCAATGCCCGCCCACTGGCAGAAGTCGCGGACAGAAAAGGCGCCACGTGGAGCGTCGTCATTGGCTTGGATGTGGTTCATGCTGGATCTCCTGGGTTGATGGAGATCCGATATAGAAAAGTGCATCCGCATAGATTCACCGGCGTTCTTGGCGATTTTTTGCAAGCTACTCATGCTCGTTTGACCTCCCGGCTGATCGAAACCACGTTGGACTTTCCTGCCTTCAGATCATCGAGCAAGTCAGCCCAATCCTGCATCATCTTGGCGCGGGCAGTGAAATAGTCCGCGTGGTTGTAGGTGGCCCGAACTCGATTGGGCTCGGCATGCGCAAGTTGCCGCTCGATCCAGTCCGCTGATGCTCCCATCTCGTTCAATCGGGTGCTACCGGTTGTTCGCGTGGCGTGCGGGCTGAACTTACCGCTCCAGCCGAGCACGTGCAGCATCTGCCGGAACGAAGCCACGACCATCGGTCGATTTCGGTTGTCCCGGTGAGGGAAGACATGCTGACGGTGGCCTGTTACGGTCTGCATGCCACGAAGCAGTGATAACGCCTGGCGTGGGAGTGGCACGACATGTTCGCGCCGTTTTTTCATCCGCTCGGCCGGAATGCGCCAGATAGCCAGATCAAGATCGAACTCGCTCCACTGCGCTTCGACCACTTCGGAGGGGCGCGCCAAGGTCAGCCACATCAGCAGGAATGCAGCCTGGATCTGATAGCTGCCACCGTGGGTGTCGAGATCACGAAGCAGTTGGCCAATGTCGGCCTTGGACAAAGGTGCCTTGTGCTGCGTCTTGTTCTTGGGGAGCGCATCTCGCCACCGGTGGACTGGATTGCTATCTACCCGGAACGTCTCGTGCGCGAACTCGAAAATGCCAAACAGCGTTCGCTTGGCTTCCGCCATGACAGAGATGCCGTTCTTCGCAGCGGCCGTCTTGAGCACATCCAGGATCATCGGCGGTGTGATTTGGCGGATAGGTAGTGCGCCAAGCTTCGGGAAGACGACCCGCTCCATCATGTTCAGACGCCGCGTTTTTGTGATGTCCTCCCATGTCTTGAGGCCAAGCCATTCCTTGGTCAGGTCTTCCAGGGTGTGGAGTCGGCCGTGCGCGGCCTCAAGGCCATCGATCTTTTTCTGCAAAGACGGATGGCGGCCTTCCTCGACGAGCTTGCGGGCTTGCTCCACGGCCTCGCGCGCCTGAACCAAGGAGATCCTCGGGTACTTGCCGATGGCGAAGCGATTCTCGCGTCCGTCGAGGCGGTATTTCCAGCGCCAAAGTTTGGAGCCGGTCGGCATCACCTCGAGATAAAGGCCGCCACCGACAGCTTGCCGGTAGGCTTTTTCGGCGGGCTTCAATGCGCGCAGCTTTGCGTCGCTGATGTCTCGCCCAATCGGGGTGGCCCTGGAGGGATGGGTCTTCTTTGTGGCAGCCAGCTTGGCTGCTGGCATCTTTGGGCTGTCGGTCTGCATGGCTACTCCAAATTTCGAAATGGTCGAATTCGGATATAGGGGGCAGCTCCGGTGCGGATGCACCGGGGTGCAGAACGTCAGGAAAGGCTTCGGCTTGTTGTCGCCGGGGATCGCCTTGTCGCCCGGCTAACGGTTTTCCCGGGGTGAGCACCCCTTCCGGAAACCGTATATGCGACAAGGGCTTACAGGTGATTTGGGGGCATGCCCCCGCTTCACTCAGGGGGCACAAGCTGCATGCCCCCAACGATGCCCCCAAACAAACCAAAAGTCCTCGGATGCTCGCGAACGTTGGCGATATGAAATATCGTTTTAAATCAAAAACTTACGAGCTTTTCTGAACTTCTGCGGACTGCTGGGGACCAGACTAACCAGTTAGACATTGAAGCGGAAATGGACAACATCGCCGTCTTTGACGATGTATTCCTTGCCTTCCAGGCGCCACTTTCCGGCATCCTTGCAGCCCTGTTCGCCTTTGTACTGGATGAAATCTTCGTAGCTCATCACCTCGGCCCGAATGAAGCCTTTTTCGAAATCCGTGTGTATCACGCCTGCTGCCTGCGGCGCGGTGGCGCCTACGCGGACGGTCCAGGCGCGGACTTCCTTAACCCCTGCCGTGAAATAGGTCTGTAGCCCGAGCAGCCCGTAACCGGCGCGTATCACGCGGTCGAGCCCTGGCTCATCCATCCCGAGATCCTGCAGGAATTCAGCCTTTTCATCGTCGTCGAGTTCGGCGATTTCCGATTCCAGTTTATTGCAGATGGGCACAACGGATGCCCCTTCCGCATTGGCTATCTCCCGTACCTGATCAAGGTAGCGGTTGTTCTCGAAGCCGTTCTCGTCCACGTTAGCGATGTACATGGTGGGTTTGACGGTCAGCAGGTGGAGACCGTAAATATCCGCCAGCTCCTCCTTGCTCAGGTTCAGCGTGCGCACCGGTTTGGCCTGATCCAGATGGGCCTTGACGCGCTCGAGCAGGGCGACCAGCTTGATGGCGTCCTTGTCTCCGCTGCGCGCGAGCTTCGTAGCGCGGTGAAGGGTTTTCTCCAGTGTTTCCAGATCCGCCAGCGCGAGTTCGGTGTTGATGACTTCGATATCGGCGGCAGGGTTGATGCGGTCGGCGACGTGCACGATATTGCTGTCTTCAAAGCAGCGCACAACATGGGCGATGGCGTCAGTTTCGCGGATGTTCGCGAGGAACTGGTTGCCCAGGCCCTCCCCCTTGGACGCGCCGGCGACAAGGCCGGCGATGTCGACGAATTCCATCGTCGTCGGAATCACTTTCTGCGGCTCAACGATCTTCGCCAAGGCATCGAGGCGGGGGTCTGGCATGGGCACGAGTCCGGAGTTGGGCTCGATGGTGCAGAACGGAAAATTCTCCGCTGCTATGCCTGCCTTGGTGAGCGCGTTGAACAGGGTGGACTTGCCCACATTGGGCAGACCGACGATGCCGCATTTAAAACCCATTCTCGTGTGTCCTTATGGTGTCGTGTGGAGTTCGTGCATGGCCTGCTGCCAGTCGCCCTTGACGGCATGAGGCAGGCATCGAATTGCATGATCGATATCGCCCAGGATGGTGTCCCGTTCCTGCTTGGAGGGGTCACTCAGGACATAGTTGGCCACCAGCGCCTTGTTGCCGGGATGTCCGACGCCGATCCGCAGCCGGTAAAAGGCATTGGCCCCGCCCAGCGCACTGATGATGTCCCGCACGCCATTGTGGCCGCCATGGCCGCCGCCGGCCTTGAAACGCGTCGTCCCCACGTCAAAATCGATCTCATCATAGGCCACTAGCATCTGCTCGGGCGCAATGTCGAAATACTGGCAGAACGCGGCAACCGACTGGCCGCTGCGATTCATGAAGGTGGTGGGGAAGAGAAGGCGGAGGTCGTGGCCGGCCAGTGTGATCCGACCTGCCTCGCCAAAAAATTTGCTCTCTGCGCGAAGCTCGCCGTGGTTGTCGGCGGCGACGCGCGAGAGGAACCAGGCACCTGCATTGTGCCGGTTGTCACGGTATTGCGGGCCCGGGTTGCCGAGGCCCACAATCAGTTTCAACGCGTGTCCTTGCATACATGAAGTCCGCGTGTTGCAGGTGCAGGGAGTGACTTACTCGGCAGATTCTGCAGAATCGCCTGAACCACCGCGCGGAGCCAGAACGCTGACAACGGCGTTATCGGCATCGTGACCGTGGGTCAGATCAACGCTGGTGACGCCCTTGGGCAGCTTGATAGCAGAGATGTGAATCGCTTCGCCCACACCGACGTCGATCATGTCGACTTCGATAAACTCCGGCAGATCCTTCGGCAGACAGCTGATTTGCAGTTCGTTCATCACCTTGATGATGCTGCCGCCGCCCAGTTTCACACCCTTGCACTTATCTTCATTGATGAAGTGCAGGGGAACGGCCACAGTGATCGCGTGGTCGGCGCTGACGCGCTGGAAATCGGCGTGCATGATGCGGTTCTTGGCGGGGTGACGCTGCAGGTCCTTGATCACAACCTGTTCGGCTTTCTTATCAATCACCATGGTGATGATGTGAGAGAAGAAGGCTTCGTTGGACAGCGCCTTGATCAGATCCTTGTGCGGGATGCTGATATTGACCGAGGGCTTGCCTTCGCCGTAAACGATAGCAGGCACGAGGTCAGCTAAACGGCGCAGGCGGCGGCTCGCACCTTTCCCCAGATCCGTTCGGCCAGAAGCATGAATTTCAAATGCATTGGACATGTGTTTTCTCCAGTCATGATGTTTCGCAACATCTTCAAGCCTTCGCCGGTTTGCGACCAACCGGTGTCGGCGTTAAAAAAAGACCCGATCGATGACTGCTGTTTGCAGAGATCAACGGGTCTTTCGTGAACTTCCGGCACGCTCTTGAAGGAGCCGGAAGGCCAGCAGGGCATGTTCACACCATTAGGTGTTGTCGAACATCGCGCTGATGGATTCTTCATTGCTGACGCGGCGAATCGACTCGGCCAGCAGTTTTGCCATGCTGAGCTGGCGGACGGTTTTGCACTTGGCAAATTCGCTGCTCAGCGGGATGGTGTCGGTCACAACCAGCTCATCGAGGTCTGAATCGCTGACATTATGAAAGGCATTGCCCGACAACACGGGGTGCGTGCAATACGCCACCACGCGTGAGGCGCCATGTTCCTTCAATGCGGTTGCGGCTTTGCACAGGGTTCCGGCGGTATCCACCATGTCGTCAACGATCAGGCAGGTACGGCCTTTAACTTCCCCGATAATGTGCATGACCTGCGCTTCGTTTGCCTGCGGACGGCGCTTGTCGATGATCGCCAGGTCCACGTTCAGTTGCTTCGCAACGGCGCGGGCGCGCACCACTCCGCCAACGTCGGGCGAAACCACGGTCAGGTTTTCGTATTTCTGACGCTCGATGTCTTCGGTCAGCAAGGGCGAACCGTAGACGTTGTCCACTGGAATGCTGAAGAAGCCCTGAATCTGTTCGGCATGCAGATCGACGGTCAGGACGCGGTTAACGCCCACGGCGACGATCATGTCGGCCACCACTTTGGCACTGATGGCGACGCGAGAAGAACGCACACGTCGGTCCTGGCGGGCATACCCGAAATAAGGGATGACGGCTGTAATGCGGTTTGCGGAGGCGCGGTGGATGGCGTCTGCCATCAGGAGCAACTCCATCAGGCTGTCATTGGTAGGCGCACAGGTCGGCTGAATGATAAAGACATCTTTGCCGCGCACGTTTTCCTTGATTTCAACGTTGACTTCGCCATCGCTGAATTTGCTCACGGTGGCATCGCCCAGCGGAATGCCGATGTGTTTGGCGATCTTGTCAGCCAGCGCGAGATTCGCGTTGCCTGCAAATACCATCAAGTTATTAGCCATGCGTGTCGTACCTTTATCAGGCGTGAGGGGGCCAGATCTGTGGCTGTTGCTGTTCAGGCTTAGGATATGCGTTCCGCCACTTCTATCTGTGGGTTGCGTGGAGTCTAGCCGGGTCTCGTTCTGTGTGATTCGTCCCGCAGGACGCTTGGTAAAATGGCTGGGGTGGCTGGACTCGAACCAACGCATGCAAGGATCAAAACCTTGTGCCTTACCAACTTGGCGACACCCCAAAAAACTCGTGCATTTTAAGCGAATGCGGTCGCGATTGCATGTCTAGCATGCGGCTGAGAGCCCTTCAATGCAGGTCAGACCGCGGGCAACAAATCCCTTCATTCCCGCGGGAATCTGGTGCAGTATCGCGGTGGCGAGCTGCTCCGAATCGAAGGTGGCGAAGACGCTTGCCCCGGTGCCGGTCATGCGGGCGGGAGCAAAATTTTGCAGCCAATTCAGGGCCTCATCGACCGGCGGATACAGGCTGCGCACCACGTTTTCACAGTCATTTCTGGTGTGCCCTTCCAGAAAGGCGGCCATTTTGATGGCAGTTGTGTTGCGTGTCAATTCCCGGTGCGAAAAAATGTCCTGTGTGGAAACGTGGCAATTCGGCGTGATCACCAGGTAAAACCGGGGTGGCAATTCGACCGGTGTCAGCACTTCTCCAACCCCTTCGCCCCAGGCGCTGCGTCCCCTGACAAACAGGGGGACATCGGCTCCCAGACGCAGCCCGAGCGTGGCCAGAGCGTCCTCTCCCAGACCACACTGCCAGAGATGGTTTAACCCCCGCAGCGCAGCGGCGGCGTCGGAACTTCCCCCGCCCAGTCCGGCGCCCGTTGGGATTCGCTTTGTCAGGTGGATGCTAGCGCCACGCCTGCTTCCCGTGGTCTCGCGCAAGAGGGCAGCCGCCCGCACCACCAGATTGTCGTCGCCCTCCAGTGTGCTGTCCGAACAGTGAAACACCACGCGGCCGTCGTCCCGGGGAGTGAGCGTGAGGGTGTCGCACCGATCAATCAGCTGGAACACGGTTTGCAGCAGGTGATAGCCATCGTCCCGGCGGCCAGTGATATGCAGGAACAGGTTGAGTTTGGCGGGACAGGCGAGGGTCAGGGAGGCAGTCATAGGCTCAGCGGTTCAGGGCAAGAAGGTCCAGTCGAGACGCACAAAATCGAGTCTCAGGGGCGGTTTTTCGATGCGAATGCGAGTGGGCAGTGATTCGGCTTCGTACTGGGTATAGGCAAGGTACTGCACGGTCCAGCCGTCCTGCTCAAGACTGACGAGATGGTGCTCCTTATTAAAGGAAGGAAGACCGGTGCTGCCGGGAGAGGGCATCCCTTTTATCCAGTAGCGCAACTGCGATACCGGCAGGTCATAACCCAGGTGTTCCTCCACCAGATCTTCCGGGGTCGCCGCCGTGAGCGCCGCCTTGCCTTCTTGCAAGAGGCGCACCCCCCGTGGAGTGCCGGTGATTTCCGTTGCCCCCACGTTAAGAGCTCCCCACAGATTGATGACGTAGTCGTCCTGGTTCTGGCGCCAACGGATGCGAGAGCTGTGCGATTCCCGGTCATCACGGACGCCGATACGTCCCGTAAATTCCCAATGGCTCAGCCCGCTCAAGACATCGCGCCGTACCTGCCAGTCGTCATTGACCGGCGCATCCATGCGCGTGCTGGAACAGGCAGCAAGTAGTGCACCCGCGAACAACAGGGTGAGTGAGTGAGGAAATCGACGCATTCAGGAACCCTGGCGTGAACGCAAACGTTCCATGGTGCGCGTGAGAATCTCGCTGCCGGGATTCTCACGCAGAGAAGCTTCCCACAGGCGATTGGCATCGCGCTCTCGTCCCAATGCCCACAGCACCTCGCCGAGATGGGCAGCGACCTCGGGATCGGGGAAAACAGCGAAGGCGCGTTCCAGCTGCGTCAGCGCTTCTTCATAACGGCCCAGTTTGAAAAGGGCCCAGCCGAGACTGTCGATGATGGCAGGGTCTTCGGGGGATACGGCAATGGCGCGCTCCAGCAGAGCGAGTGCCTCCTCATAACGGTCCGTGCGATCGGCGAGGGTGTATCCCAGGTGGTTGAGGGCACGAGAATCGCGCGGCGCCATCTCGATGATGCGGCGCAGATCCTGCTCCGATGCCGCCATGTCCCCCATGCGCTCGTACAGCAGGGCGCGGGCAAAAAGGAGATCGGTATTGCCGGGGTATTTTGTGACCGTGGTGCTGAGCAGGGTTTCCGCTAGGGCCAGGCGACCAACATTCATCAGCGCGTCGGCTTCGACGGAGATCAGCATCAATTCCTGATCGGGCATGGTGGCGACCAACTGCGATACCCACTGATGGGCCTCTTCGTACTGGCCTTCTTCGATCAGCAGGCGGATGCCCTGGCGCTGGGCGTTCAGGTAATTGGGGTAATCGCTCCCGACCTGAAGGAACTGGGCAATGGCCTCCACGTTGTTGCCTTCGGTCTGCGCGATGTAGCCAAGGTAATAATGAGACTCGTTGAGCCGGTACCCGGCCTGCACCAGCTTTGTCAGCAGTTGCTTCGCGGTGTCGATCTGATCGAGCTCCAGATCAATCAGGGCGAGACTGTACAGTGTCTCGTAGTCGTCCGGCGCCATGACCGAGAGCAGGGCAAACTGCTCGCGCGCCTCCTCCAATTGCTGTGTCTGGACAAGGATGCGGCCATAGTTGAAACGCAACAGACGATTCTCCGGATAGGCCTCGATGCCGGCGGCCAGCACGCTGCTTGCTTCTTGGACATTGCCCATTTTCAGCAGCAGCTGGGCTTGGAGCAGCATGATGCGGGAGGAATTGCCGTGCATCTCCCGGTATTCCATTAGCGTGGTCATGGCCTCTTCCGCGCGATCGCTTTGCTCCAACAATTGGATCAGGCTGTAGTGCACCGCTCGTTCATCGGGGAAACGCTGATGCAACTCGAGAAAACTGTCGATGAGCCGGTCGCGCGCCTGAGGCGGCAGATACTGCGTGCGGGAGGTGATGGTGGTGAAATCGATATTGCCGCCCAGCGCAAGCACCTGGCCGATATGCCCCATGGCATCCTCCAGCTGTCCGCGCTCAAGCAACTGGTAGGCCAGCAGCAGATGCGGTTCCTGCGCGGTGGGGTCTTTCTCGATCCACAAATGGGACAGTTCCTCCACGCGGGCCGCATCGTTGACGGCAGCCGCAAATTGCGAGGCGCGGCGAATGATGGACAGGTCCCGCGTTTCAACCGCGAGTTCGTAGTAATCCTGTGCGGCCTCGGGCAGATGGCCGCGCTGGCCTCCCAGTTCATTGAGAATGGCGCGGTTCAGCTGATCTTTGGTGAAGTTGCCGTAAACAATCGGTTCGGCGGGCTTCTGGGCGGGTGACGCGGGGTTCTCGTCAAAGAACTCCTCGTCTTCGGGTAGCGGCACAGGCGCCTCGGGGACACTCTGGCAGGCGGCAAGACTAAGGCCGGCAACACACAGGAAAAGGATTCGCGAAAACGTGTTCATGGGCCTTGGCTACCTGGAGTAAGTCGCATGGGATGCGTGGGCGGATATGGCAAAAAACGCTGCTGGAACTCCGCGTGAAAACGCTTCCGAGTGTACCTGCAATGCCCTGCCGTCCACAACTTCGTGCCATGGTGCACCCTGCTGGAGCCGGGCCAAGGGACGGGGCTAGAATGCACTCTGTGCGCCCTCTCCGCTTCACACGGCTGACATTTCCCGGAGCATGATTAACATGTTGGGAACTTGGGCGCAGATTTAGTAAGATAGCCGACTTTTTTCCCGTCCCGCATGCAGTGTCCGACAGAGGCTTTATGGCGCTGGTTCTACTCGGCATCAACCACAACACGGCGAATGTTGATTTTCGCGAGCGCGTGGCATTTCCGCCTGAAAAGGTGAGCGATGCGATCCAGCGCGCCAATGCGTTGCCGGGTCTGGAAGAACTGGTGATCGTTTCCACCTGCAACCGCACCGAGGTGTATGCCCAGATCGATCTCGGCGAGACTCTGCCCGCAGACCCCGAGGCGGAGATTTCCGACTCAGACATTCAGGCTCAGGAAGCCCGCCTGCTTCAATGGCTGAGCGACTATCACGGGCTGGATCCCGCCGAAGTCAAACGCAGCAGCTATTTTCACTGGAGAGAAGACGTTATTCGGCACCTAATGCGCGTGGCCTGCGGGCTAGACTCCATGGTGTTGGGCGAGCCGCAGATTCTCGGCCAGATTAAATCAGCCTACGCAGTGTCCCGCGATCTTGGCGCCGTGAGTGGTGCGCTGGGGCGGGTGTTCCAGGAAGCGTTTTCCATTGCCAAGGAGGTGCGCACCGACACGGCGATCGGCGAAAACCCGGTGTCTGTCGCCTATGCCGCGGTGACGCTGGCAGAACAGATTTTTTCCAATCTTGGCAGCCTCAATGCCCTGTTGATCGGGGCAGGCCGCACCATCGAACTGGTAGCCCGTCATCTGACCGAAAAAGGGGTGCGTCATATCGTGATTGCGAACCGCACCCTGCAAAATGCCGTCGAGCTGGGCGAAAAATTTGGTGCCGAAGGCGTGCTGCTTTCCGATATTCCCGAGCAGCTGACCAAAGCGGATATCGTCGTGTCATCGACCAATAGCCAGCTGCCCTTGCTGGGCAAAGGCGCGGTGGAGAGTGCGATCCGCAAACGCCGCCACAAGCCGATGCTGCTGGTCGATCTTGCCGTCCCCCGCGACATTGAGCCGGAGGTAGGTGAGATCGCCGATGCCTATCTGTACAGCGTGGATGATATTCGTGATGTCATCGAAGACAACGTCAAGAGCCGTACCGAAGCCGCCGCTCAGGCGAGCTCCATTATTGAACGTGGGGTGCAGGAATATCTGCGGCAGTTGAGATCGCTCAATGCCGTGAATACGCTGCGGGCGTTTCGCGAGAAAGCGGAATCCATTCGTCAGCGCGAACTCGAAAAAGCCCTGCGTGCATTGGAAAAGGGGGATGCCCCACGTGCGGTGCTGGAATCGCTGGCGCGCGGCATTACCAACAAGCTGATCCACTCCCCCAGTGTGCAAATGAAGAAAGCCAGCGCCGACGGACGAGATGACCTGCTGCTGCTGACCCGTGAACTGTTTGATCTCGACACGCAGGAGGTGGCGTTGCCTCCCCTGTCCGAGCCGGACACGTCCCTCGATTCCTGACCCTGAGCCCCTATGAAAGAGTCCATTCTCCACAAACTTGCCAATCTGAAGGACCGCTACGAAGAACTCGCAGCGTTGCTCAGTGATGCCGAGGTAATTTCCAATCAGGATCGCTTCCGCACCCTGTCGAAGGAATTTGCCGAAATCGAACCCGTCGTGAAAGCCTATATCGACTACGAGTCCGTGCAGGATCAGTTGCGTCAGGCGAAGGAAATGCAGAAGGACGCGGACAGCGACATCCGTGCCATGGCCGACGAGGAAGTCAAAGACATCGAGGCCGGCATTGAGGCGCAGGAGCTGGCACTGCAGAAACTGCTGTTGCCCAAGGACGAGAAAGACAGCTGCGATATTTTCCTGGAGGTGCGCGCCGGTACCGGAGGGGATGAGGCGGCGATATTTTCGGGCGATCTGATTCGCATGTACGCCCGCTATGCCGAAGTGCAAGGCTGGCGCATGGAAGTGCTCAGTGAGCGTCCGGGGGAGCATGGAGGCTACAAGGAAATCATCACGCGCATTGAAGGGCGCAATGTCTACGGACAGCTCAAGTTCGAATCCGGGGCTCACCGCGTGCAGCGTGTGCCCGAAACCGAAACACAGGGGCGCATTCATACCTCGGCCTGCACGGTCGCGGTGATGCCTGCCATGGACGAACTCGCGGAAATCGAAATCAACAAGGCCGACCTGCGAATCGATACCTTTCGTTCCAGTGGCGCGGGTGGCCAGCACGTGAACAAAACGGATTCAGCGATCCGCATCACGCATCTGCCCAGCGGCATTGTGGTGGAATGCCAGGATGAGCGCTCGCAGCACAAGAACCGCTCGCGCGCGATGTCACTCTTGCATGCCAAACTGACGGACCAGGCACAGCAGGCGGCCGCGCAGGAGGTGTCAGACACGCGGCGCAAGCTGGTGGGAACAGGCGACCGGTCGGAGCGCATCCGCACCTACAACTATCCGCAGGGCCGCGTGACGGATCACCGCATCAATCTCACCGTCTACAAGCTGGCAGAGGTGATGGAAGGGGCGCTGGATTCCGTCATCCAGCCTCTGATCAACGAACATCAGGCTGACCTGCTCGCCGAACTCGCAGACGCCTGAGGCACCGGAGGCGGGCATGCACGCCCTGACGATTCAACAAGCACTCCGACAGGCACAACATACTTTCTATGGTCAGGAATCCGCGCACGTGGACGCGGAAATTCTGCTGTGCCACGCCTTGGGATGTCAGCGCTCCCATCTCTATGCGTGGCCTGAAAAACCCCTGAGCCCCTCACAACAAGCATTTTTCGACAGCCTGATTGATCGCCGCGTGCTCGGTGAACCGGTTGCTTACATCGTGGGGGAGCGGGAATTCTGGTCATTGTCCCTGCACGTCTCTCCCCATGTGTTGATTCCCCGGCCGGAAACCGAACTGCTGGTGGAGACGGCACTTTCGCTGCTGCCGGAATCTGCGCAGCGCATCGCCGATCTGGGCACGGGCAGTGGTGCCATTGCGCTGGCCCTGGCCTCCGAGCGGCCGCAATGGCGCGTGCTCGCCACGGACCGCAGCCCGCACGCGTTGATGGTTGCCAGTGACAATGCGACGCGGCTGGGGGTGTCCAATGTCTCTTTTCGCCAAGGGACATGGCATGCACCCCTGGCGGAGGAATGCTTCGCCATGATCATCAGTAACCCTCCCTATATCGCGCCGCAGGATCGGCATCTGCAAGAGGGGGATCTGCGGTTTGAACCCATCGATGCCCTGCGCGCCGACGAGGCGGGACTCGCAGATCTGCGTCACCTGATCGAGGGATCGCCCGCCCATTTGCACCCGGGAGGCTGGCTCCTGCTGGAACATGGATTCGACCAGGGCGCTGCAGTGCATGCCTTGTTTGTGCGAACGGGATATGCCGACATCCGCACCCTGCAGGATCTCCATGGCCATGACCGGGTCACGCTGGGGCGCTGGTCAGAAGAGGCCCCTCGACAGGGAATTTGACGGAACGTGCTGCACGTTCAAAATACGGTAAACTGCCGGCCACACTGCCCGCAGGGAGTTCTACATGCAGGACGAAGAATTACTCCGTTATTCCCGACAGATCATGCTGCCGGAGTTGGATATTGCCGGCCAGCAGGCATTGAAGGATGCCACCGTGCTCATCGTGGGCATGGGGGGGCTGGGATGTCCTGCCGCCATGTATCTTGCCGCGGCGGGTGTCGGACATCTGATCATCGTAGATGACGACACGGTGGAGCTCACCAATCTTCAACGGCAGATTGCCCATGGCCAGGATGACATCGGATCCGCCAAGGTGGAGTCCGCCTGTCGCACACTGACGCAGCTTAACCCCCATGTGAAAGTGACCGCCCTGCAGGAGCGCCTCGGGGCGGATCGCATGGCACAGTTGCTGCCGCAGGTCACCGTGGCACTCGATGCCTGTGACAACTTCAGCACGCGATTTGCGCTCAATGCTGCCTGTGTCAGGGCGCAGGTGCCGCTGGTCTCGGGCGCGGCGATTCGACTGGAGGGTCAGGTCGCCGTCTTTGATACGCGACAGGATGACAGTCCCTGTTACCAGTGCCTTTACCGCCTCGGCGACGATGAGCAGACCACCTGTGCCACCAATGGCGTCATGGCCCCGGTGGTTGGCATCGTCGGGGCGGTGCAGGCGATGGAGGCGATCAAGGTGATTGCGGGCTTTGGCACGCCGCTCACCGGTCGCCTGCTGTTACTCGATGCGCGCGCATTGCAATGGCGGGAAATGCGTCTGCCCCGGGACCCCCAGTGTCCGGCTTGCCGTGATCGTGGGCACTGATTCGGCCCGCGCTATTGATGTTGGACCGCGCGGGGGCTATGATTCGCGCGCAACGATTTAAAGCGCATAAGTGACAGATTTTTAAGTAATTTACCTACTGTTGCCGCGCCGAACCCAACCCTCAGGGGGTCTTTTCATCGCGTACAGTCCCACGGCGTCTTACCCTATGGATAATGCAGCAAGTGACCAGAGGCTCAGGTTTTCCGCCTTTGACCTGGTTGAGCCACTGAACAAAGCCATCGCAGATCTCGGATTCGAATACTGCACTCCCATTCAGGCACAGAGCCTTCGGTATACCCTGGAAGGCCACGATGTCACCGGTCGCGCCCAGACAGGCACAGGCAAAACAGCCGCCTTCCTGATCACCATCATCAACGATCTCCTGAGCAATCCGATTGAGGAGACCCGCTACATCGCGGAACCGCGCGCGCTGATCATTGCGCCCACGCGTGAATTGGTCATGCAGATTGCCAGTGATGCGCAGAACCTGAGCAAGTATGCCGGTCTGCACATCGTTACCATGGTGGGGGGCGAGGACTATCAGAAGCAATTGCGCGCGCTCGATAAGAAGCCGGTGGACATCGTGGTAGCGACACCGGGTCGTCTCATCGACTTCGTGCAGAATGACCAGATCTATCTCGGGTTGGTGGAATTGATGGTCATCGACGAAGCGGATCGGATGCTCGACATGGGCTTCATTCCGCAGGTGCGCAGCATCGTGTCGCGAACGCCTGCTAAAGAGTGCCGTCAGACCCTGCTGTTCAGTGCGACCTTTACGCCCGAGATTCTGGAACTCACCAAACGTTGGGCAATGGACCCGGTAATGGTGGAGATCGAACCCGAGAAGGTCGCCACCGATACCATCGACCAGATCGTCTATCTCGTGACCACCGAGGACAAATACAAACTGCTGTATAACCTGATTGTTGCGCCGGGTGCCGACAAGGTGATTGTGTTCAACAATCGCCGCGATCAGGTGCGCAAGCTTGCCGACAATCTATACCGCAATGGCATCAGCTGCGGGCTGCTCTCGGGTGAGGTGGCGCAGAACAAACGCGTGCAGACGCTGGAGGCTTTCCGGGAGGGCAAGTTGCAGGTGCTGGTCGCCACCGATGTCGCCGGGCGCGGCCTGCATATCGATGACGTGACCCATGTCATCAACTACAGCCTTCCAGAAGAAGCCGAGGACTATGTTCACCGAATCGGGCGAACCGGCCGTGCGGGGAATGTGGGAACCTCGATCAGTTTTGCGTGCGAGGACGATTCTTTTCTGTTGCCCAATATCGAGGAAAAACTGGGGCGCAAGCTCACGTGTATCCATCCGCAGGCGCACCTGCTTGCCACGCCTCCCGCCTTTACCCGTCCCTCCAAATTCAAGGCCGAAGAGAAGTCAGGCAAGGATCGCGGTCACAGCCGCGGCGCGCGGCCCTCGCGCCATCGATAAGCGGACCGGAGGGACACGCTCCTTCAGCGTGTCTTCTTGGCGCCCGCCGCAACGAGAATGGCGATGTAGGGACTGGCCCTGCGATGCTGTGCCAGGTGGTCCAGAAAGGAACTGCCGTCGTCCAGCGTGACGTTAACGTCACGTCCCGCCGCTACAAACATCGGAATGAAGCGCTCAAACGCATCGGGAAGCATCCCGCGATACGCTTTGAGGAGCACGTGGTAATCCGCCGGGACGCCTTCCGGGGGCGCCATGTGGAGGTAGCTTGCTATACGCTCGTCCGTCCAGAATTCGTCCCTGGTGGCCGGCTGGGTGCGCTCGGCACCGCGTTTCTTATCGTCCATAATGCCTGTTCACTTGGTGATGGTCGGTCAGCCCTTCAGCTTTTGCAGCAAAAGGGCGTTGAGTTGTTCGGGGTTTGCCTTGCCGCGGGAGACCTTCATGGCCTGACCGATAAAGAAGGCGAACACCTTCTCCTTGCCGGCACGGTACTGGGCGACCTGCTCGGGATTGGCGGCGATGACTTCGTCCACCAGTTTCTCGATGGCACCCGAATCCGTGACCTGCTTCAGTCCCTGACTTTCGATGATCTCGTCCGCGCTCTGCGAGGAGTCGAGCATGGCGTCAAAGACCGTCTTGGCAATCTTGCTGGAGATCGTCTGGTCCTTGATGCGGGCAATCAAGCCGCCGAGGCGTTGGGCGCTTATGGGAGAGTCTGCGACTTCCAGATCCTGTTTGTTCAGCACGGCCTGCAGGTCGACACTGACCCAGTTTGCCGACAGTTTGGCATCGCCACAGATGGCACAAACTTCCTCGAAGTAGTGCGCGAGCGCCAGGCTGCTGGAAAGCACGCCGGCGTCATAGACGCTGAGCCCGTATTGGGACTGGAAGCGTGCGCACTTGGCGTCCGGCAGTTCGGGCAGGGTGGCGCGGACTGCGTCGATAAAGGCTTCGTCGATGACGACAGGCAAGAGATCCGGTTCCGGGAAATAGCGGTAATCGTTCGCGACTTCCTTGCTTCGCATGGAGCGTGTTTCATCGCGGTCTGCGTCATACAGACGAGTTTCCTGCACCACACGGCCACCGTCTTCGATCAGGTCAATCTGCCGCTGCGCTTCATGCAGGATGGCTTTTTCCACAAACTTGAAAGAGTTGATGTTTTTAATCTCGGTGCGTGTGCCGAACTCCGTGCTGCCCAGTTTGCGGACCGACACGTTGGCATCGCAGCGCATGGAGCCCTGCGACATGTTGCCGTCTGAAATGCCGAGATACAGAATTATGGAATGGAGCTTCTTCAAATAGGCAACGGCTTCCTTGGCGCTGCGCAACTCGGGCTCCGAGACAATTTCCAGCAAAGGCGTCCCCGCACGGTTCAGATCGATGCCCGATTGTCCCTGGAAATCTTCGTGCAGGGATTTGCCGGCATCTTCCTCCATGTGGGCGCGCGTAATGCCGATGACCTTGGTCGTGCCATCGTCCAGCGTGATCTCGAGACTGCCCTTGCCAACGGTGGGGAACTCGAGCTGGCTGACCTGATAGCCTTTGGGCAGGTCGGGGTAGAAATAATTCTTGCGGTCAAACACTGAGCGGCGTCCGATCTGGGCATCGATGGCCAGACCAAACTTGACCGCCATGCGCAAGGCCTCGCCATTGAGCACCGGCAGAGTGCCAGGCATGGCAAGGTCAAAAATATTGGCCTGTGTGTTCGGGGCAGCGCCGAATGTGGTGCTGCTGCCGGAGAAAAGTTTACTGCGGGTGGCCAGTTGCACATGCACTTCCAGGCCGATTACGGTTTCCCAGACCATCGCTTACACCTCCGGTCTCTGCTGATGCCAATCCGTATGCTGCTGATACTGATGAGCGATGTTGAGAACGAGAGCCTCTGCGAAGTCGTTGCCGACCAGCTGAATGCCGATGGGGAGGCGCGCGCCGCTGGCCGTGCCAAAGCCGGCCGGAATGGAGATTCCGGGAAGCCCGGCAAGGTTCACACCGATGGTGTAGATGTCTTCCAGATACATGGTCACCGGGTCATCGTTCTTTTCGCCCACCTTGAAGGCCGTGTGCGGCGTTGTCGGTCCGATGATGACATCCACCTCCGCGAAGGCCTTGTCGAAATCCTGCTTGATCAGGCGACGAATGCGCTGCGCTTTAAGGTAATAAGCATCGTAGTACCCTGCGGAGAGTGCGTAGGTTCCCACCATGATGCGGCGTTTGACTTCGGCGCCAAAGCCCTCGCTGCGGGAGCGCTTGTACATGTCCTCCAGATTTTGCGGAGTGGCACAACGGTAGCCGTAGCGCACCCCATCAAAGCGGGAGAGGTTGGCAGAGGCCTCGGCGGGAGCGATGACATAGTAGGCTGACACCGAAAGATGGTTGTTAGGAAGGTCGATCTCCTTAACGGTGGCGCCCAATGTCTCAAATACTCTCAGTGCCTCCTGCAAGGCCTTTTCCACCTCGGCACCCAGGCCCTTCGCCAGATGTTGGCGTGGCACGCCAATGCGCAGACCTTGCAGGGAATTGTTCAGGCTCGCTGTGTAATCGGGCGCGGCGGCATCCACACAGGTGGAATCGCGCGGGTCGGCGCCCGCAATGGCATTCATCATCAGTGCCGCATCTTCGGCGCTCTTGCAAATGGGGCCTGCCTGATCGAGGCTCGAGGCGAAGGCAATCATGCCGTAGCGCGAAATGCGGCCGTAACTGGGCTTGAACCCGGTGACACCGCAGAAGGCGGCGGGCTGACGAATGGACCCGCCCGTGTCGGTCCCGGTGGCAATCGCGCACAGGTCTGCGGCGACAGCGGCCGCTGAGCCGCCGGAAGATCCTCCGGGGACGCGTGCTGTATCCCAGGGATTGCGGACGGGGCCGTAGAAACTGGTTTCATTGGAAGAGCCCATGGCGAACTCATCCATGTTGGTCTTTCCAAGTGTCACCATGCCCGCCGCGTTCAGCCGTTCCACCACGGTAGCGTTGTACGGTGAAATGAAATTGGACAGCATTTTTGAGGCACAGGTCGTCAGGACATCCTGCGTGCAGAAGATGTCCTTGTGTGCCATCGGGATGCCGGTCAGGGGGCCGTGTCGCCCTTGTGCGCGTTGTGCGTCGGCACGTGCTGCCTGCGCGAGGGCAAGGTCTTCCGTCACGGTGATGAACGCGTTCAAGGTGCTGTTGTGTGTGGCGATACGGTTCAGGTAGTCACGGGTGAGCTCTACGCTGGAAAATTCTCCCTGCGCGAGAGCGCGGGAGAGTGCGGCGACGGTTCGGTCAGACATGCTGGGGGGTGTCCTTGCTCTATATCAGGTTACGTAGGGAACAGGCGTGCGGGCGGAGCGCGGGTTTACTCGATCACCTTTGGCACGAGGTAAAGACCGTCCTGCGTGGCCGGTGCAATTTTCTGCAGGTAGTCCCGCTGATCGGTCTCGGTGACTTCGTCGGGGCGCAGCCGCTGGACGGCATCAAAGGGATGCGCCAGTGGGGCGACATTCGCCGTGTCGACGCTCTGCATCTGATCGATCAGATCGAGAATGGACGAGATCCGTTTTGTGACTTCCAGCGCGTCTTCTTCGCTGACATGCAGACGTGCCAAATGGGCTATTTTCTCGACGTCCGAGAGTGCTAAAGCCATGCCTTTTCTCCAAAGTTCGCAGCGCCGCCACGAAGACAATTTGTAAGGGTTCCGACGCTGTTTTGCGAGGCATTCGCCGAATTTGAGCAATAATCAAATTCGCTCTTGCCCTATATCCTTGCCGTTGTTAGAGTGCGTGACTATTCGCCGGAGAAGCCGTGATTATACGGGAAAGAGACCGGTTTAGGGCAACAGTTTCAGGAGCCGCGGGCAAATCCGAATGCCGCCCCGGATCCACCGAATTATCCAACCCCCTGTACGAACCCTTGTGCGTCAACTGAATACTCGCTCCCAAGTCTGTGATCAGATGCTCGCGCTCACGCCCAGGGAGGATTTCTATTTGAGGTTACGACGTCAATGTTCAAGAAATTCCGAGGCATGTTCTCCAATGATTTGTCGATCGATCTGGGTACTGCCAACACACTGATTTATGTCCGCGGACAGGGGATTGTGCTGAACGAGCCCTCTGTTGTCGCCATCCGCACCACCAATGGCCAAAAGACGGTGACGGCTGTGGGCTCGGATGCTAAGCGCATGCTAGGCCGCACTCCCGGCAACATCACTGCCATTCGCCCCCTGAAAGACGGGGTGATTGCCGACTTTCAGGTCACCGAAAAAATGCTCCAGCACTTTATCGCCAAGGTGCATGAAAACAGCTTTTTTCCTCCCAGTCCGCGTGTGCTCGTCTGTGTGCCTTGCAAGTCCACCCAGGTAGAACGTCGGGCCATTCGCGAATCGGTCCTCAGTGCCGGCGCCCGTGAAGTGAGCCTGATCGAGGAGCCCATGGCCGCGGCAATCGGTGCCGGACTCCCGGTGGAGAAGGCCAGCGGGTCGATGGTGGTGGATATCGGCGGCGGGACCACCGAGATTGCGATCATCTCCCTGAACGGCATCGTTTACGCGGAATCCGTCCGCGTGGGAGGCGATCGTTTTGACGAAGCCATCATTACCCATGTGCGCCGCAATTACGGCAGCCTGATCGGGGATGCAACGGCCGAGCGCATCAAGAAAGAAATCGGGTGTGCCTATCCTACCTCCGGAGTGTTGCGCGAAATCGATGTTCGAGGCCGCAATCTGGCGGAAGGGGTGCCCCGCAGCTTTACGCTCAACAGTGACGAAATCCTGGAAGCCCTGCAGGAAACCCTGTCTTCGATCGTGCAGGCGGTCAAGAGCGCTCTGGAACAATCACCGCCCGAACTGGCCTCCGATATCGCCGAGAGCGGCATGGTGCTGACTGGCGGAGGTGCCCTGTTGAAGGATTTGGACAAATTGTTGTCTGAAGAAACAGGCCTGCCAGTTATCGTGGCGGAAGACCCGCTGACCTGTGTGGCACGGGGGGGCGGTAAAGCAATGGAATTGATGGACGCGCACGACATGGATTCGTTAACCATCGAATAAACGGTTCGAGGTTCCATCATCAAGACCTTATTCATCAAAGGCGTGTCGCTGGAGTACCGCGTTGCGGCGTTCTTGGTACTCTCCGTGGCTGTTATGTTTGCCGATAACCGCTTCGACTACCTTGACCGGGTCCGTTTTAGTCTCGGGATTCTGACCGCGCCGGTCTACTGGCTTGCCGATACCCCTGCCCGCATTTCCTACTGGATTGACGATGTCTTCGTTTCCCATGGCGATCTGATTGAAGAAAACGAGCGGCTGCGGGAAGAGCTCCTGTTTGCCC
This sequence comes from uncultured Klebsiella sp., assembly GCA_964538025.1. Lineage (GTDB taxonomy): Bacteria > Pseudomonadota > Gammaproteobacteria > Pseudomonadales > Pseudohongiellaceae > UBA5078. Next base: position 35,391 of record CAZICZ010000008.1, on the reverse strand, counting down.
AGCGCGAGCTGCAGCTTCTCGCGGGGCTGGCCACCGAAAACAACCGTCTGCGCGCCTTGCAGGAAGCCTCTGCCGAGGTAGAGGGGCGGGTGCTGACCGCCGAAATCATCAATATTTCCTCTACTCCGGGCACCCGTCGGGTTCTCATCAATCGCGGGGCCGCCGACGGCGTCCTCGTGGGGCAGGCGCTGCTGGATGCGCACGGGCTGATGGGACAGGTAGTTGAAGTCCTGCCGTTTACAAGCTGGGTCATGCTGATCACCGATTCCCGTCACGGGACTCCGGTGCAGGTGAACCGCAATGGCGAGCGTGCCATTGCACGGGGGAGCCGGGGCGATGTTCCCGAACTCGAGCTGGAGTATGTGCCCGACACCTCCGACATTCAGGTCGGTGATCTGCTGGTCAGCTCTGGGCTGGGCCAGCGCTTTCCCAAGGACTACCCCGTCGCGGAAGTGACTAGCGTGGTGCACGATCGGGGGCAGCCGTTTGCGATGATCAAGGCACGTCCGCTCGCGCAGATGGACAGCACACGGCATGTCATGCTGCTGGCCCTGACGGACAATGCCGCAGAGCGCAATGGTCAGGGGCCGGCCCCGGTATGGGTGGACACCGAGTCGCTGAAGGTTGCCACGACGCCTATCGAAGAGCAGATTGAAGAGCTGGGCGCCAGCCCGCAGGAAGAGGCACTCAATCCGGAACCCGACAGTGTCGGCCCGGATGAGCCCTTGCCCTCCGAGGTAGCGGATATCGTGCCGGAAGAGCCCGCTGACGGCACGGGGCAGGAGTAAGTCATGGATCAGCGCTCGCATGCCACCTGGGTCATTTTTCTGACGTTCTTTGTCGGGTATCTGCTGGCAATCGTTCCGTTTCCGGACTGGGCCATGAACTACCGGCCGCAATGGGTCGCCATGATCCTGATCTACTGGGCCATGGCATTGCCCTATCGGGTCGGCATCGGTTTTGCCTGGGTGGCCGGATTGATGATGGATATCTTGGAAGGCTCACTGCTCGGGCTCAATGCACTTGCCCTGGCCATCATTGCCTACATCACGCTGAGCCTCCATCAGCGGCTGCGCATGTTCAGTTCCCTTCAGCAAAGCGGCGTTGTGCTTGCCCTCGTGGGTTTGCACCTGATCATGACCCACTGGATGAAAATCGCTGCCGACCAGGCAGTGGCCTCCGACCTGTTGTTCCTGTTGGGGGCCTTGTCCAGCGCCTTCATCTGGCCCTGGATGTTTGTGGTGCTGCGTCAGATGCGGCGTGGATTCGGGGTGCGCTAGCGCCGTTGCACGGATGGCAGGATTGACCGATGTCTGACACGTTTCCCTCCCTCTTGCTGGCGTCCGCTTCCGCGCGGCGTCATGAAATCCTGACCCAGATGGGCGTCGCGTTTTCCGTAGCCGATCACACCGTTGAGGAGGTCGCGCGCGCCGGTGAATTGCCGGTGGACTTTGTCCAGCGCCTGGCACTGGAGAAAGCCCGCAGTGTGCAGGCCTTGCAGCCCGACAATCCGTTGCCGGTCATGGGGGCCGACACGATCGTCGTCTGCGACGACCAGATTCTGGGCAAGCCCGAGAACCGAGACGATGCCTTGCGCATGCTGAGGCTTCTCTCCGGAAAAACACATGAGGTATACACCGCGGTTGCGCTGTGCGTGGGCGCGCGGGCATTGCAGTGTCTTTCGCGCAGCGAAGTCCGTTTCGCCCCCCTGAGTGAAGAAACCTGCGTGCGCTACTGGGACAGCGGCGAGCCGCTGGGAAAGGCGGGCGGCTATGCGATTCAAGGGCTCGGGGGGATGTTCGTCAGCGGGCTCTCCGGGAGTTTCAGCGGCGTGGTGGGACTGCCCGTGTACGAGACAGCGCAATTGCTGGCAGCGGCTGGCGTGCGCACGGGCTTGAGTGGAGGCCGCCTCCCGTGAGCGAAGAAATTCTCATCAATGTCACGCCAATGGAAACGCGGGTTGCGCTGATCGAGAACGGGCTGCTCCAGGAAATTTTTGTGGAACGCCCCCACAGCAAGGGCCATGTCGGCGATGTGTATCTGGGCAAGGTGATCCGCGTCATGCCCGGCATGGAGGCTGCCTTCGTGGATATCGGCCTCGAGCGTGCCGCCTTCATTCACAGCGCCGATATCTCACCGATCAGTCCCGAAGGGTTTGAGGTACGCATCGAGAATCCGCCTCCCATCCAGAGTCAGGTGCGGGAGGGGCAGATGATCATCGTGCAGGTCATCAAGGATCCCATCGGCACCAAAGGTGCCCGCCTGAGCACGCATCTGACCCTGCCCTCGCGCAATCTGGTCTACCTGCCCCGCAGCGTGCACATGGGAATTTCCCAGCGCCTGGAAAGTGAAGAGGAGCGCGCCCGTCTGATGGAGCTGTTGCAGTCCTGCATCCGCCAGGAGGGGCTGGAGGGACGCGGCGGGTTTATCATCCGCACCGCGGCAGAGGGCTGTTCCGAAAACGAGATGCTGGAAGACATCCGCTTTTTAAAGCGCCTGTGGAGTGCCGTTGAGCGGCGCGTCAGCGACAGCCGGGATGTGCACATTCTGTACCGAGAGGTTCCGCTTTACATGCGCGCGATGCGCGATCTGATCACCCCGGACATTGAAAAAATCCGGGTGGACACGCCGGCAGCGTTCGAGGAAATTTCCCGTTTCATTCAGGACTTCGTGCCGGAGTTTCGTCACAGTGTGGAGTTATATTCCGGAGAGCGGCCCATCTTCGACCTCTACGGCATCGACGATGAAATCGACAAGGCGCTGGGGCGCAAGGTCAAGCTCAAGTCGGGCGGCGACCTGATCATCGATCAAACCGAAGCCATGACCACGGTGGACGTCAACACCGGTGCCTACCTCGGCAGCAAGAACCACGCGGAAACCATCCTGAAAACCAACCTCGAAGCGGCCACCGCGATCGCCCGCCAGCTGCGCATCCGCAATCTCGGCGGCATCATCATTCTGGATTTCATCGACATGGTGGACCCGGAGCATCAGCGCCAGGTCATGCGCACCCTGAGCAAAGCGCTGGAAAAGGACCATGCGCGTACCACGGTCAGCCCCATGTCCGAGCTTGGTCTGGTGGAAATGACGCGCAAGCGCACGCGCGAATCCCTTGGGCAGGTGTTGTGCAGCCCCTGTCCTGTCTGTGAAGGGCGCGGGCGCCTGAAGACTCCCGAGACGATTTGCTACGAAATTTTCCGGGAGATTCTGCGAGTGGCACGCGTGTATGAGAACGATGTGATTCTGGTCATGGCCTCGCAGGGAGTCGTCGACCGCCTGTTGGATGAGGAGTCCAGTACCCTCGCTGATCTGGAAGAATTAATTGGCAAGACGGTCAGGTTTGAAGTGGAACCCATGTATACTCAGGAGCAGTTTGACGTCGTGCTGTTTTAGGGCTGGTTCCCGTCAGGCCCCGAGAGCCAAAGGCCCCGAGCTGAATCTGCCATGATCGCATCCCTGCTGAAAAAAACCGTCTCCCTGCTGCTCAACGCCGTCCTCATCGTGCTGTTGTTGCTGGCGGTGTATGTGAGCCTCGGACGGCAGCTCCTTCCCTATCTCGACACCTACCGCGATGCCATTGTGCAAGAGCTTTCCGTCCGCCTCGGACAGCCTGTCAGGGTGGCATCACTGGAAGGTCAGTGGCGACAGTTCAATCCTCTCCTACGCCTGCAACAGGTCGAAGTCGGTGCCGCGGGACCGGAAGACGCGGGCAGCCCGCTGGTCATCAGTTCCCTCGAACTCGAGCTGGACGCCTGGGCGAGTCTGCTGACGCGAAAGCTGCAGCTCAAGGCGGTGACCCTCGACAGTCCTGCGCTGACCCTCGTCGAAGATGCCACCGGACGCTGGCAGTTGCGGGGTGTGGAGGCGCAGACCGATTTGCGGATGACGCCCGACCAGCTGCTTGAACTTGTCTCCCAGGTCGGAGATCTCAGTCTCAGCAATCTCGATTTCACTCTCCAGCGCGCCGACGGCCGCAGCCGCCGCTTTGAACGCAGCCGCCTGCGCGTGCAGAATCGCGGCGACGCCCATTTTGTGCATTGGGATATCTGGCAGGACGGCGTGATTGGGCCGCTGACGCTGGCGGCCGAGCTGACGGGACATCAGATCGCCGCCCTGACAGGCAGTGTCTATGTGCTGGTGCCTGACTCGGATTACTCCGACATCGTGTCAATGCCGCTGGGCACCTCCTACGCGCTGGACACCCTGACAGGACACGGGGAGTTGTGGCTGCAGGTGGATCAGGGCGCGGTGGCCTCCGTGCAGGGCAATATCAATTTGGGCGCGTTGGGACTGCGCCTGCCTGGGGAGGTCACGCTCAGCGATCTGGCGACCGGCTTCTTTGTGCGGCGCATGCCGGAGGCGGGATGGGAAGGCTGGTTGCAGAACCTGCACTTTGCCTGGGGCGAGCAGCGCTGGCGCGAAAGCAATGCCTACGGCACCTTTGTGCCCGCGCACGGCCTGTCGCTGGGAATCGATGTGTTCAACGTCGGCATTGCCAGCAATCTCGTGGTCGCCTCTGAACAGCTGCCGGAGACTGGACGGACAATTCTGCAGGAGCACAATCTGCGCGGCGAGCTCGCCGATCTGAATCTGGAATGGCAGGTTAGTCCACAGGGCGAATCCGCCACGGGCACGGATGCCGTGCGACTGGAAGCCAATCTGAACGATGTGGCTGTCAGCGCTCGCGGGGCAGCACCTTCCCTGTGGGGAGTGGACGGGTATCTTTCGCTGGAGGTGGATACGGCAGCACAGCGCGTCAGCGGGGTTGCCGAGGTTGATTCTGACAGGCTCATGTTCCAATTGCCGCGCATGTTTACCGACATCTGGCGCTACGATCATCTAAATGGCCGTGTCTCGATGGCCCTGGATCTGTCGCGCGGGCAGGAGCTGACCCTGAGCAGCTCGGTCATCGTGGCAGAGTCTCCCGAGGCCACCGGCCGTGTGCAGTTCTCACTCTATAACCGGCGCACGACGGACGAGGACAACGCCTCCGATCTGGAACTGATGGTCGGGATTACCGAGGCGGATGCAACCAGCAAGGCGCTCTACCTGCCTCGCGCGCCCCAAGTCAGGGACGGGCTGCGCAATCTGATGAATTGGCTGAACGACGGCGTGCAGGGCGGCATTGTCCGCGACAGTGGCCTGGTGTTTCGGGGCTCTGTGCTGCCCGGGGCACAGCCGGCAGAAAAAACGCTACAGATGGTGTTCAACGTGGACGATGGCACCCTGCGCTATGACCCCCAATGGCCCGAACTTGAGCGGCTCACAGGCAACGTGGTGATCAATGACCGCAATGTCGATATCAGCATCAGCACCGGTGAGTCGCGTGGCATTCGCTTCGATGCGACCACGGCCGCGATTCGTCCCAATGAGCAGGGGGTGGGCAACTGGCTCAGCGTGACCGGGCGCGGCACCGGCCAGACCCAGCAGGGTCTCGATTACCTGCGGGAAACCCCGGTGACACGCGGGTTCGGCAATTACATTGCGCCATGGCAGGGGGAGGGTGAGGTGGACCTGACGCTCAACCTGCGCATTCCCCTGGGGATTCCCGGGGCTACCCCGGAGGTGGATGTGGCGCTGGCCCTGCAGGATGACACCCTGATCATTCCGGAGTTTTCACTGCAGTTTACCGACCTTGCCGGTGCGCTACGTTACAACACGGCCAGCGGTCTTAGCGGCGACGCACTCACCGCCACCCTCTTTGAGCAGCCCGTCACCGCGTCCGTGAGCAGTCGCGTCGATGCATCGCGCAACACCCACACCCGGGTCGAGCTGGCGGGCACTGCCGGGATCGGGCAGCTGCAGGCATGGCCGCGTCAGAGTGCTTTCGTCGTGGACCTGCTCAGTCGGGCGCGGGGCGACATGGACTATCTGGCGCTTCTGGAGATTGACCAGCTCGCCGAGACGGGCGGCCAACCTGCTGCGAGCGCGCCTCAATCACGCCTGACGATCACCAGTGATTTGAACGGGGTTTCCCTCGCCTACCCGGCGCCGTTCTTCAAGGATGTCGGGACCTCCATGCCCCTGCAATTGCGCCTGGATTTTCTGGGAGGGCGTGAAGAATTGCGTCTGTCCCTCGCCGACATTGCGTCGATGAACCTGGGTCTGAGCGGCGGGCAGATTCGCAATGGCTTGATCTTCCTGGGCCAGCAAAGTGAAGGGGTCAGTGTACGTCGCCTGAACGCGAATGCCCCGGGGGTGGATGTCGTGGGGTCTCTGGCACATTTCGATTTCGGGGAATGGATGACAGCCTTGCGCGGACCTGTGAACGCACAAGGCAGCACGCAGGCGCAGCGCGGAAATTTCGCCTCCCTGCGCACGGTGATCAATGCGGTGGATGTGACGATCGCTGACGCCGCGGCGTTTGGGCAGAGAGCAACAGACCTGAACGTGCAGATCAGCAGTGAGGACCGCGACTGGAAACTCGCCTTGTCGAGCGAGACCGTCGCCGGGGAAGTGCGGGTGCCTTACGCCGCCGCGTTGCCGCTCACGGTCTCGCTGTCCCACCTTCGCTTTCCTGCGCCGCCGGAAGAGGCCGACGGTCCTCCGTTTTCCCGTTCAGGTCTGGTGGGACCGCCCGATCCTCAGGATCCGATCTGGGTAGCGCCGGTGGACATCTTGGCGGGAGTGGATCCTCGCACGTTTCCCTCAATGCAGTTTGCGGCGGCGTCCGTGTCCCGGGGAGACGTCGACTACGGCGCCTGGCAATTCCATCTGACCCCCACCTCGGGAGGAGCTGAGTTCACCCAACTTCTTTTCGACACCCGGGGCATTCGCGCGGGCAGGGAAGGGGAGGAGGGACGCTTCGTGTGGACCTTTGACGGCGAGCAGCACCACAGTTATTTCAGCTCCCTGCTGGAGGCCGATAACATCGGTGCGGTGCTGAGCAGTTTCGGGTATGCCCCCAGTCTGGAAAGCGCCAGCGCCCGGTTCGAGGCGAGCCTCGATTGGCCGGGGTCGCCCGCGTTTTTTCAGGTGGAATCGCTGAGCGGTGACATGGAGCTGCAGGTCCGTGACGGGCGCTTCCTGCAAAGCAATGCCAGTGCGGCCAATGGGGCGCTCAAGCTGATCAGCATCATCAATTTTGACGCCCTGGTCCGTCGCCTGCGCTTTAGTGACGACCTGCTGCGCAGCGGCCTTTCCTATGAACAGATTACCGGCTCCCTGCGCCTCAATGACGGCATTGTGGATATTGTCGATCGACTTCAGATTATCGGTCCTGCCAGCCTGTTTCAGGTCACCGGCAAGCTCGATCTGGCGAACCAGACCATCGACGGGTTTCTCTACATTACCCTGCCGGTCAGCGACAATATTCCATGGATGAGCGGAATTGCCATGCTCAATAATCTGATCAACTGGCAGGTGGCGGTGGGCATGTTCCTGTTCGATCAGATCTTCGGCGAACAGGTGGACAGCCTGACCAGCGCCCAATATCTTTTACAGGGGCCCTGGGAGGGGCTGGAGCCACGCCTGAATCAGGTGTTCGGCACCCCGGACGCCTCGGGCAATGCCGCGGGTGCCCGTGTTGCCCCGGCGACTGGCACTCCCGCAGATTCGCCTTCCCCTCCACTCCCCACCCACTAAACAAAGGGAATCGCGCATGAGCTCACATGTGGCTGTCGTTCAGCTGGTAAGCAGTGCCCTTATCGAAGACAACCTGGCTGCGGCAGCCCGCCAGATCGCAGCGGCAGCGGCTGCCGGTTCGAAGCTCGTGCTCCTGCCTGAAAATTTCGCCGTTCTGGACGGCGGCCCGCAGACCCTGTTCGCCGAGGAGGAGGGCAATGATGAGGGGCTGTTGCAGGGCTTTCTTCGGCAGCAGGCCCTGACGCATGGCATCACCCTGGTCGGCGGCACGATCCCGCTGATCACGCGGCCACTTCATGCGGGCGAAACCACCCCTGCACGTCTGACCGATGGCAGGGTGCGGCCCGCCAGCCTGGTGTTTGGTCCGCACGGGGAGAGACTTGCGCGCTACGACAAAATGCATCTGTTTGATGTGATGGTGGCGGACAAGCAAGCGCAGTATTCGGAGTCCCGAAGTTTCGAGCCGGGGGACGAGGTCGTGTGTGTGCAGACGCCGGTCGGCATGCTCGGCATGAGCATCTGCTACGACCTCCGCTTTCCGGAGCTGTATCGGCGCTTGTTGGAAAAAGGCGCGCAGCTCATGACAGTCCCCTCTGCGTTCACGCAGGTCACCGGACAGGCCCACTGGGAGGTCCTGCTGCGTGCCCGCGCCATCGAGAATCAATGCTATGTCCTCGCGGCGAACCAGGGAGGCGTTCACAACGCAACGCGGGAGACCTTCGGACATTCCATGATTGTAGACCCCTGGGGGCGCGTGTTGTCCGTGCTGGAAAAGGGCGAAGGCTTTGTGTCAGCGCCAATCGATCTGGAGGAACTTGCCGCTCTGCGGGCAAGAATGCCCATTCAGGCACATCGCCGCCTTTAAAGACCGACGCTTCGGTTGAATACGGCTTCGGGTTTCCCTTATGATGCGCCGCTTGCCGAACCACACCCTGATTCCCCTTCTTATGGAATGAAAAGACCCGTGATCATGGATAAGAGCGTCCTCACCAATCTCATTGCCCTGGCGCTAGTGCTGGCAGGATTGTTGCCCTCGCCGGCCGCCCCGTGGCTGCAGAACATGGGACTGTTTGCCCTGTCCGGAAGCGTCACTAACTGGCTGGCCATCCACATGCTGTTCGAACGGGTGCCGGGGTTCTACGGCTCGGGCGTTGTGCCCCTGCATTTTGAGGAGTTCAAGCACGGGATTCGCAAACTGATCATGCAGCAGTTTTTCAGCCCCGAGAATATCGAAAAGTTCCTGCATCACAGCGGAGGACTCACTCGCAGCCTTGATGCCCGGATTCTGAAGCTGATCGATACGCTGGATCTGGACAAGGCCTTTGATTCCCTGCTGGACGTCATCATGGCCTCCTCCTTCGGCGGCATGCTGGGCATGTTTGGGGGCCGCGACGCGCTCAACCCCTTGCGCGAGCCCTTTGTGCAACGCATGCGTGATTATTTTCGCAATGTGGTGGATTCCGAGAGTTTTCGCGCGTCCCTCGCCGAGGGAATTGCCGAGGCAACGGAAGGAGGGGAGACCCTGTTTCACCGGATCGAACGCATTGTCGATCGCCGTCTTGACGAGCTGACGCCCGAGCTGGTCAAGGAGATCGTGCAGGCCATGATCAAGAAGCATCTGGGCTGGCTGGTCGTATGGGGAGGCGTGCTGGGTGGTCTCATCGGGCTTCTGGTCACCGCTTTCAACGGGTAATTCATCGCAGGTTATTGACTGATACATCGAAAAAGAACGGATGTTCTATCTCGCTCACTTACGGAAAAATCTTCCTTTATCCCTGTGTGAATTCCCATTTGAAACTCGTGGTTTATCTCCCTTTAATATCAATAATTACAAAGAGTTATTGTGGATTTATGTTGAAGATGGATTGCATTGATTTCCACTGAGCTAGCGGGCGCTCGCTGTGTATTTGCGCAAATGTAGTATTTTGTATCATTAGATGTAAAAAACTCCCTCCTGTAATACAATGCCGCCCGAAACACCATAGGTTGATGTCGATTACTGTCAACCATTCTTCAATTGACACGAATTAAGAGACTGAGCATTTATTATGGCGAGACCAGTTGAATTTGAGTACAACGATGTATTGAACAACGCGATGGAGCAATTTTGGCGCGAGGGTTTTGAAGCCAGTTCTGTACAGAAGCTGCTGGATGTCACCGGCATCAATCGTGGCACCTTGTACAATTCATTCGGCGACAAGGACACCTTCTTCAAGGCCTGTCTGGAGCAATACAACAAGCTGATCGCCAAAGATCTGGACGCCTCCCTTAATAATGCAGACTTGGCACCTTGGGCCGCCATCGAAAAGTATTTCGATCTGGCCGTGTTGTCCGTCAGCAACAAGCAGCGCTCACTGGGTTGTCTGCTCGTCAACTCGTTCTGCGAGAGCATCAACTACAACAAGGACATCCAGAAGATCGTTCGCAATTCCTTTGCGGCCATTCGCAAAGCCCTGCTCAAGCGTGTGAAGGATGCAGAAAAGGCAGGCAAGCTCAAAAAGGGTGTCTCTGCCGACTTCGCCGTTGAAGCGCTGATGAACAGCCTGTACGGACTGCGCGTGAACTCCCGCGATGGCAAGAATGCCAAGCAGCTGGGTGAGCTGGTCCAGTTCACCCTTTCCTCTCTGCAGTAAGCATCCATCCCCCCCCCGTTGCCGGCGCTGTTTACCCATGAAGACAGCGCGTCACCGGGGGGATTCACCTCCTGATTTCTACCTGTTTCGTCGAGCATGTGATCGGTCTGCAGCGCCGATCTGCGGGTATTGTGGTCAAGGCATTATCGGGTATACTTGGCCGCTCTAGCCGCTTCCACTGGGCCTCAAGACGCACTGATTTATGGCATTGCGCATCACCTTCTGAATGACGCTAAGGTAGACAATAATGAGAAAACTCGCAGGCACCCGCAAAAACGACGAGAGCAATGTTGACTTGACGCCCATGTTGGACGTCGTATTTATCCTATTGATTTTCTTCGTGGTTACCGCCACCTTCCTGTCCGAAACTGCCATCGACGCGGCCAGTAACGAAAACAATGACACGCCTCCCGAGCAGGAAAACGACAAGAAAAACATTCTCATCGAACTGGGTGCCAACAACGACATCATCCTGAACGGCGAGCCCCGTCCGATTCTGGAAAGCCAGATCCGTTCCAACATCGACCGTCTGAAGGCAGAGAACCCCGCTGCTTCCGTGATCATCAAGCCGCACGTGCGCTCCAATGTGAACACCCTGGTGGCCGTCATGGATTCCGCGCGTCAGGCCGGTATCGTGAATATCTCCATCGTCGAGCCCTGATCCTGCAAAGGCTGGCCACTCGATGGCGCCGTCTGCTGAACCTCGAAAACGCACCCCCGGGTGCGTTTTTCATTTTCCGCCTCTCAAAATGTCGTGGGGGAGACCATGCTGAATCTCTGGAATGACGAGGACGCCCGGGAGTTCGCCCGGGACCCGGTGCTGGGCCTGCGGGTCTACAGCTCGCAATTGCTGGGACGTGACGCTGATCTGGTCCTGCACGGAGGTGGCAATACCTCGGTGAAGGGCGTCATGCGCAATGTCTTTGGTGATCTGGAAGACGTGCTGTTTGTGAAAGGTTCCGGCTGGGATCTCCAGAGCATTCAGGCCGGAGGGTTCGCACCCGTGCGCCTCGCTCACCTCCGGGCGCTGGCGAGCTTGCCCGTACTGAGCGACACCGACATGATGCGAGAGCTGCGTCTAGCCCTGTGCAATCCCTCCGCGCCGACGCCTTCCGTGGAAGCGATCCTGCACGCCCTGATTCCCTCTCGCTATGTGGACCATACCCACGCCGACGCGGTCGTGGCCCTGAGCAATACGCCGCATGGCGAGGCGCTGCTGCGAGAGGTCTATGGCGAGGATGTGCTGATTCTGCCGTATGTCATGCCGGGCTTCGTGCTCGCGCAGCAGGTCCATGAGGCGACACAGGGGGTGGAATGGACGTCCCTGAAGGGGATCATTCTCATGCATCACGGCATCATTACCTTTGATGAGGATTGCCAGGCAAGTTACAGCCGCATGATTTCGCTTGTCTCTCGCGCCGAAGAGGCACTGCGTGCGCGAGGGGCATGGTCGGCCTGTGCCAGCGCGCCATGTCGGCCTTCGGAGGACGACTATCACCACCTCGCCCGTCTCCGACGGGAGGCCGGCTCCTTGCTGGGTGCACCCGTGCTGGCGCGGTGGGATCAGCGGGCAGAGGCCGTGGGCTTTGCCTCTCTCCCCGAGGCGGGGACGTGGGTCGAGCGCGGTCCGCTGACGCCCGATCACAGCCTTCACACCAAGCCCTTTTCCGCCGTCCTTGACGCCGATCCGCTGCCCGGCTTGCACCGCTTCAAAGCCGAATATGACGCGTATTTCACCCATCATGCCCAGCCTCATCACACCTGTCTTGATCCGGTCGCCCGCGTGGGACTGTGGCGTGACAGGGGAATGCTCAGTGTGGCGACGGACCCGAAGCGCTTGCAGATTGTCAGTGACATCATGGCCCACACCGTCCGCGCGATTCAGTGGGGAGAAGCGCTAGGGGGCTGGACGGCCCTCCCGCGTGCCGACCAGTTTGCGCTGGAGTATTGGGAGCTCGAGCAGGCAAAACTGAAACGCACGCAGGCGCGTGCCGAGGGCGAGGGGCGTGTCGTCCTCGTGACGGGTGCCGCCTCGGGGATTGGCAGGGCCTGTGTCGACGCCTTTGTTGCCGAGGGGGCCGCCGTTGTCGCCTTGGATATATCGCCCGCGGTCACGCAGATCGGAGATCCCCGGCAGGTGCTTGGCATTGTCTGCGATATCACCGACGAGACGGCAGTCACGCAGGCATTACACCGCGCAGTGGCGCACTTTGGTGGTATCGACGTGCTTGTCAGCAACGCCGGGATTTTTCCACCCAGTGCTGCACTCGACGCCATGGATGTCGCCCATTGGGATCACTCGCTGAACCTGAATCTGAGTGCGCCGATGCGCCTGCTGTCCCGCTGCATCCCCTTTCTGGCGCTGGGTTTTTCCCCCGCGGTTGTCTTTGTCGGCTCCAAGAATGTGCCGGCACCAGGCCCGGGGGCGGGCGCCTATTCCGTCGCCAAGGCGGGGCTGGCGCAACTGGCGCGCGTCGCCGCACTCGAACTGGGGGATCGGGGCATCCGCGTCAACACCGTCCACCCCAATGCGGTGTTCGATACCGGCCTGTGGACGGACGAGGTCCTGGCCCAGCGTGCCGCTCATTACGGCATGTCGGTCGAGGCCTACAAGAGCAACAATGTGTTGCGTCGCGAGATAACGTCCGGGGATGTGGCCGCCATGGTGGTGGCAATGGCGGGGTCGCGCTTTGCCTGCACCACCGGCGCACAGGTGCCCGTCGACGGTGGCAACGAGCGCGTCATTTAAAGGAGACCGGCATGCGGGTGAACGGACAGGCACAGCGAACGCTGTGGTGGGATGCGAGGGAAGACGCGGTCATGATCATTGATCAGACCCGCCTGCCTCACCACTTCGAGACACGGGCCCTTCGTACGCTCGACGACGCCTGCCTGGCCATCACGCATATGCACGTTCGTGGCGCCCCGTTGATCGGCGTCACTGCCGCGTTTGGCGTGATGCTCGCATTGCGCGAGGGGCAGCGGGATCTCGACGCCGTCTGTGCGCAGCTGCTGGCCACACGCCCCACGGCGGTCAATCTTGCATGGGCGCTGCAGCGGATGAAAACCGTTTTGCAGGCGACGCCCCCGGAGGCACGTGCCGAGGTAGCTTTCGTTCTGGCACAACTGCTGGCAGAAGAAGACGTGGCCGCCTGCAGTGCCATTGGCCAGCATGGCCTCGGCCTGCTGCACAGTGCCTGGCAGAAGAAAAAGGCTGAACAGCCGGATGCCAAGGTGTTGAACGTCCTGACACACTGCAATGCCGGGTGGCTTGCCACGGTCGATTGGGGCACCGCACTGGCGCCTTTGTACAAGGCGCATCTCGCAGGCATTCCCCTGCACGTCTGGGTGGACGAGACTCGTCCCCGCAATCAGGGTGCATTTCTTACCGCCTGGGAATTGCAGCAGGAAGGCATCGACCACACGGTGATCGTCGACAACGCAGGCGGGCATCTCATGCAGCACGGCGAGGTGGATCTGTGCCTGGTGGGAAGCGATCGCACGACGCGCCGGGGCGATGTGTGCAACAAGATCGGCACCTACCTCAAGGCCCTGGCCGCTTACGACAATCATGTGCCGTTCTACGTGGCCCTCCCGGTATCCACCATCGATTTCAGTCTGGAGGATGGTGTGCGCGAGATTCCCATCGAGCAGCGTCATGCCCACGAGGTCTCGCACATGCAGGGTCTGGACGATCAGGGGGAGATGCGCCGGGTGCAGGTGATGAGCGCCCAAAGCGTGGTCAATAACTACGGATTCGACGTGACACCCGCGCGTCTGGTGACCGCCCTGATTACCGAGCGGGGTGTCTACCCGGCCAATGAAGAGGCCCTGCGAGGGCTGGCAAACCTTTAGCCAGGAGGCCAGTGCAGGGCGCGCCCCGCCAGCAGATGCAGGTGCAGATGATGCACTGTCTGCCCGCCATCCTCGCCAGTGTTCATGACACACCGAAACCCTTTCTGGGCAAAGCCCTCCTGCTCCGCGACCGTGCGGGCGCACAGCATCATGTGTCCCATGAGAGCCATGTCGCCCTCTGTCAGGGCCGCCACGTGGCGAATGTGCTTGCGGGGAATGAGCAGAATGTGTTGCGGCGCGGCCGGCGCGATATCGCGAAACCCCACCACGAGCTCGTCGCTGTACACGATATTGGCAGGAATTTCGCCCGCCGCGATCTTGCAGAAAAGGCAGTTCTCAGACATCACAGAATCCTCATCAGGAAGGCAATCCTTTCTCGTAATGCCGCACTCTAGCATGCATACTGCGAGGCCAGAAAGCCGGGCACCGCGCGGCCCGGACACCCCTCCCTGACCCCGAAAGGAGCGTTTCATGTCAAAGATCGTCGTCATTACCGGTTGTTCCGCTGGCCTGGGCATTGCCATCGCCGTGCAGGCAGCGCAGAAAGGACATGTGGTGTATGCCACGATGCGGGATACCGCAAAGCGCGCTGCTCTGGACGCGGCAACGACCGCAGCGGGCGTGTCGGTGCAGGTGCTTGCGCTCGATGTGGGGGATACCCAGAGCGTCACTGCGGCGATCTCGCACATTCTCGACAAGGAGGGCCGAATCGACACCCTGATCAATAATGCCGGGTCCGGTTTTGTCCGTTCGACAGAGCAGGCCACCGAGGCGGATATCGCCTGGATCATGAATGTCAATTTCATGGGCGTGGTGCGGACCACCAAGGCCGTCATCGGCGCCATGCGCCGGGCGCGTTCCGGGCACATCATCAACATTTCTTCGGTGGGAGGGTTGGTGGGTCAACCCTTTAACGAAATCTATTGCGCGTCCAAATTTGCAGTCGAAGGCTACACGGAATCGCTGGCCTGTTACCTGACGCCCAGCTTCGGCATTCATTTCACAGCGGTGGAGCCCGGCGGCATAAGGTCCGAGTTCGTCAATGCGGCCATGGCGCATGTGCAGGCAACCGGGGGGTTGATCGACGATGAATATCTGCCGATCCTGAATCAGTACCTGGGAGGTGCCAGAGCGCGGGGCACCACGGCTTATCAAACCTGTGAGGAGGTGGCCGAGGTGGTCATCGCGTGTCTGGAGGCCGAACAGCCCCCCGTGCGCACTCGCACCTCCGAATGGTCGCGGCAGTTTTGTGCCCTTAAAACGGCTGCCGATCCGGATGGCCTGGCGCTGCAGAAGCAGATCATCGAGACCTTCCTGCGCTGAGCCGCCAACGCGCGCCCTGCACACGGGGCGCGCTTGCCTTGGTTGTGCTTCCCTCCTAGACTAATTTCCCCGAAGCAGGTGCCGGTGAGCCCTGTCCTGAATGTCGAACAGGTTGCTATGAAAAACACTGTCACCCGGTTGATGACCCTGATGCTCCTTTTGGGGCTGAGCGCTTCCGCGATGGCCGAGGTGCCCGTGTACGGGTATCGCATCGTGTCCCGCTTTCCGCACAACATCACCTCCTTTACGCAGGGGCTCGAGTTCCACGACGGATTTCTGTACGAGGGCACGGGCCGGAACGGGCTATCCACCCTGAGCAAGATCTCACTGGAAGACGGCACCGTGCTTCAGAGCAAGCGTCTGGCGAGCCGGTATTTCGGGGAAGGGATCAGTATCGTGGAAGACCGCATTTACCAGCTCACCTGGCAATCGAATGTGGTCTTTGTCTATGACCTCGAGACGTTCGAGACGCTGACCTCCCATTATCATCCGACCGAGGGCTGGGGACTGACCTGGGATGGCACCTCGCTCATTCTCAGTGACGGCACGCCAACGCTGTACTTCATCGAGCCCGAGAGTTTCACCGTGCAGCGCAAGGTGGAGGTCACTCTCGAGGGGCGCCCCATCCGCTACCTGAATGAGCTGGAATACATCAACGGCGAGGTGTGGGCGAATGTGTGGACCACGAACGAAATCGTCCGCATCGACCCGGCGACCGGTGACATCCGCAGTGTGGTGGACCTCACCGGCCTCGAACAGGAAACGCAGACCGGGGAAGGCGGCGCGCTGCTGAACGGTATCGCCTGGCTCAAAGACGACTCTCCCGATGCGGCCCCCGGAAGTGGTCGCCTGTTTGTCACTGGCAAGCTGTGGGCAAATCTGTTTGAAATCGAATTGGTGCCGCGACCATGATCGCCCGCGAGGCGCCGTGATGGGCGCGTTGCTGCGCGTCGGATTTGGCGCCGCGGTGCTGCTCTTGCTCATCTCCTGTGACTCTGTTCGCTATTACGGTCAGGCCGCCAGGGGCCAGATATCCCTGTTACTCGCCAGACAGGATATCGCCACACTTCTCACCGATAACGCGCTCGATGCGCAGACCCGCGACAAGCTCGCCCTGGTGCTGCAGGCCAGAGACTTTGCGCAGAGCGATCTGCACCTGAGCCCCGGCGACAGCTACCGCCGCTTCGTGGCGCTGGAGCGTCCCTTCGTTCTGTGGAACGTGTTTGCCGCCCCCGAATTTTCGATCTCCCCCCTCACCTGGTGTTACCCGGTGGCCGGCTGTGTGTCCTACCGGGGATATTTCTCCGAAGAGGGAGCCGAGCGATATGCACAGACACTTCGGCAGAAGCAACTGGATGTCTATAGCGGGCCTGTCGATGCCTATTCCACGCTGGGATGGTTCGATGACCCGCTCACCAGTGCGGTGTTGCGTCGTAGCGATCAGCGGCTGATCGCGCTGGTGTTTCACGAGCTCGCCCATCGGCAGGTGTACCTTCCGGGGGATACCACCTTCAACGAGAGTTTTGCCACGTTTGTGGAGCAGGAAGGGCTGCGGCGATGGAGCGCTCTCCATCCTCTGCCAGACGGGGAAGCAACGCTTGTGCGTGAGGCAGAAATCGAGACGGCCTTTGTGGCGCTGATCGCCGACTATCGCGCGCAGTTCGCGGATCTGTATGCGAGCGACCTGGCACCGGCGGACATGCGGGAACAGAAGCAGGCGCTGCAACAGGCCTTGCGCAGCGACTACGAGAAGGCGCGAGACGCCTGGGGATATCGCGGGTATGACCGCTGGTTTGAGGGCCCGCTGAACAATGCTCAGCTGTCGACAGTCGCCGCCTACAACGATCTGGTACCGGCATTTGCGCGGCTGCTGGAGGAGGCAGAGGGCGATCTGGAGACTTTCTATGCGCGCGTCAGTGCCATTGCACAAATGCCCGCGGATGCGCGGGAGCGCTTACTGGCTCAGGCGCGCTTCCATGCCACTCACCAGGTCGCGATAGAACTGTGAGGCGGGGTCCAACTCTGCCGCCGCCCGGTATTGCAGCAGGGCGTCGGGGAGCCGGTTCATCTCTTCGTACATGCGTCCCAGCGAACGGTGAATGAAGGCGTCTGCGGGATTGACCGTCAACGCCTTTTCATAAATGCGGATCGCGTAGTCCGTCATGCCTGCGTTGAAATAGGTATTGGCCATGACGTACACCTGGGAGGCATTTTCCGGGTCGTGCTCGATGGCAAGCACATCCACGTCAATCGCTTCCTCGAAGCGCTGCGCGTCGCGCAACAACTGTCCCAGCGTGTTATAGGCCGCAATCTTTCCGGCGGTCACTTCCTGTTGCAGCGCGATAAAACGCTCCAGCAGGGGAATCGCCTCCTCGTAGCGCTCCTGGTAATAAAAAATATTGGCAAGGTTGCGCACGGAATCCGCGAAGTTGGGGTCGGCGGTGATCGACAACTGATATTCCTCGATCGCATCGTCATAGCGTTCGAGGTTGTTGTAGGTGTTGCCCCTGCGGTAATGGCGCTGCGCCAGTTCTGTGTCGATCACGCCGGAAGCGGTCGGCTGCGCCTGGCCGGGCAATGCAGCCAGCGTGAGCACTAGGCCAAGGAATGCGAGTGTCAGAGGGCGGGCAAGTGTCTTCATGAAATCTCTCGTGGTGGTGGCAGTGGACAGGGCACGGCGGGCCTGAACGGGAAGGGCGACTATACCCGAAGCCGCCGTCGCACACTATGTCGGCGCCGCGGCGACCTGTTCACTGAGAGTCACCGTGCTCATGCCGGATGTCGTCTGCAATTCCCCGATACACCGGGCACTGCCATTCCCTTGCGCATGCAGGGCATCCAGACATGCCTGCGCCTTATCTGCGGGGACCGCGGCGAGTAGTCCGCCGGCCGTCTGCGGATCGAACAGCAGGGGAAAATGCCGGTGCCGGGAAAACGCATCGGGATTGCTCAGGCCGTGCGCGTGTCGCTGATTTCCCGCATGCAGTGAGCTGCGAATGCCCGCGTCAAAACACGCGAGCGCCCCGTCGAGCGCAGGCAGCGCGTCGAGCATCAGGCGGGCTTCTAGTGCACTGTCTGCCAGCATTTCCTGCAGGTGGCCCAGCAGGCCAAAGCCCGTCACGTCGGTACAGGCATGGGCGCCGTGTTGCAGGAACAGCAATCCCGCCAGCTGATTGGAGCGTTGCATCTGTTCCAGGGCGGGAGCAATCCAGCGATGGCGGGCGCGGTAACGCATGTCGGCAGCAAACAGGACGCCCGTGCCCAAGGCTTTGGTCAGAATCAGCACATCGCCGGGCTGTGCGCCGGATTTGCGCAGGATTGCGTCGGCCTGGGCAAAGCCATTGACGCTCAGGCCAAAACTGAGCTGCGCCGATTCGGCACTGTGGCCTCCGATCAGCGCGGTGTTATGCGCATTGAGGACCTCGGTGCAGCCCGTCATCAACTCACGCAGGGTATCTTCCATGAGATGCGGCGCGGCATGGGGAACCCCGACAATCGCCAGCGCGGAATGCGCCGTCGCCCCCATGGCATGGATATCGCTTAGGCAGTGATTGGTGGCAATGCGGGCAAACAGGTAGGGGTCCGAAAGGAAGGCATGAAAGTGGTCAACGGTTTGCAACAACATGCGCTGTGCATCCACTCGAATCAGCGCGGCATCTTCGACGGTGTCCAGCGATGAGTCGACGTCAGGCTGCCGGCACACCTGAAGGGTTGGCAGTACGCGCGTGAGGAGATTGCTTTCCAGCTTCGCGGCACACCCGGCGCAACGAATCGCAGGCGCCTGTGCTCGGGGCAGCGGGGTCTCGGGTGTTGCAATCGCGTCCGTGTCCCCTGCGCTGCCCGGGTCAGGGAGTCTCTGAAATCGGTGCACGAAACGCTCGTCGATCCAGGTTTTCCAGCGGTGTGCCCACGCGCCACGCGCTGCCCATTTCCCCCGTGACGCGATGGCGGTGCCATCGCTCATGCTGAGCAGGGCCAAGGCCTTTTGCTGCGGCGAATGGGAACGCAAAGGCTCTCCCAGCGCGTACCGCCGAAGATTGCGTGCCAGCGGCATGCCCTGGCGCACCGCGTAAACGCCGGATTTCGGGCGGGGCGCCCCGGCGATGCTGGCGATATCGCCCGCCGCAAAGACAAAGGGGTGGCTCAGGGACTGCAGGCAGTCGTTGACACAAATAAAGCCCTGCGCGTCCAGCGCGAGACCGGTATCGCGCAGCCACGCCGGGGCACTGGCTCCCGTGGCAATGACGCAGGCATTTACGCTCAATGTCTCTTCCTGGTGTACAGGGCCGCAGACGAAGTGCAAGTTGTCGCGCGTCAGCGCCGTGACGCGACTGTGCAGATGAACCGTGATGCCGCGTTCCTGCATTGCCTGTGTCGCAAGGGCGCTGGCCCGGACACCCTGCGCGGCCAACAGCGCGGGGGCACGGGTGAACAGGTGGACGTGAAGCCCGGCAAGGGCCTGCGGACCCAGCGCGTTGCGCAGGCGTTGCTGCAGGGCGCAGGCGAGTTCGACGCTCGCGGGACCGCCCCCTACCAGCGCGAGCGTGTAGGGAAGGCCTGCCGCGAGCGCCTGTGCCGCGTCTTCTTGCGCGCGCTCCCAGTGGCGCAGGAAGGGCGCGATCGGTTTGACCGGCAGCGCCAATGCCTGTGCGCCGGGAATATCCTGAATATCCGGCCGCGAGCCCAGGTTGAGGGAGAGCATATCGAAATGCAGCGGTGGGCGTCCGGGGCATTCCAGCCGACGCGCGGACAGATCCACAGCGCTGACTTCGGCCTGAATGAGTCGCGCGCCAGCCATCTGAGCAAGAGGTCTTAGGTCGAGAAAGAGGGCGTCTTCGGGCGCGGTGCCGGCCAGATACGCGGGCAGCGCACCGGAATAGGGGGTCTCGATGTCGTGGGAGATCAGGCACAGTTCCAGGCCGGGCTGGGGCTTTTTCGCAAACGCCATGAGCACCGACAGATGGCTGTGGCCACCGCCAAGCAGCACGAGGCGTTTGCGAACGTCGGAGGAGCCGGAGGTGTGCATGGTTGGAAAATGCCTGCAAAAAGAGGAGGGCAGTATAGCACCGGGCATCCACGCGGGAAGCGCCGCGGCGATGCGCAGCTGCATTCCGTGTCATTCTGGTTTATCGTTAGCCCCGCGCTTCGCCAGCCGAGAATGTAAGGACACCGATGCCATGCCCGCACTGACTGTTTATGCCGGACCGACGGCACTGCGCCGCCTGCAGCGCGAAGGGCTGCGAGCCGACAGTTTTTCGACCATCGTTGGCGCATCGGGCGGTCCCAAATGGTTTGTGTTATACGGTCTCGACCGCTACCTGTTCGGCGAATTCTTTGCGGGACGTCAGTCGCCTTTGGTAGCACTTGGCTCCTCGGCAGGCGCATGGCGATTGAGCTGTCTCGGTCTCGCCGACCCGGTGGGAGGCATTGAACGCCTCGCCACCCACTATGCGGGACAGCGCTATTCAGACTCCCCCAGCGTCGCGGAAATCAGCGAAGAAGCTGCCAAACTCGTGGATATCGTGTTGGGGGAGCAGGGGGCTCAGGAAATTGCCAGCAATCCCTGGATTCATCTTCACATCGTCGCCAACCGCGGGCGAAGCCTGGTGGCGTCAGAATCTTCACCGCTGCTGATGGCGGGTCTCGGACTAGCCGCCTTGAGCAATGCCGTGCACAGGTCCTTGCTCGGTCTCTGGTTTCACCGGGTGATTTTTTACAGTGGAACGGCCGCTCCCGCGCTTGCGACGCTGCAGGAATTCAGGACACAGCTTGTGCGGCTCACCGCCGACACCGTGCGCCCGGCACTGCTGGCCAGTGGTGCCATTCCGCTTGTGCTGCAGGGCGTGAAGAACATCGCCGGCGCGCCTGCCGGCATGTACCGGGATGGCGGACTCATCGATTACCATTTCGATCTTCCGTTCCAGAAAGGAGAGGATCTGGTGCTCTACCCCCATTTTTATTCCCGCTTTTCCCCGGGCTGGTTTGACAAAAATCTGCCCTGGCGAAAACCGCAGGCACGGCACTACCACAACGTGGTGGTCCTGGCCCCCAGCGAGGAGTTTGTGCGCAGTCTGCCCTTGGGCAAAATTCCCGACCGCAAGGATTTTCAAACCCTGGATGCCGACACGCGGGCAGAGGTCTGGCAGACGGTGTTGCGCGAAAGTGGTCAGCTCGCGCAGGAATTTGCCGAGATGGTCAAAAGTGGAAGGGGCATTGAAAACATTCAGCCATTGGCTCCCATGATGAGGGCAGGGAAATGAGAACAAGGAAGGTCGTCGCTCTGTGTGTGCTGTGCTGTGCCATGACCGGCTGCCTTGGCGCGGTCGTGGGTACTGCCGTGGATGTCACCCTCGAGGTCGCCAAGGTGCCGTTCAAGGTTGCCGGGGCCGTGGTGGATGTCGCGGTGCCGGACGATGACGAGGATGAGGACTCGAAAGACGATTAGGGAAGATGTCGCCACTGGAGGTGGTGTAGTATCACCCGCAGGCTGCAGGGAAGATGACAGCCGCTGACTCCACTCTGACAAGCCGGGGGGCTATCCGTGATTTCCATTATTGTGATTGTGGCCTACCTGGCCTTCTTTACGCTTGCGGGCGTGTATCTCAACCGAAGCAACAAAAGTGACCGGGACTGGGCAACCGGTGGCGGCTCCATGGGCGTCTGGTTGCTGGCGGCAGGGATAGCGGGAACCCGCATTGGCGGCGCCGGCACCTACGGAGTCGCCGGCGATGTCATGACCAGCGGGCTCGGCAATCTGTGGTACGGCATCAATTCCTTTACGGCGCTCGCCCTCGTCGGCATTTTCTTCGCGATCCCCTATCGGCGGCTTGCGCTGTCCAGTGTGGGTCTGGTGTTTGACATGCGCTACGGCTCCCGCCGCTGCCAGTCGCTCACCAGCCTGTGCGTACAGACGGAATACCTAGTGGTCAACATCATTGAACCCTTCGTGATCGGTTCCATTATCACGGGGGTCACGGGTCTTCCTTTTGGCATCTCGGTGTTTATTGGTGGCTTCGTCATCATTTTCTTCACCGCGACCGGCGGGCTCAAGGGAACGGCCGTCACCAACCTCGTGCACTGCGCTATCGTGATTATCGGCCTTGCCATTGTCGCGTTTTTCGCGATGCAGGACATGGGAGGATGGGATGCGACGGTAGAGAAGGCCAATCTGGCCCTGGACGCTGCCGAGATGGACAAGGACACCTGGTGGAGCCTCACCAGCATCGGCTGGATCAGCATCGTGGCCCTGTCGCTTTCGGCGACCCTGCATACGCCCGCCGTGTCGATCTATGCAAATTACGCGGCGGCTGCCAAATCGGAAAAAAGCCTTATTCCGGGCTTTGTACTGGCAGGGGTGCTGGCCGCCCTGATGCCCTTTGTCGCCGGCCTGATCGGTCTGGAAACCTTCGCGCGTTACGGTGCCGAGGCCGGCCTGTCCAGCTACCGTAATATCACCCAGCTGGCGATTGATACCGGGCCGATTCTGGGCGGGATTGCGCTGGCAGCCGTGCTCGCTGCGCTGATTTCGTCAGGGGCGCCGATGCTGCTGGGCAGCGCAACCATGTTTGTGAACGACTGGGTGCCGGGCTCCAAGCAGTTCTCGCAGGAGAAACGCCTGAAAGCCTACAAGCTCACCTCCGTCATTTATGGATTGGTGGCCACTGTGATTGCCTGGCAGGCCAACATCTCCTCAGTGTTGCAGCTGTTGCTGTTGGGATTTGCAATGGTGGTGCCCCCCGCAATCGCCATTGCCTACCTGTTCTACTGGCGCCGGACGAGTGAGCGCGCCGCGTTCTACGGCATTCTGTCCGGCTACGTGACCGGCCTGCTGCACTGGTCGCTGAATACCCTGTTTGACGGAGCCGAGTTCGCCACGGCCGGTGGTTTCCCCCAGTTCTGGTACGAATCGATTCACGTGCTGGGCGAGTGGAGCGATCCCACGTTCTCCGCCACCCTGATTCCGCTAGTGGTGATTCCGGTGCTGACCTTGCTGTACCCCGACACCTTGGAGGGGAACGAGCAGGCCAAGGCGTTTTACACCACGCTGGACACGCCGACCTGAGGCAGACTCAATACCGGTAATAGCGACGGCGTGGCTTCAGGGGCGCCAGCAGCAGGTAAAAGATCCAGGCGAACCAGGACAGAAAGATGATCGCGAGAATCCAGGCGGCTTTTTCGCCGCCGCTGGTTTCGTCGGACCCGAGAATCAACAGGATCGGCAGGAACCAGATGAAGAAGCAGCCGGCGACGACCAGCAAGGCCAGCCCGGCAGAGAGCACCGGTACCGCCATCAGGATGGCAATCACGACGAGACAAAAGGTCAGCAAAGCAGAGAAAAAATTCATGGCGGTCGAGTGTCTCCTTGAAACCGGGCTGTCGGCGACAGCGATAGGAAGACTCTAGCCAAATCCGTGCAAGAAATAATATCTATTTAAAACAATGAGATAAAGAATTATTGGGAGCGCTGAGCTCCGCTTTCGTGGGCAAATTCACCAGTGGGTAGCGAATTTGCCCAATGACGATTTCAGCACATGGCCTGAATGAGGAACGGGCCGGGTTCGCGCGTGCAGCGCGTGATCAATGCGCACAATTCTTCGGCCGTATGGGCGACCGCCCCCGGCACGCCCATGCTCCTGCCCATCGCCACCCAGTCAATCTCCGGATTACCGATATCAAACAGGCTGGCGGCCACCTCTCCCATTTCCGTGACGCCCAGACGGGCATATTCAACATTCAGGATGTTGTACTTGCGGTTGGCGTAAATCACGGTCGTGACATTCAGATTCTCGCGCGCCTGCGTCCACAGACACTGGAGTGTATAGGCCGCGCCGCCATCGCCGAGGAGCGCCAGCACGGGACGGTCGGGACAGGCGAGTGCGGCACCGGTGGCCACCGGCCCCCCTTGGCCGATCGATCCGCCCGTCAGGCTTAGCCAGGTATGGGGCGCTGCCGACTGACACAGTGGATAGGCCGCGTTGCCGCCGCCGGAATCCGTTGACACGATGGCCCCCTCCGGCAGACAGGCGGCAATCGCCTGCGTGATCGTGCGGGGTTTGAGCTCGCCCGTAGGCGCCGGAATCGACTGGGCCTCGAAACGGCCGATCGCGCTGTCTGCAGCACCCAGGCGGTCGGCGAGATGCTGGAGTGCGTCCACAGCATCTTCCTCGATGCGGGCAAGCGTGTGGACTGTGCAGCCCGCCGGCACAAGCCGGCTCGGCAGGTGCTGATAGGCGAAGAAGCTCGCGGGAGTCTGCGCCCCGACGAGGACCAGATGCCGGGTGCCTGCCAGCGTTTCCAGAATCTGTTCCGGGAAATAGGGCATGCGTTCCACCGCCACGGCGCCCGGGCCACCATCGATCCGTGCCGGAAAGGTGCCGCTCATCAGGCGGGCGCCGGTGAGGGTTCTAATGCGCGCAGCGGCTTCCAGCGCCTGAGGCTGCAGGCCTTCATGCTCCAGCAGAAACACCGTTTTCTCGCCACGCGCCAGCGGAATCGCCAGCGCCTCGATATGCCGGGCGTCCACGCGGGCACGTTGCGGCAGCGGATTTACCGTGCCAGGACCAGGGGCCTCACCCCAGGCGGCGTCCGCGCCCACGATCAGCGTTGCAATCTGGCCTGCGGCGCCGGGATTCGCGCGCAGGGTCGCCGTGACAGCATCCGCGCCGTCCTGTGCCAGCGTATCGGCGGTACTGCAGGACTTGGTCCAGGCCGAAAAATTGCGGGCCAGGGTGTCGATATCGGAGGTCAATGGGGCGTCGTAGCCGATATGGGAATACGGGTGGTTGCCCACGATATTGAGCACAGGCGTCCCCGCTTTGCGCGCGTTGTGCAGGTTGGCAATGCCATTGGCCAGACCCGGCCCGAGATGCAACAGCGTTGCTGCCGGTGTGCCTGTCATGCGCCCGTAACCATCGGCAGCACCAGTGCACACGCCCTCGAACAGGCCGAGCACCGCCCGCATTCCCGGCACCTGGTCCATCGCCTGTACCAGGTGCATCTCTGAGGTGCCCGGATTGGCGATGCACAGCTCAACGCCAGAGGCGACAAGGGTTCTAACGAGGGCGTGGGCGCCATTGTGGCGATTATCGGTCATGGTGGATTTCCTGATGGGCGGGGTGGCGGGGGGAGTGTAGCACAGACAAACCGGCTCTCAAGACGATGCCAGACCCTGCCGGTGCCGTGTGCATCCGCCTGCTTGTACTGTATAAATACATAGTGTATAAATGTACAGCATTCGAGAAATCAATCCCTTGTGTGAAAGACTTAATCTGAAGTGGTGACAATCATGGCGATGAAATACACAGCAAACCACTCTGCAATGGCAGAGTCCTATAACGGCATTCTGGACGTCGATGTGCAGGAAAAAGAAATCTGGCAGATTGCCCGCATGCTGCCTCACTGTTCCGTGATGGAGGTCCGGCAAAAGCTGCTGGCGCTCGCGCGTGACCAGCACTTTGTCATGAATTACTGGCTCAAGGTCTGCAAGGTGCGTGCGCTGCGAGGCCTGCCCATGCCCTGGGAGCAGATTCACTGAAATTAATGCAGATGAATCCTTGGCTTACATGCGCTTGTTCATGTGCCAATTTAAAAGGCTGCTTGATCGAGACGGTTTCTTTGATATGATTGCCGCCACCTGGCGCAGTGCGCCGGGTGACCAACGCACTTCAACCGACTCTACACGGCAGCCTGCATTCATTGACTCCCTTCGTCTCCCATGCCCCCCTGTCCGCCCGCGTTCGCCGCGTCGCGCTGGGGCTGCTTGCCCTGATTGCGCTGGTGGGAGCCCCGGGAGTCGCAACGGCCGCCGACGCGCCGACTCTGCCGCCCATTACGGACGATGCCTCCATCCTGCTGCCCGCCAATTTTGACCTGGTGGATTTTTACCTGATCACGGTGGATGTGGGCGATCAGGTGTGGGACAACTTTGGCCACACCGCCCTGCGCGTGACCGACCGCAACAGCAATTCCGATCTCGTGTTCAATTGGGGTCTGTTTGATACCAGCGTCGGCAACGTCACCTTTGCCAGCAATTTCCTTCGGGGCATCCTGCCCTATCAGCTAGGTGTCTCGCCGCCCGCCTGGGAATTTGGCCGCTATGAGCGCGAGCAGCGCAGTGTCTGGCAAGACAAACTCATGCTGACTGCCGCGCAGAAAGCCACGCTGTACAAACGCCTCGCCTGGAATTTGCGCGAGGAAAACATCGTCTACGACTACCACTACTTTTACGACAATTGCACAACGCGCGTGCGGGATTACCTGAACGAAGCCCTGGACGGTCGCCTGTTCGCCCAGAATCAGGCCACCACACTGCGCACCTACCGCGATGAGGTGCTGTCCCACTATGCCTCGGTGCCTGCGGTGGCGGTATCGCTCGACATTCTGATGAACGGCAACATCGACCGTCGCATGACGCAATGGGAGCACATGTTTCTGCCGGCGCAGCTCAGGCAGGAGTTGCGCGAATCCTCCTCCGACCTTCGCCTCAACGGGCAGCCCCAGCGTCTGCTGGAAGAGTCTGCGGTGCTGATGGAATTTGCGCCGCCCGCGGCAAAGCCCAATGCCTATTACCTGCTGGGGGCCGGGCTGCTGGTGCCCGTGCTCGTCTTGCTGCTGATGCTGCGCCGGATTCCTTTGTCGTCCTTTGGCAGCCAGTCCGGCGTTACCCTGCGCAATCCGGCGGTGGGCTATCGCCTGATGGGGGCCCTGGGATTGGTGGTTATGCTCAGCAGCGGCATTTACGGGAGCATCATGAGTTTCGGCTGGCTGAAATCGGCCCATCTGGATCTGCATCACAATCTCAATCTGCTGCTGTTCTGGCCCACCGATCTCCTCGGTATTCCGTTTGCACTGCGCTGGCTGCTTGCCGGCCAGGCCAGCGCCAACAGTGCGACCCGACATGGACTGATTGTGTTCTATCTTCTGGCCCATCTGCTGAGTGCGCTTGCCTATGCAGTGATCGGCCTGCTCGGGCTTTCGACGCAGCACATTTCTTCACTGCTGATGTTCGTGCTGCCCAGCCTTGTGGTGTTTGCCGTGCTGGTATGGAACGCGGGCTTCAAAGCGATTCGCCGTATCCGGTTCTCCTGATCACGGGGCATGCCCCGCCGTCATTTTGCCCGCTCCCCCTCGCTCATCGCGCTGCCCTCTGGAGCCGCGAACCCGCGCACTTTTCCTTCGCAATACAAGCGCCTACCGTTGTGCGGTGACAATCGAACATTTGCTCGATTTTCCGTTTTCAAGCCTTTGCAAAAGTGATAGAGTCGGCTTCCAAATCGGCTCGCCCGATGCCATTTCTAGCAAGGAGACCCCCTCGTGAACGCCGCTTTCACCGCGCAAGAGCTGGAATTCCAGCAGCAAGCCAGAGCCTTTCTGGAGTCGGAATTTCCGCGGGACATTCGCCACAAGGTCGAGAATCGCCTGCGGCTTGAAAAGGACGACTTCGTTCGCTGGCAGAAGATTCTCTATCGCAAGGGATGGGCCGCACCCAACTGGCCAGTGGAATACGGTGGCACGGGATGGACGGCCATCCAGAAGTACATTTTTGCGGAAGAAATGGCCCGCGTCGGCGCGCCCGAACCCATCGCGTTCGGAATGAAAATGGTGGGCCCGGTCATCTTCACCTATGGCAACGAGGAGCAGAAAAAGCGCTTCCTGCCCGACATTCTCGAAAGCAATGTGTGGTGGTGTCAGGGCTACTCCGAGCCCAACTCCGGGTCCGACCTTGCCTCTTTAAAGACGACCGCGGTGCGGGACGGCGATCACTATGTCGTCAACGGCACCAAGACCTGGAACACGCTGGGGCAGTACGCTGACTGGATCTTCTGTCTGGTGCGGACCGACAACTCGGTGAAGAAGCAAGAAGGGATCAGCTTTCTGCTGATCGACATGAAGTCCCCAGGCATCAAGGTCTCCCCCATCGTCCTGATCGACGGCACGCCGGAAGTGAACGAAGTGCATTTCGACAATGTGCGGGTACCGGTGGAAAACCTGATCGGGGAAGAGAACAAGGGCTGGACCTACGCCAAGGTGC
Organism: uncultured Klebsiella sp.; assembly: GCA_964538025.1. GTDB lineage: Bacteria > Pseudomonadota > Gammaproteobacteria > Pseudomonadales > Pseudohongiellaceae > UBA5078. The sequence goes on along the minus strand of CAZICZ010000008.1, from coordinate 6,966 downwards.
TGCTGACGCACGAACGCACCAATATTGCCGGTGTGCCCCGCTCCAAGGTGCGGCTGGAAAAACTGCACACGCTGGCGGCAGAGGCGTCCGATGGCAATGGAGGCACGCTGGCACAGGACCCCCTTTTCAGTCGCAAGGTTGCGGAAGCAGAGATGCAGATGCTCGCGCTGGAATATGCCGAGCTGCGCGCGCTCGCCGCGGTCAGCGTTGGCAAGGCACCGGGGCCGGAGTCTTCCATTCTCAAGATCGTGGGGTCTGAACTTGGGCAGTCCATCGATGAGCTGTATATGGAGCTTGCTGCCTGGCAGTGCCTGCCCTATGTCCCCGAACAGTTTGAGGAAAGCTATACCGGCGATGTGATTGGGCGCCACGGGGAAGCGGCGGCCGCGTTGACCTATTTCAACAACCGCAAATCGTCCATTTATGGCGGGTCTAACGAGATCCAGAAAAACATCATCTGCAAGGCCGTATTGGGCCTGTAAACAGCGCTTCGGCGCGAGTGGGAATCAGCGTGGATTTTTCATACAGCGAAGAGCAGCAGATGCTGCAAGAAAGCGTGCAGAAGTTTGTGCACAGACATTATTCCTTTGACGACCGCAAGGCGATACTCGCCAGCCCCAAGGGCTACAGCGAGGCGCATTGGGCGTTGTTTGCGGAGCTGGGCTGGCTGACCGTGCCCTTCTCGCAGGACGACGGCGGCTTCGGGGGGCTTGCCACAGACCTGATGGTGCTGATGGAAGAGTTTGGCAAGGCCATGGTGGTGGAGCCATTCATTCCAACCGCAGTGCTGGGGGGAGGCCTTGTCGCCACCCTGGGCAACGAGGCCCAGAAGGATGCGCTGCTGCCGGCCATTATGGAAGGTTCGGTGCAATTAGCCTGCGCGCTGTATGAGCCGCAGAGTCGCTATAATCTTGCCAATGTCAGCACTCGCGCTGTGCGTGAGGGTGATGACTATGTGCTCACGGGCAGTAAAGTGCTTGTGCTCAATGCCGAGCATGCTGACCACCTTCTTGTCAGTGCCCGCACCCGTGGTGAATCCCTGGAGAGCGGGGGTATTTCACTGTTTCTGGTGGAGGCCGGTGCGCAGGGCGTCACGCGACACGGTTACCCCACTGTGGACGGGCACCGCGCAGCGCACGTGAATCTGCAGGGTGTTCGTGTGCCTGCAAGTGCTCTGCTGGGGCAGGAGGGCGAGGCGTTCGCCGCACTGGAGCAGGCAGTGGACCGCGCCACCCTGTGTGTGAGCGCCGAGGCGATTGGCGCCATGGACATGCTGCTGCAAAAGACGGTCGAATACAGCAAGACGCGCAAACAGTTCGGCACTGCCATCGGGACATTCCAGGCGCTGCAACACCGGATGGCTACGATGTTCATTGAGTGCCAGTTGGCACGCTCCATTGTGATCATGGCGGCCATGAAACTGGACAGCGACATTTGTGCAGCGGAGAAATCAAAGGCGGTGTCCGCCGCAAAAAGCCGTGTCGGCAAAGCCATTCGCATTGTCGGGCAGGAGGCGGTGCAACTGCATGGCGGAATCGGTATCACCGACGAGCTGGATGTCGGCCATTACTTCAAGCGGGTCAGCGGCATCGATCTGATGTTTGGCAATGCCGATTACCACACCCTGCGTTACGCACGCTTATAAGGCAGGCGTCTCACGTGAGTGAACTGATACTCGTCCGCCACGGGCAGGCGTCATTCGGCGCACACTCCTACGACAAACTGTCCCCCCTGGGGGAGGAGCAGGTTGATCTGCTCGCCCGCCACTGGGCGGACACCGGCGAAACCTTCGATCACCTGTATTGTGGAACACTGCTCCGTCAGCGCGAAACGGCCGAACGGCTGTTGCCTCTGGTACAGGGCGCTACTGCCCCGATGATCGAGCCCGGGCTCAACGAGTACGACGGCACCCCCCTGATCGGCATCTATCTGCGCGATCATCATGTGTCCCCCGAGCCCGTGGAGCTCCCGATTCTTGATCGCAAGGCCTTCCAATTGATCTTTGAAGCTGCAACCTCGCACTGGATTGCGGCGCGCCTGCAGCCCGGCCCGCAGGACACCGGCTTTGAGCCCTGGCTCAGTTTCAAGGCGCGGGTGCACACCGCAATCGATACCCTGATGGCGCGGCACAACCAAGGAGCCCGCGTGCTGGTGGCAACCTCGGGAGGCGTCATTGCGTTGGCACTACAGCGCGTGCTCGGCCTGCCGGATTCGCAGGTGATTGCTGCGAACTGGATGGTCAATAACAGTGCCGTGACCCGTATTCGCTATGGCGGCGGGCGTGTATCCTTGACGCTGTTCAATGGACTTGCCCATCTGGAAAAACCGGGCTTGCGTGAAAAAATTACCTATCGCTAGGAGTGAGGAGCAGCGGCGCGTGAACGACAGGGATTTGCTGGACAAGGCCACCGAGGTCAGGGAGGGTGAGGAAGTGGATATCGCCCGTTTGCGGGAATATCTGCAGCCGGTGCTGGGAGGCGATCTTTCCTCGCTGCAGGTGCAGCAATTTCCCGGCGGGTTTTCGAACCTGACCTATCTGCTCAGCGTCGGAGAGCAAAAGTGGGTGCTGCGGCGCCCTCCCTTCGGCAGCAAGGTGCGTTCCGCCCACGACATGGGTCGCGAGTTCAGAATTTTGTCTGCCATCAACGGTGTCTTTCCCTATGCCCCCACCCCCCTGCATTTTTGTCAGGACCATGCGGTGCTGGGCTGCGATTTCTACCTGATGTCCTACCTGTCCGGGGTGGTGATTCGTCGGGACTATCCGGCGTCCCTGCACCTGAGCCCCGCGCAGGTGCGCGAACAGTTTTTCACCCTGTTCGACGTGCTGGGCGAATTGCATGGCATCGATCTGAAGAAGGCGGGACTGGACACCTTTGGCCGGCCGGAAGGCTATGTGAAGCGTCAGGTCGAGGGTTGGAGTGCGCGTTACCGTGATGCAGTGACAGCCGATGCGCCGGATTTTGAAAAAACCATGCGCTGGCTGCATGACACAATGCCTGCCGACAGCGGCCTCGCCAGCCTGATTCATAACGACTACAAGCTGGACAATGTCATCTGGTCCGCACAAAACCCGCTGAAGATTCTTGGCGTGTTGGACTGGGAAATGGCGACGGTGGGGGATCCCTTGATGGATCTGGGGTGCACGCTTGGCTATTGGGTGGAGGCCACAGATCCGGAGGATTATCGCCGGTTCCGCGCGATGCCCAGCGACGTTCCCGGCGCCCCGACCCGTGCCGAAATTGTTGCCCGCGTCGCTGAGCGCACGGGGCTGAAGGTCGAGCGTTTCGATTTTTATTTCTGCTTCGGCCTGTTCCGCCTCGCGGTGATCGGTCAGCAGATTTACACCCGCTATGCCCAGGGACTGACGCGCGATGCCCGGTTTGCCACCATGATCCACAAAGTCCACAGCCTGCAGCGCATGTGCGAGCGCGTCATGGCGTCTTCCGGGCTTTGAGGGCCTTGGCCTCCGCTCGCTTGCGCTGCTTGCGGGCACTGCGCTCGAAGGCGCGCTTCCACTTCCCCTTGCGAAAGATCTGCAGGTACATGCTGGACTTGATGATGTAGTCCGCAATCAGCGCGGCATAAATCCACCACACCCCCAGCCCGGCAAAATAGAAGAGCGCTGTCATGACGCCCCGGCCGAAAAATATGCCGGTAAACATGATGCGGGCCGGGGAGCGGGTGTCGCCGGCCCCGCGCAGTGCGCCTCCTAGAGTGAACTCGATCGACATCATCGGCTGGACGAGGGCCACCATGATCGTCAGGGCGACAAGGTTGTCGAGAATCTCGGGGCTCGACACAAAAAAGCCCCCGATCGTGCGGGCATTGGCCCCCAGGACAATCCCGATGCTAAGCATGATGCCAAAGGCGATCCGCAGATTGCGCCACGCGGCGCGCTCAGCCTCCTCGGGCTGCTTTGCGCCCAGATGCTGTCCCACCATGGTGGAGGTCGCAATCGAGAAACCCATGCCGATCACAATGGACAGCGAGAGGATGTTGACCCCGATCCCGTAGGCCGTGAAGGCCTCGGTTCCGAACAGGGACACCACCCACATGAAACTGATGATGGACACGTTGAACAGGGTTTGTTCGATACCGGCCGGCACAGCGATGCGCACCAGATGCGCCAGCCGTTCGCGGGTGAAGAACGCCTGCCGTCGCGGTTTGAGGATCAACTTCTGCCGTTGCCACAGCAGCAAAAACACCAGCGCTACCCCGGCATAGGAGAGTCCGGAGGCAAAGGCCGCGCCCTGCACGCCGAACTGGGGCAGGCCAAAGGCGCCATACACCAGCACATAGGCCAGCGCGATATTCACGAGGTTGCCGATGGCCACGACCCAGACCGGCGTCAGGGTATCGCCTGCCGCCCGCAGGCCGGCACTGATAACCGCCAGAAAGGCAAAGAACACATTGAAGTAGATCAGAATCTGGAGATACTGGCCGGCCTCGACCAGCAGCGCGCCTTCAAGGCCAAAGATGCCGACCAAGGGTTGTGCCAGGAAGGGAATCAGGAGGCACAGCAGCAGCGAGGCCGCCAATGCAATGACCATGGAGACCTTGATGACACGGTCGGCCTCATCCGGGTTGCGGGCGCCCCAGGCGTGCGCCACCATCGCCGTGGTGCCGACGGTGATGGAGAACACGATGAGCTGGATCGCCATGTAGATGCGGTCCGCCGCGAGGACGGCGGCGACAGCGGCGTCGCCGAGGCTGGCGACGATCTTGATGGCCGCCAGATGCACCAGCGACAGCAGCAGATTGCCCACAATGGTGGGCGCGGCCAGTCGGCCCAGGCTGAGGCGCAGCGGGGCAGCGGGAGTCGCCGCGGGGGCGGGAGGCGCGGTGTCAGCCATAGGCGGTGTCCTGGTCCTTGCGGGACCGGTGAACAGAAGTGGGCGAAATCGGGTTCTTAGTAGGGACCGCAGGCATCCGTGCGCAGCCAGAGAAAACGGCGCGGCAAGAATACGCCCGCCTGCCGGGGCTGGCAATTGATTGACCAAAATTTAGACGAGGGACAGCGCCCGGTGCCTGCCTTGACCTACCCCGGGGAGATCACGTATTTTCAGGCACCGGTGAACGCCTGCCCACTGCCAGACACGCACGTCTACACACGACCATCAACACAAGAAGAAACCGCCGTGACCCACGCCAGCAAGAACACCCTGATGCAGAATGTGATCATTTTAGCCGCCTTCCTGAACGGCTTTGTGATCATGACGATTGAACTGTTGGGCGGCCGCGTGCTGTCACCGTATTTCGGTACCAGTGTGTATGTCTGGGGCAGCATCATCACCATCTTCATGCTCTCGCTTTCGCTGGGCTATCTGTGGGGAGGAAGGCTTTCCTCGCGCAACCCGAGCCATCGCACCTTTGCCGGATTCTTTTTCCTGTCAGCCCTGCTGTCCCTGCCCATCATCTTTCTGGGCGAGTGGACCATGACCAAGGTCTTTCTCAGCATCGAGGACCCCCGTTACGGGTCGCTGATCGCCGCGACCTTACTGTACTTCCTGCCCATCTGCCTGATGGGCATGGTGTCGCCGTACTCCATCCGGCTGCTCGTGAGCTCCGAGGAGCACAGCGGTCGCATGGCGGGCATGCTGTATTTTGTTTCCACGCTCGGCAGTGCGCTGGGCACGCTGCTGACATCGTTTTACTTCGTCCTCTGGTTTGAGATCGACACCATCATGTGGGGGTCCATTGGCGCCCTGCTGCTGTGCGGATCGGCCGTGGCGCTCGTTCATCAATGGCCGGTTCGGGAAACGGCAGGAGTGCATCGCTATGAAAACTGACACAACGCTTTACCGCGGCACAGCCTTCTGGCGGCAGTGCCTGGCCTTCAGTCTCGTCATGTGTGGTTCTCTTTTCAGTGGGCTCGTCAGTGCTGAGACGCTGCACGAAGAGCGTTCGGTGTATCGCAATATCTTTGTGACAGAGGTCGAGGGACGCCGCTGCCTGCTCTTCAACGCGGTGCGTGGCGAACGCAACCAGACCTGCATGAACATGTATAACCCGAAGGAATTCGTCTTTCACTATGCCCGCATGACCATGGCCGGGCTGCTGGTGAATCCCAATCCGAAAAATATCCTGATTGCCGGTCTGGGCGGCGGCACGCTGCCCACCGCGCTGCATGACCTCTACCCCGAGGCCACCATCGAAGTGCTGGAAATTGACCAGGCGGTCGTGAATGTGGCCAAGCAGTTTTTTCAGTATCAGGAAAGCGACAAGGTCAAGACCCACGTGGTCGATGCGCGCGTGTTCATCAAGCGGGCCGGGCTGGAAGGGCGCACCTTCGACTTCATCGTGCTCGATGCCTTTACCGGGGAATACATTCCCGAGCATATGCTGACCCAGGAGTTTCTGGAGGAGGTCAAGAAGGTGATGACGCCCGACGGGGTGCTGATCTCCAATACCTTCTCTACCAGCAGCCTCTACTCACATGAGTCAGAGACCTACCGCGCCGTTTTCGGGGAGTTCTTCAACCTGAAGATGAGCGGCTCGGGCAACCGCGTGATCATTGCCCAGCAAAAGCCTCTGCCCAATCAGGGAGAGCTCAAGGCCAACGCTCAACCCCTTTACGAACCCCTGAAGCCCTACGGTGTCCAGATTCTGGAGTTTCCCGGCCGCATGGGCACTAAGCCCGATTGGGATCAGACGCGCCGCGTGCTGACGGACCAGTTCTCACCGGCGAACCTGCTGGGCCGCTAGTCGGCTCCGGCAGGCGAAACACAAAGCGGTAGCACAGCACCGCCGACATCCAGCTGATATACACCGTCCAGACATCGTGGGACACGAAGTGGGCACCGCGCAGCTGCTGTGCAATGCCGAATATCAGCCCCAGCCCGACAACCCCCGCCAGCACCGGCCACTGCCATTTAGGCCAGTAAAGTCGCGCCAGAAAATACAGGCCCAACCAGCAATACGCGCCACTGGCATGCCCGGCGGGGAAACAGCGGCCAGCCTCCTGCC
>CAZICZ010000007.1:0-204679 GCA_964538025.1 uncultured Klebsiella sp. | reverse complement strand
ATCGTCAGGCTCTTAAACCAAAAAGCCCCAACCTTACAGGTTGGGGCTTTTTTTTCGCGGACGGAAAAGTCCCCGCTCAGGCGAAAGTATGAAAGCAGACCAGCCGTCGAAAAGCGTGAATCCCCTTCACGCAATCTGTTCTCGACACAAAGCTATTTTCCAAATATCCCAGTTCGCTATACTTTCTGTCAGTTTTCATAAATTTTCGCAGAAGGCACTCGAAGTCCGAATTACATTCAGGGATTGTGTATGAATAGATCAGTTAGCGTTTTGCTCGGAGTGCTCGTTCTTGCAGGCGTGTTATTCATCGCACTTTTTTCAATGCCTTCCGTTAACTCACCTGACCTGGAGAGCTCACCCGAGGCCATTGCGCGTGGTGCCTATCTCACCTATGCCGGCGGATGCATCAGTTGTCATGAGGGAGAAAATACTCCCGGCCTAAGTGGAGGCAAGGCGCTGGTTTCTGATTTTGGTACCTTCTATGCCCCTAACATTACTCCTGACACTGAGACGGGCATCGGAGACTGGGATTCCAGTGACTTTTTCTTAGCCCTGCAGCACGGAAGGACTCCTGACGGTAGTTTTTATTTTCCAGCATTTCCCTATCGCGCATACGCCGGATTAACGGAACAGGATGTTGTGGATCTTGCGAGTTACCTGATGGCGCAGGCGCCGGTAAAAAACGACGTTCCGGAACACGAATTACCCACATGGTTATTCCGCTGGATGCTAAGTGGCTGGAACTTATTTGCCGATCTCTACGACACCGCGCCAGAGATCAGCGCAGACTCAAATGACATTCAACGCGGCGCTTATCTAGCGCGTCATCTTGGGCACTGTGGAGAATGCCACACGCCGCGAAATGCACTGGGAATACCTTTACTTAGTCAGGAGTTTGCCGGGGCCACTCTGGGCGAGAGTCATGCGGATGCTATTGACTCAGAATCACTGCAGGGGTGGGGCAGGGACGATTTCGCGTTCTTTCTACTCTTGGGAATGAAGCCCGATGGGGAATTTGTCGGCGGTGAAATGGAATCTGTCATCGAACACAATACCAGCCAATTGACGGATGAAGACCGGTCGGCGCTTGCAGCGTTTTTCACCTCTCAGCAGTAATCCGGCCTGAGCAAACACCCAGGCCGGAAAGAGTTTCTGATTTAATCTTCTCGGAAAGTTTCGTGGCAGTTACCACAATTGCCACCGAAGGCTCGTACACCGCCGAGGATGGCATTGCGATCCCCGCCGCGCGCAGTTGCCGCGAAGGTGTTCGCTGCATTCAACAGGTTATTCGCTTTCTCCGTGAACTCGTCCATGCGATCCCAGATGATGGGCAGCGCTTCAGTTTCAACATCAAAAGCACGAGTGTCGTTAGCGGCAAACAATTCTGGAATCATGGGCGCCAGTGCCGCGATTCTGTTCGCACTGCGTTCTGCTACCGCCGCATCAAATTCGACGGTTCCGCGTGCCATCCCGCTGATCATGTTCAGGTTATAGCGAAGCAGTTTAAACAGGGATTGTCGTGTATCTGTTGCCTGTGCTGCCAATTCTGCCGGTGTGGGTTCCGCCTGCTGAGCGGACACTGTAATCATTCCTGATGTACTGGCTATGAGCAAGCCGATTCCTACGAGTTGCTTCAACATGTTTTTACTCCGTACGTCGTCTAGGGGAGCGCCCGTATGGGCACTTGTTTCTGTGAAGGTGAACTGTCGTTATGTTGCGAACGAATCGGCTCAGAGTGTAATCGTTTCACAGCATAAAGTGAAAGAACTCCTCCCGTTGCGGGACAGACAGTAGGGGGAATCAAATTGAATTGACCATGTCGCTGGTTTATCATCTTTTTCAGCTCAAACGCCAATATAAGAAGAGTTCAGTCCATGTTGTCTGCAACAAAGAAACACAAAAATCCAACGACTCAAAAATTGGCAAAGACCTCCAGTGCAGCACAAAAAGATAGCCAATCCCCGTTAATCACGGGACCGCATATCCTGAAGGTGCCTGCGCTCTTCACGTTCGCTTTGTTCCTGCTTTCCTTTACCCCTCGCGTGCAAAGTAACGATGTTTTGGTTTTCTCAGTGTGGGGAGCCTGCGCGGTACTGGCCCTCTGGCAAATCTTCTTGTTGAGGTCGTGTGCCGTTCGAGGTGTCACCAAGTTTTTTATCGTATCACTTAAGCCTCAGCACTATATCCAGGCGATGGTTCACACGTCGGTCTATGCTTACTGGGGCGCACATTGGCAGCCAGTGCAGGAGCATGCGATTCTTCTTCTGGCTCAGCTGTGTTTCGCCTTCAGTTTTGACATGATGTTGTCGTGGTCGCGACGTGAATCCTATCAGCTTGGGATGGGCCCCTTTCCCATTATTTTCAGCACCAATCTTTTTCTGTGGTTTCGCGATGACTGGTTCTACCTACAGTTTCTCATGATTGCCATCGGGTTCCTCGGCAAGGAATTTGTTCGATGGCATCGTGAAGGGCGCCTGGTGCATATCTTTAATCCCTCGGCATTTACGCTAGGGCTGTTCTCCCTTGTCTTAATCACGACGAACACGACCGATATCTCGTGGGGGCCGCAGATTGCGAGCACCTTGAGCCTTGCTCCCGGGATCTATACGTATTTGTTCCTTGTCGGTCTTGTGGTGATGTACTTCTTTTCCATCACGCTGGTGGCTGCCTCCGCAGCGATGGTGTTGTTTGGGCTGAGCGCCCTGTATTTTTCCATTTCAGGAGTCCCCTATTTTCTTGATTCTGAAATTCCGACAGCGGTATTCCTGGGTCTACACTTGCTCGTCACCGACCCCTCCACCTCTCCACGGACTCCCACGGGTAAACTGGTTTTTGGTGTGTTGTACGGCTTAGGCGTTTTTGCCTTGTATACCATTCTCAGTTTTTTCGGCGCGCCAACGTTCTACGACAAACTTCTGTGTGTCCCCTTGTTGAATCTGAGTGTGCAGTGGATCGACCGTGTCGTACTGCCGCTGCGCAAGAACCAGTTTCTTGAGCGGTGGGGTATTGGTGTTACTCCCAGTCGAAGAACCAATCTGATTCATATGGCTGTGTGGATTCTCTTTTTTGCGGGCATGTCACTCCTTGGGAAAACGGACACTCGACATGTGGGTGACAGTCTTCCCTTTTGGGCGGACGCGTGTGAACAGGGCAAAGCCCATGGGTGTGATCGCTTGCTGCTGCTAGAGTCGACCTATTGCACTGACAATTCTGGCTGGGCCTGCAATGAGATGGGAGCGCACTACGTTTCAGGGGTGCATGTCGAACAAGATAACGAACGCGCGATGAGCTTTTTTGCCCGTGCGTGTGAGCTCCGATTTCAGGCTGGGTGTCTAAACTACCTTGATCCCTCGACGATTTCCGTGACGAATCCAAGAGCGTTTGATTTAAGGCTTTTGTTGCGTGAGGGAGGCGAGAATCTCCTCGATATGCCGGAGCAGGAGCTCTTTGCTCGCGCATGTGAGCATGGCTGGTTGTTCGCCTGTCCCTCGCTCGCCAATCGCTAATTTATGCAGTGTATACCAGCACGTTTTAAAACTGCTGATATTTCGTGCCAAAGAATAAGGATAACGAATGCAGTCCCCCCGGCATGACAGAAAATCGAAACTTAGAATCGCGCGCATGAATGCCCTTATTGGGGGAGTTCTCTTGATGTGCGCATTTCCTTGTGCGACTCAGGCACAGTCTCTCGAGCGCATCACTACCTCTCACCAATTTAGCGACGCAACGTTTCATTTGCCCGAAGAGCCCTTATTGGGCTTTGTTCCCATAACAACCACGATCTTTCCCATGGGAAGCAATCCTCTCATTGATCCACAAGCATTCGAAAACGAACGCTGGTCGGAGTCCAGACGACAGGGGGTTGTGGAGGTTCCTCAGTTTTATATCGCCCGGTATGAAACCACGCAGGAGCAGTTTGCCGCATTTGTCAATGCGACGGGTTTTCGCGTGACACCGGAAGCCCTGATTCCTGGAGGCGATTATCCAGTGACACATGTCGCCTGGACCGACGCGGTAGCCTATGCACGATGGTTGGATGTGCAGTTGAGGAGTCTTCCCACATTGCCCTCGGCGCTGAAGGCTCTCTTAGACAGTGGCGCCAAGGTTCAACTCCCGACTGAGGCGCAATGGGAAGTGGCGGCTAAGGGAGCAGAGGGGCGAATCTACCCTTGGGGTAACCAATTCGTCCCAGAGTTTGCCAATGTCGATTCGACGGGGCCGCAGCCGGTGGGCAGTAAGTCCTGTCTGCCCTGTTTGAACGGCCTGGCGGATATGAGTGGCAATGTGTGGGAATGGACAAGGAGTCCGTATCAGCCCTATCCGTATTCGGACACCGATGACCGCGCCAATCTGGCGGAAGATGCCCTTTGGGTCATGCGGGGAGGCTCCTACTCCGATGCGCCCAACAATGCGCGAGCCTCCGTTCGCGGCGCCGCGGACCCGGGAGCACGACGTCCCTTTATCGGATTTCGCGTGGTGATCTCACACCCTTAAGCACGAGGAAGCATGATGTTGGCCGAAGGTTTGAATCTCGCATTGTTTGGCATGGGAACCGTTTTCAGCTTCCTGGGGGTGCTCATTTTAGTGACCGGATGGATGTCATCACTGGTGCGCGTATGGGAGCGGAAATACCCTCCGGCAGTGGCCGTGCAGCCCACGCGTCGAATGGCAGCGCCTTCTGCTCATGCCGAGACGCAAGATACCGAGCGACTTAAGAAGATATTGAAGGCCGCCATTGTGGAATATCGAAAAACGCACTAGGACCTCTTTTTTCCGAACACACTTTTTGTTCCGGATGCAGACAGGATTACACGCGAATGACTTTACGCTCCCACCCCTTAGGTATTACCGATGTCGTCCTGCGAGACGCGCACCAATCACTGTTCGCGACCCGCTTGCGAATTGAAGACATGTTGCCAATCGCAGACAAACTTGACCGTGTTGGTTTCTGGTCAATCGAATCCTGGGGCGGCGCTACCTTTGATGCCTGTATCCGTTTCTTGGGAGAAGACCCGTGGGAGCGGATTCGTCGCTTAAAGGCAGCGATGCCAAAGACTCCGCAGCAGATGTTGTTCCGGGGGCAAAATATTCTGGGATATCGCCATTACGCCGATGACATAGTGGACCGTTTTGTGGAACGAGCGGCTTTTAACGGTGTCGATGTCTTTCGCGTTTTTGATGCGATGAACGATCCGCGCAATCTTGAGCGGGCCATACAGGCTGTCAGAAAACAGGGTAAACATGCGCAAGGCACGATGTCCTACACCGTGAGCCCGGTCCATACCATTGAGTCTTGGTTGCAGATGGCCAGACAGATTGAATCAATGGGAGCTGACTCGCTGTGTATCAAAGACATGGCGGGGCTCTTGAAGCCGTATGATGCGTATGAGCTGATCACTCGCTTGAAGAAAACGGTGTCGATTCCCATTCACATGCAATGCCATGCCACTACGGGCATGTCGACGGGCACCTATTTGAAAGCAGCGGAAGCCGGGATCGATAATCTGGATACTGCGATTTCCTCCATGAGCCTTACCTATGGTCACACGCCGACCGAATCGATGGTGGCCATGCTGGAAGGGACCGAGCGCGCCACTGGGCTCGATATCACTCTGTTGGAGGAAGTCGCGAGCTATTTTCGGGAAGTTCGGAAGAAGTACGCCAAGTTCGAGGGCGCTCTCAAAGGAATAGATTCCCGCATTCTCGTAGCCCAGGTGCCAGGTGGCATGCTGACCAATCTGGAGAATCAGCTTCGCGAACAAAATGCAACGGACCGACTGGATGAGGTGCTCCTGGAAATCCCGCGTGTGCGCGAGGATCTGGGCTTCATTCCGCTGGTCACGCCGACGTCCCAGATTGTCGGGACACAGGCCGTGATCAACGTGCTGACCGGAGAGCGCTACAAAACCATTGCCAAGGAGACGGAAGGGGTGCTGAAGGGCGAATACGGCTTGACGCCGGCTCCGGTGAATGCCTCTCTGCAAGAACGGGTATTGGCTGGCAGTACTCCCGTCACCTGCCGTCCTGCGGATCTTCTGCCTCCCGAGTTTGATACCTTGCAGAAGGAGCTGCATGCCCACGCCCGCGCAAAAGGATTCGCTCTCGAAAACGAGATCGATGACACCTTGACCTATGCCTTGTTTCCTCAGCCAGCACTGAAGTTCTTTCAGAATCGGCATAATCCGTCGGCCTTTGAACCTGTGCCTCGCGCCGATGACGCCGTTGCGAATCCCGATGATACAGCTGCGGATGTCTTTACTGTGGCTGTCGAGGGCGTGCGCTATCTCGTGAAAGTGACGCCCGGGGGCGATGTTGAACGCTTTGTTGCGCTCGGTGCGGATAAAGACACCTCGGTCGGGACACGTTCTGGTCACGCTGAACAGGAAATGTCGGCAACTTCCGTGACCAGTCTGCTGTCGCCCCTTTCCGGGACTGTACAGAAACTGCTGGTTGGAATAGACGACGAGGTTGTTGAGGGCGACGTGGTCCTGTTACTGGAAGCCATGAAGATGGAAACCGAAATCCGCGCAAATGCCAGCGGCAAGGTGCGTGAAATCCGCGTGCTTGAAGGGGGTTCTGTAGCAGCGGGCGCCGTGTTGGTCACCATAGGGTAATAAAATGGATCAATTACTTGGACTTTGGCACTCCACCGGAATCTATCAGATGGAGTTAAAACAGGGTGTGATGATCCTGGTTGGCCTGCTGTTGCTGTTTCTTGCCATTCACAAGAAATTTGAGCCCCTTCTGCTGCTTCCGATTGGCTTTGGAGGCATTCTGGCCAATATTCCGGGAGTTGAGATTGCCAGCGGTGCCGGAGTCTTGGCGCAGTTTTACCACATGGGAATCGAGACAGGGATTTTTCCCCTGTTAATCTTCATGGGCGTCGGCGCCATGACTGATTTTGGGCCTCTGCTGGGCAATCCCAAAACCCTGATGCTAGGCGCCGCGGCACAGTTTGGTATTTTTGCGACCATTATTGGCGCACTGGCCCTGAGCGATCTCGGGTGGTTTGAATTTTCACTTCAGCAGGCCTCTGCTATCGGCATTATCGGTGGGGCAGATGGGCCGACGGCTATCTATGTTGCGGGGATACTCGCCCCCGAGCTGCTTGGGGCGATTGCGGTAGCGGCATACTCCTACATGGCATTGGTGCCGTTGATCCAGCCGCCGATTATGCGACTGCTCACGACTCCTGAAGAACGCCGTATCAAGATGGAACAGCTGCGCGTCGTCTCCCAGAAGGAGAAAATACTATTCCCACTTTCACTGTTGATTCTGGTTGCGCTGTTTGTTCCCAGCGCCGCTCCTCTGCTCGGCATGTTCTGCCTCGGCAATCTGATGCGTGAATGCGGCGTGGTCGAGAGGCTCAGCAACACAGCACAAAATGCGCTGATCAACATTGTCACCATTTTGCTGGGACTCTCAGTAGGGTCCAAATTGAGTGCCGATCAATTTCTCGTGGCGAGTACCCTAGGAATTCTGCTGTTGGGAATGTTGGCCTTTGGTATCGGGACGGCAGCCGGCATTCTGATGGCCAAAATGATGAATCTCTTCTCGAGTAGCAAGATCAACCCTCTGATTGGTTCGGCGGGAGTGTCCGCCGTGCCGATGGCGGCGCGCGTCTCCAATAAGCTCGGTCTGGAAGCAGACCCGCATAACTTTCTCCTCATGCATGCGATGGGACCGAACGTCGCCGGGGTGATTGGTTCGGCCATCGCTGCCGGGGTGCTCATCCAGATTACAGGAGGATAAGGTTCAGCGATCACCGGTGGGCCGCCATTCAAAAATTTCTTTTTTCGCCGTGTTGCCCACAACGATTTTGTTTGTCACACTGCTGCCAAAGAGACACGCTAATTTCGACTATGACTTCCTGTAACCGTAGTTAAATAAAGGTGTATCCGTATGGCCGAAGTGAAACTTGTGAGTCAATCGCACGTTCTGCCAGAAACCGCTAGTCCCATCTTCTACGTCCTCGATACCAACGTCCTGATCCACGACCCCACCGCAATACGCAATTTCGACGAACACCACGTCATCATCCCCATCACCGTCCTGGAAGAACTGGATAAATTAAAGAGCGGAAAAATCGCAGTCGCCGCCGACTGTAGGCAGGCAATACGGGAGATCGATTCGATTCTCGGGAGGGCGGAACCGCAGGATGTCGAAGACGGTGTGCCAATCCCCAGGGGAAAGAAACTGAAACCCTGCGGCACACTCTCTGTCCTGATGACTGAACCTCCCGAAAACGTCCTCCTCCTTCCTACCCATCTCAACGACAACAAAATCCTGAATGACGTGGTGTTTCTCAAACAGCGGAACCCAGGGCGTCGTGTAGTCCTTGTAACAAAAGACATCAATATGCGACTCAAGGCACGCGGCTGCGGGATCGAGTCTGAGGACTACCACAGCGATCAGTTGCTCAGTGATATCGCGCATCTGAACAAAGGGTATATCGAGTTTCGCGAAAGTTTCTGGGACGAAGTGGAGGATGTGAAAACGGAGCATTGTCACACGCATACGCTCTACCACGTGCCTCGGAAAGTCATTTCACAAGAGCTGTATCCCAATCAATTTCTCTATGACAAGACGGGTTTTCTCGCGCGGGTGGTAAAGGTCGGAAAAGAGAAAATCACCCTTCGGCATCTTTCTCTGGATTCCATGATGGAGCGGGAGACGTGGGGGCTGAAACCGCGGGATGCCTATCAGGCCATGGCGCTGAATTTGTTGCTTGATCCGGAAGTTCATCTGGTCAATCTGACGGGCGCTGCGGGCTCGGGCAAAACGATTCTCGCCCTCGCGGCTGCGATCGAAATGACAGTGCCTAACAAGCTTTATCGCCGCATTATTGCAACCCGCAGCACACAGGGCTTGGATGAAGACATTGGATTTCTTCCGGGAACAGAAGAGGAAAAAATGGAACCCTGGCTGGGGGCGATCACGGACAACCTCGAAGCCTTGCACAGCGAAGACGACAATAGTGCGAGCAGTATTGAATACGTGCTGGCTAAAGTCCCTTTGCTGTTCAAGTCACTCAATTACATTAGGGGACGCAGCTTTCAGCACAGTCTTATCCTGATCGATGAATCGCAGAACCTGACTCCTCACCAGATCAAAACAATTATCACCCGGGCAGGGAATGGGTCAAAGGTGATCTGCCTGGGCAATCTGGCGCAGATCGATACGCCCTACCTGAGCCCCACCAGTTCCGGTCTGACGTATTTGACTGAGCGGTTCAAGAATTTCGAGCATGGCGGGAGTTTGCAACTGCAGGGAGTGCCGCGTTCCAAACTCGCGGAGTACGCTGAAAAACACTTGTAGCAGCGCTTCCTGTCCTGAACTGAGCCAGTCGTTGCTGGCTCAGTTTTCGAACACGTTCTGGTTCATTGTGTGGGCAGGTGCATCCGAGCACGGTTTTCCCACCGGGTGAGCAGGGACGCCCACCACGGTTGTATGGGGAGCCACATTGTTCAGGACGACACTTCCCGCACCGACCTTCGCGCCTGTGCCGATCTCAATGTTGCCCAACACTTTGGCGCCAGTAGAAATCAGCACGCCCGAGCGGATTTTCGGGTGGCGGTCACCGGTTTCATTTCCAGTTCCCCCGAGGGTGACCGATTGCATGATGGAAACATCATCTTCAATCACGGTGGTCTCACCAATCACAATCCCCGTGGCGTGATCAAACATGATGCCTTTGCCCATCACGCATGCCGGATGAATGTCCACGCCAAAGACCTCGGAGTTACGACTCTGCATGAATAGCGCGAGTGTTTTTCGCCCTTTTTTCCACAGAAAATGCGCCAAGCGATGCACCTGAATGGATTGATAGCCTTTGAGAAAAAGGATGATCGGCAGATAGGTATTGGTGGCTGCATCGCGATCATAAACAGCCTGCATGTCGTAAATGGCATTTGAAATCATCTCCGGTGATTCCTTATACGCGGCATCGAACAATTCGCGAACGGCAATCGCTGGCATGACATCATCGGACAGTTTGTTGGCCAGGATAAAGCTGAGCGCCGACCCGAGATTGGCATGATTCAGGATGCAGGCGTACACGTAACTGGCCAGCAAGGGTTCGGATTGAACGGAAAGGCGTGCTTCTTCGTGCAGCGTGGTCCACAAGGCGTCTTGCATAGTCAAATCCTGATCAGGCCATTGAGCGTGTAGGAGGGCGATAAAACGGCAGTGATTATAGCGAAGGAGTGTGGCGAAACAACAAGACCGGAGACAACACTGCGTCAGGAGGCGCGTCTACGAAGACGGCCAAACCAGCTTGTCTGCACTTCTTCAAGCTCATCGGGCAGGCTTTCCGTGGCCGCAATCGCCAGTTTCACTTGCAGTGCCTGCACCTGTCGCAGTTTGGCGTTGCAGGTATTGAGAAGAGACTTGTGTGCCAGCATGTTGATCAGACGTGGAACACCTCTGCTGGCTTTGAAAAGCAAGGACAGCGCGTCGTCCGTGAACAGCGGATCTGCGTCATAGCCCACCTTCCTCAGCCGGCTTTCAATATAGCGACGTGTGCCTTCTTCGTCGAAATGCTGTAGCTCGCGCTCTAGCGTAATGCGATCTGTCAGGAGCCTCATGGCGGGCAGATCGCGCAATTTTTCATTCAGGGGCATCGTGAAAAGGACTACCCGCATCAATTTGGCATTGTCTGTTTCTTCATCGATCAGGTCAGTGAGAAATTCCAGTGTGTCATCGGGCATGGTCTGTGCCTCGTCGATCACCACCACATTGACGCGGTGTTTCTTTTCGACCTGCTTCTTAAGTTGCGCGACGACCTCTGCCTTGAGGGTTCCCGTAGTGGAATGCTTTACATTCAATTCGTGAGCCATGGCCTTCAAGAGGCCCTCCTCACTGAGTTTCGGTTGGGGAAGGTGTATGAGTTTATAGCGTTTGCGATGACACCGGAGGGCATTTAACAGTCGTCGGCAATGGACGGTTTTCCCGGCACCGGCATCGCCGATAATGCGGATGAATCCATTAGCGAGGTTCACGTGTTCAATCATTTCGACAAACAGGGATTTCTGTGCACTACTTTCCACAAAAAATCGTGTATCAGGCGTCGGGGAGAACGGGGGGGGCCGTTAGATTGAAATGCTCCAGATACATTCGTGCGTTTACTCAGATATGGTCATTAAGCCAGTGTACTGGCGTTTTCGGTTACGTCTAAGCCCAAGGATTGGACCAATCTTACTTCTTTAGGGGGCGTCGGGACAAACCAGACCCGTCTCGATATTCACGCAGTGCGTTAAATGGAGTCCATGCGACGGTCGCGGGGACTATTGGACATTTTTCGAACGCGGCTATACCTGTTTTGAATATTGGTACATACTTCGGCCAGAGCCCGGATTCCTTAAGAATGCTCGTAAAATGGTGCCCCATGAAGTTGTCAGCCATTGCACATCTGGTTTTCACGCTGTCCTTTTTCTCCTCTCCTGTTCTCGCGCAGTTCCCTGAGCGCACACAGGTGTGGGAAAGCCTGAAAGTGACAGATGCAGCCTTTGCCGAAAGCTCCCGCACACTGGGCATGAACCAGGCTTTTCTTGATGCATTTGGTGAAGGTGCTGTCTTGTTCCGCCGCGGACCGGTGGACGCCCGAATGCTCTATGAGCAGGTGAGTCCCGCCGACCGGCTTAATTCCAAGCTCGAATCCAAGGCTAATTACATTGATTTTTCCCGCGCCGGTGACCTTGGGCTGACCAGTGGTCCCTACCGGTATACCGCAGGTTCGGGCGAAAGCGCCCGTCGCACCTACGGACATTTTGTGACGATCTGGCGGCGCTTCGAGGGCGAATGGCGCATGGTGGCAGATATGGTCGTGCGTGTTCCCGGCGTTCTTAGCCTCGATGTGGAGCCGGATATTGCCGAAACCGACCTGTTGCTCGCCGAAACAGCCCCTCCCGAAATCACCCAGAGCAATACCTTGGAATCGCTTCTCGAGGCGGATGAGCGTTTCATCACTTCGATCAATTTCCGCGGTGGCCGACGCGCCGCGACACGCTACGGTGTGGAGCACCAGCGCATATTCGTGCCGGGCATGGCCCCTGGCATCGGGAATGAATCGGGAGGTGCCGTCTATGGCGCCTTCATGGATGAGCAGATGGCCATGTCGCAGCTGACTCACGAGCATGCGGGGGCTTATATGGCCGCATCGGGAGACGCGGGGTATACCTATGGCACCATGACGGTCGAGGGTACTGCGTTTAATACCAATTATTTGCGCTACTGGCATTTCACCAAAGACGGGGAATGGAAAGTGGCTGTCGAAGTGCTGAATCCCTTCTAGCCTTTCTCAAGGCAGCACGATCCTGCGTTGACCGAACTCCTGGACTTCCCCACTGATCCCTGTGACCCGCACACTCAGGCTATGCCGTCCTTTTGCAAGACCTGTGGTGGGGTAACTGAAATCGAACCCTAGAGCGGGTGCATTGGGGTCTGTCTGCACGTTCATCGCAGTCACCACATCGGGACGAGGAAGGCCATAGCGGGCACGCCCCAATGACGCGCCATCCAACAGGATCTCGAGATGGCTGACACCCATGCCTTCGTTGATGACCCATCCTGAAATCTGCAGCGAGTCTCCCACAAGGGCGTTGTCGTCCGGTCCGTCGATCCAGCCCAGTGAGGGAAGTGGACAAACCCCCCGACTGTCGTCAGTGGAAGCATCGCCTCGATACACACTGAAGCGCTTTTCCCCCCCTAAAAGCGTTATTTGGTGCACCAGACGAAGCGTGTCGAAAACATTGCAGGCGCGGATGAGGGCAGCGATTTTGTCGGGCACGGTCAGCGTGCTGTCCTCGGTGACATAGAAGCCGGAGGGAGAGGGCAGTTGCTGCAGTGCAGAGGCATCCAGCTGCCAAAGCGCGTATTGCACTGCGCGCCCGTCGCGGATGGATTTGTCAGCGTCGAGTGTGTAAATCGGTGCCAGGTCGGGATGCCCAAAGGCCACTTGGGCGGCGGTGTAATAGTTGTCCGTGACGACGATGTCTGTCGGCCCTGCATGTTCCTGGCTGAGAACGCTGCCGAGCGTCTGATTGAAATCACGCCACCCCGCCATTTTATTGGAAAAAATCCGATAGCTCAGGTGGGGACCAAGCACGTCCTGAAAGGCTTGGGCGCCTACCCCGATCACGGCGACCAGCGAGCCGATATACCCCATGCCAATCAAGGTCGTAAGAAGACGCTGCGGGCGAATTCGGACTCGTGCAGTAAGCAGCCATTGTCCGAGGCTGCGCAAGGTTTCCGGCAGAAAAACCAGCAAGGGAAGATACCCTGAAAGCGGCCAATGAATAGACGTGCGCGTGTTGTCGGTCCACGGAGCCAGGAGCAGGTAGACTGCCAGATGGCACAGGGCAAATCCCCCGAATAGCCCCCGCGTCATGTCCCCGCGCCGCGCTGCCGCGAGCAGACTGAACAGGCAAGCCCATAAGGCGATATAGAGCAAAGGGGTCACCAGCATCGCCTGTTTGAGGGAATGCAAGAGTCCTTCCGCTTGAAACTCCCACGGATGCCGTTCGAGCAAGTGGTAATCCACGCCACTCAGATCATGAGTGAGATTGAATGAAAGGGCGGGATAAAGACCAAGCAGGAGGAGCGCTGCGGCACACCACAGGCCCGGCGTTCGCCAGAAGCGATGCCACTGCGGAAAACCCACCAGGCAGGCAAAGGCCGCAAGGAGACTCAACACAAAGCGATAATGGGTGCTGACCCCCAAGGCCGCCGCGATGCCGGCGGCAATCCAATAGCGCGTTCCCTTATCCCGCGTGGCGCGGTCAAGACTGCCCAGAAACAGCAGACCGAAAAAGAGCAGCGGCACATCCGGGACTGCCAATACCCCCAGAAATCCCCCGAGAGGCAAGCAAAGGGTCAAGCCGGCGGCTTCAATGGCCTGGCGCTTCGGCACGTGGGGACAAGCGACCCAGTAAACCAGGAGCGGGATCGCCGTGCCCATCACCAGAAAGAGACTTCGGACAGCCCATGCTTCGTTTCCGAAAAATGCGCTGCCAATCCCGGCAAGGAGTGCCGCTATGAAAGGCAGATCGCTGTAGGCTATCGCGGGAAACGTCGACGCCTGCCAGTAAAAGATCTCGTCGCTATACAGATCCAGAGCGACCGCGAACACGGTCTTGAGCACCAGCAGGGAAACAAACCCCAGCGTGATCGCACGAAGCAGGGCGGGCGGGACTGAGGAATCCATGCGGGTCAAAACACTCATGCTCTCTGAGGCCGGAAGAGGCGAGTGGCGCGCCTCGAAAGGAGGAAAAGTCGGCCGGCATCTTAGCATGATCCCATGGGGAATAGACGGCTGTGACGTTTTCGCAAATACAGTTGACAATCATTCTCATTTGCTTTTAAGATTTACCTACTCGTATCAACAGGTCACACCATGTACGTCTGCATCTGCAAACAGGTCACCGATCACCAGATTCGCGAAGTCTGCAGTCAGGGCTCGCGCCGCATTGCCGAATTGCGTGAAAAACTGGGTGTGGCCAGTGAGTGCGGCAAGTGCGGCAAACACGCCCTGAGCATTGTCAGTGAATTCACACGTTCCGCCAGCTTTATCAATGCGGCGACGCCCTGAACCAGAGACAGATCCCTTTGCGTTGAATGAGTTTGTTTCTCATTAATATCAACGTGTTACAAAGTTTCTTTGCTTGACAATTCTGCCGTCACAGCCCACTCTATGGCTTCGAATGACAAGAAGGAAACTCCTCATGAAGTCTGACGCCACGCTCATCAAACACCTCAACAAAGCCCTCGGAAATGAACTGATCGCCATCAATCAGTATTTCCTGCATTCCCGCATGTACAAGGACTGGGGCCTCAAAAAACTTGCCGACAAAGAATACGAAGAATCTATTGACGAGATGAAGCATGCGGACCAGCTGGTGGAACGCATTCTGTTCCTTGAGGGGCTGCCCAATCTGCAGAACCTGGGCAAATTGCTCATTGGTGAAAATACCCGTGAGATGCTGGAGTGCGATCTCAAGCTCGAAATGCTGGCGATACCTGCCCTGAAAGAAGGCATGGCTTATGCGGAATCCGTGCAGGACTTTGTCAGTCGCGACCTGCTCGGCGCGATCCTCGCCAGTGAAGAGGAACACGTTGACTGGCTCGAAACACAGCTCGATCTGATCGAGCGTATCGGGCTGGAAAATTACCAGCAGTCCATGATCTGACACCGTTGGCGAGCCTCTTTTGCCGGGGCTCGCCGACACGTCGGGACTGTGACATTCTTGTCACGGAACTGACACGTAGACGCCGTATACTGCGGCTAACGTCCTTACTTCCTGATCCCAGAAAACGCCTGCCCATGTATGCATGCATCGACCTCGGTTCCAACAGCTTCCACCTTCTGATTGCTGAATGGCAGGATGAAAAGAGCCAGATCGTCGAGCGCTTCAGTCACATTGTTCAACTGGGCGAAGGCGTCACCCTTACCGGCGAGATTTCCCCCGCCGCCTTTGCGCGCGGCATTGAAAGTCTGCAGGCTTTTCGCGAGGTGATGTCCCGGTATCCCATCCGTCAATATTGGGCGCTTGGGACCAATGCGCTCCGACTGGCGCGCAATGCTCCCGCGTTTCTTTCCGCCGCCCGTGATCTCGGTATCGATATTTCGATTATTTCCGGCATTCAGGAAGCCATTCTTGTCTACCTCGGCGTGCTTAGCGGCCTGCCGCGCAGCGACGAGACGCGCCTGGTGGTCGATATTGGGGGCGGTAGCACCGAAGTGATTATTGGCAGGCAGGACACGCGTTTTGTGACGCAAAGCCTTCCCATTGGCTGCGTAAGCTGGCGTGACCGCTATTTCAGTCCGCTTGGGACGAGGGTCTCGGAGGCTGTCCTCGAACAGACCCTTGATCAAGCGACAGAAGAGGCCACACAGGTCTTTGTCGGGATGCAAAAGCAGTTCGAACGTTTTCCCTGGGCCTCAGCCTATGCGTCGTCCGGCACCGCCAAAATGCTCGCCATGGTGTCGCATTATCGCGGTTACGAAGAGGGCAAGATCAGTCTTCTGGCGCTCGAGGCGATGCGCGCAGATATCCTTCGCTGTGTGGCTGATCCCGAAATGCTGCTTCCAGGGCTCAAGGACCGCCGAAAGGATTTGCTCTTGCCCGGATGGGCGGTGCTGGTGGGCTTGATGCGGGCCTGCTCGCTGCAGACGATTGACTTCAGCCCCACGGCACTGCGTGAAGGCATGCTCGATTTCATGATGCACAATGGTGCCGACACCTCCATCCTCGGGCGCGATACCCTGCCCGACTTGACTTAGACAGCCGTGTGACGCACGGTTGCCAGCCCGCCCAGCAGTTGTGACTGCACCGGATCGTGCATGCAGGTCATCTCTGATTCGTTGCGCTGATAACTTCCGTCCGACCTCATGTCCCAGCTTTGGCACTGATCATCCAGATAGCGCTGCATGTCGTCCAGAATGCGGGCCACCAGCTTCTTCTTCAGGATAGGGAACGCCACTTCGATACGGTGCATCAAATTGCGCTCCATCCAGTCGGCGCTGGCGCAGTACAGCTGCGGGTAGTTGTTCTCGAAGTAGTACACCCGGGAATGTTCGAGGAAGCGTCCGATGATCGAGACGACGCGGATGTTGTCCGAAACGCCGGGAATCCCGGGCTTCAGGCAACAAATGCCGCGGATGATCAGGTCGATCTTGACGCCGTTCCGGGACGCCGCGTACAGCTCCCGGATGATGTCCGGGTCGGTGAGGGCATTCATCTTGGCAATGATGCGGGCCGGTTTGCCCTCGAGCGCCGCGTTTTTCTCCTGCTGAATGAACCGGATCAGGGATTTTTTCAGGCGGAAGGGGGCATGGATCAACAGGTCCGGCACGATGCGTTTGCCCATGCCGGTGATCTGCTGAAAGACTTTGTGGACATCGGCGCAGATGATCTCGTCGCAGGTCAGAAGCCCGTAATCGGTATAGACCAGGGACGTCTTGCGATGGTAGTTGCCCGTGCTCAAATGGGCGTAGCGTTTCAGTTTGCCGCCCTCACGGCGCACGATGAGCAACATTTTCGCGTGTGTCTTGTAGCCCATCACGCCATACACCACGACGGCACCCGCTTCCTGCAGCTTGCTGGCATATTGCAGGTTTTCTTTTTCGTCAAAGCGCGCCCGCAGCTCAATGACCACGGTCACTTCCTTGCCGTTACGTGCCGCCTCCGAGAGCGCCTCCACCAGTTCCGAGGACTCGTTGGTGCGGTAGAGGGTCTGTTTGATGGAAAGCACGGCCGGGTCCTTCGCTGCCTGACGGACCCAGTCAATGATGGGCATAAAGGACTGGAATGGGTGGTGTAGCAGCTGATCTTCCTTGGTCACTGCCGCGAAGGTGCAGTTGCCATCCTCCAGTGCCGTGGGAGTTCCTGGGGTGAAACTGGGAAAACTCAGGTCCGGCCGGCTTACCATGCTGGTCAGCGCCATGAGCCTTTGCAGGTTGACGGGGCCGTCCATGCGGAACACATCGTCCTCTCCCAGATTGAAGTGCTGCAGCAGGAAATCGGTGAGTGCCGGAGGGCAGGCGGCACCGACTTCCAGTTTGGCGGCCGTGCCGAAGCGGCGCATGAGCAACTCGCCCTGCAAGGCGCTGGCAACGTCCTGAATTTCGACGTTGGACATTTCAAGATCGGAATTGCGAATGACGCGGAACTGGTGACATTCCTTCACGCTCATGCCCGGGAAGAACTCCTCCACGTGCGCGTGGATGATCGAGGAGAGAAACACGAAATTGTCGCCCTCCGGCAGAATGCTCGCAGGCACCTTGATCAGGCGCGGCAGTGAGCGGGGCGCCGGCACAATGGCCAGCCCGGAGTCACGGCCGAACGCATCCTTGCCCTCCAGTGACAGAATGAAATTCAGGCTTTTGTTGACGAGACGGGGGAAGGGATGCGCCGGATCGAGACCCAACGGGCTGATCACGGGCAGCACTTCGTTCCGGAAATAGTCCTGTGCCCACAGGGTCAGCTCACGATTCCATTCGTGACGGTAAAGAAACCGAATGCCTTGCTGCGCCAGTGAGGGAAACAGTTCTTCATTGAGAATCCGGTACTGCTGCTGTACCGCCAGACGCACCTGCTGATTGATCTCCTTCAATATCTCGTCGGGGTATTTGCCGTCCGGTCCCGGACGCTGGCGACCGAACTCCATCTGTTTCTTGAGACCGGAAACGCGAATCTCATAAAACTCGTCCAGATTGGAGCTGAAGATCAGCAGGAACATCAGCCGTTCCATGAGGGGATGGCGCGGATTGCGCGCCTGTTCCAGTACCCGCAGATTGAACTGGAAATAGCTGAGCTCGCGGTTCAGGAACAGTTCCGGAGCATTCAGATCAATCTCAGGCGCCTCCGGCCGTCGCGTCACCTCTTCCGCAGGAAGTTCGGAGGTTTCCAGAGAATCGACGCGTGAAAGCGACTCAGTCTCGACGATGTGGATAGCGGGTGTTTTGCTCATGGGGGGTGCTGACAGAATGACCAATAGTGTCTGCATTCTACATGAGGAGAGACAGGAAGAAAGTGACAGAACCGTGACGCGACGGCCCCTGCAGAGGCCCGCCTGCGACGGGCGAGGTGTCACAGCGCTTGTCATCGTACTGTCACATTCGCGACATATAGTACAGCCCAGAACAAAAGACCCTGCTTTTTAGATCAATCCAGTGGAGAACCCCATGAATATTCGCAAGTCGATTTTGCCGGCCGCCCTGCTGCTTGGCAGCCTCAGCAGCCCGTTGACGCTCGCCGCAGACGTGGATGCCGGTCTGCCCGAGTACACGCGCACCAGTGGTGTCTCAGGCAATTTTTCCAGCGTTGGCTCCGACACGCTCGCCAACCTGATGACGCTTTGGGCAGAAGAATTCAAGCGTTTCTACCCGAACGTGAACATCCAGATCCAGGCCGCAGGCTCCTCCACGGCACCGCCCGCGCTCACAGAGGGCACCGCCAACATGGGCCCCATGAGCCGTGAGATGAAGGACAACGAAATCGAAGCGTTTGAAAACAAGTACGGGTACAAGCCAACGGCCATTCCCGTCGCGATCGACGCGCTGGCGGTGTTTGTTCACAAGGACAACCCCCTGCAGGGCATGACGCTGCCAGAGGTGGATGCGGTGTTCTCCTCGACGCTCAAGTGCGGGCATGACGAGGCCATCAACACCTGGGGTCAGGCGGGTCTGACCGGTCCGTGGGAACGACGAGACATCCAGATTTTCGGGCGTAATTCGGTGTCCGGTACCTACGGCTACTTCAAGGAAACCGCCCTGTGCACAGGCGATTTCAAAAATTCGGTGAATGAGCAGCCCGGTTCCGCCTCGGTCGTGCAGTCCGTCAGCACCTCCGTGAACGGGATCGGCTACTCCGGCCTCGGTTACACCACCTCCAGCGTGCGGGCACTGCCACTGGCAAAAGAGGATGGCGGCGAGTTCTATGAAGCCAATGCCGAAAACGCCATTTCCGGACATTACCCGCTGGCCCGCTTCCTGTTCGTCTATGTGAACAAGGAACCGAACAAGCCGCTGGCCCCGCTGGAGCGTGAGTTCATCAAGCTTGTCCTTTCCAAGACAGGGCAGGAAGTGGTTCTCAAGGACGGCTACATTTCGCTGCCCAGCCAGGTAGTGGATGCCACGATGGAAAGCCTCGGCCTGTAAGTGAGAAAGGCCTTCGGGCTGCCGGTGTGGACGCCGCGAATGTGACAGTTTGACGTCTGCTTGTCATGAAACTGTCATATTTGAACGCTAAACTTCCACGCCATGAATGAGCAGCTCCAATCTTCTGACGTCCCTGCCGCGAATACCGCGGCAGCGGCGTTTCTTGCCGACTCCAAGGCAACCCTGAACCGGCGGCGATTCCGCCATTTCAAAGACAAGCTCGCCGGCGTCAGCATTGCCGTCGGGGGACTCAGCGTCATTGCCGCTGTGCTCCTGATTTTCCTGTACCTCCTGTACGAAGTGATGCCCCTTTTCCGCAGCGCCATCGTGCAGGAAGTCAGCCAGTTCCAGCTAAGCGCGCCGCACAGTGAGCAGGTGCTGCATCTCGCTGTGGAGGAGCGGCTGGAAGTGGCGATGCGTCTGGGGGGCGATGGTGAAGCGCTGTATTTCAGAACCGACAACGGACAGCTCATCAGCCGCATTCCGCTGGCCATTCCTGAGGGGCGGCGCATTGCCTCCTTCGCGCTGGATACCGACATCAGCGGCATCGTGGCACTCGGGTTGGACGATGGCCATGTGCTGATCGCGCAATACGATTACGACGTCAGTTTTGGTCCCAACAACGAGCGCGTGGTTGCGCCTGTGGTGAACTACCCCTTTGGGGAAAATACCTTCGCCCTGTATGAGGACGCGCCGGTTGCCACTCTGAGCGTGCGCTCCAGCAACAGTGAACTGCTGCTGGCAGGGACCAACAGCGGCGGTCAGGTGAGCCTGTTGCGCGCCCGTCGGGAAACCAGACTGCTGTCAGCCTTCAATGCATCAGCCAATGCCGCCTGGCAAACGCAGGTCACCACCCTTTCCGGAGTCATCTCCTCCGTCGAGCAGCTGTATCTCGATGTCGATCGTCGGTGGTTGTTTGCCATCGATACCACAGGCAGTGTCAGTCTCGTCGATCTTCGTTCCGCCTTCAGCAGCAGTGGCGCCCAGGTCGCCGATGCCGTCTCACTGGTCAGTGCCAATCGCCAGATTACCGAAGTGAATTTCCTTCTCGGGGGCATTTCCCTGCTTGTGGGGGACAGCGCCGGCACCGTGTCGCAATGGTTTCTCGTGCGCCGTGACGGCAGCTTTGGCATCGAGAAAGTGCGCGAGTTCGACGCTGGCAGCCGCGTCGTGGCCCTGAGTCCCGAGCAGCGCCGCAAAAACTTTGTCACGGCCAATGACCGGGGCGAAATCGGCATTTACAACACCACGGCACATCGACAGGTTGCCTTCTCGCGCTTGGTCAACGGAACGCCCAAAACCATGGCGATTTCTGCGCGTGGTGACGGCCTACTGATTGAACACGGCGATGGGCATTTCTCGTTCTGGGATGTGCAGAACGAGCATCCAGAGGTGTCTTGGGAAGCCCTGTGGGACAAGGTCTGGTATGAAAATTACCAGGAACCTGAGTACATCTGGCAGTCCTCTGCCGCCAACAACGACTTCGAGCCGAAATACAGCCTTGCTCCTCTCGCGTTCGGAACGCTAAAGGCGGCGTTCTATGCCATGCTGCTGGCCGCCCCCCTGGCCGTCTGCGGGGCGATTTTCACGGGCTACTTCATGGCGCCCAAAATGCGCCGCAACGTCAAACCCCTGATCGAGTTGATGGAGGCGCTGCCGACGGTGGTGCTGGGCTTTCTGGCAGGCCTGTGGCTGGCGCCATTCCTGGAGAATCATCTGCTCGGCATCTTCAGCCTGCTAGTGCTGACGCCGATTGGCATCCTGCTGGCCTCGTTTGTGTGGACGCAACTCCCTGAGCACTGGCGCTATCGCGTGCCGGAAGGCTGGGAGGCAGCGCTGCTAATCCCGGTGATCATTGTGGTGGCCTACCTTTCCTTTGCCTTCGCCGCGCCCGTGGAAGTCCTGTTTTTTGATGGCGACATGCGCAGCTGGATCACCAATGACCTCGGCATTCCCTACGATCAGCGCAATGCCCTGGTTGTGGGTCTGGCGATGGGTTTTGCTGTGATTCCGACGATCTTTTCCATCGCGGAAGATGCGGTCTTTACGGTCCCCAAACAACTGACCTATGGCTCGCTGGCCTTGGGAGCGACGCCGTGGCAGACCCTCAGCCGCGTCGTCCTGCCTACCGCCAGCCCCGGCATTTTCTCTGCCCTGATGATCGGGATGGGACGTGCCGTCGGCGAAACCATGATCGTGCTGATGGCCACCGGCAACACCCCGATTATGGATGCCAATATTTTTGAAGGGATGCGGACACTTGCCGCCAACATTGCCGTAGAAGTGCCGGAGTCCGAAGTGAACAGCACGCATTACCGCATCCTGTTCCTCGCCGCGCTTGTGCTGTTCATGTTTACCTTCTTTGTGAACACCCTTGCCGAAATCATTCGACAGCGTCTGCGACGCAAGTACAGCACCATATGATGACTGCTACCCGAAAATTCTTTGCCAGCGGCACGCCCTGGATCTGGTTCAACGCCGGCGCTGTGGCGATCAGCGTCATCATGACCGTTGGGTTGTTGCTGCTGCTGGCGCTCAATGGCATGAGCCACTTCTGGCCCAAGGACATTATGCTGGCCCGATATGCGCAGCCGGTCACTGACGGCGAGCCCCTGTTGCGAGAGATCATCGGGGAGCGTATCGACCGTGAAGCCGTGTCCGCGGAGCGCATTATTTCCTCGGGAATTCCCGTCTCGGAGGACAAGCCCCTGTACGAGCGCGAGCTCGTCAAAATTGGAAACCGTGATCTGAACGGCAGCGATTTCACGTGGTTGCTCACGGACTATCTGAGTGACGTGCGCTACCCTGAAAATCTGACCGCCTTTGAACGGCGGGAGTGGGGAAATTTTTATGGCTACGTGCTGGAGGTCAAGGAAGCCGGCAACTCGGTAGCCCGCAGTGATCCCGCCAGTGCTGACGATCAGGCGGCATGGCAGGCGCTGCAACCGCGTATTGCGCGTGCCCTCGAATTGCATGAGGCGATTGATGCGCTGGAGAAGGTCGACATCGGCGAAGTGAACTATGCCCTTGAGCGCTTGCGACTGGAACGGCGTGGCATCGCCCTGCGCGGAAACAATGAGCCGGAGCGGCTGGCCCAGATCGAACAGGAAGAGGCAGACTGGAACGCTCGCTATGACGTTCTGCAATCCCGTCTCGCTGCGCTCTACGAGGAAGTCGAGCGCGATACAGTCGTGATGGCTGCCATGAACGAGCAACAGACTGAAATCAATGTGTCGGAAATTGTGCGGGCCTACCAGCCTAACCGTCTCCATCTGGGCAGCAAGATGGTGGTGTATGTGCAGAAGCTGTGGGAGTTTCTGTCGGACGAACCTCGCGAAGCCAACACCGAAGGCGGAATTTTCCCTGCCATTTTTGGCACTGTCACCATGGTGTTGCTGATGTCGGTTTTTGTCACTCCTTTTGGGGTAATCGCGGCGGTGTACCTGCGCGAATACGCCAAGCAGGGCTTCATTACCCGCACCATCCGCATTGCGGTCAACAATCTGGCCGGCGTTCCTTCCATTGTGTATGGCGTGTTCGGTCTGGGCTTTTTCATTTATTTTCTGGGGGCCGAAGTGGATCAGGCCTTCTATCCTGAAGCCCTGCCGGCACCGACGTTTGGTACTCCTGGCATGCTGTGGGCGTCGCTGACGTTGGCGCTGCTCACGGTGCCCGTCGTGATCGTCTCCACGGAGGAAGGGTTGGCCCGCATTCCTCGCAGCCTGCGTGAGGGGAGTCTGGCGCTGGGCGCCACCAAGTTCGAGACCCTGTGGCGGGTCGTGCTTCCCATGGCAAGCCCGGCGATGATGACAGGGCTGATTCTCGCGGTGGCGCGCGCGGCGGGAGAAGTGGCGCCCCTGATGCTGGTCGGCGTGGTGAAACTGGCGCCCGCCTTGCCCATTAACGGCAATTATCCCTACTTCCATCTCGATCAGAAGTTTATGCATCTGGGGTTTCACATTTATGATGTGGGCTTTCAGAGCCCCAACGTGGAAGCCGCCCGTCCCCTGGTGTTCGCTACGGCGATGTTGCTGGTGATTGTGATTGCACTACTGAACCAGCTCGCGGTGTCCATTCGTAACCGACTGCGCGAGAAGTACAAATCATTGGATATGTAATGACCTGTGGCGGGGTGTTCGGCCGCACGGGATGAAGAGTGACGCACTTACTTTTTTGAAGGCACACCATGACAGAATCAACACACGATTACGCGCCTGTGAACCGGTCGAAGTTCAAGAAGATCGACATGGGAAAGATCGGCGCCCATGACCATCATCCGTCGGCGGAAGACCTGCCGAGCTGCCTGACTGTGTCCAATCTGAATCTGTACTATGGCAGCGCCCATGCGCTCAAAGACGTCAACATGACGCTGCCAAAGCAGCGGGTGACCGCGTTTATCGGACCAAGTGGTTGCGGAAAATCGAGCCTGCTGCGCTGCTTCAACCGGATGAATGATCTTGTGGATGATTGCCAGATCAAGGGCAGCATCACGCTGGACGGCGCCGATATCTATCACCGTTCGGTGGATGTCGCCGATCTGCGACGTCGCGTCGGCATGGTGTTCCAGAAGCCCAACCCCTTCCCGAAATCTATCTACGAAAACGTGGCCTATGGCCTGCGCATTCAAGGCATCAACAAGAAGCGCATTCTGGATGAAAGCGTGGAGAAATCTCTGCAGGCGGCGGCGCTGTGGAACGAGGTGAAAGACCGCTTGCATGACAGCGCGCTTGGTCTTTCCGGCGGACAGCAGCAACGTCTGGTTATTGCACGCACCGTTGCGGTGGAGCCTGAGGTGCTGTTGCTGGACGAGCCCGCCTCGGCGCTTGACCCGATCTCGACACTCAAGATCGAGGAGTTGATCAACGAGCTGAAGAGCCGTTTCACCATCGTGATCGTGACACACAACATGCAGCAGGCTGCGCGGGTGTCCGATTTCACCGCCTTCATGTACATGGGTAAAATGATCGAATTCGATACCGCGGACAATATTTTTACCAATCCCTCCCAGAAGCAAACCGAGGATTACATTACGGGGCGTTATGGCTGAGCGGTGATTGTGCCACTTCACCCATTTTTTTCAGCACTGCCGGAACAAGGATTTACGCGATGAACAAAGATGCGACCATACACAGTCATCATATCTCCGCCCAGTTCAATGCAGACCTGGAAGAGGTCAAGGCCAATATGCTGGAAATGGGCGGTATGGTGGAAAAGCAATTGAGCGATTCCATCGATGCCATCATCACGGCGGACAGCGGGCTTGCGCAGCTGGTGCGGGAAGATGATGCCGCAATCAATGCCATGGAAATGAAGATCGATGAGGAGTGCAACCGCATTCTCGTTCGTCGTCAGCCCGCTGCGAGCGACCTCCGGCTCGTGCTCACCATCATCAAGACGGTCAACGATCTGGAACGCATTGGTGATGAATCGGCTAAGATTGCACGTCTGGCGATTGAGCTGACAGAGCAGGGCGAATCCTCCAAGGGCTACATCGAGATTCGTCACATCGGTGAACGTGTTCGCAAGATGGTGTACACGGCGCTGGATGCTTTCGCGCGCTATGATCTCGATGCAGCGCTGACGGTTGCGCGGGAAGATGTCGACGTGGACATGGAATACAGTTCCGCGATGCGCGAGATGATCACCTATATGATCGAAGACCCGCGCAGTATCACCCGCGTCCTGAATGTCATCTGGGCGTTGCGTGCGCTGGAGCGTGTCGGGGATCACGCGAAAAATATAGCCGAACATGTGGTGTATTTGGTGAAGGGTACCGATGTTCGCCATCTCGGCTTGTCCAGCCTGGAAGAGCAAGTGAAGGGCGACTGATCCTCCTCACTGTCATTCCATGCCCTTGTCACAAAAAATTCATTGAAACGTCACAGTGTCATGAAACTGTCACAAGGGAGTAATATAGTCTCCAGCATCATCGAAGCAGGCAGAAAATGCCCGACACACTGGAGAAACTGGATGAAAATCAGAAACACCCTTCCTTTGATCATCGCCGCGGCACTGGGCACCTCATTGAATGCGAATGCTCAGGACGACAGCCTGATGCCTTCGCTATACGGCCGCGTGAATGTGACGCCCGTTCTGAATGTCCCGAAAGTCGGGGAGTCCTCCGGAGAGCTGGTCAGTAACGCCTCCCGCATCGGACTTGAAGGCGACATTCCCCTGTCCGACGCCCTGAAGGTGGTCTATCAGGCGGAATACCAGATCAATCCGGGTGATGAGACGTTTCATCATTTCAGTCTGAGTCAGCGCAATACCTATATCGGTCTGGAAGGAGGCTTCGGAACGGTTGTCGTGGGTCGTAACGACACGCCGTCCAAGCTGATGCAGAGCGGAATTGACCTGTACAACGATCTCGAAGGCGACATCAAGACGCTGTTTGTCAGCGAAGTGCGTCCAAATGACGAGATTCATTACACCAGCCCGACCAAGTCCGGATTTACGCTCATGTATTCTGCGATTATCGATGGTCAGGATTCGGTAGGCGACCGCCTGACCAAAAGCACCTCAGCGGCATTGACCTACGGGCAGGGCAGCTATCTGTTCGGGATCGCCGCGGATAACAATGTGACCGGGCACGACTCCTTCCGTTTCATGAGCCGTTACCGTGAAGGCAATCTGCAGCTGGGTCTGATGTATGAAGCGGCCACGACAAGCCGTGGGGACAACAGCGGTGTGTTTGTCAGTGCGTCCTACAAGATCGACAAGATAGTACTGAAGGCACAGACAGGTTCCGCCGACCAGAAACGTCAGGGCGGCACACAGACAACCGTCGGTGTGGATTACAACGTAGATCCGAAATCTCGCGTATTCGCGTTTGTCACAACGACAGGTGCAGACAATCGCAATGTCGACACTCAGCAGTTTGGTCTGGGATTCGAATACAACTTCTGATGGCAGGTTTCAGGTGCCTGTTTCCTGATTGGAAGCAGGCGCTTCAGCCTGTAACAGACGTTCTTTGGGGAAGTGGCAGATGAAGCGGCTTCCCTTGCCCACCACACTGCGAATCTCCAGACTGGCCCCGTGTCGCGCAAGCACATGCTTGACGATCGCCAGCCCCAGGCCTGTGCCCCCCGTGTCCGTCGACCGGCTCTCGTCCACCCGGTAGAACCGTTCTGTGAGTCGTGGGATGTGCTGCTCCGCAATCCCGACGCCATTGTCCGCTACCTCCACATCCAGTCCTTGAGCCGTTCTGCTGGCCAGCATCCGGATTTCCCCATTGTCGGGCGTGTATTTGGCAGCATTGAACAACAGGTTGGAGATGGCACTGTAAAGCTCGCTCATGCTCCCGCGCAGAAAAAGATCGGGTTCTCCCTGTGCAGAGAAGTGATGTGCCTTCGCGACAAATACCTGCTCGGCCTCGCTCTTGATTTCCCGCAGAAGGGCATTGATGTCGATACGATCCTGTTCACGCGGCAGGGATTTTGTTTCCAGACGGGAAAGTGTCAGCAAATCGCGCACGATGTTCTCCATGCGCTGCGCCTGTTGGTGCATCTGCTCAATCGGTTTAATCCACCGCGGCGCGACACTGTCCTTGTGGTCGAGCAGGGTTTCGAGATAGCCGTTGATCACGGTAATGGGGGTTCGCAACTCGTGTGAGACATTGCCCACGAAATCCTTGCGCATTGATTCAAGCCGATGCATCTGGGACACATCACGCACCAGCATCAAGCGCTCGCCCTCCCCAAACAGCGTAATCTGGAACTCCAGCATCAGCGATTTGTTCAGCGGAGAGGGGATGCGCAGGGGCTCGGCATAATGCTGTTTTTCAAAGTACTCAAAGAAGCGGGGCTCGCGCAGCAGATTCGTGACTCCCTGCTGTTTGTCGAGTTCCGCCCGAAAACCCAGCAGAGTCTCTGCCGCCTTGTTCCACCATTCGAGTGTGCCCCGGTGGTTGATCATGACCACGGCCATCTCCAGAGCGGCGGAGGACTCCTGCGCCTTGTCCAGGATGGTTTTCAGGTAGTTGACGGCCTGACGCTCCCGGCGCTGGAGCCGGTAGATGCCGTCGAAGATGCCCCCCCAGACGCCGGAGGCCTCAGGAGGTTCTCCCGAGGCCGCATCGTCAAGGTTTTCCAGCCAGGCATTGAGTCGGTAGAGCTGGTAGAGCAGGCGAATGGCGTAGTAGAGCAGGGCGAGCAGGATCAGCGGGAGCGGCATGCCAAGGAGAAGCCCGAACAGGCCGGCACCGGCGATCAGGAGCAGAAAGTGATTCAGTTCAGAGCGCCATTCGCGTAGCAAAACGACAGATTCCTTCAGGTGATCCGGGGTGCGGGCCACTATAGCGAAAGCGGCACCTGATTGAAATGTCAGGCAGGTTTCACAGAGAAGCGGTAACCGGCGCCGCGTACCGTCTGAATGAGGCGTGCGTAGTTGATGCTGGTCTTCTCGATCGAATCCAATGCCTTGCGCAGACGTCGGATATGCACGTCGATGGTGCGTTCCTCGAGATAGACATTGCCTCCCCAGACCTGATCCTGAATGTGGTCGCGGCTGAACACCTTTTCCTGGTGGGACATGAAAAATTTCAGCAGCTTGAACTCGGTCGGGCCCATGTCCACCGGTTGATCCTCAATCGTGACGCGGTGACTGGACGGGTCGAGCTGCAGATCAAAGACGCGGATCACCTTGTCCTGGGTAGTGCCGGCGCTGCGGCGCAGCACGGCCTTGATGCGGGCAACCAGTTCGCGCGGGGAAAAGGGTTTGGTCACATAATCATCCACGCCGACATCCAGGCCCTGCACTTTGTTGTCTTCGCTGGTTTTGGCGGTCAGCATGATGATCGGCAGGGACGCGGTCAGCTCGTCGCGCTTCAGACGGCGGGCAAGCTCGATGCCACTGCCCCCGGGCAGCATCCAGTCCAGCAGCACGAGGTCGGGCCGGCTGTCGACGATAGCCACGTGGGCCTGATGGGCTGTTTCTGCGCTCATGCTGTTAAAGCCGGCGAGATCCAGTGTGATGCCGATCATGTCCCGAATAGCGGGTTCATCATCCACGATCAGAATGGTGGGGTCGCTCATAGTGTTCACTACCCTTAGTGTAAGCTCTTGAATTTTCTACAAGACTATTAGAGCAATCTTATATTACACCGGTGTGACAGAAAGCGTCGAACTCCTGTCACACCTGCTTCACATCAGAAGCGGTACTCCAGTTTCAGGCTCGCCTTGCGGCCTTCGTTGTAGCCCGTCGCCACCAGGCCGCCCTGCATGATTTCCTTGCGCTCGTTGAGCAGGTTCTGTGCCTTCAGGTTCAGCTTCCAGTGGTCCCCGTATTCCTTGATCAGCACCAGGTCCAGCTCGCCGTGGGGAGATTCAATGAGGTCGGGCGCCCCGAGGATCCCGACTTCGTAGATACGCTCTCCGAAGTAGTGATACAGCAGGGTCGCGGTCAGCCCGTCGAAATTGTCATACCCCAGTTGGCCGTTGAACAGCCAGTCGGACTGTCCTTGCAAGGGGCGGGAGCTGTTGGTCAGGATGTTCTGTTCCTTCACCCCGATGGTGACCTCGGACTCGATGTAGGAGACATTGCTGGAGATGTACAGATCCGCGAAGCGATCGCCGAGGAAATCCAGCTGCTTGCGAATCTCGAACTCGATGCCCTGATTGGTGGCCGACTCCGCGTTCACGTAGCTGCGGGCGCTGTTGGCACCCGGCTGAACGACAGACTCAATGGGGGAATCGAAGTCCTTGCGGAACAGCCCCAGCGACAGGCTGTCCAGCCGGGAGAAATACCACTCCCAGCGCAGGTCGTAGTTCTTGATGGCGGCGACCTTGAGGTGGGGGTTCCCGACCATCTCGTACCCTGTCAGCGGATTGGTAAAGCTGGCAGGAGAGAGCTCACGAAAATCCGGGCGCGACGTGGTTTCGCTGTAGCCCAACCGGAATTGATGATTGTCGTGAATATACGTCGCGGTAATGCCCGGCAGCAGGTCTTGCGTGGCCAGCGACCCTTGAATCACGTCGTTGGGACGGAACAGGTCGAAGGTGTTGACCTCCTGCAGATAGTCTTCCTGACGCACCCCGGCAAGCAGCTGCACGCGGTCGGAAAAATTGATCTCGGTCTGAAGGTAGTAGGACTCCAGCTGTCGTGTGGCGGCATAGGTATCGGTGGGGCGCGTCGTTTCACGCAGCTCGAAATCGTTGGGGCTGATGTTTTGCGGCGCGAGAATCTGTGACAGGGGCTGACTCAGAAAACCATCGCGGTTCGCGACATCGCCGAGTTCGAAGAAGGTAAAGCGGCGGATGCTGTAGTCCCGGGCGCTTTCCTGCTTGTTGTAGCCCGCGGACAGAATGATTGTCGCTCCCAGGGGACCATAGAAGACGGCATTGCTGTCAATCGCGTAGTCGGTGCTCTTGTCGTGGAGCTGACTGAAACGGCGTACATTGCCATCCGCGCGCAGATTGAACAGCGTGCCTTCATCTGTGTCGTCATAGCGGTATTCACGGGTGTCAGGTGCGTCTCGGTCGGCCGTAGACTGATTGTAGCGCCAGGTCAGCGTGAGTTCGTGGTGATCGGGAAAGTAGTGATCGCCCTGCAGTTGCTGCGATACCAGTTCGCGCTCTACATACTCGATCTGGGTGATTGTGCTATCGAGCTGTTCGTCGCCGAAGAAGCCGATTTCCTGTCCGGCAATATTGTCAGACTGGCGTAACAGAATGTTGGTGGCATTGATGCTGTGATTGGGAGAAAACTCAAAGCCAGTGGCTAGAATGGCGCTGATATCGACGTTGTTTTCGGTGCCGTAGTACGTAAACGCATCCTGTTGAACCAGTTCATCGACGCCGCCAAGCTTATAGGAGTTGCGTTCGATCTCCTGCTGGTCCCACGCATTTTTGTAGTCTACAGCTGCAAGATAATTGAACCGATAGTCAGCAATATCATGATAATTGCCAAGGGATACAGTAGCGCCGATATCCATCGGAATGGACTGCTGGTCGAGATCGTAGGCAGGTGCCAGGCTGCGACCAATATCCTGCAGCTCACGAGTCGTGTATCCGCCGGTGTTCAGGTAGGGACTGACGCGCTGAAGGCGTTGTCCGTTCGCGGTTGCCTGCTTCAGGAGTGATGGCATGGCGCGCGTTCCGTCATCCATGCCGAGCCAGTCCCGGTTGCCGCCATTGGCCTTCAGACCGTTCGAGAAGGCAGCCCCCTCTGTACCGGCTACAGACGTCGCCACGTTGAAGAAGAATTCATCACTGCTTTTCTTGGTGCGCATCTGCAGCACGCCGCCGCCAAATTCGCTGGGGAACTGCGCGGAATAGGTTTTCTGTACGACGACGCTGTCCATGATCGCGTTGGGAAAAAGATCGAGCGGAATCACTTTATTCAGGGGTTCCGGGCTCGGCATGCTGGAGCCATTGAGCAGGGCGGAAGAGTAGCGTTCGCCAAGGCCGCGCACGTACACATATTTCCCGCCGACCAGACTGAGGCCAGCGACGCGCTTGAGTCCTTCCGCAATGTTGGTATCACCGGAGCGAGTGAACTCTTCATTGCTCAACACGTTGGACAGTGCCGACGTGTTGCGTTTCTCATCGGGCACAAAGCGGCCGATAACGGAAATTTCTTCCACCTGAGGAATCGCCGCGGGGCGAGCCTGAGCGGAGACGGAGGAAGCATCCTGGGCAAACCCGGAAGGGCTGGCCAGTGCCAGGGCAATCGCAGCAGGAAGTGCGCGTTTGATCATAATCGAGAGTCCGAAAAGTGAGAGTGTTCTTGAATGACAGGGCCATTGTAGGCAGCAAAGATGACACTAATATTTCAGGACAATGAATTTGATGGCGGGAAGTGAAGAATACGCAGGGAAAAAAGAAAGGGGTGCCTGATGCACCCCTTTCTTTTCACTTTCATGACAAGCTTGTCATATTCAATCCACGAACACCCAGCGAGATGCCCAGTCAGACTTCTGGTCTTTGATCGCACCGATGTAATCGGTGTTGTCGAAGAAACTGTCTGTGAAGGTCGCTGCTGCTTTGGCGTTGATGGCTGCGCCATTGACAATGCCGTTCAGGTCAGCAGTCCCGGCGCTGTTGCCTGCCTGACCATTGAACCAGGTCGCGATTGACCACGGATCGGTAGACGATTCATTGAATGAATTGCCACAGGCGAACAGGGTGTTGGTCATTGTCAGCTGTCCGGTCAGGCTGGTCGCAGAGGAGCCGCCGTTCGTGAACGTTGCGTTGTCGTTGATGTCGATGCAGTAGCTCGCGAAGTTGCTGACAACGAAGTTGGCGATGTTTGCACCGGTTCCCCGTCGCAGTTCCATTCCGCGCCCACTGGCACCTTTGCCGATCATGGTGAAGTTCGCCAGAGTTGGCAGAGAGCGGGGAGAGGCGTCAAACGCGAACTCATTGTTATCTGCCTCGATGCCGCGATCGCCCGTACCAGCGCGCTGTTTGATGACGGCATACTGCACCTTGCCCTTGAATCCGAAGGTCCAGTCGAAGGAATCGTCTTCGTTGCTGCTCAGGTACAGGTGCTTGACGTTGACAGCGCCTCCGAAGAATTCGACGCCGTCATCGGAGCTGCCGTGCACCTGTACGTAGTCCACCTTGGTGCCGCTGCCGACGCCCTGGAACGCGATGCCATTCAGTTCATTTGTTTCTGTAATGTTCTGGCCGGGGTATTTCACGATGACGTAGTTGAGCGTCCCGCTGCTGTCCGTGGCGTTGTTGCCACCGTATTTTCCGGTTGAGCCTTCGCCCTCCAGTTCACACAGGGTGGTGCCGGCTGCACATCCGTTCACCGGGGCATTACCGTTGATGATCAGCCCGCCCCAGCGGCCGGTTGTGCTGGCTGTGGCATTGGCCTCATCGTCGTAGGTAAAGATGATCGGCGCGGCTTCGCTGCCTAAGGCTTCAATTTTGGAGCCGCGGTTGATGACAAGGAAATTCAGGCCAACGGGGGCAATCACCTTGGTGCCGGCATCTATAGTCAGTGTGGCAGAGTCGGTGTTGTCTCCACCGATGAATACGGCACCATTGAGCAGGTAGACATTGTTGGCCGTCAGGTGGGTGTTGCTGCGCACCGTGCCTGTCAGCACGCACACGGGCTTGCCTTCATAGGTGCCACCGGTGGACGCGGTGGTGTTGGTGGGGCAGCCGGCAGCCGGAGCCGACGCGATCGAAAAACTGATCGGGCTGGACGTATAGGCCAGCGTGTTGATGTTGCCACCTGTGAAGTAGCCCAGGTAGACCTTGAAGCTCAGGCCGGCGAGATTGGAGTTGATGCCGATCAGATCATCGAGGACATCGATCGACTCGGTAGCAGCCAGTTTCTTGGTGGCAAACGCCTGCAGGCTGGAGACCTGGCCATTCCAGGGCAGGAAGAAGCCGCCGGTCACTTTCTGGTAAATGCCCATGCCGGGGATTTCTACCAACGCCACCAGACTGCCTGTCTTGCCCACGTCGGCCGTGGCGACTTTGACCGTGCCCTTGACATCGACGGCCGCACTGCTCGCGGCAGTGGCGGTGTAGGAGGATCCATTGTTGATCGTGGCGCCCCCGGTGAAGGTCGCCGTCGTCGCGGCACCGCTGGCGGTGGCAACGCTCAAGGCAGGTTCGGCTGCAAAGGCTGAGGCGCCGGCAAAGCCGAGGCTGGCGAAGGCGATGGCGGTAGCAAGGGTTTTACGGGTGAGATTCATAGTGACTCCTGAGGTCTGGAGGTTTCCAGAAAATGTCATGTGGTGTGAAAACAGGCCTCATCCTAGTCACCGAATATTGCAAAGAGGCGACATTCGCTTGACACATTTATGACAATTGACGCGAGGTAAAACGGGGAGATAGTCAGGCTGGTGTGGGAGGGATCGGGTGTCGTGGCAAGGGCTTTGGGTGTCACACGGGGCACTGCGCCGACGAGTTTGGGTCATCTTGCATCCGCTATTGATCAGCATTTTGTCATTTTGTCTCGCCATAATTCGAACTGCCGCACAAAAGCGTCGTCTTCTTTTTTTTCAGGAAAACGTGGCATTGAGTCAAGGCAATTTGCGTTATACTACAAACGCTTTTTTAACCATTGGTTACATCAAAGGAGAAACCATGAACAACATGTACAAGGCTGCACTGAGCGTCCTGCTCGCCACAGGCGCACTGACCGTCGCGCCAGGTGTTGCAGTCGCGGAGGAGGGCCAGTTCTACATTGTGCCCGGCATTCAACGCATTGATTTTGACAAGGATCGCGGGCAAGGCTACGAGACCGGTTTTACACTCGGCGCGGGCTATGACTTTACGAACAAGCTCAGCGGTGAAATCAATGTCTTTGATATGAGCCTCGACGGTGCTCCTGACGATGACGTCCGTCACGTGCGCGCCGATCTGCTGTATTCCTTTGATTACAAAATCGATCAGGTGACTCCCTTCGTGGCGGGTGGTGCTGGTCACAGCCGCTTTTCCCAGAACGAAGAAACCGTTTTCGATGTGGCTGCGGGCGTAAAATACCAAATCAATCCTCAACTGGAATGGCGCACAGCGGTGCGCAAGTTCTGGGGCATGGATGAAGAGTTCCATGACTATGCGCTTGAGACGGGACTGGTCTTCCGGTTTGGTGGCAAACCTGCGGCACCGGCACCGACCCCAGTTGCCGCTGCTCCTGTCGACACCGACGGTGATGGCGTGCCTGACAGCCGCGATGCGTGCCCCGATACTCCCCGCACTCACCGTGTCGACAGCCGCGGCTGCTCCATCGTGCTGGAGGAAGTTGCCCGCATCGACCTCACTGTGCAGTTCGATTTTGATCGCTCCGTGGTCAAGCCCGAGTTCATGGGCGAAATCCGCGAACTCGCGGACTTCATGAAGGCGAACACCGATGTATCCGCAGTGCTGGAAGGCCACACGGATTCCGTGGGCACTGAAGCCTATAACCAGTCGCTGTCCCTGCGTCGGGTGAATGCGGTCCGTCAGGTGCTGATTGACCAGTTCGGCATTGCAGCATCCCGCATCCGCGTGGAAGGCTATGGTGAGAGCCGTCCGGTCGCCAGCAATGACACTGCCGATGGTCGTGCTCAAAACCGCCGTGTGCAGAGTGTGATCTCCACGACGTTGCAGCGCTACGAGCAGCGTTAATCGCACCGACAAAAACCCCCTGCAGGGCGTGCCTTGCAGGGGGTTTTTTTATGGCGGACGATTTCTCTGCGACAGCGCGCGCCCGCTTGCCCTATAATCGGCGCCACATGGCCATCCGCCCACGGGGCCTTCACTGACAACGGGTTGTCTGAAAGCTGATTGTTCAACAGGTGAGATTTGTCTCCGTCCGCGCCCCTTTATCCCGATCTGAATTCCCCGCAGTTACTTTGGCGACCGCAACCCCAGATCTTGCCCGCGCTTCCCCCGCAGGTGAGTGCCTGTTTGCTGGACCCGGGGTCACTGACTCAGCGGCTGAAGCTGCTCAGTGGCGGGCGATTCCGGGTGCAGGTGCTGCATGAAGGCTGGCAACGTCACAGCAGTCCGGCACTCCTGCAATGCTTTTTGCCTCATGTGGCACGGGAACGCATGTGGTCGCGCAAGGTGCTTCTACTTTGCGGGGATGAACCCTGGGTTGCGGCACATTCGCTGATCCCTGTCAGCAGCATGGAGGGCCCGCTCAAGCGTCTGCGCTCGCTTAACGAGCGTCCTTTGGGCGAGTTCCTGTTCCGGGACCCTCATCTGGCCCGCTTGCAGCTTGAGGTGACGCGGTGCGCTGATATCTGGGGGCGGCGCTCGCTGTTCTATTCCCATCACCGGCCCCTGCTGGTAGCAGAATTCTTCCTGCCTGCCCTGATGCGAGCGGAGCAGGCACATCGGTCTTCTGACATTAACGCCTCTCTCACGACTTCGGGGGATTCACACTCATGACCTCACCCTCATCTCATGGTGGCGCCCTCGCGGGCGTTCGTATCGTCGATTTGTCCCGAGTTCTGGGAGGGCCATATTGTTCGCAAATGCTGGCGGATCATGGGGCCGAAGTGATCAAGATCGAACCTCCCAAGGGCGATGAAACACGGGACTGGGGCCCCCCCTTTCACGAAGGGGATGCCGCGTATTATCTCGGGGTGAACCGCAACAAACGCTCGCTGGGGCTCGATCTCAGCCAGGAGGCGGGGCGGGAAGTCCTCCTGCGGCTGCTGGAGGGGGCCGACGTCCTGCTGGAGAACTACAAGCCGGGGGCGATGGAGAAATGGGGGCTGGGCTACGAGGAAGTGTTGCAGGCGCGTTTTCCCCGCCTGATTCATTGCCGGGTCAGCGGCTTCGGTGCCGACGGTCCCCTGGGCGGATATCCGGGCTATGACGCCATCGTGCAGGCCATGACCGGGTGTTTCAGCGTCAATGGTGAGCCGGGCAGCCCGCCCACTCGCCTCGGCATTGCCATGGTCGACATGGGCACCGGGCTTTACACGGCGGTAGCGATCCTGATGGCGCTGGCGGAACGGGCGCGATCCGGGTTGGGGCAGTACATCGACATGACGCTATACGACTGC
The DNA here is from genome assembly GCA_964538025.1 of uncultured Klebsiella sp. GTDB lineage: Bacteria > Pseudomonadota > Gammaproteobacteria > Pseudomonadales > Pseudohongiellaceae > UBA5078. Next base: position 168,563 of record CAZICZ010000007.1, on the reverse strand, counting down.
GCCATCGCCCTCATGCACCCTCACATCCCCAACTACCAGTTTTCGGGTGTAGTGCCGGTAGCCACCGGCAATGCGCATCCCAATATCTCACCCTACGACACCTTCCGTACCCGTACCGTGGATATTTTCATCGGCTGTGGGAATAACGGCGCGTTTCGCAAACTGTGTGATCTGCTGGAATGTCCCGAACTGGTCGCAGACCCCCGGTTTGTGAACAACGTGGACCGTGTCCGCGCCCGGGCAGAACTGAAGGTGGAGCTGGAATCCCGGTTGATGCGCATTGATGGGGAAGCGCTGTGCTATACGCTTCTGGACGCTGGCCTCCCGGCCGGACCGATCTACAACACGGCCCAGGTCGTGGCGCATCCCCACACCGCATTTCGGCAGATGACCATCGAGAAGGAGTGGTATCGCGGGATCGGGACTCCGATCAAGTTTTCCCGATCCGCTGCCTCACTTCGCCACCTGCCTCCGGCCTTCGGACAGCAGAGTCGTGAGCTGTTGGAGGAGGCGGGGCTGTCGGCAGAGGCAATTGACGCTCTGGTGACGGCAGGCGTTGTGCTGGAGACACGTCGTTAGGATAGGCGCTTACTCGTTGCCGGGGATCGTCACGTGCAGTTGCAGCTGATCGACCCGCACGGCTTCGCCTGCCACGATGGCCGGTCGGAACTGGAGAATTTCCAAGAGTTTGCGAACCTGAACCCGACTGGTGGTGTCATCGGGCTCAATGTGCACAATTTCGTGATTGCTCACCTGTCCGTTGGTGCGCACGGAAAACTGCACGGTGGCCGATATGCTGCCATCGCTCTGGGCAAGCTCGCCCTCCAGACCCGGTACCAGAGTCGAAAACAGGCTGTACTCACCCAGATTGATCATGCCCGAGCTGGCGTCCCGTTCGCAGGGCATAATGGCCTCGTCGAGGCGAGTATGGAAGGTGGACACCGGCAACATCACGGGACAGCGCGTGAATTGGGCGATTGCGCTTTCATTGCTGCCGGCCTCGGCAAGCTTCGCCAGTCCTTCCTCGTAATGCATCATCGCGGAGCCCACGCTGGAGCTGCCTCGGCGCATGCCGGCAAACTTGCCTGGCCGTGCTTCGAACTGCTGCCGCATCAGCGTTGAATCGCCGCGATAAATCAGAGCTATGGCCACGGCCTCGGTATCCCCGGCATCCTCAAACAAGGACTGGATTCGTTCGAGTTTGCCCTGATTATTCTGCATATTGTTTTTGAAGGAACGCTCAATAACCGAGCTGGCACGTGACCCGTACATCGCTTCCACTTCCGCTGCCGTGCTCAGCTGCGTGGTGCCCTGAGGGCTGACCAGGCTTGGGCGATTGCGGATGCCCTCTGTCAGCAACATCAATTCCTGAGAGGTATTGTTGGTCAGGGTAATCGCCAGGGCAATGTACAGATCGGAGAGCGCCTGATTGTAGAGGTAGGGCGTCAGCGCCAGGCTGTCGAGACCGTACAATTCTTCCGCCAGGGCAGTCGTCCGCTCATCGATCTTGGCAAGTTCTACAAGGTGATAAGCCTCTCGCTCATGCCCATCTTTTCCGAGAGAGCGCAGATGCCAGTTGCCGACTTGACTCATGCCTGCAAGACGCGCCTCGGGTTCCAGCGTGTTATCGCGCTGGTACAACCACGTCAGATACCCCAGCGTCGCGCTGATGCCTTCCCAGTCATTTTGTTCCGCATGCAGCTGCAACAGCGATTCCACAATCGGAATCTGGTCCGCGGAATACAGGCCCTGGTTTATACGATGAATCTGTAGTTGCTGGTCATAGAGCGCGGCCGCACGCTCGTAGCTGCCGGCTTCGCGCAGGGCGCGGGCCAGCGTATCAAGGGGTTCTAGCAGTGCAGGGTCAAACGGACCAAATTCACTTTCAATGAGAGCAATTCGGGCTTCAAGGGATTCCACAAGGCTTGTCTGCGCAGTGGAAAGCGCCACGGCGCTGTCGACCCCGAGGGCGGGGACAGGGGAGGCGACTTGCGCATGCACAGTTGCCGCCTGGCATAGCAGCAAAGCAAAACCCAGCCCCCGACATGCCCATGGCAGGTGGCGATGCAGACGGTTGGTCATCGGCGTGCTTGTCATTGTCGTAGGCCTGATGGCTGGCGTTTTGCGCGTATTGACAGTGGCAACTAGATCACATACAGTCGCGCGCCTCAAGCCCCCTGGATGCAATCCAGAGTACGGAATCGCAATGAACGCACAGTCACACGAATTTTCAGTCCTTTTCATGGCCTGCGCCATGAACGCCGCTGCCAACGCCGCGGCGCGACGTCGTGCGCGCGCCATTGCCGCCCATTATCCGGAGACGCCTGAGACGCTCTAACCCGATTTCGATCGACCCACACAAAACCTCCAGGCGTCCCAGACCCTGGAGGTTTTTTTTTGCCCCTCAAAAACAGGAGACAGCATGAACACGTACGAGATTGAAGACAGATATGGCCTGACCGTCTGCGACAAACATCCGCTTTCCATTGCGCGCGGGTTCGGGAGCCGCGTGTGGGATGAGCAGGGGCAGGCCTACCTCGATTTCACTTCAGGTTGGGGGGTGACCTCCTTGGGGCACTCCCATCCGGTGGTGGTCAACGCGCTCGTCGAACAGGCGGGAAAGATCATGCAGAACCCCAATTCAGGCTTTACCTACTCGCCCGTACGTGCCCGTCTTCTCGCGCGTCTGCAACAGGTGCTGCCCGGTGCGCTGCGTCGTGTTTTCTTTGCCAACAGCGGAGCAGAAGCCAATGATGGCGCTGTCAAACTGGCACGCAAGATCACGGGACGCACCACTGTCATTGCCATCTCGGGGTCGTTTCACGGAAGGACGCTCGGCACGCTTTCTCTTTCAGGAAGTCCCGAGAATGGCGCCCGTTATCTTCCCCGCGTAGAGGGAACGCGCTTTGCGCCGGCGAACGATCTGGAGGCGTTTCGTGTGCTCATCAGTGAAGACGTGGCAGCGGTCATCTTCGAGCCCGTGCAGGGCGAGGGTGGTGTAAGAGTCCTGGATGCGGACTACATGGGGCAGGTGGCACATTTGTGCAAGGTCAACGGAGCCTTGCTGATTGCAGACGAAGTGCAAACCGGGTTCGGCCGCACCGGACACTTCTTCGCCGTGGAAGCCCTGGGGATTGAACCCGACATGCTTACGATGGGCAAGGGTATTGCGAGCGGCTTTCCCTTTGCGGCGTTCGCCATGACAGAGGCGCTGGCGGCGCAAGTCCAAAAAGGCGACCACGGGGGCACGTATTGTGGCAATCCACTGGGATGCGCAGTGGCCGATGCTGTCCTGCACACCCTTCTGGAACAGAATGTTGTCGCCCAGGTGGCGCGTTCCGGCGAGCTATTGCTTACAAAAGTGCGAGAGTTGGCGCTGTTGTACCCCACTCTCATTCGCGAGGTGAGAGGAAAGGGCCTGCTGATAGGCATACAGATGCATACGGATGAGCAGGTGGCACAGCTGACACTGGCATCTCGAGAGGCGGGCTTGCTGGTGACGCCTACGCGCAATGCGGTGCTGCGTCTGATTCCAAGCCTGCTGGTCAATGCCCGCGAAATCGGCGAAGCGATGGAGGCGTTGGCTCATGCCCTCGAGCGTCTGCAGCCCGCGTCGATCGATCACGAAGAGGGTCTGCCTGCGACGACACTGGGACTGCACACACGGGTAGGGTAGACTGCGGGCCGGACAAAATGTTGAACACCGAGGAATGAGGGGGGAAGTAAGACATGCAAAATGTACGTGTGATGTTTGCGAAGCGGCCGGTCGGAGAACCCGATGATGCGTGCTTTCGGTTCGAAACGGTGGAAACACCGCCACTGGAGGACGGTCAGATTCTCATCAAGGTGCTCTGGCTCTCGCTGGACCCCTACATGCGAGGCAGGATGAACGATGTGAAATCCTATGCTGCGCCTTTGCAGATCGGCGACGTCATGATTGGAGAGTCCGCAGGCGTCGTTCTTCAATCCCGCTCTTCACGGTTCGCGGTCGGTGATTATGTGACGGCCCACATGGGGTGGCAGAGCCTGATCGTCGCCAACGATAACGAGCCTCGCCTGATGAAGGTGGATCTTCACAATGGCACACTCTCCGCGCATCTGGGCGTGGTGGGCATGCCCGGCAGGACAGCCTATTTTGGCCTGCTCGAACTCGGCAAGCCCCAGGCCGGGGAAACCCTGGTCGTGGCCGCGGCCTCGGGCGCCGTTGGTTCCGTCGTCGGACAGATTGCCAAGATCAAGGGCCTGCGTGTCGTGGGCATTGCTGGCGGTGCGGACAAGTGCCAGTTTGTGAAAGACGAACTGGGATTTGACGAATGTCTTGATTACAAGGCCGTCGATCTCCCCTCTGCGCTACGAGCGGCCTGCCCCAAAGGGATTGATATCTATTTCGAGAACGTGGGCGGAGCAGTTGCGCAAGCCGTTGCGCCATTATTGAACGAAGGGGCAAGAGTGCCCATCTGCGGGTATGTGTCCGCCTACAATGACGAAGACATCACCAAGGCCGTGACACCGCACCAGATTTTTGGTGCCTTGCCGCATCCGCCGGAGCACCGGTTTTTTGTCGTGACTGAATGGATGCCGCGCTGGATGGAGGCCACTATTCAGCTGGGACAATGGGTCAGGGAGGGCAAGGTGCATTACAGGGAATCCATTGGAGAAGGACTGCACAATGCGCCGGCGCTTTTCCGGGGTCTCCTGAAAGGACGGAATTTTGGCAAGCAGCTGGTGCGGGTTGCCTCAGAGTAAGGGTATCCGCGCATGAATCACGGGGCGGCAGAATCGCCCCGTGACATCAGGTGGATGGTGTCGCCCCGCAGGCGCACGTCGATCTCGAGACCTACCTGCAGCGCATAGCGCTGCGCGATATGACGCGGCACATGCATCGTCAGCCGTTCATCTTCTCTGCGCAGGCTAATGCGGTATTGCTCACCCAGCGCCAGCATCGTCTCGATGCGGACCGCGACACCATTGTCGAGCGCGAGCGTTTCGCGCGGACGCGACGGCATGAGCAAAACCCCCGAGCTGGGCATCACCCAGTCCACCTCTTCCCCTACCGCATGCTTTGTCTGACGTGCCACCCGCAGGAGCAATCCCGCCCAGTCGATCACGGTGAAGGTGTCTTCATGCTGCACAACCGTTCCCTTGAAAAGATTGCGCATGCCCATCAGGCGGGCGACCTCTGCCGAGCAGGGGGCTCTCAGAAGGGCGTCGGGCGTGTCGGTTTGCAGTGTAGTGCCCTGTTGCAGAATGCTCATGCGATCGGCCAGCAGCGTTGTCTCATCCAGATCGTGGGTCACCAGGACGACGGGCATTTTCAAGACGTCGCGCAACTCCGCGAGTTCATGGTAGAGCGATTCCCGGGTAGCCCTGTCCACTGCTGAGAAGGGCTCATCCAGCAGGAGTGCCGAAGGCTCGCGCGCCAGTGCACGTGCCACCGCCACCCGCTGCTGCTGGCCGCCGGAAAGCTGACGCGGTAGCCGGTTCTCAAGCCCGCCAAGATGCACGCGATGGAGCCAGGAGCGTGCTCTCGCCAGTCGCTCGTGACCCGGATAGTCCAGCATGGCCTCGGCAACATTTTCCAGCGCGCTCAAATGGGGGAAGAGGGCAAAATTCTGGAATACCATGCCGATGCGGCGTTGCGCTGTCGGGATCTCTACGCCCTGATCAGTATCGAGCCAGGTGTGCCCCCCGCACTGAATCGTGCCCGATTGTGGTCGGGTCAGGCCGGCAATGCAGCGCAGCAGCGTGGATTTGCCGCTCCCTGAGGGGCCGACCAGTGCGTGAACCTCTCCGGGAGCACAGGCCAGCTCTGCATGAAGCGGAATCGGACCGCGTTGCTGCAGCCGAAGCAGTAAGCCCTTATCCATGGGCGCGCTCCCGAGCCAGGCGTGTTCCTGCGTAATAGGAAAGGCTGATGGCCACCAAAGAAATCAGGAGCAGCACCGCCGACATGGTGGCTGCCGCGCTGTCATCAAAGGCCTGCACACGGTCATAGATGGCAATGGCGATGGTCCGCGTCTCTCCCGGGATGTTACCGCCGACCATCAGCACGACACCGAACTCCCCCAAGGTATGCGCAAACGTGAGCACCATCGCCGAGAGGATGCCGGGCCAAGCCAGCGGAAGCTCGATGCGCGTGAGAATGCGCCACGGGCTGAGGCCACAGCAGCGCGCTGCATCGCGCACGTCGGCAGGGATGGCCTCGAAGGCTCGCTGCATGGGTTGAATGGCAAAGGGAAGATTGAACAGGATTGAGGCAATCAGCAAGCCTGCGAACGAGAAGGTCAATGGCTGACCGAACAGTGCGTCATACGCTTGTCCGAGCGGAGAGCGCGCGCCGAGCGCCATGAGCAGATAAAACCCGAGCACGGTAGGAGGAAGCACCAGTGGCAGAGTCAACATGGCCTCCACCACGCTCTTGCCGGCGAAACGCCGCCAAGCCAGCGCGCGGCCGAGCCAAATGCCGACGGGCAGCAGGATCAGCATCGTCCAGAACGATAATTGCAGGGAGAGGGCGAGGGCGGACCAATCCATCGTTACTGCCTCACGGGGAGTCGGGGAGAGTGAAGCCGTACTGTTCCAGGATCTGTCGCGCTGCGGGTTCCTGAAGATAGGCGTAGAAGGCTTTCGCCTCTTCGCTGGCGTTTGACAGCAGGACCATCCGTTGCTTCAGCGGGGAATGCCAGTCTGCGGGAATCAGGGCGTAGGTGCCCCGCGCGGCCACATTCGGCGAGAGCGCGAGGGAATACGCAATGATGCCTCCCTGAGTGGTCCCCGAGGTCGCGAATTGCGCAGCCTGCGACACGTTTTCCCCCAGCACGAGCTTGTCCTGCAGCGCGTCCCACAGCTGCACATGGCGTAAGGCCTCCTCGGCCCTGCGTCCGTAGGGCGCATGTTCCGGGTTGGCAATGGCAAAGCGTTGAATTTGTCCCTTAGCGAGGGCGTCGGCCAGGGATTCAAGGCCGGCGTCTGCCTGTACCGGCGAAGCGGGAGGCGTCATGAGGACGAGTCGCCCCTCCGCGTACAGGACGCCATCATCCTGCGTCAGGCCTGCCTGTGCGAGTTGCGTGATGTAGTGTTCATCGGCTGACAGAAAGAGTTCAAACGGCGCTCCCTCGCTGATTTGCCGATAGAAATTGCCCGAGGAGCCGTACACGATCTGCACCGCATTGGCAGTGGAAGCCTGATAGGAATCCTTAACAGCCTCCAGGGCAAACTGCAGGTCCGAGGCAGCCGCCACGAGCACTTCTTGTGCCTGTGCAAACCCCGCCACGAGCACGGCGTATCCGGCACACAGCAGGCGAGAGAGGGAATGTTTGCAGACGGTCATGGCGTGAGTCCCGAAAGGTGGGGTGGCAAGAGCGCTATATCATTTCATATACAGCGCTAGGCCGCCACCGCTTTGCCCATGCGGGGACGCAGGATACGGGGAAAGCGGCCAAAAACAGCTTGTTCCGACACAATCTTCCTTGTTAACTTATGATCATGCCAGGCTTTATTATTCATATGAATAATGTGAGCGATAGACATCAATGATTGTATGGAAAAGGAGGGGAACAAGGTGAGCTTATTTGATTTGACGGGGAAGGTAGCCCTGATCACAGGCTCTACAAAGGGGATTGGTCTTGCCATTGCGACACGCATGGCAGAGGCTGGCGCTCGTGTCGTCATTTCAAGCAGGAATCAGGATGCCTGCGACGAAGTGGCGGCCCGCATTACCGCTGCGGGGGGGGAGGCGCTCGCCATCGCGTGCAACATCAATTACAAACCGCAACTGCAACAGTTGGTGGAAAAGACACTTGCGCATTTCGGCGCAATCGACATCCTCGTGTGCAACGCCGCGTTGAATCCGCATTACGGTCCGTCGCAGGAAATTCCCGACGAAGCCTTCGACAAGATCATGAATGCCAACATCGGCAGCGCCCACCGCCTGTGTCAGCTTGTGTTGCCGGGAATGGCCGCCCGCGGCGGTGGTGCCGTGATCATTGTGTCGTCGATCGCCGGCATCAAAGGCAATCTCATGCTGGGCGCCTATGGCATCTCCAAGGCAGCGGACATGCAGATGGCGCGCAACCTCGCGGTCGAATGGGGACCCAAGAACATTCGTGTCAACTGCATTGCGCCGGGGCTGGTCAGAACCGATTTTGCCCGAGCCTTGTGGGAAAACCCGAAGACCTATGCCACCACGGTGGCCACCTATCCTCTGCGCCGCATCGGCGAGCCGGATGAGATTGCCGGCGCGGCCATCTATCTTGCCTCTGCCGCCGGAAGCTTTACGACCGGCCAGACGATAGTCGTCGACGGTGGTGGCACCATCGCCGGATAAGGAACAGGGGCACGCCGAACGTGCCTGCGCCGTCACTCTGAAGGAGAGATCACATGATGAACTTAGGACTGTCTCCCGCCATGGTGGAGATCCGCGAAAAAATCCGCGAATTCGTGGAAAACGATGTGGCCGCCGTGGAGAAACGCTACCAAGACGAGGTTTCGGTGGGGGATCGCTGGTCCCATACGCCCGATCAGGAAGAAATCATGGAGAGTCTCAAGGCCAAGGCAAAGGCCATGGGCCTGTGGAATTTCTTCCTCCCGAAAAGTCAGGGAGGCGCGGGTATCAGCAATCTGGAGTATGCCCATCTCGCCGAAATCATGGGGCGCAGCAGGTTGGCCTCCGAGGCCTTTAATTGCAGTGCGCCGGATACGGGCAATATGGAAGTACTGGAACGCTATGGTTCGGAGGAGCAGAAGGCGCAATGGCTGGAGCCTCTTCTGGCCGGCAAGATCCGTTCCGCATTTGCGATGACGGAGCCCGCGGTGGCCTCGTCCGATGCCACCAATATCGCTACCCGAGCTGTACTTGATGGCGATGACTGGGTCATCAACGGCGAGAAATTCTACATTTCCGGCGCCGGAGACAAGCGCTGCAAGATCATGATCGTGATGGTGGTGACCGATCCCGAGGCACCGAAATACAGCCGTCAGTCCCAGATTCTGGTGCCGATGGACACGCCCGGGGTGACCGTCGTGCGGCCCATGGAAGTCTTTGGGCATGATGACGCGCCTCACGGGCATATGCACATCCGCTTCACCAATGTCCGAGTGCCGCAGAAAAACATCATTCTGGGCCGGGGACGTGGATTTGAAATCTCTCAGGGTCGCCTTGGGCCGGGCCGCATCCATCATTGCATGCGTTCCATCGGTGCTGCGGAAAAGGCCTTGAAATTGCTGTGTGAGAGAGCCGTCAGCCGGGAAGCCTTCGGCAAGCCTCTGGCGGAGTTGGGGGGCAATTACGATGTGATCGCGGACAGCCGCATCGAAATCGAGATGTGCCGTCTGCTGGTGTTTCGTGCGGCGTGGCTGATGGATACCGTCGGCAACAAGGCCGCCCGGGATGCCATTTCCCAGATCAAGGTCGCGGTGCCGAATATGGCTTTGCGTGTGATCGATCGCGCCATTCAGGTGTACGGAGCCGCCGGGGTGTCTCAGGACTTTCCGCTTGCTGCCCTGTGGACGAGCCAGCGAACGCTGCGCCTGGCTGACGGCCCCGATGAAGTGCATCGTCGCGTGGTGGCGCGTGCCGAACTGGCCAAATACCGGGTGTAGTGACGGTCCAGCGCGGCGGGTTCGCCGCGCTCGTGTCCTTGCATCTCGGGTTTCAGGGGAAGGGGTGTCAGGGATAGGGGTGTCAGGAAAGGGGAGCAGGAAAGAAATCCCCAGTCGTGAGCTTAGGACATCCAGTCAAAGCGTCGCGTCAGACTGGTGAGACTAAAGCCCCGAGAGGTTTCCTTGTCATCCGCACGTTTGTCGGCAGGAAGATCCGGGCCCTGAATCACCCGGGTGGTGAAGCTGTCGATATCAAACAGCACGAGGCTCGCCTGATCTTCCGGCAACAAGGCCGCGGGGGTAATGCGAGGGGCCTGTGCAAACAAGAGCGCCCGGTTGATGGGTGACCATTGCAGGTTATACAGCGTGTCCGGCGTGCTCAGGACGGTGACCGGGGAATTAGGCAGATCGGTAGACCCCAGGAGCAGGCTGGACCCCTCATCGCTGTAGCGAATCAACGCAAACAGGCGACCGTCCCGCGAAACAACCGGCGACGTCGCGTTCGCCGTGCCGAGTTCCGCAGCGGTCATGCCCTGCGTTGAGGCCACCTTCTCGAGATGTCCGCCAATCAGCGAATTCACCGCCGACGTATTCTCCACCCGTATGTCCGCCAGCACGGAGGTGTTTGGCATTTCCAGCGAACTCTGCAGGGGTGCCCAGTGCCCCCCGAGCAAAAAGAGTGAGCCTAGAGCCATGGCGCTGAGTGCAAACTGGCGGGGCACCTCGCGCCATCGCTTGGCCTGTTGCTGCCAGAAACCTGGCAGCACATCCGGTACAACCAGGGCAGAGGCCACGGGGCTGGCCGGAATCTCCCTTATTTCGCGGACGAGGCACGCGGCCGAGAGTCGGTAACCGGTTTTGGGAATCGTGTCGATGAGGCGTTTGCCGCTGGCTCTGTCCTCCAGTTTTTTGCGCAGTTCCGAGATGGCACGTGTCAGTGAATTTTCGTTGACGATAACGCGTGGCCAGAGCGCGCTGATCAGTGCTTCCCGAGTCTTGACGCTCCCGGGTGTTGCGGCAAGAAGGCATAGCAGGTGCATCAGGCGAGGCTCCAGCGAACGTTGTTCACCCGTTTTCGTGCAAAGCAACTGGTTCGACGCGGGGTCGACCTGCCAGTTTTCGATCTGAAAGGCTTCTGTGCGAAGGCGTTCTACACGGGGTGTCGCCGATTCGAGTTCTTTCATGATGCCTGCTCTTGGTTGCTGAATGTCCAATCCGCTCCTCCCGAAGGGGAGACCGTTTACCCTTTGACTGCCTTGCGACATCGGGGTTCCTGCGGTGCTGTGACTTCTTACGCAAATCTCACTTGTTGCTGTCGCGATTCTAAACCAGAAAATTTCCGCCTGTCAGCTGGAGGGACGTTCTTCATCTTTTCTGGATAAAAACTTCACGCATTCCGAAGGTATTTCCCCTCGCCGATCCCTACAGTCTGGGCCATCTGACGTCGCTTTCCTGCCGACAGCCAGGGGAAGCGGCACAGTCCACACGTGTATTTCGTCAAGAGATGGGGGCGATCGTATGAAAAATCGAGTGCTAAACGTTTTTGCAGTCGTTCTGTTGGGAATTTTGTGGGTGGGCAACGCCAGTGCGGCGGGTGACACTCTTCATGCCAATGGCATGCCTTCTCTGGCCCCGATGCTGGAGGATGTGACGCCGGCAGTGGTCATTGTCTCGACATCGCAGACGGCCTCTACACCGGAATCTTTGCGCTTCATGAGCGAGGATGACCTGCGCCGCTTCTTCTCAGATCCCAGTGCGCGGTCTCCCCAAAACATGCCGCGGGGGGAGGTGCGGGGGATGGGCTCGGGCGTGATTATCGACGCGGAGCATGGATATATCGTCACCAATCACCATGTCATCGCCAATGCGGATCTCATCAATGTGTCATTGAATGACGGGCGCGAATTCAAGGCTTCCCTGATCGGCAGTGATTCCAGCACCGATGTCGCCCTGCTGCAGATCGAGGCGGATGACCTGCGCGAACTCGTGCTGGCGGACATCGACAAGGTGCGCGTCGGGGATTACGTGGTTGCCGTCGGCAACCCCTTCGGGATTGGCCAGACCGTGACACAGGGCATTGTGAGCGCCCTGGGGCGAGGCGGGCTGAACAACGAGAATTATGAAGATTTCATTCAAACGGATGCGGCCATCAACATGGGCAACTCCGGTGGTGCCCTCGTGAATCTTGAGGGAGAGCTGATCGGCATCAACACGGCCATTATCAGCGGCAGCGGGTCCAACGCGGGCATAGCGTTTGCGGTGCCTGTGAACATGATTTCCGCCGTGGTTGGCCAGCTGGAACAGTACGGGGAAGTGCGTCGCGGCCAACTGGGTGTGCAGATTCAGGATCTCAGTGCAGCGATGGAATCTGCCCTCAAGACCGGTGCGGGCAAGGGGGCGCTGGTGACCAGCGTGCTGCCCGGAAGTGCCGCCGAGAAGGCCGGGTTGGAAGTGTCTGATGTGATCGTGGCAGTCGATGATCAGGTGGTCGAGAACTCACGCGAGCTGCGCAACATCATCGGGCTTAAGCCGCTGGAGCAGCAGGTCCGCCTGCAGGTGTTCAGAGAGGGCAAAAAGCAGACGCTGACGGCCGTGATTGGCGGTGCTTCTTCCGCGGTGGCGGCGACACAGGCACAGCCCGAGCGCAGCCTGAGTCAACCGGACTTTCTCGGCGCTGAGCTGCGCAGCCTCGACAGTGCTGCGGCCAGCAAGCGTCCCGGCATGCGAGGCGGAGTGGAGGTCGTCTCCGTCGATCAGCAGAGCCCCGCATGGCGTGCAGGTTTGCGCCCGGGCGACATCATTTACGAGGTGAATCGCAACGATGTGGCGACACTTCAGGATTTCAATGCGCTGGTCAACGAGGAGTCGCAGGTGACCGCCCTCGGTGTGGTGCGCGACAACCGTCGTATGCTGGTGATTGTTTCGTGATTGTTTCGTGATTGTCGGGAGTGCCCTGGCCTTGCCGAGGGTGCTCCCCCGTGTGAAGTAAGGAAGGGTGTACTTGCAGGACCGTGGTTTGCTGTGCCTGACTTGGGCCGATCTTGGGACCTCCCTCGATCGGCTATTTTTTTGGGCGCTGGGGCAGGGTACATGACACGGTGCCGCGTGTTTGCAAAGCCCGGACTTCATGATAACGTCCTGCGCCATCTGACCTGACTTTCCCGACAGTGTGACCCGTGAGCAATTCTTTGTCCCCGTGCAGTTTTTCCCTCCTTTTCCGCGCTCCTTCTCTGCTGACTCTGCTCCTGCTGCCTTCGCTTGCGCTAGCACAGTCATCCGCCGTGAGCCCGTCCACGGACCTGGAAAGGGATCGCGCGGTTGTCACGGAGGCCGCATCCACGCTGGCGCCTTTTATCGCCTGGTTGGAGGGCGAAATTGGCACCCTGGGCGTGCCAGGTGTCGCCTTGGGAATCGTCAGTGGGCAGGAAACACTGGCTGTCCATACCTGGGGGGTGCGTACCGTCGGAGAGTCCTCGCCCGTGGATTCGCACACGCTCTTCCGTATCGCTTCCGTGTCCAAAACCTTCGCAGGTGCAGTCACGGCCATGATGGTGCATGACCGGCAGCAGAGTTGGGATACGCCGATCATCAGCATCCTTCCCCAGTACGCGATTGGCACCGAACCCAGTACCCAACAGATGACCCTGCGGCATGTGGTGAGTCATACCACGGGCCTGATGCCCCATGCCTACTCCAATATGCTGGATTCAGGTGTCGCCTATAACAAGATCCAGGAAAAGTTTCGCGAGATTCCGACCGTATGCCCACCAGGCCGGTGTTACGGCTATCAGAACGTCATTTTCTCGCTGGTGTCCGATGTCGTGGAGGTCTCTGCGCACGAAACCTATGCGCAGTATGTGCAGGAGCGTCTGTTTACCCCCCTCGGCATGACGCGCGCATCGGTTGGTCTGGAGGGCTATGAGCAGGCGGAAAATGTCAGCAGCGCGCACCAAATGCGCGGAGATATCTGGCGTGTGGTGCCAACAAACGCCGCCTATTACACCGTTGGCCCCGCCGCGGGCGTGAATGCCAGCGTCGAGGACATGATGCGCTGGGCGCAGGCCAATCTAGGCGCCTTTCCGCAGGTGCTTCCGCCCGAGGTGCTCGCGGAGCAACAAACGCCAGTGGTAGAAACGCCACGCGGCAGCTATTTCAATCGCTGGCCCCGGCTTGAAAAAGCCTGGTACGGACTTGGCTGGCGCCTCTTCGACTATGCGGGTGTTCGCGTCGTGCATCACGGTGGCGGGGTGCGGGGGTTTCGGACTGAGCTGGTGCTCGTGCCGTCCTTGGACATTGCCATGGTCGTTCTGTTTAATGGTGAAACGCCGCTGGCGAACGATGTTGTCCCCGCGTTTTTAGACGCGATCCTGCCTTAATGTTGCGTAATAAACAACATTCAGATAATTCTGTATCTATTTGAAATATAAACGGAGTACTCCTAATTGAATCCCGTCCATTCTTTGCTTTTATCGCACCGCAGCATTCGCCGTTTTACCGCTGCGCCGGTTGACGATTCGCTCTTGCAGACGCTCGTCAGCGCGGGGCAGGCCGCGGCAACCTCCAGTTTTCTGCAGGGAGCAACCGTCATTCGGGTACGGGATACGGCATCGCGCGCGCGTCTGGCGCAGCTGGCCGGCAATCAGGCGCACGTGGTGCAGGCCCCGGAATTTTTGGTTTTCTGTGCCGATCTGAAACGCCCCGGCAATGCGTGTGAGCGCTTTGAGAAGCCCTTCGAGGGGGATTACACCGAGCATTTCATCATCGCCACGGTGGACGCGACGATCATGGCGCAGACCGTGGTTATCGCCGCTGAGGCCGCAGGTCTTGGCACCTGCTACATCGGCGGCATCCGCAATAATCCCCGGGAGGTGTCCGATCTGCTGAAGCTACCCAAGGGGGTTTATCCGGTATTCGGCCTGTGCCTGGGTTACCCCGATCAGGCGCCGGAAATCAAACCGCGATTGCCCCTGAAGGTCGTGTTGAAGGACGAGGTCTACAGCGATGACACGGATGAAGCTGTCATCGAGCGTTACGATGAGACTGTGCGCGACTACTACCGAACCCGGACCGGCGGGGGCCACGGCATCTGCTGGAGTGAGCAAGTGGCCAGTCTGCTCAGTGAGAAGGCCCGGCCCCATATGCGTGCCTTTCTCGCAGTGCAGGGCTTTACCATGAAGTGAGGCGCCTAGACGATGCGCTCCTCCCGCAACGAGCGGATGTCATCGTCACTGTAGCCAAGCTCGCCCAGGATCTGGTCTGTGTGTTCCCCCAGCGTAGGGGCGCGCCGGCGGATCCGGGCGGGGGTCTCCGACAACTGCACCGGCGGCACCATCACAGGCGCGGGTTTTTTGAGTCCCGGATAGTCCACCCGCTGATACATTCCCGAAGCCGCCACGTGGGCGTCATCCAACACCTCCTGCGGCGACATGACCGGACCCGCGGGAATGCGGGCCTCTTCCATGGCGTGCAGCACTTCGGCAGAACTTCTCTGAGCACACCAACGGGCCAGGCGCTCGCTGATGATCTCGCCATGATCCCCACGACTGATGTCGTCCTTGAAGCGGGGATCCTCCAGCCAGTGGGGCTCTCCCATCAGCTGAACCCAGCGCTCAAACAGCGGACCGCCCACACTCTGCACCAACACCCAGCCATCGCGCGTCCGAAATGTGTCGGCGGGTGCGGATGTCTGGGACCGGTTCAAGGTGGCGCGGCGATTCACGGCAAGGGCGTCCTGCTCGATGATGGTGCCATTGGTAAAGGTGAGGGCGGTGCTGAAAAGGGCCGCCTCGACCACCTGTCCGCGGCCGGTTTTCTGGCGCTCATACAGCGCCGCGAGAGTGCCGTAGGCGCTCAGGCTGGCCGTGCCGAAATCAATGAACGGGGCGTAGGATTTAACGGGTTGTTCTGGCGTCCCTGACATGTACATGGCACCCGACATGGCCTGGCCAAGGCCATCGAACCCGACCCGTTGACTGTAAGGGCCGCCCTTACCAAAGGCGGAGATCAGGGTCAGGATAATGTCGGGTCGCACGGCGCGCAGGCTGTCATAGTCCAGTCCCATGGCCTGCAGGGTGTCAGGAGGCAGGTTGGCTACCACCACATCGGCGGTCGCGACCAGCTTGCGAACAATCTCGCGTCCGCGTGGTTTCATCGGATTCAGCGTCATGCCGAGTTTGTTGCGGCCCATCTGCATGAACAAGGCGCCGTCGCCCTGTTCCGTGATCGGTGACAGAAAGCGGTCCTCGCTGCCGTGAACCTTTTCGATTCGAATGACTTCCGCTCCCAGATCGGCCAGCAGGCTGGCGCAAAAAGGGCCGGCGATATAGCGGCCAAAGTCCAGCACGCGGATTCCCTTCAGTACGTCTTGTGTGCTCATCGCGCGGTGTTCCCCCCGGTGCGGATTTGTTCTCAGACAAGGCGCGCAATTCTAGCACAGGCGCCGGGGCCGACTGCGCTCGTCAGGAAAAGGAGAGTCACTTCACACTTTGGAAGCTGCTCAAAAATTCAGCACAATTGTGTGAACATGTTAACAACAGCATTCCTTTGCCCGGCCCATAATCGGCCCAAGTCTGAAGCAACCGGCCTCACTCCCCGGCCCGCGAAAGACTCCCCAGAGCAGCAACAGAGTCGAGGTCAAAGAAAGAGGAATGAACACCATGAGCGCAGAGATTCAGCACATTCGCAACGTCCAGGCCTACCGGGAACTGCTGGCGATTCTGCAGAAGCCCTATCAGGATGTCTGCCTTGTGTGCGAAGGCACAGGCAAGGTTTCCAATGCCCATGTGTGCCTGACCTGCAAAGGCAGCGGCCATCGCTGGCTGAAATTGATCTGAACGACACAGGCAGACGCCGGAACACCAGGAGCGGTGCTCCGGCTTTCTGTCTTTCCCTGAACCCTTCTACTACAATGCGGTGAGCTTACTTCCCCCCGACGAGGAACACCGCCGTGACGCTCATCCGAACCCTATCAGCCTTCAGCCTGAGCCTGTTGATCAGCTTTGGCGCCCTTGCCCAGTCCCCTGTCGCCCCGGCAGGCATTTACGAGTACGCCCCTCAGCGCAGCACGGGCGGGATCGGTCGTTTTTACATGGGGCGAGAGATTTCAGGCGTCATGGGGCATCAGGCCGCCGATTGGCTGGAGCGGCCCCAGCGCACGCATGAAGAAATGCCCGATGAGGTCGTCGCCAATCTGGGACTGCGACCGACCGATGTGGTGGGGGATATCGGAGCAGGCTCCGGCTATTTTTCCTTCCGCATGGCCCGTCTGCTGACCGAAGGCAAGGTGCTGGCAGTCGATATCCAGCCAGAAATGCTCGCACTCATCGAAGAGCGCAAGGAGAAGGATGGCGTTACCAACGTAGAGGGAATTCTGGGGGAGATAGACAATACCCATCTGCCGGCGGCGTCTGTTGACCTCGTCCTGCTGGTGGATGCCTACCACGAATTTTCACACCCGTGGGAAATGATGAGCAGCATCGTGAGCGCACTCAAACCCGGGGGCCGTGTCGTGTTTCTGGAGTACCGCGCAGAGGACCAGAGTGTGCCCATCCGTCCCCTGCACAAAATGTCTCAGGACCAGGTGAAAAAGGAAATGGCGGTTTTTGATCTCGCCTTCGTCGAGACCCTCGACTTCCTGCCCTGGCAGCACATGATGATTTTCGCCAAGCAGTGATTACAGGTAGATGACCTCGCCGCGCAAGGCGGCGAGTCTTTCCAGCACACGATTCTGCGTTCCCAGCGCAATGCCGGCCTTGTTCATGGCGGTGATCAGGTCCTCCACGATGGCGTTAAACGCGCCCTCTGTCACACCCATGCCCACATGCGTATCGATCAAGGTGTCCCCGGTATAGGCGCAGGGCCCGTCACTGATCATGCACAGATGTTCACTGAATTTCTCCCGGAAACGCTGCACGTTGGAATCCTCGAAATAACGGATCACGCGTTCATCACGGGCAATTTCAAGAATGAAATACTCCGTGATACGGGCAATGCCTTCGTCTTCGCCGAGAGCACGATACAGCGAGGAGGAAGCGCCAGAAGTCGCACATGCGTTAAGAGCCCCTGCCAGAAGGAATCCCCACAGGACTGAACGAGCACGCAAGAGGGGAGTGTTCATCTAAAAAGTTCCCTGCACAGAAAGGTAGACGCCACGCTGGTTTCTGGCGCCGGCGATATCCCCAAGAGAGACCCAGGCGGCCGTCACGGACAGGTGTTTGTTCGGGAACCAGGCGACAAAAAGGTCCTTTGCTGCGTCTTCCTTCAGGGCGGTCAGGTTGTCCGGTTTCTGGCGGAACTCGGCGCCAATGGCAAGGGTGCGGCTCACAAAGACGGCCGTCGCGGCCTCCCATTGCAATCGCGTGTCGGCATCATCTCCGCCGTATCCGAGTATTCCAAACTGGTTGGCAGAGGAAACCCGCAGGTTGAGATTGAGCAGGGTGGTCCGGTGGGCCAGGCCATTGATCCAGACCCGCGCGGCACTCAGGTAGTAATCGCTGCTGTCATCTTCTTTGGCGCCGACGGCGCGCGCCGTGGCAGGGTCGCGCAGATGACTGCGCTCAGCGCCCACCGCAATCTGCGGCAATGTGCCGTACACAAGATCGCCGGCCACCTTCAGCTTCAGCCCTTGGACGTCCTGTCGAATATCGGCGTCCGCTGCCGTGATGGTGAAGCGGCGCTGAGCAAAGGACAGTTCGAGCCGGTCGCGCAGGGTAACGGAGGCGCCTTTGACGTCCAGTGAAAAGTCATCAACCTCGGTGCGTGTGACAAAGGCGGTCATGCCGTGGCGCTCGCGCGTGGCCAGACTGCCCAGGCTTGCCCAGGGAATCAGGCCTCCTCCCCCAGCACCGCTGATCGAGCTCACGCCGCCCGTTCCGGTGAGGCGGTCTTGCGCGTGGGACAGGGGGGAAATGCTCAACACGATGAGAAGTGCGCCGATCTGCGGCAAAGGAAAACGCGTCATATTACTCAAGGCTTAGGGCTCGGAAGCCAAACGTTTGTTCTGGGGCTTGCACGGGGAGACGAATCTCGAGCACACCGTCAGTGACAGACTGTGTACTGACCTCGCGGCGATTTTCGGGATCCTGTGACCACGGATGCCAGATACTCACGCTCTCGGGAAGGGATGCCACGTCCAGCTGCACCTGGCCCTGTTCATCGCTGACAGCGACGTGCTGCCATTCACTGACATAGATGTAGCCCACCATGCTGTCGTGAATATTGCAGCCGAGGACGGCGATGCCCGCTTTGTCGAAGGGCAGGGGCATGCCCGGAATATCGGCATACAGTTCTGTGGAAAACTGCTTGATCTCCGAAAAGGAATACACGTGATGTCGAATATTATCGTTATTCGGAAAATTCACCCGTTGCCCTTTCTGGACAGCGATCACCATCGGGACGAATCGTTTGTTGATCTGATCAATGATGGCGACCTCATCCGGCGGGTTTCTCACGGGGTCCTGCAGGATTTCCACGACAGCGTTGGCTAACGGAGCGCCTTGGGTATCCATGACCCGCACGGTCAGTGCCGCAGCGCTGCTGTGCTGTGCGGTAAAAAGGACGAGAACAAGTGGCGCGTAGCGGGCAAGAAGGCATTTCATAAGGTCGCGGGTTTCCTGTGAGGGTGTGCCGGGGATCACGGCAGGCACATCTCGATGGGTGAATGGAATCGGAATGGGGCACACGAGAGTTCGCGTGGCGATTCGTCTCCTTGCGGAGACATTACGCCAGCGGGCAACGGGAGGATCACCTCCTGAAATCTTCCAGTGCCCAATGGAGCCTGCCGATCAAAACGTTGTGCGGATCTTCAGGGCTATTTTCTGACCGCCACCGGCGCTGCAGGAATCTTCGATTTCGGTCAGGATTCCCCGACCGGCCAAACCACTATAACGATACCGGTCCCGACAGAAGTCCGAGCGCAAGGTGTTCATCGATTCCAGTCGGAATGTCACGTTATTGAACGCCACTTTCGAAATGAACAGCTGCAGGTTGGGGCCTGGAATGTTCTGCTCAATCGTGTCGACATCAATGTCCTTTTCCCCGCCGGTAATTTCCTGATTGAAATTGAAACCGTAATTCAGGCCCAGGGAGGGGATGTCATGACGAAAGCCCAGCTCCACATTCCCGCGCCGGCTAAAACGACGGTCAGTCCCCAGGATGGGGTCATAGACACTCGAATCGAACAGGTTCAGCGCACTGGTAATCATCGCGTCAGGCAGCCCCAGAAATCCAAGGCGGGTACTGCTGTCGATGAAGATGCCGTAGCGCTTGCCGGTGCCGATATTGCCCGTCGCTGAAACTGGTTTGGACGGATTGGTGGAAATGTTGACCTTGCCGATCACGTCGTCGATGTTACGGTAGAAAATACGGCTGTTGATGACGCCGCCGTCATTCGGCAAGCGGTACTGCAGGCCGAGCTCGTAGCGCAGTTCTTTTTCCTGACGCAGATCCGGATTTCCCGCGTTGGTGTCCTTGGTGGTGTCAGAGTTATTGGTTGTCGCGGTGAAGCTCTCGAAGCTCAATTGAGAGACAGCCCGTTCGATGGTCGCCCGCACCTGAAGATTGGGGTTGATGTCATAGCGATAATCGACCTTGGGGCGCAGGAAGCCAAAGTCACGGCTGCGACTGACAGCGCCGGACTGCTCAATGGTGGAATCTTCGTACAACAACGTACTTTCGAGCGTCATTTTTTCGTTGAGGGTCCAGTTGTGCACGGCAAACCCTTCGTAACGCATTTCCTCAACGGTAGAACCGGGGTTGGTGGCGCTCAGCACGGCGGGCAGATTGCCATACTGCGCCAGCGGAGTTCCCGCGGCCGAGGACGATCCCAGGTAAAGGGATGTGTCGAGAATCGTCTGTGCGCGTTCCAGACCAAGCTGCATATCATGACCTGCGGTCAGACTCCAGCTGTAGGAGCCCTGCACGATACGTTCCCGCGTGCGGCGATTGGAGCTGAGGTACTGGTTTTTGGTCGCAGCGCCATCGAGCGTGTTAAACCGTTCGCGGACGCTGTTGCGCACTTCTTCATTGGAGATGAACAGCACCTGGGCACGGGCATTGTTGGCAAAGCTGTGCTCGTAATTGCCCCCGATTTCCCAGTTGGTTTCTTCGCGGTCTGTGAGCTCCCGTTCCGATTTGCTCATGACCGAGGGGGTCTGACCGAGGTAGTTGTAACGGTTGACCTCGGCAGGGTGACTGCCATCGGAGATCATCGCATTGAAGGCAAACCGGTCGCGCTCAAAGTCATACCCAAGGTTCAGGCTGGTTTCCAGAGAGTCCTGATCGCGCAGATTGTCTTCCTTGACCAGTTCGGTGAGAGCCAGATCGGGGCTGTAATTGTATTCCGTGCGCTCAAAGGCGTTGTAGCGAGGGTCCAGTTTGACCCCGAAAAGATAATTCAGATTGCCGTTCTGACCGCCGTAGGAGAGCGTGGCACCGGGGTCCAGTGTGTCGTCATGGTGATAGTCCATGCTGACTTCGGCGGAGAGGCTGGAACGCGAAAGCGCCTCCTTGAGCACGATATTCACCACCTGGCTGGCTCCCCGGACGTCAAGCGCCCCAGAGCTGCCACGAATGATTTCGATGCGGTCTACCTGGTCTGCCGCGATGCGCTGAAGCTGGGCGTTGGCGGAATTGTCTTTGCCGGCGACGCGCTTGCCATTGATCAGCAGATCCCCGCCTGAGCCGAGTCCGCGCCCGTTATTGCCGCCGCCACGCTGATTGAGATTAACGCCCGGAATGCGGGAGATCATGTCATTGGCTGAAACGGGCGTGTACTGATCAAAAAAATCTGCCTGATAAACGATAGTGGAATCGTCGCCCATGCTCTCCTGTGCAAGGAGTGAGTGACTCGCGAGTACTGACAGCGTCAGCAATGACACCTGGAAACTTCTGAGGAAACGAGGGTGAAACCCTGACTGCCCGATTGTCATGTGATCTCCGGAATGTAACGAAAATACGCAATTGCGTCGTTAGAGGTTCCGTTCAACGCCTGACATGGCCCTGACCGAATTTTAAAAAACCCGATCTTACAGGAACTTAGCGCAGATCAAGAAGTGACAAATTGTGATCAATTTAGAGTAATTGCGATTCAAATCTGTCCAGATTCTGGCAATTTGTTCCTGGAAGTAACGTTTTTGCCGGCGCGCACAGCCCAATCGCTTTGCGAATTCAGGCGCATTTGCTCATAATGGCCGCCTTCATGGCGCGGCCTTATTCCCGGCAATTTCGTAGAAATTCAGGGCGTTTCGCGCACTTAAACCCCAGTGGGGCGGAGGCTTCCGCCCGAGTCAGAGGATGGCCTTATGCAGCGCGAATCGATGGAAGTGGATGTAGTGATTGTCGGGGCTGGTCCTGCCGGCCTTTCCACGGCCTGTCGACTCCTGCAACTGGCCTCCGAGGCGGGGCACACTCTCAGCGTATGCGTTCTGGAGAAGGGGTCCGAAATCGGCGCTCACATTCTCTCCGGCGCAGTCTTCGAAACCAGTGCACTGGATGAGTTGTTTCCCGACTGGAAGGAGCGCGGGGCTCCACTGAATACCGCTGTCACAGGAGATGATGTCTATTTCCTGTCGGGCCCGCAGAAAGCCGTGAAATTTCCGGGGCTGTTGGTTCCCACGCCCATGCACAACGACGGCAATTACATCATCTCCCTTGGCAACCTTTGTCGCTGGCTCGGGGAGCAGGCAGCAGAACTGGGCGCAGAGGTGTTTCCGGGCTTCGCGGCGGCCGAGATCCTTTATCACGACGATGGCAGCGTCAAAGGGGTGGCGACAGGGGACATGGGCGTCGACGCCAACGGTCAGCCAAAGGACAGCTTTGAGCCGGGGTTTGAGTTTCATGCCAAATACACCGTGTTTGCCGAGGGCTGTCGAGGGCATTTGGGCAAGGAGCTGATCAACCGCTACCAGCTCGATGCAGACGCTGACCCGCAGCACTACGGAATCGGGTTCAAGGAGATCTGGGAGATTGACCCGCAGAAACACAAGGAAGGTCTGGTGGTGCACACTGCCGGTTACCCGCTGATCGGGCCCAGCAGCGCCGGTTCCAGCGGAGGTTATCTCTATCATTTTGAAAATAATCAGGTTTCCTTGGGGCTGATTGTAGATCTGGGCTACCGTAATCCTCATTTGAGCCCCTTCGACGAGTTTCAGAAATTCAAGCAGCACCCGGTTATCCGGCACGTCATCGAGGGTGGCAAGCGCGTGAGTTATGGCGCCCGTGCGCTCAACAAAGGCGGGTTGAATTCCTTGCCCAAAATGCATTTTCCGGGCGGATTGCTCATCGGGTGCGACGCCGGCACGCTCAATGCGGCCAAGATCAAGGGCAGCCACACCGCCATGAAATCCGGCATGCTGGCAGCTGAAACGCTGTTTGAGGCACTGACGGCGCAGGCACAGGGCGCGCCGCAGGAAAAAGTGCTGAGTGCCTACGCCACCCGCTTTAAAGCCTCGCGTTTGTATGAGGAGTTGTACCGGTCGCGCAATTTCAGTGCGGGGTTTCACCGGCTGGGATTCTGGCTGGGCAGCGCCCTGGTCTTTATCGAGCACAATATTTTTGGGGGGCGTTTCCCTCTGACCCTGCGTGACCGAACGCCCGATCATGCCCAGCTCAAACCGGCGGCACAGGCGCCCAAAATTGTCTATCCCAAGCCCGACGGCAAGATCAGCTTCGACAAGCTGTCGTCTGTGTTTTTGTCCAACACCAATCACGCGGAAAACCAGCCCTGTCACCTGCGGCTGCGCGACCCCTCCATCCCCATTGCCCAGAACCTTCCACTGTACGATGAACCCGCCCAGCGCTATTGCCCCGCGGGCGTCTACGAAGTGGTCGAGGAGGCAGACGGCGCCCGCCGTTTCCAGATCAATGCCCAGAATTGCGTGCATTGCAAAACCTGCGATATCAAAGATCCCGCGCAGAACATCCAATGGGTGGCGCCAGAGGGCGGCGGCGGGCCGAACTACCCGAACATGTAAGCGGGCGAAAGCAGTAGCTTGCTAAACCGTTCTTTCACAGAGTACCCTCGGGTTAATGTGGAGGACGGAGTGAACGCCATGCGCAAACTGTTTTTCCCCCTCGTTTTTCTTGCCTGTCTTGCCCCCCTGACATTGGCGCAGGAAACCGATCTCAGCACCTCTCCCTGGTTCAGTGCCCACACCGCACATTTCGATCTTTACAGCCGCGTCTCCGCAGAGCAGACGGGCCGTCGCGCGATGGCGCTCGAGCAATGGCGTGCGGCCGCGCTCGACGTGCTGGGCCTGATCGCCGAACCTGCGGCCGCGCCCGTGAAGACCCAGGTGTATCTGTTTGAGGACGACGGGGAATACGCCCTGTTTGCCGATAACAATGACCCTGCCTATTTCTATTCTTCCCCGCGCACCAATTTCATCATTCTCAAAGATACAGATGCCGGAATGCGCCTTGCTCAGCACCACTACGCGCATTTCCTGATCAACAACAATCCGGTGGGAATGCCGCGTTGGTATGAGGAGGGCATGAGCCATTACCTCAGCCGGCTCGAGGCTGGTCAACAGGCACTGGAGCTCAGGGCGCTGAGTGTCGACGAGGTGGCGGTCGCACTCGCACTCAACGACGAGCTCGACATGGATGAGCTGCTCTATGACGACGCGGCGCTGGCCTCGCCCCGCCAGATCCAGATTGCCAACCTGAAGGCGGCGTTCCTCGTGCATTTTCTGCTTCATGGGCAGGAAGTCGAAGGTTTTGCCGACCGGCGCGAGGTGCTGCGCGACTATCTTGGTCTGTTGCAACAGGGCAGAACGGAACGCTTTGCCTTTGATCAGTCCTTCAACCTGTCGGTGCGCCGCCTGGCCCAGGAATTTGAGCGCTACTTGCAGGCGCTTTCGAGCGTCTCGCTGGCAACGACTCCGATGGGACCGGTTCCGCAGGGTGAGGCGGTTCAGGTCAATGCCATGGAGAACTATCAGGTGTCCGTAGCCCTGGCAGAGCTGGCGCTGCACTCGGGTCGTTTCCCGATGTCTGCCTACCTGTTTGAGAAACTACAGGGCGTCGAGGCTGCGGGTGGCAGAGCCTACTCCGGGTATGCGGACGCCATGCGCATGCGTGACACGGGCGAATTCCTGCCCGCCGATACCACGCCGACATCCGTGGACTTTGAGGCCTTGTATGCGAAGGCGGTGGCGCTGTTTCCAGAGGATTATCAGCTGCATCTGGACTTTGGCCAGTATTACGATGCGACGCTGGAGGACTGTGGCCGGCCACTCCTGCCGGAAGAACGAGCGCGAATGGTCGCGGCCATGGATCAGCATTTCACGCAAGCGCTGGCGCTCAATTCAGCCCCGGCCGAGGTCAACCTGTCCTACGCCCAGATTTTTCTGCAGGAAGGAAAATCCTGGGAGGAGGGGGTGCCCTATCAGCAGAAGGCATTTTCACTATTGCCATCGGACGGATTCGTCATCGAGCAGCAGATTGATTACGCCATTGCCCAGGGGGATTTTGAGCTTGCTGAGTCCCTGATTGCCCGCTTGGCGCGGCCAATGCACTTTCTAGGGGACGCTCCGTGGATCGCGCAGCTGCGTGAAAAGCTGCGGGCGGCGCGGCGAGGCCGATCCTTCGATCCCTGTGCTCCGGTCAATTAGAAGGAGGCTCCCATGCGCGTGTCCCGTGCCTTCATTGCCGTGCTGAGTTTCCTGATGAGCGCCGCTCTCCCGGCGGACGTGCTTGATCCTCACAACGAAAACAACGCCATTCTTGCCGATGTAGGAAACGCCCTCGCTACGCAGCCCATTGATGTGGCGTTCAATTTGAATGACCGTGATCTGGCACGCCGTGTCCCAAACGTGCCCCGCCTCGGCCAGCTCGCCGATCTGCCTCCTCTGCGCGCGGTTTCCTCGGAGGAACTTGCCGCATGGGAAGCGTCGTATGAAGCCCGCGAGATTGGCGCGCTGGCGTTTCTGGCAGGCACTGAGGCAGGCCAGGCGTCATCCCGTTTCGAGTCCTTTTATGAACGCTGGTTGGATGCCCCCGAGTTGGAGCGGGTCGTGATCAGTTACCACAGGTCCGATGCCGCTTCCGTCGGGCAACTCCTGCAGGCGCTTGCGCCCACTCATGCGCTGATGCAGACGGAATATGACGGCGGCACAGCAGAGATGCTGGAGCGTGGAGGGCGCCTCTTTGCTGTCGCAGGGCAGCGCTGGGTGTTGGATTCCGTCAACGCGCGCACGCTGCAAAAACCCATTCCAGAATTTCGATTGCTGGGGGAATCGGTGCGCCGCGATGCCACCACCGTCGAGGACCCCGACAGCCGGGGAGCGCGCCGTATTGCTGCAACCGAGCCCGCCGTCTTCCTGAAGGAAACGCTGGGGGATGAATTCGAAGCATCGACAATTCCCGAAATTATTGTGCCGGGGGGAATAGCCTTCGGCGAAAACGCGGTCTTTACCGAGACAGCGGGAGAGCTCGTGTTTGCACAGGACGCGTTTTGGTGGCAGACGGAAAACGGGCGCCTTGCGTTTCCGCAGGAGACACTGACGGTGTGGAAGGCGGGCTATGATTTTGCTGCCCGTTCCACACAGATTGCCTCGGATGCGATTGTCGATATTGATGAGCGTGGACGAGTGCGGGTGTCCTCGGCGCTGCGGGATACCGATCTCGGCTTCGCACTCGCGAGAATAGACACAGAACCGTTCAATTACGTGACACGGCTCGACGTCCGGAAGAGTGTCATCATCGATAGCCGGGTGCAGTTTTCTACGCAAGGGCAGACAATGACCTACACCACCGATTACGAGGTGCGATTCCTGCAGGCGGATCGCATGCGCATCGCGAGAACACAGGCGGCCTTGGTGTATCGCTACCAGTCAGCTGATGGCGCCGTCCAGCATCGCGATTCGTGGGGACCGGATGCTTTCCGTCTGGAAGGCAGAACGGACTTTGACGGACTGGGGGCTGCCACTGCGGAAGCGGCCCGCTACGCAGCGTGGATTTCCCTGTTCCGCAATGTCCACGAAAATGCGCTGCCGTTCAGCCGTGGGCGCTACGAATTTTTGAAAATCGACAAATCGGGCCGTTCAACCCCCGCGAGATTGTGATGACACGCCACTTCGCATTCAGAGGATTACAATTTCTGCTTCTGCTCGTCGGCAGTGTGATGATCAGCGCCTGCTCGATTATCCGGGTTGACATGAATTTTGCGGACGAGAGCGAGTTTGAAGGCCGGATTCTGGACCAGCAGCGCGACATGTTCCCCGAGATTGATCCGATGGCACTGGATCAGTCCATCATCGACTATCTGGATGCCCACGTGCTGGATCGCAGCACCGAAATGCAGATTATCGATCAGCTGCAGAATCTGCTTTTTGGTCCCGATTTTCTGAACATCGAATACGAAGACCAGAAAACCAGAACGGCACTAGAAACGTTTCAGGACCGACAGGGCAATTGCCTCTCTGTCGTCAATCTGTATATCGCCGTGGCCAGACGCTATGGCATCGATGCCAGATTCCAGACAGTCAAGGTGCGTCCGAGCTGGGATTTGCGCGGAGAAATGCTCGTGTTGAGCCAGCACATCAATGCCATCGGACGCTTCAATGGCAATCTGCTGTACGTCGTGGATTTCACGCCGGAGATAACGCTCCAGCAACTGACCGCCCGCAGCATTGAAGATCAGGAGGCGCGTGCCCTGTTTTTCAATAATCTCGGCGTGGAGAGTCTGATTTCCGGGGAATACGACCGCTCGGTACTCTATTTCAAAAATGCGCTTTTCCTGGACCCGTCGCTGTCCATTGCCTGGAATAATATCGGCACCAGTTACAGCCGGCTGGGCGACAAAGACATCGCCGAATATGCCTATCGCAAGGCCTATACGCTCGACCGCACCAATGCCACGGCGATCAACAATCTGGTGAAGTATTACAATACGCAGGGCGACTACGAGACCGCGCAGCGCTACGGCAAGGCGATCGAGCGCTTCAACGACAGCAATCCGTATTTCCATTACACGCAAGGCAATATCGCGTACAACGAGGGTCTCTTTGAGGCGGCGCGTGATCATTATCGTCGCGCCATCAAGCGAAAGGATTCCGAACCTGATTTTTACCTCGCCCTTGGCAAAACCTACGAACAGCTGGGACTGCCGGAAGAGGCACAACAGATGGTCGATACTGCACGGGTCATCGTGCTGGCGATGGGCGATATCTACCTGCCCAGTCGCCAGAAAATCCGCATCGTCGACGAGAAAAGTATTCTGCGCTCCTCCAGTGCCGGCTTTAGCGTGTGGGCCTCGCCTACCCGCAGCCGTTAGGCGGGGAGTGCAAACTCCAGAGGAATCGACAAGGCTTCGACGAGTCGTTTGGCAGCCTCGAGATCGCTGGCTTTCGCCAGCCTGACAGTGATCAGCATTCCCTTCTGTTTGTCCAGCCGTCCGGCCACATGGGCATCAAGAGCAGCCTGCAAGAACAGATCCCGCAACATCAGTTCCGTGACCTGCAAGCGCAGTTGCGGTCGGAATATTTTGCCGACGGCTGTCAGAGGCATGGCGGGAATGATCTCGATGCGTTTTGGAATGGCTGCTCGCTCTGCTATGTGGGTTTGCGCATAACTGAGCAGCGAGGAGGGCGTACATTCGCTACCGGGTTTAAGGACCACAAAGGCCATCGGCAATTCACCGGCATACGGGTCTGGCATTCCCACCGCAATACAACTGACCACGTCGGGATGTGCACTAAGGCACTCTTCGATAATGGCAGGATCGATATTGTGTCCACCACGGATGATCAGGTCTTTCGCGCGGCCAGAAAGATAGAGGAAGCCTTCGGCGTCGCAATAGCCCAGATCGCCTGTATTGAACCAGCCGTCTTCCACCCATGCTTTTGCATTGTCACTTGCTGCCTTGTAACCACAGAAGACCTGTGGGCCTTTGACAAGAATCACACCACTTTCTCCCAAAGCACAGTCTTTGCTGACCGCTCCCTCGCTCAGATGGACAATGCGAATAGCGGAATAGGGGAGGCGCATGCCGACGCTCCCCGGGGGTTGTTGCAAGGGGGCACGGGAAATCAGCGCCGTGGTTTCGGTCATGCCATAGCCGTTGGAGATTTCCACATGGAAGCGTTTTTCAAAACTCTGTTCAAAACTGGGAGACAAGGGTGCCGCACCAGAATTGATGTTGGTCAGGCTGCTGATATCCGCGTCACCTACAGGTATCTGTGACAGTGCCATGAGCACGGTCGGCACGGTTGAGAAACTGCGCACCTGAAAGCGTTCGATGTGATGCCAGAAATTATTCATGCCTTCCTGTGATCGAAAGCCCGCTGGTGTCAGCAGCAACACACGATAGCCTACGCTGAAGGCGGCGATTCCCTGAATGATCACGCCGTAGATATGGAACAAAGGCAAGCCGCAGAGCACGGTATGGCGGGGCATGTGGGCGGTATACACCTGCATCAATTGCCCAAGGAACGCCATATTGCCCTGCGTCAGTTTCGCCAGCTTGGGATGGCCCGTCGTGCCGCCGGTATGAAAATAGGCAGCGATCTGATCGCCGGTGAATTCTCGCTGGCTCACTAGCCTGTCTGCCGGGTGAGAGCCGATGGCAGTGCCGTAGTCCAGCACGACGATGTGAGGGTGATCTGGAATGTCCGGTATGCCTTGCGTGAATGGCGCGTGCGTGACTGCCAGGACCGTGTGGACGCGCGGTAAGCGATGCATGATGCGTTGCAACTTGGCCCACAGATCGCTGTGGGGAGAAGGTGCCAGACAGATGATGACCTCGGATTCTGCTGCCTCAATGATGTCGGCAATCGGGTCCGCTTCCAGCATCGGGTTGATGGGGTTTGCAATACCGGCACTCTGCGCGCCCCAAATCGCTGTGTGGCTTTGGGGCATGATGGGCAGAAGAATGGACACCGACTTGCCCTCGCGGATTCCGAGCGAATGCAAAAGATTGGCAGTTTGGGTAATGCGCTCAGCGAGTTCGCGAAAGCTGAGGCTTTGCGGGGCTTCATCAGTCTTCCCGGTCAACAGAAATTCCAGTGCATGTTCATCCCCGAAACGGCGGGCACTTTGCTGAATCAGAGCGTAGCTGTTGGTATGAGGAAATTGTTGCGCGAGCGGTGTTTTTTCAAAGGCTTCCACATCGGCAAGTGTTTCCAGCAAAGGTGAGTCTACGGGTGAGTTGCTGAAGTCAAACACGGTGAGGCGATCCCCCTTTTTCATCGTTATTGTGCGGGTCGTTGCGGTCATTCCCTGCCGCAACCCTTGGGGCAGCTTATATCACCTCACTCTCCAATCTGCCAGCATGTCGGGAGAGTTCGCCGCTGGCTATCCGCGGGCCTTTCGCGCAAAATGCCCCTCGTGCCGCGAAAGACATTGACCCTGAACAAGGCGCAATGATTTTCCGGTCAGAGATCAGGTCAAACCTGACGCCATTTTTACTATTCGACGACGATTTGGAGCTTCATCATGGGAAAGACCTTTTTTAAAATTGCGGGCATGAGCACTCTGTTGGCCTGCTCTTCCTGGGCCCTTGCCCAACAGCCGGAGAAAACGGCGGCCCCGGAAGGGGCGATGGCCTATATCGTTTCGCCCGTCAATGGCGCGACCGTTCCCACCACCTTTACCGTCGTGTTTGGTCTGCAGGGAATGGGGGTGGCACCGGCAGGGGTACAGGCCAACAATACCGGACACCATCACTTGCTCGTCGATGGCGCCGCGATGCCTGACATGAATATGCCGCTCGGCACTGCTGTAACGCATTTTGGGGGCGGTCAGACACAGACAACCCTGACATTGACGCCCGGGCAGCACACGCTGCAACTGATTCTGGGCGACCACCTGCATATCCCGCACAACCCGCCTGTGGTTTCTGAAAAGATCACCATCACCGTTCAGTAAGCATGGCGTCCCTGACACTGAGTGTTCTCGACCAATCCCCCATTCGCAGTGGGGGAAGCGCGAGTGAGGCGCTGGACGAGACACTCAGACTTGCGCAATACACCGAATCTCTGGGCTACACACGGTTCTGGGTGGCGGAACATCACGGTTCCGCCAGCTTCGCCGGCTGTTCACCGGAAGTGTTGCTGGCGCGTATCGGTGCCCATACCCGCCGCATCCGGCTGGGCTCCGGCGGCGTCATGCTCTCGCACTACAGCCCCTACAAAGTAGCCGAGAATTTCCTGCTGTTGCAGGCTCTGTACCCACACCGGATTGATCTCGGCCTAGGGAGAGCTCCGGGCAGTGATTCGCCCACGGCGGCTGCCCTGGCCTACGGATCTCCCATCGGGGTGGAGTATTTTCGTAGCAAGCTGATGGATCTGATGGCTTTTGTCTTAGGAGAGCCGGCGGCGACATCGGCATTCCGGCGCGTGAAGGCCAGCCCTCGCACTGACGCAGTGCCCGAGTTCTGGTTACTGGGTTCCAGTGAACAAAGTGCGTTGTACGCCGCGGAATTGGGCATGCGGTATTCCATTGCCCATTTTCTGAATCCCAAAGAGAGTCACACTTTGGCAGAGATCTATCGTGCCCATTTCCGGCCCTCGGCGACACTGGCGGCACCTCAAGTCAATGTGGCCGTCTTTGTGCTGTGTGCGCCGACCGAAGAAGAGGCGCAGGCATTGGGCTTGACGCGGGATATCTGGCGGCTGGGTCTGGAAAGAGGCGAGCCAGGACCTTTGCCTTCGATTGAAGAAGCCCGGGCAACCGTACTGACGGAAGATGAAAAGCAGCTGATCGCCCGGCGGCGTCAGCACGCCCTCTGTGGAACGCCAGCACAGGTCGGTACCCAGTTACGGGACCTTGCGCGGCGTCATGACACACAGGAACTGGTGATCTTGTCCAATTGCCATGACTTTTCCCAGCGCCTGCAAAGCTATGCGCTGTTGGCACAGGAGTTTGGCTTGTCACCCGACGAGAATGAGACGGTTTAAGCGCTGCGCTGCACGGCAAATCGCGCCATGTCTTCCAGTGCACGTCGATAGGGGGAGGGGGGCAGCGTCACCAGCGCCTGCAACGCCTTTTCAGAGGCTTCCACGGCGAGTCTGCGCGTGTATTCCAGGCTGCCATTGCGTTGAATGATGGCTATTACCTCATTCATGGTGCGGGAATCCAGCGCCTGTTTGGCCTCCTTCGACGCGGTTTCAATGCAGCGTTTGAGCAGGGCAGATTCTTCTGCCGTGCCATGCTTCATCGCGTGAATCAGAGGCAGGGTCGGCTTTCCCTCGGCAAGATCATCACCGATATTTTTGCCCATCGCGGTGGCGTCACCCTCGTAGTCCAGCACATCGTCGATCAGCTGGAATGCCATGCCCACTTGCATGCCGAAATGGCTCAGGTTCTGCGTATGCTCTGGCGAAGCGCCTGCGAGAATGGCGCCGCAATGGGCTGCCGCCTGAAACAGAATGGCCGTTTTGTGACGGATAACATTCATGTAACTCTCTTCGGTCGCCGCACTGTTGTTCTTGTGGATCAGCTGCAGGACTTCCCCTTCGGCGATGCGGTTGGTGGTGTCCGCAATAATGCGCATGATGTCCATGCTGCCGATGGACACAAGAACCTGGAAGGCGCGCGAGTAGATGAAATCACCGACCAGCACACTCGAGGGATTGCTCCATTGCTCGTTGGCCGTGGGGCGACCGCGCCGCATGGTTGACATGTCGACCACGTCATCGTGGAGGAGTGTCGCGGTGTGGATGAATTCGATGACGGAGGCGAGATCGATATGCTGGGTTCCCTCGTAGGCGCAACTGCGGGCGCTGAGAAGGACCAGGACCGGGCGCATGCGTTTTCCGCCTGCGTCAATGATGTAGTGGCCGATGCTCTCGACGAGGGCGACGTCCGAGTAGAGTTGGTCAACGATGAACTGGTTGACGGCATCGAAGTCTGCCGACACGACGGCGCGGATCTCTTTGTACATGGCTTACCGTGTGCGGTCCTGCTGAGTAGGGACGGCTGATATTTTCGAAGGCTTGGATTGTCAGCACGTCGTAACAGGAAGCGGCTCAATAAGGAGACGCATGGGATTTCCTGGAGAATCTACTTCGGATTTCCCCGAAATCCCGGGAAATCGCGAGTTTGCTCAAGATGTGCATGGTAAAAACGAGCCTGCATGCTAGGGGCGAAGGCAGTGACTGTCAAGAAGGGCGGGGGTCTTGGAGGCGCCGGCTGCATGTGTGCGAAACACAAGATATTTTCTCCTCATCAGGCTTGCGGCTGCCGGCGTGTTCCCGTAAAATACCCGCCCCTATAGGGACTGCTGGGATGACGCGTGGGCGAGACCCCTTTCATCCGAGGTGACAGAGTGTTCACCCGCAGTGCCGACCGAACATGAACCTATGCCCATTCTGGAGTGAGATATGTACGCGGTAATCGAAAGTGGTGGCAAACAACACCGAGTGGTTGAGGGCGAAGTCCTCAAGCTCGAGAAACTGGAAGCTGCCACAGGTGAAGAAGTCAGCTTTGACAAAGTGCTGATGGTGGGCGAAGGCGAATCCGTGAAGATCGGTGCTCCCTACGTGGCGGGCAGCAAAGTAACCGCCGAAGTGGTCTCTCAGGGTCGCGCCAAGAAAGTGACAATTCTGAAGTTCCGTCGTCGTAAGCACCATTTGAAGCACCAGGGCCACAGACAGTGGTTTACCGAAGTCAGAATCACAGGCATTTCAGGTTAAGGTCGGGCGCAAGCTGGCAGGAGAAATAACATGGCTCATAAAAAAGCAGGTGGTAGTACCAGTAACGGGCGCGATTCCCAATCGAAACGTCTGGGTGTCAAGCGATTTGGTGGCGAGAGTGTGCTTGCGGGCAACATCATCGTGCGTCAGCGCGGCACGCATTTCCATCCCGGTGTGAACGCCGGTCTGGGCAAAGATCACACGATCTTCGCCACCGTTGACGGCACCGTCAAGTTCGAAGTGAAAGGCCCGAAAAGCAGAAAATACATCAGTATTGTCCCTGCGTAATCGCGTGCCCTGATGCCATCCGGCGAATGGCCAGCAGGCCGCCGGATGTAAAGAAGAGCCTCGTCCTGTGACGGGGCTTTTTTATATGGGAATATTTCCCTGCCGCGAGGCGAGTGCAGAGAAAGCGCTTCTCTGCCATTGGGTGAACAACATGAAATTCGTAGATGAAGCAGAGATCACAGTCGAAGCCGGTAAGGGTGGCAACGGGTGCATGAGCTTTCGCCGTGAAAAATTCATTGCCAAGGGCGGCCCTAACGGAGGCGACGGCGGCGATGGCGGCAGTGTGTTTCTGCTGGGCGACAGTGGACTTAATACCCTCGTGGATTTTCGTTTCCAGCCTCAGTATCGCGCACAGTCCGGGCAGGGCGGCATGAGCAAAAACTGCACTGGGCGTAGCGGGGAAGACCTCGTCGTGCGCGTCCCGGTGGGGACCAGCGTGGTGGATGCGGACACTGAGGAATTAATCGCCGATATTTCCGAGGATGGCATGAAGGTGCTGGTCGCTAAGGGTGGCATCCACGGTCTGGGCAACACGCGATTCAAGTCCAGTACCAATCGAACGCCTACCAAGACGACCAACGGGACGCCGGGTGAATTCCGCACATTGCAGCTGCAGTTGAAGGTGCTCGCGGATGTCGGCCTGCTGGGCATGCCCAATGCTGGCAAGTCGACGCTCATTCGCGCCGTATCATCCGCGCGCCCCAAAGTAGCGGATTATCCCTTTACGACACTTGTGCCGAATCTCGGTGTTGTCCGGGTGGGCATGGAGCGCAGCTTCGTCATGGCGGACATCCCCGGTGTAATAGAGGGGGCCTCCGAGGGTGCCGGACTCGGGTTTCGTTTTCTGAAACATCTGTCTCGCACGCGCCTTTTGCTGCATCTGCTGGATGTCGTGCCGCCGGATGGTTCTGATCCGGTGGAGCATGCCCGAAAGATCGTCGATGAACTCGAAAAATTCAGCCCTACCATGGCGCGCAAGGAGCGCTGGCTGGTCTTGAACAAATGCGACCTGGTGCCGGAAGACGAACGCGCCGCCCTAGTGGCCCGCATCAAGAAAGGCTTGCGCTGGAAGGGCAGAATTTTTGAGGTCGCGGCCATCAGTGGCGAGGGCTGTCCGATCCTGTGCCAGGAAATCATGGCCTCGGTGGAGAGCCACCGCGAACGCCTGCGGGATGATCCTGACTACCAGGAAGTGCAGGCTGAATTCGATCGGGATATGGAATACGAGATTCGCAAGAGCATCGAGAAGAGCAAGGCCGCGCGGCGTGCCATGCAGGATGCCCTTGAGGACTACGATGACTTTGAGGACGACGATTACTGAGGCCCGGCTCGGGTATCGCGAGTAACCACACACCATGCGCAAAGACTTGCTCAAGACACGCTGCTGGGTCGTAAAAATTGGCAGCTCGCTCATTACGAACAATGGTCTAGGACTCGACACCGACGCAATCGCCCGGTGGGTGGAGCAACTAGTGACCTTGCAGCGTCAAGGCATTCAGGTGGTGCTGGTCTCTTCGGGGGCGGTCGCTGAAGGGGTGGCGCGACTTGGATTGAAAAAGCGTCCCAAGGAGATCCATCTCCAGCAAGCCGCCGCGGCCGTCGGTCAGATGGGGCTGATTCAGACCTACGAGAGCTTCTTCACGCGCTATGGCGTGCACACGGCGCAAATTCTGCTGACCCACGACGACCTGTCCAATCGCACGCGCTATCTCAATGCCCGCAGCACCCTGACCACACTGGTCTCAATGAAGGTCATTCCCGTGATCAACGAGAACGATACCGTTGCGACGGCGGAGTTGTGTTTTGGGGATAACGACACGCTGGGAGCTCTTGTGGCGAATCTGGTCAATGCGGATGCCTTGGTCATTCTGACCGATCAACAGGGCCTGCATCAGAGCGACCCACGCAAGGATCCCAGCGCGCCAGTCATACATACCGCCATGGCGGGGGACCCCACTCTTGCTGGCATGGCGGGTGGCAGCGGCTTGCTCGGACGCGGCGGGATGGCTACCAAGGTCTCCGCTGCCAAACTGGCGGCGCGCTCGGGTGCGTGCACCCTGATCGCTAACGGCCGCGAACCCAATGTGCTTGTGCGCCTGGTGGCGGGAGAGGAGATCGGGACGCTATTGTTGCCCGAGAAGCAGCCCGTGGCGGCCCGCAAGCAATGGTTGGCCGGGCAGCTGAAGTCCAAGGGGCGCCTGAGTCTGGATGAAGGGGCGGTCCAGGTGCTCAAAAATTCAGGGCGCAGCCTTCTTCCGGTCGGCGTGGTGGCCACTGAAGGACGGTTTGAGCGCGGTGATGTGGTGAGTTGTGTCGACACTCAGGGCGTGGAAATTGCCCGTGGTCTGGTGAACTACGACAGCAAGGAAGTCGAAAAGCTTTTACGCTGTTCCACCGACAGGATTGAGAGCCTGCTTGGATATGCCGGAGAGCCGGAGATCATCCATCGGGACAATCTCGTGCTGACCGAGTAAGGGGAATGACATTTTTGCGGGCATGAAAAAACCGGCTGACGCCGGTTTTTTTTAGGCAGAAGCAAACGCGAAAATCAGGCGGCTTTGAGGGCCAGCACGGCTGCGTTCAGGCGGCTCTTGTGACGGGCAGCCTTGTTCTTGTGAATGATGCCTTTGTCCGCCATGCGGTCGATCACGGGCACCGCTGCCTGATAGGCGGTGGTTGCCTTGTCATAATCCCCTGTCTGGATCGCGGCAATAACTTTCTTCAGGTAGGTACGAACCATAGAGCGAAAGCTTGCGTTGTGGCGACGACGTACTTCCCCCTGACGGGCGCGCTTTCGAGCTTGTGCAGAGTTAGCCAACTGGTGCTCCTTTAATGCATCACGGTGTAATCGGTTGT
This sequence comes from uncultured Klebsiella sp., assembly GCA_964538025.1. Classification (GTDB taxonomy): domain Bacteria; phylum Pseudomonadota; class Gammaproteobacteria; order Pseudomonadales; family Pseudohongiellaceae; genus UBA5078. The sequence goes on along the minus strand of CAZICZ010000007.1, from coordinate 132,186 downwards.
CGGTGCTTTCACCAGCCCTTTCTGGGTTCTGGCAGACAGTCACACTGTCTGGGCGGCCGAATTTAAGACGCAGTACTATGCCGACTTAAACGGGTGTTGTCAAGGCTGCATTCGGCACTATAATGGCCGCCTTTAGTGGGCCGGAACGCGCACGCAGCGTGACTCAAGCCTCAGATTTTAATGGAAAAAGGACCCCCTATGATTATCAAGCCAAAAGTTCGCGGTTTCATTTGTATCAATGCGCACCCGCAAGGGTGTGCCGCCAATGTGGCCGAGCAGATCGCGTACACCAAGGCACAGGGTGCCATCGCAGGAGGCCCGAAGAATGTGCTGGTGCTGGGCTGCTCCACTGGCTATGGCCTGGCGTCCCGCATCACCGCAGCCTTTGGCAGCGGTGCAAAGACATTGGGGGTCTGTTTCGAAAAACCTCCAACGGACGCCAAGACAGCGTCGGCAGGCTACTACAATACGGCCGCTTTCCATGCACAGGCCGAAGCCGCGGGTCTCTATGCCAAAACCATCAACGGTGATGCGTTTTCACAGGCCTGCAAGGATGACGTGATTGCCGCGCTGAAACAGGACATGGGCAAGCTGGACCTGGTGGTCTACAGCCTTGCCGCGCCACGTCGCACGGATCCGGTCACCGGCGAGGTGTATTCCTCCGTCCTGAAACCGATTGGACAGGCGTATACCGCCAAGAACCTGAACACCGATAGCCTCAAAGTGTCAGAGGTAACGGTGGAGGCCGCCAGCGACGAAGAGATTGCTGCCACCGTCAAGGTCATGGGCGGGGAAGACTGGGAGCTGTGGATGCAGGCCCTGCTGGAGGCCGATCTTCTCGCGGATGCCTGCCAGACCGTTGCCTATACCTATCTCGGGGACAAGCTCACCTGGCCGATCTACGGTCACGCCACCATTGGCAAGGCCAAGGAAGATCTGGATCGTGCCGCCCGTGCTATTCAGTCCTCACTGAAAATGATTCAGGGCGATGCCCGCGTGTCTGTGCTCAAGGCGCTGGTGACGCAGGCAAGCTCGGCGATTCCCGTGATGCCCCTGTACTTGTCCATCTTGATCAAGGTGATGAAAGAGGACGGCACCAACGAAGGATGTATTGAACAGCTGCAGCGCCTGTTTACCGAATGCCTCTACAGCGATGTACCGCGGCTGGATGCCCAGAGGCGATTCCGGGTAGACGACAAGGAACTGGCGCCCTCGGTACAGGCGCGTGTGGAAGCGATCTGGCCGCAGGTGACCGAAGAGAACTTGTTTGAGCTCACCGATTTTGCGACCTACCAGCGTGATTTTCTTAAGCTGTTCGGCTTTGGCATCCAGGGCGTGGACTACGACGCTGACATCAGTCCTCTGGTCGACCACAACTTCTGAGAGAGGTCCCCAGTGCCGCGCAGCGCGATGCGTCCGTGTCAGGGTGTCGTCGGCAGTGCGGCCAGCCAGGGATCCAACGTTTCCCATTCCATCTGAAACATGTGGGGAGCCATGAACACGAGCCCCGCATCAACCTGTGCACCGGCGGCGCGCAGGGTGTCCGCTGTTTCCTCCAGTTGTCCCGACCAGCTCATTTCATCCTGATCACCGATCCGCAGATAGATCGGCATGCCTGCCAGCGCAGAAACGTCGAGGCCACGTGGCACCAATGCCGGTACCGCCACGATGCCGCGAATTCGTTCCGGTGCGGCGGCGGCAATTTCGACGGCGGACATGCCCCCATTGGAAATGCCGACTAGCAGGGTCTTGTCGTCACCAATCTGGAAGGTTTCTTGCATCGCGTCAATCAGCATGGGTATCAGCGCATTATTGACGCCCCGAAAGGAGCGTCCGTTTGGCGACACGGGGATGACCACGGCAAAGCCACGCTGCAAAAATTCCTCGCCCAGCCAGTACTGCAGATCCCGTGCGAGGGCGTCTTCTCCGCTGCCGCCCGGCATCATCACCACCAGGGGCGGCTTTTCGCGCACGGAAGCGGGGGGCATCAGCAGATACACCACAAGGTGACGGCCATCCGCCAGGGGAATGTCCCGTTTTTCAGCAAAGGCACTGGTGCCGGTGAGCAGGAGCAGGAGGCCGAGACAGATGGGGAGCAGACGAGGCATGAGCACTTCCTTTTGGACTGAACGATGTAATTTACTGGGGCAAAAATTCACAGGACGCACTAAAAACGTGCGTTCACTCTAGCGCGGGAGGCTGCATTCTGGCGAATCCTTTATTTTTTTGAAAAACCAACGAGTTGCAAGAGGTTTCAATGAAAAAATATAGTCTGTCGATCTATTGACCGGGGTAGGGCGTATCACTAGTATGCGCGCCGTTTGCCCAGCCCATCCATTTCACTATTTTGGTTCCTAGTCCATGCGTCTTTCGACTGTTTTTGTAGCGTTAGCATTCGCAGTTGTGACCTTTATTACCTGGGCGTTGATCAATCGCCCGACAGAAGTGGTGCCCTGGCCGGAGGAGATCGGCGGATTCGCTTTTTCTCCCTTCCAGCGTGGTCAGGATGCCATCTTCAATATCATGCCCACGACGGAGGAGATTCGCTCCGACGTGGCCCTGCTGGCCCCTAAAGCCCGCGCCTTGCGCACTTATTCCAGTCTGGGAACCCTGGCAGAGATTCCGGCGATTGCACGCGAGTACGGCATGGATGTCACGCTGGGAATCTGGCTGGGCACTGACACGCTGGTGAACCAGCAGGAAATCGAGGCGGGTATCGCGCTCGCAAACAGACATTCCAATATCACCCACGTCATGGTGGGCAACGAGACATTCCTGCGGGGCGAATTCAGCGTCAGCGATCTGGCCGTTCTGCTGGACCGTGTTCGCGCCAATGTCACCCAGCCCGTCAGCACAGCGGAACCCTGGCATGTGTGGGTGCGCTATCCGGAGCTTGCCGAGCATGTCGATTTTATAAGCGTCCACATGCTGCCGTATTGGGAAGGCATCAGTGCCGACAGTTCCGTGGACTACATTGTCACGCGGATGAATGAGCTGAAAGCACTCTTCCCCGATAAACCGATCATGATCGGCGAAGTGGGGTGGCCCTCCGACGGTCGAACCCGCGAGGCGGCGGTCGCCAGCGAGGCTAACGAAGCCCTGTTTCTCCGCCGGTTTCTGCACCGTGCTCAGGAAGAAAAGTACGACTATTTCCTGATGGAAGCCTTCGACCAGCCGTGGAAGGCGCAGAACGAAGGCGGCGTGGGTGCCTACTGGGGTGTCTACGATGTGGATCGCAATCCCAAGTTTTCGTTTGCAGAACCGATCGTTCGCGTTCCCGACTGGCACGTGCTCGCCGTGATCTCGATTCTGACCTCGGTGATCATGCTGGGCTTGTTCTGTTTCAACAGCAAGACCCTCAAGACAAAGGGCTATGGATTGATGGCGCTGGTGGCCTCCGGCACGGCAACCGTTCTGGTATGGATCATCTATGACTATTCCCAGCAGTACCTTACGCTCACCTCGATGATTGTCGGCGTGTTGCTCGTCATCGGCATGCTGGGTGTGGTGACCATTTTGCTGACCGAGGCACACGAGTGGGCCGAGGCGCACTGGTATACCTTCCGGCGACGTCAGATGAAACCCGGCCGCCGCAGTTCCGATTACGTGCCCAAGGTGTCAATCCATGTGCCTGCGTATAACGAGCCGGCCGACATGATGATCGAAACTCTGAATGCCCTGGCGGCCTTGGATTACCCGGATTTTGAAGTGCTGGTGATCGACAACAATACCCGCGACGAGGCCGTGTGGCGTCCAGTCGAGCGTCACTGTGCGCAGCTGGGTGCCAGGTTCCGCTTTTTCCATGTGGCTCCCCTGTCCGGGTTCAAGGCGGGTGCGCTGAACTTCGCCCTGCGTCATACGCATCCGGATGCACAGATCATTGCCGCCATCGACAGTGATTACCAGGTGGAACCGAACTGGCTGAGCGATCTGGTGGGCGCGTTCGAGAACCCGCGCATGGCGATCGTGCAGTCTCCGCAGGATTACCGCGATCAGGATGACAATGCGTTCAAGTCCATGTGTTTCGCCGAATACCGAGGCTTCTTCGAGATCGGCATGGTGACGCGCAACGAGCGCAACGCCATCATCCAGCATGGCACGATGACGCTTGTGCGACGCCGTGCGCTGGAGGAAGTGGGGGGCTGGGGTGAATGGTGCATCACGGAAGACGCGGAACTCGGTCTGCGCATTTTTGAGGCGGGCTATGAGGCCATGTATCTTTCTTACAGCTACGGCCGCGGTCTGATGCCGGACACCTTTATCGATTACAAGAAGCAGCGCTTCCGCTGGGCCTATGGTGCGATGCAGATTCTGCGCAAGCACACCGCGGAGCTGTTCAGCACCAAGGCGTCATCGCTGACCAACGGCCAGCGCTATCATTTTCTCGCCGGCTGGCTGCCGTGGATCGCCGATGGCTTCAACCTGGTCTTTAACATTGCGGCGATTGCCTGGTCGCTGGCGATGATTGTGTCCCCGACGCAGATTGACGCGCCGCTGGTGATGTTCTCCGTGCTGCCCTTGTCACTGTTTGTGTTCAAGCTGTCGAAGATGGTCTATCTGTACCGCTCACGCGTGAAGGCGAACCTGCGACAGACAGCGGCCGCGGCCATTGCCGGGCTGGCACTGTCCCATACCGTCGGGCTGGCAACGCTGAAGGGCTTGTTCACCGACGATATGCCGTTTATCCGCACCCCGAAAATGGTCAAACCTTCGGCCCTGCGTGAAGCCTTGCTGGCAGTGCGGGAGGAGGGGCTGATGCTGATGAGCCTGTTGGCCGTGGTATTGATGCTGACGCTGTTGCCGCGCGAGTTCGGCAGCCCGGATCTGCGCATCTGGAGCGTGGTGTTGATGATTCAGGCAATTCCCTATGCGGCTGCCGTACTGGTGTCCTTCGTCAGCGCGTTCCGCTGGCCCGCCCATCTGCTGGGCGGCAGTATCAAGCGCAATCTTTTCGTCCGCGGGACGTGATTCCTGCACGGGGGGGCGGATGCTAACGTCCGCCCCCGCCTTGTCCGGCAGCGCTCAGGCGCTGAGCCACCAGACGACATAACCCACCGCAAAGACCGTCAGGTAGACAAGGCCCGTCCAGGCGAGCACCGTCATGCCTTTGGACAAGGGTTTGTGTCGTACCAGATCGAAATTGAGCCATGCAAAGAAGGGCGTCGTGATGAACGCGAGTGTCATGGCAAAACTGAGCATCGGCGTCAGCGCACTCTGGAAGAACAGGATAATGCCCATGCCGGAAAAGGCCTGCGCAATGATCCAGGCATTCAGTGTCCATGGTGTGGCATCCGTTGCCGTTCCCCGCAACAAATGGAATGAATCGTCCAAGGTGCGCGCATAACCGTCCATGACGGCCAGCGTGGTGCCAAACATGCACAGAAACGCAATGCCGGCCACGAGATAGCGTGTCCAGTCACCAATGGTCGCGGCATACATTGCGACCAGCTGCTGGGCAAACGCCCCGCTGGCCAGAGCGATTTCCTGATCGGTGCCGTGTTGCACCAGTGCACCGAGCGCCAGAAAAACCACGGCGAGGAACACCGCCACACCGTAGCCCACGTTGAAATCGAACAGAGCGTCGTCGAGGGTGACCGGCGTCAATTTCTGCTTGGAGCGCGTCCACAGCGAACTGATGGCCGAAATTTCGATAGGCACGGGCATCCATCCCATCATCGCCACCAGGAAGGCCAGCGCGGAAAGCTGCCAGGGCGAGGGGCTCTCAAAATCGGCCGGGGCCATGGGGCCGTTCTGCCAGGCAATCAGGACTGCCAGCACGGTAGTCAGTGTCAGCAGCAGCATAATGCCTTTAGAAAGCCGGTCCAGCAGCCGGTAATGGCCAGCCAGCAGGATGGTCAGGGCAATCGCGAGAAGCAGCCAGCACAGGGTGGTCAGCGACAGCTGCCAGGGAATGAAGTATTGCAACAGACTCGCCGTCAGGATGAGCACCCCCGCCGTGTTCACCACTGCGGCCACGAGATTCAGTGCCGTAAACCCGATGAGGGTCAGGCGGCCCTTCCTCAGGTAGCCCTGGATCAGGGTTTCCTTCTCGCTGAGCGTGTAATGCACACCAAAGCGGAAGAAGGGGTATTTCAGCAGGTTGACCAGCAGAATCAGCCACAGCAGTTGCCAGCCGAAAAGGGCTCCTGCCTGGGTAGAGGCGACCAGATGGGAGCCTCCCACGGCGGCCGATGACATGACGAGACCGGGACCCATGGCTCGCCAGCGGGACTTCAGATGCGCATTATCCATGATGTGATTCTTGTGGAGGCTCAGGGGCTCGCGTTCCGGCGAGAGACAGCGCGCATCATACAAGCCCCGCAAAGCCGGACTCAAGCGTGCAGGATCAGCAGTAGGGGCGTTCGCGGAACCACAGGTTACAGGCCCACTTCTCGCCGTCCAGAACCGGCATGCCCCCGTGCAGGCTGTTCGGGTGGCGCAGGGTGCTGCCGGGAGCGCAATTGTGGAAGACCACCATGCGTCCCTTGCGAGCCTCTACTTCCAGATTCAGCTTGGGAAACGAGGTACCGCCACCTTCGGGCACGTCGTTCATGTACAGCAGGCAGGTGATGATGCGTTGTCCTCCCCGTTGCAGACAACGCTGGCCTGCCTCGGTGTCGGCATCCCAGCCATCATAGTGCGGGGCATACTCCTGCTGCTTTCCATAGTGGATCATCTGCAGGGATTCGGCGTGCGGCAGGGGCACGCCCACCAGCTTGGCAATGCGTTCGCAGAGCCGGCCGATGACCTCGTCGTGATGATGGGCAATCCAGCAGTTGCGGCCAGTCCGTCGTTCACTGATGACACCGTCATTGGGGCCGGTCACCAAGGCGGGTGCCAGCAATGATTCCCCAGCCTTCATCACATGGGCGATCTCCTGATCGGCAACATAGTGATCGAAGACAGCGACCATCGGGTCGAGGCTAAGCAGGCGAGCGTGAAATTGCGGGGCCATAGTGGAGTGTCCAGAATAACGTGGGGAAAGTGTATCCTTCGTCCAGGGCAAAACTCCATCCCCACCCGCCGATTGGGCTTGGCGAAACGCAGGCACTTGATTAGGCTATGCGTCCCTTTACTTGCCTGTCCGCCGACAGCATGTGCCCTCGCCACGCGCAGCTCGAGAGCCGAGAACTTCACGCCATGACAGAAACCCGCAAGGCTTGGCTGCAAATCCATTTCTGTGTGTTCATGTGGGGATTCACCGCGATCCTTGGCCGCCTGATTTCCCTGCCGGCCCTGACACTGGTTCTCTGGCGCATGGTGATGGTGTCTGTCCTGTTGTTCTGCCTGCCCGCCGTCTGGCGCGGTGTCAGAACACTTTCCCGACGGCATCTGTTGGCTTTTTGCGGTGTCGGCGCGCTGGTGGCGCTGCATTGGCTGACGTTTTACGGCGCGGTCAAGCTTGCCAACGCCTCGGTCGCCGCAACCTGCATGGCCACGATTCCGGTTTTTCTGTGCATGATTGAACCCCTGGTGACGGGCAAGCCCTTTGCACCCCGAGAGCTCCTGCTGGGCGTGCTTGTGCTGCCAGGCATGGCACTGGTCGTGGGCGGCACACCCGATGCCATGAATATCGGGGTCGTCACCGGCATTGTGTCCGCCTTTCTGGCCGCCCTGTTCGGGGCGTACAACAAACGATTGATCCATCGCACCGATGCTCTTTGCGCCACCGCGCTGGAGATGGTCTCCGGTGGCCTTTTGGTGTTGGGGCTGACGGCGCTGCTGGGGTTTTGGCCTGAACAGACGGGAGACGGCGCCTTCCTGCCCGCCACGCAGGACCGGTTTGCGATGCCGGGAGGAGACGATCTTCTCTATGTGGGGCTCCTCGCCGTGGCGTGTACCCTGCTACCCTTTACGCTCTCTCTCTGGGCCCTGCGCCATCTTTCTGCCTTTGCCTCGGCGCTGGCAGTCAACCTGGAGCCGCTCTATGCGATTGTGCTGGCCATGCTCTTTCTGGGAGAGCAGCGAGAGCTCGGCGCGGGATTCTATGCCGGTGCGTCTCTGCTGGTGGGCGTTGTTCTGCTCTATCCCCTGATGTTCCGAGCCCGGCCCCCCAAGGCCATTTTGTAAAGCTGACCGGAGACTGTGACATGACAGACAAGCGAGAACTCGTGCAGATGTTGATTGAAGAAGAGGCCAGTGTGCTGGAGATGGCCCGCGCGCTGGCGCGCCAGTTTCCTCAGGAGAGTATCGAGGACCATCAGCGATGGCTTTGCGAGACGCTCCTCAAGTGCGCCGCCAGAGACGAGATCGGGTTTTTTCTCGATGAGTTCGGCGCGCGCGAAGAGGTGCCCTGCAGCGCTGAACAGGCTCAGGCCGAGATGGAGGGGAGCCGTGTCTGGTCCATTGAAAGCGATGTCATGCTGCACGTTACCCCGCTCGGGTAGATCTTCCACAGAGCGATGAGGCGGACGCTCAGACGTCGACAGCCCCCCCTGCCTCGCCGTATTATCAGCCACCCTTAACCACGTGATATTGCAGGAAAGAAGAGACCAGCCATGGGCGCACAATGGAAAGCCAAACATAAAGAAATCGCGGCCAATGCCAAGGGCCGAATTTTCACCAAACTGACCAAGGAAATCATGGTGGCGGCCCGCAATGGGGCGGACCCGGACATGAATCCCCGGCTGCGCCTTGCCGTCGAACAGGCAAAGAAGGCGTCCATGACCCGCGAGACGCTGGAGCGAGCGATCAAAAAGGGCGCGGGCTTGCTGGACGGCCCGGTCTCCTACGAAAAAATGACGTACGAAGGGTTTGCGCCGCATCAGGTGCCTGTCATCGTGGAGTGCCTGACGGACAATTCCAATCGCACCTATTCCAGCATGCGTGTGCTATTCCGCAAGGGCCAGCTGGGCACCTCTGGCTCCGTGTCTTGGGATTTTGATTATCTGGGCATGATCGAAGCGTCTCCTGCTTCGCCCGATGCCGACCCCGAGCTCGCCGCCATCGAAGCGGGGGCGCAGGATCTTGAAGCGGCGGAGGAGGGCGCCACCTTGTTTCTTACCGAGCCGACTGACCTCGATGCGGTGTGCAAGGCGTTGCCGCAGTTTGGCTTTACGGTGGAATCGGCAAAGCTCGGCTACCGCCCCAAGAATCCCGTGTCCCTCGATGCCGCGGCGCGCGAAGAGGTCGAAGCCTTCCTTGACGCCATTGACGCAGACGACGATGTGCAAACGGTATACGCCGGTCTGGCAGACTGAAACAGGGCAGAATCGTTATTTATAAAAACTATTAATATTTGATAAACAGTTTGAAATTGGAATTGATGGTGAGGGTGTGACATACTGCATGGCGTCAATACACGAAAAGGAGTGACGTTATGAGCAAGATCGATATTGGAATCACCGAGGCAGACCGTACCAATATTGCCAATGGGCTGAAGCATTTGCTGGCCGATTCTTACACACTCTACCTGCAGACACACAATTTCCACTGGAACGTGACAGGGCCGCAGTTTCGTGAGCTGCATCTGATGTTCGAGGAACAGTATACGGAGATGGCGGTTGCCGTGGATGACATTGCGGAACGCATCCGCACGCTCGACGTGCCGGCACCTGGCACTTACAAGGAATTTTCAACTCTCAGTTCCATTAAGGAAGTGGATGGCGTGCCCTCCGGCACCGAAATGGTCACTCTGCTGACACAGGGACATGAGCAGGTTGTCAAAACCTGTCGCGAGGTATTGAAGCTGGCGCAGGCGGCGGACGATGAGTCCACGGCATCGCTGGTCTCCGATCGCATGCGACTGCATGAAAAAACGGCGTGGATGTTGCGCGCCCTGAACAAATAAACAACGCCGGGGGTTTCGTGTCACCAACTTCCTCGCAATGCGCAACAGGCGCAGGAATCTCGTCATGAGTGACGTGGCACCGGACCCCGCTTCCACCGAAAACAGGCCGCGCCGTCCCCGGGGCGGCCTTCTTCGTTCCAGCGCTGTCACCGGCAGCATGACGATGGTGTCGCGCGTGCTCGGGCTTGCGCGCGATGTTGCGCTGGCGCGCATGTTCGGACCGGGCGATGGTACCGACGCCTTCTTCCTTGCGTTCAAGATACCCAATTTTCTGCGCAGGCTGTTTGCGGAAGGCGCCTTCAATCAGGCATTTGTGCCGGTGCTCTCGGAGTATCGGCGGCAAAAAACCCACGCCGAGGTCAAGGAGCTGGTCGACAGTGTCGCGGGCAGCCTGGGCACGACCCTGTTGATTCTCACCGTGATCGTTGTCGCGGCTGCGCCCATGCTAGCGGTACCAATCGCCTGGGGATTTCGGGAGAATCCGGAAAAGTTTGCGCTCTTTGTGGACATGCTGCGCATTACGTTTCCCTATCTGTTCCTGATCTCGCTGACGGCGTTTGCCAGCGCCATTCTGAACAGTTATGACCGCTTCGCGATTCCGGCGCTGACCCCCGCCTTGCTCAATATCTGCATGATCGGCTCCGCGGTGTTGCTCAGCCCTTATATGGCGCAGCCCGAAGTCGCGCTGGCCTGGGGGGTGTTGATCGCGGGTGTTTGTCAGCTGGTTTTCCAGCTGCCTTATCTCGCCCGTCTGCGGCTCTTGCCCGTGCCGCGTCTGATGCCGTCACACGAAGGGGTACGGCGCGTCAGGACACTGATGATTCCCGCGTTGTTCGGCGTGTCGGTCAGTCAGATCAATCTGCTGCTCGATACCTTCATCGCCTCACTGCTTGTGTCCGGCAGTGTGTCTTGGCTGTATTTTTCCGACCGCCTGGTGGAACTGCCGCTGGGCATATTCGGCATTGCCATCGCCACGGTGGTATTGCCCAGCTTGTCGAGTAAACACGCGGACGGTGCTGCGCACGATTTTTCTGCCACTCTCGATTGGGCCCTGCGCATGGTCCTGCTCATTGCCGTGCCTGCCAGCCTGGCGCTGATACTGTTGGCAGAACCTCTGATTGTGACGCTGTTTCAGGGGCAGAATTTCAGTGTGAGCGATGTTTCCAAGGTGAGCAGCAGTCTTCAAGCCTATACGCTGGGACTGCTGGCTTTCATGAGCATCAAGATTTTTGCGCCCGGTTATTATTCCCGGCAGGATACCTCAACCCCGGTGCGAATCGGTATCGTGGCCATGGTCACCAATATGCTGCTCAATCTGGTGTTTGTGTTTGTGTTCGACATGGCCCACACCGGTCTGGCGCTCGCGACGTCCGTGGCCGCGATGCTCAACGCGGGGCTGTTACTGCGCGGTCTGGTGGAAAAAGGCGTGTTTCGCCTTCACGAGGGCTGGCCTGTGTTTGCACTCCGTCTGCTGTTCGGCAATGCCGTCATGGGGCTGTTCCTCTGGTGGTTGGCAGGAGACTGGCAGCAGTGGCTTGAATGGGGCGTCTGGCACCGTGTACGTGAAATCCTGGTGCTGACGTTTGGTGGTTTTTTCCTGTACTGCGCCGCGCTGGCGCTGACGGGAATGCGTCTGCGGCATTTGCGCGGACTTGCGGAATAACGCGCTGTCGTCACCGACGGCGAATTGCACGATCACACGGGAAAACGTGATATGGACCAAAAAGAGAACGACAATCTGCACATCGTCATGCAGGAAGAATTGCCTAGCCCGCGAGAGCTCAAGGAGGCCATGCCCGTGACCGGCGCGGCGCTGGAGACCGTGCTCGCGGGGCACAAGGGTGTCAAAGAGATTCTGGAACGCAAGGATCCCCGCCTCATGGTCGTGGTCGGTCCCTGTTCGATCCACAACGTCGAGGAAGCGCTGATCTATGCGCGCCTGCTCAAACCGCTGGCGGATGAACTGCGCGAAACCCTGATGATCATCATGCGCGTGTACTTTGAAAAGCCGCGCACGACGGTGGGGTGGGAAGGCCTCATCTACGACCCGAATCTGGACGGCACGCATCGTATCGAACACGGCCTGCGCATTGGTCGGCAACTGATGCTGGACATCAACACGCTTGGCTTGCCGATTGCGATTGAAGCGCTGGACCTGATCTCGCCGCAGTATTTGCAGGACCTGGTGTCGTGGACCGCCATCGGAGCCCGCACCACGGAATCGCCGACCCATCGCAAGCTTGCCAGTGGCATATCGTCTGCCGTCGGATTCAAGAACAACGTGGATGGCAGCCTCACCGTGGCGGTGAATGCGATTCGATCTGCCTCTTCCGCCAACTCCTTCATCAGCGTGACGGAAGAGGGAAAGGTGGCCGCGTTCCGCACGTCGGGGAACCCGCATTGTCATGTAATTCTTCGCGGTGGCAAGGAGCCCAATTATGACGCCGCCAGCGTAGCACGATGTGAAGAGGACCTGCGCAAGGCAAACCTGCCCGAGAACATCATGATCGATTGCAGCCACGGCAATTCGCAGAAGCAATTCCTGAAACAGCTGGAGGTTCTGGAGGACATTACCGCCCAGATCGAACAGGGCAACCGGTCGATCATTGGCGTGATGCTCGAGAGCAATCTGTGCGAAGGCAATCAGCCGATTCCCGATGATCTGGAAGAGATTCGCTACGGCGTTTCCGTGACCGATGCCTGTGTCAACTGGGAGTCTACCGAGAAAGCCCTGCGGGAAATGGCGGCGCGTCTGCGGCCGCTCCTTCCCGCACGCGCTTAGCCCATGACCTTTTTGAGACTGTTGACCAGATAGTCAATATTGTGATGGTTGATTCCGGCCACATTGATGCGGCTGGAATCCACCAGATAGATGCTGTAATCCCGCACCAGCGCCTGAACCTGCGCCACACTGATGCCGAGGAAGGAGAACATCCCCTTCTCGTGCTCTATGAAACTGAAGTCGCGGTCCACGCCACTGGCATGCAGCCGACTGACCAGCAGGCTGCGCAATCCGTTGATGCGTTCGCGCATGTCCGTCAGTTCCGCTTCCCAGTCCGCACGCAGCACGCTGTCGTTCAGAATGATTTCCACCACAGTGGCACCGTGATCCGGTGGCATGGAGTAGATGCCCCGCGCTGTGGAAGCGATCAGGCTTGACGCGGCCTTCATGGACGCTGCGGTCTCACAGATCACCGTCAGCGCGCCCACGCGCTCGCGGTAGACGCCGAAATTCTTGGAACAGGAGCTGACGATGACAAGCTCCGGCAAAGCGGCACCCAACAGGCGTACACCGTAGCAATCTTCGTCCACGCCATCGCCAAGTCCCTGGTAGGCCAGATCGATAAACGGAGTAAACCCGTTCTTCAGGGCGAGGTCGCGCACAGCGGCCCACTGCTCATGATTCAGATCGGCCCCGCAGGGGTTGTGGCAGCACCCGTGCAACAGCACCAGGTCGCCCGCTTTTGCCTGCTGCAGGGCCTGCATCATGTCATCAAAGCGGATGCTGTGGGTGGCGTAGTCGTAATAGGGGTATTTTTCGATCTTCAGACCCGCATCGCCCAGCAGGGGAATGTGATTTGCCCAGGTGGGATCGCTGACAAAAATGCGCGCACCCGGTGTGCTTTTGTTGATGAATTCGGCTGCAAGGCGCAGACCACCGCAGCCGCCGGGCGTCTGGAAGGTGCAGCGGCGCTCTTTCGTGCTGGCGGCAAGGTCTGTGCCCAGCACCAGTTGCGCGACTTCCTCGTTGAACAGTACCGCGCCGGAGGGCCCGACATAGGTTTTGGTGGCCTGGCTGGCGAGCAGGCGCGTTTCCGCTTCCTTGACCGCACGCATGACCGGTGTAGCCCCGGCCTCGTCTTTGTAGACCCCCACGCCCAGATCAATCTTGTGAGGATTGGTATCGGCGCGGTAGGCGCTCATCAATCCAAGGATGGGGTCGGCGGGAAGCGGGCTGAGGTGCTGAAACATGAGGGGCGTGCTCCGTTTTTTTACAATGTCCGAGAGAATTAATGAGCTGCGTTGTGCAGGGTTTGGGCCTTGAGTGTATTGAGCAAGAGGGCTGCGCGCGTCATGGGACCTACGCCGCCCGGCACCGGTGTGATAAAGGCGCATTTTTCCTTGACGGCCTCGAAGTCCACGTCGCCTACCAGCTTGAACCCGCTGGTGCGCGTGCTGTCGTTCACGCGGGTAATGCCCACATCCACGACCACGGCGCCTTCTTTGACCATGGCCTCGTTGACAAAATTGGGCTTCCCGATGGCCACGATCAGAATGTCGGCACTGCGACAGATCTCCGCCATATTGGGCGTACGGCTGTGCACCAGTGTCACGGTGGCGTTGCCGGGCGTGCTGTTGCGGGACATCAGGATCGACATCGGGGTCCCCACGATGTTGCTGCGGCCAACGACCACGCAGTGCTTGCCCGCGGTGTCAATTTTGTAGCGGCGGAGCAATTCCATAATGCCGTTGGGCGTCGCCGACACGAAGGTCGGCATGCCCAGACACATGCGGCCGACGCTCGCAGGGGAGAATCCATCGACATCCTTCATTGGGTCGATCGCCAGTGTCACGCGGGTTTCGTCGATGTGCTTGGGCAGGGGCACCTGCACGATGAAGCCGTCGATATTCTTGTCGCGGTTCAGGTGATCAATGCGCGCGAGCAGTTCGGCTTCCGTGACCGACGCGTCCAGACGAATCAGTGTCGACTCAAAACCAACTTGTCGGCAATCGAGGACCTTGTTGTTCACGTAGGTTTCGCTGGCCCCGTCATTGCCGACCAGAATGGCGGCGAGATGAGGCACACGGCCGCCACTGGCTTTGATCAGCCTGACCTGTTCCGCGATTTCCGCCTTGATCTGTTCAGAGGTAGCTTTGCCGTCGAGTAATTGCATGGGCGATGTCCTGCGTTAGTGAAGTGAATAGGGCTTACCACTTGCCCGTATTGGGCATGCTGAGCCAGGGTTCTGCGTGCGGCAGCGGGGCGCCTTCCTGCAGCAGCTCGATGGAAATATTGTCAGGCGACCGGATAAAGGCCATGCGGCCATCGCGCGGCGGGCGCAGGATGGTCACGCCTTTGCTTTGCAGCGCGGCACAGGTGGCATAGATGTCCTTCACAGCGTAGGCGAGGTGGCCGAAATTGCGACCTTCGCCATAGACCTCCGGGTCCCAGTTGTAGGTAAGTTCGATCTGGGCGTCTTCGTCTCCCGGTGCCGCGAGGAAGACCAGCGTAAACCGTCCCTGCTCGCTTTCGCGCCGTTGCAGTTCCACAAGGCCCAGCGCGTTGCAGTAAAAATCCAGAGACGCGTCGAGATTACTCACGCGGACCATCGTGTGCAGGTATTTCATGCCGGTGTCCTCAGGGCGTGCGGGTCAAGGTAATAGGGATGAATTCGCCGGCGATGCTCCAATCGCCGTCGATGCGCACGGGCTTGCCGTCGACGCCGAGATCGCTGTGAAGGGTGCCGAAGTACTCGCCGGCAATGCGAGGAATGGAAAAGCGGACGTCCCGCCCCGTGCGTGTGATGGATTCGATGCGAATGCCCAGCATGCCGCTGGTGGCATCGTCGAAGGTGCCGGAGAGCACGCCATTCTCCTCAGTCAGGGTGAACACGACGTCACGATCACCGCCGATATTGATGTTGTAGGTACCTCGCCAGACACCGGCAAGCGATGCCTCCTGGGCGTGGCTTGCGGCACTGCCGCACAGGCAGAGCACGAAGAACAAGAGCGTGACAAAGCGGGTGTGTAGAATGCGGGCGTGGGGCATGGAATCGGTCCTGTTTCACGGGGCGATCAGCGCATTGACCGCCGGGTTGGGATGGGCGCCATTATACGGGGAAGGGCCGGGTCGGTCACAGAAAAAAATCCAGGAGATAGCGGGTGGAAGTGAAGAATATCGGGAGGGACCTGCCAGACGCCACTGGGCAGGAATGCGTTGAACCCTTGGTCAAGACAAAGGACGTGCTCATCGAGCGCATTGTTTCCCGCGGACAGGCGAGTGCACCGGAGGTGTGGTATGACTCTGCGCAGATCGAATGGGTCATGCTCGTGCAGGGACGCGCGCGCCTCATGTGGGAAGATGGCCGCGTGAGTGACATGGAGGCCGGTGACCATGTGACCATTCCGGCCCACTGCCGTCATCGCGTGGACTGGACGGCGCCCGATCAGGACTGTGTGTGGGTGGCGGTCATGATCACGCCCTGAGGGACGGGGAGGTCCCGAGGAGACTGGTCTGCATCACGGGGTTTCCCGCCCCAAAAAAAAGGCCGTCCTCCTCGCGGAAGACGGCCCGAATCACATCACACAAAGCCTATTTCTTTGTGTAGGTGTAGGTAATGTCGTAGTTCTGGGTGAGCGTGAAACCACTTTGCGTCACGGACCCGTTGAACTTGATGTTGAACACGATGGAACTGCTGCTGCTGGAGATCAGCGTCACGTTGATCGTGCCCGTAATGCCGGAATTCTTGTACTGCTCGCGCACCGCATCGCGCACCTTGTCCACATCGCCATCGCTGGGCATTGGCAGGTTGTCGATGGTGATGCTGCCGATGTCCACCAGCACGCCGGCCGTGCCCACTTTCCCGGTGATCACCAGCGTTGAGTTGCCACTGGTCACGGGCGGAATGTCCACAGTGATCTTGCCGAGTTCGGAGAGGACCGTTTCGATGTTGCCCTGCTTGAGCGGGGTGTTGCCGAACTGGCCGCCCATCACATAGACATCGCTATTATTGATGGCGAGATAGATATTGGTGCTGGGATAGAAACGATAGACATAGCCGTCCAGGGTCTGGTTGACCGCATTGGCGCTGGCCGGGAAATACTGCGCCAGCTTTGCCTGGGCCTGCGCAAACAGATCATTGATCTTCGTCAGGTCGGGCGCCGGTGTGGTGCTGCCGCAACCCGTGGTCGATGTGCTGACCTTGCTGCCATTGAGTTGCCCGTAGAAGGTGCCGCTGGTGGACGCGAGATTGATCTCATTGAATCCGTTAACCAGGCTGGATAGCGCCAGCTCCACCCCCAACGAGGTCTGCTTCCAGATGGCTTCGTGGGCATTGCCGTTGCGCAGAACCGGATTGCTCAAGGTGTATCCCCCCAGACATAGCAGGTTGCCTGGTGCAATGATGACCGTGACGGCCGTGCCATTGGTCAGGGGAGAGCCTGCCTGTGCGCTGCCAAAGGTCATGTTGTAGGTGCCATGGAACGATGTCGGCACGGTCGCGGCCGATTCTTGTGCCTGCACAGCCGTGCTGACCAGCACGGTGCTCAGCAGGGCAGCGCACAGACGCGCAGCGGATTTCAGGGATACAGTGGCAGCGTTCATTGATTCTCTCCGGACGAGTACAGCTGAATGAAGGGGATGGCACGAAGGCGTGTTTAAAAAGCGTTTAAAGAGTAGCCGGAGGTCAAAAGCTGACCAACCCCCTGAATAGGGGGTTGAAGAATAATCTTAAGAAAAACAGAGGGATATCAGTAAAGGATGACAGAGCGAATGCTCTTGCCCGCATGCATCAGATCGAAGGCTTTGTTGATGTCCTCCAGTGGCATGGTGTGCGTGATGAGAGGATCAATGCTGATCTTCTGGTTCATGTACCAGTCCACGATACGGGGCACGTCCGTGCGGCCTCGTGCCCCGCCGAACGCGGAGCCGCGCCAGGAGCGGCCGGTCACCAACTGAAACGGGCGGGTGGAGATTTCCTGCCCGGCGCCCGCCACCCCGATGATGAAGGATTCCCCCCAGCCCTTGTGGGTGCATTCCAGGGCCTGCCGCATGGTCTTGACGTTGCCGATGCACTCAAAGCTGTAGTCCACGCCGCCGCGGGTCATCTCGATGATATGGGCGGTGGTGTCCTCCACCTCGCGAGGATTGATGAAGTCGGTCATGCCGAACTGGCGGGCAAGGGCGGCCTTGTCGGGGTTGGTGTCCACCCCGATGATGCGGTCGGCGCCGACCATGCGGGCCCCCTGAATGACATTCAGGCCAATCCCGCCCAGGCCAAACACCGCGACCGTGCTGCCAGGTTCCACTTTGGCATCGAACACGACCGCCCCGATGCCGGTGGTCACGCCACAGCCGATGTAGCAGATCTTGTCGAACGGGGCATCCGAGCGAACCTTGGCCACGGCGATTTCGGGCAGCACCGTGTAGTTGGAGAAGGTGGAGCAGCCCATGTAGTGCAGGATCGGCTTGCCCTCAAAGGAGAACCGGCTGGTGCCGTCGGGCATCAGTCCCTTTCCCTGCGTGGCGCGAATGGCCTGGCACAGATTGGTTTTCGGGTGCAGACAGAATTCGCATTCACGGCATTCCGGCGTGTAAAGCGGAATCACGGTATCGCCGACCTTGACGGAGGTCACGCCGGGACCCACCTCCACCACCACGCCGGCCCCCTCGTGGCCCAGAATCGCGGGAAAGGCGCCTTCCGGATCATCTCCCGAGAGTGTAAACGCATCGGTGTGGCACACCCCGGTGGCCTTGATCTCGATCAGGACTTCTCCGGCGCGGGGACCTTCAAGATCCACTTCAACGATTTCGAGGGGTTTTCCGGCGGCAAAGGCCACGGCAGCGCGTGATTTCATGGGCGAGTCCTGTAGAAAGTGAGTGAGCGTCGAGGCAGTGCCCGATTGTAGAGAGGGGAGTCCACGCAGGCAATTGGTGGTACTATTGCGCGCATTTTCGGCCGTGGGCAGTGCAAACAGGCGCCTGCGTAGGACTACAGAACAGGGACTATGTGTGTGGATGAGCCATCGTGAACCCAAAAAATATGTGTTGACCGTGTCGTGCCCGGAGGCCAATGGCATCGTGCGCGCTGTCAGCGATTTTCTCTTTCAGCGCGGCGCCACCATCAGTGACGCGGCGCAGCACCGCGATCCGGTGCTGGACCGTTTCTTCATGCGCGTCGAGTTTGAGGAAGCCGAGGCCACGCTGCCAGGCTGCGAGCAATTGCAGGACGACTTCCGCCAGATCGCCGAACGTTTTTCCATGGAATGTCATTTTTTTGACCTGCAGATCAAGCCCCGCGTGTTGCTGGCGGTGTCCACGCACGGCCACTGTCTGAATGACATTTTGCACCGCTGGAGCAGTGGTGTATTGCCGGCGCAGATCGTGGGCGTCGTGTCCAATCACGAAGCGATGCGCGGCATCACCGAATGGTATGGCATTCCGTATCACTACCTGCCGGTAACGCCGGAGAACAAGGTGCAACAAGAAGCCGCCATCCTGGAAATCATCGAAACCCAGAAAGTGGATCTCCTCGCCCTTGCCCGTTACATGCAGATTCTGTCACCGACCATGTGTGAGGCGATGGAAGGGCGGGCGATCAATATTCACCATTCCTTCCTGCCGGGATTCAAGGGGGCCAACCCCTATCGCCAGGCCTATATGCGCGGCGTGAAGATCATCGGTGCGACGGCGCATTATGTCACGACCGATCTCGACGAGGGCCCCATTATTGAACAGGCGGTGGAAAAAATTGATCACAATTTTGACATCGACGAACTGGTGCAGATCGGTCGCGATGCCGAGTGCGCGGCATTCGCCCGTGCCGTAAAGTGGCACTGCGAACACCGCATCATCGTCAACGGCAACAAGACCGTCGTTTTCAAGTAAGGCGTCGCTGCGGGATCAGGGCAACAGGGGTGCTAGGAAGCGGCCCGTATGGGACTCCCTGATGCCGCACAGCGCCTTCGGTGTGCAGGCGGCCACCAGCGTCCCGCCATCGCTCCCTCCCTCCGGCCCCATGTCCAGCACCCAGTCGGCTTCCGCGATCACATCCAGATTGTGTTCGATCACCAGCACGCTGTTGCCCGCGTCCACCAGTCGATGCAGCACGCGCAGCAATTTTTCGACATCGGCCATGTGCAGTCCGACCGTAGGCTCATCCAGCACATACAGCGTGTGCTGCACGGTGTTGCGCCGCAACTGCACCGAAGGCTTGGACTTCGCCAGTTCGGTGACCAGTTTGATGCGCTGGGCTTCCCCTCCGCTGAGCGTGGGGCTCTGCTGCCCGAGGGTCAGGTAGCCCAGTCCCACATCCTGCAACAGGCTGAGGGGATGATGCACGAGCGGGACCGCCGCAAAGAACGCGACGGCTTCATCCACGCTCATTGCCAGCACCTCGCCGATATGTTTTTCCTTGTAGCGTACCGCGAGCGTGTCATCGTTGAATCGCCACCCGTGGCACTGTTCGCAATCCACGCGAACGTCAGGCAAAAAATTCATCTCGATACGCTGCATGCCGTTGCCGCCGCAGGTTTCACAGCGTCCGCCGGCCACATTGAAGGAAAAGCGACCTGGCCCGTAGCCGCGCAAGCGGGCATCCACGGTGTCGGCAAACAGTTTGCGGATGTTGTCCCAGATGCCGATATAGCTTGCAGGACAGGAGCGAGGCGTTTTGCCGATGGGAGTCTGGTCCACCTGCAGCAAACGATCGATAGACTCCCAACCGGAGATGGCCTTGCAGGCAATCGGTGCAGGCACCTTGCGACGTGTCCCTTTCACCTGCAACAGGGCGCGCAGGTTGTCGTGCACAATGCCGCGGATCAGGCTGCTTTTGCCGCTTCCACTCACGCCACTGACCGCGACCACCTGTCGCAGAGGAATCTCCACCGAGAGCGAGCGTAAATTGTGCAGTGTGGCCCCTGTGATGCTGAGCATTGCGGATTCTACCCGCGCACGCGCCTCGGCATCGCGCAGGGACGGAAGGGGATGGCGCAGGGGGCGGGCGAGAAATTGCCCCGTCAGCGACTGCTTGTTGCGCTTGATCTGGGCAAGGGTGCCCTGCGCGATGATCTCGCCGCCGCGGCTGCCGGCACCGGGGCCAACATCGATCAGGTGGTCTGCCTCTGCCATGGTGGCGTCGTCGTGCTCGACGACAAGCACGGTGTTGCCATGTTGCTGTAACTCCCGCAGCGTGCTGATCAAGCGGGCATTGTCACGTGCATGCAGTCCAATGGTGGGCTCGTCGAGGATGTAGCACACGCCCTGCAGCGTCGACCCGAGCTGAGAGGCCAGGCGAATGCGCTGCGCCTCGCCCCCGCTGAGCGTCGGCGCTCCGCGGTCGAGACTCAGGTAGCCAAGCCCCACCTTGTTGAGAAACTGCAGACGCGAACGCAGCTCCGGGATCACATCGCGGGCGATCTCCTCCTCCTTCTTCGAAAAGCGTAACGAGGCAAACACATTGTCCGCATCCGCGACCGACAGCGCCGTGTAGGCGTCTATTGAGCGCTTGTTCAGGCGCACCGCCAACGCCGTCGGATTGAGACGTTTTCCGTTGCAAGCCGGGCATTCTTGCCGCGGGGCAGGGCCCTGCTCGGATGTCTCGGGAGCCTCCACCCACTGGCTTTCCTCCCCTGTCTGTGTCTCCTCGAACGCGTCCAGAATCTCTCCGGTGCCAAAGCAGCGCTGGCACCAGCCGTGTTTGGAATTGTAGGAAAACAGGCGTGGATCGAGCTCGTCAAAACTGTCGCCGCAGGAGGGGCAGGCGCGTCGGGTGGAGAAGCGGACATCGCCGTCGCGCTGGCCCGGCGCGGCGTCGGCGGGAGAGAGGATGAGCTGGCCATTGCCGAGATCCAGGGCGGCGTCCAATAGCTGTGCGAGCGCGTCCTCGTGGCGGGGAGACACCCGCAGTGTCCCTACCAGAATCTCGATGTCGTGTTCGCGATAGCGGTCCAACACGGGCCACGGGTCGCTGGGAGTCAGCGTGCCATCGACCCGCAACTGCGCATACCCGCGCCCCGCTGCCCACGCGGCCAGCTCTTTGTAGATGCCCTTGCGCCCGACCACCATCGGCGCCAGCACCCGAATCTCTTTCCCCCGAAACTGGGTGTGCGCTCGGGCAAGGATCATGTCGCGGGTCTGCGGGGCAATCGCCTCATCACAGCGCGGGCAATGCTGCGTTCCCAGCTTGACGAACAGCAGGCGGAGGAAATGGTAAATCTCCGTCAGGGTCGCCACAGTGCTCTTGCGCCCGCCACGGCTGGTGCGCTGCTCAATCGCCACCGCCGGGGGGATGCCGTGAATCGCGTCCACCTCGGGGCGTGTTGCCGGCTGGACAAATTGCCGGGCATACGCGTTGAGGGATTCCAGGTAGCGGCGCTGACCTTCGCCAAACACAATGTCAAATGCCAGCGTGCTTTTGCCACTGCCGCTGACGCCGGTGATTACCGTGAACGTGTTCCAGGGGATATCGACGTCGATGTTTTTCAGGTTGTGCTCGCGCGCATGGTGAATCTGGATGGCGGGCTTGCCAGCGGGAGCACGCATCGCCGGAGAGGGCAGGGCGCGACCCGTGGTGGCGCGCTCCCTTACCCGTGCCAGGTCTTCCTCATATTCGCGCAACGCGATGGCCGTCACCCCTTTGCCGGCAGTCATCACCTGTTGCGGACTGCCCTGTGTCACCAGCTGTCCTCCCTTGTCGCCACCGTCAGGGCCGATATCGATCAGCCAGTCGGCAGCGCGGATGACATCGAGATTATGCTCGATGATCCACAGCGAATGCCCGGCCTTGCGCAACTGGTGGAAGGCGTTCATGAGCACGCTGATGTCGTGAAAATGCAGACCTGTAGTGGGTTCGTCAAAAAGGAACAACAGGCCCTTGTTGTTCACCGTTCGACGACGTTTGGCATTGGCAGCCTGTTCCTGGGCGACAGCCGCCAGATGTCCGGCGAGCTTGAGGCGCTGCGCCTCGCCGCCCGAGAGCGTCGGCACAGCTTGGCCAAGTTGCACGTAGTGCAAGCCGACATCCAGCAGGGGCTGCAGGCAGGTGATGACGGCGGCGTCCTCGGCAAAAAACGCGAGTGCCTCCGTCACGGTCATCGCCAGAATATCGGCGATGTGTTTGCGTCCCGGCGTCGCACCGGAAATTTTCACTTCCAGGAGTTCCCGGCGATAGCGCGTGCCATGACATTCCGGACAGCGCAGGTACACATCGCTCAGGAATTGCATCTCCACGTGCTCAAACCCATTGCCGGAACAACTGGGGCATCGCCCATTGCCGGCGTTGAAACTGAAACTGCCGAGCGTGTATCCCCGTTCCTGCGCGAGCGGTTCTGCCACGAAACGCTGACGGATCACATCAAAACTGCCGACATAGGTTGCGGGAATGGAACGGGTGGTTTTTCCGATGGGACTCTGGTCCACCAGAACCACATCGCGCACATGGTCGAGCCCGTGAATGGCTTCGTGCGCCCCCGGCGCTTCGGTGGGATGTCCAAAATGCTTGCAGGCGGCACGAAACAGGACGTCGTGCATCAGGGTGGATTTGCCGGAGCCGCTCACTCCCGTGAGGCACACGAGCTTCTGCAGGGGGATCTCCACTGTCAGTCCCTTTAGATTGTGCGCCCTGGCCCCTGTGATGCGCAGGGAGGGCGGTGCCTTCGCTTTGGCGTTTCCGGTCTGGTAGCCAGCCGGCACTTCTGCCACGCCGTGGGCTGGCGATGGCAGCAGATCGCGGACGCTGCGTTGCCCGTTCAGATACTGCGCGGTCAAATTGTCCTTGCGGCGCAACAATTGCTCCGGAGTGCCCATGAAGCGTATCTCGCCACCGTCCTTGCCGGGACCGGGGCCTATGTCGATGATCAGGTCCGCGGCCAGCATGACCTGAGGGTCATGTTCAACCACCACCAGAGTATTGCCGGCGTCGCGCAGGCGGTGAAGGATGCGGATCATGCGTGTCATGTCGCGCGAATGCAGCCCGATACTCGGTTCATCCAGAACAAACAGCGTATTGACGAGCGAGGTGCCCAGCGCCGTGGTGAGATTGATGCGCTGCACCTCGCCACCGGAAAGTGTGCGCGACTGGCGATCGAGGGTCAGGTATCCCAAGCCCACATCGAGGAGAAATCCGAGACGCGAGCGGATCTCTGTCAGCAGCAGCTGGGTCGCTTCATCCAGTGCCGACCCGGCCTCGCGGGGCGTGTCCGCCAGTGCCGTGAAAAATGCCGCGCAGTCTTCCAGGGACAGAGTCATCACTTCGTGGAGGGAGAGCCGTTTTCCCAGGGCGTGGAGATGCCACCATTGACTCTGTGGCTTCAGGCGCGTGCCGTGACAGGCATGGCACTCCGTGTAGGCGCGGTATTTGGACAGCAGCACGCGGATGTGCATCTTGTAGGCCTTGCTTTCGAGCCACTGGAAAAAACCGCGCACGCCATACCAATGCCCCTCGCGGGCTGAGCCGTCGCCCTCCAGGACCCAGCGGCGTGCGTCCTCGGGCAGGTCTTTCCAGGGAACGGTGAGAGACACTCCCTTCTTTTTGGCATGGCGAACGAGGTCATCCTGACACTCGCGAAAGCTCGGTGTCTGCCAGGGGCGGACCGCGCCCTCGGCCAATGTTTTTCCCTCATCGGGGATCACCAGCCCGAAATCCACGCCGATGATGCGCCCGAAACCCCGGCAGGTCTCACAGGCCCCGATCGGCGAATTGAAGGAGAACAGCGCCGGTTCGGGCTCTGCAAATTCGAGGTCGCAGTCGGGGCAGTGGTGATGCGTGGAATAACGGAGGGGTTCACCGGCGGGTGAGTCGGCATCTTGCATGGGGTAAATCAGGACGCGCCCCTGGCCGTGATGCAAGGCATGCTCCACCGCTTCGCTCAGGCGCTCGCGATTCTCGGGGGTGAACTTCAGGCGGTCCTGTACCACCTCAACCACGTCGCCCTGTCGCGCCTGAATCCGGGTGTAGCCCTGCTGTGCCAGCAGTTGCAGCACTTCGTCCTCTGCAAAGTTGTGCGGGACGCGCACAGGCAGGCATACGTGGAGGCGTTGCTCCAGGGGCAGGCGAGTGTCCAGATCGGCCAGAATGCTGTGCGGCGAGTCCTTGCGCACCGGCCGTGAGCAGTGCGGGCAATGCAGGGTGGCAAGGCGGGCAAACGCGAGTTTCAGGTAGTCATTCAGCTCGGTCATGGTGCCCACGGTGGAGCGCGAGGTCCGCACTGGATTGCTCTGGTCGATGGCGATGGCGGGCGGGATTCCCTGCACGCTGTCCACGGCCGGTTTATCCATGCGGTCCAGGAATTGACGCGCATAGGCGGAAAAGGTCTCGACATAGCGCCGCTGTCCCTCGGCATACAGGGTATCGAACGCCAGGGTGGACTTGCCCGAGCCGCTGACACCCGTCACCACGATCAGCGCCCCCGTGGGCAGGGTGAGATCCAGATTTTTCAGGTTGTTCTGCCGTGCCCCCCGAATGCGGATTTCATCGTGACGGAGAGCGTTCTTGCGGGGCCGCCGGGGGCGCGCGGCGGGCGTGTCGGGTGTCTGCATGGGAGGGGAATCCTGTGATAAGAGCTGTATTAATATACAGTTTTCGGCGCGTGCGGCACAACGCCCGTGCTGGAAAATAATGGATTAACGAAATTCACCATTTGTTGGGAATATTCGTGATGAATTGATGGGAAATCATGCTTCTTGATTTTAAATAAGTCATATAAAACAGATATATATAAATAAAATTAAAGTTGGCGCAATTTGTGCTTTTCTCCTGCTAACCGATGTTAAAAGCCACCAGAGCTTGGAGTTTTCGCCAACCGAAACGCATCACACCCTTTTACGACTACTACCTTTTCGGAGATTCATGACATGAGAACATTCCCATCACAATTTGGCCTGTTGACCCCTAAACGTGCGTCTGCCCTGAGCGCCTTTGCCATGATGCTACTGCCCGTGGTCGTCCTGGCTGACAACTGCGCTTACGAGGAAACTCTTCACTTTACTCTGCCCGCGGAGACTATCCATGCGCTGGATATCAGCGCCGGCGCCGGTGCCCTGCAGGTCGCCAGCACGCCGACAGCACGGGAAATCAGTGTTGAGGCCCGCGTCTGCGCGAGCCGCAAGAGTGGACTGGAAGGCATGGGCGTTGAACACCTCGTGCAAGAGGGCGTCCAGCATCTGTGGAGCAAGATTCCTGAGAATCAGAGCAGCTTCTGGCGATCCCAGGTGGCGTTCATTGATCTCATGGTGACGGTCCCCGAGGGACTGCCCGTGCACGTTGCGGACGGCAGCGGTTTCACCTCGATCAGTGGAACGGGGAATCTGACCCTCGTTGACGGGTCGGGCGACGTGGAAATCTTCGCGATTGCCGGCGATGTCAGTGTGGACGATGGCTCCGGGGATGTGCGCATTGAAGATGTCACGGGCAATGTCCAGGTGGAAGATGGTTCGGGTGACATCCAGATTGTGAAGGTAGGCGGCGCGGTGACTCTGCGCGATGGCTCCGGTGACATTGCGGTGCGGGATGTGCAGCTAGAAGTGAGCATCCTTGAAGACGGATCGGGAGACGTCAACGTCGACAAGGCCATGCGCAGCACAAGTGCCGGGCAAGTGTCCGCCAATCTGGAATGAATGGCCTGCTGACGCAGGGGCACGCCTTACGAAGTGGCGTGTGACCTGCTACCATCTGCGGCCTCATTCCTGACCGTCTGCAGGTCGCCGATGGAAGTTCTCCTGGCTTGTCTTGTCATTACCGTGGGTGCCTTCGTCCAAACGGCGATCGGCTTTGGTCTGGCCGTGGTCGCGGCACCCATCCTCTATTTTTTCGATCCCCTGTATGTGCCCGCGCCCATCACCTTGTGCGCACTCACCCTGTCCGTCTTCAATGTCTATAGCTATCGCGGCCATGTGTCCTTCCGTGGATTGGGCAGCGCCATTGTCGGACGGGTGCCGGGGTCCCTCGCGGGTGCCGCACTGCTGCTGTGGATTGACAAAGATTGGTTGGCCTTGTGGATCGGTCTGTCGGTACTTGCTGCAGTCGCGGTCAGTCTCAGTTCGCTGCGCTGGGAGCCAACACCGGGACGCATGGCGTTTGCCGGTTTCATGTCCGGTTTCATGGGGACCAGTTCGTCCATCGGCGGACCGCCCATGGCCTTGCTGTGGCAGCATCAGGACGTGGCGCTGATCCGCGCCAACCTGGCGGCATTTTTTACCGTGAGTTGTTTGATGTCGCTGGTGATCCTGGCGCCGCTGGGACAGTTCGGTATGCGACAGCTCGTGCTGGGGTTGCCGCTTCTTCCGGCGACCTTTATCGGGTTTCTGATTGCGCGGGCCAGCATGCGCCGCGTGCCACACCGGCAACTGCGCTTCGCCTCTCTGGGGCTTTGCGCCGTTACCGGGCTGGCTGCGGTGCTGTCCTTCTGGTTCTAGGCTGGTGTCGCCAGCGGGGGCAGAGTGCCGACGCCGGCACGAATGCCGGCTGCCAGCGCGGTCGTGCGGGGCAGCAAACGTTCAAAGAAGAATTTTGCCGTGTCACGTTTTTCTCGATAGAACGTGGCGTCAGCCCCCGCGGGCGCCTGCGCTAGAGCCGCACTTGCCACCACATCCGACTGTGCCCACACCCACGCCAGCACGCTGTAGCCAGCGAACATCAGGTACTCGTACGCTGCGGCATTCACTTCATCCGGGTCTTTCATGGCTTTCATGCCCAGCTCTGTCGTCAGGCCGATCCACGCGTGCATCTGTTTTTCCACGATGCTGGCGTAGGGCGATGCGGAATGCTGTTTGCAGAACCCAAGCACCTGCGTGATGAAGGGCTCCAGCGCCTTGCCCCGGCTGGAGAGAATCTTGCGTCCCAACAGGTCGAGCCCCTGAATGCCCGAGGTGCCTTCGTAGATCGACGTGATGCGCGCATCACGGAAATGCTGCTCCTGGCGCCATTCACGAATGTAGCCGTGTCCGCCAAACACCTGAATACCGTAACTGGTGGCTTCAATACAGACCTCCGACAGAAAGCCTTTGGCAATCGGCGTGAGCAGCGAGAGCAGGTTGTCTGCATGTTCGCGGACGGCAGGGTCCTTGCTGTAGCGCTCCAAATCTGTCTGCATCGCGAGGAAATAGCTCAGTCCGCGCCCCCCTTCGGCAAAGGCTTTCTGCGTAAAGAGCATGCGGCGAATATCGGGATGCACGATGATGGGATCGGCTGCGGCCTCCGGGTTCTCGCGCACCGTCGCGCGGAACTGCACGCGTTCGCGCGCATAGGCCAGCGCACTCTGGTGGGACGCTTCCATCTGCGCGAGCGCCTGCTGTGCAACGCCCATGCGGGACTCGTTGATAAAGGTGAACATGCAGCTCATGCCCTTGTGCGGCGGGCTGATCAGATATCCGGTGGCGCCATCGAAATTCATCACGCAGGTTGCGTTGCCGTGAATGCCCATCTTGTGTTCGATGGAGCCGCATCTCACCTGATTGCGCGCGCCCACCTTGCCGTCGGCATCGACATGAAATTTGGGCACTAAAAAGAGCGATATGCCCTTGATCCCGGCGGGAGCATCGGGCAGTCGCGCCAGTACGATGTGGATGATGTTTTCCGTCAGGTCATGCTCTCCTGACGAGATAAAAATCTTGCTGCCCGTGATCGCATAACTGCCATCGGCCTGCGGAACTGCCTTGGTACGCAACAGCCCGAGATCGGAGCCGCAGTGGGCTTCGGTCAGGCACATGGTGGCGGACCAGGTGCCGGCGACCAGTTTCGGCAGGAAGCGCGCCTTCAATGCCTCGTCGGCGTGCGCATTGATGGTGTGGATGCCCCCGAGGCTGAGGCCGGGGTACATCGTCCACGCGTGATTGGCTGTCGTGTGAATCTCCATGCAAAAGCCCGCCAGCGACGCTGGCAAGCCCTGGCCGCCAATCTCGGTTGGCATGGCGAGCGTGGTCCAGCCATTGGCGATGTAGTCGTCATAGGCTTGCTTGAAACCGGGCGGGGTCGTTACCTCACCGTCGTGCCACACACAGCCGATGTCATCGCCGACACCGTCGAGTGGAGCCAGCACGTCTTCCCCAAACTGCGCGGCGCTCTCCAGAATGGCCTCCACGATGTCCGGCGTGGCCTCCTGACCCTGTGCAAAACGCGCATAGTGAGATGGAAAATCGAGGACTTCCTCGATCTGAAATGTCATGTCGCGCAATGGCGCTCGATACTGAGACATGGATGGAACTCCCCCTTCTGTGAATGTAGTCGCATGCCGTGAGTCTGCCCGTTCCACGGACTTGCATTCACAGCATAGCACGGAGAATTACGCCCCCAGGCAGTGGACTGGATCGCCACAAAGCACTGTGATTGCGCGATGATTTCAGATTACACTAGGGCGCTTGCCGAAGGGAGAAAAAACAAGAATGAGCAACTGGCCCGAAACCATCAGTATGGACGCATTTCGCGCCACCTGGGTACTCGAAGGAGAGCCTCTGTGGCAGCGCGTTTTTGAAACTCATCGCGAAAAAATGCAAATCAAGAGCCCGCAGATAGCGGTAGGCAATCTCGAAAAAATCTTCACCTGCACCTTCAAGCTTGCGAACAGCAAAGGCTTTCAGGCAATGAGTCTGCGAGACCTGAGCCGCGACACCGGGATCAGCATGGGCGGGCTCTACGCCTACATCGGCAGCAAGGATGATCTTGCCTCTGCCATCGAAGAAGTGTTGCGCAAAACCATCGACGATGTGATGTCCGATCAGGCGGTTATCAATCTGTCTCCGGTGGAACGGCTCAAGGCCATCATCTACGGCGACATTTTCATGAACGAGATCATGCACCCGTGGTACTACTTCTGTTATCTGGAGGCGAAAGGGCTTTCCCGCGAGCAGCGTGAGGCAGCCATGCAGATGGAGCTGAAGTTCGACGAGCGGCTGATGGACACCTTCAAGGCCGGTGTTGAGGCAGGACTTTTTACGGCCGACAGGCTCGACCTGTTGGCAACGAATACCACGTCCATGCTCCAGCAGTGGTATCTCAAACGGTGGAAGTTTGGGCTGATGGGTACCCGTATTGAAGACTACGCCCGCTTCGTATTCGACACGACGCTTCGCAATCTGTGTTACACGGGTGCGTGACCCTCTGACTCACGCATTTTCCGGGTTGATGCCGACCTTGTCGGCATAGAACGCGCGGATCTTCGGCATGTCCTCTTCGAGGTTTCCGGTAGGGTAGAAGAAGTCCGCCAGCCCTCCCTCTTTCTTCGCCGCATCCACATACCCGAGCAGCACCGGCACCTGCGCGTTGACCGCAATCCGGTAAAACCCGGTTTTCCACTCCTTGACCTTGCTGCGGGTGCCTTCCGGCGGCACCAGAACGATCAGCTCGGGGTTCTCGCGGTATTGCTGGACTGTCTGTTCCACCAGATTGGTGGCGCGGGAGCGGTCGACCGGTATACCGCCCAGCCATTTCATGAACCAGCCCACGGGAAAGGGAAACAGGGTGTGCTTGCCCATCCAGAAGACTTTCAGGCGCAGGCTCAGGACCACCATCAGCATGATGGGAAAATCCCAGTTGCTCGTATGGGGCGCTCCGATCAGCACGAACCGTGCGTTCTCCACCGGACGGCCAACCGCCTTCCATCCGATGAGCTTCAAAATCAGGATGGACAGCCAGCGCAGAAGTGGCGTGATAAGCGGGGTAGAAAAAACAGTTCTTCGCATTCGGACAGTGATCTCGTTTTTATTGTGACATGCAGCGGGCGATTGCTTAGCGCGCCGAGGGGGCGTGCCAGGTCTGAACATACTCGTCGACCGGTTCTTCCCTCAGTTCCCGCGTGGGTCCTTCTGAGTGGCCAACATACAACATTGCGATGACTTTTTCTCCCGGCGCAAGTCCCAGGCCTCGCGCCACAACAGGATGCGTCGCGAGCGGCCCTGTCCGCCACACCGCGCCGATGCCCTGGGCATGGGCCGCAATCAGCATGGCGTGAGTGGCACACCCCGCCGCAATGTCCTGTTCCAGCGCGGGCACCTTCGGATGGTCGGTCGCCTTGGAGATGGTGATGATGACCAGCGGTGCACGCAAAGCCTTTCCGCGGGCACTGGCAATCTCGGTATCGGTGGCCTCCGGAGAGTCTGCGCGGGCGGCCTGCTCGAACAGGTCTGCGAGGCCCTGAAGGCCCTCATCCTGAATGCGCAGGAAGCGCCAGGGGCGCAGTTGCCCGTGATCCGGTGCGCGCAGTGCCGCGCGGAACATATTCTGCAGGCGCTGTTCGTCCGGCACGGGGCCGGTCACGCGGGGAATGGAGAGGCGGGTATGCAG
Source organism: uncultured Klebsiella sp. (assembly GCA_964538025.1). Lineage (GTDB taxonomy): Bacteria > Pseudomonadota > Gammaproteobacteria > Pseudomonadales > Pseudohongiellaceae > UBA5078. The sequence continues at coordinate 101,403 of CAZICZ010000007.1, read as the reverse complement.
AGCGTGTATGGCGTCCATAGGAGAAAAGGTCCGGCGCAAGTGGGAGAAACGGGAGAGGAAGAATAGTGCAATTTGCCCGGCTTGGGGAGTAAAGAAACCCCCGTGCGCGTGCCGATTCTTGTGGTATTATTTCCCACTAAATTACTCAAGCATTCGAAAGGCACGCCTTGGCGTCGCCTTCCCTGGGACCCCGAGGCCTGCATGAACACCGCTGATCTGATTGCCGTTAGCTCCGAACGCCCGGCATACCCTCAAGCCAAATCGCGCTGGTTCGGCAAAACGGCAGACAGTAAGACCCTGCGCCTTGTCCTCAGTTTCTATTCGCCCGATGGCAACGAAGTTGCCATGCCCCTCGCGGCAATCTCTGCCTATCTCAAGCGCGACTTTCCCTGGGTCGAGATCATTCTCAAACCGATCCTGATCGTGCGCGATCCAGACCTCTATAACCCAGTGAATTACGCCCGCAGCATCGTGGAACTGAACCCGGACCTGATTGCGTTTTCGGTGATGAGCCCTCACTGGTACCCGATGGAACCCTATTTCGAAATCCTGAAGTCGATGCTGCCCGAGATGGCCATCTGTATCGGCGGGTATCAGGCGATGCTGTCCCAAGAGCAGACTATCGAGAACCCGAACATTGATTTCATCTGCGTGGGCGATGGCGAGTATGCGATGGGCAATCTCGTGCAGTTTTTGCGGGGCAGCAAGGATGGCCCCGTGGATGGCATGTGGGAAAAGCTCAAGGACGGCGAAGTATTTCGCACCGAGCCGCACCAGATCGGTGATCTGGCCGCCTTGCCGTTTCCGGACTATGACATCTTTGAAAAGGATGGCAGCTTCCGCGATGTGAACACCTCCATCTTCGGGCCTAAGGAAAAGGTCGTGCTCCCGGTGATGACCGGGCGCGGCTGTCCCTACCGCTGCACGTACTGCTGCAACACGCCATTGCTCGATGGCTGGAAAACCAAAAAAGAATTCCTGCGCAAGTACGATCCCGAGGACATGGTCAATGAACTCATCCGTCTGCGCGACCGCTACAACGTTGGCTATTTCGAATTCTGGGATGAGCTCTTTCTCTCCAACCTGAAATTCGTGCGTGCGTTCTTTGAAATTTACAAGGAAAGAATCGGCTTGCCGTTCTCGATCAATTCCCGCGTGGAAGTGATGAATGAAAAGTTCTGCCAGGATGCGAAAGAGGCCGGATGCCACACAATCTGGTTTGGCATCGAAAGTGGAGATGAGACCTACCGCTCCACCATGCTCGGCCGCAAAATGAAGAACCAGCAAATCATCGAAGCTGCCGAAAACTGCAAAAAGGCGGGCATCAATCGTCTGACCTTCAATATCGTCGGCATGCCGCTGGAGACGGCGGAGAACATGCGCCAGACACTGGAGTTGAACCGCCGTATTGCACCGGAATTTTTCTTCTTCTTCCCGTATATCCCGCTTCGTGGCACGCCGCTGTATGACCGTGCGAAGGCGGAGGGTCTGCTGCTGACGACCAAGAAAAACCTGCACTATCTCTCGGCAGCCAATGACAAGCAGTTCACGCTGAACATGAAGGAGCGCCCCGAGCTGCTGAGCGCGGAACAATACAACGCGATCTGTCTGGAAATGCTGGCCTTTCAGGAGAGCAACAACCGTTTGAGCCTCGATGACGATGTCGCCACCGTGGCAGACAAGAGCTTCAGCCTGATTGATGACGAACAGAAGGCGGCCTTCACAAAGGAGTCGGGTGAACCGGTGGTGGACGAGGCGGTGAAAACCTATGAACCTGCCGCTCGCGAAGTGGATCAGGCCGTCGCCACGGCTCAGAAGCAGTCGGGCATCATGGCCGGACTGCGCAATCTCTTCCGCAGTCCCTGAGATCTAGGCCGTCGTCGGCGTGGGATACGCCTTGAGCGCCCGCTCGAAGCTGCGCCACGACAGCAAGGCCATGAGAACATTCCCCAGCAAGGCACCCGCATAAAATCCCGGCAATCCGAACAGCTGGCTGCCCAGCCATGCCAGTGGCACATAAAACAAGAAGAAACGGGCAATGCTCAGATAGAGCGCGATCATGGGCTTGTGCATGGCGTTGAAGGCCGAGTTCGTGAGAATCACCACGCCCTGCAGACCATAGCCAAGAGGCAGAATCCACAGGAACAGCGAAATGGCGCGGCTGACCTCTTCATCGTCTGTAAATACCCGCGCGATCATCCCCGCCGACAGTGCCATCACCCCATAGATCAGCAGTTGCCACAGCAGGATAAATTTCATCGTCAGGCGATAGGAGTGCGCGATGCGGTCCGTGCGTCCCGCACCGAAATTCTGGCTGATGAAGGGTGGCAGTGTGGTGGACAGTGCGAGCACGATCAGGCACGCAATTGACTCAAGCCGTGAGCCCACACCAAAGGCGGCCACGGTGCTGGCCCCATAGCTGGCCGCGATGGCTGTCATGATCCCTGCCGCCACCGGCGTCATCATGTTGGCCCCTGCAGCCGGGATGCCGATGCGCAGCATCTCGCGGCTGGAGGAAATAAAAATGGCGCGGGAAGGCAGCCCGGGGTAGACCAGTTCCAGTTTCACGATCAGGTAATAGAACAGATAGACGAACGCGACGATCCAGGAGAGGAGGGTGGCAATGGCCGCCCCCTGAATGCCCATCGCAGGGATCGGCCCGAGCCCAAAAATCAGGACCGGGTCCATCACGGCATTGATCAGGCCAGCGGCTGCCATCACGAGGCTTGGTGTCTTGGTGTCGCCACTTGCGCGCAGCACGCTGTTGGCGGAATTCATCCCGACCAGCAGGGCGCTGGTGGGCAGCCAGATCGCCATGTAGTCGCGAATCTGTGGCAGCAGCGATTCGCTTGCGCCCATCACACGGAAGATCGGGTCCATGAACACATAGGCGATCAGAGAAAGTGCCAGAGCGAGGGCAATCGAGGTGTAGTTGGTGACGGTGGAGGCTTCCTTGGCCTTCTCGTGTTCGTCACAGCCGAGGTATTTGGCCACCACGGCAGAGGTGCCAATGCCCAGACCGATCGCAAGACTCAGCACCATGAAGGTCACCGGAAAGGTGAAACTGATGGCTGACAGGGGCTCTGTCCCGAGCATGCTGATGAAAAGGGTATCGACGAGGTTGAACGTAAACAGCATGAACATGCCGATGATCATCGGCCCCGTCATGCGAATGAGGGTCTGTGGAATGGGATCAGTGACCAGGCTGTGGCGCTTTTTGGGGGGACTCTCAGCCATGTGCTTCCAAACGTCGTGCTGATCGCGCGTGTCCCTGGAGGACGGTGCGGGATAAAGCGCTCGCAGTGTTATTGTTGTGGGGGCGGTGGCACCCAGCCTAGCAGACCTGCCCAGCCCCGTTTTTCTCTCACCTGTTGTTTATTTCTTTGTGCTGATGCCCTTGCGCACCTGCAGCAACTGCTTGAAGCACTTGGGATTGCCAAACACCAATTCCTTTGCGTTGCTAATATCCGGGCTGCCCTGCGCATCGCTGATCAGGGCGCCAGATTCCTGCAGGATCAACAAGGCGGCTGCCACGGCTTCCGGAGCCTGTTCGCCCAGCCAGCCACCATCGCTGCGCCCCCCCGCGGCCCACAGCAGATCCAGCGCAGGGCAACCCGACAGGCGAACATCGCAGGGAAGGGCATACAGGCTTTGTTGCAGCGAATGCACCCGTGCCATGTGATCCGCGTGCTGTATCTGGGTTTCCAGCGTCACAAGACCGCCCTCCAGTGACGCCTGCTTGCTGACCCGCAGACGCTGGGTATTGACCTGTCCCGCCGTGCCGCGACTGGCGCTGTACTCCTCCCGCAGCATGGGGTTCACCACCACGGCATGGGTCACCCGGCCCGCGGTCGCCAGCGCAATCGACACACAGAAGTGCGGGATACCGCGACGGTAGTTGTCGCTCCCGCCGAGCGGGTCGATGATCCACACGTTCTGGGTGTCCTTGCCGGCCGTGAAACCGGAGACGCGGGACTGGATGCTATAGTCCGGGTACGCCTTCTGCAGGTGGAATACCAGCGTCTTCTCCGAGTCCATGTCCATGTTGGTAATGACCCCGCGTGCGGAGTCCTCCAGGACGCGGATGCGGTCCAGGCGGTCACTGTTATGGGCGAGCACTTCGGAGGCGTCGCGGGCGGCCTTGAGGGCGATATTGACGATAGCGTGCATGGAGACGAAAACCTGCTGATTCAAATGCGCGCCATCATAGCAAAGTCCGGCCTTTGTTTCCCTGCTATAATCGCCCGCTCGAAAATTTCAGTGCTCCCAAGAGGTGCCTTTTGTCCACCACGTTCGATCTGCAGGCCTGCGCCGACAATGTGCGCATTATCCTGGTCAATACCTCCCATCCCGGCAACATTGGTGCCACCGCGCGCGCCATGAAAAACATGGGCCTGTCCAAGTTGACGCTGGTGGACCCGAAGGAGTATCCGAGCCCCATTGCCAGCGGCCGCGCCGTGTCCGCCGTGGACATTCTCGACCGGGCCCGCGTGACGCGCACATTGGAAGAGGCCGTTGAACACTGTGGGCTGGTGATCGGCTCGAGTGCTCGCATCCGCAGCATTCCCTGGCCCCTGATCTCCCCCGAAGAATGTGCCCGCAGGGTAGCCGATGACAGCCGCCTCAACGAAGTGGCGCTGGTGTTCGGTCGGGAGGATTCCGGCCTGACCAACGAAGAACTCCAGTTATGCCACTTCCACGTCAATATCCCGGCCGACGAAAAGCTCAGTTCGCTCAATCTGGCCGCCGCGGTCATGGTGATCAGCTATGAGGTGCGCAAGGAACTACTGCGCCGACAGGCGGAGGGTGCCCCGGCGCCGATGCCTGCGCCCGACGAAATTGTCGAGGGCGTGGAGTGGGACGTGCCCAAGGCCACGGGCACCCAGATCGAGGGCTTTTATGCCCATCTGGAGCAGGCCATGATCGACCTCAATTTCCATGACCCGGAAAATCCCCGGCTCCTGATGATGCGCATGCGTCGGATGTTTGGCCGCATCCGTCCGGATCAGATGGAAATCAGTGTGCTGCGCGGCTTTCTTGCGCACATCGATATGCTCAACGAACGTGCCACGCGCGCGATCACGGTCGAGCAGCAGCGCCAGGAAAAACGCGACGCCAAGCCGCGACGCAAGGGCGACGAATCCCGCTGAATCGTTTTTTCATTCCTTTTTCACAGCAACGCAAGAGTACAAGCCGTATGTCCGTTTTGTTTGATCAGATCGCCTCCGAAATTGATGCTCGCCCCGCCCAGGTTCAGGCCGCCGTTACATTGCTCGATGAGGGTGCCACGGTGCCCTTTATCTCCCGATACCGAAAGGAAGTGACCGGTGGTCTGGACGACACCCAGTTACGCAAATTGCAGGAACGCCTGGTCTACCTGCGGGAACTGGAAGAGCGACGTGACGCCATTCTGAAAAGCATCAAGGAACAGGAGAAACTCACGCCTGCGCTGGAAAAGCAGATTCGCGAGGTAGCGACAAAGACGGAACTCGAAGATCTGTATCTGCCCTACAAACCCAAGCGCCGCACCAAGGCGCAAATCGCCCGCGAGGCAGGCATCCAGCCCTTGGCGGACTTGCTGTTCGGTGAGCCCACACGCCATCCCGAACAGGAAGCACAGGCCTACGTGAACGAGGAGGCGGGCTTTCCCGACGCGAAGGCAGTGCTCGACGGCGCCAAACACATCCTGATCGAACAGTTCAGCGAAGACGCCGCCCTGTTGGGCCAGCTGCGCGATTACTTCTGGCAGCGCGCACAAATTATTTCGGTGCTTGTTCCTGGCAAGGAGCAGGAGGGCGCCAAGTACCGTGACTATTTCGACTTCTCCGAAGCGCTGGAAAAAATCCCGTCCCACCGCGCCATGGCTCTGTTTCGTGCCCGCAAGGAAGGTATCCTGCAACTGAGCGTCGACATCCGAGACATCGAGGAAGGCGCCCGACATCCATGTGAGTCCCTGATCGCCCATTTCTGGAAGATCACCGATCAGGGCCGTCCTGCGGATGCCTGGTTGGCAGAGGTGGTGCGCTGGACGTGGCGCGTGAAGCTTCAAAGCCATCTGCAAACTGATTTCCTCACCGAGATCCGCGAGCGGGCCGAAGAAGACGCCATCGAGGTGTTTGCGAAGAACATCAAGGACCTGTTGCTGGCCGCGCCTGCGGGCAAAAAGGTCACCCTCGGCCTCGACCCCGGCCTGCGCACCGGCGTCAAACTTGCCGCCGTGGATGCCACTGGCAAGGTGCTGGATCATGGCGCCATCTTCCCCAATGCGCCGCAGAACAAAATTGCCGAAGCGGCAGCGACCTTGCTGTCGCTGTGCAAGAAATATGCGGTCGAACTGATCAGCATCGGCAATGGCACAGCGTCGCGGGAGACGGACCAGTTTGTCGCCACGCTGCTCAAGGCACATCCCGAACTGGGCATCACACGTGTCATCGTCAATGAGTCCGGCGCCTCGGTCTATTCCGCCTCCGAACTGGCGGCGCAGGAATTCCCGGATCTGGATGTGACCATACGCGGGGCGGTGTCCATCGCGCGCCGCTTGCAGGACCCGCTGCCGGAGCTCGTCAAGATTGATCCCAAGTCCATCGGCGTGGGCCAGTATCAGCACGATGTGAGTCAGGTGAAACTCGCGCGCAGTCTCGATGCGGTAGTAGAGGACTGTGTAAACGCTGTCGGCGTGGATGTGAACTCCGCGTCCGTGCCTCTGCTCAAGCGGGTGTCCGGCCTGAACCAGACTCTGGTGAACAACATCATCGATTTTCGCAATGCCCATGGCCGCTTCCGCAGCCGCGAAGAGTTGAAAAAGGTGCCACGCTTTGGCGACAAGAGTTATGAACAGGCGGCCGGTTTCCTGCGCGTCAATGAAAGTGAGAACCCGCTGGATGCCAGCGCAGTACATCCCGAGTCCTATTGGGTGGTGGAGGCCATTGCGAAGAAAAATGGGCGCGATCTCAAATCCATGATCGGCGACGTTGCCTTTATCCGCAGCCTGAATCCACAGGACTACGTGACGCCCGACTGTGGCCTGCCCACAGTGCAGGATATTTTGAAAGAACTGGAAAAGCCGGGCCGCGATCCTCGACCCGAGTTCAAGACGGCGTCTCTGAAAGAGGGCGTGGAGAAAATAAGTGACCTGACCCCTGGCATGACGCTCGAAGGCACCGTCACCAACGTCACCAACTTTGGCGCCTTCGTGGACATCGGCGTGCATCAGGACGGGCTGGTACACATCTCCGCGCTATCCGACAAGTTTGTCAAAACCCCACACGACGTGGTGAAGGCGGGAGACATCGTCAAGGTCAAGGTCCTGGAGGTCGACATGGACCGCAAGCGCATTGCCCTGACAATGCGCCTGAACGACGAGTTGCCGGTTGCGGGCAGCAGTACACAGGGACGACAGGGAGACTCGACTCGCCGCCAGCAGCAACAGGCGGCCCCGCGCGCGAAGAAAGATTTCGAGGCGGCTGCCCAGAACAAACGTCAGATGGGAACGATGGCAGCGCTTTTTGAACAGGCGCTCAAAAAGAAGTAATCGTCCCGCTGAAAAAAGGGAGAAGCGCCCCCGGGCAAAGGCAGTGGCACTGACTGCCTGCGATCCGGATCGCGCGTCCGGAATGAGGAACGGTGCCCCCGTGCACTTGCGTATTGTTTGTTGAGGCAACTACCAGACTTTGCAGGATCACAACATCACCCCCGTGCTCGTTGCACTTACCGTAAGTGGAGGACATAAAAATGCTAGGGATGGAATCGCTTTCGATCAGCGTGTTTTTTGTGGGACTGTTTGTGTTGGTGCAAATTCCCATGACAGTGATGGTGGGCTACCGCCGTGTGCAAACGGGCATTCAGTTCATGGATGGCGGCGATCAAACCCTTCTGCGGCGCATGCGCGCGCATGCCAATTTCACCGAGACGGTGCCCATCACCCTGATGGCGATGGCGGCTGCGGAACTGACCGGTATGTCGGACATGGGCTTGTGGAGTGGCGGTATCAGTCTCTTGGTGGGGCGGCTCATGCACGCCGCCATTCTGGTGTTCAAGGGATGGGGCAACCTGCGAGCGCTTGGCATGATACTGACCTTTGTGCCGATGATCCTGTTCGGCACGTGGGCACTCGTCCACGGCTTGGGCTGACATCGTGATTCTGGAAGTCGCGACACTCACGATCAGGCCAGGACAAGAGGCCGCGTTTGAGCAGGCCTTTGGCATCGCCCAGACCATTATCGGGGGCATGCCGGGCTACCGTTCACATCAGTTGCAGCGCTGCCTCGAGCACACTGGTCGTTACCTGTTGCTCGTTACCTGGGACAGCCTGGAAGACCATACCGTCGGCTTTCGCCAATCCGAGCAATATCAGCAATGGCGTACCTTGCTTCATCATTTTTATGATCCCTTTCCTACAGTGGAGCACTTTGAAACCGTGGTCTTGGGAGAAAAGCCCGCAGACTGACGAAAGCTCCTGAGGCATTTCGCCGGACTCAGTCTGCCATTTCAGCAAAGCAATCGCGCATCAACAAGGAAGCAACATGAGCAGTGACAACACAGAATTGACTATCACGCGCATCATCCACGCATCTCGCACGGCGATATGGTCCGCCTGGGCAGACAAGGAACAACTCGCCCGCTGGTGGATTCCGGCGCCCCTGTCATGCCGGGTGAGCACACTGGCCCTGCATCCCGGAGGCGGATTTGAAACCCAGATGAGTGAAAACGGCGAGGACTTTACGCCGCATATGGCAGGCTGCTTTCTGGAGGTGATCGCCGGACAGAAGATTGTCTTCACCACCGTGCTGACCGAAGGCTGGAAACCCAATGTGCCCTGGCTGCCCATCACCGCCATCATCACGCTGGAGGATCACGGCGAGCACACCCTGTACTGTGCGCGCGTGCTGCACAAGGATGCAGAGGACTGTCGCAAACATTTCGAGCTGGGGTTTGAAGAAGGGTGGGGAACGGCGCTTGCGCAGCTCGACCATCTCTTTGCGTGACACCCCGTTTTGCACCTTTCATACGTCACCCGGAGGTCAGTCTCATGACGTTCACCATCCGCCCGGAATCACACCATCATCACGACGCGATCACCACGCTTGTGGCGCTGGCGTTTGCTGAGCATCCTCACAGCGACGGGAGCGAGCCGGGCATTATTGCGCGCTTGCGACAGTCGGGCGATCTGACGCTGGCACTAGTGGCGGAGGAGCACGGGCAGGTGATCGCGCACATCGCGTTTTCGCCAGTGACACTGGAGCCCTTTACCGAGGGATGGTTCGGGCTCGGTCCGGTGGCGGTTCATCCGCAACACCAATCGCGTGGCATAGGCTCGGCGCTCGTCACGCAGGGGCTGCGATCACTGCAGGCGCTGGGGGCGAGGGGATGCGTGGTCTTTGGAAATGAGGGGTTTTATAGCCGCTTCGGCTTTGATCGTGCCCATCCTCTGACCTATCCCCACGGCCCGGAACATTTGTTTCATGCGCTTGCCATGCGTGGCACAAAACCGGCAGCGACCGTGCACTATGCGCGGGCATTTGACCCCGCGTAGGGCAGCGTAAAGGCAATGCCTTCCCTGCCAGGTGCACGAGACACTGGCAGGGAGGCAGTCAGTGAGCCAGCCAGCGTTCCTCAGAACTTATAGCCCACCGAGAGCATGGTGACATACGGGTCGACATCCACCTTCGCTCTGACTTTCCCGAGCGCAGAACTGAAATGCGCGTCCGTATTGATCTTGATGTTCCACAGCGAGGCATTCACCAGCCAACGCTCGTTCACTTCCCAGTCGAAACCCGCCCGCACGGAAAGTCCGAAGGAATCATCCAGCGACAGGCCCCGCGCCGCGAGTTCGGAGCGTGCGTCGCGCGAGAGGGATTCCTGAAAGAAAGTGGTGTAGTTCAGACCCGCGCCGACATAGGGGCGCAGCCGAGCACCTGTCGGGCCGAAGTAGTACAAGGCACTGACCGTGGGGGGCAGCTGTTTGGTGCTGCCCAGGTGGGTGGTCTTAAAGCCGTACTGGGAGAGACCGGACACCTTGAGTCCATGTTCAAAGGGTGTGGCGGCCAATAGCTCGACCCCCACATTGTCCGTGAGCAGGTACACCAGATTGATCCCCGGCTGTGTTTCATTTCCGACGTGGGCGGCAGTGCCGGCGAGGGGGCCGGTGGCGGCCGTCGTGATCACGCTGCTGCTGTCATTAGGACGCACATGGGTAATGCCGACGCGCAACAGCACGTCTCCCTTCTCGATTGCCATGGCCGGCGTCGCCAGCATGCTCAAACCCAGTGCCAATACTCCCCAGCGGATGCCGTGTCCAATCTCTTTCATCATGTCTACTCCTTTGTCATTCGCGTGCCTTTCACGCAGCTGACACCTTACGCAGGGAGGGCGGATAAAACCTTGATCTGGGGTAAAGGAGAGTGCGGCACCCGGGAATTTCACCAAAGTGTTTATTCTGGATCAAAGACAGAGATTGCCGTATCGCGCTCGGGGGGATTGGCAGGCGCGCCGGTGGCAGGCAAGATGCGAGCCCCATGTCCTTCACTTGCCAAGAGAACACTATGACGCCCGGGATCCTCATTGCGAAACAGGCCAAGGTCACGCATCGCGTACACGAATTTGCCCATGACCCGGCCAGTGCCTCCTATGGGCTGGAGGCAGCCGAGAAAATGGGGGTCGCGCCGGAACGGGTTTTCAAAACACTGGTGGTCAGTCTGGACAACAAAACGCTGGCGGTGGGCGTGGTGCCGGTCTCTGCCATGCTGAGCATGAAGGCGATCGCTAAGGCTGCGGGTGCCAAGAAGGCCGTGATGGCCGCGCCGGCAGACGTGGAGCGTTCCACGGGCTATGTGCTGGGAGGTGTGAGCCCTCTGGGGCAGAAAAAACGCCTGAAAACGGTGATAGATGTCTCTGCACAGGCCTTCTCGACGGTGTTTGTCAGTGCCGGCCGTCGAGGGCTGGAGATCGAACTCAGCCCCGCCGATCTGGCAGCGCTCACTGGGGCTCTTTTCGCACCGCTCATTCAGTCAGCGGAGTGAGCGTCGAGCGCTGCGTGTCCACGTCCACCCTAAGAAAGCGCTCATGCTGTGAGCACTCGCCCGCAGCGGCGCACCAAAGAGAAGACCATCGCCGATGTCCGAAGCCCCGCGGGCAAAGGTGACAAGATAGGTGACTGCCATCACCGTCGCACGCGTCGCACATTTTCCGCTTGTCATGCCGCGTCGAGCCTGCCCATAATTTCGGCCACGCGCCACGAATCAAGGAGTGATCCCCCATGCTGCAAACACTGCATTTTTCCGTCGATATTCACAGCCCGCGGGCACGCGTGTGGGACACTCTCATAGACCCTGAGGGCTATCGCCAATGGACGGCCCCCTTTGCGGAAGGCTCGACGTTCTCCGGTTCCTGGGACGCGGGTGCGCGCATCCTGTTTCTGTCCCCGAGTGGTCAGGGCATGCTTTCCGAGATTGCCGAGAACCGTCTGCATGAATTCATTTCCATTCGTCACATCGGCCAGATCGACAACGGAGTGGAAGATACCTCCAGTCCCGCGGTGCAAGCGTGGGCACCGGCGTTCGAAAATTATGCCTTCAGCGACATCGATACTGGAACGCGGATTCGCGTCGACGTTGATATACCAGACGAGTATGCGGCCTATATGAATGAAAAATTTCCGCTAGCTCTCGCCGCGTTGAAGGCCTTGTGCGAGGGCAACGCATGAGCCTCTTGCGCACGGCGAAAAAAGAGTCTTCATCCTGTCGTCCTGTGCAGTTTTTTCAGGCAGGGCACCACTGAAATCACAAGGAGTTTCTATGTTCAGCCACATCATGGTTGGCGCCAACGATGTTGAAAAATCAAAGCAGTTTTACGACGCACTGATGGCAGTGCTGGGCCATGCCCAAGGCGTGATGGATCCAAAGGGGCGCTGCTTCTACCGTCATCCCCAGGGCACCTTCGGGTTTGGGCTGCCGCTCAATGGTGACGCGGCGAGCCATGGCAATGGCATGACGATCGGGTTTCGCGTCGCCAGCCCCGAACTGGTCGACGCCTGGCATGCGGCGGGACTCGCCAATGGAGGCGTTGCCTGCGAGGACCCACCCGGTGTGCGCTCCAGTGGGGGCAGGTCGCTTTATCTCGCCTATCTGCGTGATCCGGCGGGCAATAAACTGTGCGCAACCCACCTCATGGCCAGTGCCTGAGTCTCCCGGCACATGTCACTCACGCAAGGAGAAAACGCATGGCAATTCTGGTAGCCGGTAGTCTGATCATCAAGGAGGGTTACCGCGACGCATTCGTCGCGTCCAGTACCGAGGCCGTGGCTCTGGCGCGTGCCAGCGATGAGTGTCTTGATTTTGCGGTATCACCCGATCCGCTCGACGGCACGCGGGTGAATATTTTTGAGAAATGGGTTTCCCGGCAGGCACTGGAAAACTTTCGTGAGGGGGGGCAGGAATCGGACATGTTCTCGCTCATCAATGCGTTCGATGTGTCTGAATACGACGTGCCTTGAGGAATGCGCGCATGCTGAATTTTGCTACCGCCGCACCCGAACATGCCGATGTCCTTGCCGACATCCGCGTTGCCGCCATGAAGGAAAGCCTGATGCGGCTTGATCGCTTTGACGAGCAGCGCGCACGCGACCGATTTCTGAACCGGTTTGTCCCCGAAGCGACGCGCTTTATTGAGTGGCAGGGTGAGCGTGTGGGTTTTGTCGTGGTGTTGCCGGAACCGGAACGGATCGTGCTGGATCATCTGTACGTCTTGCCGGAATTTCAGAATCATCGTATTGGTTCGGCGGTACTGCAGAGCGTGTTATCGGTCGCCGATGCACAGGGCCTTCCAGTGCACGTGATGGCCCTGAAGGAAAGCCGCTCGAACGGTTTTTACCAGCGTCATGGGTTTACCTTGCAGCGCGAGAGTGAATGGGACTGCCACTACGAGCGTCTTCCCGGGAGGAACCCCGCATGAGCGCCGTGTTCACCCTTCACGGGGCAGAAGCATTCAGCAGCGATGTCGAGGAGTGGTTGTCGGGAAATACCGGGGAGCTGCTGGCCATCGCGCGCACCTGGTTCGGGTGCATGCGGCGCTGTGGGGAGGACGTGAAAGAACTGATGCATGATGGTGCTCCGGTGGCCTGCGTCGGTGACGTGCCGTTCGCCTACGTGAATGTGTTTTCGTCCCACGTGAATGTGGGATTTTACATGGGGGCGTCTCTGTCCGATCCCGACGCCCTGTTGCGCGGCACGGGCAAGCGAATGCGCCATGTCCGAATCGAAGGAGATCAGGCACCCCCGCGCGAGGCATTGCAGACACTGATCACGCAAGCCTATCTCTTGGCGCGAGAAACCTCTGTGCTCCACCGCTAATGCTCCCCCCAGGGGAGGCACTGACCGCGACTCGATGGGCGTGTGATGGAGGTGCCGTGAGAGGCCATGTGGTGGGGGTGTCCTGAGGACCTTGTGAAAGACGAGCATGCCGCGTGAAAGCCGATCCAGTGTGAACATCTCCCCTAAGACCTGCTAAAATCCCGCCCCACACTGTTTCTGCCTTGAGAGATTTCCATGCCTATCTATCGCTCCAAAACGTCCACCGCCGGCCGCAACATGGCGGGTGCCCGCGCCCTGTGGCGTGCCACTGGCATGAAGGATGAGGATTTTCACAAACCGATTATTGCCATCGCGAACTCCTTCACCCAGTTTGTACCGGGGCATGTGCACCTGAAGGATCTGGGGCAACTGGTTGCCCGCGAAATCGAGAAGGCGGGTGGCGTCGCCAAGGAATTCAATACCATTGCCGTGGATGACGGCATTGCGATGGGGCATGACGGCATGCTGTACAGCCTGCCCTCGCGGGACATCATTGCGGATTCCGTGGAGTACATGGTCAATGCGCACTGCGCGGACGCGCTGGTGTGTATCTCCAACTGCGACAAGATCACCCCGGGCATGCTGATGGCCGCCATGCGCCTGAATATTCCCGTGATCTTTGTGTCCGGCGGCCCGATGGAAGCCGGCAAGACCAAGCTCGCGGAACACAAACTGGATTTGATCGACGCGATGGTCGTGGCCGCCGACAGCAAGGCGTCCGACGAGTACGTGGCCGAGATTGAACGCAGTGCCTGTCCTACCTGTGGCTCCTGTTCCGGCATGTTTACCGCAAACTCCATGAACTGCCTCACCGAGGCCCTGGGGCTTTCCCTGCCCGGCAACGGGACGGTGGTGGCAACCCACGCCGACCGCGAGAAGCTGTTCCTGCAGGCCGGTCGCCAGATCGTGGCCATTACCAAGCGTTACTATGAGCAGGACGATGCCTCTGTCCTGCCGCGCGCCATCGGCTGCTTCGAAGCGTTCGAAAACTGTATCGCTCTGGACATCGCCATGGGCGGCTCCACCAACACCATCCTGCATCTGCTGGCCATTGCGCAGGAAGCGGAGGTGGACTTCACCATGGACGATATAGACCGGCTGTCCAAGACCATTCCGCAATTGTGCAAGGTGGCCCCCAATACCCAGAAGTACCACATCGAAGATGTGCACCGTGCTGGCGGCATCATGGGCATTCTTGGCGAGCTCGACCGGGCCGGCCTGCTGCACAGTCATTTGCCGACCGTGCACAGTGCCACTATGTCCGAGGCGCTGAATCAGTGGGACATCATGCGCAATCCGTCACCGGAAGTAGTGGAGTTTTACCGCGCCGGCCCGGCGGGCATCCCGACACAGATCGCCTTCAGCCAGGCAACCCGGTGGCCGTCACTGGACGGTGACCGTGCGCAGGGCTGCATCCGCTCCCTCGCGCATGCCTACAGCCTGCAGGGCGGACTAGCCGTCCTCAAGGGCAATATCGCGCTGGATGGCTGTGTGGTGAAAACGGCGGGAGTGGACGATTCGATACTGGTGTTCGAAGGAACGGCCTACGTGACGGAGTCGCAGGATGAAGCGGTGGCAGAAATTCTGGCGGACAAGGTCAAGGCCGGGGACGTGGTCATCGTGCGCTACGAAGGACCGCGCGGCGGACCGGGCATGCAGGAGATGCTCTACCCGACCTCGTACATCAAGTCCAAGGGGCTCGGCAAGGCCTGTGCCTTGTTGACCGATGGCCGATTCTCGGGCGGCACCTCCGGCCTGTCCATTGGCCACGTTTCACCCGAAGCGGCGGCGGGCGGGGCCATTGGTCTGGTCCGCAACGGCGACCGCATCCGGATCGATATTCCCGCGCGCAGCATCAATGTGCTGCTGAGTGACGAGGAGCTTGCGGCGCGCCGTGCCGAGCAGGATGCGCTGGGCTGGAAACCGGCCAAGCCGCGTCCCCGCAAAGTGTCCGCCGCCCTCAAGGCCTACGCGATGCTGGCGACCAGCGCCGACAAGGGCGCCGTGCGCGACCTCAGCAAACTGGAGTGAGCTTCCTTCCTGCGCCGAAGGGCACAGGACATTGACCGTCATCAGGGACCCCGCCGCCCGGCGGGACACCTTCAGGAGACTTTCATGAGTGCAACACATTCCCGGGTCACCCTGCACATGGCAGCCAGCCTCGACGGGTTTATCGCCCGCAAGGATGGTCGCGTTGACTGGATGGAAACCGCCGATGAATTTCCCGCGGGAGAGAGCATGGATCCCGCCACGGTTGATGCCTTTCTAAAAACCATCGATTGCTACGTGATGGGCTCGCGGACCTATGAAACAGCGCTGGATTTTGAGCGCAAAGGCTTTGGCTGGGCCTATGGCGACAAACCGGTGTTTGTGCTGACGCGACGCGACTTGCCCCGGACCCGAGACACCGTCAGCTTTCACAACGGCGACATCGCGGCGTTCATCCGCACACAGCTGTCGCCTCGCTTCGGCAGCATCTGGGTAGTGGGCGGTGGGGCCCTGTGCGGAGAATGCCTGGCGCGGGGGCTGGCCGATGAGGTGCGTTACTCCATCCTGCCTGTCGTGATCGGGGAGGGCATTCCCTTTTTTGAACGCCTGGACAAAGATGTGTCTCTGCATCTGACAGAGGCGAAGGCCTATAAGAGCGGCATGGTCGCCCTGTGTTATGAGGTTAAAAAATAAAGGCTGTTCCAGAAAGCCCTGAGGAGTCACTGCATGCCACAAGATGAACGTGCCATTCACCAGTACTACTCGCCCGATGATCTCTACAACAAAATTCTGGAAGGGCTCGCCTCGCTCGGCAAGCCGCTCGACTCCCTGACCTTGGATGATCTGCAGCCCGTGGACGAGTTTCACATTCGCGGGGATGCCGCCACGCGCGAGCTCATCGCACTCGCCAACTTCGGCGCCGACATGCACATACTGGACGTTGGCTGCGGCATTGGGGGCTCGACCCGTCGCCTGGCGCAGGCAACAGGGTGCCAGGTGACTGGCATTGATCTCAGTGACGCCTACATCGATGTTGCCCGTCGTCTGACGACACTGTTGCGCTTGCAGGAGCGTGTGCGGTTCCATGCGTGCAGCGCGCTCGAACTTCCCTATCCGGACGCGCATTTCGACGGCGTGTGGTCGCTGCAAATGAACATGAACGTGGAAGACAAACAGGGGTGGCTGCGCGAAACCTGTCGCGTGCTCATCCCCGGTGGGCGCGCCGTTCTTTACGAGGTATGCGGCGGGGAGAACAGCCCACTGCATTTTCCGGTGCCTTGGGCACAACACGGGGGCATGAGTTATCTGGTGTCCCCCGCGCTCTTTCGCGACATTGCCCGTGACGCTGGCTTTGTGGTCGAGCACTGGGAGGACAAAACGGCGGTGGCGCGACAGGCCTTTGCCAAGGTCAAGAAGCCGGAAGGAGAGCCTGTGCTACCGGCGCTGGGGGTGTACCTCCTGGTGGGCAGAGACATCCAGACCAAGGCCTATAATCTGCACCGCAATCTGGAAGAGGGCCGTGTCAGCCTGATACAAACCGTGCTGCGCAAACCCGGCTGAACTGTCCCCGGCGCACCGCTTCCGCTGCCCCCCCACTCTGGGGGTACCGTGGCACACATTCGCTCTCGTAGACTCTCCTCGTCCTTTTCCCTTCCCCAGGAGTGCTACGATGCTGTTCAATCGCCTGCTTTGCCGCCTTGCCATGTCTGTTTCCCTGCTGGGGATTCTCCCCGCTGTTCACGCCCAAAGTCTTCCCGGAACCGAAGTGAGTGAGACCTCGGTTTCTCAGGGAGCCATCACGCTCATCAAACTGGCGCAACAGGCGTATCCCTCCCTGTTTGCCCAGGTGACACCCTGGCGGAGTTTCGAGGGCTTTCACTACAAATATTTTGCGGCCAGTGGTGTGTATGTGGGCATCAAGAGCAATGATTTGTATCTGTTGGGGGGCAGCTTCGGCTCTGCGGCGAGCTATCAGGGCAGCGTGACAAATGCGATCGGGGTCGTGCAGGGGAGCCTCGGGACCTCTGCACAACCGTTCCAGGACTACGTGACGGCGCGCACCTTGCTGGACCTGATTGCGTATTTCAAGAAGCTGAAGATCAACTATGGCTCTTCCACGGCGATTGGCAGCGCAACCCCCACGGTGTTGCAATCCGCCATTACGCTCGATGTGATCGGGCCCGAAACGGTGAATGGTGCCACCGCACAGCGCCTGAAGGTCACCTTGGAAGGCAGCACGATCAGCACACCGCTGGAATACCACATGTGGGTTAACGGGGAGGGCAGTGTTGTCCGCCTGATCTTCAACGGATTCGAATACGCCACGGCACAGGCACAGCTGATTGGCCCGGGACTGGTCAGCAGCATGCTGCTGTCACTGGCCGCGGCTGACACGCCGACGGTCAAGGCTGTGGTGAACAATCAGCTCGCGAACAACGCCGCCGTGACGCAAAGCACCCGGGACAACAGCATCGGCGGTGTGCCAGTGAAAACCCTGACGATTACGATCTCCGATACCGCCACTGCCAGCATTTCGCTTGATCTGAGTGATCTGGGGCCGCTGTCACTGGCGACCAAATTTACCTCAAGCCTGAAAAGCCTCGTCAGCACCTCTGTGACGACCTTTGAGATCACGCAGGTGCAGCTTCACTGAGTCACTGGCAGGGACTGAACCTCCACCATCACCTCGTTACGCCGCAGGAAGGGAGGGGAGAAAGGCGCGTTGTAGAACGCGCTGGTCACCTCTCCAATCGGCGTGATGCCTGCGCGTGTCAGGGCGTCCCGCAGAGCCTCGCTGTGACGGGTGAGGTTTTTCTCCGTCCAGCGCCCGGAGTAGCGCAGGACCGCCTTCATTGTGCCCGGCACCTCCCGGATCGAGACCTCAGGGTTGGTGGGTTGTGGCACGTTCTCGCGGGTAAACTCCCGGGGCACGACGAAGGCGATGACCCAGCCCTCGGGCGAGCTTTCCTGCTGAACGGGTGCCGTCATGGCGATTTTCTGTGAGCGAGCCTGTTGCACCGGTGCCGTCATGGCGATTTTTTCCGCCACCGTGTTATCCCCCGTGATATAGCCGAACAGGCGCATGAAACCGGCGTTGGCGGCGTCATTGCGATCGGCAATCCCGTCCACTCGGGTTTCGGCGACCAGATAGGGAGCGTACTGGCGGTATTCCACGTCATCGACCGTCGCCAGAACGGTATACGCGGGTTCTTCAATGGCCATGGCCGGTCCTCCCGGGAGTAGGCTAAACAGCAGTGTGGCAAGCAGGGCAAAGTGGCGCATGGGACTCTTCCTTTGGACATCGTGTCCCCTAATACGCTGGTCGCGCAGTTGCGGTTCTCTTCCGACGAAAGGAGAGGCGATAGCGGGGGCGGGCTTTGCTACCTTAAATGATAATTGTTATCATGTACCCGCTTTTCACTGCGCCGTTGTCCGGCTCAGGGCATCATCGGGTTCGGGGTGTTATGACGTCTTCTTTGTGGTCCTTGACCGCTGGCACGCAGGGACAGATCAGTGGCTTTGAGTCGCATCTGGCAGAGAATTATCGTGTGCGTCTCATGGAGCTTGGGTTTCACCCGGGCGAAGTGGTGACCTGTCTGCAAACCCCGGCCTTCGGGTCTCCCAAGGTGTTTCGTGTGGCCAACTCCATCTTTTCGCTCGATGACGATGTGGCCCGCCATATCCTGATAGCCCCTGTCGTCCTGTCATGAAAAAAGTCATCCTCATTGGCAGCCCCAATTCCGGCAAAAGTCTCCTGTTCAACCGTCTGACCGGGCTGCACCAACGCGTGGCCAATTACCCGGGCATTACCGTGGACGTGGCCAGCGGCCGCTTGTCCGCGCTTCCCGACGTGGTTCTGGTGGATTTTCCAGGCACCTATTCCCTGCATGCGATATCCGGCGAGGAACAAGTCGCTGTCAGTTTCTTCAGTGATGCTCTCGAAGATCCGGACGTGTCCCAGGTGCTCTGCCTGATCGATGTGACCCGGCTGGAAAAGAGTCTGTATTTCACTCTGCAGGTCATCCGCGAATGCGAACGCCATGGCAAGCACGCGGTCGTCATCGCCAACATGATGGACGTGCTGGAGAAGCACAACATCAGCATGGATCTGGAGGGGCTTGCGGCCGAGATACAGGCGCCGGTGATTCCGGTGTCAGCGCGCAGCGGGCTGGGCTTGGACAAGGTGCTGGACATGATCCGGCATGGTCTGGCCAATAACAAAGGCGAGGCGAACAGCGGTGTTGCTGATGTGCCGGATGCCATGTTGCGCGGCACGGCGCACAAATTGGCACACAAATACGGCCCGAAGGGCGATCTGCTCATCAAGAGTCAGGCACGGCTGGACAGTTTCTTCCTGCACACCGCCATTGGCGGCCTCGTGTTCTTCGGCATCATGTATCTGATGTTTCAGTCCATTTTTACCTGGGCGGCACCGGTGATGGACGGCATCGAATCCCTGATCGCGACAGTGGCGGGGTGGATAGTGCCCCTGATTCCCAACCAGATAGCCGCCGATTTTGTGCAAGATGCCGTGTTCGGCGGGATCGGGGCCTTTCTGGTGTTTGTGCCGCAGATCTTTGTGCTGACCTTTGTCATCGGGATTCTCGAGGACAGCGGCTACATGGCCCGCGCCGCCCTGATCTGCCACAAGCCTTTGCGGCTGTTTGGGCTGACGGGAAAGAGTTTCATCCCGATGCTCTCCGGCGTGGCCTGTGCCATTCCGGCGATTTACGCGGCGCGTTCGATCGATTCGCCGAAGAAGCGCTTGCTGACCTATATCGCCATTCCGCTGATGCCCTGCTCGGCCCGCTTGCCGGTGTACACCCTGCTGATTGCGGCCTTTATCCCCGCGACAACAGCCTTTGGCGGGCTCGTCGGCCTGCAGGGTGTGGCCATGTTTGGGGTCTATCTGTTCGGCATGCTGTGTGGACTGATTGCCACCAGCGTGCTTTCCCGCACGCGCGCGGACCATTACGAGGACCTGCCCTTTGTGCTGGAGATGCCTCCCTACCGACTGCCAGCCTGGCAGCCCCTGATCCGCAATTCCTGGAACCGCTCGAAGCATTTCGTGACCAAGGCGGGCAGCATCATCCTGACGGTGACGATCGTGATCTGGTTCCTGGGGTATTTCCCGACCATGGGGGATGACCTCGGTGCGTCGTGGCTCGGCCAGTTTGGCCATGTCATTGAACCGGTATTCACCCCTCTCGGGCTGGACTGGCGCTACGGTGTCGCCATCATGACGTCCTTCCTGGCGCGGGAAGTCTTTGTCGGCACGCTGGGCACCATGTTCGGGATCGAAGGCAGCGACGACAATGTTCTTCCGCTGGCGGAACAGATACAGGCCAGTGGCATGAGCATCGCCTCGGGAATCTCGCTGCTGGTATTCTTCGCCATCGCCTTGATGTGCGTATCCACCATGGCCATCCTGAGCCGGGAGAGCGGGTCCAAGACCCTCGCACTACGAATGTTTGCCGTGTATGGACTGACGGCCTATCTCATGGCCATTCTCGCCTACAAGCTCGTGTCCCTGTTCGTCTGAGCCGGGACCGGCACGCGGAGTGACACTCCCTGTCTTTTCATTTCCTGCGAGCCTTTGCTCTGCCCGTGGCCTCAGCGACGGGCGCGCGGCTTGACGCGGGGCTTGCCGGTGCGGGGCGCAGGACCCCGCGGTCGGCTTGCAGCCTTTTCGGCCGGAACCAGCTGATGCGGGGCATCGCCGATCATGTCGGCTCGTCCCATGTCGCGCAGGGCCTGCCGTAACAGCGGCCAGTTTTTCTCATCGTGGTAACGCAGGAAGGCCTTCTGCACCCGGCGTTGCTCGATCTGTTTGACGATGCTGACTTTCTCGCTCTTGTAGGTCACCTTTTTCAACGGGTTTTTGCCGCTGTAATACATCGCCGTCGCCAATGCCATCGGTGAGGGATAAAAGGTTTGTACCTGGTCGGGTTTGAATTTGTTCTTCTTCAGCCACAGGCCAAGGTTGAGCATGTCTTCGTTCTCGGTCCCCGGATGAGCGGCAATAAAATACGGGATCAGGTACTGCACCTTGCCCGCTTTTTTGGAGAAACGGTCAAACATTTCCTTGAAGGCGTCATAGCTGCCGATGCTGGGCTTCATCATCTTTGAGAGCGTGTTCTCTTCGCTGTGCTCCGGCGCAATCTTCAGATAGCCGCCGACGTGATGCGTCACCAGTTCCTCCACATACTCCGGATCGCGCAGCGCGAGGTCGTAGCGCAGCCCCGAGGCAATGGCGATTCGCTTGATGCCGGGCAGGGCGCGTGCCTTGCGATACAGCTGCGTGGTGTGACGATGGTCGGTGTCCAGATGCTGGCAGATGGTGGGATACACGCAGGACAGCCGTCGGCAATTTTTCTGGATGGTGTCTGATTTGCAATTCAGACGGTACATGTTGGCGGTCGGGCCGCCGAGATCGGAAATGGTGCCGGTAAAGCCGGGGACCTGGTCCCGAATCTGTTCAATTTCGCGCAGCACCGATTCCTCCGAGCGGCTCTGGATTATGCGCCCTTCGTGTTCGGTAATGGAACAGAAGGTACAGCCACCGAAACAGCCGCGCATGATGTTGACCGACGTCTTGATCATGTCATACGCGGGAATCTTGGCATCGCCGTAGGAAGGGTGAGGGCGCCGCTGATAGGGCAGATCAAACACGCCGTCCAGCTCCGCGGTTTCCAGAGGAATGGGGGGCGGATTCACCCAGACTTCCTTGGTGTCATGTTTTTGGACCAGCACACGGGCGTTATGCGGATTCGATTCCTGATGCAACACGCGCGACGCATGCGCATACAGGGCCGGGTCATTGCGCACCTTGTTGAACGAGGGCAGCCGGATGTAGGTATGGGCATTGTCGAGATCGCTTTTGCGATGCAGCGGCATCGGGATGATGCGCACCGGTCGCGCGGCGTCGCTCGGCGCGTCTGCATCCTTGTCGCTCGCGCAGGACTGCGTTTCCGGGTCCTTCATCTCGTAGGGGTTGGGAATGACGTCGATCTTGCTCGGCCAGTCGATGCGCGTGGAGTCAATTTCCGTCCAGCCCTCGGGCACCTGGTCGCGCACGATGGCGGTGCCACGCAAGTGGGTCAGTTCGGCAATCTGCCGCCCTGACGCGAGCGCATGGGACAGCTCGACGATGGCGCGCTCCGCATTGCCGTAGAGCAGGATGTCGGCGTTGGAGTCGATGAGCACGGACTTGCGGACCTTGTCACTCCAATAATCATATTGGGCGATGCGGCGCAGGCTGGCTTCTATCCCGCCAATCACGATCGGCGTCTTGTAATAGGCTTCACGGCAGCGCTGGCTGTACACAATCACGGATCGATCCGGGCGCTTTCCCGCCTCTCCGTTGGGCGTGTAGGCATCGTCCGTGCGGATCCGCAGGTCGGCGGTGTAGCGGTTGATCAGGGAATCCATGTTGCCGCCGGTGACCCCGAAATACAGGTTCGGTTCTCCCAGCGCCTTGAAGGGCTCTGCACTGTCCCAGGCCGGTTGGGACAAAATCCCCACGCGAAAGCCCTGGGCCTCCAGCAGGCGGCCGATGACGGCCATGCCAAAGCTGGGATGATCCACGTAGGCATCCGCTGTCACGATGATGATGTCGCAGCTGTCCCATCCCAGCGCCTCCATCTCCGCCCGGGTGGTGGGCAGGAAAGGCGCGGTGCCGTAGCACTCCGCCCAGTACTTGGGATAGGAGAACAGAGGGCGGACCACTTCCGGTGCGGGGGTCTGTACGGGATTCTGTGTCATGGGCTCAACAGGCTCAGTAGGGTCAAAAGCGGTTCCAGCGAATAGCGTTCGCCGTTGTATAGCAGCTCGCCATCCTGCAGCGCCAGGCGGAGCGTGTAGTCGCTACCTGTCTGCGCGAGGGCGCCCTGCCGGGCATAATTGCGGGCCATCACGCCCAGCGGGCCGCGGCTCACCGCCTCGATGTTCGAACGCAGGTCCAGGGTGCCGGTAAGGGCATTTATCACCTGATCCGCGTCAATCTCGGCGACGTTGCGCACGTTGGGCAGTCCTGCCCACTGCAGTGTCAGGTCCATGGCGTGTTCGCCGTCCCAGACGGTCATTGTCGCCTCGGTGTGTTGCGACCAGGCCGACTGCCACAGGCGCAGCGACAGGGCCTCTGCCTTGTCCTGCGTCGCTTGCCCCGCCTGTGCGTCCCGAAGCAGTGTCACGGCGTCTTCAAACACCGACATCGGCACATCGCTCATGACGGATTCCATGGCGATCGCCGACAGCGGCAGACGCGATTCGAGCATCCCAATGCGAAAATTTTGCTGTAAAAACAAAGTCGAACGCGATTCTTCCGGGCCTGGTACTGCGCGGGCGACATAGTCTATGCGAATGTCGTGCAGCGTCAACTCCTCCCGCGGGTCTTCCCCGGGGAGACCGTGCAGGCGGGAGATGGCAAGCTGCACGCTGCCGGGCAGGGGAGACGCGTCCAGACTGGCGGTTTCGAGGCGCAGCGCAGGGCCGTCGATCTCAAGCAACACCCCCGGGTCGCGAAGTGCCACGGATTCGGCGTGCAGCGCAAGACGGGCACTGCGGTCGGGCATGACATCCACCGTCAGGACGGGCGCGTCGATCTGCAGTGTCAGTCCGGCATCCTCAACGCGCAGAGCCTCGTTGCGAACAGTCAGGTGCAGGCTGCCGGTCAGCGAAACCAGCAGACTCGCCTGCGCGGTGGTGGGCCCCGCCAGCAGGGCATCCAGCACCGGGTCTCCCAGGGCGGTTTCCAGTCGAGGTTCGAGCTGCGCGTAGGCCAGACCCACACGCAGCCCCTCGGGGGTGCGGATCACCAGTCCGTGGCGCAGGGACACCGGGGTGCTCACGCGGGTGCCACGGGTCTGTTGACCAGCGATCACCGGGTCTTCGATGACCGCCGTGCCGGTGGTGCTGAACCAGTGACGCTGCAGGGACAGCGTCAGGCCGGGCTGGCCCAGTTGTCGGGACAATTCCGCGAGGTGCGCGGGGTCATTGATGACCAGGCCCACGACCAGCGGCGTGCCGGTCAGCACGACGAGGCCCAGCGCCGCCAGCGCCAGCAAAGTCTTTTTCATGGGCGATCCCCGGCGGGGCGCCGCATCCCGATATGGGGAATGCCGTCTTCATCATAGGGGGCGGTGATCACTGCAAAGCCAAAACTCTCGTAAAAGCGTTGCAGATAGGCCTGCGCCGAGATGCGCAGGCCGCTGTCGGGAAAGCGCGCCTCGCATTCGGTCAATGCCCGTCGCATCAGCTCCCTGCCAGCACCGCTTCCCCTGACACCCGGTGCCGTGACGACGCGCCCGATCGAGGCCTCCGGGTATTTCACGCCGGGGCTCAACAGGCGGCAATACGCCACCGGGGTCTCGTCTTGGGTCGCGAACAGATGGCAGGCACCGGGATCAAAGCCGTCCACATCGAGGTAAACACTGGCCTGCTCGACAGCAAAGACCTCCTGACGCAGGCGCAGAATGGCGTAGAGGGTGTTCAGAGACAGCTCCTCGAAGGGCAGACACTGCCAGTGCAGGGAAGGTGAAGTCATCGTCACGCCTCGAAACGGTCGGCATCGACAAGGGGCAGGGCTTCATGGTGTTTCGCGTGCAACATAGTCGATCCGAACGTCGTTGAAAGGGGAGGCATCACGGCGGGGACCCCGCTCGTGCCGCCCGGCAGAATACCACGGAAGCGGGCCCTCATTCGCGGCCGGGAATCGTCCGCCAGGTCAGATAGGCGCCCAGTCCCAGGAGTGCGCTGCTCAGCAGAAAAAGACCCGGAAAGCTGCCGGAGTGTTCCAGCAACAGGCCCGCCAGCGAGGGGCCAAGCAATTGCCCTGCCGCGAAGAACAGCGTGATGAAGCTGATTGTCACGGCCGCCTGCTCCCGGCGGACCGTGCGGGTCGCCGCGGCGAGAATGGTGGTGAACTGCCCGGTGGTGGAAACGCCCAGCAACACATAATGGATCACAAAGGCTGGATAGGCGGGCCAGAGCACCGGCAGCAGCGTGCCCGCCATGGCCATCACAAGGCAAATCATCAGCGCCTGGGCGTGACCGATGCGGTCTGCTGCCCAGCCCCAGCTGGGGGAGGCAAAGATGGAGAGCACCCCCATGAGCGCCACCAGGCCGCCTGCGGTCGTCGCGGAGAGGCCGATGTCCAGCGCAAAACTGACCATGAACAGCGATTGCAGGATGTAGGTCATGCCGACAATGCCATAGATCCAGGCGACCCGGCGTACGTGGGGATTGCGCAAGGCATCGGCAAGCCCCGCGGTCGGCCGCGCGGCCCGTGCGTCGGGTGCCTGCCGGGGCGGGTCGCGCAGCAGCATGAACACGCCAAGGGCGCAAAGCACCGCCACCCCGGCGAACAGAATCCAGACTGTCCGCCAGGCATCGGCGGAGGCCCCTGCCGCCTCGGTAATGCGCGGGATGAGCGCGCCTGTCAGGAACATTCCCGACCCGACCCCACTGTTGGCCAGCCCGATCACCGTCCCGCGACGTTCCGGGTACCAGCTCCCCAGCAGGGAGATCAGGGGCGTATAGGTGAAGGCCGTGGCGGCGCCCAGACAGACCATGAGTGCCAGCAGCGCGGCATAGTGGGTCACCAGCCAAAGTCCGCTGAATCCCATGATGGCAAAACCGATGCCCAATGCGATCGCGCGGCTGGCCCCAAAGCGGGCAGCAAACAGGCCTGCCGGCAACACGAGCGAGAGATAGCCCAGCGCGGTCACCGTTCCGAGCAGCGCCGCCTGCGTGAAACTCAGCGCCAGATCGGCCTGCATGGACGGCAGGATCAGCCCGTAGGCTAGGCGGGCAAACACCACGGCCACGATATTGCACAGGATGCTGATGCCGACCAATGGCGCCAGCGCTGGCCGAGGGAGCGTCTCCTGTGCCGTCATGGGGCGCTGTCGAGGTGCTGGTGAAGCAGGGCGCCGGTGCTATCGCAGATCTCGATGTCGACGGCGACACCCGCCCGAACGCTCTGCGTCACCGTGCAATAGTCCTCGAACACTTCCAGCGCCGCTGCAAGGGACGGCAGCGAGGAGGCGGCCACGCCCAGCGAGAGCACCACCTTCACCCGCGTGACGCGCAGGAACTTGCCCACACGCTCGATGGTGCCCGTCACCTCGGCGCGCATCTCTCCCGGGTCCTCCTTTTTGCGGGCCAGGGCATACAACAGGCTTGCGGAAAGGCAATTGGCCACCGAGGCGGCGAGCAGCGCGGAAGGACTCGGCCCTTCCCCGTCTCCCAAAGGGGGCGGCTCGTCCGCAAGCACATTGCCGAATTCCCCGAAATCGATCTGGAAGAGGTATTTTTCGAGGCGTGTGAGGGTCAGGCTGAAGTGTTTCTGTTCCATTGGGTACCTATTGACGAGGGGAGGGAGTGCGGCGCTCGGGCATGCGCGGGAGCTCCCGGAAAGTGGCGCCATCATAGTGGGAAAGGCGGGCCAATGATAGGCGCGACCCGCATGTCGCCGGATCAGTCGGAGTGCTAAGCTGTGCAAAAAGCGTCCATCAAAAAGGGAGAGGGCCATGTTTGAAACGGCAGAGCTCGGGCGAAGCCTCAGCAAGGCGGAATTCAATGCGCGGGAGTCGGACCTGCAGACGGCCCTGCTGGCCCTTCAGCAGCAGCTGCGGACGGCCAAGGTGCCCGTGATCATCGTTATTGCCGGCGTCGAAGGGGCGGGCAAGGGGGGCGTGGTCAACCGCCTCAACAAGTGGTTCGATTCCCGCGGGCTGCGAACCAACGCCTTCTGGGAGAGCAGTGATGAGGAGCGAGAACGGCCTCGATATTGGCGATTCTGGCGCGCGCTGCCTGAGCGCGGCACGATCGGCGTGATGCTGGGTTCCTGGTATACCGACCCGATCGTGGAACATGCGCTGGGTCATAGCGATCTCAACAAGTTCGAACGGGAACTGCACCAGATCACCGAATTTGAACAGTTGCTGTCGGCCGACGGCGCGGTGATCATCAAATTCTGGTTCCACATCAGCGAAGCCGAACAGGCGCGACGCCTGCAGCATGATCTGGCCGCCGAAATCGCCAGCCCGCAGCTGACGGAATACTCCAAACAGTACGCGCGGTTTCGCACCGTGTCGGAACGGGCCATTCGTGACACGGACAGCGCGCTCGCCCCGTGGCACATCGTGGAAGCCACCGACAGCCACTACCAGGACATTACCGTGGGCACGATCCTGAAAGAGGTGCTGACCCGGCATCTGGAGAGCCTGACCACGTCCACGCAAAAAGCCACCCTGTCAAAAACCCCGCCGAGGGCAGCCGCGCCGGAGACCACGGCCACGGGCAGCGCAGCGCAGCGCACGATTCTCGATACAGTCGATCTTGAACACCGTTTCGAGGGGGAGGACTACGATGAAAGGCTGCAACACTTGCAGGCCCGTTTGCGGCGTCTGACCTGGCAGGCCAAACGACAGCGTCGCGACACGGTGCTGGTCTTTGAAGGGTGGGATGCCGCCGGCAAGGGCGGCACGATCCGTCGTCTGGTCGCCGGGATCGATGCCCGGCTGGTCCGCGTCATTTCCATTGCCGCCCCGACCGATGAGGAAAAGGACCATCACTATCTCTGGCGATTCTGGCGTCATCTGCCGCGCGCCGGCTACGTCACCGTGTATGACCGTTCCTGGTACGGCCGGGTTCTGGTGGAGCGAGTGGAGGGATTCAGCACCGCGGCGGAATGGGAGCGTGGTTATCCGGAGATCAATGCCTTCGAGGAACAGCTCACCGATCACGGCATCGTGCTGCTGAAATTCTGGCTGCATATCAGTCCAGAGGAACAGTTGCGACGCTTCCACGAGCGCGAGGAGCTGGCCTGGAAGCATTACAAGATTACCGATGAAGACTGGCGCAATCGGGAAAAATGGCGGGCTTATTCTCATGCCGTGCACGACATGGTGTCGCGCACCAGCACGCAGAATGCTCCCTGGATTCTGGTGCCGGCAGTGGACAAGAAACTGGCGCGAATCACGGTGATCGAACGGGTCTGCGAGGCGCTTGAGGCCGTCCTGCAGCCTGCGTCCTCCTAGGGGGCGGATCGCGGCTGCGTTCCGACTTGCACGGCGCACGCCTTTCCTGCAAATTCCCCGTTCGTCCCCCGTTTTTCCAAAGGAGCAAGTCGATGGCTGCTGGCGCGTCCCTGTTTTGTTCGTCCCGCTGGAGGGCCCTGATCCTGGGCGTGGCGATGTCCTGTTCGATAAACACCCCGGGGATGGCCGCACAGGAGCGTGTGCTCGTGGAGGCAACGATGACCGAGGGCACCAACATGGCCGCCGCGATTTCCCCGGATGGCGAAACGCTGGTACTGGCCCTGCAGGGCGTCCTGTGGCGGGTGCCTGCCGAGGGCGGCGTGGCGGAAGCCATCACCCCGGCTGAAATGGATGCACAAGAACCCATGTGGGCCCCGGACGGGTCGCGCATCGGGTTTTACGCGTTTGTCGGCGATGCCTTTTCCCTGTGGACAGTCGAGCCCGACGGCGATGATCTGACCCAGATCGCGAATGGCCCGGCTGCCGATGCACGCTATCCGGCCTTTACCTACGACAGTCGGCAGATTCTGTATTCCAGTGACGAGGACGGGGGGTATGCCGTGTGGATGACCGACCTGCGCAGTGGTGAACGGCGTCCGCTGACCACTGCCCGGGAGACGGGATATCTGCCCCCCACCACGCCGTATTTCTCCGGCGATGGCAACGCCGTCACCCCTACGTTGTCGCCGGACGGCAATAATCTTGCCTTCGTGATCGATGGCCCGGTGCACCGCTTGGTGGTCCGTGAGCTCAACGGGCGGGGGCTTCGGGAACTGTACAGTGCCCCCCTGTTGGGAGCGCCAGCATGGTCGGCGGATGGCAACAGCCTGTATATCGTCGGCATTGACGGGGATCAGACTCACCTCGCGCAGGTCCCGATGGACGGATTGGGGGCCGAGATTCTGGTGCAGGGCGGCGATATCTTTCCCTTTCGCCCCAGCGTCGCGCCTGATGGCAGGGTGTACTACACCGCCGACGGTCAGGTGAAAACTCTGACGGCGGCCGGGGAGCCGGGCCCGTCAGTGCCGTTTCAGGCGAGCGTGACCCTCGACCGCACACCCTATGAGCGTCGTCGCTACGCCCTGCGCGATCAAACCCCACGCAAGGCGCTGGGAATCGTGGACCCCATCCTCTCGCCCGACGGGCGTCAGGCCGCCTACGCCGCGCTGGGGGATTTGTGGATTGTCGATCTGGAGAATGGCGAACCGCGCCAGCTGACGGACGATGTCAGTATCGATCTGTCCCCTAGCTGGTCTTCCGACGGCGCGCGCATTGCTTTTGTCTCGGACCGCGAAGGGAAAACGGACGTGTGGGTCATGACCCTCGCCGATGGCACGTCCACCCGCATCAGCGATCTCGCCAAGGCGCCCAGTTCGCCGATTTTTTCCCCCGATGGCAGCCGGATTGCCTATCTGCTGGACGAGGGCAATACCGTGTTTGTCTCCTCCACAGTCCACGTCATCGACCTTGCCGATGGCACAGACACGGCGGTGTCGGAGCCCCTGTTTGGCCCCAGTGCGCCCGCCTGGTCGCCGGACGGCGAGGTGCTGGCCGTGACCTCGCGCGCACCGGGCAACAGCCGGTTTCGCGAAGGGCACAATGTGCTGACCCTGCTGCCCGCTTCGGGCAGCGGTGAGACACGTGTGGTGGCCCCGGTTCCGGGCAAATCACTCGGCCGCAGGCAGCATAACCGGCCCGCGTGGTCTTCGACCGGCGACATGGTTTACCGCCTGGATGGCGCGCTCTGGAGCGTGCCGCTGGGAACTGACGGGTCCCTGGGCGAGGCGCGTCGCATAGCGGCCGCCGGCGAGAATCCCAGCTGGTCCGCGGATGGGACGCATCTGATTTATCTCGATGGGGACACCCTTAAGCTCTACGAGGCGCGCCGCCGACGAACACGCATCGTGGACATTGCGCCGCGCTGGTCGCAGGCCATGCCTCAGGAAACAATCACTCTGCGGGCGGGCCGTCTGTTCGATGGCATTCACGATGGCACGGTGCCGGCGATGGATATCATCATCCAGAACGGGGTCATCACCGACGTGCGCACGGCAGGCCTGAGCCAGGTGCAGGGTCGCCTGATCGACGCATCGCGCCAGTTCGTGATGCCGGGCCTCATCGAGAACCATACCCACCAGTCCACCACACAGGGCGTTGCGCTGGGCCAGCTGTATTTGTGCAGCGCGATCACGACCGTGCGCGAGACCGGCGATGATCCCTATCACGCCGTCGAGCGACGCGAAGCGGAAGCCTCAGGGCGTCGGCCGGGGCCGCGGGTGTTCACCGCAGGCCCCCTCAACGAAGGCAGCCGGATCTCGTACGGGGTGTCCGAAACGGTCGAGACAGAAGAGCGTCTGGAGGACTCCCTGCGCCTGTCCACTGCGCTCGGGCTGGACATGTACAAGAGTTATGTGCGACAGGACTATGCCATCCAGAAACAGGCCATTGCGCTTGCCCATGCCAGCGGGATTCCCGTGTCCTCCCACGAACTCTATCCCGCCGTGGCCAATGGCATCGATCAGATGGAGCATCTGGCTGCGACCAGTCGCCGTGGCTATTCGCTCAAGGAGAGCCGTCTCAATATCGCCTATCAGGACGTGATCGAGCTGGCGACCAAATCCCGCGTCATCATCACGCCCACGCTGTCCTTGAGCGAACGCAATTCCAATGGGGAGGCGCAAAAGGCGACGCTGTTCAAAATCGTCACTGGGGGAGGTCGCATCGTGGCCGGGACGGATTCGCCCTTTGTGAGTTTTGCCGACTCCCTGCACCGGGAACTGGAAATTTATGTCGAGGCAGGCCTGAGCACCTCGCAGGCGCTACGCTCCGCGACCGGGGATGCTGCCGATGCGCTCGGGGCGGGCGATCAGCTGGGCAAGATCGCGCGCGGCTATCTGGCCGACCTCGTGATACTGGGCGGCAATGCCATCGAAGACATTTCGCAGGTGCGCAACGTGCGCACGGTAATCAAAAACGGGCAGGTGGTCTGTGAGAACCCTGCGGCGCCGTAAAGATCAGAAGGCGCCGGCAGGCCCCGGGAACACGACCGGGCTTTGGATGCCGTCTTCCGACACGCTGGAAACGCCGAAGAAATAATTGTCGATCACCACGTTCTCCAGCGTAAATTCCGCCACATCTCCCACATCTCGCTGATGCGTCCACTGGGCATCGGTAGTCAGGCGCCAGTGGATGCGATAGGCGCTGGCACCCGGTGCCTTCTCCCAGCGCAGCGTGGTGTCCGGGCTGACCTGGCCACTGATGCTGACCCCGCGCGGCGGGGCGGGCGCCCACGCCATGGCAGCGAGAGTGACGGCATTGAGTGCTGTCAGTTTCGCGGCGTAGTCGAAGTCGACATGTTCAATGACATCCCCATAGGCGATGCCGTCCTCCACCCGAATATCCTGATGCTGCCAGCGGTAGTTCTCGTTGGTCTCCATGACGCGGACCGCGGTAAAGCCAGCCTCGTTGAACGGACGGTGGTGCCCGCCGCGGCCGAACCTGTCCAGCCGGTAGACCATCATTACGTCGAGATTGGGCACGTAACGGTCGGCCATGGTGTCGATGTAACGGGCGAGATTGCGGGACGCGGAATCGAGCTCGCCCCCCTGGAAGCGGCGTTGGGACGCTTCCTCGGGCGTTTCCACAACCCGCGTGCCCTCGGAGAACACGCGCGCCGTGCTGTTGTTGATCACCCCGTTGATGCCCGTGATGTTGCCGATCATGTCGTTGTTGATCACGGCCTGCAGTTGCCAGCCCTGGGCCTTGATGTAGTCCGCAACAATGGCGCCGCCGTTCAGGCCCTGTTCCTCGCCCGAGAGGCCGGTATACACGATGGACCCCGGAAAACGGTATTGCGTCAGGACCCTCGCCGCTTCCAGCACGCCGGCCAGCCCGGACGCATTGTCATTGGCGCCGGGGGAGTCGCTGGTGAAGTTCATGGGGTCACTGACGCGGGTGTCGATGTCGGCCGTCATCATGACAAAACGATTGGTGTCACGGGTGCCGCGCTGGATGGCGATGACGTTGACGACTTCCACCGGATCGGGGATACGCGCGGTGCCGGAGACCACCCCACTGACCGTCATGACCTCGAGGCACCCCCCGCAGGCTGCCGAGATGGACTCGAACTCTGCCTGCAGCCAGCGTCTTGCAGCGCCGATGCCGCGCGTGTCCGAGGTGGTCTCTGACAGGGTGTGCCGGGTGCCAAACCCCACCAAGGTTTCAATATCGCGCTGAATGCGGGCCGCCGAGGGTGCTGTTCCGATCTGATGCAGGGTGTTTTCGTCGGCATGAAGGGTGAGGGAGGGGAGCAGCAGGAGCAGGTAAACGATCTCATGACGCATGGACAGGTCTCCGAAGCAAAGGGGGGTTAGGGGAGCTTGCGTGTACGGATAGCATGACTGGATACTGCAGTGCCAGCATCATGTCGATGCCACGCACAAGGAGATTCCTCATGAAGCGATTTACTGGCGCCTGTCATTGCGGGGCGGTGGCATTTGAAGTGGACGCGCCGAGCCCGCTGCAGGTCACGGAATGCAATTGTTCCATCTGCAGCAAGGCGGGGTTTTTGCATCTGATTGTGCCGAAATCCCGCTTTCGACTCCTGCGGGGGCAGGAGGACCTGACGGTCTATACCTTCAATACCGGTGTTGCCAAGCACAGCTTTTGCCGCCATTGCGGCATGAAACCTTTTTACATTCCGCGCTCCAATCCCGACGGCGTGGATGTCAATGTGCGCTGCCTCGAGCCAATTCCCGACGAGATGACGATTACCCCGTTTGATGGACAGAACTGGGAGCAGCACGGCGCCTCTCTGGCTCATCTCAGTCAGGAATGACACTGTTTCGCGCGAGGGGTGGAGCAAAGGCAGTGGCACCTTTTGTAATAAACAACATTAATAAAATTATTTATCTATTTGATAAATATTAATATTAATGAATTTTAAAAGTGGTGTCTCCGGCGGGGTTCGAACCTGCAATCTGCCCCTTAGGAGGGGGCTGCGTTATCCAATTACGCTACGGAGACACGAAGAGCAAGGAGGTGGACTGCAGGCCGCAGGCCCACCGAAAGGCGAAGGATTATAAAGGAAAGCCTGGCGTTTTGTTATGGCGAATCCCGGGTGCCACGACTTTGCGCACTGCATTGCAGTGCTGCTGCGGGCCGGCGGGGACGTTCTGACAGGAGAGAGGATGTTGCCGTTAGCGACCGATCAGGTTGTTGGCAACTTCATCCCGGCGGCGCTTGATGGCCAGGGACTTTGCCTTCTTGTCGCCGTACTTGTTGATCGAGAAGTACGCATTGCGCTGGCGCCGTTTGCCTTGGGCATTTTCCTGCCAAGTCGCCACCCACGCATGATCACTCTCGGAGTAGCTGACGCCGATCTCGCCCGAGGAATTCAGAGGGGAGACCTTGCGGGGGCTGAACTTGGTGAAGGGCCAGTTCTCGCCATAAATTTTCTTGCCTTCCTCATCACGCTTTTTCTTGGCAGCAGCGATGGCCTTGTCTTTGCCACCGTACTTTTTGAAGGGGAAGGATTCCTGGAAGTGTTTGTCGTCGTACTTGATGCGCACCCACGCACAATTGGTGCCGCGGGATTCAATGATGCTGATGTGGTGAAGCGGATCCAGTTTTTTCACAAAAACCTCTCTCTCGATTCATTTACCCATCGCTGACAGGGCGTTTAATGTGTTCCCCGAACCTCATTGTGGCGTCGACTCACTTTCGCGTCGAAATGTTCTTTTGGTTTAAAGCCGCTGGCCCATATGGCAGGCCATATGCTGGATCACACCGGGCTTCTGGCAGGCGATCTTGGAGATCTTGTATTCATACTCTTTCGCGGCAGGGTCCAGTCCCACAGCCTCACCAATCGCAGCACTCAGGTCCGCTTCTGCGGCTTGACGCGTCAGGTAGGGGCCGGAGATATTCACTTGCAGCGTTGGCTCGTTCGGAGCCGTCGCAATGATATAAAAATTTTCAACGTTCATCGCTGATACAGATCTGGTTCGGCAAAAGGTCGGGGTGAAGCCTCTTTGAAAGGGGATACGGAATCTCCTTTGAACCAGTTTTTACTCCTTCTGGAAGTGAGAACGGCGAATCCGCCGTTTTATTACCCCGATCACTCTAAAATTCAGGGGTTGCCTGCGCCAACGCGGAAGACGAAACGGTGAGAAATCCTCACACTTACCCTTGGCTTCACCGACATCATGGACGGGTCTGCTTCTCCCCCTTGACAGGGCACGCATTATCCTGCTTTCGCTTTCATCTTAATAGCCCTTTCCGGGTTGAAAATGGAAGGAATTGGACGATTTTTGAGCTTTTTTCGGAAGAAGTGACTCCCGTCACGTCCGTGTTGGCGGACACGCTCTTCGCAACAGCACCCGCGAGGGTGTAATTGCCACTTCACTGGCATAGAATTCGGGCCTTTCCGCCGCCCTGAGGTGGCATTCCCCGGTGAGTCCCAATGACCATGATCAGCGTCATCATTCCTGTGCTCAATGAAGCGCAGGCACTGCGTGAACATCTTCCGGCGCTGCAGCCTCTGCGCGCGCGAGGCCATGAGCTGATCGTCGTCGATGGGGGCGAAGACGTGCAGAGCAAACAGGCGTGTTCGGCATGGGTCGATCGCTGGATATCCAGCGATGCGGGCCGAGCCCTGCAGATGAATGCCGGTGCGGCGCAGGCGCACGGGGAGGGGCTGCTGTTCCTGCATATCGATACCCTCCTGCCCGCCACCGCTGCCGAGGTTCTGGAGCACGTGTTTTCCACGTCAGGGGCGTCATGGGGCAGGTTCGACGTGCGTCTCAGTGGCTCGCATCCGGCGTTCCGGGTCATCGAAACCATGATCAACCTGCGCTCCCGTGTGTCAGGTGTCGCAACCGGCGACCAGGCGCTCTTTGTCCGGCGGGAGGTGTTTGCGCGTGCGGGCGGCTTCCCGATGATCCCCCTCATGGAGGATGTGGCGCTGAGCAAACGTCTTCGCAGTCTTGCCCGGCCCGTGTGCCTGCGCGAGCGGGTGACAACGTCCAGTCGGCGCTGGGAGCGGCATGGCATTGCGCGCACCGTCTGCCTGATGTGGTGGTTGCGGCTCCTGTACGTGCTGGGGGTAGCGCCACAAACGCTGCATCGTCTCTACATTAGGAAGCCGGCGCAACACAATGAAAAATAAAATAAATAAATATTCAAAGATGGCGCTAGCCCTGTTTGCGAAGGTGCCGGAGTCCGGAAAGGTGAAGACCCGTCTACAGGGGGTGCTGGGAGAGGCCGGCGCGCTGCGCCTGCACAAGGCACTCATTGAGTATGTGTACCGGAACCTGGGTGACAAAGGATTATGCCCCGCCCATTTGTGGCTTGCCGGGTCAGACGCCGCGATGTCGCAGAATCAGGACTGGCTTCACAGCCTCTGTGGCACGAACGCCTGTTACAGGCAGCGTGGAGAGGATTTGGGCGAACGCATGGCATTGACGGCACAGGCGCTGCTCACCGAGGCCGAGGCGGTCATCATCGTGGGCGCTGATTGTGCATCCGTCGATGCTGAGTATCTTGAGCTGGCACTGGCGGCACTCTCATCCGGTGAAAACCTTGTCTTCGGTCCGGCGGAGGATGGAGGGTATGTCCTGATCGGCATGCGTTCCGTTCCAGAGGCATTGTTTCGGGATGTTCCGTGGGGAACGGCAGCGGTGATGGCGAAAACGCGGGAGAATCTGCGAGCAGCAGGCCTTGCCTGGAAAGAACTGCCTGTGCGGTGGGATGTGGACAGACCGGAAGATCTCCAGCGTCTGACGGCGCTGGCGCCGCAATTTAAAAATATTTTAAATACAATGAGTTAAAAGCGATTCTTAAGATTGATGTCAGACCAGTTCTTCGCGCTGCAGGAAGGTCACAAAGCGGTTGACGATCTGTTGGCTGGCGCGGGGAAGATCGATGAAACGGCATCCGCACATCGTTTGGTCCCGCTCCTTGCTGTATTGGTAGTACACAATTTCCAGGCGGCAGTCGAGCATCTGGTCCTGTGCCTGGATTTCGATCAGCGCATTGAATTTTTCCATCGGCCCGAATTCGGGTTTTACCTCCCCCGGGAATCCTACACGCACGCCCGTTGCGGACATGTTCAGCACGCGGCCAAACAACGGAGCCTCGCGGGATTCGGAGGTGAATCGCGCGGTAGTTTTCATGCTGCCGGGGACATAGGCGCGAAACGCTTCCCGTCGCTGCATGTAAAGCATCTTGGCGGGGAAGGGCACTTGATAGTAGATGCCGTCAGGGTTGTTCAGTGTCCGCACGCTGACCAGGTCTTTGGCGTGGACCTTGATGCCATGGATGCTGTCGCGAATGCTGAATTTGTCACCCCCTTCAATCTTGCGATGGCCATCGCGGGGGGTCACTTCGTCAATGAGGAAATAGCGGTCCTGCAGATTGGCGTCCAGAATCATGGTGTTGTACAGCTGCGCGCCGCCATCGAACTGGACGTTCACAAGGCTGCGTTCATTCTGTAGCGCACGCAGGACACTGAAAATGTCCCCGGCGCCGTAGTAGTAACGATCTGGTCCGTCGTTTAATGCCATGAGTCTTTCTTGTTAATTTTCAAGCCCTTGCGATGGCTCGGGTGTCGGACGACGTGCTGGCATCACCGCGTTGCGTATAGAGGCTGGTGTCTGCAGATTTGCCCTGCATGATGTCCAGCATATGGCGATTGTTCAGCTTGCTTCGGTGCACGATTGCACCATTAATATTGGTTAGCTCTGCGCAGTGTTGAAGGGCTCTCAGCAAATCCTTGTACAGATCCCCAATCCCCACCTGTGTGCAATAGTCGCGCAGCCCGGTATTGTTATCGGACTTTCCAAAAGATGCCAGCAATTTTCTTCTGGCATCATCATTTGATTCAATGTCCGCCAGCAGCTGTGCCTTTTCCATCAAGAGCTGGTTCAAGGCGCCGATATCCCGCTTCTCCAAAAGACGACGTTCCGTCTCCAGCAGGTTTTCCAGCCGGGAGGCATTGGACAGATCTTTTTCCAGCAGGCCTTGCATGACGCTATCGCTCATGGGTGTTCTCCTGAAGTGCCCGATGACGCTCGGGTGAACGGTGGACGCGATCAGCCCGCCATTCAAAGCAATGGCAGAGCATGAGTCAGTTCAAAACGGGATGGTCGCTTACAGATCCGATTCAAAGCCGAGGATTTTCCCGGCTAAGGAGTTGTAATTGATCTGGTATTGGCCGGCAGCGATCTGGTTGCGGAGCTCGGTGACACGAGCTTTGTTGACATCGGGGAGTTGGCTGATGTGGTCTTCGAGACCCCGCAGATCGATAGCTTGTGAACTGATGGACACAGTGTCATTGCTGCCAGACTTGGACGACTTTGGAGTGGCGGCAGTGCCAAGCGAAACGGCGCTGATGCTGCCTAATCGCACCAGTTTCGACCGTTAAAAAAGCGATTAATAGGGGTTCCGCCTGTCTTCGGCTACTGCCTCTCAGACTTTGCCACCATGGAATCCTCTACATTGAATATCGCCAGTCAAGGGAAAATCCTGCTCATTGATGACGATAGCCAGACCTGTCACACCCTCCCGATCATTCTAGAGTTTCTCGGTGAACAGGTGGTCAGCACTTGCTATGCACAGTGGCAGTCTGCCGTGGCAAGCACTTTTGCCGACCCTTCCGCCATCAAGATGGCCTTGTTGGGCCCCGCCCCGGATCAGTCCCTCAAGGAATTGATCGCGGCGCTTTCGACACTTGATCGAGGCATTCCCATCGTGCTGATGACGGAGGGTGCCGGGGCTGCAACAGTCATCGACGAGGACATCCTCGGTGCCATTACCGCGATCGTTCCACTTCCGCTGAGCCATCAGCCGCTGCTGGACGCCCTGCACAAGGCGCAGGTGTATCGTCAGCATTTTCATCGCCTGGCCCCCAACAACACCGTGCGTGACTACAACATGTTTCGCAGCTTGGTGGGCAGCAGCAAGGAAGTGCAACGCATCCGTCATGTCATGGGGCAGGTGGCCAACAAAGAAGTCACCATCCTGATCACCGGCGAATCGGGTACGGGCAAAGAAGTGGTCGCCCGCAATCTGCACATGAACTCTCCGCGCGCCAACAAACCCTTTGTCCCCATTAACTGCGGCGCCATTCCACCGGATTTGCTGGAAAGCGAATTGTTCGGCCACGAGAAGGGCGCCTTCACTGGGGCGATCTCGACCCGCATCGGGCGCTTCGAGATGGCCGAGGGAGGCACGCTGTTTCTTGATGAGATCGGAGATATGCCGCTGCCGATGCAGGTGAAATTGTTGCGTGTGCTGCAGGAACATTGCTACGAGCGAGTCGGGGGGACGCGAACCCTGCAGACAGATGTGCGTATTCTCGCGGCGACGCACAAGAATCTCGAAGACATGATTGCCGCGGGCACCTTCCGGCAGGATCTGTATTATCGGGTCAATGTCTTCCCCATCGAAATGCCTTCCCTGCGCGAGCGCGCGGAAGACATCCCCTTTCTGCTCAATGAGCTGATCAGCCGGCTGGAAAATGAAAAGCGGGGCTCCGTGCGCTTCAACAGTGGCGCCATAGAATGCCTGTGCCGTCACCCGTGGCCGGGCAATGTGCGCGAGCTGGCGAATCTGGTGGAGCGCATGGCCATTCTGTATCCCCACAGGGTCGTTGGCATCAACGATCTGCCGCCTAAATTTCGCCATGTAGAGGAGCAGGAACTGGCGCATCTGCCATCGCTGTCAGAACGTCGGCAGGACTCGATCGTGCCCCCCGTCAACGGACATGCCGCACAGGCATTGCTGCCCCTAAATGGATTGGATCTGAAGGAATATCTCGCCAATCTGGAGCGCGATCTGATCGATCAGGCGTTGAACGATTGCGGGGGAGTCGTGGCACGTGCCGCGGATCGGCTCAATATCCGGCGCACGACACTGGTGGAAAAGATGCGTAAATATGACATGCACCGCCGTGGCGATGATCTCGACGACGCCTAGTGGCCGGCGACTGACCTGCCATCGACGATGGCAGATTCCAACTGCAATTCTGTCGACGTTCCGTTGCGCGACACCTGCTCCAGACGAATCAGAAGAAAATCCCATTCCGGCGCCAGCCACACAGTGGTTCTACGCTGACTATCGTCATCTCTGACTCGTTCAATCTTGACGGTTTTCAGCTTGCCGACGCCAGTGTGCAACTCCTCCTCTCCCAGAATCTGGTAGTCATGCTGCTTGATTTCGTCTTCATCCAGCACCTGGAAACGAAAGGGCGAGGTCGATGATTCCCGCAGGTCCATGCTCAGCTGAACGCTGTAGCTCAACTTGTCGAGAACTCCGGGCGATAGGTCGAAGCTCCAGCTGCCATCA
This sequence comes from uncultured Klebsiella sp., assembly GCA_964538025.1. Classification (GTDB taxonomy): domain Bacteria; phylum Pseudomonadota; class Gammaproteobacteria; order Pseudomonadales; family Pseudohongiellaceae; genus UBA5078. Next base: position 61,682 of record CAZICZ010000007.1, on the reverse strand, counting down.
TCGCTGCGGCTCTGGGCTTTCTGTGCTGACCAGTCAAAATCGATGGTTTCCTGACTGCTGCTGATGCCTGTCTGATCATAATGGTAGTGCTGCGCAATGACGGAATTGCCGTTCACGGTGAATTCACTTGTCTCAACAGCCGTACCGACATTGGCGCCAAGGATCGTGAGCGAGAGCCGGTTTTCAAGCACGAAGACACCCTCGGGGGAGCGGGTTTGCGTGCGGGATGCCTCTGCCGTCATGCCCAGTGCCTTAGCCTCGTATATCGCCCGATAGGGCAATGGCTCGGCAACACTGCTGAAGGGGAGCAGGAGTCCCGCGAACGTCAGCGTTGCCAGGGCTTTCATGACGAGCGCTCCCGTATGCCCTGGACGCCCAGTGGAATGCCATCAAGCACCGCTTTGCCGTCTGTCATCTGCAATCTTCCGGCCGCAAACCAACCGACGGCTTTGGGATATACCCGATGCTCCTGCACGAACACCCGGGCAGCGAGGGTGTCGCGGGTATCATCAGCCGCCACGGGCACGACTGCTTGCAGCACCACGGGTCCGCCGTCGAGTTCCTCGGTCACAAAATGCACGCTCACGCCATGTTCGGTTTCCCCAGCCTCCAGAACGCGTTCATGGGTATGGGTGCCGCGGTAGGCGGGTAACAAAGAGGGATGAATGTTGAGGATGCGCCCGGCGTAATGGCGCACAAAGCCTTCGCTCAGAATACGCATGAAGCCGGCAAGCACGACAAGAGACGGCGCAAATTGATCGATTTCGGCCATCAGCCGCAGATCGAACGCTTCGCGGCTGGCGAACTCACGATGGTCGATGACACGGGTGGGGATGCCGGCGTTGCGTGCGCGCTGCAGTCCGAAGGCGTCTGCCTTGTTGCTGATGACGCCGCAAATCTGGTAGCCGCCTTCCTCGCGCTTGTCGATCAGGGCCTGCAGATTGCTTCCGTTGCCCGAGATAAGGACAAGGACACGGCAGGAGTGTTCCGTCATCGTGCCTGTCCTTCCAGCACCACCGGCACGGCGCCGGGTGCGGCCGCGCGAATGGCCCCCAGCCGACAGGCGCCTTGGTTATGCTGCTTTAAGAGGGCCAGCGCGGCGTCGGCCTGATGCGCAGGAACGCAGACGATCATGCCGATACCGCAATTGAAGGTGCGCAGCATTTCAGTCTCGGCAATATTGCCTTCCCGCTGCAGCCAGTGGAAAACCTCGGGGCGTGCCCAGGCGCTGAGGTCGATTACAGCCTGCGCACCCTCGGGCAGGACGCGGGGAAGGTTCTCCACGATGCCGCCGCCGGTAATGTGGGCCAGGGCATGCACCTCCGCCGTGCCTATCAGGGCACGAACGGCCTTCACGTAAATTTCAGTCGGGCGCAACAGGACTTCTCCGAGTGTGCTGCCGGCGAAGGGTGTGGACAGGGGCGTCTTGCTTACCTCAAGCACCTTGCGAATGAGGGAGTAGCCGTTGGAGTGCGGCCCTGCAGAGTGCAGGCCGATGAGCACATCGCCTGGTCTGACGAGATCGTTCTCAATGATTTCGTCTTTTTCGACGATGCCCACCGCGAAGCCGGCCAGGTCGTAATCGCCCTTGCTGTACATGCCCGGCATTTCGGCTGTCTCGCCTCCAATCAGGGAGCAGCCGGCGAGTTCGCAGCCGGCGCCAATGCCTTCCACTACCTGTGCCGCCAGCGCAACATCCAGCCCAGCCGTCGCGTAATAGTCGAGAAAGAACAGGGGTTCCGCGCCGCACACGATCAGGTCGTTCACGCACATCGCCACCAGATCGATGCCGATGGTGTCATGCTTGCCCATTTCGATGGCCAGCTTGAGTTTCGTCCCCACCCCGTCGGTGGCTGAGACGAGGACAGGTTTGCGATAATTGGCCGGTATTTCACACAGGGCGCCAAACCCGCCGAGACCCGAGAGAACCTCGGGACGCCGGGTTCGCTGAGTCACGCGCTTGATCTTCTCGACAAGGGCGTCACCGGCATCGATATCCACGCCGGCGTCTTTATAGCTCAGGGAAGGTTTAGGTGCTGCAGGGGAATTATCAGTCATGAGGAGGGGGTCCGAGGTCTGGTCAACAGGAGCGCGAATTCTATCATTCCAGAGGTTTTCAGGGTATTACTTCCCGGCAGATCATCTGAATTTCCTTGTCTGCACGCCTCGCTCCCGTTGCTCGCGTGCCGGGTGGCATGGATGTCATGACTCCGCAGTTCGGGTATCATGCGCGGCATGAAAATCGCCACTTTACCCCGTCTTTTACTGCTGTGGATGCTGATGCTCGGTACGCTGGGTGTCGGGTCTCCCGCCTCCGCGCTGATCGTCAGCGGCCTGTACGATCAGGAAATTGTCGTGCAGGGGCAGGGCGATGCAGAGCGGTTGCGGGCGTACCGGGAAGGCTTGAGTGCCGTCATTCTCAAAATCACCGGGGAGGAGCGCTGGCTGCGCAATTCGACAGTAGAGCGGGCGATTCGCGATGCCCAGAGCTACGTGCAGGAAGTCAGCTATCGCACCAGTTCCAGCACTGCCGAACAGCGCAACTTCATTAGCGTCCGGTTTGATCGTGCTCTGGTGGACAGCATGCTCAACAGCGCGGGCATCCCGGTCTGGGACCAGAACCGTCCCAGCGTCATGCTCTGGCTGGCGGTGCAGCGACTGGACGGTCAGCGCGAAATTCTGAGTGCGGACTCCGATCATCCCCTGTTGGACATCGTGCGCGAGTACTCCCGATTGCACGGCGTTCCCCTTATGTTCCCCTTGTTGGATCTCGAAGATCGCAGGGCACTTCCCATCGACGTGGCCTGGAGTCTGGACGAGGACGCCATTCGCCGCGCGAGCGAGCGCTATGGCGCCGATGCCATCCTCAGTGGCCGGGTGCTGGAATCTCCGGGAGGCAATCTTGTAGGCCTGTGGCAATTTCTGTTTCGTGACAGTGTCACCTCTTTCGACAGTTTTGAGACGGATTTCACGGCCTATGCTAAGGGGGCGCTGGATCGGATCACGGCACAGCTCGCGACGCATTTTGGTCTGATCACGCTCGCCGATCCGTTGAAGGTGAGGCTGCGCGTGGATAATGTGGACAGTGCCAAGGATTACGTCGATGTGCTGCAATACATCCAGAGCCTCGCGGTGGTGGAGTCTGTCTCTGCCTCCCTGCTCAACGGCGCCAGCCTGGAACTGGACGTCAGCCTGATCGGCAATGCCTTTCTTTTTACCGAATTCCTCACACTGGGCCGCGACATGCAGGCGGTCGATGGCGGGATTAGTGCAGAGACTGACGCCAGCCTGCATTACCGCTGGAGTCGCTGAGGCATGTCTTCTACCTTGCGTCAGATGACGCTGCAGATATCGCTGGACGATGCCGCGACCTTCGACAATTATTTTGTGTCCGCACAGAACCGCGCGGCGGTTGAGTATCTGCGCACGCCCTCGCGCGATGCCCTGGCGCAGTTTATTTATCTGTGGGGACCGGAAGGGGTCGGGTGCAGCCATTTAGCGCAGGCCCTGTGCCATCAGGCGGAATCGAGGGGCGAGGGGTGTTTTTATCTTCCCGTTGGACAGTTTCCCGACCTCCGTCCCGAGGTGTTGGAGGGGCTGGAGGCTTATCCGCTCGTGTGCCTTGATGATTTTGAGCGGGTAGTGGGCAATGATGCGTGGGAGCGCGCGGTGTTTACGCTGTTCAACCGCATGAAGGAGGCAGGGGCGCGCTTGCTGGTGTGTGCCACCTGCAGTCCCCGCGAGTTGCCCGTGTCTCTGCCCGACCTGCATTCGCGTCTGCAGTCCGGTCTCGTCTTCCCCTTGCAGTCTCTGCACGATGAAGAAAAACGACAGGCCCTTCACATGCGCGCGAGTCATCGTGGAATCCAGCTCAGTGAGGACGTGCTCAATTATGTCTTGCAACGGAATTCGCGCAGCATGACGGCATTGTTTGGCTTGCTGGAACGTCTGGATCAATACTCCCTGCAGACCCAGCGACGCATTACCGTGCCTTTGGTGCGGGAATTGATGGAGGCCGCATCTCTCGCGTTAGAGTGAGGTTTTGTAAAAGCTGCGGTAGCTGCGGATGTACACCACCAGCGCACAGAAAAGAGCCGACAATTCCAGCGTCACAATGATTCCATAGACCCGCGCCTGCTCGGTGAACGCGGTCTGCACTCCCTGAATGAAGTACAGCAACACGGCAAACGAAAGCCAGGCACAGGTGCGCAGGCTTCGGGCACGCAATCCGCGCACAAATATCAGCAGGGGCAGCGACTTGATCAACAGAAGCACGACGATCGCCGTGAGATTTCCCCCGGGGATCTGCCAAAAGGCGTACAGAACAAAGGTGGCGAGTAGCGCACTGTAAAGAGCGACGACGGCACGATACGCCGTGGCGATCACCGCGGGGGGAGTGTCAGGGGCAGAGGTCATCAATTGCGGTTCCACGGGTAAGGGGCCTAGCGTTGCAGGCGTCGGGCAATGCTGGCGACACGTTTGCCCAGGGCGATGCACAGCGTGGTTTCCGCCGCATCAATCGGCCGCTGATTTGTCTGTCCGGCATGGTGACTGGCGCCGTAGGGCGTCCCTCCGGAACTGGTCGCCATCAGGTCCGGTTCGCTGTAGGGGAGCCCGCAAATCAGCATGCCGTGGTGCAGCAGGGGATTCAGCATGCTGAGCAGGGTGCTTTCCTGGCCGCCATGAAGACTGGAGGTCGACGTGAAGACGGCGCCGGGTTTGTTGATCAGGGCGCCGGAAAGCCACAAGGCGCCGGTCCCGTCCAGGAAATACTTCAGCGGTGCGGCCATGTTGCCGAAGCGGGTCGGACTGCCCAGGATCAGGCCGGCACAGTGCCGCACATCCTCCTCTGTGCAATAGATTGCACCGCTTTCCGGAATCGCCGGCGCAGTCGCCTCTGTGACGGGAGAGACCGCCGGTACGGTGCGAAGCCGCGCCTCCATGCCACTGACCTGTTCAACTCCCCGGGCAATCTGGCGTGCCATCTGGGCGGTGGCGCCATGTCGGCTGTAATAAAGGATCAGCACATACGGGGATTCTGCGGGTGTCATTGTGGCGCTCTCGTTCACATCGAAGGGCGCCATTGTACCCGGAAACGCCGCGAGAGACAGTCAGTCCTTGGCGGCGTCCGAGGGGACAAACCGCGCTTCCTGCAGTGTCTCTGATGCCGTTTTTTCGAGGCAGGCCAGATAGTGGGCGATCTCGGGTTCCGCCTGCACATGTTCGCCGGGGAGAGTGCCTTCGGGGTGATAGTGCCGAATCTGCTGCCAGAGTGATGCGATGGACAGGTGTTCCACGCTGCCCTTTGGCAGAAAGCGGGGCGGGTCTTCGTCAGTACGCATCAGGAAGCCAATCGCGATCAGCGTCTCCAGAAACTCATCAATCAGAATGGGATTGATGTGCAGCGTCTGTGCCAGCTGGGTGGCATTCCAGGGAGCCTGCCGGTGGTGGAAATGGGCGATGACCAGCGTTGCGACGCTGAGAATGCCGGCTTCCTGCTCGGCAATACTGAGGCGAGGACGCTGCCTTCCCAGTCGTATGCGGGCGGGATTTTGCAGGTAATAGGCGATGCTCGACCCTGTCAGCAGGACCAGCCAGCCAAGATAAACGAAGATCATCACGAGAATAATGGTGAAGAAGGCGAGATAGATGATTTCGTTGCTGGAGGAGTTGGCGAACACACTCTGAAAGACGGCGCCCATCGCCTTCCAGATGAGGGTTGTCATCAGCCCACCCACCAGTGCCGGACCAAGGTGCACCCGCGTGTTCGGAATGAACCGGTAGGCAAACGCAAAGGCGAGCGACATGAACAAAAACGCAAACGTCGTGCCGACAAATTGAAGCAGCAATCCACCGAAGCGTAGTGTGTCGAGATAGCGGGCAAACAGATTGGTGTTGATATAGGAACTGATGCCGACAGAAAGAAAGATCAGCAGCGGGCTGACAATGAGGGCGAACAGGTAATCGCTGACACGGGTGGCGAGTCGACGGCCTTCGGACACGCACCAGATAAAATTAAACGCGGCCTCTATCTTCTGCATCATGTTGAGCACGGTGTACAGCAGCACACCAAGGCTTACAAACCCGAGCACGTCCACGCGGACATTTTCGACGAACATGATGATATTGCGGGTAACCTCGGCGCTGCGTTCCCCCAGTGGAGAGAGGAGGTTAAGAAGCGCGGGTTCCATGGCATTGTGGGCGCCGAGCCCCTTCAGGACAGAGAAGGTCAGGGCCAGCAGGGGGATGAAGGCGATCACGGTGTAGTACACCAGGGACATCGCGCGCAGGCTGAGCTGCCCCTGGGTGAGATCGCGGATGACGGCGAAACCCACTTGCAGGCTCCTCAGGCTGAGGGACTGCCAGCGCGGAAGATGCTCTCCGGGGGGGCGCAGCAAGCGATCGGCCAGGTCCTTTACCTGCCGGGCTTTCGTGTGAAAGCGGCCTTCTGTTTCCTTCATCCTGCTTTCTCCCCTGACCATGTATCAGACCCCAAGGTGTCTGATGCACGCGGATTAGTGCTGACGGAGGACCTTTGCCAGAAAAGGCAGTATCTCCTCAACCGGCACCATCTCGGAATCCTGCGCCCTGCGGGATTTGTATTCCAGAACGTTCTGTTCAATACCGCGTTCTGACACAACGATCCGATGGGGAATCCCCATCAGCTCCATGTCTGCAAATTTCACCCCGGCACTGGTTTTCTTGTCTCGATCATCGAGCAGCACCTCGTATCCGGCGTCCGTCAGCGACGCGGCCAGAGATTCACTCAAGGCGACAACGGCCTCGGATTTATGCGCATTCAACGGCACGATGGCAATCTGGAAAGGGGCAATATTATCCGGCCAGATGATGCCTTTATCGTCGTGACTTTGTTCAATGCACGCGGCAACGATCCGGCTGACACCGATCCCGTAACACCCCATGATCATCGTGATGCTGCGACCATTTTCATCGAGCACATTGGCGTTCATGGCCTCGCTGTACTTGGTGCCCAGCTGGAAAATATGCCCTACTTCTATCCCGCGCTTGATGAGCAGATGCCCCTTGCCATCCGGGCTGATGTCGCCTTCCTTTACCTTGCGCAGATCTGCCACGCTGTCATAACGGCATGCCTGTCCCCAGTTCGCATCGAGCAGATGCTTGCCATTGACATTGGCGCCACAGGTGAAATTGATGAGCGAGATGACGCTCGTGTCTGCCACCACCGGAATGGGGAGATCGACTGGTCCGAGGCTCCCAGGTTTGCACTTCAGGACACGCTCGATCACATCGTCTTCCGCCAAGGTGAAAGGAGAGGCAACCAGCGGGTGCTTTTCCGCTTTGACCGGATTGATTTCCTGATCGCCGCGCAGAACCAGCGCCACCAGTCCACTGGGATTGCTCTCGTGCTGAACACCGACGACCACCATGGTTTTCACCAGACGGCGGGGTTCGAGCGCCAACAGGGCAGAAACGTCTTCGATGCTATGAGCGTCGGCAGTATCGACGAGTTGTTCCTGCGCTTTCCGGGTGTCCGCGCTGGCGTAATCCTGATCCCGCAGCGTGCCGGTGGCCATCTCGATATTGGCAGCGTAGGGACTGTCTGAACTGAACACGATCTCGTCTTCTCCGGAGTCTGCAAGGACGTGAAACTCGTGGGACATATTGCCGCCAATGTTCCCGGAGTCCGCGAGTACCGGGCGGAATTCCAGCCCGAGACGATCGAAAATGCGGCAGTAGGTCCGATGCATCAGATCATAGGTTTCCTGCAGGGACGCATCGCTGGTATGAAAGGAATAGGCGTCCTTCATCAGAAACTCCCGGGCACGCATAACGCCAAACCGGGGACGTCGTTCGTCGCGAAACTTGGTCTGAATCTGGTAGAAATTGGCGGGCAATTGGCGATAGCTATTCAGCTCATTCCGGATGAGGTCCGTAATGACTTCTTCATGGGTTGGGCCAAGACAGAAGTCCCGCTCATGTCGGTCAACAAACCGCAGGAGCTCCGGGCCCATCTTGTCCCAGCGCCCGGATTCAATCCACAGATCAGCGGACTGCACTACCGGCATGGAAACTTCCATCGCGCCGGCACGGTTCATTTCCTCACGCACAATTCCGGTGACTTTATGCAGGACGCGCAGGCCGGCCGGCAGCCATGTATACATGCCAGTGGCCAACTTCCGGATCAGACCGGCTCGCACCATCAGCTGGTGGCTGACGATCTCGGCGTCAGCAGGGGTTTCTTTGAGAGTCGCAATCAGGTATTGGCTGGCACGGATCATTCGGGTAAACCTTAAAATGAGAAAAGCAGCCCTGAGGCTGCCTTTCGAGGTGGTGATTCACTGGAGTCTGTGTGTCATCGCCTGCCTGCACACAGACTGGAAATTACAGCGCGAATTCTTTCAGCTTTTTCAAGGGCAGAATCTTGACGCGAGTGGTCGCGGGCTTCTTGGGAATGTCCATGAACTCACCCGGCTTGAACGGGTTGGGAACATTCTTGCGAGCAGGGCGTGCCGGACGGGTGACTGCCTTGATCTTCAGCAGGCCGGGGAGGGTAAACTCGCCCACAGCGCGCTTTTTCAGGTGACGCTCGATGATCTGCGTCAGTTCATCCAGCACCTGAGAGACCTGCTTTTTGCTAAGAGCAGTGTTCTCGGAAATTTCGTTGAGAATCGCTGTCTTGGTATATTTCTGCTGAATCGCAGAGCTTTTCTTTGCTGGAGTGGATGCTTTCTTTGGAGTTTTTGCTACCGATTTTGCTACAGCCATGCCCGTTTCTCTTTTTTAATAATGAAGGTTGTTTCGTATGTTGCTCCCGTGAAAGGGAGGAACCCCAGGATATCTTCCTGCATTGTGTTCCAAGACGTGCGCAATCCCTTTACGTCTTGCGTGGGGCTCTATTTATATAGTTTTTGCAGGGGGGTCGCAAGCACTAATCCATAACTTTCAGCATTGCGTTCCTGCCCTGATTTGGGGAGCCCTGCGTTAACGCAAAAGCCGTAAATTATAGTGCCGGAAACCGCTTTATGGGGATGCCAGATGTTTTGCAGGTAAGGTATAATGCGCGGTTTTCGGCAGGCTTGGATTGCTCGCCGTTTGCGGTGAGCTCTGGCTGATGCACGATGAGGAAAACCCGTCAGGTTTGAACAGCAAAAGGGTGTGTTGGGTTATGCCAATTTACGAGTATCAATGCAGGGAATGTGGGCACCGGATGGAGGCATTGCAGAAGATCAGCGATGCCCCGTTGACCGCGTGCCCATTGTGTCAGAAGGCAGGTTTGCAAAAGCTGGTTTCTGCCAGCAGTTTCCGCCTCAAGGGTGGGGGGTGGTACGAAACGGATTTCAAGACCGGGGCCAAACGCCACGGCACGCAGGAAAGCACCGGGGAGTCCGGTGGGGTGAAAAAAGAGACTGCCAGCGCTGCGGCCAGCCCGGCAGCGGGAGCAAGCAGCTGATCTGAATGGCGAAGGCCGGCGATCAGCGCAGGACAACATCACGAAATCATTGAACAGGAACTAGCTATGCGCAGCCATTATTGCGGAGAACTGAACGAGAAGCACGTCGGCCAAGAGGTCGTCCTTTGTGGATGGGCGCATCGTCGTCGGGACCATGGAGGCGTTATTTTCGTTGATCTGCGGGATGTGCAGGGTATCGCTCAGATCGTGTTCGACCCGGACGCCAAAGAGAGTTTTGCCCTTGCTGAGTCAGTGCGCAGTGAATTCGTCCTGCGAGTCACCGGGATTGTCCGTCTGCGTCCCGAAGGCACCAGCAATGCGGTGATGGGCACGGGACGTATTGAGGTGCTGGGGAAGCGACTGGAGCTGCTCAATGCTGCAAAAACGCCCCCCTTCCAACTGGATGAGCATGCCGAGGTGGGCGAAGACGTGCGATTGCGCTATCGCTACATCGATTTGCGACGTCCCGAAATGGCAGAACGTCTGCGTTTCCGCTCCAAGGTGTGCAACTCCATCCGTAATTTCCTGGATGACAACGGGTTTCTGGATATCGAAACGCCGCTGCTCACGAAAGCAACGCCTGAAGGCGCGCGCGACTATCTCGTCCCCAGCCGGACTCATCAGGGGCATTTCTTTGCATTGCCTCAGTCTCCGCAGCTGTTCAAGCAGATTCTGATGGCCGCGGGTATGGACCGCTATTATCAGATCGCGAAATGTTTCCGTGATGAAGACCTGCGTGCGGACCGGCAGCCTGAGTTCACGCAGATCGATATTGAAACTTCGTTCATGAATGAAGAGCAGATCATGCAGATGGCGGAGTCCATGATCCGCTCTATCTTCCAGAAGCATCTGGGAGTGGAGCTCGGGGATTTCCCCCGTATGACCTATGCCGAGGCGATGCGCCGATTCGCATCCGACAAGCCCGACCTGCGCATCAACATGGAACTGGTCGATATTGCCGACCTGATGAAAGGCGTCGATTTCAAGGTGTTCAATGGTCCCGCCAATGACCCTGCGTCTCGTGTAGTGGCATTGAAGGTTCCTGGAGGCGGCAGCCTGAGTCGCAAGGAAATCGACGATTACACCAAATTTGTCGGCAATTACGGGGCGAAAGGTCTTGCATGGATCAAGGTCAATGACATCGGCGCGGGGATCGAAGGGTTACAGTCTCCCATTCTGAAATTCATGCCGGAACAGGTTGTACAGGACGTGCTGGCCCGCTTGGAGGCAACGACCGGAGATCTGATTTTCTTTGGTGCCGACAAAGCCAAGATTGTGAACGACGCCATCGGCGCGTTGCGTCTGCGCGTCGGTGCCGATATGGGCATGGTCAAAGGCGATTGGGCGCCCCTGTGGGTCGTGGATTTCCCCATGTTCGAGGAAGATGGCGAGGGGGGGCTGACGCCGATTCACCACCCCTTTACGGCACCGTCCTGCTCCGTCGAGGCCCTGCAGTCCGACCCCGCCAATGCCCTGTCCCGTGCGTACGACATGGTACTGAACGGCACGGAGCTTGGTGGCGGATCGATCCGAATCAATCAGCCGGCCATGCAACAGTCGGTTTTCCGCATTCTGGGAATTGACGAAGCGGAAGCAGAAGAAAAGTTCGGCTTCCTGCTGTCGGCACTTTCCTACGGGTGCCCACCCCATGGCGGACTTGCCTTTGGTCTTGACCGTTTGATCATGCTGATGACCGGCTCAAGTTCGATTCGAGAAGTGATTGCCTTCCCGAAGACCCAATCGGCTGCGTGCCCGCTGACGGATGCGCCAGGACTTGTCTCCTCCAAGCAGCTTCGGGAACTCAACATTCAGGTCAGACAGGCAAAGGTCGAGTAAGCAGGAGCGAGTACGAAACATGGCGGGGCACAGTAAATGGGCCAATATCAAGCACCGCAAGGCGGGTCAGGACGCCAAACGGGCGAAGGTGTTTACCAAGATTATTCGTGAGTTGACTGTCGCAGCGAAACTGGGTGGCGAGCACGTTGCGGACAATCCGCGTCTCAGAGCGGCGGTGGACAAAGCGCTGGGTGCCAATATGACCCGCGACACGATCGACCGTGCGATCGCCCGGGGCGCAGGAACGGCGTACAACGAAAACCTCGAAGAGCTGGTGTACGAAGGTTATGGTCCCGGGGGAGTCGCCATTTTGGTGGAAACCCTGACGGACAATAAGAACCGGACAGTGGCCGATGTTCGGCACGGGTTTTCCAAGTTCGGGGGAAATTTGGGGACCAGCGGTTCCGTGGCCTATCTGTTCGAGAAAAAAGGCAGCATTGTCTTTGCCGCGGGCAGCAATGAAGACAGGATTCTGGAGATCGCGCTCGACGCGGGCGCTGATGACATGCAGGTGCAGGCGGACGGTTCACTGGAAGTGATCACCTCACCAGAAATCTTTGGCAGTGTTAAGGATGCTCTTGAAAAGGCAGGTCTTCGCGCAGAGTCTTCGGAAGTCGCCATGGTCGCCTCTACAGAAGCAGCGCTGGACCTTGAGTCTGCGCAGGTGCTCCTCAAGTTGGTGGATCATCTTGAGGATCTGGACGATGTCCAGAATGTGTACAGCAATGCCAGCATTTCCGATGAGATCATGAGCCAGCTCTGACGTGGCCAAGACTCTCAGGCCATCCGGAATCTTGGTGCCCTATAAAGGAACAAGGACATGGCCCTGATTTTGGGGATAGACCCCGGTTCGCGCGTGACGGGATACGGCATTATCAACGCGGCTGGGAACCGCTTGGAGTACGTAAGCTGTGGCTGCGTCCGTCTTCCCGATGTGGAGCATCCTCAGCGGCTCAAGCTGATTTTTGACAGTATTTCCAACATCATCACGCAATTCACCCCGCAGGAATGTGCCATAGAAGAAGTGTTTCTAGGAAAGAGTGTTTCTTCTGCGCTCAAATTGGGGCAGGCACGGGGGAGTGCCATGGTCGCCTGCCTGCAGCATGACTTGCCGATCTCCGAGTATTCCCCCCGCAAGGTGAAGCAGGCCCTCGTGGGCAATGGCAATGCCGATAAAACGCAAGTGCAGCACATGGTCAAGGTCTTGTTAGGCGTTAGCGGCGACGTGCAGGCCGACGCTGCCGATGCGCTGGCAATTGCCATTTGCCATGCCAATACCCAGGCGCATCTGGTCAAGATCGCAGGCGCCAGAACCTTTCGAAAAAGCAGGTTACAAGGCTAAGGAGCGTGACTCGTGATTGGCAGAATCTGCGGCATTCTGACGGAAAAACTGGCACCGGACGTTCTCGTGAATGTGGGCGGAGTCTGTTACGAGATTCAGGTCCCGATGAGCACTGTCTACCAATTGCCGGCGGTGGGGCAGGAAGTTGTCCTGCACACCCATTTGGTGGTGCGCGAAGACGCACATCTTCTATACGGATTTTACAGTCAGCAGGAACGCCGCTTGTTTCGCAGTCTGATCAAGGTGAGTGGGGTGGGGCCCAAGATGGCACTGGCCATTTTGTCCGGCATGGCGGTGGACGACTTCGTCAGGACTGTGAGAAACAATGACATTACAGGGCTGACACGAATGCCCGGTATAGGACGAAAAACGGCTGAACGGCTTGTCGTCGAAATGAAGGACCGATTGGATGAGTGGGCGCAGGGGGCGTCTGTACCCGAGCTTGAAAGTGGCGTGCCTGCCGCCGGAGCGGGCGAGACGCAGTTGACGCAGGAAGCGGAGTCAGCACTTGTCGCCTTGGGTTATAAACCTGCCGAAGCGGCGCGTATGATTGCCGTCGCGCTGAAAGAAAAGCCGGAGATCGCCCGTAGCGAGGAACTGATCCGACAGGCATTGCGCCGCATGGGAGCCGCATGATCAACGAAGAAGACCGCCTGATCTCTGCAGAACTGAACCCCAATGACCGATCGCTTGATCGGGCCATTCGTCCGTTGTCGCTGCAGGACTACATTGGACAGAGCGAAGTCAAAAAGCAGATGGAGATCTTTATCGGGGCTGCCCGTTCCCGGCAGGAAGCGATGGATCATGTGCTGATTTTTGGGCCTCCCGGGCTCGGCAAAACGACCTTGGCGAACATCATCGCCAATGAGCTCAATGTGTCGATCAAGACGACTTCTGGGCCGGTTCTGGAAAAAGCAGGGGATCTTGCGGCCATGCTGACCAATCTTGAATCCGGTGATGTGCTGTTTATCGACGAAATACACCGCCTGAGTCCTGCGATCGAGGAAATTCTCTACCCTGCCATGGAGGATTATCAGCTCGATATTATGATCGGCGAGGGGCCATCCGCCCGCTCCATCAAATTGGATCTTCCACCATTTACGCTGGTGGGGGCCACCACGCGGGCAGGCTTGCTGACCTCGCCCTTGCGTGACCGCTTCGGCATCATTCAACGCCTGGAGTTTTACACGCCGGCCGAGCTGAGCCGAATTGTGAGCCGCTCCGCCAGCATTTTGGGGTGTGATATCGATGAAGAAGGCGCGGCGGAGATCGCGCGGCGCTCCCGCGGCACCCCGAGAATCGCCAATCGGCTTCTCCGACGCGTACGGGACTATGCGTTGATGAAGTGTGATGGTGTTGTCAACAAGGAGTCAGCCGGACTCGCCCTGGATATGCTGAGTATCGACAACAACGGATTTGATCATATGGACAGACGGCTGCTGATCACCATGATTGAAAAATTTGGCGGGGGGCCTGTCGGTGTTGACAGTTTGGCTGCCGCTATAAGTGAGGAGCGGGATACGATCGAAGACGTTCTGGAGCCCTATCTGATTCAGCAAGGTTTTATCATGCGAACCCCTCGCGGCCGAGTTGTGACGCCGCATGCCTACCTGCATTTCGGCCTTCAGCCTCCCGGGACAAATCCCGAGCTTTTCTAATGCCCCAATCGCTCGCTTTCAGGCGGGTGAATTGTCCTTTTTGTGACACAATTCATCAGGAATCAGTCAGCATTTCAGCGCTTGAAAGCAAGATTACAAATATTAAATGCCTGCGTGCGTGACTGGCGTCAGATTTCGCGGAAAACTCTTTATAAAACACCGGATTGTGTATGAGAACCGCGAAACATAATTTATAATGCCGCCTGTTTTTGGATCCTCGTGGGGAAGCTGTAGTGGGTGAGTCATTAAATGTGTGGGCACTGATCGCAGGCGCGACGACTGCGGTGCAGTTGGTCATGCTGATTCTGATGTCGGCGTCGGTGACTTCCTGGGTCATGATCATCCAGCGATGGCTGGTTCTTAACGCTGCCGAAAAGGGCATGCTCAGCTTTGAAAAGCGTTTCTGGTCTGGCATGGACCTCAGTCAGCTCTTTCGCGAGGGCAGCAATCTCCAGAAAGAAAACAAAGCCACGGGCGGAATGGAAAATATCTTTCGCGCCGGTTTCAAAGAATTTATGCGGCTGCGCCAGCAAGGCGGCATCGAGTCCGATGCCGTGATGGGCGGTGCCCAACGTGCAATGCGAGTCGCCTATTCCCGCGAGGAAGAGAAGCTGGAGAAAAACCTGACCTTTCTCGCCACCGTCGGTTCCGTAACGCCGTATATCGGCCTGTTTGGAACAGTGATCGGTATCATGAATTCCTTTATCAGTCTCGCCAGCCAGAGTCAGGCCAGCCTTCAGGTGGTGGCGCCCGGTATTGCAGAAGCCCTGATTGCGACCGCGATGGGATTGTTTGCCGCCATTCCTGCAGTGGTTGCCTACAACCGTTATTCGTCTCGCGTGGAATCCATAACGAATAACTACAGTACCTTCGCCGAAGAATTTTCCAGCATTTTGCATCGACAGTTGTACAGCAATCCCAGCAAGTAAAGTGAGTGTTTCGGGTCTTAGCATTAGCAGTCGGTGAAAGAAGCAATGGAAATAGTAAAAAAACGCCGCAATCGAATGGCCGATATCAACGTAGTGCCTTACATCGATGTGATGTTGGTGCTCCTGATCGTGTTCATGGTGACGGCGCCTTTACTGGAACAAGGTGTCAAGGTTGATTTGCCGCAGGCAAACTCCGAGCCACTGGATGTTGATGAAAATGCAGAAACATTGGTGATTTCCATCACCGCCGACGAAGAGTTTTACATCAGTCTGGGCACGACACAGGAAGACGATCAAACGCCTGTCAGCTTGGATGTGGTAGGGGATCAAGTCAGCAAGATCGTGGGTGCAAATCCACAGATTCAGGTGTTTGTTGAAGGAGACGGAGACAGTAGCTACAGCTCGTTTATCAGTTTGATGACGGTGTTGCAGGCATCGGGTGTCGCGAGCCCCAATTTGATCACCAAACCTTTGGAATAGTGCATTCACAACGTGACGGCTTTTAACGGATATCCAGTATCGGTTTTTTTTGCCGTGTTACTACACGGCATTATATTCGCGGCCCTGTTTTATTTTCAGCAGGCTAATACGGAAGTGATCGATATCGTTCGACCGCCTGCAGTGAAGGCGCTCCTTGTGGCTGAAAATCCCCAGGCTAAGAACGAAGCGTTACAGCGTCAGCAGGCGCAGCGCGTTCAGGATCAACGGCGAGAAGAGCAACGGCGGCAGGAACAGGCTCGAGCAGATGAGCAGCGGCGCGCCGAACAGCAACGTCGTGAAGCTGAACAGCGGGCACAGCAGCAGAAGGCGGAACTGGAGCGCCAGGAACAGCAACAACGACAAGCACAAGAGCGTCGCGTCGCAGAACAACGCCAGCGCGAGGAGCAGCAAAAGCGCGAAGCTGAACAGAAACAGCAGGAACTTGCCCAGCAGGAAGCGGCGCGACAGGAGGCCCTACGGCAGGAGCAGGCACAGCGTGATGCCGCAGCAGCAGCCGCTGCGGCGGAAGTGGCCAGAACGGATGCTGAGCTGGTGATGGCTTATTCCGCGGTGATACACGATCTGGTGCAGCAGAATTGGTCGCGACCACCAAGTGCCCGAAACGGCATGGTAGCCGTCCTGCGCATTCAGATGGTGCCGACGGGTGACATCCTGAATGTCGAGATTGTGCAGTCCAGCGGAGATTATGCTTTTGACAGGGCTGCCGAGTCCGCCGTGTTAAAGGTACGACGATTTACAGAATTGCAAGGCATGAACCCAAGACTGTTTGACCGAAACTTCAGATCGTTTTTGTTAACGTTTAGACCACAGGATTTGCTGAACTAATGCGGAAAATGACACATCTCCTCGTCGTGCTGGGGCTCCTGCTGACACGGACGCTCACGGCTGCTGAGCTGAACATTGAAATTACGCAGGGTGTCGACAATCCCATCCCGATTGCCGTGGTGCCTTTTTCCTGGGAAGGGACTTCGGCGCTGAGCGAGGATGTTGCTGCTGTTGTTTCGGCCGACCTGCAGCAGGTGGGAGAGTTTCGTGCATTACCGCCCGCCAACATGCTGAGCATGCCGGATGAGGCATCTAAAGTCTTTTTTAGGGATTGGCGGATTCTCGCTCAAGATTACTTGCTGGTTGGCAAGATCACACATTCTCCCGGTAGCCAGCTGGTGCAGGTGCAGTACGAATTTTTTGATGTAGCCCGTGAGCAAAAACTCGTCGGGGAAGTGCTGACGGGCAGTGTTACACAGTTGCGGGATATAGCTCATGAGATTAGCAATGTTGTGTACGAGCAGGTCACCGGAACCCGTGGCGCATTTTCGACTGAAATCCTGTATGTCTCTGCTCAGTTTGTCTCTCCGGAGTTGACGTATTACCGCATTGAAAAATCAGACTACGACGGTCATCGGTCTCAAATACTGGTGGAATCCCAGGAACCGTTGATGTCCCCTGCGTGGTCACCTGATGGACGACAGATTGCATATCTGTCTTTCGAGACAAATCTTCCGCGAATTTACATTCAGGAAATTGCGACCGGGCAGCGACGTCAGATTACCGATTTCCCGGGAATCAACAGCTCGCCTGTTTGGTCTCCAGATGGGACCAAATTGGCGATGGTATTGTCCAAAGACGGCAGCCCGGATATTTACGTGATGGATCTGATGTCGAGTCAGTTGACTCGACTGACTGATCACCCGCGTGCGGAAACCGAACCAAGTTGGTCCGCTGATAGTCGTTCGGTCATCTTTACATCGGACCGCACCGGTCAACCACAGATTTACCAAGTCGGAATTAATGGAGGTTTCCCGGAGCGGTTAACCTTCGATTGTTTTTATTGTGCAAAGGGGCGTTTTTTGCCGGACGGCAAAAATCTCGTCCACGTCAGACGTGATACCCGTGAAGATAACAGCTACAGCATAGCGATCTTCAATATCGAGACTCAGCGGGTCATCACCCTTACTGACACGTCACTAGATGAATCTCCCAGCGTGGCTCCAAACGGCAGCATGATCATGTTCGCAACCAAGGTAAATGGCAGGGGTATCCTCGACGCCGTTTCCATTGACGGGCGTGTGAAGTTCCGTTTACCATCCGCGCAGGGCGATGTTCGGGAACCTTCATGGTCGCCGTTCTTAAATTAAGTTATTAAACTTGAAAATTTGATAGCATCAGCCTATCGGAGGACTTGCAGAGTGGGTACGCACAGCATGAAATTTTTCAAAACAACAATCCTTGCTCTTTCGATTATGGGTCTTGCGGCCTGTAGCTCGACTGGCGATGAAGATATGGCAGCTCCAGCCGCTGATACTTCTGGTATCGACGCGACTACGGCTGCAGCACAACGCGCTGAAGCTGAGCGTCTGGCTCGTGAGCGTGAAGCGCAACAGCGCATGGAAGCTGCTGCGTTGAATACCACCGTTTTCTACTTCGACTTTGACGTGTCCGAATTTATGGCATCTGATCGCGATGTGCTGGCCATTCATGGCCGTAATCTCGCATCCAACGCCAGCCGTCGTGTACGTCTGGAAGGTCACGCAGATGAGCGCGGCACGCGTGAGTACAACCTTGCCCTGGGCGAGCGTCGTGCAAACAGCATCCGTGATTACCTGGTTGTGAATGGTGCATCACTGTCTCAGATCGAAACAGTGAGCTATGGTGAAGAGCGTCCTGCTGCCACTGGTCAGACAGAAGCTGCATACCGTTTGAACCGTCGCGTTGAAATCAAGTAATTTCATCAAGGCGTAAAGGCATGAAACATACTCTTGCAGCGTTCTTATTGGCTGTGCCAACTGCTATGTTGAGCAGCGGTACAATGGGCGCTGCGGGAGTTGTTGAAGCGCAAGTGTTTACTCCTGGCCAGTCTTCCGCTAGCGCCCAGTCGGGCAGCGCGTCTTCGAATGATGCTCTTGTGATGCTCTTAGATCAGTTTCGCGAAATGCGCGCGGAGCTGGAAACCCTTCGAGGGATGGTTGAAGAGCAGAACTACGAAATAAGAAATCTTCAAAGAGAGTCCATGGATCGCTACACGGATCTAGACTCGCGACTGTCTTCCTTAAGTTCGTCAGCACCGACAATTGCACCTGTACCGAGTTCGCCTCCCAGCAGTACTCAACTCCCATCGTCCGCCGCAGTTTCTGGAATTAGTCCTCCAGCAGCGGGGCCATCTGTGCAAACAACGGGTATTCCTACACCGCCACCGACGAGTAATACTACTCCTGCAGTAGGATCTCCCGCACCAGTTTCTCCAGCTCAGACTGCTACCAACACCGCAGCGGTCGGTGCCAATGCCGTGAATGCGTCGGCGGGTTTACAGCCCACTGTATTGTCTGAGCAGCAGCAATATCAGATGGCACTGGATTCGCTTCTTCAAGAAGAGCAGTATCAGCGTTCCGTGAATGAATTTGATCAATACTTACGTCTGTATCCCGACGGCCGCTTTGTTACAAACGCTTATTATTGGAAAGGCCAGGCGTATATCAATCTTGCCATGTTGAACGAAGCACGTGTCGCCTTCGAGACAATCGTCAATCAGTATCCTGACGGGAGAAAGGTGGACGACGCAATGTATTCGTTAGGCACTGTTTATGACAAGCTCGGAGAGACAGATCGTGCGCGTCAATTACTGAGACAGGTTCAATCCCGTTATCCCAACACATCCGCTGCTAACTTGGCCGACATTTATATACGTTCCATGAATTGAACGCGCGTTATTGGTAAATCCTCCTTCCTGATTTTGATTTTTGAGCGACCCTCACGCCTTCATGGAAATTTCTCACTCGCTTCGCATTAATGAGATTTTCTTTTCACTTCAAGGTGAAACTTCTACAGTCGGACTTCCCACTGTTTTTATCCGATTAACGGGTTGTCCGTTGCGCTGTGTTTACTGCGATACGGAATATGCTTTCCATAAAGGCGAGCAAATGGCGGTGAGCGAAATTGTCGCCAAAGTAGAATCCTTTCAAGGTGTGCGATATGTCACCGTTACCGGAGGTGAGCCTTTAGCGCAGCCTAATTGTCATCTGCTATTAACGGCACTTTGCGATCGAGGGTATGTAGTGTCATTAGAAACAAGCGGCGCAATGACTCTCGAAAATGTCGATCGTCGTGTTGTTGTAGTTATGGATCTGAAGACTCCCGGGTCAGGGGAGTGCGATCGGAATCTTGAATCCAATGTGAGTTTTCTTAAAAAAGAAGATCAGGTTAAGTTTGTTATTTGCGATCGAAGGGATTACGAATGGTCGAAGGCAAAGTGTGATCAGTTCGATTTGAAATCGCGCGTCTCCGAAGTTCTTTTCTCTCCGAGTTTTGGTGAATTGCACTATCGGGATCTTGCTGAGTGGATTCTCCAGGACAGGCTTTCTGTTCGCATGCAGGTACAACTGCATAAGCATATTTGGGGTGATGAGCCTGGGCACTGATGGTAAATCGTGTTGCAAAGGATTAGAGACTAAGGGGTGAGAATGCCGGGAACTATTCCCAAGAAAGCCATTGTGCTGTCGTCAGGGGGGCTCGATTCAACCACCTGCCTGGCCATTGCCAGAAGCAGGGGGTTCCAGGTTATCGCCCTTAGTTTTGACTATGGACAGCGTTCTGTCAGTGAATTGAATGCGGCACGGGCAGTAGCGATGGCATTTGGAGTTGTTCAGCATTCCGTTATTCCACTGGGGATTGGGGCGCTTGGAGGGTCCGCGCTGACGGACGCGTCAATGGCAGTTCCTGAACAAGAGAGTGCCGGAATTCCTGTTACCTATGTGCCCGCACGAAACACAGTTTTTCTGGCATATGCGCTCGCTCTCGCGGAAGTCGTGGATGCCCATGCCATCTTCATTGGCGTGAATGCTCGAGACTATTCCGGTTATCCGGATTGCAGGCCCGAATTCATTGCTGCTTTTGAAAAGATGGCTAATCTGGCCACAAAGAAGGCGGTGGAAGGCGCTCCTTTGAAGATTGAAGTTCCCCTCATTGCCTTGAGTAAAGCGGAAATTATCGCTCTTGGGGCTGGCTTGGGAGTCGATTACTCCCTGACTGTCTCGTGCTATCAAGCCGATGCGGAAGGGCGCGCCTGCGGGCGTTGCGACAGTTGTCGCTTCAGGGCGAGAGGCTTTCGCGAAGCGGGTGTAGAAGACCCTACACGGTATCAATAGAGAGCAGTCTTAGAGCATTTTTTTTGCGCCAAAAGACTTGTCTTTTTCGCTCATGATAGTAGTATGTCGCACTTTCTTGCATGGGTCGTTAGCTCAGTCGGTAGAGCAGTTGGCTTTTAACCAATTGGTCGAGTGTTCGAGTCACTCACGACCCACCATTTTTCCCCTGTTTTTTTCTGTAGTTAATTCACTTTTCGTCTGAATTCACCCCGTCGCCTGGCGCTTTCTCGCCAAGCGGGGGGATGTGTCTATGACGCCGTTTCAGGGAATGAGAACAATAGAGCCGGTTGTTTTTCTGGCGGCTAGGTCGTCATGCGCCTTTGCGGCATCTTTGAGGGCGTAACGGTGATTCACTTCAATTTTAACGGCGCCGGACTTGATGACTTTCATCAGATCTCCCGCGACCTGTCGTAACTCCTCGGGTGTGCTGACGAAGTTAAACAGTGTCGGTCGCGTCATCATCAGTGAACCTTTCTGCGCGAGCAGTGCGGGCGCAAAAGCAGGGACAGGACCAGACGCATTGCCATAGGTTACAAAAAGACCGAATTTGCGCAGACAATCCAGAGAGGCGGGGAAGGTGTCTTTTCCAATGGAGTCATATACCACGGGCAACATGGCGCCTTTGGTGATGGTGCGGACGCGCTTCACAAAATCTTCCTTGGTGTAATCGATGGTGTAATCGCAGCCATTTGCTTTAGCCAACTTCGCTTTGGCTGCAGAACTCACAGTTCCTATCACCGTTGCACCCAGTGATTTTGCCCATTGACATAGAATGAGTCCGACTCCGCCTGCGGCCGCGTGAACAAGAATGGTGTCTCCTTTTTTCACTTTGTAGATTTGCCGAATGAGATATTGCACAGTCATGCCTTTAAGCATCATCGCGGCAGCGACTTCATCACTGATCTGCTTGGGGACTTTGACAAGTTTACCAGCGTCGATATTGATCTTTTCGGCATAGCAACCCGTACCGGCTGTCCCGCAGGCGACGCGGTCTCCCACTTTGAAATTTGTCACGCCGGCGCCTACTGCTTCCACAACGCCACACACCTCTCCACCGGGTGTAAAGGGAAGCGGCACAGGATATAAACCGGTGCGCTGATAGATATCGATGAAATTCACTCCGATGGCCGTTGCACGGACAGTAAGCTCTCCCTTCTTCGGTTTGCCAATACTGACCTCTTTGTACTGCATGACACTTGAGTCACCGGTTTGTTCAATAACTATGGCTTTTGACATGGAGCATTCCTTTGAGTCGAAAAGAGAGTGTGGGATATAAATATTCTTGGTAATCGGTGCTGTCAGACTTCCGAAATAACGGGGAGAAATAATGCCATTTTCACATCTGCCTGCCAATTGTTCTCGCAGGGGCTCAAGATGCGTCCTTGAGGAGTGTCGTGTAAACTCTCAGTCTTGTTCACCTTCTCGAATTTTGAGCCCACCATGAAAACAGAATCGCCCTCACTTTTGGCTGCCGACATGCAGCGCGTTCGCGAGCACCTGGCAGCGGTGTCGCTGCCTGAGCCATTGGAGGAATCACGCAAAAATGCATTGAAGGCAAAAATCAGGACGCTTTTGCGTGAAAAAGACGCGGTTCTTGTAGCGCACTATTACACCGATGCACTCCTGCAGGAGATGGCCGAAGAGAGTGGGGGATACGTGTCCGATTCACTTGAAATGGCACGCTTTGGTCGCAACGCTCCCCAGTCGACTTTAGTTGTTGCGGGAGTGCGATTCATGGGAGAAACCGCCTGTATTCTCAGCCCTGAAAAAACGGTGCTGATGCCCACCTTGAATGCAACCTGTTCACTTGATGTGGCCTGCCCCGTCGACGAGTTTTCGGCGTTTTGTGATGCTCACCCGGATCGTGTCGTCGTGGTTTACGCCAATACCTCTGCGGCCGTGAAGGCACGCGCGGATTGGGTGGTCACGTCCAGTATTGCCGTCGACGTCATAGAGCATCTGTCGGCGCAAGGTCAGAAAATTATCTGGGCGCCCGACAAACATCTGGGGGCGTATATTCAAAAACGTACCGGTGCCGACATGCTGCTTTGGAATGGCGCGTGCATCGTGCACGAAGAGTTCAAGGCGCGGGGGCTACTCGATCTCAAGGCAATGCATCCTGAGGCCGCCGTGCTGGCACACCCGGAGTCACCCGAGGCTGTGTTGCAAATTGCCGATGTTATCGGGTCGACTACCCAGATCATCCAGGCCGCTGTCAGTCTGCCAAATGACGCGTTTATCGTGGCAACAGATCGCGGAATTTTCTACAAGCTGCAGCAGCTTGCGCCTGAAAAGCAGTTCTATATCGCCCCGACTGCGGGAGACGATGCCACCTGCAGAAGTTGTGCCCATTGCCCCTGGATGGCGATGAATTCTTTGGACCGTCTCTATGAATCTCTGGCGCAGGGGACGAACCGTGTCAGCGTCGATAAGGCACTGGCAGAGAGGGCCATGGTGCCTTTGCAGCGGATGCTGGATTTTTCAATTCAGCACAAGTTGAAGGTGGCTGGTAAGGCCTAGTCTTATTGGCTGCGAGCGTTGCGCTCGAGCGTTTCTACATCCCGGGAACGTTGGCGGAGTTTTGCGACCAGAGGACCGTTATTTTCTTTTTCCGATTCTATGCGAAGCGCGTACGAGAGCTGCTCCAGCGCGCTGCGAAAATCGCCCACCAGAATGAAATATTCCGCACGCGCCTGGTGCACCTTGCTGACATCCCCTACGAGCCCCTGGGTTTCTGCGATGGTGTACCACAGATCGTGATCTTCGGGACGAGTGACAACATGACGTTCCAGCACCTTGACGGCCTCCTGGTAATTGCGTTGGGCGATCAATGCGTCGGCATACGTCATGGTCAGGGCATGATTGTCAGGATTGATTGTCAGATGGCGCTGTAGAAACTCGGCAGCACGCCCAGCTTCATTTCCTTCGGTGTAAATTTCGGCCTTGGCAACAACATAGGCAATCCTGTTGGGCTCTTTGGACAACAGGGGTTCCAGCGCTTCATGGGCCTGGGTATAGCGCTGACTCTTCATGAGTGCGAGAGCCAGTCCGTATTGGGCTGCAACACGCTCGGACTCGGCGGCAGAATCCCTGATTTCATTTTGAAACTGGCTGATCAGGCTTTCTGTATTGGGCTCATAGTGATTTCTGATACGCGCGCGCATCAGCTGATATTCGAGGCTGGATTTGCTTTCCTGACTTGGATAGCGCGCGGCCCTTCCGCGGGTGTCGGCGATGCGCGCTTCCGTCACCGGATGTGAAAGCAGGAACTCTGGAGGACGAGTGCCAAAACGGTTGAGGCCCATCAGGCGTTCAAACATCGCAGGCATTTCGTTAGGATCGTATCCAGCATCAAACAGGGTGCGTATGCCGACCCGATCCGCCTCAGCCTCGTTGCTGCGCGAAAAGCGCAGCTGGTTTTCGATAGCGCGCCCCTGAGCCGCCATGATCGCGGCTTGCCCGCTATTCGCGTCCGACGTGCCCATTACCACAATACTGGCGAGCAGCGTGGCAAGCTCGGGGATTCGCCGCCGCTGCGCATCTTCGACACTGCGGGCAAAATGGCGCTGGCTGACGTGCGCCAGCTCATGGGACATCACCGAGAGAAACTCACCTTCCGTGTGGGCGTTCAGGAACAGCCCGCCATTGACACCAATGATGCCGCCGGGAGCGGCAAACGCGTTCAGTTCCGGACTGTCGATGATAATGAAGGCGAGTCGGTAATCCTTGAGCTCACTGTGAAGCGCAAGGCTGTGCGTGACATTGACGAGGTAGTCGTTCAGAAGCGGATCGGTGATTGTCACGCTGCTACGACGCACTGAGCGAAGAAACTCGCGCCCCAGCGCATATTCCTCATCAAGCGATATCAATCCGGAAATGCGGTCACCCAGCGACGGGAGCTGCACCTGCGCATGGGCGCTCGCTCCATAGGTCATGGCGGCACCCATGAAAAGGGCTGTCAAAGTCGTTTTGCGCATAAGTCTCAAAAACCGGCCGGATGGGCTCCGGCCACTGTAAACCTAAGACCGGGGACAGTCCAAATAATTCCACCTGGAGTCGCGACGATGCCTTGTGGACGGGCCCTTTACTAGGCACTTCAGGGATTGCTTGCTAAAATGCCGCCCCATGGAAATCAATGCAGATTTGGAACTTGATGCGCGGGGGCTGGCCTGTCCCATGCCATTATTGAAAGCAAAACTGGCGTTGAACTCCTTGCAGCCTCGTCAGGTGCTCAAGGTGATTGCCACCGATCCCGGGTCGGAACGTGACTTTCATGTCTTTGTGAATCAAAGTCGGCACACCATTCTCGCGTTCAGCAAAGATGACGCCACCTACCACTACTGGATTGAAAAAGGCTGACCCACCCCATGTCCATGCGTCAACTTGCCCGCAGCTTCATCGATCGCTATTTCCACGATGAAGAAGCCATCATCTTTGTCGTCCTGCTCGCCGTGGGTCTGTTTGTTCTGGTGACGATCGGGTCGGTTCTCGCGCCATTACTCACGGCCGTGGTCATTGCCTACCTGTTGCAGGGTCTGGTGAACTGGCTCTTGCAGTACAAGGTGCGCTATCTCTTTGCGGTCACTCTGGTCTATGTCCTGTTTATCAGCCTGTTTATCGGCATATTACTGTTCCTGCTCCCGCAGGCCTGGGGACAGCTGGGGCGTCTTATCAATGAGCTGCCTCGGTTTATCAGCGAGGGGCAGAATCTGCTTCTCCATCTCCCCGATGCCTACCCCAATCTGATCACGGAACAGCAGATTCAAGAATTGATTGTGACCTTGCGCGGCGATCTTGCAGTAATGGGGCAGCGCGTCGTGTCGTACTCCATCGCCAGCATTCCCCGCATTTTTGATTGGACAGTGTTTCTGGTGCTCGTGCCGGTACTGGTGTTCTTCATGTTGAAGGACAAGGCGTTGCTGGTGCATTGGGTAGGCACCTTGCTACCTCATAACCGACCGCTGATGTTGCAGGTGTGGAAGGAAATGGATGAGCAGCTGGCCAATTACATTCGTGGCAAGACGCTGGAAATCATCATTGTCGGGCTGGTCAGTTATCTCTGTTTCTTTGTTCTGGGTGTCAATTACGCCCTGCTGCTTTCCGTGATGGTGGGCCTGTCCGTCATCGTTCCCTTTATCGGTGTCACCGTGGTCACGATTCCGGTCATGTTGATTGCCTATGTGCAATGGGGGTTTGGCAGTGAGTTTTTCACCGTCGTAGTCGCCTACGGGGTCATTCAGCTTCTGGATGCCAATCTCCTTGTCCCGCTGATTTTCTCGGAAACCGTGAACCTGCATCCCGTGGCCATCCTCAGTGCCGTGTTGTTCTTTGGGGGCATCTGGGGGCTGGCAGGCGTGTTCTTTGCCATCCCGCTGGCAACGTTCATCAAGGCCATTATCAATGCGTGGCCAGACACCACGCGAAAGCCCTCGCGCGACAGTAGTCATCGGTAACCGTCATCGTCGCAGATTTTGTCGCGAGACCAGCGGATGTGGTACAGTCGCCGCCCGAGTTTTCAATCTCTCAGGATAGAGGAAAAGGAATGATTCACGGCAGTATCGTCGCTCTGGTTACCCCCATGACAGCAGACGGAGAAGTCGATTACCCAGCATTCGACCGTCTGGTGGAATGGCATATCGCCAGTGGCACGGACGCGGTGGTGGTCGCTGGCACGACAGGGGAGTCCCCCACGCTTTCAGAGCAGGAACACTGCGCCTTGATCAAGCACTGTGTGCAGGTGGTCGGAGGGCGCATTCCAGTTGTCGCTGGTACAGGGTCCAACTCTACGCGTGAAGCCATTTTTTTCACGGAAGCGGCAAAGGAATATGGCGCGGATGCCTGCCTACTGGTAGTGCCTTACTACAATAAACCCAGTCAGGAAGGCCTGTTCCAACACTTTAAAACAATTGCGGAACGTGTTGATATTCCTCAGATACTTTACAACGTTCCTTCACGCACCGGCTGTGATTTGCAGGCTCAGACAGTCAATCGACTGGCAGACCATCCCCGCATCATCGGCATCAAGGAAGCGAGCGGTGACATGGTCCGTTGCCATGAGCTGCTGCGCCTGTGCGCGGATCGCATCAGTATCCTGAGCGGTGACGATGCCACGGCGCGACAATTGATGCTTGCCGGGGGTAAAGGAAACATTTCCGTCACGGCCAATCTGGTACCGGCACAGATGCATGAGATGTGCGCGCGTGCCATGGCGGGAGATGCGCAAGGGGCCGAAGCGATTGATGCGCCTCTGGCAGGACTCCACAGCAGTTTGTTTCTGGAGGGCAACCCGGTTCCCGTAAAATGGGCCATGACGCAGATGGGATTGATTCAGGGAGGGCTTAGGCTTCCTCTGGTGGAGCTGAGCCCCACTTGCCGGGCGACGGTGTTACAGGCAATGCAGATGGCAGGCATCCAGATCCCCGCCTGAGCGCGACCCCAATCGCCTTGTTACATGAATTACGTGTTTAAGTGAAGTAGAGAGGCAACATGCAGGCAGTCAAATCGGTTTCTCTGGGCAGCGCATTGCTCCTCATCCTCACGGGATGTTCCTACCTTACTGGCGACGACGGTTATTTCCGCGACCGGCAGGGAGATTATCTGGTAGCCCCAGACATCGCGCCGATGGAAATCCCGACGGAGCTCGACAGTTTTACCCTTGATGCCCTGTACGTCATTCCCGATCCCCTTCCAGAAGAGCGCCCGTTTTTCTTGACAGCTCCCAGCCCTCGTCCCCTGGACACCAATATTCGTGAGGGCGTTGTAGTGCAGCGCTTTGGCGATCGACGCTGGATCGTTATCGGCGCCGAGCCGGGCCAGGTCTGGCCAAGAATGCGCGATTATTGGTCTACAGCGCAGATCCGTCTGTCCTACGAGGATCCGATCCGCGCCATCATGGAAACGGCCTGGCTTGGTGAGCAAGGGCAGCGCAATAAATACCAGGTGCGGATCGAGCCCGGTCTACACTCCGGCAACTCGGAGGTGTACGTCACTCAGGTCTCCGAGTCCTATGTCGAGAATCCCGACGCTCCCGTCGTCTGGCCTGCCAATTCGGCCGATCTGGCACTCGAACACGCGATGTTGGACGATATTTCACTGTATCTGGCCGACCGGACGGACTTGTACCGGGCGTCTTCCGTGTCTTTGCTGGCGGGCAGCATCGAAGCCGAAAGCAAAGCGAATATCGTCCCCACCGCCAACGGTGACACGCTGCGGGTGCGGATTGACTTTGACCGGGCCTGGTCACAGATCAACCAATCCTTGAACAATGCCGAGATCCTGGTGGTTGATAGTAATCGCGACAACGCCGTGTTTACGGTGCGATTCTCGGGAGAAGAGGAGGCGGAACGCCCCGGCTTTTTCCGACGACTTTTTGGTGCGGACACAACGCCCCCTGAAGAGTTTCCCGAATTTACCCTGCGAATAGAAACGGATGACGCCGGTGTGACCGTGACGGCCGAACCCACCGGCAGTGATGCCGCGGCGACGCCTGAATTGCGCGATGCCCTGATCCGAGCCGTTCATCGCAACCTCGTCTGATCATCCCGCCTGTTGTTCCCGTCTCGGGGATGACAGGCACCGGAGGCGTTTTCGTTATGCCGCTCTCTCCTGAATCCCTTGCTCTTGCTGCCATCGCTGCCGTCTTCGGTCTGGTGGCCTTGTTGCAATATGTGCGGCGAGCGCCGGATTTGCGCGGTGAGCTCGCGGTGCTGGAAGAGCGTCTTGCCGCCAGACAAGCAGAGCTTGAGGCCCAATCAGAGCGCCTCACTCAGCGCGACGCCGAGCTTCGCGTCGCTGCCGAGACCATAACAGGCTTGCGTGAACAACTGGCAAGTCTCACCACCGCCCTGCAGCAGGAGCGACAGCAGACGGGCGAAAAACT
The DNA here is from genome assembly GCA_964538025.1 of uncultured Klebsiella sp. GTDB lineage: Bacteria > Pseudomonadota > Gammaproteobacteria > Pseudomonadales > Pseudohongiellaceae > UBA5078. Next base: position 32,966 of record CAZICZ010000007.1, on the reverse strand, counting down.
GGCCTTGCTGCAAGAGTCCAGAGAGCAGATGTCGCTCCAGTTCAAAACCCTTGCCACGGAAATATTGGAAGAAAAAAGCCGCCGCTTCACCGACAGCAATAAAGAGAACATCGCGGAAATCCTGCGCCCTCTGAACGAGAAAATTCAGTCTTTTGAGAAGAAGGTGGAGGAAACCTACGATCGCGAATCCAAGGAGCGGTTCTCGTTGGCGCGGGAAATTCGCAGCCTGCAGGAACTCAATGCCCGCATCAGCGAGGATGCTGTCAATCTCACCAATGCGTTGAAAGGCGAGAGCAAGACACAGGGAACCTGGGGGGAAGTGATCCTCGAAACAATCCTGGAAAAGTCGGGCCTGGTGAAAGGGCGTGAATACCAGACCCAGATGAGTTTCAAGACAGAGGACGGGGCTCGCCTACAGCCGGACGTCATCGTCCAGTTGCCGGAAAACAAGCAGATTGTGATCGATGCGAAAGTGTCACTGAAAGCCTATGAAGCCTATTGCTCGGAAGATCAGCCGGAACGTCGCGCCGAGTGGCTGAAACAGCATGTCCTTTCCGTGCGCAACCACATCAAGATGCTCAGTGGCAAGGAATACCAAAACCTGATGTCGTTGCAATCCCTGGATTTCGTGCTGCTCTTTATGCCGATTGAAGCGGCCTTCTCCGTCGCCGTGCAGGCCGATGGGGAGATGTTCACCGATGCCTTTGAGAAGAACATCATTCTGGTAGGGCCCTCGACCCTGCTCGCGACCTTGCGCACCATTCAGAATATCTGGCGTTACGAGCAGCAGAATCAGAACGCTATCGAAATTGCCCACTCCGCCGGTGCTCTCTACGACAAGTTCGTGGCGTTTGCGGCAGACCTCGAAGAAATTGGAACGCGCATAGACGCCACGCACAAGAGTTATGACAAGGCCCACAACAAACTGATTTCCGGTCGCGGGAATCTGGTGGCACGCGTTGAGCGCCTGAAATCGCTGGGAGCGCGGGCCAGCAAGAAACACTCAGATCAACTCCTGGCCCGCACAGCGCCTGAGGACTCCCTTGCGCTGGAAGAATTTGATTCTTTGGAAGAGTCTCAGAAAGACGACGTAATAGAATGATATTAAAAGAAATTAATGAATTTTTAGCCTGCGAAACTCCCCAGGCCTGGGTGGACGAAGCACTCCGGCAACAGGACATCCTGCTGATTGACCATGCCAATTGCGAAAAGAAAGCGGCGGCAACGGCCATGAGCCTGCTTTACCGGTACTCGGAACATACGGAACTGCTACGCAAGATGTCACAACTGGCGCGGGAGGAGTTGCTGCATTTCGAGCAGGTGGTGAACCTGATGGCGGAGCGATCGATCGAGTACATTCATCTCGGACCGTCACGCTACGCGGGAGGGCTGCGGGAGCATCTGCGCCGCGACGGCCGTTACGTGCTGGTCGATACCCTGATTGTTGGCGCGTTTGTCGAGGCGCGCTCCTGTGAGCGGTTTGCAAAGCTGGCGCCGTCACTGGACGCCCCGCTGGAGAAGTTCTATCGCGGATTGCTGCGATCGGAGGCGCGCCATTACCAGGACTATCTTTCCCTGGCGGCGCTCTACGCGGATGAGGATATCAGCCCGCATATTCTCCGGTTTCGCGAGGCGGAAAGGCAGTTGATCGAATCTCCCGACCCGGAATTCCGGTTCCACAGCGGCATTCCCCTCACCGCCGGTGCGTATTCCCTCTGAGCTGTGTCATCGTCGGCATTGATCCGGGCGGCGCAGGTTGTCCCCTAAGCGATTCGCCAAGCCCTCAAGCTGTGCGCAGGCGATCTCATTGTTTCCCACAAGCGTGGCCGAGGTCAGGGTCTCAATGCCGGAAAGAGGCGCGATATCGCGAACCCGGTTGTTTGTCAGGCTGACCGAACTCAGCCGGGGCAGTGAAGACAGAGGCGCAATACTGCTCACCCGATTATTGCTGAGATCCAGAAACTGCAAGGCGCGCAGCAGCTCGATTCCCTCCAGCGATTCAATTTCCCAGCCCGTGCAGGAGAGGACCCGCAAGGCCTCAAGCGTCGCATCGGGGAGTTGCAGCGCGAGGTTCACGCAGCCTTGCAGGCCGGGGTCGGCAAAGCGATAGGCGGTGGCGTTGGGCCTTGGGTCGTAAACCGGTTGGTTGTTGACCGATATGGCAAAGCGCTGGGAGCAGGAAGACAGGGCAACGAGTGCCGTCAGGGCAAAACAGAGGCGATGTGAGGCGGTAAGGGACACAAATGAACTCCTGGTTTCAGGGGGGCATGCTACCAGAGTTGCCGGAGGTACATCAGGGGCCGCATGGGCGGTGCGTGCGGACAATCCAAGTGGAAATTCGGGTGCAGTCCAGTTAGTATGCCTTGCCCTGCAGCCCCGTCGCTGCCTGAGAATTAACGCACCGGGCGCGTTACTCCATCCCTAACCCAGAGACAAATGAAGGAAATCACCATGAATTTTCCCCGCATCCTGAGCCTGCGCGGCGCCGTCTTGGCCGTATCGCTCACCGCCATGCACGCACAGGCCGCTGACAGTGCGGTGGACTTGAGCAGCGAAGACAATCAGATCAGCTACAGCATCGGGGTCAATATTGGCCAGAACCTGGCGGGTCAGGGAATCATGGATTCGATTAATCTCGAGGCCTTTTTCGCCGGCATTCGCGACGTCGTGACTGGGGAGCCCCAGTTGTCCATGGAACAGATGATGACAGCTCTGCAGACGTTCCAGCAGCAGCTCATGGAAAAACAAGCGGCTGAAATCGAAGCCATTCGTGCGGAAAGCGAGTCCTTCCTGGCTGAGAACGCAACAAAAGAGGGCGTGATGACGACCGCGTCCGGTCTGCAATATCAAATCATCGCCTCCGGTCCAGCCGATGGCAGCTCCCCAGGCCTGAATGACAGCGTGTTGGCACATTATCATGGCACCTTCATCGACGGTTCTGTGTTCGACAGCTCCGTGGAGCGAGGTGAACCCGCCGAGTTTGGTGTCAGCCAGGTGATCGCCGGCTGGACAGAAGCGCTGCAAATGATGAAACCAGGCGACAAATGGCGCCTGTTTATTCCCTCCAATCTTGCCTACGGCGAAACAGGGTCTGGCCCCATCGGTCCCTTCACGGCGCTGATTTTTGATGTGGAACTGCTGCAGGTGAACGCGCAGTAAGCGGACACCCGAACGAAAGAGGGAACGGGGCGATGACGATGGCTACAGATCGCAGTGCGTTTAACGCCGGGCTTTTGCAGTTTATCGGCGCGTCGCCCACTCCCTACCATGCCTGTGCTGCCCTGATGGCGCAGCTCACCGCTCAAGGCTTTCAAGCGCTTACCGAAGAGACGCCGTGGCAATTGCAGCCCGGGGGTCGGTACTTCGTGTGCCGCAACGGGGCATCTCTCATCGCGTTTACCGTGCCCGCGAATGGGTCGCTGGATGCTGGCATTCATCTGGTGGGCGCCCACACCGACAGCCCCTGTCTGCGCGTCAAGCCACAGCCTGAACTGCGCCGCCAGCATTACTTTCAGCTCGGCGTTGAGGTCTACGGAGGTGCGTTGCTCAATCCGTGGTTTGATCGAGACCTCTCTCTTGCTGGTCGCGTGGACTTCATGACAGAGAAGGGCGATCTGGCATGGGGGCTGATTGACCTGCGTCGGGCAATTGCCGTGATCCCCAGCCTGGCCATTCATCTGGATCGCGACGCCAATCAATCCCATTCGATCAATGCACAGATTCATTTGCCTCCCATTCTCGCGGCCACCGATGTCAGAGACAGCGGCTTCGAGGACATGGTGTTGGGCTGGCTGCATGACGTCGGCTTTTCGGAGGCTGCAAAGGTCCTGGGGTTTGAGCTCAGCCTGTATGACACACAGCCACCAGCGGTGGTCGGCTTGAACGGGGAGTTCATCGCGTCTGCCAGGCTCGACAATTTGCTGAGCTGCTACATCGGCGCGCAAGCCCTGCGAGAGGCGGGAGACGAGCGTAGTCATGTTCTCGTATGCACGGACCACGAAGAGGTGGGCAGTAGTTCGGCCTCAGGCGCCGGGGGCACCTTCCTGCGCTCCGTTCTCGAAAGACTGGTGGCAGCCTGCAGTCCCCAACCTGGGCGGCAGGCGGAGGAATTCGAACGGGTTATCCGACATTCGCTGATGATCTCCGTGGACAACGCGCATGGCATCCACCCGAATTATTCGGACAAGCATGACGGCAATCACGGCCCGCTGTTGAATCAGGGTCCGGTGATCAAGATCAACGCGAATCAGCGCTATGCCAGCAGCAGCCATTCGGTCGCCCGATTCCGGGCACTGTGCCTGCAGGCGGAGGTCCCCGTCCAAAGCTTCGTCGTGCGCAGCGACATGGGCTGCGGCAGTACCATTGGCCCCATCACCGCCACAGAATTGGGGGTCGACACAGTGGATATCGGCGTGCCGACGTTTGCCATGCATTCCATCCGTGAATTAGCGGGCAGCGAGGATGCTTTCAGTCTGTACCGGGCGCTGCGACTTTTCTTTGGTGCGACACCCCCTGCCGCCTGAGCTCCCGGAGAATAAACCGGGCCGGGTGAATACACTCCATTCCAGCAACCGTCACCGGTAACATCTCATTGGCGATCAATGACGCAATGATTTCGCCTGCCAGTGGCGCGTTAGTAAAGCCATGGGAGCCGTGTCCTGCGCTGACATAGAGCCCCGGAAGGTAGGGCATGGTGGTTGGCGGGCGCTTGCGGGCGGACTGGTTCAGCGCCAGATAGAGCTCTTTCAATGCGTCAAAATCCGGCACTGGGCCTACCACGGGCATTCTGTCACTGGTCGTCGCGCGGACACCGACGCGACCTCCCGCGATCGCTCCATGGTCGAGAGTTCCGGTGGGCAGATGCTGTGCAATGCCGGCCAGATTCTGCAGATGCTCTGAGTCCTTCATCGCCAAATCCTCGACATGGCGGGAATAGCTTGCCCCGACACTGTGCAGTCCCTCGAAGGCCGGGCTCAGGTAACTCTGCCCGCAGATGACCGTCTTCAGGTCGCGGCTTGTCGCTCCCGCGGCGAGGTAGGTGACCTGACCCCGGATCGGCCGGAGTGGAATGGGAGCCGTCTGCGAGAATTCGCCCAGCTGTGTGCTGTTGGCAATCAGCACCGCCTCCGCCTGAAATATTTCACGCCCTTCTTCGTCCATGCCCTGCCAAGCACTGTCTCGCTGCAGATGGGTGATGGCCGTGCCTGTCTGCAGTGTGATGGCGGGGTGATCCAGATAGGCCCGGCAAAGCGCGTGAGGGGCAACCCAGCCGCCCAGAGGCTGCATTACTGCTTCCTCATCCAGCGCGAGCGCGCTCTCCCGTCCGCATGTGTCTGCATCCACAACCCGTGCAAGTGCAGCGCTATAGCGCGACACGTCCACCGCATCACACTTCTTTTGCCGTGCGCTAAAGGCGGTCGCCAGATTGAGGACACCACAGCGGTGCCACGGCAGTCCGGGATGCGTGAGGGCCAGCGCGTCCCAACTGCGAACGGCATACAGAAAGGCGTGCAGATTGAACTGACGACTGCCGTTCAGGGCATTGCTGAGGCGGCACTGCAGGACGGCCTGACGGTTGCCCGATCCGCCCTGTGCGATGTCGGCGGCACGCTCAAAAACCGTTACCTGGAATCCCCGGCGGGCGAGACTATGGGCGGCCGCGCAGCCCGCGATTCCGGCCCCGATGATGGCGACCCTGCGGACAGGCGCCTGTTTCCTGTGCATCGCCAGCCAGCGAGGAGGCAAGACGACGCAGGGTGCGTCTGCCATGGTGCCCACCAGCATTTCCCGTTTCTTGCCGAATCCGGGCTGCTTAGCCACGCGGAACCCGACGCTGTCCAGTCCCCGCGTGACAGCCCCTGCAACACTGTAGGTGCTCAAAGTCGTGCCAGGACCGCTGAGACGTGCGATTTCGCGCAGCAGTCCCTCTTGCCACATGTCCGGGTTGACGCGCGGGGCGAATCCATCGAGAAACCACGCGTCCACCTGTACGCCCGTGCGGCGCTCCTGTGCTGCTAGCATCTCGCTGGCATCGCCGTAATACAGGTCCAGCAAAACGGGAGTCTGGTCGCTCGCGGACAGCAGTGGAAGCCGGTGCAGGCCGGCGCTGTGATCGGGATAGTGTTGCAGGAGGGCATCCGCAAAGGGGGCGAGTTCCGGCCACGCGGCCAATGCCCGGCGCAGGGCCTCCAGAGTCAGCGGAAATCGCTCGCAGCTGACAAAATGCAGGCGCAAATAACGGGGGGACAGTGCCTGCCAGGCGCGCCAGGTGCAAAGAAAATTCAGCCCCGTGCCAAAGCCCAGCTCGCCGATTGTAAAAACCTGAGGCGCCTCGGGGTCCCCGCGAGCCAAGGCCTCGTCCAGCGCCTTCCAGCGTTCCCGGAGGCGGTTGGCGGCGAGAAAGACATGTTCTGTTTCTGCCAGTCCTCCCTCTCGGGAGAAATAGATGTCCCCAAAGCGCGAGGAAAAAGGGGCATCACTTTCCTGCCACTGGAGATCGGCGTTTTCGAGGACAGGGGAGGGAGGGTGCGACATGCACGGATTCTATCAGAAGCGCCAGCAGCTGTGGCCGGCCCGGCGGTGGCTTCTGCGCGCGAATAGGGTAAAATGCCCGTCTTTTTTTACTCCGGACGCCAGTGAGACCCGCATGATCGAAGCCAACCTGACCCTGTTGAAAATCAAAGACTTCCAATCCCGCACCGACACGCTTCGGGGGTATCTTTGACTACGACGTCAAGAAGGACCGCCTGACAGAGGTTGAGCTGGAGCTGGGGGAGTCCAAAGTCTGGGATAACCCGGAAGCCGCGCAGGCGCTGGGCAAGGAGCGCGCAGAGCTCGAGCTGGTGGTGAGCACCATCGACCGTCTCTACAGCGGGCTTGCCGATTGCCGGGAACTGCTGCAACTCGCGCAGGATGAAGACGACGAGGCCTTGTTCGAAGAGGTTGGCAGCGAACTCGCAAGCTTGGGCAGCCAATTGGAGACGCTGGAGTTCCGCCGCATGTTCTCCGGACGCATGGATGCCAACAACGCCTTCGTGGACATTCAGGCGGGCTCGGGTGGCACAGAGGCGCAGGACTGGGCCGAGATGCTGCTGCGCATGTACCTGCGGTGGGGAGAGGCCAAAGGATTCAACGTGGAGGTAGTGGAAGTCTCGGCCGGCGAAGTGGCGGGAATCAAGAGTGCCACCGTCTACATCAGCGGAGAATATGCCTTTGGTTGGCTCCGCACCGAGACAGGCGTCCATCGTCTGGTTCGCAAGTCGCCCTTCGATTCCGGCAACCGGCGGCATACCTCGTTTTCGTCCGTCTTCGTGTCACCCGAAGTCGATGATGACATCGAGATCGATCTGAACATGGGCGACGTCCGTGTGGACACTTACCGTGCAAGCGGTGCCGGGGGGCAGCACATCAACAAAACGGACTCGGCAATCCGGCTCACGCACTTACCCACCGGCATCGTGGTGCAGTGCCAGAACCAGCGATCGCAACACAAGAACAAAGACCAGGCCATCAAACAGCTCAAAGCGAAGCTGTATGAGATGGAGGAGCTCAAACGTCGTCAGGCCGCACAGGAAATTGAAGAAGAAAAGGCAGATATCGGCTGGGGCAGCCAGATCCGTTCCTATGTGCTCGACCAGTCCCGCATCAAGGACCTGCGCACGGGCGTTGAAGTCAGCAATACCGGGGCCGTACTCGACGGCGATTTGGACAAGTTTATCGAAGCCAGTTTGAAAATGGGGTTATAAGCGCAGTGACTAATCAGAATGAAACCGCTCAGGGGCAGCCGACGCAAGGAGCCGAGGCCCATCACGATGAAAACAAGTTGATTGCCCAGCGACGTGAAAAGCTGGACGCAATCCGCGCCCAACGCAATGCGTTCCCCAACGATTTCCGGCGGACCCACGTGGCCGCGGACGTGATTGCCCTGTATGGCGAATCCGAAAAGGAAGCGCTTGAATTATCAAAACCGGCGGTCAAGGTGGCGGGTCGCATTGTTCGCATGCGCGGGCCGTTTCTGGTAATACAGGATGTCTCCGAACAGCTCCAGCTCTACTTCAACCCCAAAGAACTTTCTGACTCCCTGCATGCCGAAATCAAAGGCCTCGATCTTGGGGATATCGTTGGCGTGGAAGGGCATGTGTTTCGCACGGGCAAGGGCGAGCTTACGGTCTGGATCTCCGATCTTCGCCTGCTCACCAAATCCCTGCGTCCCTTGCCTGACAAATACCGCGGACTTGCCGATACCGAGGTGCGCTATCGCCAGCGCTACATCGATCTGATAGCCAATGAAGAGTCGCGTAAAACCTTTGTCACCCGTTCCAGAATTATCAGCAGCCTGCGCCGCTTCTTTGAAGCACACCAGTTTATGGAAGTCGAGACGCCCATGATGCAGGTGATTCCCGGCGGTGCGTCGGCCAAACCTTTCATCACGCACCACAATGCACTGGATCAGCAGATGTATTTGCGCATTGCCCCGGAGCTGTACCTCAAGCGTCTGGTCGTGGGCGGATTCGAACGCGTGTTTGAGATCAACCGCAACTTTCGCAACGAAGGACTGTCAACGCGGCATAATCCGGAATTCACCATGGTGGAGTTTTACCAGGCCTATGCCGATTACCATGAGTTGATGGACTTTACCGAGTCCCTTTTCCGGACGGTGGCGATGGAGGTCCTGGGAACGACCGCCATCACCTATCAGGGCCTTGCGCTGGATTTTGCCATGCCTTTTAATCGCCTCAGTGTGCGGGATTCCATCGTGAAGCATTGCCCGGGCGTCAGTCACGAACAGCTGAGCGATCGTTCTCGCGTGGCAGCGCTCGCGGACGAAATGGAAATTCACTACGAAGACAGTTGGGGCACCGGTCGCATCTGCATGGCCATTTTCGACGAGAAAGTGGAGCACTTGCTGCTGCAGCCTACCTTCATCACCGAATATCCGACCGAAGTGTCTCCTCTGGCGCGTGCGAACGATCACAATCCCGAGGTCACGGACCGGTTCGAATTGTTCATTGGTGGGCGCGAGATTGCCAACGGGTTCTCAGAGCTAAATGACGCAGAGGATCAGGCAGCCCGCTTTATGGAACAGGTTGCCCAAAAAGATTCCGGTGACGACGAGGCCATGCATTACGATGCGGATTTCGTGACGGCATTGGAATACGGTTTGCCTCCCACCGCCGGGGAAGGGATTGGGGTGGATCGCCTGGTGATGCTGTTTACCGATGCCCCGTCCATCAAGGACGTGTTGTTGTTCCCTCACATGCGTCCGCAACACGACAAGTAAGTGGCACCATGGAAAGTGCCGGCGCGCAGCGCATCAAACTTGATCCTTCGTGGAAGCAGCACCTGCTGCCCGAGTTTGAGCAGGCGTACATGCGGAAGCTGCGCGCCTTCCTGCAGCGCGAAAAGGCCACTGGTAAAGTGGTCTATCCTGCGGGCGACGAGATTTTCAACGCCCTGAATTCAACTCCCTTGCACGAGGTGAAGGTGGTCATTCTCGGGCAGGATCCGTATCACGGACCGGGTCAGGCACACGGCCTGTGTTTCTCTGTCAAGGCAGGAATCGACCTGCCTCCTTCGCTGAAAAACATTTACAAAGAGCTGCAGAGCGATCTCGGCATTCCTCCCGCCAGAACCGGTAATTTGCAGTGCTGGGCGCAACAGGGGGTGCTGCTGCTCAATGCGGTGCTGACGGTGCAGGCGGGCAATGCGGCCTCGCATCAGGGCAAGGGGTGGGAGTTGTTTACGGACAGGGTCATCGCCGTCCTCAATACTACACAGCAGCACATCGTCTTTCTGTTATGGGGAAGTTACGCCCAGCGCAAAGGCGCGATGATTGACCGCACGCGCCACCTGGTGCTCGAATCTGCACATCCGTCGCCTCTGTCTGCGCGCCGCGGATTTTTCGGTAATCATCATTTTTCGCGCACCAATGTCTATCTCGAACAGCACGGCAAACACGCCATTGACTGGCGGGTAACGCCTTAGAGGCCTCTTATGGACACGTCATCGGAAACTCAGACACTCATCATCGTCGGCGCAAGTCATGCCGGGTCATTGCTGGCTGTTCAGGCCCGCAAGGAAGGGTGGCAGGGCAGAATCGTTCTGATTGGGGAAGAAGCCCATCTCCCTTACCACCGGCCGCCGCTGTCCAAGGCCTATCTGTCAGGGGAAAAGACGTTAGAGGCGATTGCCCTGCGTCCCTTGGCCCTCTACGAAAATAATCGGATCGAACTGCGCTGTGGCGTGACGGTGCTTTCGATCTCCCGTGCAGATCACACCGTCGCGTTGTCGACAGGAGAGCATCTGCGGTATGACAAGCTCGCCTTGTGCACCGGAGCAAGTCCACGTCGGCTGCCGCTAGGTGAAGGCCTGGCGGGCGTGCACTACCTGCGCAATGCCGACGATGTCGATGGCATGCGGGGAGAAATGGCGCCCGGTAAACGCGCTGTGATCATCGGGGGTGGGTACATCGGGCTCGAAGTGGCGGCGGTCATGGCAACGCATGGCATGCAGGTGACGGTGGTGGAAATGAGTCAGCGTCTGCTGCAGCGTGTGGCCAGCCCGGTGATTTCCGATTATTTCCGCCTGCTGCACGAGAGCCATCAGGTGCAGGTGATGACGGACCTGCAGGCGGTCCACGCAGAAAGCGTCTCGGGGGAGTTGCAGGTAAGGTTTTCCGACGGAAGTAGTCGGGTGGCCGACCTGTTGGTCATCGGGGTGGGCGTGATTCCCGGCACCTCCCTGGCAGAGGCGGCAGGACTGGAAATCAACAATGGCATCGTGGTCGATGCCTACATGGTGACAAGCGATCCCGACATCCTTGCTGCCGGTGACTGCACGGTTTTCCCGTCGGCTCGTTACGGTCGCTGTCTGCGCCTGGAGTCCGTGCAGAATGCTGTTGATCAGGCGCGTTGTGCCGCCGCTACGCTCTGCGGCAAGCCCCAGATTTACGAGGCCCTTCCCTGGTTTTGGTCCGATCAGTACAACGTGAAGCTGCAAAGCGCCGGTTTGCGTCTGGAGCACGAACACGAGATTGTCAGAGGAGATCCCACCTGTCTCGACGACAGAGGCATCGCCGTTTTTTATCTTGCCGGCAATCACATTGTGGCGGTGGATTGTATCAATCGGGCCAAGGAATTCATCGTGTGCAAGCGTCTGATCAGTGAGCGCATTGCCGTCGATCCGGCTGCACTTGCCGATGAGGACGTGTCACCTGAAGCGTTTGCGCTGTCCTGATCACTCAGGCAGAAACAGGGCCGCTGTACTGACAGCCGCTGGTGCAGGTTTCGCGGATTTCAATCCGGCACAAGGCGGGCAGGGCGGGGCTGAGTTTGTTCCAGATCCAGATCGCCAAATTTTCGCTGGTGGGATTTTCGAGGCCAGGAATCTCATTCAGGTAATAGTGATCGAGTTGGTTCCAGATCGGCTTGAATGCGGCCTTGATGTCGCCAAAGTCCATCACCCATCCGCTGGTTTCACCCACGGGTCCCGCGACGACAACACGCACCGAGAACGAATGGCCATGCAGCCGTGCGCACTTGTGTCCGGCAGGGACATTGGGAAGGCGGTGGGCCGCTTCAAAGGTAAATTCCTTGAAAATTTCCATGTGAGTGTCGTGAAGAACGTCGTGAGTTGAGGGAAACAAAGGTCCTGCTGTGTCTATCTGCCAGACCGGGCGGGAATGGTACCGGGACTCGCGTGTCAAGTACAGGCGCTTTGACTTATACTCCGTGCCACCTTTGTGCGATTTCCGGCGTCCCATGTCTCCACAGAATTCTTTCTCCAGCCTTACGCGATTCCTGCTCAAGGGGCGTCGATTGCCTGTGAGTCTCGGGCTGCTGATGACCCTGCTGATCAGCTGGATGCATGTGATGCCGCCGGCTGGGATCGGCACCCTGATCAATCGGCTCGACAATCTTCTCTACGATCAGCGTTTCACGCTGATGCCCAAGCCCCTGAAGAACCCCGACAACAAAATCGTCATCGTCGATATCGACGAGCGCAGTCTGCAGGCCGAGGGGCAATGGCCCTGGGACCGTTTCAAGGTGGGCAAGCTGGTGGAGCAGCTCGCCGCCTACGGTGTGATTGTGGTCGGGTTCGACGTCACCTTTCCCGAACCACAGCGTAACGCCATGCAGGATCTGCTGCGACGCGTGGATCCCGCGACCTTGGAAGAGGACTTCGTCACGCGCATGCGCGATGTCGAAACGGTCCTCGATGCCGATGCCTATATGGCGAACGCGATCGCCAATCCCTCCATGGACGTGGTGCTTGCAGTGTCCTTCAATCCCGTGCAGGAAGTGGAGTACGGCGCCTTGCCCGCGTCCATCGTGTCGATCGATTCCACCCGGGCAGAGGAGGTGCAGCTGCAGGAGATGGCGGGATACACGGCGAACATTCCTGTGCTGCAGGAGGCCGCGGCCGGGGCGGGCATCATGAATCAACTGCCCGACGTGGACGGGATTATCCGCCGTGTGCCGCTAGTGGTGCGCTATAAAAATGCGCTGTACCCCACGCTCGCCCTGGAGATGGCGCGGCTGTATTACTTTGAAGACTCCTTCGAGCTAGTCACCTTCCCCGTGGGCGATATTCATCAGGTGGAAGGCATACGGGTGGGCCGCAATGCGGGGCAATATGAGCTGGCCACGGATACGCGTGCTCAGGTGCTGGTGCCCTATGTCGGGCGCTCGGTGCTGAGCGGGGGAGGGAGCTATCCCTACGTCTCCGCCACCGATGTCCTGAGTGGGACGGTGCCGTCCGAGAAGCTGGAAGGGGCACTTGTGTTAGTGGGAACCACCGCGACGGGCATGTTCGATCTCCGCTCCACGCCGATGGAGGCGGTGTCCCCCGGGGTGGAGGTGCAAGCCAATATTTTGAACGGCATTCTAGATTCGTTTGTTGTGCAGGAGTTTGCTGCCGGCACCCAGAGCGATGTGCAGGATGCGATGGACTCGCTGCAGCAGCGGGTAGCCACGGTATTTCCTTATGAGCCCGTCTGGGAGGACGGTGCCATTCTCGTCATTCTGCTTGGCCTCGGTATCGTCATGAGCATTGTCTTGCCCTTTCTTGGCCCGGCAATGCTCGGGATAAGCGGGGTTTTGCTGACTGTGTCCGCCGTGTGGGCGAATTTCGAATTGTGGGCCAGCGCCAAGATGGACCTCTCCCTGACCTTGATACTGCTGCTGATTCTGGTCCTGTGTGTTGTCAATATGGCCTATGGATTTTTGAGTGAACGCCTGACCCGGAAAACGATCAAGGGGATGTTTGATCAATATGTGCCACCCGCCCATATTGATGCCATGCTGGAGAATCCGGAGGCCTACAGCTTTGAAGGGGAGAGCCGTGAGATGACTGTGCTCTTTGCCGATATTCGTGATTTTACCAGTGTCTCGGAAGCGTTGACCGCGACGCAGCTGAAACAGCTGTTGAATGAATTCTTCACGCCGGTTACCGAAATTATTTTCGAGCACGATGGCACCGTGGACAAATACGTGGGCGATATGGTGATGGCATTCTGGGGCGCGCCTCTCGAAGACAAGAATCATCGGGCGAATGCGGTGGCCTCGGCTTTGGAGATTCTCGCCAAACTGGAGGAGTTGCGTGTGGAGTTTCCCAAGAAGGGTTTTCCGCCCATCAACATCGGCATCGGCATCAATACCGGCATGATGGATGTGGGGGACATGGGATCCGTTTATCGACGCGCGTATACGGTCCTGGGCGATGCCGTGAATCTGGCCTCCCGTCTCGAGGGATTGACGAAATTCTACGGCCTCAAATGTCTCATCGGAGAGGAGACCTACGAGAGCATGGACGGGTTTGTATGCCGGCTGATCGACAAGGTCAAGGTCAAGGGCAAGGATCAGGCGGTGCGCGCCTACGAACCGCTGTGCAAAACCTCGGAAGCCAGTGTGGCCCTGCATGAAAAGCTCGCACGTTACCATGCTGCGCTGGACAGTTATTTCGCCATGCAGTGGGATGACGCGGCGTTGAAGTTTGCACAATTGCATCATGAAGAACCCCATGCGCTGCTGTATGAAATCTATCTTGAGCGCATCGAGACACTTCGCCATCAGACCCTCCCGGCCGATTGGGATGGCTCCTTCCAGCATCTCTCGAAATAGCCTGCGAACAGGCGCACGAACGTGTCTCGGTGCCCTGAATTTGGGGGCAAAACGAAGGTCTGAATGGCAGAGAAAATTTATTGACATGCCCCCGCAGATCGGTAAAATGCGCGTCACCCAAGAGAACGGGTGTTTAGCTCAGTTGGTAGAGCGTCGCCCTTACAAGGCGAATGTCGGGGGTTCAAATCCCTCAACACCCACCAGATCTTTTGGGATCAGCAAGCGAAATGTTTACGTGGACCGGTAGTTCAGCCGGTTAGAATGCCGGCCTGTCACGCCGGAGGTCGCGGGTTCGAGTCCCGTCCGGTCCGCCACTCACTTGCCTTCTCGTTCTCTTCCCCTTCGAAATTTACCGTCATGCGCTGTACATGCGCTTGAGTTCGTCCGCGTTTGCCTGTTAGCCTCGTTTGGGTGCAATAACCCGCGCGCCTGCGCCTACTCGGCATGGCGTTTATCTATGTTCTGATGAGGAGGGACGCACGTGCCGCGCAAGCCCATTTCTCTTTCCCTTGCCTTTTTTTTTGCTGCGCTCTTTTCGTCATGGGCCGCGTACAGGATTCACATCCTTGCCATTGAAGAATTCGCACTGCCGATACTCGACGCCGTATTGAATTTCGAGGGGCGCGCACCTGACCAGTATCGTCTGATCCCCTATGCTGTGCTTCGATTGATTGCGCAGGGAATTGAGACTATTTTTGCTCCTGTTTCGGGGCTCCGAATCCCTATTCTTGTCTTTGACACTACCTGCCTCTTTCTAAGTGCATTTGCCTTGCGTCGTCTGTTTCCCATGTTGGAGAAAACCGCGTTTTTCTGGGGATTTTTTCTGATTTATCCCTTCCTAATATTCGATGGCTATCGGCCAATCAGTGCATTCATTCTGCTCGCCTGTCTGTTCGTACTCGAGGCATTGCTGCGGGCACGGGCACAGCAAAAAGGTGGAATCGTGCTGGTGATTTTCTCTGTCATCATCCTTGCCTTCACGCGGGCCGATGTGGCCTTTCTCTATGCCGTCTCAGCGCTTGCCCTGGTGAGTCTGTCGTTGCCCTTGCAGATCCTGCTGTTGTGTATTCCAGTGGCCGCGCAGGCCACGCTGAGTTTTGTGCTGTTCCCCGACGCGGAGTACTTTAGTGAGGTGTTCATGTTGACACGAAATTTCACCAGCCCGCTGATTTTATTGTCGCCGCTGACGTCATTGGTGGTGGCACTTGGTATCGCGTACCGACACGAGATGGCACAGCTGACACGTTTTACCTGACAACGCTTCCGGATTGTGGGAATGGCCATGCTTGGGTATGTCATCACATTGTTCGTGATTGCTATTCCCAACGAGTACCGCCTCTTTTTGCCACTTCTTCCCCTGGTGCTTTTTCTAACTGATGAGTACAGAAACGCCTGAGCGAAATGACGACACCGACAGCACATCAGGGCCATCAGGTGAGCGATATTGTGCCTAACACGCCTGCGATGCTCTGGAAAACGGATTTCGTCACTCCTCCCGTCGACCTCATTCAGGATCCCTGGCTGGACGCCCGTGGCGTCCGTCTCCATATGCTGCGTCTGGATCGGGTACATCCCGACATCACCGGCAACAAGGGGTACAAGTTGCGATGCCATCTTGAGCGGGCGAGCGATGAAGGGCATACCACTGTGGCAAGCTTTGGCGGCGCGTATTCCAATCACTTGGTGGCCCTGGCTGCGGCCGGAGTTCACACCGGGCTGCGGACGGTGGGGGTGGTGCGCGGTGAGCTGGTATCTCCGCTGAACCCCTGCTTGCAGTTCTGTGAGCAGCGCGGGATGCGTCTTTATCCCGTGAGCAGGGAGCGCTATCGCGAGAAGGAAAGTGCCGCCTTCGCGCAGACGCTGCGTGCGGCAGTCGGTGACTTCTATCTCATTCCGGAGGGGGGCGCTGGTCTGCTGGGAGTGCTGGGTGCCAGGGAGATTGCAGACCACATTATTTCCGCCATCCCGTGCCCCGCCCGAGTAGTGCTTGCCTGCGGAACCGGCACGACTTTGGCGGGCATCGTTGCCGGTTTACCGCACCCCTATCGGGTCACCGGGATCTCCGTGCTGAAGGGGGAAGACACACTAAGCCAACTCGTGACTGCCTCCCTGCAGGCGGTGGGCGCATCAGCCCCCTGTCCGTGGGAGATTCTGACGGGGTTTCATGAGGGGGGGTATGCCCGCCAAACGCCCGCCCTGCGAGCATTCATCGACCGCTTTGAGGCGAGGACCGGTATTCCGCTCGAGGGGGTGTACACCGGAAAAATGATGAAAGCCGTCTATTCCCTGATCGCCCAAGGCGACATTGCAGCGGGGGAGACCGTCCTCGCTGTCCACACGGGGGGATTGCTTCCTTTTTCAGCAAATGTGGAAAAAATTCCCACGTGACGCTTTCTCATGCTTTCCGTATACTGACGCCTCTGGTTTTCCACCCGAGGACGGCGTATGAGCGCGCTTCGCTCACCCAGCCTAACGTGTCTGATTGTGCGCCCTTGTTGGCCCGGCGCTGTGCTTGCGTGCCTGATCAGCCTTGTTGCTGTTTTGTCCGCGATGCCGGTCATGGCGCAGGAGGGCCTGTTGTGGGAGGCCGCACAGCCGTCGTCTCTGTGGCCGGCAGCGCCCGCCAACAGCCGTGATCTCCAGTCAATTCGTGTTGATGAGGATCTCCTGTCCCGTCTGCAGGAGGGAAGTGTGGTTTCGGTTCCCTTTGGCGCGGGCACGCTTCCCCTGATGATCTCCGCCGTGCAGCCGCAGGTGAACGGCGATACAAGCTACACGGCATTTGCGCCGGCGTATCCCGATGCCGGCCCACTGATCATGACGGTCGGCTCCCGAGGCGTTTTCGCCTACCTTGAAACCGGGGATTCTCCCTGGCAGCTCGTTGCCACCCGTCATGAGGGCGCGGGGGACTTTCTGGGCTGGCTGTATCAGGCCGAGTCGGGCGATCTCAGCCCGGTGAACAAGGACTACCGGATTCCGGAACGTGACAAGGCGGTCACCATGCCTGACCTCGCGCCCCAGAGTCTGCCACTGCGTCTAGGGAATAACGGCGCCGCGCTCGTCGAGCAGGCCAGAACCAGTGGAATCACCGGGGCCAATCTGCGCATCCGGCAAAGTGCCAATGCCGCCGGTGTGGTGGCGGGGGCACTCGTACAGGTGTCCGTGGAGATCCTCAATATCGCGCAGGAAAGACATGAAGGCCTCATGCTCAGTCTCTATTTCGTGCTTGAAAACACCCAGTTGGTGCAGGCGCCCTCAGGCTGTTTGACGGGGATGGTCGCGGGGCAGCGTGTGCTGCAATGTCCTTTGGGCGATTTTGCGCCCGGCGAATCCAAAGTGCTCAGTTATCGGGTACAAACGTCGGTTGCGACAAAGCCCCGCATTATCAGTACGGCACTTGTGGGAGAGAGCCGGCACGATCTGCTTATCCCTGTGGTCGAGGACGTTGTGCAGGACTCCGATGGCGATGGCGTGAGCGACTTCAATGAGCGCTTGCTGGGAACACAGCCTGACGATGCGAGTTCCTTCGAAACGGGCAATTCGGTCATCGACGTCATGGCGCTTTACACGCCGGGCGCCACCGCGCTTTACCAAGGTCAGGCAGCCACCCGCATCAATCAGCTGATTGCGATTGCCAATCAGATATTCGCGGACAGCGGCGTTCATGTGACGCTGCGGCCCGTGTACCACGCGCAGGTAGGCTATAGCGACAGCCCTGACATGGACAGCGCGCTGGAGGCTCTCACACGTCAATCCGATCCCGCCTTTGCGCAGGTCGCATCGCTTCGCAGCACCTATGGCGCCGATGTCGTGATGCTGTTCCGGCCGCAGGGTCAGGAAACCGATCGCTGCGGACTCGCCAACCTGGGAGGGTTCCAGACGCAGGGGGATTTGCAGTCTTCCAACGAGCAGGCCTATGCGTTTTCCCATATTGCCATCGATTGCCCCGTTAGCTCGGTGGTGGCGCATGAACTGGGGCATACCATGGGCCTGACTCACTCCCACCGGGAGGACGGTTACGGCGGCACCTTCGATTTCGCCACGGGCCATGGTGTGGACGGGATGTTTACCACGGTCATGGCCTATCCGGGTGCCTTTGGCGGTGCGGTGCGATTGCCGCGTTTCTCGTCGCCCGAGCGACGCTGCCAGGGGTTGCCCTGCGGCGTGCCGGCAGGGCAAGCGCAGAGTGCGGATGCCGTGAAAGCCTTGAATATTACGCGGCATCAGGTGGCGCAGTACTTCCCCACACGGGTGCCGTATCTCCCCAACCGGCCACTCGCCACCCTTTCCGGTGCGGCGACCGAGGCCCGCATCGCGCTGGCCGCCAGTGTCAACAAGGGGCTGAGTTTTGTGTCGGCGGTGCGGACCAACGAGAGCGTGGATGTCAACCTGAGCCTGTATGTTGACCCACGCCATGTGGGTCTGCAGGGGGATGTCTATGTTCTGGCGACCCTCGATGGCGAACGGTTCTTCCAGCTGCAGGACAGCGGCGCGCTGCATTCATGGGACGGCAGTTTCGCCGACCTCAAGGCCTATCGCCCCGGCGGCGCGCTCGCCCCGGTGGAGTATCTGCAACTGATCAATGCGGCGCGGCTGAGCGATGAGTTTGCGAATCGCCGCTTGCAGATATTCATAGCCTACAGTGTCCCCTCGCTGGAGGAAGTGATCTATACCGCCGAGCCCCTGAGTCTGGATATCACCCCCTGATTTTTCCGCCCGGCCCTCTGCTATACTGCGCGCACTCCCGGGCAGACATCTGGCTGCCGGGTCTTCCACTGCGTTCACCGGAACACACGATGTCAGCATTCAAAACCATAGGTCTGGTGGGGCGACCGGGGCACGCCGGTGTCAGCGACACGCTGCGGACCCTTGCCACGGTAGTGGGTTCGCTCGGGCTCAGGGTAATCGTCGATCAGTCCAGCGCGGAGCAGGTGAGCGGCACTGGATTCGAGCGCATGGACCGGGACGCCTTGGCGCAGCGCTGTGATCTCGTCATCGTGGTGGGCGGGGATGGAAGCATGTTGGGCGTTGCGCCGCTGATGGCGACCCATAATGTGCCGGTTCTCGGGGTGAACCGCGGCCGCCTTGGCTTTCTGACCGACATTCTGCCGGATGAGATCGAGGCACAGCTGCGCGATATTCTCGCGGGCAAATACACCGTCGAGGAACGTTTCATGATTGAGTGCGAGCTGCGGCGTGGCGCTCAGGTCATACAGGGAGCCTCGGCACTCAACGACGTGGTCCTGCACCCAGGGACGTCCGCCCGCATGATTGAATTCGAATTGTTCGTGAACGAGCAGTTCGTCAACAGTCAGCAGTCGGATGGTCTGATTGTTGCCACGCCGACCGGCTCCACCGCCTATGCGCTGTCCGCCGGCGGCCCTATCATGCACCCCAGCCTGAATGCCCTCGTGCTGGTGCCGATGTACCCGCATACGCTGGGCAGCCGCCCCCTCGTGGTGGATGCAGACAGCATTATCCGCATCGTCGTAGGCAAACAGCGCTCCATCGTGCCGCAGGTTGGTTGCGATGGGGCGACGGGTTTTCCGGCCCATCCCGGTGATGAGCTGATCGTGCGCAAGCGCCCGGGTGGCCTCCGCCTGATTCATCCGCTGGACCATAACTTCTATCAGACCTGTCGCAGCAAGCTTGGCTGGGGCAATCGCCTGGGACGCGCGGATGATTAGGGCCGCCGTGCTGGATGCCGGCATCGATCTGCGGAGCCTGCTGGCGGCCATTGCCCAGCACGGCTTGCAGGTGCGTGTGACCGAAGAGAACGGCACGCAGGTGCTGTGGGTGTCCACAGAAGCCAAGGCCGCGATTGTCGTCCAGGCGCTGGCGCGCTGGCAGCAGCTCCGGGAACAGGGCGCCATTCCTTCCCAGGATCAGCGGGGAGCAGAGGCGCTGGGGCGGTATTTTTCCCTCACCGACGTACTGCGAAATCTCGCACAGGCCTTTTTGCAAGCCCCGGTCACCATGCTGCTGATTCTGGCGGCGCTTGTGGTGGCGCTGGTCAGCAACTTTGGCGCCGATTTGTATCCCGTGTCCGATTTTTTCTATCCCGAATTTGTCATCCAGCCCGGCGGGAATGCGATTGTGCAGTTGCTGGCGCAGATCACCAGCGGGCAACTCCTCGCACAGACGATTAGTCCGATCCTGCTGCACTTCGGTGCCATTCATCTCATTTTCAATACCCTGTGGTTATGGCAGTTTGGCCGCATGATCGAACGCGCACAGTCCAGTCTACTGATGCTGGGTGTTGTCCTGTGGTGTGCCTTTGCGTCCAATGCCACCCAGTACCTGTGGACGCTCACCGCCAACTTCGGAGGCCTTTCCGGCGTCGTCTATGGACTGCTGGGCTACATCTGGATGTGGCAATGGCAGTTTCCCTATGGACGCCTGCGTCTGCCGCCTGCGATGATCGGTGTCCTTCTGCTGGCGCTGGTCCTGATGGAAGTGGTGGCGTCCTCCTGGATTGCCAGCGCCGCCCATGTGGGAGGACTGCTCTCCGGCATGGTAGCGGGCCTCCTGATCGCGGGCTATTTCAAGGTGCGCCGCCACGCGGCGTGAGAATAAAAGGAGACCCGTCGCCATGACACAGACAATTGACACACTGGCAGAGCTGATCGCCAGTATTACCCCCGAGATTCACGAGAATCTCAAAACCGCAGTAGAAACCGGGCGCTGGGCGAACGGGGAGCGGCTGTCTTCCGCGCAGGTGGAATACTGCCTGCAGGCCATAATTGCCTATGAATCCCTGCACGTGCAGGAAGAGCAGCGCATCGGCTATATCGATACCTCCGGCTTGAAGAATGGGCAAGGGCCCGCACATCAACACGAGGAGGGAGGGGCCTGTGCCACCGAGGCTAGCCCGTTGCACTGGCGCGATTCACCCACCCGCCACTGAGCCTGAAGGAGTTTTCTGTGACCATTCATGTCCACGGTCCCATTCGCAAAATGCGCTCTCGTCTGGAGGCTCCAGTGGCCTATTCGCTGCCTGTAGGCGCGGATATTGTCCCTCTCAATCCTTTTTTGGGACGCGTTGTGCGCCTGCAATTCACCGGCCAGATCCTGTGTGTGCACTGCGGACGTAATACCAGCAAGAGTTTCAATCAAGGCTATTGTTATCCCTGCTTCCAGAAACTGGCGCAGTGCGACTCCTGCATTATTCACCCGGAGAAATGCCATTACGACATGGGGACCTGCCGCGAGCCCGCGTGGGGGGAGGAGTTCTGCCAGCAGGACCATATTGTGTACCTGGCCAATTCCTCCGGCGTGAAGATCGGCATCACCCGCGCGACGCAGATCCCCACCCGCTGGGTAGATCAGGGGGCAGTGCAGGCGCTGGCCATTATTCGCGTGCGCAGCCGCCTGCAGTCGGGCAGTCTTGAAGTGTTGTTCAAACAGCATGTGGCCGACAAAACGAACTGGCGAGACATGCTCAAAGGCAGCGATCATGAAACGGATCTGTTTGCAGAACGAGACCGCTTGCTTGGGGTATGCCGCAAGGATATTGATGACCTCGTGCAACGCTTCGGTTTTCATGCGATCAGTATTCTCAACGGAGTCGACCCCGTGAAAATAGAGTACCCGGTGATCTCATATCCGGAAAAAATTACGTCCTTTAATTTCGACACCGATCCCACGGTCGAAGGAACGCTGATCGGCATCAAGGGGCAGTACCTGATGTTCGACACGGGGGTTATCAACCTCCGACGCTTCGCCGGTTATTCCGTGGAATTAACGAGCGCCTGACGCGCCAGACATTCAAGAAAGAGAGTCATGCCATGAGAGATGCGCACCCTAGCACCATTTATTTGAAAGACTACCAGGCCCCGGCCTTCCTGATTGATGAAACCGACCTGCGGTGCGAGCTGGGAGAGACCAGCACACGGATCATGTCGCGCTTGAAAATGCGCCGCAATCCGGTCTATGCCGAGCACCGTGCGGTGCCGCTGGTGCTCGATGGACAGGACATGGAATTGTTGTCGGTCGCCATCGACGGCAAGACTTTGTCTTCACAGGAATACCGCGTTACCGATGAGACGCTGACCATCCTCCAGTTGCCTTCGGCGGTAGATGAAAAGGGCGCAACGTTTATTCTGGAATGTGTCACCCAGATCAAGCCACAGGAAAACACTAGTCTGGAAGGCTTGTATAAATCCAAGAAGATGTTCTGCACGCAATGCGAGGCGGAAGGGTTTCGCAAGATCACCTATTACCTCGACCGTCCCGACGTAATGGCGACCTTCCGCACGACGGTGGTCGCCGAGGAGGCGCGTTATCCCATTCTGTTGTCCAACGGCAATGCCGTTGCGCGCGGAAAGGAGGCCGATGGCCGTCATTGGGCCACGTGGGAAGATCCGTTCCGCAAGCCGTGCTATCTGTTCGCCCTGGTGGCGGGGGATCTGGTCTGCGTGGAGGATCGTTTCACGACGTGTTCCGGGCGGGAGATCACCCTGCAAATATTTGTGGAAGCCAAGGACCAGGACAAATGTGAGCACGCGATGCAGTCGCTCAAAAACGCCATGGCCTGGGACGAACAGGTGTTCGGACGGGAATACGATCTGGATATCTTTATGATCGTGGCCGTGGATGATTTCAACATGGGGGCCATGGAGAACAAAGGACTCAATATCTTCAACACCTCCTGTGTGCTGGCCAATCCCGCGACGACGACGGATGCGGCCTTCCAGCGCGTTGAAGCCGTGGTGGCGCACGAGTACTTTCACAACTGGTCGGGCAATCGTGTGACCTGCCGGGACTGGTTCCAGTTAAGTCTCAAAGAAGGCTTTACCGTGTTCCGTGACGCCGAGTTTTCTTCGGACATGGGCTCGCGCACGGTGAAACGCATCGATGATGTGACCTTCCTGAGGACGGCACAGTTTGCAGAGGACGCCGGCCCGATGGCGCATTCCGTGCGCCCCGAGTCGTACATGGAAATTTCCAATTTCTACACGCTCACCATCTATGAGAAAGGGGCAGAAGTGGTGCGCATGATACGTGAACTGATTGGTGAGGCGGCGTTTCGTCGCGGCAGCGATCTCTATTTCGCGCGTCATGACGGACAGGCCGTGACCACGGATGACTTCGTCAAAGCCATGGAAGATGCCAGTGGCGAGGACTTGACCCAGTTCAAGCGCTGGTATGCGCAGGCGGGGACGCCTCAGGTGCGCCTGCGCGATGCCTACGATGCCGAGCGAAAGACCTACACGCTGACCGTGGAGCAATCCTGCCCACCGACTCCGGAGCAGGCGGAAAAACTTCCCTTCCTGATCCCGATGCGCATGGGACTTCTGGATCGCCAGGGGCGTGCGCTCAACCTCGTGCTGGAGGGCGAAGCGCATGCACAGTGCAGTGAAAAGGTCTTGGCCATTCGTGAGAAATCGCAATCCTTCGTCTTCACCGATGTGCCGGAAAAGCCTGTGCCTTCTTTGTTTCGCGGATTCTCGGCGCCCGTGCGCGCCAGTTATCCCTATTCCGAAGATGACTTGCTGTTTCTCATGACGCACGACAGCGATGGTTTCAATCGCTGGAATTGTGCGCAGGAATTATTGGTGGGCGTCATGAAATCCCTGCTGCTGGATTACCAGGCGGGTCGTGATCTGGTGCTGGATGGCCGTGTCCCGGTGGCCATGAAGGCCATCGCACAGGCAAGCATCGACAAGACCCACAATGGTATCGACCATGACAAGGAGATGGTCGCACAATTGTTGACGCTACCCTCCGAAGCCTACCTCAGCGAGGAGGCACAGGAGATTGATGTTGCCGGTATTCATGCGGTGAGGGAATTTGTAGCGAATGCCTTGGCGCAGGCCATGGCGACAGAATGCGAAACGCTGTTCCGATTGAATGCGACACCTGTTCCCTACCGCGCGGATGCGGCCGGGATTGCCCGGCGCGCCCTGAAAAATACCTGTCTGGGCTATCTGTTGCGGACAGGAGAGCTGCACTGGTTGCAGGCGTGCAAGGATCAGTTCGATCACGCGGACAATATGACGGATGTGAGCGCCGCACTTCGACTCATCGTTAATTGCCCGATGCCCGAGGCAGCCCCCTTGGCCGATGCGGTGCTCGCACACTTCTACGAGATCTGGAAGGACGAGGCGCTGGTCGTGGATCAATGGTTCAGTATCCAGGCAAGCGGCGTGCTTCCCGGTGCTCTGGAAAGGGTCAAGCGCCTGATGTCACATCCCGCGTTCTCTATACGCAATCCGAACAAGGTCCGGTCCCTGATTGGTGCGTTTTGTGCGCAGAACGCCTTGCATTTCCACGATGTGTCTGGCGAGGCGTATGCGTTTCTCGCGGACCGCATTATCGAATTGAATGCCTTGAATCCACAGATTGCGGCACGGCAACTGACACCGTTGACCCGCTGGAAAAAATACAATGCGACGCGGCAATCGCTGATGCGCGCGCAATTGCAGCGCATCATGCAGGTGCCGGATCTGTCGAAGGATGTGTACGAGATTGTGGCAAAGAGCCTGAAGTAAACGCTCTTGAATCAGCCCCAACAAAAAAGCCAGCATCCTTGCGGATGCTGGCTTTTTTTATGCCTTGCCCAGCGCTTTAAGAGGTGCCTTTAGGCCTCATGCAAGTTCAACCTCGCGCACATTCACGAAAGGAATGGTCTTGGCTTTCTCAGCGGCATCCATGTAGGACTTGATCTCGTTGAAGTTCAAATAGCGATAGATCTTGTCCGACATGGTGTCGACGTTCTTCATGTACCCCAGATATTCCTCCATTGTGGGAATGCGGCCCAGTGCGGCGCTGACGGCAGCCAGTTCGGATGACGCCAGGAATACATTGGCGCCTTCGCCTAAGCGGTTGGGGAAATTGCGCGTTGAGGTGGAGACGACGGTGGAGTTGGGTGCCACGCGCGCCTGGTTCCCCATGCACAACGAGCAGCCCGGCATTTCGGTGCGTGCACCGGAGACGCCGAAGACGCTGTAAACGCCTTCTTCCACCAGCTGATGCTGGTCCATTTTGGTGGGCGGTGAGACCCACAGGCGGGTTGGCAGGATGCCTTTGACCTGCTTGAGCACTTCACTTGCGGCGCGGAAATGGCCGATGTTGGTCATGCAGGAACCGATAAACACTTCGTCGATCTTGGTGCCCTGCACGGCGGACAGCGGCTTGATGTCGTCCGGGTCGTTCGGGCAGGCCAGCAGGGGTTCGGTGATCTCGTTCAGGTCGATTTCGATGATCTTGTAGTACTCGGCGTCCGCATCTGGCTCCAGCAGTTGCGGATTCTTCAGCCATTCTTCCATGGCACGGGCACGACGCTCGAGGGTGCGGGCGTCACCGTAGCCCTCGCTGATCATCCAGCGCAGCAGTGTAATGTTGGACTTGAAGTACTCGATGATCGGCTCTTTGTTCAGGCGAATCGTACATCCGCCTGCAGAGCGCTCGGCTGAGGCATCGGACAGCTCGAAGGCCTGCTCGACCTTCAAATTGGGCAGCCCTTCGATTTCCAGAATGCGGCCGGAGAAGATGTTCTTCTTGCCCTTTTTCTCGACGGTCAGATCTCCTGACTGCAGTGCTGCATACGGGATGGCGTTCACGAGGTCGCGCAACGTAATGCCGGGCTGCATCTCACCCTTGAAGCGCACCAGCACCGATTCGGGCATGTCCAGCGGAATGACGCCTGTCGCCGCGGCAAAGGCGACGAGGCCCGAGCCTGCTGGGAAGGAAATACCAATCGGGAAACGGGTGTGGGAGTCGCCTCCGGTGCCGACGGTGTCGGGCAGCAGCATCCGGTTCAGCCAGGAGTGAATGATGCCGTCACCCGGACGCAGGGCGACGCCGCCGCGTGTCTGGATAAAGTCGGGCAGGGTGTGCTGGGTTTCGATATCGACCGGCTTCGGATACGCCGCCGTATGGCAGAAGGACTGCATGACGAGGTCGGCAGAAAACCCGAGACAGGCGAGATCCTTGAGTTCGTCGCGGGTCATGGGGCCTGTGGTGTCCTGCGACCCGACAGTGGTCATCTTGGGCTCGCAGTAACTGCCAGGGCGCACGCCTTCCACGCCGCAGGCCTTGCCCACGATTTTCTGCGCCAGCGTAAATCCCTTGTTGGAGCTGACGGGATTGAAGGGCAGACGGAAGACCTTGGAGGGCTCGAGCCCGAGAGCCTGACGCGCCTTGTCGGTCAGTCCACGACCGATAATCAGGGGAATACGGCCACCTGCACGCACTTCATCGAGCAGGACTTCGGTTTTCAGTTCGAAGCGGCAGATGACGTCCTGCGAGCCGTGGCGAGTGATTTTGCCTTCGAAGGGGTAGATGTCGATGACATCGCCCGTTGCCATGCCATCGACATCGCACTCGATGGGCAATGCCCCGGCATCTTCCATGGTGTTGAAAAAAATCGGAGCGATTTTGCCGCCGATGCAAACACCGCCATCACGCTTGTTCGGGATGTAGGGAATGTCATTGCCGATATTCCACAGCACGGAGTTGGTCGCGGACTTGCGGGAAGAACCGGTTCCCACCACGTCGCCAACGAGGGCGACCGGGTGTCCTTTTTTCTTCAGTTCGGCGATCTGCGCGGCGGCATTGGTGACCCCGTCACGCGGCATTTTGTACATGGCGAGCGCATGCAGAGGGATATCGGGGCGCGACCACGCGTCCTGCGCAGGGGACAGGTCGTCCGTATTGGTTTCACCGGGCACCTTGTAAACCGTGACGGTCAAAACGACAGGCAGATCGGGTTTGCTGGTATACCACTGCGCATCCGCCCAGGATTGCAGCAAGGCTTTGGCATGCGGATTACCCGCTTTTGCGCGCTCTTCGACATCGTGAAAGGCATCGAACATCAGCAAGGTGTGGGACAGTTCTTTCACGGCAAGCGGGGCCAGTTCGTTGTCGTCCAGCAAGGACACCAGGGTATTGATGTTATAGCCTCCCAGCATTGTGCCGAGCAGTTTTACCGCAAGCGCTTTGTCAATGATGGGAGAGCGGGTTTCACCACGGGCGATGGCGGACAGGAAACCAGCCTTTACATAGGCCGCCTCATCGACACCCGCGGGAACACGGTTGGAAATCAGATCGAGAATGAAGTCCTCTTCACCCTTGGGAGGTGTCTTGAGCAGTTCCACCAATGCGGCGACTTGTTCTGCGTCCAAAGGCTTTGGGACGATGCCCATGGCGGCGCGTTCGGTGACATGTTGACGGTAGGCTTCTAACACAGTGTTCCCCTTGTCGATAGACGTTTAGGTAGCGAGTGACAGCTCAGAAATGACACGCACAAGGCTCTTGCGAGCCGCTGGTTGTAGCAATTCATCTGGTCGGCTATGGGTGGCAGATGCGGGCTTGCGCAGGTGTGTGCGGACCCTCGGCAAGCGTTGAAAATCGGGCCGCAAGTATAGCCGATCGGGCACTCAAACTCTAGCGCTTGGCATCCGTGTCCGTATAATGGCGGCTCACTTTTACCCTCCGTTTTTTCGCCTATCAGGATGTCAGCGTTGAAAAGCCGTCTTACAAGAACGCCGTGTATCGGTGTCTGCTCCACGACCTCGGTCGGTGACAGCATCTGCCGTGGGTGTAAGCGCTATGCATTTGAGGTCATCCGTTGGAATGCCTATCAGGATGAAGAGAAGGAGTCGGTGCTGCGCCGTATAGAGGCGCTGACGGTGCAGATCATGCAGGACAAGCTGCACGTGGTGTCGCGACAGGCCCTCCTGGAGGCGATGGCCAGATTTTCCCTGCCGGTCAATATGGCGCTGTCACCGTATTGCTGGATCAATACCCTGTTTCAGAAGGCCCCTTTGCAACAGCTTGTGCTGGAAGAGTGCGGCCTGTCGGTTGCGCCGGCCTACGCCACTCTGAGCACGCAGGCTCTGGCGGACCTGGTCGACGAGCAACTGCTCACGCTCTGCCAGGCACACTTCGAGCGCTATTTTCAGCACGTTGACAGTTTTTCCTGAGACGGGGTCGGCGCCCTCAGTGGGGGAAATGCTTCAGGTCGTAACCGCTTGCCGATATCTCCAGGGCCCAGCCTTTGCTGTCCCAACTCCCCAGAACGATCCTGACGGCTTCCATCTTGCCGTTTAGGGGAGCCTTCAAGCGGTGCGTATGGACGGCGGGCCGGTGGGTATGACCATGGATGAGGAAATTCACCTGATGCAGGCTCATCTGCTCGATCACTTCCTGTGAGGTCACGTCCATGATCTCGGACGCCTTCATGCGGCTCTTTTCCTTGCTCTGCGCCCGCGTCTGTTGCGCGATCATGTGGCGTTCGACCAGAGAGCGATCCAGAAAATCCTGCTGCCAGCGCTCTGCTCTCACCATTTTGCGGAATTTCAAGTAGTCCACATCCCGTGTGCACAGGCTGTCACCGTGCATCAGCAGGATCTTGTTGCCGAAAAGCTCAATGATGCTGGGTTCGGGAATGAGCGTGGCACTGCACTGCCGGGCATAGTCCTGCCCGATGAGGAAATCGCGATTGCCGTGCATGAGATACACACGGCTCCCCGATGCGGCAAGCGCGGAGAGCGCATTCGCGACGGTCTCGTGGAGGTGGCTGCGATCATCATCTCCCACCCAGACCTCAAAGAAATCGCCCAGGATGTAAAGCGCATCGCAGCCCTTGATGCGGGAGAGAAAGGACAGAAAGCACTGCGTGATGGCAGGGAGTTCCGCATCAAGATGTAAATCTGAGATGAATAGCGTCTTCCCTGCATTCGACATGGCGTGCCATTTTTTTATTGTTGAGTGGCTTTTTCCGGGGTGGCGTCAGGCAATGTCACCGTCGTGGCGGTAATGATGATTTCGTCTACCGGCACATCCTGATGCCCGGACTTTGAGGTGGTGCGACATTGCTTGATCTTGTTGACGACATCCATGCCCGCCGTCACTTTGCCAAACACCGCATATCCCCAGCCCTGGGCCGTTTTGCTCTTGTGGTTGAGGAAGGTGTTGTTGGCAACGTTGATAAAAAACTGGGAGGTGGCGGAATGCGGATCAGAGGTGCGTGCCATGGCCAGTGTGCCGATGTCATTCGGCAGCCCATTGTCGGCTTCGTTCACGATCGGTTTGCCATTGGGCTTTTGAATCAGACCACTTTCGAAACCGCCGCCCTGGATCATGAAATTGTCGATGACGCGATGAAAAATGGTGTTGTCGTAGAACCCCTTCTTGGCGTAGTCGAGGAAATTGGCAGAAGAAACCGGCGCTTTTTCGAAGTCCAGTTCAATCGTGATATCACCATAATTCGTTTTAAAGACAATCATTGTGCACAACCTTGAGGTTAAAGGGCCTGCGCCTCTTATGAGAAAGACGTGGAGCGGTTATAATACGTGCTTTGCCACTTGTGAGAAAGCGAAAAACCACGACATGAGCGCTTCAGAAAATCCGCAAACCAGCAACGCCAACTCGTCCACTACATCGCCGGCACCGAATTTCATTCGGCACATTATTGAGCAAGACCTGGCGACCGGCAAGCATCAGGGACGTGTCCAAACGCGCTTTCCTCCGGAGCCGAATGGCTATCTCCATATCGGGCATGCCAAATCAATTTGTTTGAATTTTGGTGTGGCCGGAAGCTATGCCGGCCGCTGCAATTTGCGTTTCGATGACACCAATCCTGAAAAAGAAAGCCAGGAATTTATCAATTCCATCAAGGCGGATATTCAATGGTTGGGTTTCGCATGGAACGGGGAGGTTCGCTATGCGTCATCGTATTTCGAGGCTCTCCATGACTTCGCTGTGCAACTCATCACGCTGGGCAAGGCCTATGTGTGCAGTCTGTCCCCCGATGAGGCGAGAGAATACCGCGGCACGCTGACCGCCCCGGGTAGGGAGAGCCCGTTTCGCACCCGCACCGTCGCGGAAAATCTTGATCTGTTTGCACGCATGCGCGCTGGGGAATTCCCTGACGGGGCGCACAGTCTTCGTGCCAAGATCGACATGGCGTCTCCCAATATCAACATGCGGGACCCGGTGCTTTATCGCATTCGTCATGTGGAACATCACCAGACGGGCAATACGTGGCCGATCTATCCCATGTATGACTACGCCCATTGCATCTCGGATGCAATGGAATGCATTACCCATTCCCTGTGCACGCTGGAATTCGAAGATCACCGGCCTCTGTATGACTGGATTCTGCAGGCCCTGGACATTCGTACCCTCCATGCCGCGAGCGACAGCGACGCCCCATTGTCTGACTACGTGTTGCCGCGCCAGATTGAGTTCGCCCGTCTGAACATCAATTACACCGTGATGAGCAAGCGCAAACTGAAGGAACTGGTCATGGAAGGCTATGTGCAGGGCTGGGATGATCCCCGCATGCCCACACTGTCCGGGCTGCGACGCCGCGGCTATACTCCTGAATCCATTAGGAATTTCTGTGATCGTGCCGGCGTGGCGCGTAGCGAAGGGGTCGTGGATGTTGCCATGCTGGAGCACAGTATCCGTGAACATCTGGATGCCGTTGCCCCCCGGGCCATGTGTGTCCTGCGACCGTTAAAGGTCACCCTCACGAACTATCCGGAAGGCAAGGTCGAATCGCTTCAGCTCGCCTGTCACCCCAAGGACGATAGCATGGGAAGTCGGGAGATCCCGTTCGCACGCGAACTCTATATCGATGCCAGTGATTTCGAAGAAATCCCGCCCCCGAAATACAAGCGCCTGAGCCTTGGTGCGGAAGTGCGCCTGCGTGGCGGGTATGTGATTCGTTGCGATGACGTGCGAAAGGATGCCAACGGGCAAGTGGTGGAACTGTTGTGTTCCTATGATGCGGCCACTCTCGGCGTGAATCCGGAAGGGCGCAAGGTTGCAGGAGTCATTCACTGGGTTCCCGCGCAAGAGGCTTTGGATGTCGAGGTGCGTGTTTACGATCGACTGTTCAATAAAGAGAATCCGGATGACAAATCGATTGCCGATTACAAGGATTGTCTCAATCCGGATTCCTTACAGATATTGTCAGGATGCAAAGCAGAACCCAGTTTGCGTCTTGCGGCACCCGAGTCGAGCTTCCAGTTCGAGCGCGAAGGGTATTTCTGTGTTGATCGTTACGATTCAACAGAGAATCGACTGGTGTTTAATCGTACCGTGACCCTGCGGGATTCATGGGCAAAAATTTCAGGATGAGTCAGCCAGTGCTTCAGGTATACAACACATTAACGCGAAAAAAAGAACCCTTCGTCCCTCTCGAACCGGGCAAGGTGAAAATGTATGTGTGCGGCGTCACCACCTATGACTATTGTCATATTGGACACGCCCGCATGTTCGTTGCGTTTGATGTGATATCACGGTATTTGCGCCATCGCGGATTCAAGGTCACGTATGTGCGCAATATCACGGACATCGATGACAAAATTTTAAAGCGCGCAAAAGAAAACGATGAACTTTTTTCCGATTTGACGGCGCGATTTATCAAGGCGTCTCATGAAGACGAGGCGGCGCTTTTTGTGCAACGGCCTGACATCGAGCCACGCGCCACTGCGCACATCGACCAGATCATCGCGCTCATCGAGCGTCTCATCCGGGATGATTTCGCGTACAAGGTGAGCAGTGGGGACGTGTACTATGCGGTCTCCCAGTTCGCGCACTATGGCGCACTGTCCAACAAAAACCCCGAGGAATTGCTGGCAGGAGCGCGTATCGAGATTGGTGAGCTGAAGCGCGATCCCCGGGATTTTGCCCTCTGGAAAGCTGCGGCGGACGGTGAAGTAGGCTGGGATTCTCCGTGGGGATACGGGCGACCGGGCTGGCATATCGAGTGCTCCGCCATGTCAACCTGCTGTCTTGGAGATTCCTTCGACATCCACGGGGGCGGAACGGATCTGGTGTTTCCGCACCATGAGAACGAGATTGCCCAATCTGAAGCAGCCACCGGAAAACAGTTTTCCCGGTACTGGTTGCACAACGGTGCAGTGCGGGTTGATAACGAGAAAATGTCGAAGTCACTGGGCAATTTCTTCACGGTACGAGACGTCCTGCAGAAATACAGCGGCGAGGTCATTCGGTATCTGCTGATTGCCAGCCATTACCGCAGTCCGATCAATTACGCGGAACAGGGATTGCACCAGGCGTCCATGGCTCTGGAGCGATTTTATACGGCACTGCGGGGACTCCCGCTCGACACGGCACGGGATCTCGTCAATAGCCGTTTTGAAAAGGCCTTCTGTGCGGCGATGGATGATGACTTCAATACCCCGGTCGCTTTGGGGGTGTTGTTCGACCTGGCACGCGAGATCAATCGTCAGCGGGAATCGGATGTTGAAACGGCGGCACAGTTGGGTCGCGTGCTGGTGCGACTCGGCCAGGTGATTGGCATTTTGCAAACCGATCCGGAGATTTTTTTGAAAGGGCAGCATGAGGGCGACGTGGATGCACACATCGATGCGCTGATTTTGCAAAGACGTGAAGCGCGTGCAAACAAGGATTGGGCCTTGGCCGATCAGATTCGCGACAAGCTTGCGGCCATGAAAGTCGTGGTGGAAGATTCTGCCGACGGCAGTGTGTGGCGAATCGAGCGGTGACGGCGCCACTTTTGTGCCATGCGGAGATTGACTGCCTAATGACTCGTGAGTATTATGCCGACCCTGCATTACGGTGCAGGGTAACGGGGTATAGCGCAGTCTGGTAGCGCGCCTGCTTTGGGAGCAGGATGTCGGGAGTTCGAATCTCTCTACCCCGACCACTCCCTTAAGACATGACAAAGTTCATTGGTGATCGTAGCTCAGTTGGTAGAGCCCCGGACTGTGACTCCGGTTGTCGTGGGTTCGAGCCCCATCGGTCACCCCATTTCCCTCTTCACTTAACGCCTTCGTCTTGTCACGTTCGGACCGTTCCCCGGGGGTATAGCTCAGCTGGATAGAGCAACGGCCTTCTAAGCCG
>CAZICZ010000006.1:0-206576 GCA_964538025.1 uncultured Klebsiella sp. | reverse complement strand
GACCGAGTCCATGGAAGAGTTGCTGGAAATCATCATGCGCGACAAGAAATGGGACGACGAAGCCCCGCGCAAGACCTATGTGGCCATTCTGGAATTGCTCAGCCCCGCCGCCGCCCCCAAAGCCGCCCCCGCCGCCGCCAGGCCCACCGCCACCACCGCCGAACCCGCCACTGACACCCGGAATCCGGTTGATCATGTCCTGTGCGGTCGTTGGCGCCCATTCGGCAAAATAGGTGGCCGGGTAGCGCACGGTGCTGTCGCCTTCATTGACCTGTTGTGCGTGGAGCGTGGAGGAGTAAGTCGACACCGCCGCGACGATGGATGCGGCCAGTAAAGACGTGCGGAATGTTTTTTTCATTTTGGAAGAAGCCCTTGCCCAAAAAAATAAGTGCGTACGCTATAAAAAAACGCCAGCCAAGGCAATTTTTAATCCCTCGCTGACGCACAAAATCACATTCTTGCCATAGTTATGACAAACATCGACAATCCTTTGAAACTTTGCGCTATCGCAGTGTTATTCCCCTCCGTCTCTGCAAAGATGCATGCTGCTAGTCAAAGTGCTCGCCAGAAAGTGCTATAGCATGTCAGACCGGCAAATCGCAGTGGCCCTTCTTAGCGCATCGCGTTTGCAGGATTCGAGTCCATCCCCGAACACCTTTTTATTCGGGCTTGCATTGGGAAAAAACGCATGACTGTCCATCCTCAGTACAACTACAAGGTTGTCCATCAGTTCGCCATCATGACCGTCGTTTGGGGCATAGTGGGGATGCTGGTGGGCGTCTTCATCGCGGCGCAACTTGCTTGGCCTTCGCTGAATTTCGATACGGCGTGGCTCAGTTTTGGGAGACTGCGCCCCTTGCATACAAACGCCGTGATCTTCGCCTTTGGCGGGTCTGCGCTCATGGCCTGTTCCCTGTTCATTGTGCAGAGAACCTGTCATGTCCGTCTGATCTCGGACAAACTTGCCGCTTTCGTGTTCTGGGGCTGGCAGCTGGTTATCGTCTCAGCGGCGATCACCTTGCCGATGGGCCTGACCACCTCCAAGGAATATGCAGAACTGGAATGGCCGATTGATATCCTGATTGCCGTTGTCTGGGTCTGCTATGCGATCGTGTTTTTCGGCACGGTGATGAAACGCAAAGAACGCCATATTTACGTGGCTAACTGGTTCTTTGGGGCATTCATCATTGCAGTTGCCATGTTGCACATCATCAATAGCCTCGCTCTGCCGGTGACACTGACCAAGTCCTACTCGGTCTACGCCGGCACCGTGGACGCCATGGTGCAGTGGTGGTACGGGCACAACGCGGTAGGTTTTTTCCTCACCGCCGGGTTCCTCGGCATCATGTATTACTTTGTGCCAAAACAGGCAGAGCGCCCGGTGTACTCCTATCGCCTCTCCGTGGTGCACTTCTGGGCCCTGATCGCGATTTACGTGTGGGCCGGCCCCCACCACCTGCATTACACCTCACTGCCCGACTGGACACAGAGCGTCGGCATGGCCATGTCGCTGGTGCTGCTCGCGCCCTCCTGGGGCGGCATGATCAACGGCATCATGACCCTCTCCGGCGCCTGGGACAAACTGCGCACCGACCCGATCCTGAAGTTCCTCGTGGTGTCGCTATCCTTTTACGGCATGTCCACCTTTGAAGGCCCGATGATGTCCATCAAATCCGTGAACGCGCTCTCGCACTACACGGACTGGACGATTGGTCATGTGCACTCCGGCGCGTTGGGCTGGGTCGCCATGATCTCCATAGGCGCCATCTATCACCTGATCCCGCTGATGTACGGACGCAAGGCGGGTGCGATGTACAGCGTGAAGCTGATCGATCTGCATTTCTGGCTCTCTACCATCGGCACCGTGCTCTATATCGTATCGATGTGGGTCAACGGGCTGATGCAGGGTCTGATGTGGCGCGCCGTGAACAGTGACGGCACGCTCACGTACAGCTTCATTGAGGCGGTGGAAGCCTCCTACGCGGGCTACGTTGTGCGCTTCATCGGCGGCGCCATCTTCTTCCTCGGCATGTTGATCATGGCATGGAACGTGTGGAAAACCCGTCAGCTTGCCCTCGGCGCTCCCGTGACGGAATCCGTTGTGCGTGATGGGTCACAGGAGGTGCCGGCATGAACGCCTTCATCGAAAAAAATATCGGCCTGATGATCGTGCTGATCGTGATCGCTGTGAGCTTCGGCGGAATCGTCGAGATTGTGCCCCTGATGTCCCAGAAGGTAGTCACCGAACCCATTGACGGCTTGAAGCCCCTGAGCCCGCTGGCGCTCGAGGGACGCGACATTTACATCCGCGAGGGCTGCACCGTGTGCCACTCCCAGATGATTCGTCCCCTGCGGGCAGAGGTGGAACGTTACGGCCATTATTCCGTTGCCGGCGAGCTGGTCTATGACCACCCCTTCGTCTTCGGTTCCAAGCGCACCGGTCCCGATCTCGCTCGTGTCGGTGCACTCTACAGCGATGACTGGCACCGGGCCCATCTGCTGGACCCGCGTTCCGTCGTGCCAGGTTCCATCATGCCGTCCTACCCCTGGCTCTTCGAGCGCACACTGGATCTGAACACGCTGCCGAAGAAGCTGGCCGCACTGCAAACCCTTGGTGTTCCCTACACGGACGAGGACATTGCCGCGGCCACTCAGGGCCTTGAAAACGCGACCGAGGCCGATGCAGTCATTGCCTATCTGCAACAGCTCGGCACCCTGATTACGGAGAGACGATAAGCATGGACATTACGGATTTTCGCAGCCTGGCTACTGTCCTGTGCGCCATTGGCTTTACCGCCGTGGTCTGGTGGGCCTATGGCCCCAGCCGCAGGAAGCAGTTTGATGAGGCGGCGCAGTTGCCGTTTCTGGAAGACGATGACACGGCAGGCAAACGCTCTGCCATCACCCCGACACAAGGAGGGCGACCATGAGCAGTGCCTTCAGCTGGTTTGTCATACTCGGGACCTTGGGCTCCCTGCTGACCTTTTTCCTGATCCTGTATCTGAACCGTTCCACCCAGAACCCGGGCAAGACCACCGGTCATTCCTACGACGGCATCGAGGAATATGACAACCCGCTTCCCGCCTGGTGGTTCTGGGGATTCATTCTCAGCATCCTGTTCGGCATCGGGTACCTGCTGTACTACCCTGGACTGGGCAATTTTGCCGGACTGGGGGGCTGGTCTCAGGTCTATGCATTGACGGCGTCGCAGGACGAAGCCGATGCGCGCTACGGCCCGCTGTATGCGCAGTATGCGGCCGTCCCCGTGGACACCCTGATGGAGGACGTCACAGCAATGCGCATGGGGCGTCGCCTGTTCGCCACCAATTGCTCGGTATGCCACGGCAGCGCCGGCACCGGCAATGAGGGCTTCCCCAACCTTACAGATCAGGAATGGCTGTGGGGAAGCGAGGCAGAGCAGATCAAGACCACCATCAGCCATGGACGACAGGCGATGATGCCCGCCTGGGGCGCCGCCCTGCAGGACCAGGGTGTCACGGAGGTCGCGGAGTACGTCATGCAGTTGGCTGGACGGGAGGTGGACGAGACACTGGCCAGCGCTGGAGCGTCGCGCTTCGCCATGTTCTGTGTGGCGTGCCACGGGCCCGATGGCAGCGGTCAGCCCATGATGGGCGCGCCGGCCCTGAACAACGAAACTTGGCTGTACGGCAATTCGCGGCTCCACATCGAAGATGCCATTCGCAATGGTCGCAATGGACAGATGCCGGCCTTCGGGGAACGTCTGGGAGAGGACAAGGTGCACATCCTGGCCGCCTATGTGAAGAGCCTGCAATACCAGCAGTAGGGTCCTATGGAGCGAGTTCCCGTAAAAGAGGTGTTTCCGGAAGACGTCGATTCGCGCGTTTTCAATCTCTATGAGAAAAAGGAAAAGATCTATATCCGGGCGATGGAAGGGGTGTTCCAGAACATCCGCCTGTTTACCGGATGGCCACTGCTGCTGGGGTATTTCCTGGCGCCGTGGCTACAGATCGACGGGCGCCAGGCACTGTATTTTGATCTGCCCGCACGCCAGTTTCACCTGTTCTGGCTGACCCTGTGGCCACAGGATTTTGTGCTGCTCATGTGGACGCTGACGATCGCTGCGTTTGCGCTGTTTTTTGTGACGACCCTCTGGGGGCGAGTCTGGTGCGGCTACACCTGCCCCCAAACCATCTGGACCGCCATTTTCTCGTGGGCGGAGCAGATCACCGAAGGAGAGCGGCACCAGCGCATCAAGCTGGACCAGACGCCGTCTTTTTTTTCCCGGGAGGGGCGTAACCGGGCAGGCTGGAACAAACTGTGGCGCCGCACGCTAAAACACGGCATGTGGTTCGGATTCGCCGCACTGACCGGCCTGACCTTTGTCGGCTATTTTTACGGCATCCGGGCTCTGGTCAGCGATGCGCTGGTTTGGCAACTGCCGTTGACGCCGCTGGCATGGTCGCTGTTCTTTACCTTGGCCACCTACATCAACGCCGGCTGGTTACGCGAACACGTGTGCATTTACATGTGTCCCTATGCCCGCTTTCAGTCCGCGATGTTCGACAAGGATACCTTGATCATCTCCTACGATCCGTCGCGAGGGGAAGTGCGCGGTGCCCGCAAACGGGGCAGCGATTACGCGGCACAGGGACTGGGGCAGTGCATCGATTGCACGCTGTGTGTGCAGGTGTGCCCTACCGGCATCGACATTCGCGACGGCCTGCAATACGAGTGCATCGGCTGCGCCCATTGTATCGATGCCTGCGACAGCATCATGGAGAAAATGCAGTACCCCAAGGGGCTGATCTCCTACACCACGCTGCACAAGCTCGCGGGCGGACAGTGGACCTGGAAACGGCCAAAGCTGATCGGCTACGGGCTCGCACTCCTGGTGATGGGAAGCCTGTTCGCCGGGGTGCTCTGGACGCGCACGCCCCTGCGTCTGGACGTGATCCGGGACCGCGGGCAGCTGTATCAGGAAGTGGCCGGTGGACGGATCGAAAATGTGTACACGCTGAAGATCATCAACATGGGCAATGCCTCCGGGCGTTACAGCGTCTCCTTGGAGGGCTTGCCAGACGCGCGCCTGCTGCCGGATACCCCGGTGGACGTGCCGGCGCGCGAAATGGTCGAACACGTGGTCCGCGTACAGGTTGATCCGGACCGGTTGCAGGACTTCAACACCGAGTTCGATTTTACCGTGCAGACGGAAGATGCCCTCCTGCGGGTTGACGCGGAGTCCCGGTTTTTCGGCCCCCGTCCCCTGAACCGACAGCGCGAGGAGCATGATGATGACTGAATCTGCCACCCCCGATGCGTGGTACCGCCACCGATGGCCGTGGGTGCTCATGTCCGTCCCCTTTGCCGCGGTCCTGTTCGGCGGCGTGATGATTGGCAGCGCAACGCGATACCCCGACGATGTCGTCGTGGACACCTATTATCGTGACGGACAGGGAATCAATCAGTTGCAGGATCTTGACCGCGCAGCGCAGGCCCTGGGGCTGCACGCCTCACTCCACAACGAGTCGGCTGTAGGCCGGGCCGTGCTGACGCTCGCCGGAAAAGATGAGCCCGCCGTGGTGCTGTCTCTTTTTCACGTGACAGACAGTGCACAAGACCGCGTCATACCTCTGGCACGCGAGGGTACGGGTCGCTACAGCAGCACGGACGACAGTCTGCAACGCCTTTTTGCAGAGAAAGGTGTCTGGTATCTGGAGTTGCGCGGAACGGATAACACCTGGCGCCTGCGCCGCCGTGTGGAAACCCCCCTTTCAGGTCTGGAGTTCTGATGCTCGATAAAGTCCGCACAGGTCCGTGTTTTCACTGTCAGGCTCCCTTGCCGGCTGGGGAAGCGCTTGTGCGCGAAAAAGACGGGGAACTGCAGCAGTTCTGCTGCCACGGATGTCTGGCCGCCGCGCAGCTGATCGACACCCTTCATCTGGATTCCTATTACCGCTATCGCGAGCAGTGCGCGGTGGAGCCCGTGGCTGCCACGCCACGCCCATCTCCCGCCAAAACCACGTCCATCGACTTCAGCCGCGCGGTGCGGACACTGCCAGAGGGCACGCGCGAATGGCGACTGTTCATTCCGGATATTCGCTGTGCCGCCTGTGTCTGGTTGCTGGAACAAAGTCTGGGCAGACAAGCGGGCGTCCGGTCCGTGCATCTCCACTTCGCGACCCGCCGCCTGCACCTGGAATGCGATGCCTGCGTGGAAGACGAGGCGATCCTCGGCGTGATCCGCGCCCTCGGCTATACCCCTCTGCCACTGGCAAGTGAAGAGCGACGGGCGCGGATGGATGCACAGCGCCGCGACATGCTGACGCGCCTTGGCGTGGCCGGGCTTGGCATGATGCCTGTCATGATGTTCGCGCTGGCGTCGTATCTGGCGGGTCCGGCAACGCCGCAGAATCCTGCCAGCGGCATGGACCCTCTTTACGAACAGCTCCTGCGCTGGGCGAGCCTCGCGCTCAGCGTGCCGGTTGTCTTTTACAGCGCCATGCCGTTTCATCGCGCCGCCCTGAACGCCTTGCGTCAGCGCCACCTGAGCATGGACCTGCCGGTTTCTCTCGCGATTCTGGCGGCCTTTACGCTGAGCGTGGTCAACACCTTGCGCTTTGGCAGCACGGTGTACTTCGACACGGCCTGCATGTTTGCCTTCTTTTTGCTGATCGGCCGTACCATCGAGTTGTATTCCCAGCAACATTTCCTGAATAACGAGGACGCCCTTCTGCGCCTGCTTCCTGGCACCGTCACGCGCGTACAACGGCGGGGGGAGACCATTGCCGGCAGTGAAAGCGTGGCACTGTCCCGCATCGCGGCGGGCGACATTGTCCAGGTGGCAGCCGGCGAAGCGATTCCGGTGGATGGCATCGTCGTGGAAGGCAGCAGCAGCGTGAGTGATGCCGCCTTTACCGGAGAGGCTTTTCCAAGCCTGCGCACACCGGGCAGCCGGGTGCTGGCAGGCGCGCTCAATCATGAGAATGCGCTCCTCGTGCGGGCCAGCACAGCGCCCGACGATTTCTTCATCGCGCAGATCGAAAGGCTTTACGAACAGGCCAGCCGCTATCGCCCCCATTGGTCACTGATTGCCGACCGCGCCGCTGCCGGATTTATCGCGGGCGTCCTTGTACTTTCGGTCGGCGCCGGGGTCTTCTGGTATTTCGCAGGCTCGGCCGATTATCTTGTCATTGCATTGACCGTTCTGGTGGTGGCCTGCCCTTGCGCGCTCTCGCTGGCGACTCCCGTCGCGAGCACTATCGCCACCACGACCTTGCGCCGCAAAGGCTTGCTCATTCGCCACGGGGCATTTCTGGAACGACTTGCCAAAACAGATGCCGTCGTCTTCGACAAGACCGGCACGCTGACGCACGCACGACTGGCCCTGCGTCAGGTCGTACCGCTCGACACGCTTTCGCAGCAACAGTGTGTCGCGCTGGCCACTGCCCTGGAGCGTCACAGCAAACACCCCATCGCTGAGGCCTTTACGGCTGACACGCCCTTGCTGGCAACCGACGTACGCCTGGTCAGCGGAGAAGGGCTTGAAGGCCTGATTGAGGGCTGCCGCTATCGCCTCGGGCGGGCCTCGTTTGCCCTTCCCGGCCCCTCTCCACTTGCGGCGCCCGATGCGATCGGGCGGTGGATATTGCTGGCCAGTGACCGCCCGCTGGCATGGTTTCTCCTGGAGGATGACCTGCGCACCGATGCGGCCGAGGTCATGGCCGCCTTGCGCGACCGGGGACTGATGACGGCGATACTCACGGGCGACACGTCCGCTCAGGGTGAAGCGCTGGCACAGGGCCTGAACGTGGACTCCCTCGCGACTGGACAAAGCCCGCAGGGCAAGATCGACGCCGTCCGCCGCTGGGGCGATACCCATACCGTCCTGATGGTGGGCGATGGCGTCAATGACGCGGGTGCCATGGCGGTCGCCGCATGTTCTCTGGCCGTGGCGCCGCGGGATGTCATCGTGCAGCAGAGTGCCGATGCAACCCTGCTGTCACCGACCCTGAAAGTCCTGCCCGAGATACTGGACTATGCCAAGCGCACCCGGCGCATTATCCGGCAGAACGTTGGCTGGTCTTTGTGCTACAACTTCACTGCAATTCCCTTGGCCCTGCTAGGGGTGCTTCCGCCCTGGCTCGCCGCGATCGGCATGAGCCTGTCCTCCGTTTTGGTGGTGGCCAATGCCAGCCGCCTGCGCGGCGGGGAGGGCTGAGACATGGAACTGTTTCTGGTGTTGATTCCCGTCACGGTGGCGCTGGTCGCCCTCTCCCTGTGGGGATTCATCTGGTCGGCCCGTCATGAGCAATTTGAAGACCTCGACCGACAGGCCTACAGCATCCTGTTTGACGATGATGACGTCCCGGCGCCGGAATCCGCTCCCCGGGAGGCCTCCGATGAATGACGTGATAATGGCCTTCAGTATCGGACTGTTGAGCGCCCCGCACTGTGTCGCGATGTGTGGCAGTCTGTGCTCCGCCTTTATGTTATCGAGCCGCTCGCCCGCCGGCGTGATGCCGCTGCGGCTGGTGGAAGGACCGCAAACCTCCGTCGCCTCGCGTGCAAGCGGACTGCGGCAGGCCTGGATTCTTGGCAGTAGCAAGCTCCTGTCCTATGTAGCGTTGGGCGCCCTGGCGGGGTCCGGCGGCGGACTGGCACTGTGGCTGGGAACATGGCCGGGAACCCTCATGCGAGCACTCAGCGCGTGCCTGTTGATTGCCATTGGACTGTACATCGGCCGCTGGTGGGGAGGCATCGGGTGGTTGGAGTCGCGCGGGGCGCGCGTCTGGCAGGCTCTGTTGCAGCGTGCCAGCCCACTAACGGGACGCTTCGCTCGCTCTCCGATGGTCGCCGGGATGCTTTGGGGGCTGCTTCCCTGCGGCCTTGTTTACAGCATGCTGGCCATGGCACTGAGCAGCGGCAGCGCGGCACGCGGGGCCACCCTCATGGCCAGTTTCGGTCTCGGCACGCTGCCGTTTGTTCTCGGCACCGGAGGCCTGATCCACGGCATGCGGCAGGTCGTGGCTGCCCCACGATTCAGACATCTCGCCGGCGGCGCGATGATACTCATGGGACTCATCTCCCTTCTCGCGTTGAGCAGCGCGCTGACGCCTTCAGGAATGCCAGCACATGTTCATTGATTCAGCACACCCCTTTGACTCCCCCGGGAGCATGATTCTCACGACACCGTTCAGGAGACGCCCATGAAACATCTCATCCCCCTTTTGAGCCATCCCCACAAGGCCTGGGGCCAGATTCGCGACCAAGGCCATTCGATTGCCGGCCACTATCTGGGGCATTTGATCTGGCTGGCCGCACTTCCCCCGCTCGCCTGGTGGTGGGGAGCGTCCCAGGTTGGCTGGGAGCTGGGAGGACGCACCATCCTGCTGACCCCGGGTTCTGCCGCGCAGATCATGGGCCTGTTCTATGTCGCCATTCTGGTGAGCATCGCCTTTCTGGGGTACATGATTTACTGGATGGCCAAGACCTACGACGGGCACCACAGTGACATCACCCGCGGCATCGTGGTCGCCTCCTATATGTGTACGCCGATGTTTCTTGTCGGCCTGACGGGGCTCTACCCGGTTCTGTGGCTGGACATGGTGCTCGGCACAG
Source organism: uncultured Klebsiella sp. (assembly GCA_964538025.1). GTDB lineage: Bacteria > Pseudomonadota > Gammaproteobacteria > Pseudomonadales > Pseudohongiellaceae > UBA5078. The sequence continues at coordinate 196,976 of CAZICZ010000006.1, read as the reverse complement.
TGGCGGCGGCCTATACCCTGTATCTGCTCTACATCGGCATACCGATCTTCTACGACATCCCGCAGGAGCGCGGCTTTCTGTTCGCCAGTGCCACCGTGGCGGTGGGATTGGTGCTGATGGTGGCTCTGCTTGCGGCCACAGTGATACTCTGGGAGATGGGCGCTATGCCCGTATTTACAGACGGTTGACACGCAGCATGTTGGAATTCGAACACATTATTCAGATCAACGATCCCGCCGCCCCGCAGGTTCCCCACATGAGCCGCTCCCAGCTCTGGGAGGGCCTGGTGTTTCGCACACGGTATCCCGGCCATTTTATCGCCGCCCTCGATTGCGAGATTCAGGAGATGACCTCAGACGGGTTTATTCGCGAGCTGCGGTTTGGTCGCGATTCCCTGCGGGATCGCGTGATTCTGGTGGAAGGGCTGGAGATTCGCACACAGCCCGCAGAGGAAAATCCCGCCCTGTATGCCGAAAGCATCACGCGCATTGAAGAACCCGCCGAGGGTCATCTGATCGTGCGCTTTATCTATCGCCGTGACTCCGGCAATAGCCCTGGCAGTATCGACGTGGATGCCTACTTGAAAGCCGCCTATGTCGAGAATGACCGGGCCGCCATTCGCCAGCTACGCCAGTTCGCACTGGAAGGCCTGCCCGGCGCCGGTGCCTGGGTGCAGTAAGCCGGTCACACCGAATCGATTAGTCCCAGTCGTACCGCTTCCAGACTCAGTTCTGCCCGATTGCTCACGCCGAGCTTCGCGTACAGGGTTTTGACATAGCCCTTGATGGTGTCGGGAGACAGCGACAGCAACGCCGCCGCATCCTCGACACTGCACCCCTTTCCCAGCAGACACATGACATCCGTTTCCCGCGCCGTGAGCTGGGACTTTTCCAGCGCATCCCCTTTGTTGTTGAAGTGTTCGATCAGGCGCTGTGACGAGGCCGCCGAGAGTGGCGGTCGATTCTTCTTGGTCCCCTTGAGGTAGCTGACGATGCGCTCGCGATCCTGGTCCTTGAGGATATAGCCCTTGGCGCCTGCCTTGAGTGCTGCAAAGAGATTTTTGTCATCATCGTAAATCGTGGCGACCACAATATAGGAGGCGTAGGCACGCGCCGAGAGCGATCGAATCAGCGCAATACCGCTGCCATCGGGTAGTCCGAGATCAATGAGCGCGAGGTCGATGGGGTAGTCGGCGATCAGCCCGTTCCCGCTCGCAACGTCCTGTGCCGTCAAAATGCGCAGCGAGGGGAAGGCCGCCTGCACACAGGAGACCAGCCATTCCCGTGTTGCCGGATTGTCTTCCACGATGAGGGCATTTCCTGTCACTGATGGCAGCATGAGCGGCGTCCGGGATGTCACTCCGACCAAAAGGCGGCCGGTGTCTGGGGCAGTAAGGGCTGAGACTTTATGCGAGGGGTTGTGCCTTGTATACCCCCGAAAAGGGGGCAGGACCCGTCCCTTGTGTGGCAGCACACAGCACAGCCTGTAGAATAGGCCGACCCGTTCGTGCCGGAATGCGCAGATGCTGATCTTTATTCGTGCCTTGTTGTTCATGCTGCTCATGCCGGGCCACGTCTTCGCTCAGCCTGTGCCGGATGACGCGCTGATGCTGGTTGATCATCTCGAATCCCTTTACACCGCGCAGGAAACTCCGCCTCCGGCGAATGCCCTCTGGCAACCGGACACACTTCCGTTCAGCAACCGTGACAGCCGCCTGCAGGAAGGTGCCACACCCGCCTCTGCTCCCTATGTCTGGTTTCGTTTTCCGGTGGAGCGCCCTGCGACCGACAGCCCTCACGGGCTCTATTTCTGGCGTTTCAATCTCGCAATTGCGGTGTATTTCAACGGCGTTGAGTTGGCCCGCAGCCCGGAGCGGGAGGGGTGGCAGACGATGTCCTGGAACCATCCCCTGCTGGTGTCCATACAGCCTCTGTCATGGCGGGAAGAGGGCAATGAGGTCATGGTTCGCCTCACCCGCAGCTCTTGGGGAGGCAATTTTGCCCCCATCGTCTTTGGTGAACTCTCCGCGCTAACGCCCCTGTACCGCGCCCGCATGTTTCGCCAGGTCGAGCTCAACGAGATCCTGCTGGCTTTTGGTTTCGGCCTCTCCCTAATGAGTTTCATTCTCTGGCTCACCCGCCGGCGCGACACGGTATATTTGTGGTTCAGCGGGATGTGTTTTTTCTGGAGTGTCGTCACCTCCCACATGGTGATCCTGCTTAATCCCATTGCCTATGATCACTGGTTGCCTCTGGTACACGCGTCCATCGATGCGTCCATCGCCTGTATGTACGGGTTCATCGGCCGGCTGATCGAAACGGTCAAGCGTGCCATGCGGGAAAAGCTAGTGCTCCTGTGGGCCGTGCTGGCCTCGTTGATCCATGTCGCGTCCCCCACGCCCCTCTTCTTTATTACGGCGTATTCGATGCATCTTCTGGGCATCCTCGCCCTGTCCGTGATTGTCATCCGTGTCGTGCGAGTCGCCGTGAAAGAGCGCAACACGCCGGCCATCATCGTCAGCTTTTCCCTGCTCGTGCAGATCGGTCTTTTCTCCCACAATTTTTTCCTGATGTTCTTCGGCACGACGGCGGAGTGGGAGGGCAATATTTTTTATGCGCATTTCGGCATTCCCCTGCTGTTCCTCGTGTTCATCGGCACCTTGTTGTGGCGATTCAACAATGCGCTCACCATCGCTGAAACCATGAATCGCGATCTGGAATCCCGAATAGAAGCCAGCCGCAAAGTGATCGAACACAGTTTTGCCCAACGGCGGCGGCTCGAACTGCAACAGGCAGCAGAGCAGGAACGGCTGGCGATTTACCGCGAGTTGCACGATGACGTCGGCTCAAAATTGCTGTCGATTGTCCATGCAGACCAGAGCAGCAAACTAAGCGACATGGCACGCTCGGCACTGGAAAGTCTGCGGCACGCCGTCTCGCGCGCGAACCATCCCGATCAGCTGCTGAAGGTGTTTCTGGCAGATATTCGGGAGGAGAGTGAGCTGCGTCTCGAAGGCTCCGGACATGAGGTGCGCTGGACGCAAAGAATCCCGGGGCAGGCGCGGATCGTTCCCTCCCGACTGGCCTTTACCGTGAACCGGATTCTGAAAGAGGTTGTCAGCAATATCATTCGTCATGCGGGCGCCCACACTGTCGCCTTTGAGGTGAAAGTCGACGGGCAGTCTCTGCATATCACCGTCACCGACGATGGCCGCGGCTTTGAACTCGATGGGCCAAAAGGGAATGGCCTCCACAACATTCGGTCGCGGGCCGATGAGATTGGCGCTCTTGTGTCCTGGCACAGTGGCCCGGGGCAGGGAACGCGTTTTTCCATCACGGTCATGCAGCGCCTGCTGCCCCCCGACGAGACTGAAACAAGGGCCGTGCCTCCGTCCTGAGCAGGCTCCTTCCCTCCGGTTGTCTTGGGTGGGCAAAGCTGTTTGAATGCCAGCAGCTGCGATGACAAGGCGCGTCGCCCTCCTCCTTTTTTCGTGCAGGACTCACCCGTTATGACTGCAAGCCTTCCCTCCTGTCGCCATTGGCGCGTCGAACGCGACGCCGAAGATCTGCTCTGGCTCGTGCTGGATCGCGCGGGCGAATCGGTCAACGCCCTGTCCCGCGAGGTACTGCGGGAATTCGAATCACTTCTGGACTATGCAGCCTCCAGCATGCCCAAAGGCATGGCGATTCTGTCGGGCAAACCCGGCGGGTTTATCCTGGGCGCAGATGTTCGCGAATTCGAAGGATTTACGGATGCGGCGACTGTCACTGCCTCGATCGAAGAAGTCCATGCCATGTTTCGCACCCTCGAAACGCTGCGCTTCCCCACGGTCGTGGCAATAGAGGGCTATTGTCTCGGCGGTGGACTCGAACTGGCGCTGAGCTGCGCCTACCGGATCGCGCGCGATATTCCCGGAACGAAGATCGGGTTTCCGGAGGTACAGCTCGGCATATTTCCCGGCTTCGGAGGGTCTGCGCGCTCGGTGCGCCAGATCGGTGGCCTCAAGGCCATGGAACTGATGCTTTCAGCGCGTCAGGTGAATGCCCGGGCGGCAAAAGCGATTGGGCTGATTGACGAGGTGATCGGCAGGCATGAGTCCTTGCGCTGGGCCGCACGGCGGGCGCTGGTGCAACGGCGCAAAAGTCGTGGTGCCCCGTGGCTGGCACGGCTCAGCAACCTGTCCGTGATACGGCCTCTGCTTGCTAAACAGATGCGCAAGCAGACGGCATCGAGAGCGCGCGAGGCTCATTATCCCGCCCCGTATCGTCTGATCGACACTTGGGAAAAATTCGGCGGCGACTGCAACGCCATGATGCGAGAAGAAGCCAGAGCCGTCGGCGCCCTCATGGTGACGCCGCAGGCTGAGGGATTACGGCGTGTGTTTGGCCTGATGGACCGCCTCAAGAAGGAGGGACGTCAAAGTGATTTCAAAGCGCGGCGTGTGCATGTGATCGGGGCTGGCGTGATGGGTGGCGACATCGCTGCCTGGTGCGTGCTGCAGGGACTGGATGTCACCCTTCAGGACAGGGAAATGACCTTCATTACACCGGCTCTGGCACGGGCAGAGTCCTTGTTTCGCAAAAAAAGGCTCTCGGGTGCCAGCCTCAAGGCAGCGCTCGAGCGGCTACGCCCCGATGTTCAGGGGCAAGGCATTGCGCTAGCGGATGTCGTTATCGAAGTGATTGTGGAGCGACTCGACGCGAAGCAGGCCCTGCTGAAAACCGTCGAAGGGCAGTTAAAACCAGGCGCGATTCTGGCGACCAATACCTCGTCTATTCCCATCGAGCAGATTGCGCAAGCGCTGGAAGCGCCGCAACGCTTGATCGGGCTCCATTTCTTTAATCCCGTGGCCAAGATGCCGCTCGTGGAGGTGGTGCGCGGCGCACAAAGCGACGAGGAGTCCCTGCGCAAAGGCGCTGCGTTCTGTGGCCAGATCAATCGCTTCCCCTTGCCCGTGAAGAGCAGCCCGGGGTTTCTGGTCAACCGCATTCTTGCTCCTTATATGCAGGAGGCCATGATCCTGATTCAGGAGGGAGTGTCGATCGATGTCATTGACGAGGCAGCCCTGAGTTTTGGCATGCCGATGGGACCGGTGGAACTCGCCGATACCGTGGGGCTTGATGTCTGTGCCATGGTGACGCGTACGCTCCAGGGAGGTATCGACCAAGACGCTCTGCCGGAACTCGCACGCAACGCCTCAGCGCATCTTGATTCTCTTGTCGCAAAAGGCCATCTGGGCCGGAAGTCGGGCCAGGGATTCTACCGTTGGGAGAACGACAAGCCGGTCCGGCACCCCGAGCAACGCACGGGCAAGGACCTTGACTCCGTGCAGGAGAGACTGATCAGCGCCTATACACGCGAATGTCAGGCGGCATTAAAGGACGGCATCGTCGAAGATGCCGACCTGCTGGATGCGGGCATGGTCTTCGGAACCGGGTTTGCGCCATTCCGCGGTGGCCCTCTGCACTATCTCACCCACTCTAAAGGAGGGGCATAGGATGAACACCCTGCGCCGTGTGGCCATTGTCGGGGGAGCACGCCTCCCTTTCTGCCGCTCCAATACCGCCTACGCGTCACTGAGCAACCTCGACATGCTGGCGGACATTCTCCAGCGGTTGGTCGATACCTATTCATTGGACGGATGCAAAATCGATGAGGTCATCGCCGGGGCTGTTACAAGCCATTCGCGGGACTGGAATCTCGCGCGAGAAGCCGTACTCAGCACCACGCTTTCCCCGAAGACTCCGGGCACCACGCTGCAAATGGCCTGCGGCACCTCTTTACAGGCCGCTTTGCTGGCGGCGGGCAAGATTGCCAGCGGCCAGATCGCGTGCGCCATTGTTGCTGGTGCGGACACCACAAGCGACGTCCCTCTCGTTCTTCACCCACGCCTGAATAAGCGGCTGATGCAGGTGCGGCAGGCTCGTTCGCTGAGCGGCAAATTGCGCTCCTTCAAGGGATTCGGGCTAGGCGAGCTTGTGCCACAAGCGCCGCGCAATGGAGAACCCAGAACCTGGCTCTCCATGGGAGAACATTGCGAACGTATGGCCAAGGAGTGGGGCATCACACGCCAGGATCAGGACCAGTGGGCGATGGAAAGTCACCTCAAAGCCGCGAAGGCCTATGAAGAGGGATTTTTCGACTCCCTGCTGTCCTCTTATCAGGGAGTCTCACGCGACAACAATATTCGCCCCGACAGCAGCATGGACAAATTGGCCAGTTTGTCGCCCGTGTTCGATCGCAGCGACAAAGGCACTCTTACTGCAGGCAACAGTACGCCATTGACTGACGGTGCCGCCGCCGTCCTGCTGTGCAGCGAAGCCTATGCTCAGGAACGGGGATTACCCGTGCAGGCCTGGCTGACACAGGGGCGCACCAGTGCCGTCGATTTCGTCGGTGGCGAAGGGCTGTTGATGGCACCGACGCTGGCTGTTGCAGAACTGCTCGCCTCATCCGGTCTGTCCCTGCAAGCGTTCGACTTTTACGAAATTCATGAAGCCTTCGCTGCACAGGTCTTGTGCACGCTCAAGGCATGGGAAGACGAGACCTATTGCCGTGAGAAACTCGGCCTGCCGGCTGCACTGGGAGAGATCGACCGCAGCAAGATCAACGTGAAAGGAAGTTCCCTGGCCGTCGGCCACCCCTTTGCTGCCACCGGTGCGCGAATTATCGCAACGCTTTCGGCACTGCTGAATAATCGGCTCGGAAGTCGAGGTCTTATCTCGGTATGCACCGCCGGAGGCATGGGCATCGCCGCTCTATTGGAGAGCGCAGGCGAGCGCGGGGAATCCTGATCCTCAATCGCCCTTAGGCGCATGAATGCTCTCTCAGCCACAAAATGCCACAAAATGCGGTTTGAACTATGGGTTAAGAAGTTGATAGAGTCGCCACTCGCTGAGGCATCCTCACGAAACTGGGGGAGTGGGTTGAGCGGAGCCAGTAATTCTCGTGTCAGGCTTGCGAGAAGGGGAAAGTCCTGATTCAATTGGGCGCCTGAATTTGGCCTGATAAAAAAAATATGTATTTTGGTATATGGGAGAAATCTAAATGACACAAAACCTTAAGACTATGTATGGTCTGGCTCTGAGCGCATTCCTGTTGCTCGCCGCCAGCATTTCGCCAGCTCAGGCACAACCCGCGGTCGGCAAGCCGCTGGGACTTCGTCCTCCTGTTGGTCTTCCCGTTGTGCCCATCTTCGAAGGCGCGTACGAGAACGCAGACGGCTCTGTTTCCTATTCCTTCGGATATCTGAACCGCAATACACAGGAAGCTGTCGATATTCCGCTCGGCACAAGCAATCGTATTGAGCCCGCCCAATTTGATGGTCATCAGCCCACTCACTTCGAAACTACCCGTCACACAGGGGTGTTCACGGTGACTGTTCCTGCTTCCATGCGCGATGGCGATGTGTGGTGGTATATCAAGACAGGCGATCACGAAGAGCTGAAGGTGAAAGGCAAGCGTGGCCGTCTTGGTTACACACTGGACGACAAACCGCGTCCCGCAGGCTCTGTTGCTCCGCTGGTTTCCTTTACTGAGGGCGGTCCACAAGGTCAGAATCCCATGGGGATGACTGCGCCAGCAGCACTGTCAGTAAAAGCTGGCGTCCCTGTTACTCTTACTGTTCACACAGAAGATCCTTCAGTTCGTGACCCAAATGACCCGCGCAACGAGAAGCCAATTCCTCTGCGTGTTTCTTGGCACATGCATCAGGGCCCTGGCACAGTGACGTATGAGCGCCACCCGTCATCCGAAGAGCCTGCTCCTCTGTCTGAGTTGGCGATTCGCCGCGGTGCAACCCCACCAGGTCCTCAGCAAACTGTCCTGACACCTGGACGCGGCACGGCAAGTGTCATCGCAACTTTCTCCGAGCCAGGCGATTATGTTATGCGCACAATGGTCGATAACTGGGATGCGACTGACAGTACAGAAGCGGATCAGTGCTGCTGGACCAACTTATATCAGAACATCACAGTAACACCTTGATTTATCCGCAATAATGCTTTAAGAAGTAGCAGTACCCAATCCGCTAGACGGCCTCAAAGACGTGGGCTGGCTGGCGGAGTAACAATTAGTTGCATATACGTCTAGCAAAGAGTGGACAGAAAACCGCGAGCGTTTTAGATTGCGGCGACTGCACACCCATTTACGAGGAGAGGATCATGAGAATCAAGCAGTGTTGGAACCATCAACGCTCAGGAAAAGCTGCACTTGGCTTTGCAGTCCTGGCGGTGTTTGGATTTACGGCGCAAGCCCAGGCACAGTCATCTACCCTGTCTATTGACTCCGGTGCAGTGACCTATGCCGACCACGTAGCACAAATCATTACTGACAACTGCGTTGTATGCCACCGTGAAGGCGGTATCGGCCCAATGCAGCTGACAAACTATGAGCAAATTCGTCCATGGGCGCCGCTGATCAGCATGCGCGTTGCAAACCGTGAGATGCCCCCCTATTCGTATGATCAGCATATCGGGATTCAGGAGCTTCAGGGCGACTGGCGTCTGACTGATGAAGAGATCAACACTATCACTACTTGGGTTGCACAAGGTGCTCCTGAAGGTGATTGGGGCGATCGCAGCCATCCAGTTGCCAACCTGCCAGACCCAGATGAGTGGAGCTTTGCTGCACAATTCGGTCAGCCCAGCGTCATTCTTGACTCTGCGCCAATTGACGTTCCTGCCATCGGTAACGACATGTGGCACCGTCCGTACGTTCAGACTGGGCTGACTGTTGACCGTTGCATCAAGGCGATCCAAGTGAAGCCGGCTGGCAATGCGAAAGCCGTTGTTCACCACGCTAACTCTGACGTAGAAATCCCGAACGCTGATGGCGAGTACGAAGATTACGGCCAACTGACTGAGTACGCGATGGGCAAGTGGGGCGAAATCATGCCGGAAGGCGTGTGCCGCGTTCTGCCTGCGAATGCTCGCGTTCGTTGGGACATCCATCTGTTCCCCGGCGGTGTAGGTGCAACAGCTCCTGGCACTGTGATCGAGGATAACGTTGTTCAAATTGGTATCTGGTTGCACCCGGAAGGTTACGAAGAGAAGGCACGCTTCAAGCAAGACCTGAAGCTTTACCGTCTCAATCAGGGCGAACTGGTAATTCCTCCGCATGGCACTGCTATGACTCAGGGATTCCACTCATTTGATCACCCTGTTCGTATCGACAGCTTCCAGCCGCACGGCCACCTGCGCATGCGCGCTGCCTCTCTGGAGATTTTCTACCCAGCGACTGGCCGCACTGAGCAGATCAGCCAGATCTCTAACTGGAGTGCTACATGGCACCACAGCCACCTGTTTGAGACAGATGTTGCTCCTCTGCTCCCAACTGGTGCCGTTCTGGTGATCAAGCAGTGGTACGACAATACTGCCAACAACCCGAACAACCCAGATCCAGATTTCTGGGTCGTGGAAGGCAGCCGTACAGCTGACGAAATGACTCACGCATGGATTGCAGTGACTCACCTTGACGACGAAGGCTACCAGGAAATCCTGGCACAGCGCGAAGCCGCCAAGCAGCGTTCAGTAGCTGCAGAGTAATAGCTGAAAGATTCCTGCAGGGAAACCTGCAGGAAGCCTGAGAAAGGCCTAAGACTTTGTCTTAGGCCTTTTTTATTGGTTGAGGGAAAAGATGATTAGCGAACTTGGCGAGCTAATCAGCAAAGAGTAGCTTAGGGCAGTGGGCTCATTCAGCCTTGTGGAATGTGAAATACCCGGTAAACATTTCATCCCAACTTTCAAGCCCGGAATGTACTTCCGCATTGGGATCCGGATTGAACGGGTTTGAGACGGAATTATCGAAAGCCCCCGTGACATGCACCTTGCTCCCTGCAGGGACTGTGACGGGCTCAGAAAGGACATAGTGGGGCTGCCACCCATAGTTGTAAGCCGGCACACTCAAAATATCCTGTACTCGACCGTCCGGGTATTCGACGCTGAATTTCATATTCTTGCCGCGCGCATTCATTTTGGCTCTTACGCCAGAAATCACCACAGACTCCCCGAACGTGTATTCCGCATGTGCCGGAATAGTATGTTGATTAGGAGGGAGCGCAACCTGCGAAGACACGGCCTGAACCAGCCGCTCTTTCAATTGGGCACTCTGCGCCGCATCGGCAAAATAGAATCCTATTTTCGTTTCATCCACCAGCTCCGTCCCTATGCCAACATAGTGGAACTGCATGGAGAGCTTTGATCCCTTCTTGATAAAGACACCAGTACCATCAGGGAATTTCTGTGCTCGTGGCTCCCCCGGGGAATAACCATCCAGGAACCGCCGCGTGGAGCTTGAAGCATTGCGCTCTTCGCCCCAGAAATCACCATCTGCAGGCGTGACAAATGTCATCAGGTGGTGGAGTGAGCTCGTTGCAACGGGTTGGTATTGCATCCCCACCACCCATTTGTCTTCTTCAAAGGGCAATGGGACGTCGACATAGACATAGTCCAGCACACCCGTTGCAGGAATTTTCTGAGGGGGGGCGGACACGATCACATCGGGCTCTCCCAGCAACCACTCCTTGGACTCTACATACTTGAATTCGGCAAGCGGGTCTGCGCCCTCTCCCCGGGGTGCTCCTGCGCTCAACCAATGCACCAGCGTTTGGATACTTTCGGTCGGGATATACCGCGCGGAAGGGGAATGGCCGATGTCAGGATCTACTTGCGCCGGAGGCATTCTCTTATTGAGAAGAACCTCTTTAATCATGGGTGACCAACCAAGCAACGACGTGTAGCTGTCTATCGCGAAGGGGCCCACTCCGAACTGTCGATGACAAACGACGCAATTCTCCAGAATGATCGGGGCAATCTCGGTCGCATAATCCGGAACCTGTGCGGCATGCAACGCCTTGACAGGGTAGTCGATTCCACAGGGAGAGGTATTTTCGGTTTTCACGGTATTTCGAACAGGACCTGCCAACACGGCGTTCAACGTGTTGCTCAGCTCTGCAGAGACCGCTCCCGTATAAAACAGGGAGATTCGGTCCGGATTAAGGATGCGGACATCCCCAGCATGACTTAATCCGAGAGCTTCAGACACGAGCTGACCATTGTCCTGCAGGATTGGGATGTCGAGATTGAGCGCCTTGAGAGATGCCCTGTCAGAACCCAATGAGTCGATTAATAGAAACTCAATGGGTTTGTCAGTAAATTCGGATTTTATGGCGGCAAATTCATCCACCATGGCATCCATGTTGGGACATCCGTGGACATAGGACATCACCACAACCGCTTTTCGATGCTGATAGCGACTGAGTTGATGGAAATTCCCGCTCTCATCAAGAAGCGCGAAATCTCCGGTTCTATCCAGTGCAGCAGTGGCGGACCCGGAGGCCAACGCGATACAAACACCCAGACACGATACAGACAATCTCGTCATAGGTTTAATCCTTGCCAACGCTCAATCAAATCGATGCCGCATCTGCGGTTATCGCATAGGGTAGTTACTGATATGTTGAATGTTTGACGCTGCACGAGATCGATTGCGCTCGTTTTCGACCATCCCCCCCACTGCAGGACCGCCCTGGTTGTAAATTCCGCCACGCAGAACGAAATACAGGTAGTCGGTTTCCTTGTCGAGGAATTCGTTTTTATCAGTAAATTTCGCCACCATTTCTTCGATTGCCTGAGTACGATTCGGCACATCCGGGTTCACCAGAATGTCCCCGATAACCACCTTCAACGCGGAAATATTGTCGATGACGTAGGCCGCTCCAGGATGAAATCCATAAAGGTTTGGCGCGATTACCGGCATGGTGGGAATGTCTGTCGGCAAGTTCATAAGCCCACCATGCGCCGGAGCAATTTTTTCTTCATACAACGCAATAACGTTGCTGATGTTGTTTTCGAGCTCTGCCTGACTACGGGATTTCATCGCCAACTCGAGAGTTGCCAACTGCAGCCACTGGGACGCCCAGGTCAGGCCGCTCAGCTGGGGAAATCCCACTCGGAAAGAGTAGGCATAAGGATGTTCGGACAAAAGGTCCGAGGATTTAGGATGTGCCGCCACGGAGTGCGCATCATCGCTGAGATAGTCTTGCAGCGCGGCATCCACTGCTGAATGCTTGTCAAAAATATCATCGTCCAGATAAATTTCGATGAGCTTGTTGCCGAAATCACGGCCCCGCTTCAATACCTGTACTGCAACGGGAGGAATGCTGCCGTTCGCTTCGAGTACGTTGTCCGTTTCTTCCTGATCAAACTCGCTGCGAATCATCGCTTGCAAACCGGGTGTCGCGCGGCTTTCGAAAACACGGAAAGGGCCAAGCATGGCGAGGTGATCGGAGGCACTGTGATAATGAGAAAATTCAGCCGCTGACAGCTCGACGAGGGCTTCCTTCAACAGGGCTTTTCCAATCGTCGAATCGCTCGATCCATTACTCGCCACGATCTCGTCGAACACGGCAGCTTGCAGCACTTCCGATACGTTGAGATAGCGACTCAACTCAGGAAATTTGGAATCTATCAGTGTATTTCCCGTCTGGGCATGACCTGCCAGCGGTGCTGCGAACCCGGCGATAGACAATCCCATCACCAGACTTTTGAATGCGTTTTTCATCAATACCCCCGAGTAGCGTCTAGTACAGCCAGTGGTTTTTCCACCTTCATTTAATGCACGAAGGATAAAAGCCATTGCCCAATAAGTCCATCTTCCAAGCCGCCAAAGGTTTGGCAATATGTGACAAAAACCCTAGGAATCTCCAGCGGGTGCGATTTTTAGTCCGATCTTTGCGATTCGTCCGTGATCGATCTCGGCAACCCTCCATAGGAATCCGTGCAAGAGCATTTGATCGCCCACCACGGGCTTGCCGCCCATCTTCTGCTGGAAAAATTCGCCAATGCTCAACGCCCCTGTTCCTTCTTCGAACGTCAATCCATAGACCGGCGCAAGGTCCGCCAAACGTGCATTGGCATCTAAAATAAAATCCCCAAAGAACCACGTGTCGCTCACAGAGGCAGGTGCCTGACTGAACAATTTGCCAAGAGCAGGAAGATCACTCTCATGCCCCACTATGCACAGTATGTCGCCTGCGAGTAATTTCGTGCTGCCGCTGGGGTGAAGGAGTTCCTTCCCTCTGAACAGTGCAGCGATGCGTGTGCCCTCAGGCATATGCAATCGTTTCAACTCTGTGTTGATGCACCACTTCTCTGCCCCCAAGCGGTAGACAAACATTTCCCATTCACTGGTTGGGTGTATTTCCAACCCCGACCGGGCAATTGGTGATGGTTGTGAGGGCACTTCCACGCGCGCCCACTTCGCCGCCAGAGGAAGTGAGCTACCCTGCAGCACCAGTGAAACGAGGACAACGAAGAAAGACAGATTAAAAAACAGCTGGGCATCTGTTAGCCCGGCCATGATCGGATAGACCGCCAGAATAATCGGGACGGCCCCCCGCAGCCCCACCCAGGAGATGAACCAACGCTCACGCCACTTGAATCGGCTGAAGGGCAGCAGACTGGTCCACACGGCCACGGGGCGCGCCACCAGTATCATCCACAACGCGAGCAGTAAGCCCGGCAGGGCAATCTGCTTCAGGTCGCTTGGGGTCAAGAGCAGCCCCAACACCAGGAACATCCCGATCTGGCTCAACCACGCCAACCCGTCAAAGATACTCAGGATGGAAGGCCGACTGCGCAGGGGATGGTTCCCCAGGATCAATCCACACAGATAAATCGCAAGGATGCCACTTCCCCCCAGCTGGTTGGTCAGCGCAAAAATCAGGAGACCACCACTCAAGGCCAGCAAGGGATAAAGCCCGTTTGCCAGTGTGCTGCGATTGATGACTTGCAACAGCAGATGTCCTCCGGCAAACCCGAATGCCGCGCCGATACCAAACTGCAATAGCAGGCTTGTCAGGAAAAACAGACCGGATGCCTGTTGCGTATTGGCGAGCATCTGAATGAGCGTGACGGTGAGAAACACCGCCATTGGATCATTGCTTCCCGATTCAATTTCCAGCGTAGCGCCAACGCGTTCGTTAAGGCTGCGCTGGCCCAGAAGTGAAAACACCGCGGCCGCATCGGTCGATCCCACAATCGAGCCAATCAACAGTCCCTGGACGATATTCAGTTCAAAAAGCCACGCGGCAACAAGACCGGTCAAGCCCGCTGTCAGCAAAACACCCAAGGTGGCAAGAGAGAGCGCAGGTCCCAGAGCAACGCGGAATGTGGCCACCCGTGTCCGCATTCCGCCGTCCAGCAGGATAATTGCCAGCGCCAGGTTGCTCGCAAAGAAGGCAAGGGAATAGTTGTCAAACTGAATACCCCCGATTCCGTCTTCCCCTGCCAAAATCCCCACTCCCAGAAAAATGACCAGGATGGGGATGCCCAAACGTGAAGACAAAGCACTGAACAGCACGCTGAAGCCGACGAGCAGGGCGCCGATCACAAAGAAACTGTTGATACTTCCCACATCCATGACAATGTCCTGAAAAAATGCAATCCGCGCGGCAACGCCGCCGGCCTCTGCCTTGATCGATCATAAGACCAGTGGCTTTCCATGACAGCTCCGGGAGCGCATGGGAGACAGTTGGAACCCCACCATGAACCGCTGTTTCAGCGTTCACTGGAGGAGGTTGTGAAAGGGGTGACTCGGCACAACGGCAGGATGACACCCGCCGTTGTGTCTGGGAGCTCAGGCAAAGGGGTGTCGCAGGATGATCGTTTCTTCACGATCGGGTCCTGTCGAAATGATATCGACCGGTGCTTCGATGATTTTTTCAATGTAGCGAATGTAGTCGAGTGCATTCTTTGGGAGCTCATCGAGACTCTTGGCGCCGACAGTGGATTCCTTCCAGCCGGGCAACTCCACATAAATGGGTTCCAGATCCTGGTAGCTGTCCATGTTCATCAGGCTCGACGAGGTATCGGACGCCACGCCCTTGTACCCGGTGCAGACCTTGATAGTGTCCAAGCCATCCAGTACGTCGAGCTTTGTCAGGCATATGCCTGAGACGGAGTTGATGCGAATCGCCAAGCGAACGGCCGCCGCGTCGAACCAGCCGCAACGGCGGTCTCGTCCTGTCGTGGCACCCTTTTCCTTGCCGACGGCAGCCAGATGTGCCCCGGTCTGGTCGAATAGCTCCGTTGGGAACGGGCCAGACCCTACGCGGGTTGTGTACGCTTTCGTGATGCCGAGAACATAGTCGAGATAAAGCGGGCCATAGCCACTCCCCGTTGCCGTTCCTCCCGCAGTGGTATTGGAGGATGTGACAAACGGGTAGGTACCATGATCGATATCCAGCAGGGAGCCCTGGGCGCCTTCAAAAAGGATATTGTCGTTTGCTTTGCGATGGCCGTGCAGGATCTCGATGGTATCGCTTACCATCGGCTTGATCTGCTCTCCCAACGCGAGGCTCTTTTCAAGCGTCGAAGCGAAATCAACCGCCGGCGCCTGGTAGTACTGGGTGAGCATGAAGTTGTGATATTCGAGCGCTTCTTTGAGCCGCTCTGAAAAATGCGCTTCGTTAAAGAGCTCGCCCACTCGAATACCGCGACGCCCCACCTTGTCTTCGTAGGCAGGGCCAATACCGCGTCCGGTGGTGCCGATCTTGAGCGTCCCGAGGCGATTCTCACGCGCCTGATCGAGGGCCGCATGAGACGGCAGAATCAGCGGGCAGGAGGCAGAGATTTTGAGCTTGGGGCGAACGGAGATGCCGCGCTCTTCCAGCCGGGTAATTTCACTGATCAGGGCCTCCATGCTGAGGACGACGCCATTGCCGATGACACAGGTCACGCCATCGCGCAAAATCCCTGAAGGCAGCAGGTGTAACACCGTCTTCTCGCCACGAATGACCAGGGTATGGCCCGCATTGTGCCCACCCTGAAAGCGTGCCACAACCGCCGCTTGCTCAGTCAGTAGATCGACAATTTTGCCCTTGCCTTCATCTCCCCACTGCGTCCCCAGAACTACAACACTTCTACCCATTTGTCCGCTTCTCTAATAAAAATTAACTGACCTTATCCTTGCCTTTCGCGTCTCTACTGCTCGACAAAAGACGAGATTTCGTCACTCCAGATCCTTCACCTGCCATTGCCCGGCAGTCAAACACAAGCGCCTGTCACAGCCCTGCAATCGCCATTCCTCTGCATTATTGGATGTTGTTTCCAAATCCAGAATCACACGCTCTCCCGCCGCACGCAATCGTGCCACCTCTTTATGCAACGCGACATCGGCGGAGGCCGGTGCACTGATCGCGGGACGCTGAACAATTTCCTCTCGACTGAGTCGCGCAATGACCTTCAGATCGGCATCAAACCCGGAGGCAGGACGCGCACGCCCAAACACCTCGCCGATATCGTCGAAACGCCCTCCCTGAGCGATCGCCCGGCCATAGCGGGGAGTGTACGCCGCGAATACGATTCCGGTGTGATACTCGTAACCTCGCAATTCACTCAGATCATACCCTAGGGTCACCCTAGGCAGACGCTGCCTTACGGCATTGGCAATAGCCTCCAGTTCATGAAGCTCCTGCTGAACACTCAGAGGCGCATGCTGAAATGCCTTCAAGGCGGTGCCAAGAACCGTTTCATCTCCGCTCAGTCGAGACAAGTCCCGGAGCATGTTGCGAATAGCATCATCGTCAACATGTTGTTCCAGCAGCTGGTCAATCTCTGAATACGCTTTACGTTGAAGGGCATCGAAAACATCACGCTCACTCTCCGCCGACATTGCGGAGGCCTTGACCAGAGATCGGAAAATTCCCACATGCCCAAGAACGATATGGATGTCATCAATGCCGGCCTTGTGCAGGATTTCAAACATCAGGCATATCAATTCGACATCGCAGGAAACCCCGGCGTGCCCGAACAACTCTGCTCCAATCCGAATCGGAACCCGGGACGCGAGCAGTCCTCGTGGACGCGTGTGGGCCACGGTGTCCGAGTAACATAAGCGCACCGGCAAATTGCGGCAGGCTTCCGGCCTTTGCCCAAGGCAATGCGCATCAATTCGGGCTACTTGTGGCGTGATGTCCGCCCTAAGGCCCATCATGCGACCGGTTAACTGATCGGTAATCTTAAAGGTTTGCAGGTCCAGATCATGGGAAGCACCGACGAGCAGCGAGTCCAGGTATTCGATCAGCGGAGGAATGACGAGGTCATATCCCCAACTAGCAAACAGATCGAGTATGCGCCGACGCAGGGTCTCCAGCCGAAAGGCTTCTTCCGGCAAAATCTCCTCAACGCCCTCGGGCAATAACCAACGGTCTCTTACAGCCATGCCTTGCACCCTGTTGCACTGTCTTCTCGCGGAAGCATCACACTGGCGCTGACCGGACCAACCGATCTGCAAAGCAACGCAATGACTTTCCCTTCCATTAAACGGCGAAAGACCAGCAGTACGCGCGTTACTGCTGGTCTTTCCGTAAAACCCATTTACTGAACTTCCGTGCCACGCAGATACTTGAAGTACTCGCTTTCCGGATCTACCAGCAAAATATCACCCTTGTTGGAGAAGCTCTCCTGATAGGAATTCAGGCTGCGGGTAAACGCATAGAATTCCTCATCCTTGGAGTAGGCGGCAGCGTATATCGCGGCAGCCTGCGCATCCCCTTCCCCGCGAATAGCTTCGGCGTCCCGATAGGCTTCCACCAGAAGCACAGCTTCCTGGCGGTCAGCATCCGCTTCAATGCCAATCGCCAACTCATTCCCGCGTGAACGCAGTTGTTGTGCCTCGCGCTGTCGCTCGGAGGTCATGCGTTCATAAACGGAAGAACGCACATCCAGAGGCAACTCGATCTGCTTGACGCGCACGTCAATCACTTCGATGCCGTACTCTTCCGCCGTAGAGAGATTCAGCTCACGAGTCAGCTCTTCCATCAGCAGGTCGCGTTGACCCGAGACCACTTCCTGAAGATCACGCTCACCGAATTTGTTCCGCAGACCATCGTTGATGCGCTGCGCCAGAAGGTTGCTGGTACGGCTTTCCTCTCCTGAGGAAGAGGTATAAAACTTTTCGACATCGACGATGCGCCATTTGGCGAAGGAATCTACCACCAGTGCTTTCTGCTCCAGCGTGAGATAACGCTGCGCGTCCGCCGTCACCGTCAGGATACGCCCATCAAATTTGCGCACAGTGTTCACCCAGGGCATTTTGAAATGCAGGCCGGGCGCAAGATCAGACTGAACAACCTGACCAAATTGCAGCAGGATGGCGCGTTCGGTCTGCTTCACGATAAACACAGCGTCGGAACCCGCCACGAATAACAGAAAAACAATAATGCCAGCGATTGCATTTTTCATTATCGCGTCCCTCTTGGAGTCGTTTGCGCGCGAGCACGATCAGCCGCTGCTGAGCTTGAGTCTCGGCTTAACTGCTCAGAAATTTCACGCAATTGCTGAGGCGTTAACTGTGGGCTTGCCGCAGCGCTGGAGGCATTCCCCTGCTCAATGATCTTGTCCAGCGGCACGTAAAACATATTGTTGCCGCTATCGACATCGATCATGACCTTGCTGCTGTTGCTCATCACTGTCTGCATGGCATCAATGTAAAGTCGCTCACGTGTGACTTTTGGCGCTTTTTCGTATTCAGTCAGCAACTGTTCGAATCGGGATGCCTCCCCTTGTGCCCGCGCAATTACCTGATCGCGGTAGGCATTTGCCTGTTCAATAATGCGTTGCGCTTCACCACGGGCAACTGGCACCACGCGGTTGGCATAGGCAAGCGCTTCGTTCTGGACACGTTGCTCGTCTTCCCGCGCCTTGATCACGTCATCGAAGGCACCTTGCACGGCATCGGGCGGCTGCGCATTGCGAACGGTCACCTGAGACACCAGTATTCCGGAATCGTAGCTCGCCATGTAACGTTGCAGACGCTCACGCACTTCTGCAGCGACATCTGCACGCCCTTGCGTGAGGACGCGATCCATGGTGGTCCCACCCACGACGTGGCGTATGGCTGATTCAGCCGCATGGTCGAGACTCATTTCCGGGTCGCGCACCACCATCGCAAATTTCACAGGATCATCGATGATGTACTGAACATCGATTGAAACATTCACGATGTTTTCATCCGTCGTCAGCATGTCGCGGGCATAGGAACGTGTGTTCACCCGCGACACATTGATTTTTTGCACTTCATCAATCAGCGGGGGATTCCAGCGCAGGCCGGGCTGCACGACTTCCTGGCGCAGCTTTCCAAAACGCAGCACGACACCCCGTTCGGATTCGTCCACGGTGTAAAAACCGACGGCTGCCCACATCACGACAAGCACGACCAGGGCTGCGGCCAGCAATCCTGAACTGACGCCCGCGCCGGCGTTTCCGGAGTTGCCGCTGCCACCAGATGATCCTCCGGATTTGCCGCCCCCCAGAAGACTGTTGAGCTTGCGGGACACAGATTTGATCACTTCATCGAGATCGGGCGGTTTCTGGTCGCCATTGCCACGGCCACCACTCCCCCAGGGGTCGTTTCCGTTGCCTTTGTTTCCAGGTTCATTCCACGCCATTGGTTTCTCCATACCCCACTCAAAATACGGGGGGTGATTTTAGCGAATTATTGATGATTAACCCAGCTTTTTACCGTGCAAGGCATCCTCTTGTCTTGACAGTAAAAACCGTGTTCATGGTGGCTTATCCGCTTTGGGCAGAGGTCTCGGGTGACAATCCTTCCTCGATCAGGAGGCGATTGAGGTCTTGCCGCGGCAGGCGGATATCCAGCCAGAGCAGACCTTTGTCATCGAGACGCTCCTGACGAACGGCGCCTTTGGCATACAACCGTGCCCGCAGTCGCCCATGTTCCGGCGCCAGAGGAAGGCTGCGTTCCACGACATCATGACCGAGTAATTCCGAGATTGCGCTCAACAGCAGATCCAGCCCCGCGCCAGTATGCGCGGACACCCAGACACGAACGGGAACACCCTCCTGATTACGCTCAATCATGGGCGCCCGGTCCGGCAACAGATCTATCTTGTTGCAAACACGCAGGCAGGGCACTTCGTCCGCGCCAATCTCTGCCAGCACCTCCTCTACCTGCTCGATCAGAAATTCGTGTTGCTCATTGGCCACATCGATCACATGCAGCAGAAGGCTAGCCTCTGAGGTTTCCTCCAGTGTCGCCCGAAAGGCAGCGACGAGCTTGTGGGGAAGATGGCTGATAAACCCCACGGTGTCCGCCAGGATGGCATTCCCGAAATTGGGCACCTGGAGGCGCCGCAATGTCGAATCCAACGTGGCGAAAAGCTGGTCTGCCGCATAGGTATCGGCACCCGCCATCGCGTTGAAAAGCGATGACTTGCCGGCGTTGGTATACCCGACAAGGGAAATCGTGGGAATTTCAGCTCTTCGACGTGATCGGCGCCCCTGATCACGCTGACTGCGTACCTTGATCAGCGCCGCATTGATGTTCTTGATGCGCTGGCGAATCATTCGTTGATCGAGCTCCAGCTGCGTTTCGCCCGCGCCTCTCAAGCCAATGCCACCCTTTTGTCGATCGAGGTGGGTCCACCCTCGCTTGAGGCGGGTCACCGTATGCTCAAGCTGTGCCAGCTCTACCTGCAACTTGCCCTCGTAGCTGCGAGCTCTCTGCGCAAAAATATCCAGAATGAGACCCGTTCTGTCCAGCACGCGACAGGACAGCGCGCGCTCCAGGTTGCGTTCCTGACTAGGACTCAGGGCATGATTGAAGAGCACGATGTCGGCTTCGTGCAATTTGACGGCGTCGGCGATTTCTTCCAGCTTACCGGAGCCGACAAAACAGCCGGCATCCGGATTTTTACGGGAGCCCCGGATGAACAAAACGGGCTCTGCACCTGCTGAACGGACGAGCTCTTCGAACTCAAGGGGATCCTCCTGCTCCTGCTCTGAATCCAGATCAATATGCACGAGGATGGCGGTTTCACCGCGATCGGGTCGATCAAAGAACAAATGGGAACCTCAAACTAGGCGATATTCCCGGGCGCATCCTCTTCGTCCATGGATGACTCACCCGGACCCTGTGTTGGAATCTTCACAGAACGGGCAGGCACCACGGTTGAAATGGCATGCTTGTAGACCATCTGATTCACGGCATTCTTAAGCAGAATGACGAATTGATCGAAAGATTCAATCTGTCCCTGAAGCTTGATGCCACTGACCAAATAGATGGAAACCGGGATACGCTCCTTACGAAGCACATTCAGGAAAGGGTCTTGTAAAGAATGCCCTTTTGACATTGACTTTCTCCTTAAGAATTAAATTGGCTGGATGGTCCAGCGGATGATGTCCAAACACGCTCTATATTGCGATCTGACCGATTGAATTCAATAGCAGATCCAGCGTTTTCGGATTTTCGCTGTTAAAACTTCGCAGCTTTTCCCAACTGCGCATCCAGGTGATCTGTCTCTTCGCTAGCTGTCGCGTGGCAATAATACCTTGTTCCACCATCGCATCAAAGCGCAATTCACCTGCTACATATTGCCAGGCCTGACGGTAACCTACTGCCCTCATGGAAGGCAGTCCGAGATGCAGATCGCCCCGCGCAAATAGGGCCTCCACTTCTGTCACCAGACCTTCCGCCACCATTTTTTTGAACCGGTGTGCAATTCTGTCATGAAGTACGCCGCGATCCTCCGGTTGGATTGCAAAAAAATGCAAAGCGAACGGAAATCCGTCCCGTGCAAGCGTTCGCTCTTCGGCGCGATGAAAGGCACTCATGGATACTCCCGAGACCAGATAGACCTCCAGCGCACGCTGGAGTCGCTGAGGGTCATTGGGATGGATGCGCGCGGCGGATTCAGGATCAACTTGGTGCAAGCGCGCATGAACGCCTTGCCACCCCTCCTCATCAGCCCACGCCAAAATCTGCGCACGGACCTTCGCATCCGAGGCCGGCATCGCCGCCAATCCATCACGCAGCGCCTTGAAGTACAGCATTGTGCCTCCGACCAACAGAGGCACTTTACCCGCAGCATGAATTTCCTGCATGTGGGTCACGGCATCTTCGCGAAAACGCGACGCTGAATAGGCTTCCGCGGGATCGAGAAAATCAATCAAACGGTGTGGTGCCTTGGCGAGTGTCATGGCATCCGGCTTGCCGGTGCCTATGTCCATTCCCTTGTATATTTGCGCCGAATCGACACTGATAATCTCGCAGGGGAGCCTCTGCACGATTTCTATCGCAAGGTCGGTCTTGCCGGCAGCCGTTGGTCCTAGCAGACAGATCGCTGGAGGGCGTGTCAGGTGCCACTCCTTAGCGCTGGTGTCGGCGAAAGTCAGTGACATCGTTTATTGTCCGCGTAAGAAAAGCTTGTCCAGCTGATCAATGCTTTGCAGCACCCAGGTCGGACGGCCGTGATTGCATTGTCCGCTGCGCTCCGTCTGTTCCATGTCGCGCAGCAGTGCATTCATTTCAGGAATACTGAGCTGCCGGTTGGCGCGAACGGACCCGTGACAGGCCATCGTTGATAAAATCTCGTCCTGATAATTCTGAACGCGTTCACTGCTGCCATGTTCGCGCACATCTGCCAGCACATCCCTGACCAATTGTTCTATATTGCCTGCTGCAAGAATCACAGGAACCTGTCTGACAAGCAACGCTTCTGCGGAGACTCGTTCGATGCCAAGGCCCAGGGCGAGAAGTGCTTCGGACTGCTGTTCCGCACATTCTGCTTCCGCCTGACTCACAGCAACTGATAGAGGCACCAGCAAGGGTTGCGATCGGATGCCCTCGCTCTCGGCGGCTCGCTTCATGCGCTCGTAGGTAATTCGCTCGTGCGCGGCATGCATGTCCACAATCACCAGACCCACTGCGTTCTGCGCGAGAATATAAATACCGTGCAGCTGCGCGATGGCAAAACCCAGAGGAGGAATGTCTTCGTTTTTCGCCAGCGTGGCATACGCCATCAGCTGTTCCGCGACGCCGACCGTTGAGACGCCACGCGCTGGAGTGAACGCAGAGGACGAAAAGCCATTCCCGTTAGAGGGCGTAGCACCAAAATGAAGGCGAGCCTGTTCGCTAAATGCGCCCAGTCCCGCCTCCGGGGTGTTCGGCAAAATCTCTCCTGTTTCCCGATCCACTGTCGGCACTCCTGCCGCAGCATGGCCGGGCAATCGATCCTGCGGGCGCACCCCCGCCAGCGCCTGATGCAAGGCGCGAAACAGAAAATCGTGTACCAGCCGTCCATCGCGGAAGCGCACTTCGTGCTTTGTCGGATGGACATTCACATCCACCAACGCGGGATTCAGCTCGAGGTAAAGAACAAACGCAGGGTGACGTCCGTGAAACAGCACATCGTGGTAAGCCTGCTTCACTGCGTGACTGACCAGCTTGTCGCGAATGATGCGGCCGTTGACGTAAAAATATTGAAGGTCTGCCTGGCTGCGGGAAAACGTCGGCTGACTGACCCAGCCCCACAGGCGAAGACCGGAGGCTTCGATATCGATCCGGATGGCGTTCTCAACAAAGGCCGGTCCGCACACCAGGGCAACCCGGCGTGCTTTTTCCTGCTCGGTGAGCGCTGCCTGAAGATGGTGGATGCTGCGCTGGTTATGACGCAAATGGAAGGCAACGTCGAACCGGCTCAGGGCCAGGCGCTTGACGACTTCCTCGAGCCGATCAAACTCGGTTTTTTCCGTACGCAGAAATTTTCGCCGGGCGGGCGTGTTAAAAAACAGATCGCGGACTTCCACCGTGGTGCCCTGAGGATGTGCGGCGGGGGTCAACGAGGTGTGCATGTGCTGCCCTTGAGCCTCGACCCGCCAGGCATTGTCATCGGAGGTGTTGGCCGCACGAGAGGTCAGTTCGAGACGCGAGACTGAGCAGATACTGGCAAGCGCCTCGCCACGAAAACCGAGGCTTGCAATGTTCTCAAGGTCTTCCAGATTACTGATTTTGCTGGTGGCATGGCGGGAAAGGGCGAGCCCCAGATCTTCCTTGTCGATGCCACTGCCGTTGTCCCGTATGCGGATCAGTTTGCTGCCACCCTGTTCCACATCGATTTCGATGCGAGTGGCGCCGGCATCAAGACAATTCTCCAGCAGTTCCTTGACGACGGAGGCGGGACGTTCCACCACCTCGCCCGCGGCAATCTGGTTTGCCAGTCGCTGACTGAGCAGAGCAATTCTCGTCATGGGAAATTACGCGTACCTGGCCCAATCCTGAATCTCAGGGAGTGGGAATCTTGAGGACCTGCCCCACCTTGATGACGTCGTTGCGCAGATCATTGGCCGCGCGCAGACTGGAAAGGCTGACATGATAACGCGCGGCGATCCCGGAGAGCGTTTCACCGTGCATTATTTTATGTTCAACCGGTGTTGCGGGCAGCGCACTTCCCATTCCCGGAATGCGCAAGGTCTGTCCCACTCGAATCACATCGCCTTTGAGATTGTTCTCCTCCCGCAATGCACGCGTGCTAACCCCGTGCTGCTGGGCAATCTCGGACAGATTATCCCCGCGTTTGACCTGATAGGTGGCATTGGCGGCCATGCCGCTGTCAAAGGGAATGTTGTTCTCCTTTTGCCACGCAATCAGCGTGTCTTCGGGAGGACTGTCATAAAAATACCGCAAAACGCCTCGCACGATGCCGTCGGCAAGTTGTCGCTGATAGGCAGCCGAATTGAGTTTGCGAGCCTCTTCGGGGTTGGACAGGTAGCCGGTTTCGATCAAGACAGAGGGAATGTCCGGCGAGCGCAGCACCCACAGATTGCCCTGCTGTGTCTTGTCGCGGCGCAGTGTTGCAACTCCTTTGAGGGAGTTCAGTATCTGGGACCCAACCGCGGTACTCTGCTCGATACTCCATGCCATCGACAGGTCCAGCAAGGTTCTGGCGAGATCATCTTCAATGTTGCGAAGACTCGTATCGCCGGCGACGCCGCCCAACAGATCCGCACTGTTTTCTTTTTCAGCCACGCGACGCGAGTTTTCATCCTCGGCAATTCGCTCCGACAGTGCGTATACGGTGACGCCTTCCGCGCGGGAGGTACTGTAGGAATCCGCATGGATCGACAGGAAGATGTCTGCGCGATTCTGTCGGGCGATCTGTGGACGCTTCTGCAACTGCACCGAGTAGTCTCCGTCACGCACCATGACCGGCTTAAACCCGGGAGCCGACTGCAGCCGTTGGTAGATGGCACGGGAAATGGCAAGGGCGATGTCCTTTTCACGGATCTTGCGGTCATAGCCCAGCGCACCGGGATCTTCCCCGCCATGCCCGGCATCGATGGCCACGATGATGTCGCGTTGCGAATTCACTGCCACCGGTGGCGGCAGGGTTTCCGCGACGGCGGGAGCGCGACCGATGTCGTACAGATCGATGACCAAACGGTTCTTCGCATCACCGTTCGCCGCAAGAGTGAAACTGCTTGGGTTTACGGGGCCCGTGAGATCAATCACGACCCTGACATCCTTCTCGTTGCGGGGCGCGCTACGAATCCCGGTGACGGGGCTGTCCTTGAAGTCGAATCCGGACAACAGCGCCGAGACGGAGGAGGCATCCAGATCAACCACGATGCGGGGAGGATTTTCGAGGGTGAACAGGCTGTATTGCACCTGTTGGTCCAGATCAAACACGATGCGTGTGTAGTCCGGTGCCCGCCAGAGGCGGACTTCCTGCACTTCCGCGGCCTGCACCGTGACATTGACAAGAAGAAAGCTCAGGAGTCCAGTGCCCAGCAGCCGATAAGGCAGGCGGCGAGAGGCCCGCACGGCCCAATCGCCAAAGGCCCGCATCGCCTTCTTGAATTCTGTGTGTCCTAACGTCTTTGTCATGGCATTCCAGGTGTCGGTGATTTCAGTTCTTCAGCCAGTCGTCGGGCAATGGCCACCCCGTGCGACGTGCAGGCCTTCCACGTAATCCGGCGACCCGTCCCTTCAGATGTCAGTGCCAACTCCAGATCCGGACCGGGTATGGCGCCTTTTCCTTTATCCGCCCACTCAACCAGGCATAGATTTTGGGGTTCAAAATAGTCGTGAACTCCAAGAAATTCAACCTCTTCCGGATCTTCAAGACGGTACAGATCGAAATGATAGAGGCAGTGATCCGGCCCCTCATACGGCTCCACCAACGTGTAGGTGGGACTTTTGACAGCCCCCCCGTGCCCATAGGCACGAATCAGCCCTCGCGCCAGCGTCGTCTTTCCAGCGCCGAGGTCTCCGGCAAGATGAAGCTGCCCTCCCGCAGTTCCCTGCAGCCCCCGTGTTGCGGCCGCGAGGTGCGCGCCAAAGGCCAGAGTGGATGTCTCATCCGGCAAATACAGGCTTCCCGTGCTATCGCCATGCGGGTTGATCTTCACTTTTATCCTCCTACCGGCCATTGGCCAGTTGCCGGATATACGGCATGAGGTCGCACGCCAGCATTCCTCTCTCACCCGCCGTTTCCGCAGCGAGATCCGCGGCTTCGCCATGAATCGCCACAGCGCATTGAAGGGCGACGGAGGGCGGCAAACCCTGTGCTATCAACCCGCCGGTCAGGCCGCTTAAGACATCGCCCATGCCACCGGTAGCCATGCCCGGATTGCCTTCCGTGCACACGGCGACCTGATCTTTGTCCGGCGCGGACAGCGGGTGCACTGAGAGCAGGCACAGCACACTGCCCGCTCCCTTCAACACGATGGCGCCCCCATAGCGGGCCCGCAATGCCCGCGCAGCGGCAAAGCGATCCTGTTGTATCTGCGCGACAGAGCATTGCAGCAGACGTGCCGCCTCGCCGGGATGCGGTGTCAAGACCCAGTGGTCACCACTCAAGGGAAATGTCTGCGCCCAGTGTCCCGAAAGGTCCAGCGCAGCGTACTCTGCCAGCAGATTCAGGGCATCGGCATCCAGTACCACCGGACACACCGTTTTCCTGGCACTGAGAGCAACACGCAACATGACATGAGACCACGGGGAATTGCCCAGTCCCGGGCCAATAACGATGGCATTGGCCTTTTCGATCAGAGAATGCACCTGTTCTGCACCCTGCCCCTCAGGATCGTCGATCCCGCGCACCATAATTTCCGGTCGGCGGGCGAGCGACGCGGCAACATGGACGAAGCGCGTTACCAGACTGACCGTTCCTGCCCCGGCACGCGCCGCGGCCTCGGCTGCCATCAGGGCCGCGCCACCTAAGCCGTGATCTCCGCCGATAACGAGCACATTGCCACAATGCCCCTTGTGCGTGCTTGGCGCCCGGGGCGTCAAGATTCCTGAAACCGCGTGGATATCCAGACGGTGGCTGGCCGGAGCGTTCGCCAGCTCACTGGTTTTCACGATCTCCGGCATACCGAGGTCATGAAACACTACGTCACCGACGTGGTCGGGGCCACGGCCTGTAAAGAGGCCTTGCTTCAGGCCGACCAGGCACACGGTCATCGAGGCCCGCACGGCTACATCTGCCACATGGCCCGTATCGCTTTCCACGCCCGAAGGCACATCCACCGACACGACAGGGAGGCCCGCGTGATTCATCCATTCGATAATCTCGGCGATGCCCTTGCGCAGCGGTCCCTGAAACCCCGTTCCCACAATCGCATCCACCAGGACGGTGTCCTGCGAATGCCGGTTGTTGACAAGATCCAACAGAGGATCACAGGGTTTGCAGGAGACCCCAGCGGCCAGGGCCTCCATGCGTGCCGTCGCCGCGTCGCCCTTGCGCGGCTCTCCCGCGCATTCCAGCACCTGTACCTTGATGCCTTCCGACGCGGCTATAGCCGCCAGGTAATAGCCATCGCCCCCGTTATTACCGGACCCTGTAAAAATCTGCAGCCTGCGCAGCTGCGGCCACCGCTGGTGGATGACACTGAGCACAACGGAGGCCGCGCGGCGCATGAGTTTGAGCGAGCTGATGGGCACCTGCTCGATTAATTGAGCATCCAGCGCTCGCACCTGCGCGGCGGTATACAGCGCTCGGGGCAAATGGGTATGGGAATTTGGGCGCGTCACAATGTCCTTTCGGGCGTCTCCTGAGCTTTAGCAGCACACGCTTTGGGCTATCGATCAAACCGGTGAATCAAGCGCCGCACCAGCTGCAGCGCTGTTTCCAAATCTTCGACGGGAATATCGTCAGTGCTCTCGATCGCCCAGGGGTCCTGCACTGCGCGCAGCGCGGTGTAGGCTTCCTGTCCGGCCTCTGTCAGGCTGACAAGCACTGACCGTTTGTGGTCTGGATTCTCTTCATAGCGCAACAGTCCATCCCGCTCCATGACATCGGTGATGCGCTGTACGGCCTGCCGCGACTGGCCCAATACCCGGGCGATTCCAGGCACCGTAACGCCGGCACTGGCGAGCGCTACGACTCCGATGACTTTCCAGCGCGCGCTGGTCAGATTCAAGGCCTCGGCCATGCGATCTCCTTCAGCGACCAGCAATCCGTTCAGCCGAAAAAGCGATAGCACGAGATCAATAAACAGTTTGCGCTTAGGAGAATGAGCCATGGCGCACTCCTCGGGATAAGAAAATTTGCAGCATGTTGTCATCTTGACCAGTTGCTGTCAAATTCTCCTCCCCAGAGGAATGTGACAAAGGCACTAGGGGCGATAGAGGTTCACTGGCGAGGGCCCGAAGGACAGCCAGGTCTCGTTCTTGGTCTGATGCACGCCCGGTTTGGACCAGTCGCACACGCCTTGCGGAAAGATCGCCTCCAGTCTCGCCCGTTCTGCGTCGGTGAAGGAGACCTTGTAGTCGCGCATGTCGATGGGTTTGAGTTCGCACTTGAGCACATCATTGCTCAGCGGGCCTCCCGCCACCAGACGCAATCCTGCATGCGGCGGAAAGAGTGCATTGCAGCGCGACCCGGTATTATCAAACAAACGTTCAGTATCAAACGTGGCGTCTTCGACAATGCGTTCGCCTTCCTGCGTGAAGCAGTCATCCTGTAGAGCCGCCGGCCGGGCACGCACAATTTTCTCAAGCATCGGAGCGTCGGAATGGTCCTGCTGCAAGGTCACCAGCCACTGATCCATTAGCGCGAGATTTTCGTCTTCGAGCGACCTGTCTGCAAAATGTCTGCGGATGACATAGTTGTCTGCGTGGCCGTTATCGCGAATCAACCGGGCACGTGTGGTGAAGGAATACACACTCGCGTGGAAATTGCCCTCATGATCCAGGTAAGGGCGGTCGTCAATTATCGGCACGGACGAAAGCCCTGTTCCACCACTGGTCACCCGCCCCGTTTCATATGCGACTCGAATCGCTGTATCGTCACCGACAACCCGCTCGGGGGTGGGGGTAAAGTCAATGTCCCACCCTCCGAAGTGCTCATTCAGTTCGAGGAACAAGTGTGTGTCGATCAAGCCTTCGTTCAGTGCCGCCAATCCATATTGCACTCCCACATTATCGTGCGGACTCACGGCAAATGGCCGCTCGGTATTGATGTCGGGAAACAACTTTTCTCCGAAAATATTGCGCATGCCGTCATAAATAGAACATCTGACCCCTTGAGGATTCGTGAGCGGATCATAGCGATCAGCGACGGGAATTTCGTCGGAGCAGCCATCGGGCGCAATGCGGTCTGGACGCTCGCCCAATGACACATCACACAGATACCAATTAGGCCATCCTCCGATGTTTGCCTTGGTTTCTTCCGACAAGCCGCGCGCAGGGTCGTTGACAAAATTGCGCAAGGGGAGCGCGCATTCCTCGGAATCCGTCATGTAACTCACGGCATCGGAAAACGTCATCCGTGGCAGGATGCCATCAAGAATGCCGGGGTAGGCGCCCGCAATCAGCAATTGCTGCATAGCGCCACCGGAAGCACCGTTGCCAATCGTAAACTGCGGCAGGCCGTACGCTTCAATGAAATGCTCCTTGACCATCATGGTTGTCTCTGCAGAGAGCACATCGTTGCACCCGCCCTGGGAATTCACATTCAAGGTTGACGAGGCCACGGCGTAGCCTTTTGCCAGAATGCTGTCGCGCAAGACACCACCGGTTGCATTGGCCTGAAAATACCCTGGCTGACAACCTCCCCCGTAGGTGTACACGAGACGCTCGTTCCAGCCCTGCGATGGGCTTACCGCGGTAGGGGCGGGCGTCAGTGGATCATGCAGCAGGGCGATCTGGTAGATCGCCCGATTGATCGTGCCGGTTTCAAGCCGGACGATAAACGGCACCTCGATGCCCTCCGATGTCGTCGTCATGGCAAGATCCGCGGGATGCGCTGTCACGTCAGCCAGAGGGACAAAACGCGCCGGCGTGGCAGTATTGCGATACACATAATCGACTCGGGTGGGAAGCGAACAGTCGGCATCCAGCGGGGTCGCCTCCAGCGTATCACCGTTGCCGATGGCGAAACGTCGCGGGCTGCCGTCTTCCAGTGGGCTCAGCTGCGAAAGGCAATAATAGGGGGACTGCTGTTCTCCTGAAAAAACGGGACCGGTGATCGGATAATTCACCAGCGATATCTGTGCACTTCCGCCTCCAGCGGCCACCTGTAATGTGTTCTCGCCGGAAGCGAGCCCCTCCACGAGTCCGCGGTAAACCTGCAGCCCCTCATCCCCGCCCACCGGATGCAGCGCGACCGGATGCGGCGCTGCGTTCAGCATGATGTGCAGTGCCTCAGCCTGCGCGACATCAGTCGTAATCTCGATCAAGGCATCACCTCCGCTGAGCAGATAGGGGCGATTTGACAACACCTCCACACTGATCTGTGCCGGGGGTTCCGAAGTGCCGGGAGAACAGGCTGCCAGCAGGAGAAAAATACTGGAGAACATCGACAATCGAACGGGAGCGGGACTCGGCTGGCGCATAGGTTTCACTCGAGGTTGGTGACAGGAAAAGCGGCAAGGCAGGGTAAACCGAGCAGTCCTTGCGCGCAAGTTGCCACGGCCCCTGCGCGGCCCGTTGTGGCTTGCAAATGAGAAATTCGCAGGGTAGTTTAGGACCATTCCTTGCCCCCTGAGATGTCTTACCCCGTGTCCAGCGCGCCCCGTATTTTCTATCCACAATCGCCCGGTTTGCACGCCGCTCTTTTGCTGCTGGCAGGACTCTGGCTGTCCATTAGCCCTGTGTCCGCCCAACCCCTTCTGGACCCCTTTACACTGGAGACGCAGGACATCGCCGGGGAGTTCGCCTTCGTTCGCCTGCAATACGACAATTATTACGACGAAGGCTTTGGTCGAGGCACCTGGCGCACCGATTTTCCGAGTGCAGACGCCAATTTTCTGCGCGGCGTTTCACGCCTGACCAACGTGCGCGTGATGAAGGATCCTATCGTGCTGCGCTTCGATGACGATCGCATTTACGACTATCCGTTCCTTTATGCACTTGAGGTAGGACGCAGTGGAGGCCCCTATTTCAGCCCAAAGGAACGTGACAACATGCGGGAATATCTCCTACGGGGCGGATTTTTGCTGATAGATGATTTTTGGGGCACGCGGCAGTGGGATAATTTTTACCGCGCGTTTACGGAAGTATTTCCCGACCGGGAGATCATTGAGCTAAGCCCTGACCATGAAATTTTCAGAAGTTATTACGATATTTCAGGACCTCAGATGATTCCGGTCATCGGAAATCCCGAGAACTATCCGGAACAGGATGTCGACCGTGCCAGCAATCACGCGATTCTGGATGATGCAGGCCGTGTCATGGTGTTGATCAACTGGAATTCCGATATGGGGGATGGGTGGGAACACACCTATGACCCACGCTATCCGACTCGCTATGCCAACCTCGCTTATCAGCTTGGCATCAATTATCTGATTTACTCACTGACACACTGAGTCATTGCTGAGCGCCACTTCCTGTCATCTGGGCGCAATAATCCTGCTCTTCCACCGCCGGCGTAAACCAGACTAGATCGTAGGGAAGTATCGATGAAAATGCCTCGAGATACGCGTCCAGTGACATTAACGACGGCTGCACTTCGACAAACGCAAGGCTGAGAATTTCCTCTTCGTTCAATGTCAGATAATTCGGCACGCCCAGATCACGCCGCGCGTGAAAATTACCTGCAATCAGCACACGCACACCGGATAATTCGGCGTCACTCATCAGGCTGTTTGCCATGGCTGCGTCCCGTGACTGTTGCACCCGCACCATGGAAGGAAACTGACTGGCGGGCAGCATGCCGCAATGACTCTCATCGATGTCCTGGTTCAGTTTTTCGCGTTGTTCCTCGTTGAGTCGGGACTCCACCGCTGGGTCGAGTGTCCCGCCGTAAATGGCCATCATCTCGTCACGCGCGATATTGGCCGTCCGCACAGGAATTTCCCTTTCGAGCAGGGCGCGAAGCATCGGGCCATAGTACGCCCATTCCCAGCCCTCTTCGTCCCATTGCAGCTGCTCCTTGAGCCGTGATTCAGACGCCCAGTCCTGCGGTGTCAACGACGTTAGCGCGGCTGACTGACCTGAATCCAACATTTCAAAACTGACCTTTGCGAGTGCGCCGCGGTCCGCAAGCGCCTCCAGCACAAACGCTTGCAGACGGTGATGGTCCGGGTTGTCGTGTTTTTCGCCGAGGATTGCGACGCGAGAAGCACCGAGCAATGCCAATGCCTCCTGCACGCTGATCTGCCGGTTTGCGGACACCTGCCACAGCGTTCCGGTCAGGGGATGCTGCCGATGAAGAGGTGATTCCCAGGGTCCTGCGGGAGACTGTGAAACGGCCGTGCAGCCACTGAAGACAAACCCCATCAGGAACACGGCGAACAGACAGACGCGGGACATCTTGTCACTCCGGATTCTTGGGAAAATCAAAGGAAATCACCTTTCCGATGCCGGGCAGGACTTCTGCCCAGTGCTCCACTGGCAGCGCAATGGTCACAATGCCGCAGGTTGGAATGTTATCGATGCCGGCGTGGGCAAGGTCATTGGCAAGATCGGTCAGCGCGGGGTTGTGAGCGACCAGCATTGCGCTTTCAAAGCCTTCGTCCAGAAGACTGATGATCTGCAAAAGTTTGGGGCTTCCGGCAAGGTAAATCTGGCGATCCTGAACAATTGTGGCCGGATCAACACCCCAGGTCTCACAGAATAGACTTGCCGTTTTCAGGGCGCGCTCTGCGGGACTGCTCACCATCACATCGATCCGAGCGCCAGCCTGCTGTAGACGGACCGCCATTTCAGGTGCGTCGTGCAGACCACGTTCATTGAGGGCGCGTTCGAAATCCCGTTGCCCTGGAACAGCCCAACTGGATTTGGCGTGTCGAACAAGATAGAGAGTCTTCATGCGGCGCGCGTTTCCCAGGGCTGTTGAGGCATCGTGTTGTGGCGAGGGCCGTGGTCCGAAATCGTTCACGGGGATTGCGAGCATTCTACGCGAAATGCTGATGGCGAGAAACGCTAAGGCGGCTCCCAGTCGTGAGGCGAAAAAAATGGGGAGGACCAATCGATCCTCCCCAAAAGAACTTCACTACTTCGCATGGGAGAGTTGTGTCCGGGCACAGAGCCCAAACAACGAAAGACTCCGGCAGCACAGCACACAGTGTTTCCGGAATCGCGACCTGCGGACGCCTAGGCACCCGCCAGATCTACTTCACTTCCCGCGGACGGGGCATGAAGATTCAGCGTGGCATCCGGAGGCTGTTCTGACTTGAACCGTGCGCCTACACAGATGCCGAAAACTCAGGCAGCAGCTACTTCGGCGCGAACGCGTTTGTCGAGATCTGCCAGAGCCACATGGGCGGATTGCATCGCGCTTTCCATCCACGCCGTGTGGTGACTGATCTGGTCGCCGATACACCAGTATTTGCCATCGACGGAGGCTTGCAGGTTCGCGAATATGCGCTGCTCCTCGGGGGTCTCGACGCGCCAGCGGGCAGAGCAGCCCAGCATATGGTTCATTCGGTGCCATGCGATGGTAATGCCCTTCTCCACCATCTGCCGGTAATTGGGATGCACTTTCTCGCCCTGCGCCAGCATCATTTCGATGCGTTGTTCCTGGGTCATGCGCGTGTAGTCCATGCCATTACCATAGTCATAGGCGGCAAGAATGACGCCCTTTTCCTTGTGGATCCCGTGGGCGGGATACCAGATCTGGCGAATGGGCTGATTGGTCCATGAAATGCCGCCATAGATGCCTTCTTTTTCCCAGAATCGCTCCTTGGCCTGGAAGGCCCCTTTCATGGCAGTGCCTCGACGAATGTACTTCATGTCTTTGGCATACTGCGCCGGCAGGTTGTGCTCGATACCGGCCATGAAATGGCTGGGAATGCTGTTGAAGCAGTAGTCGGCATCAAGAGAGAGGCGCTGACCGTCGTAGTCGTACTGCACCGTCACGCCTTTGTCCTTGATCTGGATGGCGGTCACCATCGCGCGGAACTTTACCTTGTCCTTGATCTTGTTCACGAAGCCATAAGGAATGTGATCATTGCCTCCGACGGCCTGCATGAGCATGGGGCCCGTCTCCCCTTCGTTATCGCTGATCACCTGGCGCAAGGCATTGGCGCGCAGCAGGTCACGAATGTTGATCATTTCTTTTTGCACGGTGTGGGTCACGTAGTCCCCAGAGGCGTAGCCCGCACGATCACTGCCGGTATATTTGAAGTCCTGATTGAGGTCGCCGAAATTGCGGATCAGACCCATGATCAGCTCAGCCTCTTCATCACTGAAAGGTTGGTCGAGATCACCGTCCTGCATGGCTTTGGCCATCAGTTCCGCCATGAACCCGCGCACGTTGGTGGACAGTTCTCGGTTTCGGAAGGGCTTGCCGCCGAGAATGTTGTCATCCTGGATCCAGGCCGCCTTGTTCTCGTTGATGAACATTTCGAGCTCAACACCTAGCTCCTTGCAGTAGTGAAGGACATTGCTGTGTGTGCTGGGGATGCGCGCGGCACCCGCGTTGAAGTACAGATGAGGCTCGTCATCGAACTCACAGATCTGCGGATTGCCGATTTCATCCACCAGCGTCCCGGACCGCACAGTGAAGACCCTTCCTCCCGCCCGGTGTGACGCCTCCAGAACGGTACAATCGTAGCCCGCCTTGGTCAGTTCCCAAGCCACGGTCAAACCGGCAATACCGGCACCCAGGATTACGGCTTTGCGTCGCTGGCCATTGAGTTGCAGCAGGTCCGGGACGGAGGCTCGTGCACTGCTGGGAATCATTCCGAGTGCACTGGTGATTCCGAGCACGGCGGCGGTGCCTCCGGCAGCGGCGATCAGATTCAGGAATTCTCGACGGGTAACTGGCTTTGACACTTGCTTTATCCTCACTTCACTAAATTCTGCGGGGTGACTCTTGACGCCCTGCCACCGCCCGCGGGAATGACGACCGGTCAGGGGTTTTCGGCACGGTGATTATTGCGATGCACAGGATGAAAGTCCTCCCAAAATCCTTCTGAAAACCTCCTAAAACCCCCATGTCGATGTCTCCACACAGGGGCCATTATCTTGACCTTGCGGCGTTTCTGCGCTCTACTTCAGGCCATTAATCGGCGCCCGAAATGCAGCGCGCCTACCTCTGTTCTGTCCGCTACGGAAACCCCGTGATCACCGAAAAAGCACATAAATTTCAAATTGGTGAATGGGATGTCTCACTAAGCACCTGCACCCTTCACAGGAAGGGTGACGAGGTCAAAATCACCCCGCGCAGCATGGATGTGCTTCACTATCTGGCGGAGCACGCGGGAGAGGTGGTCAGTCACGACATCCTTCTTTCGCATTTTTGGCAGGGCACCTTTGCGTCGGACCATGCCGTGCACAAAGCCATTGCCGAACTGCGCAGCGCACTGGGCGATGACGCCCACCAACCCCGCTACATTCGCACGATTCCGAAACGGGGTTACTCCTTGATTGCAGAGGTCCGGATAGACGCGGGGACGGAGGGGCTTGAGACGCTCGGCGAGAGTGCCCCGATCTCGGTGACCCATGTCTCCTCAACCAAGTTCCGCATCAATGCGCTGCTGGACAAACGGGTACTCGCCGGCGGGGCTGCGCTGGCCATTTTTCTGTCTGTTCTGCTTTGGCCAAGCAAGGGCGTCGAAAGTGACAGGGATGAAATCATCCGTTTGGCCGTGCTGCCCTTCGTAAACCGTGAGCTGGACGCCGGCAATCAGTTCCTCACCGAGGGGCTGCGGGAATCGCTGGTCAATGGACTGTCCAAGCTCAGCCACCTAGAAGTCCTCTCACCTTCTCGTAGCCTTGACGATTTAGAAGGCACACCGCGTTCGGAAAGAGTGGCCGACCGCGCACGGGACCTTCACGCGGATCACGTGCTGCACGGCAGTGTGCAAACGGCAGAAGGACGCATTCGGGTCACCATCCAGTTGACGCGCGCTTCGGACGGTGTCCACCAGTATTCGGAGCAGTTCGACCTGCCGCTGGACGACCTCTTTGGCCTGCAAGATCAGATCGTTTCGAACGTTGTCAGTGCACTGGCCGTGCATTTGGACGAGAGTGAACGCTCACAGATGCTGGACTGGGGCACCACCAATGCCATTGCCTACGAGCGATTTCTGCGAGGCGATTTTTACTACAATCAGTTCAGCCCCGATGATTTCAAACGGGCGATCGACTATCACCGTTCGGCAATCGAATTGGACCCCGGCTTCATCAATGCCTATCAGGGAGTTGCTACCGCAGCGAACAATCTGGCGGTCTACAGCAGCAGCGCCCGGATTCAGGAACTGACACAACTGATCAGCGATCTCCATCGCGAGGTCGCCCGCATTGCGCCCGACAGTCCCGTGCTTGCCTCCATCAATGAAATCAAATTGCGGATGAGTGGCGTCAATCAGGAGCAACAGGAACAACAACTGCGCAGCCAGATCATGTCCGGGCACCCGCCTGAATTTGCCATTGCCCACTACGCCCTTTTCCTCATCGGCGCCCGGCTTTATGACGAGGCCCAGCAGTTTTTGAACAGCGCGAGCGAGGTTGGCCCCTTCGAGATCTCGCCCGACGAGGTCTGGAGTTATCGCAGCAATGTGCAGCCGCCGCGCTCTCAGCTGCTCTCCGCAAAGGTGCAATTGCAGGAGCGTCCCTACCACATCGGCTTTTTGGGCACCGTGGCCACCAACCTGGCGCTTGCCGGGGATTTCCGCCAGGCAGAAATGTACCTTAACCGTCAGCGGGAAGTGGACGAAGAGGGCATCCTTGCGCATTACAGCGAGGCCATCATCGGCTTTCTGAACGGCTCCATTGAAATCGGCAGCCCTGCCTACGCCGCCATCATGAGCAAGGGTGAGGATTTCAATTTCACCAAAGGGGCACTGAGCTTCATGCTCGGCGACATCGACACGGGCGTTGAGTACTGGCGCAACATTCCTCCCCTGCAGAAACGACGCCTGTTCAACGTGACGCACAGTGCCGAAAAGTACTTCCCGGCGTCGGTACTGGAAGACCCTCGCTACGAGGCTGTGCTGGAGGAACTGAACTTTGGCAAGCGCTGGCAACGGCAGCTGATGGAGGGCGTCATGGAAATGGGGCCGGTGCTGGGCGTAAGCCTGAGTGACAAAGCCAAGGCTGCCTATGACAGTAACACCTTCATGCCCCGCAACGATTTGTGGACCCGTGAAGAATGGTCCGAGCTCGAGGAGCGCAAATTGCGCGGCATGCAGGCACGCTCCATTCGCGATTGATCCTGCCCTCAAGGCAGCGAATGCCCCCCCTGAAACCCCTTCTCTCCCTCCCCGTGATCCGCCTTTGCCGTTTCGCCTGCATTTCATGATAAGCACCTGAATTAGCGACACTTACACAGATTGAGGAGGTATTCGGAATGTTTTTAGGAGGACTTTGAACCCCTGCCTAAAGATAATTGCATGGCTACAAATTCGGGCGGCCTGTCCCACAAGATGAAAAGCCCCCGAGACCTCTTTTGCAACTCACTAAGAAACGTTTGAAAAGGGAAAAGACAATATGAAAATCTCAAACCTGCTGACAATGTCATCGGTTGCCGCCCTGCTGGGCTCTGTAGCAGCCACAACTGCCCCAGTCGCCATGGCCCAGGGTCAGGGTGCTGACATCGAAGAAGTGGTCGTCACCGGTTCACGCCGCGCACCACGCACAGCGCTTGACTCCGCTGCTCCCGTCGATGTGTTCTCAGCATCAGATTTCCAGGATCAGGGGACAGCTGACCTGAATGACCTGCTGCGTAACCTCGTACCAACCTTTAACGTGGACGTGCAGGACATTAACGACTCCAACTCTCTGGTACGCCCCGCGACCCTGCGCGGCCTGCCTGCCGACGACACCCTGGTTCTGGTAGGCGGCAAGCGCCGTCACCGTTCCGCCGCGGTGCAATTCGGCCGTCAGGGAACCCATTTCCCTGATATCGCTCAGATTCCTCCGATCGCACTGCGTCAGGTGGAAGTGCTGCGTGACGGTGCTGCTGCCCAATACGGCTCAGACGCTATCGCAGGCGTAATCAACTTCATTCCGAAAGAAAACCGCGATGGCCTGTCTGTTGAATACAAGACGGGTTATCTGACTGAAACCAATGACGGCGAGTTGAACTATCTGGCCGCCAACGTCGGCCTGCCGCTGGGTGAATCAGGCTTCGCCAGCCTCAGCATGGACATGACCGACAACAAGAAGAGCGACCGCAGCATTCAGCGCGGTGACGCGCTCTCCATCTACAACGCCGGCAACAAGGCAATTCGTTTCAACGTGCAGGAGCAAGGACTGCCAGACACCGAGATCGTGAACCTGTTCGCGAACGTCGGCATTGATCTTGGCGGCGACCAGACGCTGTACTCTTTCTCCGGTTACAGCGAGAAAGAAGTGGAACTCGGCTTCTTCTTCCGTAACCCTGAAAACCGCAGCGGTGTGTTCACCAGCGGCTCCAACCAGCTGTTCTTCGACACCACACCAGGATCTGGCACAACCTGCCCGACAATCAAGCGTGGTGTGACCAACGGCGTGACCAGCTCCGTAGCAGCACGCGCTGCCGGTCTGGCCGATGATCAGTGCTTTACCTTCCTCGAGTGGTTCCCCGGTGGCTATACGCCGGTGTTCGGCGGCAGCAACACCGATGCCTCCAACGTGGTCGGCCTGAAAGGCGAGCTGAACGATGGCACCACTTACGATGTCAGCATCGGCAACGGCTTCTCCGAAATGACCTACCACATTGCCAACACCACAAACCCCTCGATGGGTCCGCAGTCTCCCACCAGCTTCGAGCCCGGGATCTACACCACCATCGAAAACAACTTCAACATCGACATGTCCAAGCCGTTTGATGTCGGCATGTACTCTCCGTTGAACGTTGCGTACGGGTTTGAATGGCGCCGTGAAATCTTCAAGGTGAATTCCAACGACCAGGACTCCTACCGAGCAGGACCTTACGCCGCACTGGGCGCCGGCGTCGGCTCTGATGGTTTCCAGGGCTTTGGTCCTGACCAGCAAGGCGTGTGGGATCGTAAAAACTGGAGTATCTATGCCGACCTCGAAGTGGACGCCACTGCGAAGCTGCTGCTGGGTGCTGCCATCCGTTACGAAGATTTCTACAACACCTTCGGCGACACCACCAACGGCAAGCTGACAGCCCGCTATGCGCTGACGGATACCACCAACATCCGCTCAACCATCAGCACCGGCTTCCGCGCACCGTCTCCGGGCCAGGCCAATATCTCCAACATCAGCACAGGTGTTGTGGACAGCATCCCGGTCACCCAGGGACAAATTCCTCCTACCAACCCAATTTCCCAGCGGTTCGGTGGTCAGGAACTGACACCTGAAAAGTCCAAGAACTTCAGTATCGGTGTTGCCACCGAGATTGGCGGTCTTGACCTGACTGTGGACTACTACCGTATTGAGCTGAAAGACCGCATCCTGAACTCTGCAACCTTCGACATCACGCCGGCGATTGCACTGGAACTGGAAGCCTCGGGTATCTCTGGTGCCCGCAGCATCGTGTCCTTCAACTACTACACGAACGACATGTCTACGACCAACGAAGGGGTGGAAGTGGTCGGTTCCTGGGCGATGGATTGGGACTCACTGGGTCGCACCGAGTTTGCCGCGTCCTGGGCCTGGACCAAGCAGGTACTGGACAGCTTCACGCCAGGTCTGCTGACACGCGCCAACGTGGCTGACCTCGAGGACGGAATCCCTGCCAACCGTGGCAACTTCCGTGCGAACCACACGCTGGGTGACTTCCGCTTCACGCTGCAGGCGAACTACTACGACGAGTATTTTGTCGTACCGTCTAACGCAGTCCCTGCGCGTGATTACTGGGTTGGCGACAAGACCATTTTCGGTGGCGAAATCGCGTACACCTTCCGCGACAACTACACCTTCGTGATCGGTGCTGACAACCTGCTCAACACCATGCCAGAGAAAGTCCGCCCTGTGGACATCAACTCCGGTACCAGCAACAAGTACGTGACCAGCGGTGCCTTTAGCCCCAACGGCCGCTTCTTGTACGCCCGTGTGAAAGCTGATTTCTAATCCCGACGTCTGGGATTAGCACACAGCAACAACGACAAGGGTGCCACCAAAAGTGGCACCCTTTTCTCACCAGGAGCATTAGTTTTATGTATCGCACTGTATTTTCCGTGGTCATGACGCTCGCCGTATCGATCTTCGCGTCGCTCAACGCGTTCGCGGCAGAACCACAAGAAGCCCCTACTCACAGGTTTTGTTTCACCTGCCATGGAACCGATGGCATGGGCAGCGAAGGGATTCAGGCCCCGCGTCTTGCCGGAATGGAGTCTTGGTACCTCAAGCGTCAGCTGGAGCTTTTTCGCGCCGGAGGCCGTGGCGTCCATCCGATGGACATCGAAGGGATGGAGATGCAGCCCATGGCTGCCATCCTGACAGACGAACAGATCGATGACGTTGTGCAATGGGCAGCGTCCTGGAAATACGTCCCCGCCGCACCGACACTTACCACTGGCAATGCCGAGCGTGGAAAGCAATTGTTCCAAGCCTGTGTCATGTGTCATGGGGATCAGGCTCAGGGAAATCAGGCCATGAACGCCCCTGCCTTGCAGGGACAGAATGACTGGTACCTCGTCACGCAATTGAAAAATTTCAAAGCAGGCTACCGTGGTGGCAACCCGCTTGATGCCTTTGGAGCGCCAATGCGCGCCATGACCGCAGGTCTGGCAGACGAACAGGCCATTCACGATGTGGTCAGTTATATCAATACACTGGGGCGCTAAGCAGGCGCTCCTCGACATTGTCTTTTATTCAAAAGGAAATTCACCATGACGAAATTCGTTAAAGTGCTGTCGCTCACTTCTGCCCTTTTCGCCGCCGCCCTGTCCCTTTCGGCCAGCGCACAGGAAATTGAGCGCAACGGTGAAGGCCGGTTTTTCTTCAACAACATCCTGATCCCCGCGGGCGCCGAAACGCTTTACCTCAGTGGTTCCGGAGCCTCTCCACAAGCCGACGGGACTTACGGCAACATGGAACAGCAGACTGTTGACACCTTCAACAAGTTCAAAGCGACGCTGGAAGAACTGGGCTGGTCGATGTCCGACATCGTTCAGGTGCGCGTGTTTGGCGTAGCGGGCGACGACGGTGTATTTGACTTTGCCGGATTCAACGCCGGATTCGCACAGTTTTTCGGGACGCAGGAAAACCCGATGAAGCCTGTTCGCTCTGTGGTCGAAATTGCCGACCTCGTTGTCGATGGCTGGTTGGTGGAGATTGAAATTCGGGCCGCCAGAATGCCCAAGTAAGCGTTGAATCGCGATCAAAAGGGGGGTAGCCCACGGCTATCCCCCTTTTTTTATGCCTCCTTTCCGGGAGGTCGAATTGGCCATTTCTGTGAAGTACTTGTAAAATCCGGATGCCGAAAATTGTAGAAAATCCATGATGATAGGAATCCAGATTATGTCAAAATTCCCCCGCAAAATGCTGTTCCTCGCCCTGTTGCCCCTTGTCGGGTTTGCCGCACTGCCTGCATACGCGCAAGAGGACGAAGATGCCCTGACGACCGAACTGGAGTTGGGCGCCATTTTCACCTCCGGCAATACCGAAGATGAAAACATCAAATTCAAAGGGACAGTCAGCTGGCTGCAGGATGCTTGGGAGTATGGCTTC
This sequence comes from uncultured Klebsiella sp., assembly GCA_964538025.1. GTDB lineage: Bacteria > Pseudomonadota > Gammaproteobacteria > Pseudomonadales > Pseudohongiellaceae > UBA5078. The sequence goes on along the minus strand of CAZICZ010000006.1, from coordinate 155,159 downwards.
TCAATGGATGGGTTTCGTTCTTCCAAATCCGATGTACTGGCGGCACAGCGCATTTACACAGTGGGTTCTGCCACCTACAACCTGAATCAGGATTCGTTCATTCTGAGCCGGCTGGCACATGAAGACGATCGCTTCAGCGGGTACGACAGCCAGTCCGATATCTCCGTCAGCTACGGTCACAACCTCATGCGGGAGCGGGAAAACCTCGACTGGAACTACACCATCGGTGCGGGTATGCGCTATTCCCGTGCCCCGTTGGAAGATACCAGTGAAGCCATCATCCGTGTCGCGACGGAGTTACGCTGGAACGTGTCGGAGAATGCCATGTTCATCCAGACACTCAGTGTGGAAGGAGGTCAGGAGTCGAGCATCGGACGTTCCGAGAGTTCGATTCAGTCCGACATCATGGAAAACCTTTCGATGAAATTCACCATTAAAATGAAGCACCAGACCGAGGTCCCGCTGGGACGCAAGAAGACCGATTCCGAAGCGTCGGTGACCCTGTTACTCAGGCTTTAGTATCCCCTAGTCAGCCAGGCAGACTGATTCCGTGTTTGATTATTCCTAAGGTAGCGATATGACCCCTGTTGTGCGTTTCTTCTGGATTACCAGTCTGTTGTGGCTCCTTCTGGGGGCGTGGGGGGTGTGGCATGTCAGTGCCGGCGAGAGCGCGGCCCTGAGCGCCCATCCGTGGGCACTGACGTTTTTAGTGCTGGGCATTGGCTTCTTTGCCATTGGCCTGCACGACATGTACGTCAGCGAGAGCAATCTGCGCAAAAACTACCCTGTGTTCGCGAATCTGCGCTACCTGTTTGAGTCCATCCGTCCGGAAATTCGGCAATATTTTATCGCCAGCAATCTGGAGGAAGCGCCATTCAATCGTGAAGCACGCGACCTGATTTACCGGCGTGCCAAAAAGCTGAACGACACGCTGCCCTTTGGCACGGAACAAAACTTGATGGCGACCGGCTACCTGACGGTCTTCCATTCAATCAATGCCACTCACGTGCCGAAGGAAAAAGCGCGGGTCATGTTTAGCGGTGAGCATTGCCTCAAGCCCTACAGCGCCTCGCTTTTGAATATTTCGGGGATGAGCTTTGGGGCGCTCAGCGCACCGGCGATCACCGCCTTGAACAAGGCGGCTGCCATGGGCGGTTTTGCCCATAACACCGGGGAAGGCAGCATCAGCCCCTATCACTTGATCCATGGCGGAGATCTGATTTGGCAGATTGGTACCGGGTATTTCGGTTGCAGAAATCTGGACGGCTCCTTCAACGATGACGCCTTTTGCAAAAGCGCCCAACTCGACGTTGTCAAAATGATCGAGATTAAAATTTCGCAGGGGGCCAAACCCTCTCATGGCGGGGTATTGCCCGGGGCAAAAGTCACGCAGGAGATCGCGACCATCCGGTTGGTGGAGGTTGGCAAAACGGTCGCCTCGCCCGCCAATCATCCCGAATTCAATACCCCCGTGGGCCTGTTGGAGTTCGTGAAGCGACTGCGCGATTTGAGCGGAGGAAAGCCCACCGGCTTCAAATTGTGTATTGGTCGCAAGAGTGAGTTTATGGCGATCGTCAAGGCCATGCTGACAACCGGAATTACACCGGACTTCATTACTATTGACGGCGCCGAAGGCGGCACGGGGGCAGCTCCCGTTGAATTCTCAAACCGCATTGGCCTTCCCTGTCTGGAAGCCACTTATTTCGTCAATCAGGTACTCATCGGTGTTGGTTTGCGACACAAGATGCGCCTGATCAGCGCGGGGAAAACGGCCACGGGTTTCGATCTGTTGGCCAAAATTGCGTTGGGAGCCGACACCGTCAATTCTGCCCGCGCCATGATGCTGGCCTTGGGCTGCGTGCAGTCAAAGTCCTGCAATACCAACAAATGTCCTACGGGCATTGCGACAACAGACCCGGCTCGCGCAAAGGCCATCAACGTGGAGGACAAATCCCGTCGCGTGCGCAATTTTCATGAAGGGACAATCGAAGCATTTCTGGAATTGTGCGGCGCAGTCGGCGTCGATGACCCTGCCAAACTAAAGCCTACTGATCTCTTTCAACGCACAGGGCTGGGGTTGAAACATTTTGATCAGGTCTACACCCCTCTGAGCAGCGGTCAGTTGCTGACCAATAGCATCCCGGAGGCTTACGCTGAGGATTGGCAGCGCGCCAGTGCGGATCACTTCTGATTTACTGCGGCAGCGTCAGTTGCCAGTCGGGCAACAGCTCCAGGAGATCATAGTCGGTCCAGTCCAGTTTCAAAGGTGTCACCGTGGCGTAACCATTCTGATAGGCCCACGTATCGGTGCGCGTATCCTGGGACTGATCGATGCCCAGTGAGCGTTGGTATTCCAGCGCTTCCGGCGTTTCGTTGAGCAATTCGTATTGCCCCGCATTGAGGTAGGCATCTCCCATGGGACGCACGACAACCCCTTTCAATGTGCCTCGTGGCACGTTGATGGAAACAACAACACCGCTGGGGGCACCTTCAACCTGATAGCGGTGCACCACTTGTGCCGCTAATTGCGCGGTCACCCGGGTATCAACACCACTGGTATCCTGCGACACCGCGATTGCCGGAATGCCGAGATAGACTGCCTGCATGGCCGCCCCGACGGTGCCGGACATATGAGACACCTTGCCGACATTCGCGCCGTTATTGATGCCTGAAACCACGAGATCAAACGGGTCATCCCTGCCCAACACCATCACACCATACCGCAAGGCGTCTGCAGGCGTTCCCACCACGCCGTAGCCGAAAAACTCACCGTCCCGCACGATTTTTTCGACTCGCAAGGCTCCGCCTGTCGTTGCCTGAGACGAGCCCGACTGATTCTGACGGGGGGCGGACACCACCACCTCGCCGAGCGATTGCAATTCATCGACGAGTGCCGCAAGCAACGGGGACTCCACGCCATCGTCGTTCGTGACTAGAATCCGGTATTCCTGCGCCAGCGCTGGCGCGGACAAGCTGAGGGCCGAGACAAAGAGGAAGTAATTCAGAAAGCGGCGTATAACGCGAGAGGGGTGCGTTGACCAGAACATGGCATCTCCTTGATGGGGGATTTCCACATGCCTGTCTCTGTCAAGAATGACACAGAACAGGCATGCAGGAGGCGAGCATATTACTGGCGAGTGGCTGTAACGGGAATTGCCCCAAAATCAGAATCGAAGTTGCCTGTCAGGTTGTCGCCCTCAATGGTGCCGGAGAAGTTAAGCGCCAGAGTTTGACCCTGTGCATCGACGACCACATTGAAGGTGACGGCATTGCCGTTGACGGTGACATTGTTCATGGCCGTGGCGCCCAGTTGCTCCGAACTCATGGAGCCGCTCAGATCAGAGGCCACATCCAAGGTGGCTCCCATCACACCCACTGGCGTGTTAATGCTGACATTCCACATGCCAACAAACGGATTGGCCGGTGCTGACGCACATGCCGCCAGAACGATTGTTGCTGCAAGAAGCGTCAAACGCTTGAAAATTCTTTTCATGATTACCCCTAAGTTCTTCTCGTAATGGTTTCACTGTGCCTGAATTGGGCCTCTGCACATTGCAGGGTGCCGCCGGGTATTTTCACTGTAATCCCCGGTGAGTCAACGATAATTTGTTCAGTTCGGCAGGAAATTCACATTCGTTTTGAATGAATAATGAAATTTCAAAAATCAGCAACTTTCCCCTTTTGGCGTGCAGGATTGGTAAATTGTTCGGCCATTGAAACTCCTATATGCTGACCGCCATCGCGTTAAGGACACCCAGTTGCGGCGCACAGGCACTGTGTCCGCGACAACCCAGAACCACAGCACACCTTGAGGGGAAAATTATGGCTCGCTTTCGCGTCAATGGCATGGAACACACTCTCGATGTTGAACCGGACATGCCCCTGCTGTGGGCCCTCCGGGATGAACTAGGGCTTACCGGAACCAAATTTGGCTGTGGCATCGCTGCCTGTGGCGCCTGCACGGTACAGGTCAATGGCAACCCGGTTCGCAGCTGTGTAACACCCGTCAGCGCTGTCGAAGGCAGTGATATTACGACCATCGAGGGTCTTGCGATAAACGCAGCAGCCTTGCATCCCGTGCAGCAAGCCTGGATCGATCATCAGGTCCCTCAATGCGGGTACTGTCAGTCCGGCATGATCATGGCCGTCTCGGCGCTGCTGGAGAGCAATCCTGCCCCCAGTGACGAAGAAATTGACCGGGCTGTCAGCAATGTGTGCCGTTGCGGCACCTATCCGCGCATTCGCAGCGCCATCCGTTCACTCACCACGACAGCCTGATCAAGGAGAGCCCCATGAAGATGAATCGACGTCGCTTTATTCTGGGCACTACCGTCGTTGGCGGTGGTTTGCTGATTGGTTATGCCGCATCGGGCCCCAGCAAGCACCGGGTCGCCAATGAGGACGCTGGGAACAGACCCTACCTGACCACCTGGTTGCGGATCGCGCCGGACAACACGGTGACCGTGATCGTCCCTCATTCAGAAATGGGGCAGGGCGTACTTACGTCGCTCCCCATGATGGCCGCCGATGAACTGGATGCGGACTGGTCGCTGGTGAAGGTCGAGCAGGCCCCGGCAACCGACCTGTTTGCCAACGGCATCCTTATCAAGGGATTTGCAGAATCCATGGGGGTCAGCTTTCCCGGTTTCCTCGACGGATTGGCCTCCGCCGCCACGATGAAAGTCGCGGAGATCATGAACATGCAGATCACTGGCGGCAGCAGCTCCATCCGTTTTACCGGCGAGCATGGCATGCGAGTCGCCGGCGCCTCCGCGCGCGAAATGCTGCTGCAAGCTGCGGCAGCGCGTCTGGATGTTCCCCTAACAGAATTGAGCACGGCGCTCAGTCATGTGCACCACAAGGCCTCCGGCCGCTCGTTAACCTACGGAGAGCTGGCCAGCGATGCCGCCAGATTTGAGCCCAGCGCCACGCCGCGTCTGAAATCGCCCGCGGAATTCACGCTCATGGGCAAACCGATCCCCCGTATCGACATCCCGGCGAAAGTCGATGGCAGTGCACTGTTCGGGATCGACGCCAAGGCCCCGGGCATGCTCTATGCGGCAGTGAAAACCTCTCCTGTTTTTGGCAACCGCCTTCTTTCTGTGTCCAACACGGAAGCTGTGCTCCAGCGCAGGGGAATCGTCAAAGTGGTTGAGCTGGAAGATGCTGTTGCCGTGGTAGCCGACAATTACTGGCGCGCCAAACAGGCACTGGCACAACTGGCTATCCAGTTTGAGGAAAGCAGCAACGACACCGTCAGCACCCGCTCCATCTATGAGCAATACGACATCGCGCTGCAGGGGGAACTGAGCGAGGACGTGATCGAGGGCGATGCCCCCGCAGCGCTCGCTGACGCAAATGAGATTATTGAAGCGACTTACCGCGTGCCTTACCTCGCTCACGCGGCGATGGAACCCATGAACTGCACCGTCCATTTCCACGACGGACTTGTCGATGTGTGGACGGGAACTCAGGACAATTTGGGCATCCGAGGGCGGGTCGCCAAAATCGGCGGCGTGGACGAGAACGCTGTGACCTTGCACGCATTCTATTTGGGCGGTGGTTTTGGTCGTCGCCTGCCCACAGGCACCAATACCATCGATCAGGCGACCTTGATCGCCAAGCAATTCGATGTGCCGGTCAAGACGCTCTGGAGTCGTGAAGACGACATGCAGCAGGACTATTATCGCCCTGCCGTGACGAGCAAATTCCGCGCAGCCTTCGATGCAAACAAGCGCCTTGTCGCGTGGGAAAACCATTATATTGGCAAGAACGAGCCCGCTGAGGCAGCCCATACCCCATACAGCATTCCCCACAAGCACATCGCGTATGCCGATAGCCCCACCCATGTGCCGTTTGGCGCCTGGCGCAGTGTCGCGCACTCCCAGCACACCTTCTTTCTGGAATCCTTTGTGGATGAGCTTGCCCACCGCTCCGGCCAGAATCCGTATCAGTTCCGCCTGTCGATGCTAGCGGACAAACCGCGGCACGCCGCGGTACTCAGAGCCGCGGCGGAACGGGCTGGGTGGGAGCGGAATGTGCCGGACGGCCACGCGCTGGGAATCGCCCTGCAGGAGAGCTTTGGCAGCATCTGTGCCCAGGTTGCCGAAGTATCCCTGACCCCCGCCGGGGGCATCCGGGTTCATCGGGTAACCTGCGCCATCGATTGCGGCCGCGCCATCAACCCCGACACCGTGGTCGCCCAGGCAGAGAGTGGTGTGATTTTCGGCCTGACAGCGGCCATGTATGGTGAGATCACGATTGATCGAGGCCGCGTTGTTCAGACCAATTTCACCGACTACGAAATGGTGCGCCTACAGGATGCGCCTGCCATTGAGGTCGTGACGGTGGAATCAGGCGAAGCCCTCGGCGGCTTGGGAGAACCCGCGACACCTCCGATTGCGGCGGCAGTGGCCAATGCGGTGTATATCCTGACGGGCCAACGGGTTCGCGAACTGCCTCTAAAGAACTACCGTTTCACGCCCACGCCCACGGAACGCTCCGCCTGACAGGGGTGCCGGACCAGAGGAGTCGAGTCTCCTCGCCTCCGGCACATTCCTCTTGCGAAAAAAAAAGCAGCGTCCCCCACCAGGAAAGACGCTGCCAAGCTCATGACCTATCGAAGGGTCTAGCGATCCTCTACCGGCATCGGCAAGGGGTCCGACGCAATAAACGCCAACAGCGCTGGATAGAATTCCTCTGGCTTTTCAAAGAAGGGGATATGCCCCGCCTGCTCAATCAGGATCAGCTCGGCGTTGGGAATGTCTGCCACAGTTTGAGCGGCCATCTGCCGAAAATTGGGACCGTCCTCTGCTCCGGCCAAAAACAATGTCTTCGCCTTGATGTGCGCTCGGTCATAGACGGTGGAGTCCTGATAGAGCCATTGGGAGTTCAGGGAGCGAACCGTCGCAAGGCGAGGCCACTCTGCACTGAGCGTCCATCCGTAATTGATATCGACATAGCGCTCATAGGCCTCATCCCAGGTTACAAAGTAGCGCTCGATGTTTCGCCGCACAGCCTCGTAATCACGTCCATCCGACTCGGGTGAGTACGCTTGAAAACGCGACCATTCGCGGGACAGCCGGGCATCGGTCAGTGCAATCGGATTGACCAGCACCAGATGGGATGTCACGGCCGGAAAGGAAAAGGCAAAACGGGTGGCAATGGCGCCTCCCATCGAATGGCCCACCACAATAGCCTGCTTTACTCCCAGAGCGTCCAGGATGGACTTGGTGTTGGTGACATGATCATGCAGGCTGTACGGGATAATGGGCTTGGAAGAACGGCCGAAGCCGATCTGATCCGGGGCGATCACGCGATAGCCTTCGCCTGTCAGACGCCGAATGGTTTCTCCCCAGTATTCGGCGTACCAGTTCATGCCATGAAGCAGTAGCACCGTCTTGCCGTTGGGTGTGCCGGTCGCCGCCACATCCATGTAGACCATGCGCACGGGATTATCGTAGAGCGAAAATTCCAGAAAGCTGACCGGATAGGGGTAGGGAACATCCTCCAGGTTGATGCTGGTCGGCTGGAGGGATGCCGGTGCCTGACGCCTTTCCTGGGCGTCTGTCTGGGATGTCATGAAGACCGCGCTGCAGACGAATGCAGCGAGCACCACACGCTGCAGATACCGGGCAGGGTACCGGCCAATTACTGCTTCCATAATCATTCTCCTGATGGACTTCTCTGCCTAACGAATGCAGTAGACCGACCATAAGTGAGAATCTTTCGCAAACAGATCAGACATCCGCGATCAATGCGCGGCCTGGTAATTGTCTTTGATAAAGCGTCCCAGCAGCTCGAATTCCTCGCTGCGAGTACTTGCCTTGCGCCACACCAGCCCAATCTCCCGGAAGCTTTCCGGATCGAGCGAGGTGGTTTTGACGCGCGTGTTGCGCAGCAGAGGTGACCCGATGGCCATTTCCGGGAGATAGGTAACACCAAGATCGGCATCGACCATCTGCACCAGGGTCAGCAGGCTGGTCGCAGTGATATGGCTCACCTTGTCTGCATTTTTGATATTGCAGGCAGACAACGCGTGGTCGCGCATGCAGTGGCCATCCTCCAGCAACAGAATGCTGTCCTCCGGCAGCTCACTCACCTGATAGTGCCGTGGGTCCACCAGCGCACTCTTGGCTTGATGGGCGAGAAAGAAATGGTCCTTAAAGAGCGGCATCTCCGTGACATTGCGCAGATCGTACGGCATGGCGATCAGAATGATGTCCAGATCTCCGTCCATCAGGCTGGCATAAATGCGCTCCGTGAGGTCCTCCTTCAAGTACAACTTCAGGTCCGGGTAGGATTTGCGCAATGCCGGCAACAGTTTTGGCAACAGAAAGGGGGCAATGGTTGGAATAACGCCTAGTTTAAGCTGTCCAGTGAGCGGTTGCTGGTTGCCTTGGGCGATGTCGACCAATGCTTCCAGATCCCTCAGGACCTGACGGGCCTGCATCGCAATGTCGCGCCCCAGGCTGGTGACCGTCACATTCTTGTTGGTTCTGTCCACCAACTGGATGTTGAGCGTATTTTCCAGCTCCCGTATGGCGACGCTGAAGGCCGGTTGCGAGACAAAGCAGGCCTCCGCCGCCTTGCCAAAATGGCCAATCTGCTCCAATGCCACGAAATAGCGCAACTGCTTGGTGGTTGGTAAGTGATTCATTTCCGCGATCCTCCCGTTTACGGCGCCAGTGAGCGCACCTGTTCACTCAGGCTAATCCAATATAAATATCACGGCAATAGTTTTAATTCATTTTGTGTATAGAAAGGGTCTGATTAGAATGGCACCAGTTCGAGTTTCCGAGGAAGGTAATCTCCTACAGGCCCTTGCCGGAGCATCTGTCCCCATGATGCTCCGGTTTTTTTTACTTTGTCATCCTCCCACGTTATTGTGACCCGTCCGAATTGCCGGGAATTCGCCCGGGACTCACTCTGGAGGGCGGCGTGCTTGTTCTGGTCTTGGGACTCAGTCTGTTTATCGTTCTGCATCAATTAAGAGAACTGCGTCTGCGTGAAACCTTGCTTGCGAGGCTGTCCGGGCCGACGTATCGCGGTCTCCTGAGTGTCGGCGTGCTTATCAGCCTGTGGCTCATCGCAACCGGAAAATCACATGCCGCGTTTGTTCAGTTATGGGTGCCGCCGTATTCCCTGCGCAACCTTACACATCTGTTCATGATTCCTGCCTGTATTCTCGTGGCGGCCGGCAATCTCCCGCTGTCTCACGCCCGCGACATGCTGCACCACCCGATGCTGATTGGGGTTGCCATCTGGGGCATTGCCCATCTGTTGTCCAATGGGGATCTTGCCTCCCTGCTGATGTTTGGAAGCGTTGCGCTATGGGCGGTCTGCAAGGTCATTACTCTGGAACGTGTTGCCCAAAATAAACCACTATCGGCCCCCCCATCCCTGGCGTGGGATGCTGCCGCCGTGTTTTTGGGCACTGTTGCCTACACGATTTTTTTGGTGTTTCATGGGCCCCTGTTTGGCTATGCCCTGGTCGTCCTCACCTAAACTCACTCAGGAGATTCGGATCATGATCACGCGTGCTCTGGCTCTTTGCGGCCTCGGGTTTCTTGGAGGTGTTTGCATGTTCCCGCTGGGGGCTCAGGCTCAAACGGATTCTGCACAGTGGGAAGGCTTATGGCAGGCGGAGGGCACCCTGTTTCAACTTCGCGTACGCGCCCTCAACAATACCCTGCAAATCGAAGCGGTAGAGTCATTGGGATTTGAATGGCGCAACAGTGCCGGCCAGATCAATGGCAACAGTGCGACGTTTGAGGTGGAGTATCAAGGCGTGACGGCGACTGTGCTCGTGCAGAAAAACGATGCAGTCACCGCGATAGCCCGACCGGTCACTTGCCAACCGGACTATCACGTGGTGTGCGCACTGGTGCAGAACCAGCAGGCACGCTTTATCAAGCAGAACGTTTCTCCATAGCGCGACTGTCTCACATCAGTGTGGACAGACGCAGGCATTGCCTTAGGGCAATTCCGCCACGGAACGGATCTGTTTCCCGACAATGCCGTAATCGATCGCTTCCTGCACCGTCATCCAGTAATCCCGATCCGTATCTTTTGCCACTCGCTCCAGCGATTGACCGGTTTCATCGGCAATCAGCTGATTGATGCGCTCACGCATTTTGACAATCTGTTCCGCCTGAATTTTGATATCCGATGCGCGACCCCGTGAGCCTCCCGAAGGCTGGTGAACCAGAAAACGGGTGTTAGGCAAACTGAAGCGGTTTTCTTTTTTCGCAGCAAGATAGATAGTCGTGGCGGCACTGGCGACCCATCCCGTCCCGACGACTCGCACTTCCGGCTTGATGAATTTGATCATGTCGTAGACCACATCGCCCGACTCCACATGACCGCCCGGAGAGCTGATGTAGATCGTGATGGGCTCATCGCTGTCAGCCGCCAGCGCCAGCAATTTCTCGGTCACCGAACGGGCAATTTTTTCGTCGATCTCACCAAAGATTGTGATCGCGCGCGATTTGAACAGTTTCTCATCGATAAACCGCCCCCCGCCTGCTTCCGGTTTTGTCTTCTCTGGTGCGTCATTTTGCATGGTGTGTCTCCGGTCAACTTCCCCGGCTGTCCGGGGGGATGCGTCAATGTAATGTAAACAAAATCAGGTGGCCTGCGGATGCGATTCCGGACCCAAGGGTCGGAATGCTATCAGCAATTGTGGCAAAAGTGTCAGTGCGCCCAGCAGGGCGACCATCATCGCGATACTCGTCAACAGGCCGAACACAATGGTGGGGATGAAATTGGACAACACAAGGATCGAGAAGCCTGCCACGACGGTCATTGTCGTGAAATACATCGCCCGGGCAATGCTGTCGTGACAAAAGAACATGGTCTCGCGGTAAGACCCCAGTCGATGAAATTCATGTTTGAATCGGTGCATGTAGTGAATGGTGTTGTCGACGCCGATGCCCACGGCGATCGCTGCAATCGTGATGGTCATGATGTCCAGAGGAATGCCCATCCATCCCATCAGCCCCAGAACACCCAACGCGGCAATGATGTTGGGAATGATGCACAGCACGGCAACCTTGAGCGAGCGAAACAGAAACAGGAACATCACCATGATGGCAAACAGCACCACGCCGAGCGTCAGAATCTGTGACTGATAGAGGCTCTGCAGCACATTGTTGTACAGCACCAGAATTCCCGTGACGCGCACCTGATCCGGCGAGTAGCCAAATTCGTCCTGCAGCCCTTGCGCAATCCCCTTGATCAGCGCATTACGGTTCAGGTTGCGGTCGGACTCAATCACCCGCACATTGAATCGCACCTGATTGTCGGCAACTGACACAAACGGCGTCAGCACTGATTCTTTGAGAGTTTCGGGAATCCGCGAATACAGCAGTGCCCAGACAAAGCTGTCCACCGGGGCGTTGCCGTTGAGTTTCTCGGCCAGATGGATGATGGAACCAAAGGACAGCACTTTGCCTGTCTGCGGATTGTTGTCCAGAAAATCGTGGATGCGTTTGATTTCATCCATCTTGTCGCCGGTGAACCAGTAGGCATCATTGGACTGCTCTGCTCCGCCATCGTCGAAGCCGTCATCAAACCCATCATCGAATCCATCGTCGAAGCCGTCATCCAAAGCCGCGTCTGCCTCCGGCAAATTCACAATCACGTCCATCGACAGTGTCCCGCCCAACTTTTCGTCGAACAGGGTCATGCCCTTGTATATCTCGGTGTCCTTGCTGAAATAATCGATAAAACTGTTTTCCACTTTTAGGCGCATCAGACCGAGGACGCTCAGGACCAGAGCGACAAGCCCGATCACCAGCACGGTGTTGCCGAGTCGATCGGTCAGCCGCGCAAGCCCCGAGGTAAGGGCGAGAGTGCCCTGCTGCTCATAGCGGGCCTCGTCCTTGCGGAACAGACTCATCATGGCTGGAAACAGGGTAAAGACGACGAGCAGTGCCGTTGTCACACCGATCACCATGATCCACCCAAAGGAGATGATGGGCGAAATGCCACTGACCAGCAGGGAGGCAAATGCCACGATGGTCGTCATCGCCGTATAAAGACAGGGTTTCCACATCGACAGCACTGCGTGTCGCAGCAGTTTGCTGTGGTTCGTAAAGTGCCGGGTAGCCCGCAACTGCCGATAACGGACGATCAGGTGTACCGTCAGCGAGATCGTGGTAATCAGCAGCAGGGACATGAAATTGGATGACACCACCGTCACCCGCCAATCCATCATGCCCAGAATGCCCACAACGATGACTCCGGCAATCGCACAGCAGGCCAGTGGCAGAAAAATCCAGCGCAGGCGGCGGAAGATCAAACCCAGTGCAAAGACAATGAATGCAAACACGCCCAGACTGAACGTTGTCAGATCGTTCTGCACAAAGGTCACCATGTCGTCGGCAATCATCGGGGCGCCGCCGAGGTATACCGTTGCATCCGCCTGGTAGCGGGCAAGGATTTCCCGAATGCTGGCGATATCGACGTGGCGCTGCTCGGATGTCAGTGTGCTGTAGGCGTCGAACTCGGCACTGACTTCCGCCAGCGCGGCGCTCTGCTGCGCATCCAGCCCCTCACTGTCGCGAATGCGGCGAAGCGTTTCCCGTGCATCTAGCAAGCTGTGGTAGCGCTCATCGCGGGCAAAACTGACCAGCAGTGCCGCCGTCTGCCCGTCCGGGCTCACAATGGCATTGCTAAAGACAGGGCTGCTCATCAATTCCGCCTTCGCGGCGGCAAGATCCAGCCCCGGCGTGAGCAATGTATCGTAATCCTCGGAAATGCTGAGCAGCGCCGTCTCCCCAAAAATCGGGACATTGAGCAGACTGTCCACCGATTCCACACTTGGGATTGCCAGCAGTTCATCACGCAATTGCGCGATGCGGGCGAAACTCTCCGGGCTGAACAGCTCCGCCGAGGGGGTATAGGCGATCGTCACGGCATCCCGGGTGCCGTAACGGTTGTTGACCTGGCGCGAATATTCCAGCTCCTGATCCCCCTCCATCAGAAGGGAATCCGCCGAAGCATCCAGTTTGAAATACTGGGTATACCAGCCCATGCCCGCGGTCACCATGAGGAGTAAGGCAATGACCAACACCGGCCGTTCGAAGACCATGCGGGTGTAGAGACGAGAAGCGGAGAACATAGATTTCCTTGGAGTTCAGACTGGAGGCTGAAGGATTTTCGGGGCCTTTCGGGTCATAGTTGAGAGCCAAATTCCCGGGGGGAAACGACGCGGTTAACTATACCCTGTTGCCTGCCGGCTTGCATCAGCCTCCCCGGGGGAGTGCCGGAGTGAGCAAACGCTCGGTTGCGAATCTGACCTAGATCAAGAAAGCCTAAAAAATGTGAAAAATTAATGAGTTCCGCGCGCAATAGCATCACAATTCGTCACAATGTAACCCTTGCGACACAGGATCACAGTTCGTTAAAGTGGCACCAAGACGCTGAAGAGGGTATCGTTGCGCCCCTTTGACTAGACCTCATAAAGAAGAGTGAAAGCGAAAGACTGGAGGAGAAACCCCATGAAAACATTAGCCGGAATCATGCTGACTGCCCTGATGACAGTTGTCTCGCTGGGAGCCAGTGCGGACGATTATCTGAAGCCGATCAAGGACTTCACACTCGTGGACCAGACAGGGGCGACACACTCGCTGAGCGACTATGCCAGCAAAGACTACATCGTCATGTACATCCACGGCTCAGGCTGTCCGATCGCTCGCCTCTCTGTGCCTGAGTATCAGGAAATTGCGCAGAACTTCCGCAGCAAGAACATTGAATTCCTGATGCTCAACTCATTCATTCAGGACGACATGTCCCGCATTCAGAAAGAAGCGGCTGAATTCAAAATCGACTTCCCCATCCTGAAGGATGAGGATCAGACGATTGCGAAATCACTGGGTGTAGAGCGCACTGCCGAAGTGTTTGTGATTGATCCGCGTACCCGTGAAACCGTCTTCCGCGGTCCAATCAATGACGCCCTGGGCTATGAAACCCAGCGCACGAAGGTCGACAACCACTATCTGAAAGATGCCCTGGAAACCATTCTGGCCGGCGGCGTTGTGAACATGGACGATATCCCTGACTCCAAGGGCTGTCTGGTCGGTTTCTTCCACCCTGCCGTCACCGGGCTGTAATTCCGCACCAGGGCTGTAACCCTTCCAATAAGAAAGGGCGCACTCCGAAAGGAATGCGCCCTTTTTCTTTGCCTGGAAATTGACTGCGGCCCGCTCAGTCGACGAAGGCACGCTCGATGACGTACTCCGCCTTGATGCCCTGACGGGATTCTGCGAACCCCCAATCGTCCAGAATTCTGCCGATGTCCTTCAGCATGGCGGAACTCCCGCACAGCATGAAGCGATCATCGGCCTTGCTGGGCGAAGGGAGACCGATGTCGCTGAAAAGCTTGCCGTTGAGCATCAGATCGGTAATGCGTCCGGTGTAGCGATAGGGTTCACGGGTGACCGTGGGATAGTAGATGAGCTGCTTGCTGACTTCCTCGCCGAAAAACTCGTTCTTGGGCAGCTCTTCGGTGATCAGCTCGTGGTAGGCCAAGTCGATCACGCGGCGCACGCCGTGCACCAGGATCACCTTTTCGAAGCGCTCGTAGATCTCCGGATCACGAATCACGCTCATAAAGGGCGCCAGACCGGTCCCGGTGCTCAGCAAATACAGGTGACGGCCAGGCAGCAGATGATCGGCCACCAGCGTGCCCGTGGGCTTGGCGCTGACGAACACCTCGTCCCCCACCTTGATGTTCTGTAAACGGGAGGTTAACGGGCCATCGGGCACCTTGATACTGAAGAACTCGAGTTCCTCCTCGTAATTCGCGCTGGCAATGCTGTAGGCGCGCATGAGTGGGCGGCCATCGACCTCGAGCCCGACCATGACAAAGTGACCGTTCTCAAAGCGCAGTGACTTGTCGCGGGTGGTCGTAAAGCTGAACAAGGACTCATTCCAGTGATGAACACTTGTTACGCTCTGTTTGGAAATGGCTGCCATGCTGTGTTTCCTGTCACTAATAAGTCAATAGAGAGGAGGGATGAGGGTCACCCGGAGCTTGCGGGCATTGTAGGAGCCCGATAAGATATTTGTAAAACAGGTAATAAACATATCCTTAATCGATTTTTCAGATATTAAGTGCCCGCACCCCGTCCACGAAACCGGTGCGGGACGATACAGGGCGACGCCCCGGATTTCAAGACGCCAAGGGCAAACCAGGGAGTTCCCGGTCAATGCATTACACATTGCGGCAAATCGAGGTTTTTCTGGCCGTGGCGCATTTCGAGAACGTCACACAAGCCGCAACCAGCCTCGCCATGTCGCAATCCGCCGCCAGCTCGGCCTTGCAGGACCTCGAACAGCGATTCGATATGCAGCTGTTTGACAGGGCGGGCAAACGCCTGCAACTCAATGAACTGGGCAAATCCCTGCGTCCCCGGGCAGAGGCCCTGATGGCACAGGCGCAGGAATTTGAGCATCTGATGAGTCAGCATTCGGAGATTGGAGAACTCAAAGTTGGCGCCACATTGACCATCGGCAATTATCTTGCCGTCACCATCATGGCGGACTTCATGAAGCAACACACCGGTGCCCGGGTGAGCCTGACGGTGGAAAACACGGCCGCCATCGCGCAGCGTGTGAAGAATTTCGAGCTCGATATCGGGCTGGTAGAGGGGGAGCTGCAGGACCCGGTGCTGGAAGTCATTCCCTGGCGGGACGACACGCTGGCGCTGTTCTGCTCCCCTTCCCATCCTCTGGCAGTGAAGCGCACGCTTTCAGACGACGACCTGCTCAATGCCGCATGGATTGTGAGGGAGGCCGGGTCGGGCACGCGACAGGCATTTGACCGCGCGCTGCACGGCTTGCTCCCGCACCTGCATCTTCGCCTCGAGTTACAGCACACAGAAGCGATCAAACGCGCTGTGGAGGCAAACCTGGGTATCGGCTGTCTGTCCGCCATCACGCTGCAGGAGGCGTTTGCACGAGGAAGCCTGGTGGAGTTGCAGGCGCCTCAGCGGGACTGGTCGCGCCAGTTCTATTTCATCGTGCACCGCCAGAAATACCGCAGTGCCGGCATCCAGCACTGGCTTACCTTGTGCCAGCATTACCGCAGGTAATGCCGTTCAGACTGCGGCATCGGCGCGGGTAAGCAGGTCCAGCAATTGCGGATAAAGCGCGTCGTTGGCCACCAGAATATTGTCAGGATGAAACTCTTCACTGACACCCTCCGGCACCGGTTTGAAATGCCCGTAGCGAGCGCCGGCTTCCCGGGCAATCAATTGTGCGGCGGCAAAATCCCATACACTGAGATTTTCGTAGTAGCCATCAAGACGCCCCATAGCTACCCAGCAGATATCCAGAGAGGCCGCTCCCAGACGACGAATGTCCGCGCACTCGTTCAGCACCAGCGCCAGGCGGCGCACCAGAGGCGTCATGTCTGACTTAATGTAAGGAAACCCGGTAGCGACAATGGCGCGATTCAGGGCAGTCTTGGTGCCTACCCGGATGGCCACATCATTCAAATAGGCCCCCATGCCTCGCTGTGCATGAAAGGTTTCGTTGACAAAGGGATTACAGACGACGCCGCACTGCACACGGCCCTGTTCTGCATAGGCGATCGAGACAGCACTTTGAAAGTGCCCGTGCGCATAATTCACCGTGCCATCAATCGGATCGACAATCCACAAGGGGCCTTGGTAGTGGGAGATGTCGCGCATATCCGGCGCGGTTTCCTCCGCAAGAATACGATGCCCCGGGTACGCTGCGCGGATGGCATCGCTGATAAAATGGTCTGCCTTTACGTCGGCGTGGGTCACCAGCTCAACCCCGTCCTTGTAGGAACTCTGCAGGCCGCCGAGCGCCAAGCGCTCCTGCTGTATCAGGCGACCGGCCTGTTCTGCCAAAGCGCGGGTAAAAGCGGGAATGGAGGCATGCATGGGGGGATATCCTGTGATGGGCGAGGCCGCAGTATAGCAGCTCAGCGTTCCGCCACCCACGCACCGCACATGGCCACGATGGTCAACACGGGCCCTGACACAGTATGCTGCGTGACACCAGAAGCCGGGGCTTTGGAGGCCCGCCGATGCACACTCCCTCACACCTGTCATTGGTGATCCGCTATAGCGTGTTTGCGATCATCGCAACGCTGAGCAATGTGGCAAGCCAGATACTCGCCCTGATGTTTTATCGGGGATCGCACGAGCTTTGGCTTGCCATTCCCGTGGGCACGGCTGTCGGATTGATCGTGAAACACCTGCTCGATCGCCGCTATATTTTTCATGCGCATGGGGTGCCATTGGACAGAGATCTGCGCCGTTTTGTGGCCTACACCGGCACCGGCGTTTTCACGACAGGTTTGTTCTGGGGCAGTGAAATTGCCTTCGACGCTGTGTTTGCGAGCGATCAGGCGCGTTATCTCGGTGCTGTGATAGGCTTGGCGCTAGGGTATTTCCTCAAGTATCAGCTCGACCGACGCTACGTTTTTGCACAGGCACCCGACGCATGAAAATCACGTCCTGGGGGCGTTTCCCCACCAGCGAAAGCCATCTGATCACTCCGCGCAGTGCGCGTGCGCTGACGCAGCAATGGCCGCCCCATCGCGTGGCATCGGAGACCGGCATCGCACGGGGCATGGGGCGCAGCTATGGCGACAGCGCACTTGCGGATGTTCTCATCGAGACCCGCTATCTCGATGCGTTTCTGGCATTGGATGAGTCGCAAGGCATTCTCCACTGCGGCGCCGGTATGACACTGGAAACGCTGTTGCGCACGCTGATGCCCAAGGGGTGGTTTCTGCCTGTGGTACCAGGCACCTGGTATGTCAGTGTGGGCGGCGCGATTGCCAGCGATGTGCACGGGAAAAATCATCATCTGGACGGCAGTTTCAGTCAGCATGTGGAATCGTTTCATCTGCTGCTGGGCAACGGCGAAATCCGGCACTGCTCTCCCCAGGAAAACGCGGCGCTTTTCCATGCGACCTGCGGCGGGATGGGACTCACGGGAATCATTCTGGACGTGCGACTGCGACTGTGCCGGATCCAGAGTTCCGCCATCGTGCAACGGACGCACCGGGCTCACGATTTAAAAGACGTCTTTTCATTGTTCGAACAGCATCACAGCACGCCCTATTCCGTGGCGTGGCTCGATTGCCTGGCCTCGGGCGCGTCGCTTGGCAGATCCCTGCTCTTCCTGGGAGAGCATGCGACAGAGGGAGGAATAACGCCTCCACGAAAAGGGGGACTCGCGATCCCTTTCAGCGCCCCGTCTTTTTTGCTCAACCGGTACAGTATGTCGGCCTTCAATCATCTCTATTACCACCGACCGGTGAAGGAAGATCAGCGTCAGCAGGTGCAGGCTCCTCATTACTTTTTCCCGCTGGACCGCATCGCGCACTGGAACCGGCTTTATGGCCGGCGAGGATTTCTGCAGTACCAGTGCGTGCTGCCCGAAGAGACCGCGCTGGAAGGCATGACCCAACTCCTGACCCGCATCAGCAGCGCGGGAAAAGGGTCATTCCTCAGCGTCCTGAAAAAATTGGGGCCAGCCAACGAGAACCTGCTCTCGTTCCCCCGACAGGGCTATACCCTCGCGCTCGATTTCAAGCGGGAATCGTCCCTGTTTCCTCTGCTCGATACGCTGGACCAGATCGTGCTTTTCCACGGTGGCCGCCTATACCTGGCCAAGGACGCCCGCATGAGCCAGGAGACCTTTCGACGCTCCTATCCCCGCTGGGAGGCACTGCAGGAAATCCGCATCAGTACCGGGGCCGCTGACGTTTTCAATTCCCTGCAATCCAAACGCCTGGGCTTCTAGTATGTCCCACGGCGATGCGAGGCTACTGTTGTGAAAAAAGTGCTCATCATCGGCGCCAACGCCGCCATTGCCCGCGCCTGTGCGCGCCACTATGCGCAGGCGCATTGTCAGCTGCATCTGCTCGCGCGCGATGTCGATGCCCTCTCCCAGATGAAGCAGGATCTGGAAATCCGCGGGGCGCCATCCGTCACGATCGCCCCACTGGACGTCACGCACTTTGCCGTGCACGAAGCGGTGATTGACCAGGCGGTGGACCTGCTGGGGACAATTGATCTGGTCTTGATCTGCCACGGCAGCCTGCCTGACCAGGTCTTGTGCGAGCGGGATTTTGACGAGGCGCTGAAAGCCTTCAACATCAATGCGCTTAGCGTGATCTCCCTTCTCACAGCGGTGTCGACCCGCCTGATAGCGCAGGGCCACGGGTGCATCGCCGTCATCACCTCGGTGGCAGGAGACCGCGGCAGGGCGAGCAATTTCGTCTACGGCGCAGCCAAAGGCATGGTGTCCCGCTACTTGCAGGGACTCCGGGCGCGCCTGTTTGCGCACAAGGTACATGTGGTCGACATTCGGCCCGGCTTTGTGGATACGCCGATGACAGCCCACCTTCCCAAGGGGCCGTTGTGGGCGACCCCGGAGCGGGTGGCGGAAGACATTGTTCATGGTATTGAAAAACGACGACACACCGTTTACACGCCCGGCTTCTGGCGCCTCATCATGCTGGTCGTGCGCTGCCTCCCGGAATCTGTGGCGAAACGCCTGAAGTTCTGACAGTCCCAGTCAGAAAGATGAGCCTGGCTGCGTGAGAAACGCGGCCTCCTCCGGCGTTGTTTCCCGGCCAAGAATGGCATTGCGGTGAGGAAAGCGTCCAAAGCGGTCAATAATGACCTGATGGCGTACGGCAAAATCCACATACCCCTTCAAGGCGTCCGAATGTGCGGCCAGCGCGCTGAACAGGGCGACAGATCGCGCCTGCAGCGCCCTGTCCTCGGCGTGTTCGAGGGGCAAATAGAAAAATACCCGTTGCAGGGGGCGCAATGCCTGATCATCTCCTGCCTCCAGGCCTGCCAGGCAGACGCGCTGCGCCTGCGCATCATACGCAAACGCCTGAGGCGAATCGCGATACATGTTCCGCGGAAACTGGTCGAGCACCAGCAACAGGGCGAGCCTGCCCTCGGGAGTCTGAGTCCACGAGTCCAGTTTGCCGGCAGCCGCTTCCTGCAAACTGTGTTCAAAACGACGGCGAATGTCTGCGTCCGTTTCCGGTTGCTTCTTCCACCACAGCGAAGATTGTGTGCGGGATGTTTCCGCGTCGTCATGGGAATCGCCAAACCAGAAGCGCAGGACGTTCTCGGGAGTTTGCGGCATCAGTGTTCTCCTGCCGTGAAGTAAGGGGAAGGGCAACGCACCCGCCAGCGCAAAAACGCGATACTGACTGGCATTGGACGCGGGTGTACTGGCATCATACCGCCTAAATCACGAATGCCCACACCTCGATGAGCACGATCACGTCCCTATGGCGAATGCGCGAACCAGCCAGCTTCCTCTGTATGTAGATCTAGACGGAACACTCCTCAAGAGTGATCTGCTGCTCGAGTCCTTTCTGGAATTGCTCAAACGCAATCTGCTCTATCTCTTTCTGGTGCCGTTATGGTGTTTGCACGGGAAAGCCTATCTCAAACGCCAGATTGCCCAACGCGTGACACTGCGTGCCGATTTGCTTCCCTATCACGAGACGCTGCTGACGTATCTGCGCGAGCAAAAGGCCGCAGGGCGCAAACTCGTGCTGATTTCTGCCTCCGACCAGCGCTTGGTGGAGTCGGTGGCGGCGCATGTCGGGCTCTTCGATCAGGCCATCGGAAGCGATGGCGTG
Organism: uncultured Klebsiella sp.; assembly: GCA_964538025.1. GTDB lineage: Bacteria > Pseudomonadota > Gammaproteobacteria > Pseudomonadales > Pseudohongiellaceae > UBA5078. The sequence continues at coordinate 134,494 of CAZICZ010000006.1, read as the reverse complement.
ACCAATTGCGCCGGAATCCAGAAGTGTCTACGCATTCAGGCGCTGGACACTGAGTTCGTCTATGCGGGAGACCGTGCCGTGGATCTTGCGATCTGGCGTGTTGCCTCAGCAGCGATCACCGTGAACGTCGGCACTGCTCTTCAGGCGCGAGTGCGGGACGTGTGCGACATAGAGCGGACCTTTGATTTTCCCTTTGGCCGACTGGGTGCCTATCTGCGTTCGCTCCGGCTTCACCAGTGGCTGAAAAACACGCTCGTTTTTCTACCGCTCGTCCTCGCACATCAGATCGACAATCCTGCGCTGATCCTCAATGCAGCGTTGGCCTTTGTGTGCTTTGGACTGTGCGCCTCCAGTGTGTACGTGTTGAATGACCTGCTTGATCTGGCCAGTGATCGCCAGCATCGCCATAAATGCCGAAGACCTTTTGCGGCAGGGGAATTGCCGCTCATGAGCGGACTGCTGTTAAGTCCCGTGTTGCTCTTGTGTGCCTTCGCTCTGGCAACCGTGCTACCCGGCACCTTCCTGTTTATCCTGGTGGTGTACTACCTGTGCACCGGCCTCTACAGCTTCGTGCTCAAACGCATCATGCTCGTGGATGTCATCCTGCTTGCAGCCTTGTATACGCTGCGCATTATCTCGGGGGCTGCCGCCATTTCCGTTGTACCTTCCTTTTGGCTTCTGGCATTTTCGATGTTCCTGTTTTTCAGCCTTGCCGCTGTCAAGCGATTTACGGAACTGGATTATCTGCGCAGCGCGGGAATTGAACAGTCGGAAGGACGAGGGTATTACGCACAGGACGTGCAGATGATGGCTATCTTCGGCTGCGCCAGTGCCTTTTTGTCCGTGATGGTTTTTGCCCTTTACATCAATAATGACGACATTCGGACACAATACCTGACGCCTGAGCTGCTCTGGCTGATCTGTCCGCTCCTGCTCTACATGGTGACCCGCATCTGGTTGTTGGCTGCGCGCGGAGAGATCGAGGAAGACCCGATTGTCTTTGCCCTGAAAGACCGGGTCAGCCAGTGGGTGACTATTGCCTGCGGGGCCTTGCTCTGGTTGGCCAATTTTCCGTGGCGCGCCATCGTGCTCGGCTAATCAGCGTGGCAGTGGCAGGACGTCGGTTTCGCCGGGCACGCAAGCGAAGCGTCCCTGCTCCCACGCCTGTTCCGCCTGTGTGATGCGCTCTGCCCGGGATGACACAAAATTCCAGCGAATGCGCCGAACTCCAGCCAAGGGTTCTCCTCCCAGAAGCATAAGCCTGCACCCCTGATTCCCCGTCCTCAGGCTCACCGTGTCGTCCCCCACGCCCAGAGTGTGAGTCTGGAGCTGGGTCTCGTTGAACAGGACATCCCCTTTCACGACGTACACAGCAAGCTCCTGCCCCGGCAATCGAAGCTGGTAGGTCGCCCAGGGCGCAAGGCTGATATCGATAAAGCTTGTCACGGAGTGCGTCATCACGGGAGAGCGTTGTCCGGCCACCTCACCGATCAGCACCCGCAGGGTCCCGCCATCAAGCTCATGAAGGGGCAACTCATGGGCAGGCGTATGGACAAACGTGGGGGCGGTTTCTTCGGCCTCCACCGGCAGTGCCAGCCAAGTTTGCAGGCTTTCCACGGCGATGCCCTGTGCCCGAATGTCCTCGGGCATGCGCTCGGAATGCACAATGCCGCTGCCTGCGGTCATCAGATTGATTGCCCCGGGCTCGATGCGCTGGACGCTCCCCAGGCTATCCCTGTGCATCATGGCGCCTGTCAACAGATAGGTCACGGTGGCCAGCCCAATATGCGGATGGGGACGCACATCTCCCGCGCGAGTGCCCGCCTCAAAAACGGCCGGGCCCATGTGATCCAGAAAAATAAAGGGGCCCACGCGCTGCTGGACCTGCGCCGGCAACAGGCGCCTGACGGGGAAGCCCATGTCTTTTGTCCGGGGGGTAATGACCACCATGGGAGGCACCTCATGCAGGGCCAGGTCACGTCGGCTTAGCGTAAATGCCTGGCGTGAAACTGCAGATGTTCATCGATGAATGTCGCGATGTAGTAATACCCGTGATCGTATCCGACGCGCCGCCGCACCTCCACCGGGTAACCCGAGGACTGCGCCGCCTCCAGAAACGTCGGGAGATAAAGCTGATCGTGGAGGAACTGGTCCGCATCGCCCTGATCGATCAGCATGGGCAATCGCTGTGTCGCGCGGGCGACCAGCTGGGAAGCGTCGTAGTTCGCCCACTGGGCATGGTCGCTTCCGAGGTAGGCGGCGAAGGCCTTTTGTCCCCATGGGCAGCGCGACGGCGCGGCAATCGGGGCAAACGCCGACACGCTGGCATAGCGCTGAGGATTACGCAGGGCAATCATCAGGGCGCCGTGTCCGCCCATGGAATGTCCGCACAGCGCTCTGCGCACGGGATTGATGCGCAGCTCACGCTCCACCAGAGCGGGCAGCTCCTCCACGATGTAGTCGTACATGCGGTAATGGGCTGCCCATGGGGCGCGGGTGGCATTGACATAAAACCCCGCGCTCAGCCCCAGGTCATAGGCTCCGTCAGGAGCATCGGGCACACCTTCTCCGCGGGGGCTGGTATCAGGCATCACGATGGCCATCCCCAAGGCAGCTGCGGTCCGCTGGGCACCCGCCTTCTGCGCAAAGTTCTCATCGGTGCAGGTAAGGCCGGATAACCAGTACAGTACCGGAGAGTCTTCCGAGAAATCCGGCGGGAAAAAGACTGAGAAGTTCATACGACAGGCGAGCACATCGGAGTCGTGGTGAAAGCGGGCTTGCTCGCCACCAAAACAGTGAACAGAGGCGCTCTTTTCCAGACTCATGCGGGCTCCTGCGAATCGGTTAAAACGACTTAGTTGAGTGCCTTGGACTCGACGATGTCCTGCAGACGGGCAACAGACTTCTCCAGTGCACTCTTGGCCTCGGGATCATGCGAGACTTTGGAGAGGACAAAGTAGGCCGTTCGGGCGACCTGGCGCCATCGTGGATTGCTAGGCAACTTGTCGATCGAGAGATAGCGGTTCATGGAACGCGTGCGAAGGCGGCCATTGTCAATGCTCACACTCCAGATGCGGCTCTTTTCGGCAAGCTCGATGATGGATTCGCCAGTGACCTTCTGCCAGTAATAGTGACAATCCTGCATCAGCTTCACGAGTGCTTCGCGGAACTGTTGTTCGTCATCCTCATCACGCGGCAAACTGCTGGACATGTTCTGGATGATGCGGTCGACACTCTCGAGATCAGAGAACAGATGCTTATGCTTTTGCAGATCCTCTGGCGTGATGCGGGCCAGATATTCGGATAACACCTGCGTGCGCTCCACATTGCGATTTATCTGATCAATGAGTCGGGGCAGAGAGCCTCTGAGGGTACTGTCGTCTTCTTCCATCTCCTGCGCGGACACTTCGCGCTGGAACATCAGCAGGAAAAATTCCTGATCCAGGCTCAGCGGAAGCACACACACACGAACACGCTCTTCTTGTGCAGGGTCTGCATCCGGCTGACGGATACCAAAACTGAAGTAACTCGGCTCTTCTGTCGAGGAAATCACGGACTCCTTGAACGGGAACCCCATTACCTCCGTGATGCCGTTGCAAATCAGCTCGAGTCGCTGCGCCAGCTCGTGAATGTGATGTCCCTGAAAATCATCGGCACGCAAGCGAAGCAATTCCTCGGCGGCCTTGTTGATATACGTCACCTCACCACTATCATCTATCGAGACCAGCGCATCGCCGGTCACGTCGAGCATCTTGGCAAAGCGCGTTTCGCGTTCGCGCAATTTGCGCTCGGATTCCTGATATTTCTGCAGTTGCCAGTTCAGGCGCTGGTTTTCCTGGCGAACGTCCAGCAGATGCAACATCTCGAACTGCTTGCCCACGCGGACCTTGAGCTCCTCTTTGCTGAACGGTTTTCTGATGTAATCGTTCGCTCCCAGATTGAGGCCTTTGACGAGATCCTCGACGCGGTTTTTGGCTGTCAGAATGACAATCGGCAACTCGTCCATACTGTATTTTTCGCGAATGCGCTGACACAGCTCGAAGCCCGTCATGATGGGCATCATGAGGTCGAGGATCACAAGGTCCGGCTTGTGCTGCTGCATCATCATGAGGGCATCGTGGCCACTGAGTGCACTGTCAATGTCGTACAGGCCGGACAGGTGCTCCTTGACGATGCGCACATTCAGGAACTCATCATCCACCACCAGAATGTTGCGCCGTTTTCCGAGCACTGGCATCGCCGGTGTCGGCAGAGTGTCCTCACGCTCTTCCCGGTTGCGGCGGTCCACAATGGGAGTCCCGCCTCCCACCAGGACAGTCGGCTTCTCTGCAAGCGGTATTTCCAGCTTTCTCGCGGAGCTCTGCTTGCTGGCCGCGAGCCGCTCCTTCTCACTCAGGAGGGGCAAATCGAAGTAGAAGGTCGACCCTTCGCCGGGATTACTGCGCAGAATAATTTCCGTGCCATGCAGTTCCACCAGTTTCTGCGAGATGGCCAGCCCGAGGCCGGTGCCTCCCTCTTCGCGGCTCGCCGCCGAATCCACTTGATAAAACCGGTTAAAGATTCTGGACTGCTGATCTTTCGAGATGCCGATCCCGGTGTCCTTCACCATCACCCGCGCATCGATATCGATTATTTCAATGGAAACCGCCACCCAGCCACGCTGTGTAAACTTGATCGCATTCGATACCAGATTAAACAGAATCTGTTGCAGACGATCTTCATCGCCCATCACGATGACAGGTTCGGAAGGAAAATTTTCGGCCAGCTGGATTGGTTTTTCGCCAATCAGGGGGCGGCACATCTTGTTCACCAGAATGCAGATGTTTTTGAGATCTACCGGTTTTTTGTGAAGCTCGAGATGCCCATTTTTAATGGCTGAAAAATCGATGACATCATTCACAAGATTCGCCAGACGCTGTCCGCTGATCCGAATCATGTTGAGATTTTCTCGCGCAGAATCGTCGAGTGTTCCCCCACTCTTTTCGAGAATAATTTCAGAGAGGCCGATAATGCCCGTCAAGGGGGTGCGCAATTCGTGGGAAACATTCGCAATGAATTCTTCTTTGACGTCGTCCGCCTTCTGTAGCGCCTCAATCTTCAGCTGATTAGCCTTGATCATGTCGCTCTGCACAAAGGTATATTCCTTAAGCAGGGAATTAATGCGATCCCCGAGACCAAGCGAAAGAATCACCACACTCAATGCCATCGAAAGCTGAATACTGTGATAACTGACCACCGGAGGCATATTGACTCCCATGCGTTGAATCAGCTCCACAAGAAACCCGAGCAGCATGACGGACCACGCCGTCAGGAAAAAATGCGCAGGTCGATAGCCCTGCTTTGCGACGCTCCATGTCGCGAGACTGACCACGATCAGATCGGCAGTAGCGACGACGTTCATCAGGAACACCAGGAATCCGTAGGGCAACACAAGCGACCCAATGCCATAGGCTAGCGAGACATACACGGCAAACCGCAGAAGATCATCGAGGAAACTCTGGTAAATCCGCAATTCGATAAACGAGCGCACAAACATCAGGCCCGTGGCCGAGGCCAGGCCAATGAAAGCCATGATGCTGCGGTTAGCCCAGTAGGGACTGTCAGGCCACAGATATTGAAACGCGAGCCCCTGGAACGAAAAGGAAAACAGTCCGCTGAAAATGATGAACAACACGTAATAAAGGTAGCTGTTGTCTTTACTGGTGACCCAGATAAAGAAACTGTACAGCGCGATGATCATCAACAAGCCGTAATACAGGCCGATCCAGAAAAATTCGTTTTTTGATTCCAGCTGAAAATCACTGAGGCTACTCAGGTACAGCGGAAGCTGGATGGACCCTTTGCTTTGCACCCGGAAATAGAGCATCTGCTGGGTGGAGGCGTAGACGGGAAACTGAAAGATGATCGAATGATGTTTGATCTCCCTCTCATCAAACGGCAGGGTGTCGCCTGCACTTTTTTGTATCCACGCGCCAGTGCGATCCTGGTAATAGAAATCGATGCGGTCCGTGGAAGAAAATTTCATTTTCAAGAGCCAGGTCTGGTCGCTGCTGAAGCTATTTTCCACAGCGATAGAGGCCCAGAAGGCGGAATCGCTATACCCCAGCGAGGGGAATCCGCGCGAAGTCCAGTCCTGCCCTTGCGTCACGAGTCGTTCAATCGCGTCTTCCCGCATCCAGTTGGCGCGCTCGTCTTCCACAATCCGCAATGAATCGCCGGGAGAAATTTCGCCCAAACCTTCTTCGAGTTCGACGGCGAGGGCGGAGAGGGACAGCAGCACGAGCCACAGTGACACCAGAACATTCATCAATGATCTCAGGAAGACGGATGTCATGGCGAAAGAGAGCTCGTTGAAGCCAATTGAACAAGAGGTGAGTGCCGCAATCGCTGGCAGTGGAAATCGTGAGCGTACCCAAGGTGCATGGGCTGGACCATAGCGAGTTTAAGAATGTCGTTCAATCGCTGAGCATAAGAGTCTAAATTTTAAACTTTTTTTGACTATTTTTCGTTCAAACTGCACATATACGTCGGCGCATGTGATCTGGTGGAATACGTGTAAACTCGCCATAATCACCTGCCCGTTATCTGCTCAGCAGTGTGTGTCAACGGGCCGTTCACGTCACAATAACAACAGGATGAATTGGAGTATCAGGATGTCTTCCCTCATTCACGTGTGCACCTCCCAGGTCGCTCGATGTACGTCGTCACGTCACACGCGGCTTTTTGCCGCAGTGAGTCTTTTGTTTTTGCTGCTGCCCGCGCATGCGGCAGAGGACGCGAACGGCCCCTGGTTCGGTCTGACGCTTCCCCCGGCATTTACGCCCCATACACTGCCGGCCATTCTGGGCGATCGCTCTCCGCCCCCGGCGCGCGTGCCAGCAGGCGAAGAGCAATGGACGGAATTCAGCGGTGCACGCATCTGGCAAGACCTTGAAAAAGCCGTCTCCTTCTCCCACCGTAGCCGCGAGACCAAAGAACTGGGTTCGGACCAGTTGTGGGGACGTGTCTCCGGGTTTCCGTCGGCAGTCGACACTGTGGAATGGATGGTTGAGGAATTCCGCACCGCGGGTATCCCTGCAACGGAAATCCAGACGTTTTCTCAGGAAGGCACTGGCGGTTTTTGGATGCCCACATCCTGGGAAGTGCGCCTGATCGGGAAATCTGAATTCGGCGCTCAATCCCGCGACATCGTGCTGGAGACTGCCATGCCCCTGTCGCCCTCCCAGATTCCTGGCGGCAGCTTGCAGGGGTCTCTTGTGTATGTCGGAAAGGGAAGCATGGCAGAACTGGCACAGATCGATGTCCGCGGCAAAATCGCCGTGCAGCAGATTACGCCGCAGGCCCACATGGTATTTGAACGAGACACTGCCGTGCCCAATGCCCAGGAGATGTTCCGGCGTGGGGCGATTGCCGTCATCAACATCGTCGATTTACCCGGCAATGAGCGCGCCAAGGATTTCAGCAATTGCGGCGGACCCTGCTTCAATCTCGGAGGCCGCGACGGCCATTTCCTGAAAGGGGTGTTCGACCGCGCTGCCGTCGCCGGCACGAGCGGGCTGCTGGAGGCCCATCTGCAGCTTGAGACGAAAGTGCATACCGGCCTGAGCGCACAGAACGGTATTGGCGTCATCCCCGGGCGCGACAGCGATGAAGCACTCATCATCAATGCGCATATCGACGCCTGGTTCGACGGGGCGGGGGACAATGGCGACGGCATGGCCGTGCAACTGGCTCTGGCTCGTCATTTCGCCAAGCCGGAGAACCGGACCTCCCGCACCCTGATTTTTGTCGCCAGTGCCGGACACCACTCCCCGGGGATGAATGGCCCCAGCAATTTTGCCCGCATGAACCCGGCGATGGCGGATGCCACTGTGGCCACCCTGAACATTGAGCACGTCGCCCAGCGCAATTTCTCACCCGCCCGCAGTGAGGCGGCGGATGGCTACCGGGAATACACTACCGATGCCGCCGAGGCTCCCATCGTGGCAGGCATCACCAATAGTGCGCCATTCATCGAGCAGCTGTTTGTGACCGGGGTGCAAACCTACGGCCCGAATTTTGTGTCCGGCACCTCGACAATGGCCAGCGGCGAGGGAGGGGGCTACCGGGCGATCGATGCCCCCATCATCACGATCATGCAGGCTCCCCCGCTGTACCACACCAGCGGCGAGGTGATCGAGGCGATTTCGGAACCCGGTCTCGAGCGCATGGCGCGCTTTCTGGCCTTCCTGATCAAATCGCTGGACGCGGCGACGCCACAACAGATCAACCCCTAGGCAATGGCGGCGCTCGACCGGGCGCCGCGCTTGGGTATAATCAGCCGGACCTTGGAATACTCCACGGGACGTCCCACTAAAAGAAGAAGAGAGGTTCTCCATGCGCTATATGCCCCGTTTCCTGCACCGATTATCGCTCCTGTGTCTGCTGACCCTGAGCAGTCTTGCCGCCAGCGCACAGAACATGAACGAGCTTCATGGACGCCTCTCCCCCATGCCGGTAACCGCGCAAACCGTCAATACCATCACCGGACAGGGACAGGTGCGCGCCATTCTCAATGGCACAACACTGAATGTCAGCGGCAGTTTCGAGGGCATGAGTTCCTCCGCCACCATGGCGCACATTCACCTCGGCCCCAAGGCCATTCCCGGGCCTGTCGTCCTGCGACTGGACGTCAGTAGCGGGAGTTCCGGCACAATCAGTGGCACCTTGACCCTGACTCCCGAACAGGTGCAGGCACTGCATGCGGAAAGCCTTTATGTGCAGATTCACAGCGAAAGCAATCCCGAAGGCGAACTGCGCGGCTGGCTCACACACTGACCCCACTCCGTTGCCCGTTGCCATCCCCATCCACCACCACACGTGCAGGTAGGACCATGACTTCAACTTCCGCTCGCTTCTCACGCTCCCCCCTCGGCTTCGCCATCCTGAGTGCTCTGTGCATCAGCGCAGGAAGCACGGCCAATGCCCAAACGCCCGGACCGTTTACTGCCGCCCAGGCGGCCGCAGGAAGCGGCCTGTTTCAAAGCACCTGCGCCGCCTGTCATGGCGCCAATCTGGAGGGGACTCCCACGGCACCGACATTGTCAGGCACAGGCTTCATGACGCGCTGGTCGGGACGCAGTGCCGGGGAGCTTTTCCGCTACATCAAATCCTCCATGCCGCCGGGCTCGTCGAGCCCCCTGCCTGATGCAAGCGTCGGCAATATCGTCGCGCAGATTCTGGCCAGCAATGGCGCCGTGGCCGGCACTCAACCCCTGAACGCAGATACCGCGATGCTCATCGGCGCGGCGGTGGGAAATGCCGCTGTCGCGAATGCCGGAGCACCACAAGCTCCCCGCCGGGCTGAGGCTCCCGTGGGGGTGACAGTGGCAGGCACCGTCGAAAACTTTGTGCCGCTAACGGACGAGATGATGCGCAACCCTGACCCGTCCAACTGGCTGATGTGGCGCGGCAACTATCAGGCCTGGAGCTATAGCGCGCTGGATCAGGTGACCCGGGACAATGTGAAAAACCTCAAGCTCGAATGGGTGTGGAACATGGTGGAAGGGGCGTCCGAACCCGCACCGATTGTCTACAACGGCGTGATGTACCTGATCAACACCAGCAACATCATTCAGGCGCTTGATGCGGCCACCGGCGAACTCATCTGGGAACATCATGGCGGCTCCGAGACGCGTGAAGACATGCGCAACATTGCCATCTATGGCGACAAGATCATTCATGCCACCACCGATGCCCGCCTGATGGCGCTCGATGCCCGTACCGGAGAGAAAATCTGGGAAACGGTGATTGCGGATGCCGCCAAGGGCTTTTCCAACTCCAGCGGCCCCCTCGTGGCCGATGGCAAGATCATCATGGGACAAGCCGGTTGCGCCACCTACATCGTCGAGAACTGCTACATGACGGCGCATGACGTCAACACCGGTGAGCGTCTGTGGGAGTTCAACACCGTTGCGCACGCAGAATACCCGGGCGGTGACACCTGGGGCGGACTCGACAATCTGTACCGCAAGGGCGGGGAAACCTGGATCACGGGAAGTTACGATCCAGAACTGCAGCTGACCTACTGGGGCACCGCCCAGGCCAAGCCATGGGTGCCTGTCAGCCGGCATATGTCGATTCATGACGCCGGCCTGTACACCAACTCCACCATCGCTCTGGACATCAACACCGGGCAGTTGAACTGGCACTTCCAGCATGTTCCCGGCGAAGCGCTCGATCTGGACGAGGTGTTCGAGCGCGTTCTGGTCGACAGGGATGGGCGCAAACTGGTGCTCTCGATCGGCAAGTACGGCATTCTGTGGAAGAACGACCGCGTCACGGGGGAATTTTTGGGATACACCGAGACTGTGTTCCAGAACGCCTTCACCCACATCGACCCGGTCACCGGCGCGGTGACCTACCGCGACGACATCATCAATGCACAGCTGGATGAGTGGACCTCCGCGTGCCCCAGCAGCGCTGGCGGCAAGGACTGGCATTCCATGAGCTACCACGCGCCGACAGGTGTCCTGGTTGCGCCGCTAAGCCAGACTTGTCTGGAAAACGCCGCACGCGCGGTGGAACTGGCCCCCGGTTCGGGCGGGCTCGCTGCCAGCCGCAAATTCTTTGAAATGCCGGGCACCGACGGCAATGTCGGCAAGCTGGCCGCCTATGATGTCAGCACGATGGAAGAGGTGTGGAGTTATGAGCAGCGCGCATCCTTCATCACCGGCGTGCTCACCACCGCGGGCGATCTGGCCTTTGCCGGCGATCTCGACCGTCGCTTCCGCGCCTTTGATGTGCGCACGGGCGAGATTCTGTGGGAAACGCGCCTGGGCACGTCCGTTCAGGGCCACCCGCTGAGTTTCAGCGTGAACGGCAAGCAGTACATTGCGGTCACGGCGGCACTCGGCGGCACGAGCCCCCGTCAGGTCCCCGCCGTTGTCACACCCGAAATCCGCTACCCCTCCAGCGGCAACGCCGTGTACGTGTTCAGTCTCGGCGACTGAGGACGACCGGGACAGGGGCCTGACTCTCGGGCCTCTGTCCTACGCTTGCAGCGGATACCCCAGCAATATCACCGTCACCGTAGCGATCCCGATGACCAGATTCATCGGAATGCCCGCGCGCGCGAAATCCGAGAAGCGATACCCGCCGGGACCATAGACCATCAGATTTGTCTGATACCCCAGTGGCGTTGCAAAGCTGGCGGACGCCGCCATCATCACCGCGTACATGAATGGCTCCGGATGCAAACCCGCCTGCTCCGTGATGGCGAGAATGATCGGCACCATGATGACCGCCGCCGCATTGTTGGTGATGGTTTCCGTCATCAGGGACACCGTTGCATACGTGAGCACCAGCAACAACCACGGATGCCCGCCACTCAGGGACACAATGTTCAGCGCCAACACCGAGGCGACTCCCGTTTTTTCAAGCGCAGCCCCCAGTGCAAAGGAGGCTGCGATGGTTATGATCACGGGAAGGTCGACGCTCTTTTCCGCCTGCGACACCGAAAGACAGCCCGAGATAAGCATAGCCCCCGCCCCAAGCAGCGAAGCATTGAGCATGCTGATGACATCAAGCCCCGCCGCCGTCACCAGCGCCAGCAGAATGCCCCATGCCAGCAGTGCCTTTTTGTGACGAGGTTGCACGGTATCCAGATCGTTCATCACCAGAAAATCCTTGTTGTATTTCTGCCGGCTGACGAACACAGGGCGGGCTTCGAGCAGCAGCGTATCCCCTGGTTTGATGATGATATTGCCCAGGTTGCCCGCGACGCGTTCCCCGTTGCGCGCCACCGCCAGCACGATGGCACCGTAACGGTCATGGAAACGCGAACTGCGGACGGTCTCTCCGATGGAGGAGCAGGACTGCGACACCACCACCTCGACGAGGCGTCGCTCGGCACGGTCCTCCGCCAGCGGTCCCTTGTCGCGGTTGATGGAGGCCACGATCCCGTTGATACGGAGCAGATCGGAAATTGCCTCTGTTTCCCCGGCAAATACCAGGCGATCGCCCCCCCGCAGAATCTCCTCCGAGGGCACCGCCGTCACAATGCTGTCGCGCCGGTCAATCTCGACGAGATAGACCCGCTCCAGACTGCGCAGCCCCGCCTGTTCAACACTCAGCCCGACAAGCGGCCCGTCGGGGTCAACGGCCACCTCCAGCGTAAATTCGCGCATGTTTTCGAAGGGCTTCTGCTCCCGGCGGTCCGGCAGCACGCGGGGCAGAACGAGGAGCATAAACGCCATCCCGATCAGCGCCACGGGCAGGCCGATCGGTGTGATATCAAACAGGGAAAATCCGGGCTTGCCGGTCAGTGCATGGTACTGGCCGCTCACGACCAGATTGGTGCTGGTGCCGATCAGCGTCAGACAGCCGCCCAAGATGGCGGCATAGCTCAGCGGGATCATCAGCTTTGAGGGCGCAATATTGATCCGGCGCGACCAGGCATTGATCGCCGGAATCATCGTCGCCACCACGGGCGTGTTATTGAGAAACCCGCTCAGCGGCACCACGGGAATAAAGAGTCTCGTGAGGGCGGCGACAGTGCTGCGCGGCCTGCCCAGCAGCTTGTTCACCAGCAGATCGATGCCACCGGAGGCGTGTAGTCCGGCCGCCACCACGAACATGGCGGCGACAGTAATGAGGCCCGGGTTGGAGAATCCCGCCAGCGCCTCTTGCGCACTCAACACGCCGGTGACGCCCAGAATGGTAAGAGCCCCCATCAGAATCAGATGAGGGCTGAAACGGGTGAAAACGAGAAGTAAAACGGCTCCTGCCGTCAGACCAAGGGACAACCAAGCCTGCCAATCCATGATGCCTGCCACAATAGGGTGAACGGGCAGGCATTATAGAAAGGCTTTTATATTCTAAAAAAGAATATATAGCGATATGCTTATTTCTTTATAGAATTATCAAGCAGTCAAACGACCATCCCGATAGTCCCGCAACGCCTGTTCAATTTCTTCGCGGGTGTTCATGACAAAAGGACCGTAATGCACGATCGGTTCGCCAAGTGGCTTGCCGGCAATCACCAGCGCTTTTGCTGGCCCCTGCGCACTCAGGTGCAGGTGCCCCGCACGTGACAGACGCGCCAGACGGGACTTGTCCACGCGGGTGCCTCCGACGCTGACCTCACCCTCGTACACATAGACCAACACGGTATACCCTTCCGGTATCGCAAACTGTGTGTCGAAGCCCCCGGTGTCGCCGCGCAGGTCCAGAAGAATCGGTTCGGTGACGGGACGCTGCACCTTGCCCCGCAACTCCTCCACGGCGCCCGCAATCAGTTTGAGGCGCACGCCATCGCGCGTCACTTCCGGTATCTCGCTGCCCGGAATGTCCTTGTACGAAGCTTTCTGCATTTTGTCTTTCGCTGCCAGGTTCAGCCACAGCTGAAACCCGCGCATCCGGCCCTCTTTCTGCTGCGGCATTTCCGAATGAATGATGCCCGAACCGGCGGTCATCCATTGCACATCGCCGTTGCGCAGCTCCCCCACATTGCCCATGTGGTCGCGGTGTTGCATGTGACCATCCAGCATGTAGGTCACGGTCTCGAACCCGCGGTGCGGATGCGCCGGAAACCCGCCGACGTAGTCGTGCGGCTGATCCGAGCCGAACTCATCCAGCATTAGAAAAGGATCAAAACGCGCGAGATTGGTGCCACCAAATACCCGTTTGAGGCGCACACCATCCCCATCGGAAGCGGCCTGTGCCACCATCACTTCTTCCACCTGTCGCATGCTCATGCCGCTGCTCCTGTGCGTGTTGCCAATGAACCGACGAGATTCTGTATCTGTGCACGCGCCTTGCGCAAGCCATCTTCACGCGGGGCATCCCCCATATTGAGCCCCTCGGCGACCACTTCCGTGATGTCGTTCAGCCCCATGAATCCCAGGATGGTGCGCAGATAGGGGCGCATGAAGTCCGTGACGCCCTCCGCATGCTGGCCACCGGTGCTCATGACCAGAATCACCTTTTTGTTGCCCAGCAGGCCCTGGGGCCCGGTTGCCGTATACCGGAAGGTGACGCCGGCGCGGGCAAGGTGGTCGGTCCAGGATTTGAGCATTGCAGGGACCGCGAAGTTGTACATGGGCACGCCGATCACCAGAATATCGGCCGCCTGCACCTGCGCAATCACCGCATCCGAGTAGGCAATCTTGTCTGCCTGCTCCAGTGAACGTTGTGCGGCCGGGGTACTCAGCGCCAGCAACCAGTCGTGGTCGAGGTAGGGCACCGGCTGCCGGGAAAAATCCCGCACGGTCAGCTGGAGCGAGGCATCCTGTTTCTGCAGGGCCGCGACCAGTTCGTCACTGAGCTGGCTGGAAACACCCTGGTGAGTGGGATCATCAAAAAGACTGGATTTGATTTGCAGTAAACGGGTCATATCGAGGCACTCCTGTAAGCCCTGGCGTCGTCGCGAGGGGGGGGTTTGAAACACGTTGGAGGCCATAATAAAACCAATTATTTGTTCTATTGGCGCATTTTTTGGGGATAATAGATCTAATTATTAGATATATGAGGCATCTATGACACTTCCAAAAATCAGCCTGGACCAATGGGCCTGCTTCAAGGCCGTCGTTGACCAGGGCTCGTTTGCGCTAGCCGCCGAGGCGCTCAATAAAAGTCAGTCCAGTATCAGCTATGCCATCGCGCGTCTGAATGAGCAGCTACCGCGTCCCGTCCTTACCCTTGAGGGGCGCAGGGCCGTGATAACGGAGGAGGGCAAGGTCCTCTATCGTCGCGCGGTGTGCTTGCTGCAACAGGCAGAGGAAACGGAAGACCTTGCGCAGCAGTTGGCGCAGGGCCTGGAGGGCGAGGTCACCCTCGCGCTGGACAACTTGATGGACATTCGCACGATCATTCCCTCCCTTGAGCGCATGTCCGCGCAATACCCCCTGACCCGGATCAGGGTACTGGAAACAGCGCTGTCGGGGACCGAGGAAGCGCTGCTAGAGAAGAAGGCTGATCTCGCCGTCGGACCCACTGTTCCCGTCGGCTTCACCGGCATCCCGGTTCGGCAAATTCGCATGATTCCCGTGGCACACCCGCAACACCCGCTCTTTGCACCACAGCGTCCCTCCGATCCCCGCAGCGCGCGGAAGGAAGATCTCCCCCCGGAGGGGGTGCGCGAATGGGAGCTGCGCACGCACCGTCAGGCCGTGCTCGCAGACAGCGGGCAACGGCGCACGCGTGATTCCGGGTGGTTGGGCTCCGAGCAGCGCTGGACGATGACCCATTTCTCCAGCTCGCTGAAGGTGCTGCGGGCGGGTCTGGCCTTTGCCTTCCTGCCGGAGGACTGGGTGGAGGCGGATCTGCGCAGTGGGCAGCTTAAACGCCTGCCACTGGCCGACAGCTCGGAGCGTCTGATCCAGCTCTACTTGATTCGCCCCGCCTCCGGCTCGCTTGGGCCGGCCGCGACACTGCTGGCAACGACATTGCGGGAATGCCTTTCCCATGCGGCGGCCCATCACGCCCCGCTCTAGTGGGCGAGAGCTTCGTGGAGGGCTTTCTTGCGGAATTCGGTCGGGGTCAGCCCCTTGGATTGCCTAAACGCATTGTTGAAGGGGGTGATGGACTGATAGCCCACGGTCAGGGCGATGGTGAGCACCGGCAGGTGACGCTGACTGGCATCGGAAAGCATCTGGCTGGCATCCCGGATGCGGTATTCATGCAACAGTGCATTGAAGTTGCGGTAGCCCAGATGCTTGTTGATCAGGGCGCGCAGGCGATATTCCGGCAGCTCCAGTTTTGCCGCAAGATTGGCGATGGTCAGTCCATGCTCCCGATACACACGCTCGCCTTCAAAGACCTGACGAAAACGTTTTACATCCGCCATCAGCACATCATCGGCATGGTCGGGAGCGGCGAAAGGGGCCACCTTGCTCATCACATTGCCCACCGTGATCGAATCGATCCGCAGCAAGGCCAGCAAAATAATGAACAGCGCCGTCGCTACGACATACACGATCAGCGCCTGCATGTCCGCATAGCGAGCAGAGGCACTGCTCAGCACGTAGTTTTCAACAAACACGATGCCCAGAATCAGAACGCCCTGCACCCCCACAATCACAAAGCGCAGTAGACGACGCGTTTCCACCAGATCACTGTTCCACCCCCTTGCTGTCCAGAACACTGCGCAGGCTGCAAAAAACAGCTGCATGAAATCCGGCACGGGCCCCAGCAGAAATTGCGACAGGGAACTGTTGGCCTCGACGGCAAGAAAGGCGGACGGACGGTAGGAACGATAATTCAAATGATCGAGCAGCAATTCCACGAGCAGCAGGGAGACCAGGATCAGCGGAGTGCGTTTGTGATCCTGAAACACGTCGTAGCAATACAGCATAAACAGGCCAGGAATGGCGTTGGCACCCAGATTGAGCAGAACACCCCAGGCACCGGGGTTTACCCGATAGGCCGGGTCGATGTAACCCATGGACATGCCGCGCACGAGGTAGCAGACAATGCAAACGCTGAGAAGGAAAAAAAGCCGGGCACCCCGGTCCTTGACATCGGACATGAGATAGCCGAACGCCAGCAGGACAACAGAGACGATTGCCACGATTTGGGCGGTAAAAACCAGCAAGGGAAGCTCCTCGATTGAGCATATCGAACCTGCGTTCGAGCCGCCCTATATAAGCACACTCGCCCCATCGCCTCAACCGACGCAGCGGAAAAGCCGGGGTCGAAAAATGGCGTGCAATTCCTTCATCGGTCTTGCTCCGCTAGAATGCCGGATCAGCTCCTGTCGCCCCAGTTCTGCCTGCGAGAGTGCCCTTCATGCGCCCCTATTTGCTGTCGTTTGCCCGCTACTCCCGATTTCTTCTCGCCTTGACCGCTGTGATCATGCTGCCGCGACAGGGGCACGCCGATGCGTTGAGCGATTGCCTGCAAACCCAGGTTCTGTTGCCGGAAAATGCGCAACGCACCGTGGCATCACTTCGAGAGCAATGTGAGGCTGCGTCCGACACGCCGCCGGCAAAGACCATTACCGAATCTGTCAGCACCCCGCTGGGCGAACGGCAATTGCAGTTTGCGGCAGAGCCACATAACACGTTCTTCCAACCCTACAAAAACAATTACATCAGTTTCGGCTCCATGCAAAATGAAGACGGTGGGGCACCTTTCAGTGGCAAAACGCTGGATATCAAATTTGAATTGGGCATGAAATTCGGGCTGTTTCCTCAGAACGAGGAGTTCAATGCACTCGCGCCGCTGAAGTTTGGTTACTCGCAAAAATCCTGGTGGGATATTTCCGAGGCCTCAGCACCGTTCAAGGAGCACAATTACAATCCGGAAATTTTTTGGGACTTCCGGGAATCCCTTGCCCGCCCGAGCACTCAGCCTCGCCTGCATATTTTTGATGTCGTGGGTTTTGAGCACCAATCCAATGGCCTCGATGGCCTGCGCTCCCGCAGTTGGGATCGGGTCTATGCCACACGTCTGCTGCGCCTGAGCGAGGCCTGGTCCTGGACCTTCAAATATTGGCAGGCAATGAATCTCGGGGAAACCAACAAGGATATCGAAGACTATCTGGGCAATGCCGAAATCACGACCCATTTCGATCTCAACAACTGGGCGAGCTTTGCACTGAAAACCTGGCTGGGCCGCAAGTCCGACAAGCTGAGTTACCAGCTCGACATGGTGCTGCCCATGTCACGCTGGGTAAACAGTCGATTTTTTGTGAGTTATCACAATGGCTACGGCGAGGCACTGGTGAGTTACAACCTCAAAACGAGCAGTCTGCGGGCGGGGTTCTACTTCCCCTTGGGTTTCTGAGTTCGTGCCACTCCCGGGTTTCGCCCTCTCCGGGCTAACACGCCGGGCAGTGGCACGGTTCAGCGTGTGCAAAGATCTATCGGAAGATCAAATACACGACCTAAGGCGCGGCCTTCCCGTTGATCGTGTCGAGCGTCGCCTGATAGGTGTCGGCAAAGCGTCCCCCCAGACTGACAGCCAGCTCCGCATGCGTGCGAGCCATCTCCGTTTCGCCAAGGTGAAACAGCGCTTGCGCCAGATTATTGTGCGCGGCTGCCTCCTGCGGCCAGGTGCGCAACACTGCCTCATAGCCCGCTGAGGCCGCTGCAAAATTCCCTTGCGTGTAAAAAAGATTTGCCAGCCCCATGCCAAGCAAGCGAGAAGAGGGCCATCGGTCGAGGCCGGCCCGATAGCTGGCCTCCATGGCGGCGGGCCCGCTCGCGATGGCGAAGGCCGCAAGCGAGTCCACGTAGGCATGCTCTCGCTCATCTTCGGGCAACTCTCCGGGAGCCAGCACAACCACGGCCCAATGCCCCGCGCGCTGCCAGGTGCGCTCGAACACGGACAAGGGCATGCGGTAATGGCGTGTCATTCCTGAGTTGAGCACTATCTCCTTTCGCGCCAGATCAAAGCCCACCACGACGGCATAATGCCATTGCGGCAATACGCTCAAGCCGAGATTCTGCATGACCAGAACCGGCTTGCCGGCGTGCACCTGATGCAGCACGGAATCCAGTTCACCGGGCAATAGATGTGCAATCCGGCCATGGCGGCGCGCGGCCGCCAACATTTCGATTTGCAAAGAGCCCTGACGCTCGGGGACATACACCTCTGCCACCAAGGGTTCCGGAGTCACATTTACAAGGCTGGCTTGCAGTACGGTCGCCAGCGCGGCGGGACCGCACTGAAATTGTTCCTGTGCAAAGAAGGGAACTTCGTCCAGCAGATGAGAAGGAGGCAGCACCGGGGCGGTCGCAGAAGGAGTCGAGAATCTCGACAGCACGGCCTGCGTCTGAGGAGTGGCGACGCACCCGCTCAGCCACAGTACCGCAAGTGCGCTACCGAAGAGACGCAGAAAACGCGAAGGCATCCTGCGACCTCGCTGCGATCAGATCGCGGGGAATACGTCTGTCACGCCGGCGATATCCAGCAGCATAAAGATGACGATCAGGCCGATGACCAGCCCGATAGCTCCTTCGCCCGCGGGCAGCGTGTCGATTTGTTCGGCCAATTGCGTCAGCTCTTCCTGCGTCAGGCTGTCAACGCGCTGCAGAGCATCCGCGGCACTGACGCCACGCGCCATCAGCTGCGCCGACACATCTTCACGGGACAGGAAACCGCGCACGGCGTCACGCTGCGAGTCCATGCGCTGTTCTGCCACCAGTTGCTCGGTGCTGACGATGTCGGCAAATGCCGGCATCTGCACGCTCATCAGTGTGAGGCTTGCGATCACAACGCTGCCTACGGCTTTTCGTGCTGCCAAATGAAACGTCATCATAGTGTTCTCCTTTGACCATTCTCTCGTGTGTGAAGGAGCGTCAACAGTAACACGCTCCTCTGCCCAGGACTGTGATTTACTTCTGATATACATGCACGTCGCGCTGCGGAAAGGGAATACTCAGACCTGCCGCCGGGAACTGTTTGTACACCTGTTCATTCATGGTGAAGAAAACGCCCCAGTAATCGGCGGCGTTGACCCACACGCGCATAACGATGTTGACAGAGCTGTCGGCCAGTGCAGAGACCGCATAAAAGGGTTCCGGATCCTTCAGAATACGAGCATCTTCGGACACCAGACGCTTAAGCACTTCGTAGGCCTTGTCCACATCGTCACCATAGGAAATGCCAAAGGTCCAATCGACCCGGCGCGTCGGCTGCGCGGAATAATTGACGAGCGTTCCCGTCGCCAGCGGCCCGTTCGGAATGATCACGGTCTTGTTATCCCCGGTGGTCAGCAGCGTGACAAAAATCTGGATTTCCTTGACGGTGCCGAGATACCCCTGGGCTTCGATGAAGTCACCCACCTTGAAGGTTTTGAAAAACAGGATCATCACGCCGCCGGCGAAATTCTGCAGCGTCCCGGAAAGTGCCAGACCAACCGCCAAGCCTGCTGCGCCGAGGATGGCGACGAAGGAGGTCATCTCGACTCCCAAAACTCCCAGAGCCGTGATATACACCATCACCTTGAAGAGAATCGCAAACAGGCTCGTCAGAAAGCCCTGCAGGGAAGGATCGACTTTGCTTTTGTTCAGCATCTTGCGAATCATGCTGACCAGCAGGTTGGACAACCACAATCCGATCACCAGCGTCAGAATCGCGGCGACAAGTTTGGGACCGTACTGGTAGACAACTCCAATGAGGACGTCGGGCTGCATGTCGAGATTTTCCATTGATTGTCTCCGGGAGAGTTTCTAGAATTTTTCGGGTGAAAGAGCAGTGCTTGGAATTAACCTACAGAACTCGATAAGCTGTCAAATCTAACAATAATTTCACATAAAAAGCCTGCCTACGGCTATTCTGGAGATCCCTTATGCACCTTACCCGTCCTCTGGCTCGTCTCGCAGCAGCACTCACTCTGGCCAGCGGAGTCGCCCATGCTGATCTGGGGACCGTGGCATTTGTTGGCGCCCGCATCATCGATGGGTCGGGCGCCCCCGCACTCGAGAACGCCGTACTGATCAGCGTGGATGGCAAGATCAGCGCCGTAGGCCCTGCCGACAGCACACCCATTCCCGCGGATGCCCAGCGCATCGATGTCACCGGCAAGACGCTGCTTCCCGGACTGATCAATACCCACGGGCACGTCGGTCAGGTGTTGGGGCTGGAAGGGGGCCATTACGATCGGGGCAACGTGCTGCGCCAGCTTTCCCTTTATGCGCGCTATGGAGTCACCGTGGTCAACAGCCTGGGAGACGATGAATTTGAAGGCTTCGAGGTGCGCAATGAACTGGATCCGATGCACCTCAATTATGCCCGGCTGATGGTGGCCGGCCCGGTTCTCGCCCCGCAAACGGTTGAACAGGCGCGCCGGGCTGTGAACGGCGTGGCTGACCAGAACGCCAATTTCATCAAGATTCGGGTGGATGACAATCTGGGCCGAACGCCGAAGATGGCGCCCGAGATTTACCGTGCCATCGCCGAGGAGTCGGACAAGCGCGGAGTCCCGCTGGCTGTCCACATGTATACCCTCGACGATGCCAAAGCCACACTGGATGCCGGTGCTGATTTCATCGCCCATAGCGTGCGGGACCGAGAGGTCGATGCCGCCTTCATCGATGCGATGAAGGCCAAGAACGTGTGTTATACACCCACCCTGACACGCGAACTCTCCACGTTTGTCTACGAGAGCGAGCCGGACTTTTTCAGTGACCCGTTCTTTACCCGCGAAGTCGATCCCGCGGTCATTGCCACCTTGCGCGAACCCGAGCGTCAGGCCGCCATGCGCGCCAATGCCTCTGCCCAGCATTACAAAACACAGGCACTCCCGATGGCCATGCGAAACTTGAAGGCCCTGTCCGACGCCGGCGTCAGCATCGCACTAGGAACCGACACCGGACCGGCGGCGCGCTTCCAGGGGTATTTTGAGCATCTGGAAATGAAAATGATGGTAGATGCCGGGATGACGCCAATGCAGGTGATCCAGTCGGCGACCTCCGTCGCCGCCCAGTGTATGGGGCTGGACTATCTCGGCACACTCGAGGTCGGGAAATGGGCGGACGTGCTCGTGTTTGATCGCAACCCACTGGAGGCGATCGAGAACACGCATTCATTAAGTCAGGTGTGGATTGCGGGCAACCCCGTGCCTCGGGAGTAGGGAGTAGGGAGTAGGGACTAACGACCCCCGCTCTCGAACAGCACCACATTCCCTGTTGCCGTGCCGATCACGGCGATGTCCTGATAGCCGTCACCGCTGAAATCGGCGACGACCAGTCCCGCCACACCGATGCCGCCCTCATCGAGCGCGGTTTTTTCCCACTGCCCTGTGTCCTTCTGGAAACGGTAGGTAAACAGCCCGAAGGGGCGGGAGCGGTAGCCGGCGACGATTTCGTCCACGCCGTCGTTGTTCAGATCTGCCACCACGAGCGCGTGTCCCCCTACCAGCGCATCATCAATCACCTGCCTCGACCAGGGCAGGGAGCCGTCTTCATTTGGGGTATAAAGCACGACCTCATTGCCATGCCAGGGTTCAATACTTGCCAGAAAGGGCACGCCGCCCGGCAGGGTGCCCCGCCCGACCTCACTGCTCCCCTGATTCGGTCGCTCGCCCCGGTTTCCGGCGCCCAGCAATGTCTTCTTCACGTTGTAGCCGTCTACCGCAAACTGCCACAGTTCGATGCCCGCAAAACTGGCAGTCAGCACGTCTTCGCGACCATCGCCGTTCCAGTCCAGTGCGGCCATGCCGTGCGCCATTTCCAGACCATCGTTGAGCACGAGTGAAGGCCAGTTGCCGTCCGGGCGTTCCGGAATTTGATAGGCCGTCAACGCCGCCCCGCCGCGGTATTCCGGCTCTACAGCCCCCACACCGATGATAGGCAAATTGACCAGCACAGCCTTGCCATTGCCGACAAGATCGACCCAGCGCAATCGATGCGAGGTCGGAATGCTGTCAATGTCATGCGCTGCCCATTCCTGATTCTCCTGCGGATTTCCCGGGTTCTCGAACCACTGCACCCGCCCTCCCTCAGTCGAGGCGCGCAGGTTGAACTCGCTTGCCAGCGCCAGATCAATATCGCCGTCGCCATCGATGTCATAGGGCGCCGAGGCAATATTGCCCGTGCTGCCGGAGGTGATCTGGAATTTTTCCCAGGTGGGGTTGCGGTACCACACAAACTGCGCGGGGGTCGTCGCCAGCGCCACGATGTCGAGGCGGCCATCACCGTCGATGTCGGCCACACTGAGACCGTAGCCGCCTGCCATCTGCTCATCGAGCACTTTGCGCTCGTATCGTTGGGCGTCTGCACTTTGGCAGGCACCCAGCAATGCGCAGGAACACAACAACAACAGACGGGCAGAGCCGGTGGAGGAAGTCACTCGATTAAACATGATGCGTCTCTTCGGAAGCGTGAGGTGAACGTGTTGATGTGTGAGAGTATGCCAAACCCAGTGCCCCGCCGACAAAGGCCACCAGCACCAGAAGAGTGGCACCCCGGGGTACCTGTTCTTCCACATTAAAATCGGCAGTGATGCCCGGCACACTCCACAGGTCGCCGCGGCCACTGCCGACGACCACCTGGGCCTTCATTCCCTTTTCCATATGCTGGGGAATATCACAGTGCACCAGATACGTGGCGTCATCGGCCGGCACGATAAACGTGCCCATCACATGCTGGCCGCCATTGGCCTCCAGATGAAACATCCCCTCTGGATAGAGGGTGCGAGGAAGACCATGCAGCATCCACTGGTGACGGACCTCGTCCTCGTTATAAAAATGCACTGTAATTCGCGTGCAGCCTTCCACGTGAAAATCCGACTGGTCGTAGCCAAATACCCGCCTCTGGTTGCTTACGGCAAACTTCCTTCCGGCGCGAATGGTCCACTCCACGTCGGCGCCAATGGCGCTGCAATTCTCAGGCAGCGTCTCGCGATTGGCATTCATCACCATCCCGGCGGTATCGAATTGCATCTCATGCCCGTCGTCATGCTGGTGCTGAGCCCAGGCGGGCAAAGAACTCAAAAGACCTGCCAGCATCGCCGGCCAGAGAAACCACTTCATCGACGTCGGACTCCCTGCAATAGCTGCCACGCGCCTGTCACACTCATCGAAAGCGCAAACCCAAAGGCCAGCAGGCGCATCAGCCACCCCACCGACAACACCGCCAAAGGGGTCGCTTCGCCCTCTTCGCGCTGATAGAACTCGGGCGTGAAAAACATCGCCATGTCTTCGCCTTGAGTCAAGGGCCAGCCGTTGTCGCCCAGGTAGTCGCGATAGACGATGGCCCCCATGTTGCCGCCCGGCGCAATACCGTCATTGGTCGTGCCACGGCCCGTGTGGTCGTGCAGCATCCACACGCCGCTGCCGTAGGAATGCGTACCATCGTTATGGGTATCCAGCGTCAGATCCATGCGTTGGGCACTCGCCAGCCAGAACACATCGCGAGTGACCTGTGCCGCGGGAGGCTGCAGAACGCCGTCGAGGTGCGTGGCGGTGGTTTTGTGGCCGTGGGTGTGAAGGGCAAGCCCCTCGCTACCGGCATTGAGGACCCGCAGGCGAATGTGCTGGTCCGGCTCCGTGACGACCAGTGTCTCGCGGAAACTGTACGGAAATGCAAGGCCGTTGACGGTGAAGAGATTGCTGCGCGCCTGCGTGAGATCATAGCCACCGTGCACCCACTGCTCGATGCGAGCCGGATCGTTGGTGCGCTGAATGATGTTGTTCAGTCGGCTGTCGATGTCGGTGTACTGCAGATCGTATTCCTGATCGTAGGTTTCCCGGCTGGCCACCGATCGCACCCGGACATGGCCGGCTCCGACATTCATGGACTGCAGATGATTGTCGGGGCGGTTCTCTTCAACGATGAACATGCCCTGCAGCCCCATGAGAATGTGAGACTGCGGCTGCACGTGGCAATGGTAAAACGCTGTACCCGCCGTGCGGGGCGTGATCTCGTAAGTGCGGGCGCCGCCGGGTTCCACCGGCAATTCACTGGTCATGGGCACACCGTCATTGCCCTGCCCGTCGCTGCGGACGTACGCATGATCGACGCCGTGCAGGTGGAGGGTATGGGGCATGTAATGGGTATTCTCCAAGGTGATGTACACATGGTCACCCTGTTCCACACGAATCGCCGGGGCAGGCGAACGTAGCAGTGCCTTGGCGATGACGGAATCGAAATTTTCCGTCGACATGCCAAAGGTTTTGGGCGCGAACACCCATAGACCAGGCGTGATGCCGGGGGCAATCGCATGCTGCACCACCGGGGTTTGCATATCCGGCGATCCGCCGTTGAGTTCCGCGATCTCCAGACGGATATGGATTTCATCCGGGTCACCATCCCCATCAAGGTCTGCCCCTTTCACCAGGGCATCCGGCGTCAATCCGGCGCGCAGCAGCGTCTCTTGCGACACGTTGTTGGTGCCCCGGACAAACGCGGCAATGGCATAGGGATTGTCGGCGATGCAGCTCAGCGAGGCGTCAATGGCCACGCCCTCGATGATCTGGGCGTTGCGCCAGCCCAGCAGATCTTCCGGACAGGCCTGCTCCGGCATTTGCATGGCGGGAGGTGATGCCGGTGACGGGCGGGAGGAAGAGGCTGGGGTTCCCAGAACGCGAGCGAGCTCAAATCGCCATGATGGGGGCACCCACTGGGGAGGAACTAGCCACGCGCTGAGCATCACACCCAGCACGAGCAGAAGGACTGCACGCATACCGCTTCCCTTATTTTTAGTGTTGTTGGTCATGCCATGTCGGGGCGGGTGATTACGCCGCCATGTCGCGGCTCCGTCGCGCCCGCCAGCGCGACCAACCGCCATTGCTTGCCCAGTACAGGCCCTGCAGCAGGGCAGCAAGCACAAAAAACCACGGCAGGGTGCCATAATCCGGCCCGCCTACCTGAAAATAAAAGACCGCCCGATACACCCGGTCATCCTCGGGGTGTTGCGCCGTCACGATGCCGATATACGTGCCAGGCGCATCAAATCGGTAGCGAGTCGTAAAGGCGCCCTCGCGATGAATGGCCGCAGGCGCATAAAAAACAGTGACCGCGTCCAGATCCGGGATTGTCAGAATATCGTCCCAGCGCGCGTAAATGCCAAAGTCCTGTTCATCCCGAATAATGCGGAAGTCCAAGGGCATCTGGGTGAGAAATTCGTGCTGATATTCCATCACGAAGACAGTGTCATCGACCTCCGGTATCTCCTCGCAGAACTCTTCACTGCCCCGCGACTGGGGTTGGTAGATGGTGAAATGCGCCTTCAAAAAGTCGATCGAAATGACACAGAGGTCTTCCTCAAAGGCCACGCCTCCGTGACCAAACGCGCGGGAACCCGGCAGCCCCTGTATCACCAGCACAAGGATCAAGATGCTTACAGACTTCCGCACTCACGCTCCCCAGATGTCTTTCAAATTTTGCGCAACGGTATCACAGGGTGGCGCGCGGCTGCATCTGCTGGATTCACGGCCAGAATGCGATTATTCTGCCCCTCTCAAAATGACAACAAAAACAGGCAACTCACCGTGAAACAACTCCAGAAATCCCGGGGGCACTCCCCCACCAAGCCCCCTCGCAGCCGAGGGCTCCTAGGTCTGCTACTGCTCCTGCTGGGAACTCCCGGTCTTGCGCAGGAAGCCGGCGATCACCAGTACACGAGCGAATCTATTCAGGCAGGCTCGCGCGTCTATGTGCAGCAATGCGCCCTCTGTCATGGCCCTCAGGGCGATGTCGTGGATGGCATCAATCTGCGCCGCGGGCAATTCCGGACGGCACGCTCTGATGAAGATCTCGTGCGGGTCATTTCCGAAGGCGCAGCCGGGGGCCGCATGCCGGCGTTCAGTCTGCGTCCGGAAGAAATCAACGGGGTGATTGCCTTCATCCGTGCCGGATTCGACCCGGAAGGGGTCGCCGTTCGCATCGGGGATCCGGCGCGCGGCAAGGCACTCTACGACGGCAAAGGACAATGTGCTGATTGCCACCGCATCAATGGCCGGGGGCATCGGACAGCGCCCGACCTGAGCGACATCGGCCTTGTCCGCACGCCCGCCCTGCTGCAGACGAGCCTCGTGAATCCCTCAGCGACCTTGCAGCCCATCAACCGGCAGGTGCGCATGGTGACGCGGACGGAGGAAGTGATCATCGGGCGCCGGCTGAACGAGGACACCTACTCGGTGCAGCTGATCGATTCCAATGAACAGCTTCGCTCGCTGCGCAAATCAGACCTGGTCAGCTATGAACTGAGCAGCGTTCCCGTGCATCAACCCACCCCATTCAATGGCGAGGAGGTAGCGGATCTGGTCGGCTACCTGCTGTCTCTGCGAGGTCTGGAATGAAACTACTGAAGAAATCCGCAGCCAGTCTGCTATGCCTCCTGAGCCTGAGCCTGAGCTTTTCCAGCGCGGCACAGGATGAGGTGACCTATGAACGTCTGCTCAACGCGCAGAGCGAGCCGCAAAACTGGCTGACCTATAACGGCGGGTATTCCAGCCAGCGCCACAGCACGCTGGACCAGATCACCCGCGACAACGTGAATAATCTGGAACTGAAGTGGATTTTGCAGAATCAGGTGTTCGGCGCGTGGCAATCCAACCCCATTATCGTGGACGGCGTCATGTACGTGACGCAACGGCCCAACGATGTCATTGCCATGGACCCGGTGACCGGCCGTGTCTTCTGGGTGTACAAGCACACCCCTGCCGAAAACGCGCGGGTATGCTGCGGGGCCAATAACCGAGGCATCGCCATTCTGGAGGACAAGGTGTTCATGGGGACGCTGGATGCGCGCCTGATTGCACTGGACCGCATCAATGGCAAACCGCTGTGGAATATCGCCGTGGGCGACGTGAATCTCGCCTACTCCATCACCATGGCACCGCTGATTGTGAAGGACAAGGTCATTGTCGGCGTCGGCGGTGGGGAGTACGGCATTCGTGGCTATGTCGTCGCCTATGATGCCGATACCGGTGAGGAGGCATGGAAGTTCTATACCATCCCGGCCCCGGGAGAGCCCGGCCATGAGTCCTGGGACGATGAAGACTGGGAACACGGTGGCGCGCCCGTCTGGATCACCGGCTCCTTTGACCCGGCACTGAACCTGACCTACTGGGGCGTCGGCAACCCCGGCCCGGACTGGAACCCCTACCAGCGCCCCGGTGACAACCTGTATTCCGATTCGGTGATTGCACTGGATGCCGACACGGGCGAGCTCAAGTGGCACTTCCAGTTCACGCCTAACGATGGCTACGACTACGATTCGGTGCAGGTTCCCGTGCTGGTGGACCGGAACTGGAATGGCCAGCCGCGCAAGCTCATGTTGTGGGCCAACCGCAACGGCTATTTCTACGTGCTGGACCGTACCAACGGGCAGTTCCTGCTGGGCAAACCCTATGTGAAGGTCAACTGGTCGAGCGGGCTGGATGCCAATGGCCGTCCAATCCCCACCCCGCAGCCCGAAGGCATGCCCACCTGGCCGGGCAATCAGGGAGCCACCAACTGGTATCCGCCGAGCTACAGCCCGCGCACCGACCTGTTCTATTTCAGCTCCTGGGAAGATTACGCCACGATTTACCGGGCTGAAGAGCAGGAATATGTGCCCGGCCGCGCCTTCCTGGGGGGTGGCTTCACCGTTCTGACGCCGGCGCAGGGTGCGCCTGGCGTCGGCATCGGTCGAACCACGCCGGTGAACACCTGGACGGACGAGGTCGGCCATGCAGCCCTGCAGGCGATCAATCCGGACACCGGGGAAGCCGTGTGGAAATTCGAGCAATTTGACGTCAGCGACGGCGGTATCCTGACCACGGCGACCGACCTGCTGTTCGCGGGTGGCCGTGAGGGGCACTTCCACGCGCTCGACGCCCGCACGGGTGAGCTGCTGTGGAAAGCCAGCCTGGGCGGCCAGATCACCATGGCACCGGTGACCTTCATGGTGGATGGCGTGCAGTACGTGACCGTCATTTCAGGCAATGCCATGGCCACCTTCGCCCTGCGCGAATAATCCCGCCCCTGCGGCGCGCATAGGCCCCGCGAACCACGCCCGTGAGAGGGCTGGTGCGCGGGGCTTTTTTATGCCCGCTTACCGGGCCATGGGATCCGCTTTGTCCGGGTCGATGCGCAGGCCGGCGAGCGCTTTCTTGAAGGCCTTCGCAGAGAGCTCTCCTGACCGGTAAAGGCTGACCAACGCGGCGTGGGCAATATAGTCGGGGCTGATTTCGAAGTAGTCCCGCAGGGCTTCGCGCGTCTCACTGAGGCCGAACCCGTCGGTCCCCAGCACCGTATAAGGTCCGGGCATCCAGGGGGCGATGCTTTGCGGCAGCGCTTTCATGTAGTCACTGACGGCGACAAACACCCCCGCTTGCTCACCGAAACACTGCTGAACAAAGGGGAGAAGGGGACTCTCCAGAGGATGCAGACGGTTCCACCGCTCGCACGCCTGCGCGTCTCGCTGCAGTTCACCATAACTGGTCACGCTCCACACGGAAGCCGTCACCTTCAGCGACGCCAACAGATCGGCCGCGGCGAGCGCCTGCTGCAGAAGAGTGCCACTGCCTAACAGGTGTACCTTGGCCCCGGAAGACGCCCGATAGCAATAGGCCCCTCGCAGAATACCGTCGACAATCCCATCGCCCTGCGGCATCGCCGGCATGAGCAGATTTTCGTTGTACAGCATGATGTAGTAGAAGCACCGCTCCTGCCGGGCATACATTCTGTCAATGCCGTCGCGCACAATGACGGCAAGCTCGTACGCAAACGCCGGGTCATAGCTGCGAATGTCGGGATGCGTACTGGCCAGCATCGGGGAATGGCCATCCTGATGCTGCAGGCCTTCGCCATTGAGTGTCGTGCGCCCCGCGGTCCCTCCCAGCAGAAAACCGCGGCACATCATGTCGCCACAGGCCCAGATCATGTCGCCCACGCGCTGAAATCCGAAAATGGAATAGAAGATATAAAACGGAATCGTGGGGACTCCGTGCACGGCATAGGCCGTCCCCGCCGCCATGAAGGAGGCGATGGCGCCAATCTCGCAAATGCCCTCCTGCAGAATTTGCCCATCGCTGCACTCGCGATAGGGCACCACCGTGTCCGCATCGACCGGGGTGTATTTCTGCCCCTCGGCCGAATAGATACCGGCGCTGCGAAAAAGCCCTTCCAAACCAAAGGTCCGCGCTTCATCCGGGACGATCGGGACGATATAGCGGCCGAGTCCGGGGTCTTTCATGAGCAGCGACAACAGACGAATCATGGCCACCGTGGTGGAAGCGGGCTTCTCCTGACTCCCCTCGGTCAGGGCGCGAAAATGGGACAGCGGGGGCGCCTGCAGGAGCGGACAGGTCACCTGCCGCGCGGGCAGCGGTCCTCCCAGCGCCTGTCGCCGTTGCACGAGATACTGCCGTTCGCGGCTGTCCGGGGGTGGCAGGTAGAAACTCGCCGCCACAGCATCCTCGTCACTCAGTCCGATACCCCAATTGCGGGCACACAGGAGACGCTCCTGCGGGCTCAGGGATTTTTTCTGATGCACGGTGTTGCGACCTTCCGCGGAGGCCCCCATGCCATCGCCTTTGACCGTTTTGACCAGCACGACCACCGGTCTTCCCGTGATCTGCAGTGCCCGCTGAAAGGCGGCGTAGATTTTCTGCGGATCCTGCCCCCCGCGTTTGATGCTGCGCAGTTCTTCATCGTTCAGCGTGTTCATCATCGCCGCGAGCGTCGGATCGCCGTCAACCCAGTGTTCCCGCTGTCGGTCCCCCGGCAAAATCGAATACCGCTGGTAGTCTCCGTCCACGCACTCCTCCATCCGGCGGCGCAGGACGCCCTGCGTGTCCATCGCCAACAGGGCATCCCAGCCTCCGCTCCAGATCACCTTGATAACCTCCCATCCGGCTCCCCGGTAAGAGGCTTCCAGCTCCTGAATAATCTTGCCGTTACCTCGCACGGGGCCATCCAGTCGCTGCAGGTTGCAGTTCACGACCATGATGAGATTGTCGAGTTTTTCGCGCGCCGCAACATTCATTGTGCCCAGGACCTCGGGCTCATCCGATTCGCCATCTCCGATGAAGCACCACACCTTGCCCCCGTTAGCAGGCTTCAGTCCCCGGTTCTCGAGATAACGCGCGAAACGCGCCTGATAGATGGCGCCGGGGGTCGAAAGCCCCATCGACGCATTGGGCATCTGCCAGAAGTCCGGCATCAGGCGCGGGTGGGGGTAGGAGCTCAATCCCCCTTCGGGTTGCAGTTCGCGGCGATAATGACGGCACTGCTGCTCAGTCAGCCGCCCCTCCAGCAGGGCGCGCGCGTACACGCCCGGCGCCGCGTGAGGTTGCAGCAGCACCAGATCGCCGCCGTAGTCGGCGCAGCGGGCACGAAAAAAGTGATTGAATCCTACCTCCATCATCGTGGCGGCAGACGCATACGTGGCGATATGCCCGCCAACCCCGTATCCCCGGTCCTGGGCCTGCAGCACCATCGCCATGGCGTTCCAGCGCATGAGGTTCTCGAGGCGCTTTTCCATCGCCAGATCGCCGGGATAGGGGGGTTGCTGGGCAAGGGAAATGGTGTTCAGGTACGGCGTGGTGTGCCGCACGGCGCCGACCGGAATCCCCTGATGCCAAGCCCAGTCCTCCAGTGAGGCCATCAGGTGCGTGACGCCCGCGTGACCATATGCCTCCAGCACGTCACGCATCGCCATGACCCATTCCTGCCGCTCCAGTCCGGAGATTTCCTGCGTTGCCTCTGCGACCCCGTTTTTCATGCCTGCGTGCTCCTGATCACCGATCGGTGTAAGCCCACAGTCTAGCGAACTTGCCCCGCTGGCCGATTGCGAATAGCATCGCTAAAACCGCCATTTTTGGCATAAATGAAATATTTTATGAGGATGGATGGCAGATTATGCCAATTTTAGCGCTTGATAGAACCGATCTTAAAATTCTGCACCTGTTGCAGAACGACGCC
The DNA here is from genome assembly GCA_964538025.1 of uncultured Klebsiella sp. Lineage (GTDB taxonomy): Bacteria > Pseudomonadota > Gammaproteobacteria > Pseudomonadales > Pseudohongiellaceae > UBA5078. Next base: position 103,154 of record CAZICZ010000006.1, on the reverse strand, counting down.
CGCATCAGCAATACGGACCTTGCCGACCGCGTGGGCCTGTCGCCCTCGCCATGTCTGCGGCGGGTGCGGGCACTGGAGGAGTCGGGGGTCATTCGCCGCTATGCCGGCATCGTTGACCCGCGCCGGGTGGGGCTGCCTATCAGCGTGTTTGTGAATGTGTCCCTGCGCAGTCAGGAGCGCAGCGCGCTGGAAGATTTCGAACAACAGATCCAACATTATCCGGAGGTCATGGAGTGTTATCTGATGACCGGCGGCTTTGACTACATGCTGCGGGTGGTGGTGCCGGATCTGGACCATTACCAGCGCTTCCTGGCGGACAAACTGACCCGTATTCGCAGCGTGGCCAACATCCAGTCCAGCATGACCCTGAAGCAGGTGGTGTATCAGACCGCCCTGCCTCTGGGGGTGGATGCCTAGCGCTAATGGCGGATCAGGTAGTCGAAGGCACTCAATGCGGCGGTGGCGCCCCCGCCCATGGCGATCACAATCTGCTTGTAGGGCACCGTCGTGACGTCCCCGGCGGCGAAGATCCCGGGCACACTGGTCTGTCCCCGCACATCGGTCTCGATTTCGCCATGCCGGCTCAACGCCAGCACGCCCTTTAACCAGTCGCTGTTAGGCAACAAACCGATCTGGACGAAGACCCCTTCCAGCGCGACAACTCGCTCTTCACCGGAGGCGCGGTCGGTATAGGTCAGCCCGGTCACCTTCTGACCGTCGCCCACGACTTTCGTCGTCTGAGCGTGAGTGATCACCGTGACATTGGGCAGGCTCGCAAGCTTATTCTGCAACACGGCATCCGCTCGCAAGGTCTCGGCAAATTCCAGCACGGTGACATGGCTCACCAGCCCGGCTAGGTCAATCGCCGCCTCGATGCCCGAATTGCCGCCGCCGATCACGGCAACCCGCTTGCCCTTGAACAGCGGACCGTCACAGTGGGGGCAATAGGCCACTCCCCGATTGCGGTATTCCTGTTCGCCCGGCACGTTGAGTTCGCGCCACCGGGCGCCCGTCGCCAGGATGACCGCCTTTGCCTTCAATCGGGCCCCGTCGCTGAAATGCACTTCATGCAGCCCGCCGGGCTCCGTGGCAGGAATCAAGGCCTCGGCGCGCTGCATGTTCATGATGTCCACTTCGTAGTGACGGACATTCTCTTCCAAGGCCCGCGCGAGGCGAGGGCCTTCGGTCTCGGCCACACTGATCAGGTTCTCGATGCCGAGCGTGTCCAGCACCTGTCCTCCAAAACGCTCCGCGGCCACCCCCGTCCGAATGCCTTTGCGGGCGGCATAGATGGCACTGGCCGCACTCGCCGGGCCACCCCCGACCACCAACACGTCAAACGGGGCCTTGGCCGAGAGCTGGGAGGCTGCGCGCGCCGCCGCGCCACTGTCGAGCTTGGCCAGAATTTCCTCCACGCCCATCCGGCCCGACGCAAAAAGTTTCCCTCCCAGATAGACAGAGGGGACGCTCATCACCTGCCGTGCCTCAACCTCGTCCTGGAAAAGCGCGCCGTCGATGGCGACGTGGCGAATGCGGGGATTGACGACCGACAGCACGTTCAACGCTTGCACCACGTCCGGACAGTTCTGGCAGGAAAGTGAAAAATAGGTTTCGAAGGTGTATTCCCCCTCCAACGCACGGATCTGCGCCAGGGTCTGATCGCTCACGCGAGGCGGATGTCCGCCGACCTGCAACAGCGCGAGCACCAGGGAGGTGAACTCATGCCCCAGCGGAATGCCGGCGAAGCGTACTTGCACATCGGAGCCTTGCCGAGCAATGGTGAAGGAGGGCGCCCGCGCATCGGTGCCGTCGCGTCGCGCGGTAATCTTGTCGCTCAGGCTGGCGATCTCTTCCAGCAGCGACCAGCACTCCTGTGAGGTAGCGCCCCCGTCGAGCGTGGCAATCAACTCGATCGGGACCTGCACCTTTTCAAGATAGGCCTGTAATTGCGATTTCATTGCCGCGTCCAACATGACACGAACCTCCGGGCGTTACGAAAGAAGAGAACACATTTTTCGGGCAACACCGGGCCGTCTTCCTGAGCGCGCTGCGGGAGCACTCAGGAAGTGGCGCGTGTGGTGACTAACGAAGGATCTTTAGAGCTTGCCGACCAGATCGAGAGAGGGGGCAAGTGTCGCTTCTCCCTCTTTCCATTTGGCAGGGCAGACTTCGCCCGGGTGAGTGGCGACGTATTGTGCCGCTTTGACTTTACGGAGCAGCTCGGACGCATCTCGTCCGATACCCCCGGCCGTGATTTCCACAATCTGAATCACGCCATTCGGGTCCACCACAAAGGTGCCACGCTCTGCCAGACCCTCCGATTCGATCATGACCTCGAAATTGCGGCTCAGGGTGCCAGTAGGGTCACCCACCATGGGGTACTGGATTTTGCGGATGGTGTCAGAGCTGTCATGCCAGGCCTTGTGCGTGAAATGCGTATCCGTTGACACCGCATAGATTTCGACGCCCAGTCGCTTGAATTCGGCATAGTTATCGGCCAGATCACCGAGTTCGGTGGGGCACACAAACGTAAAGTCCGCCGGGTAGAAAAAGACAACAGACCACTTGCCTTTGAGGGTCGCCTCGCTCACTTCGACAAAGCTGCCGTTGTGAAACGCAGTGGATTTAAAAGGTTTGATTTCGGTGTTGATCAAAGACACAGCAAGACTCCTTCAAAGTCAGTTAAAGACATCACGCTGCGCATGGTAGCGAAGTTAGTTATATTTTATAAATTTATTGTTTTTAGTGTAACGATAATTTAAACAAATTAAGAAAACCCCCTTCCCTGACGGCAATCTGCGCCCCTCACCCTGCCTGTTTCGGTTCCCCTCGCCCATTCTTTTTCGCCAATCATTTCAGAAAATGAGCAGGATTCATTGCGTTAATACACCCCAAAATCATGCGGTTTTCACGCGCCTTAAAGTGATTGCGTTCCACGAAACCCCTGACCTATACTGGGTCGCGACTGAGCCGCGCCCCAATGAATTTCATTGGTTTTGAAATGGAGTTTCAGACAAGGCGATCACTGTTCAGCGCGGCTCACAGAATGTCCTACAACTATAAGAAGACGGGGGAAACAGAATGCGTGGACCTATTCCAAGCAGACGCAAAGCCATCTCGACCGCTGTATCCGCAGTAATCCTTGCCAGCCTTTCACTCAGTGCCACCGCACAATCCACGGATCCCGAAGTAGAAGAAGTCGTTGTCACAGGCTCCTATATTCGTGGGACACCTCTGGATGCCCCCTCTCCGGTAACCACCGTTGACCGCGCGTCAATCGAAGCGCAAGGGGCGGCCCAGATTTGGGACGTCATCAAGAACCTGGAAATCAACTCCGGGTCATTCACCAACGAGGGCGCCGGCGAAGGGTCCGGGCTTTCGGGTACCGCCAACGTCAACCTGCGCAACCTGGGTGAAAACTCTACCCTGACGCTGGTCAACGGACGGCGTCAGGTCTCTGCTGCCACCACCACCCGCAGCGGCGGTGAATTCGTGGACATCAACACCATCCCCCTGGTGATGGTGGAGCGCGTGGAAGTGCTCACGGACGGCGGGTCCGCCCTCTACGGTTCCGATGCGGTAGCGGGTGTGGTCAACGTCATCATGCGTACCGATTTTGAAGGCCTCGAAGTGTACGGTGACGTGCAGGCACTGGACTCTGCCAAGAGCCTGCAGGACAAAACCGGCAGCATCATCTGGGGGTGGGGCGACGATAAAACCCATCTCGTGCTGTCTGCCGAAAAATACAAGCGTGATCCGGTTGGCGTGGAGTACGGCAACTTCTACGATGAAAACGTCGAATACACCGGCGTCGTCGGCGGTATCGCCAGCAACATCAGCCAAACCATGGCGAACGCGGCCTTTGGTTCACGCATCAACACGGCCTATCTAAACCCCGAACTGACTGCCCGCAACATTGCAGAAGGTGGCGCCTCCACAACAGTGTTGACCGACCCCCTGTGCGACGATCTGACCTCTGCCGATGGCACCCCCTTCTTCCTCGGGACGCGGACCGACCAGCGCGGTGCCAACAGCGGCGCCTGCCGTGAGCGTACCGATGAATGGAACTTCATGCAGGTAGGAACGGAGCGTGACAGTTTTGCGGGAGCGTTCAACCACACCTTCAGCGAGAAGGCCGAGTTTTACTCTTTCTTCCAGTATTCCAGCACCGAGATCGAGCGCGCGGACTCCGGCGCCAACAACTCGCGTGGCCCAACGGTCTTTCTGGCAGCACCCGGCTCTCATGTTGGCAACCCCGCCTGGGGTGGCTACGCCATCGGCCAGACAGCCGAACTGGGCTATTACGCCGCCAAAGCGGGCCTGACGCGTCCTACCAGCATCCCCAATGCGCCGAACTCGCTGGCAAACGGGGGGCTGAACGTGCCCTTCTATTCCAACGTACAGCGCGGCAACATGCCTCGTCTTGGCGGCAACAAGAACATGACCGAGACCGAGACCATGGGTGTCCAGGCGGGCGTGAAGGGCGAGTTCTACGCGCTGGATAACCGCCGCTTTAATTACGACCTCAGCTATTCCTGGAGCGGCACCAGCTTTGAGCAGAACTACCAGACCTTCCAACGAGACCGCGCCGAACTGGCTGTGAACGGGCTTGGCGGTCCTGGCTGTACGCCCAACGGAATCCGTAACTTCAACTTCCGTGATGAGAAGGGCCCTCTGGGCGGCGCTTTGCCGACCATGTGGAACGTGAGCAATGGCGCCTACTACGGCGGTTACACGCAGACCTTCTTCCCTGGCTTCGTGTTCACCACACGGGAAAGCCTGTCTCTGGCGCTGACCAGTAACAACCAGGGCAAAGATGGCTGCATGTTCTACAACCCCTTCCTGACCGCCATGACCAACCCTGCCCTCGCCAACAGCGAAGAGCTGATGGAGTGGATGAACCCCACTGTGAAGCGCGTAGACAAGCGCAACAAGTTGGCGGTGTTCGATGCGGTAATCTCCGGCGAAATCATGGAACTGGCGGGCGGTACTGCCCAGTTTGCTGCCGGCGCGCAATATCGCCAGCAGAACAACAAGTCCAGAGCTCCGGACTTGAACGTGCCCGGGATTCCCGAGGCCATTCTCGATTGGGGTAAGAACGGTGCGCCGAATACTTACCACTATGTGAGCAACAACTTCGAGTGTGCCTTCTGCGCCTTCACCTACGACAACGACCGCAATATCAGCTCCGTGTTTGGCGAGCTCTCCCTGCCGTTGCTTGAGAATGTAGAAACGCAGATCGCCGTCCGTTACGAGGACTACGGTGGCAAGATCGGCGGCGAGTGGACACCGAAATTGGCGATGAGCTGGCGCCCTGTCGAAACCCTGCTGCTACGCGCCTCCTACTCACAGTCGTTCCGTGCGCCGAACGTCGGGGTGGTGGAAGAGGGGCTGGAATCCTCCAGCAACACCTTCCGCGATCCGATTCGTAACCAGGCAGTGCGTGCCGGTCTGGCCGAAGTCAACAACGAAAATGCGCTGCCAAACTTCACCTACACCTTGGGTGGCCCTGCGCCTGATGTCGGCAACGAATATGCGGACACCTATGGCACCGGCTTCATCTGGACACCCGGCGGCGCATTGGAAGGCCTGAGCGTGAATGCCGACATTTGGCGCTTCGAGCTGACCGACAAAGTCCTGCCGCAACCCGGTATTTCCGCGATTGCCGCAGAACTGGAGCTGTTCAAGAAGGCAGCAGCCGATCCCAAGAACTACGTGCTCAACGGCACCATTCCCGCCAGCCGCACCGGCGCATGGGCAGCGATGGATCAGCTGACCCCCTGCGATCCGCGCGCACTGGAAGCGATCTGGGGCACCGATCCCAGCACTCAGGGCACCCCTGGCGGCACCACCGGTTTCCGGGATGTGAAAGCAGGCTCGCGTCTGGATTGCGTGGTGAACCCGGCGGCCTATCGCATCGAAGGCGTCGTGAGAACCTTTGGCGTGACCACAGGTGCGCTGACCACTACCAAGTTGAGCACCATCAACGCCGGTAAAATTACGGCGGACGGGATCGACCTGAAGCTCGGCTACACTTGGACGAATGACTGGGGCCGTTTCCGTGCGGGGCTGGACTACACCCACGTGCGCCAATACCTGCTGCAAGACGTTCCCGGCCTGGAACTGGGTCTTCTGGAAACAGGGGTCTTCGATGCGGCCGGTACAACTGGCGACGGCAACCTGGTGCGCTCATTGCCTGACAACAAGGGCAATATCAGCCTGGCCTGGATGCGCAACAATCACACCGTGTCGGTTATTACACGTTTGATTGGTTCTTACAAAGATCTTACCTATGCCAATACCTATGCCACAGGGAATGACACTGTAAGAGCGTTGGCGCGCAAGACCATTGACAGCTACCAGAGCTGGGACTTGCAGTACAACTACACGCACCAGTGGGCGAACGACAAGTTCGGTACCACCGTCTTCACCTTCGGCGCACTTGACGCATTCAATGCTGACCTGCCCTACCGTGAAGTCAGTGGCATCAACTACGACGCCGGTGTGTTCGATGGCCGTGGTCGTCGCCTGTACGCCCGCGTGCTGATGCAACTCTAAGTCCTCCAGGGACGCACAAAAACGGCGGAGCTCCTCGCGGACTCCGCCGTTTTTTTTGGGAGGGAATGCTAGACTTCCGGACCCAGGAGAAACCCCATGCTCATGCACTTTAAAAGCGATCAGTCTGGTGATTTTGTCATGCTCAGCGATGTGGCGATGCCGCTGCTCAAGCTGATGGGCATGTCCGGCGCACCCGAGGGCGCCGTCAGCGGAGAGGCTCTTGCGCAGGCATTGTTGGCCCTGCAGAGCGGGCTGTCGCGCCTGCCGCGCGAGTCAGAGAAAAACGAAGAGGAAGAAGACGACTCACCTCCCCCTGTCGCACTCGCGACACGCGCCGTGCCGCTGCTGGAGATGTTGCGCAGGGCACAGGCAGCCGACGGCTATGTCATGTGGCAAGCCGACTAGGCATCAGAACCGGAAGGTGTATTTGAACTTCACGGCCAGATCAGATGTCGCCGCCTCAAAGGCGTTGTTCTTGTCCTTGTCTTCGAGGTTGTAGTTCAGCACGATGAACCCCTCCTGACCCGCACGGGGAATCCACTGCAAACGCGTATTGATGCCGATCTCTTCCGAGAGATTGTCGTACTGCACCAGCGAGACCCAGTACAGCGTTGAAGAGAAGGCGAGCTGTGTGGAAAGGCTCGTCAGTCGCGTAATGAAATCACCCTGCGGCAGCGTAATGTCGTTCCAGTCATAGCTCATCGACATGACAAAATTGCGCGACTGCGTCCACGCCAGTGAACCGTTGATGTTATTGCGCTTACCGTTGTAGAAATCACCCTGGCTGACACTCAAACGCCCCGAAAATTCGCGCTGGCCCGCCGTGTTAAAGGCAAGGCTGGTTTCATCAAAGGAGTAGCTTCCTGCAGGGATGGACACTGTGCGGTCCGGCGCGCGGTATACCGCGAAAGGGGCCAGCACTTCCTCTTTGTTTGTCTGATAGCTGAGGGAGAAACGATCGCGCGTATTGGTGTCCAGCTCCAGCAATCGGAATGCCAGCACCTGTGACTGCAGCCCACCTCCGATCACATTGATGCGCTGTGCATCTAATCCCATGTAGGCCGATTGCAGAAAATCGCCACCGAAAAAATGGGTATAGCCCACATCGGCGGTGTAATCACGAATATTGGAACGGTTAATATATCCCATCGCCGGATTGAAATTGCGCTGCACCTCCTTGAACCCTATTCCGCCTCGCACGCCCGTGTTGTTGGGTGAACGAAGGCCTAGCCCGAAGGACGCATCATCCCCGGACAGTCCGGGAGTGTCGGACGTCTGGAACCAAGCATCGGCCTCGATCACCTGACCTCCCGCCATGCGCGTATTGAGGTAACGGAAATCGGCCCCCATGACCGTGTTGTCGAGATTGGATGCCGGATCGCCGTCCGTCAGAATGAACCCCACACTGGATTCCTGCAGGATGTTGGCAGACACCCGACTGATCAGCAGCGTGGAGGCATCCACGCCACCAAACTCATCCTGCCGGATGGCCAAGGTTCCGATATTCCAGCGGCCAACGCGCCCGCTGATGCGCCCCCCGTAGTCGATATCCACGGGAGCGCCCGTGCGGCTCAGGCCCAGCTTGCGCGAAAAATACGGCCGTGCATTCTCGCGCGAGCCTCGCGATTCAGCACTGTTCCCCCCATTGCCGCCGATTCCGCCAAACTGGAAGAGGTCGGAATCATTGAGGAAAAAATCGCGCTTTTCCGGGAAGAAAAGATTGAACCGCGTCAGGTTGACCTGACGGTTGTCCACTTCGGTCGCCGAGAAATCCGTGTTGATGGTGAGCGCCGCGTTCAGGGAAGGCGTCAGGCGATAAAAAGCATCCAGCGAGGGATCCATCTCCGTGTCGCTGGTGCCGAGATTGAACTGCTTGTCGCGATTCATGGAGAACGAGGGAACAAGATCCAGCCCGAGGCCTTGATCCATCCCTTCCAGGCCCGTCATCACACCCGAGATGCTGGGATTGTAGGTTCGGTTATAGGACACCCATGCCATCTCTTCGCCGCGACGGCGAATGCCGCGCCCGAAATTGAATCCCCAGGTGTCGATGCTGGGGTCGAAGGGCAGCGATTTGAAAGGGATCTCCAGCTCTGCAATCCAGCCATTGTCATAGCGACTGGTCGCGGTGTCCCAGATCGTGTTCCATTCCAGCTGAAACGAATTCACACTGGTATACAGGGCATCGTGGCGCACCGCATTCAGGTTCGTCTCGAACCGGTATCCGGTGCGACGGGTATTGAAGGGGTCAAGAATCACCACCAGCCGATCGTCCGATCCCAGGCCCTGACCGTGCCGGATCACAGGCGCCGCAATCAGTTCGGGATTGCTGTCGGCCATGCGGGCCGCAATATAAAGCGCATCGTCGTCATACAGCACATACACTTCAGTGATCTCGGAGGGAGCCGTCTGATTGCCCGGACGAATCTGATGAAAGTCCGTAATGGGTTCGGCCAGTTGCCACACAGCCTCATCCATCACACCGTCGATCACCGGAGGGGTATCAACTCGGATCGCGCGCACACTCTTCTGCACGGGGGCAGCGGGCTCCTGCGCCACGGCGGGCACGCACAACAGACAAAGTGACAAGCAAAGGGTTCCGGGGCGGACAGAGTCAAACATTCAATGAATCCTATAAGTGTGAGGGAAAGGCAAAGCAGACGGGGAACAATGCATAAGTACCCGCAAAAAGCAGAATTCTTACACACCACGCCGCAAACTGTCTCGGGGCGGGGGCCGGGAGAGCTCAGAGATAGAGTCTGCCCAGCAGCCAGGAATAGGTCAGCCACATGAGCAGTGTCAGGGGAATGCCGACCTTCATGAAATCGGCAAACGAATACCCCCCAGCACTCATCACCAGAAGATTGGTCTTGTAGGACATCGGCGTCGCAAAGCTGAGATTGGCACCGAACAACACCGCCAGTACAAACGGCGCGGGGTCCACGCCCAGTTGCTGCGCAATCCCGATCCCAATGGGGTGCCGATCACGGCCGCGGCATTGTTGGAGACGATATTGGTCAGGATCGCCATCAACAGCATGAGGGCGCTCAGGACCACCACGGGAGCGGCATCGCGCGTGAAGTAGAGGAAGACATCGGTCAGATAGCCCGAGGCCTCTGTCACGGTCAGCGCCTGCCCAAGCGCAAGACTTGCCACCACCACGAAATACACCGAGGAGCTGACCGCGCGAATGGCACTGCCTAGGCGCAGGCAGCGGGTGGCCAGCAGAAACATGGCGCCGGCGAGACTGCTGACCGCAATCGGCAGCACGCCCGTCGCCGCGGACACCACAACGGCCAGAAGGGTGACCTGTGCGATCGACGCCTTCTCGGTGCTGGGCACTTCGATGGACGAATCCAGGACCAGAAATTCCGGGTCTCGTTTCAAGGTGCGGATATCGTCCTTGCTGCCCTGTACCAGCAGCACATCGCCCTGCTCCAGGGTGACATCCATGATCTCCTCAGACGCCTTCCAGATATCCTTGCCCGCACGGTGCAGCCCGAGCACGACCAGCTGATGCCGCTCCAGAAACGCCGTATAACGCAGGTTCGTGCGGTCAAGACGCGACCCGGCGACAACGGCGATTTCCGCCAAGGTCTGGTTCTCCGCGTTGAGGGGATGCTCATCGTCCACCTCCTGATCTCCAGAATACAGGGTCGCCTTGAGCGCGTCCGCAGCGGCACGGATTCTGGCGGAGGTATCTCGTACCCGCAGCCGGTCACCCGATTGCAGCAGGGCATCGGGGAGGAGAACAATAAAATGGTCCCCGCGCTTGAGTCGGATCAGGGTGATGCCATCGCTGGCGAGCGCCTTCGCCTCAGCGACGGTCTTGCCGACCGCCGGGCTGTTCTCGTTGAGCTGAAGAGAGGCCTGAAACAGGCGCGGCGAACTGTCTTCAATGCCTACCTGCCGTGCGTCCAGCAGGCGCGGCGCGATAAGCCACAGGTACACAATCGCGACACTGCTGGCGATGGCGGCGGGCAGAACAAAATCAAACATGCCGATCTCGGGCAGCCCCATTTCCCGTGCCACGCTAACCACCAGCAGGTTGGTGGACGTTCCGATAGTCGTGCCCATGCCTCCGACCAGCGTGGCAAACCCCATCGGCATCAACACCCGCGATGCAGGACTTTTGGTACGCAGGCAGACGCTGATCAGGATCGGGAGGAACAGCACCACTATCGGGGTGTTGTTGATGAAGGCGCTGAGCAGTGCACTCACGATCAGCGCCATCAGGAAGGAAACAAAGGGGGCTCGCGTCCAGGCAGAGGTCAGCACTCTCCCGATGGGTTCAAGTGCACCGGTCTGCACCAGCCCCTGCCCGACCACCATCAAGGCGCAGACCGTGATCAGGGCCTCGTGCCCAAAGCCCTCAAAAAAGGCGATCGCTTCGAAGGTTTCTCCGTGCTGCACGTAGGGGAAGAGGGAAAAACTCAGGGCCAGTACCACCAGCAGCAGCAGGCTGGAAATCTCCAGAGGGATGCGCTTGCGGGTGAAAAGATAGAGCGCGAGCACCGTCAGCAGGAGCGAAAACAGGGCATGGCCGTTGGGAATCACCGGAAATTGTTCAGTCACGGGCTAGTAACTCCGACGTCCGCATGAAGGAAGGTTTGTTGATCGAGCACGAGTTATGCGCCGTGCTGATAGGCCCTGGTTACCTCGGCTACCTCGACCGTGTAAGAGGAATACCAGCGCTCCCTGCCCAGGCGCTGTGCCTCCCGATGGTCCGGATGCGCCCGCCACGCAGCGATCTGTGCTTCGTCGTGCCAGTAGGAAAGTGCCACTTCCTCATCGCCTTCTGTGAGCGCATGGAACGCAACACAGCCGAACTCTTCCAGCGCCAAGGCACGCATCCTCGCAGCCGTTTCGCTGTACAGAGCATCGACAGCGGTGATGCGGGCTCTGAAAATGACCACGAACATTGTGTAAATCCTTATGCGCTTTCCGACCTCGTCGGGGCGGGTACCTGGACGAACGTGGCCATCACAATGGCCTTGTCCTGTTCATCGGCGATGGCCGCGATGGCATGTTGCGCGTCGGCATACGCCGCGGCGTGCGCCTTCAAATCGCCGGCGGCATGGCAGGCATGTGCATAGATTGTATGCACAAACGCGAGCTCCCAATCAGGTGTCTCGTTTTGCGCCAGAAAAAAACTGCGCATCTGTCCGGCAAATGCCAGCGCCGTGCATGCCAAGCCCCAGCAAGGCATGCACATGTGCCAACAGCATTCTGGCCCGCATCGCGTTGAGGGGATTGCCACTGTGTTGCCAGTGGTAGGCCGAGGCGTGGGCGAGATTGAGCAGGGTTTCCGGATCACTCTGCCCTCCGTCGCGCTCCGCCAATTGCCACGCAGCGTTATTGCCTTCGATGGCAAAAAAACGATGCCATTTTGCAAGCTGCTCCTGATCCGGAAGTGAAGACATGCGCCCCCCCCTGCAACGGTGACTCGTGTTATTCGATGGATACTTTCAGGAAATTGCTGAACTCTTCCTGCCCCAACATGCCACTGAAGAAGGTGTTAAACGACAGGCTTACGCGCTCGATGTCTTCCGTCACCTCGCGCACGCTGTGCCGCACGTGCGAGGGAAACAACAGGATATCGCCGATCAGGGTCTTCACAAAGTAACGCTTGGCATTGAAATAATTTTCCTGGGCCGGCAGCAGTTCGTGCCACACATGGTCTTCATTCCGATGAAAGCTGATGCCGTCCTCGGCAGCAACATTGATATAGAGCACACCGCTTACCACGCTGTTCGGGTGCGTGTGGGGATGATGCGATTCTCCCTTGCGTGACAGGGTCAGCCACGACTGCGTGGGCTGCAAACAGACCTGATTGGCAGTGTTGTACACCGTCTTGAAATAGGAGGCGAGATGTTGCTCCAGAACCTGACGCAGATCAGACAACTCGGGGCTGTTCAACACGCGTTTGTTGACGGAAGCGTAATTGGAAATGGCAGGGGTCGCACCCTTGAGCAATTTCTGGAAACAGGCAATTTCCTGCGCAGTAAACTCCCGCCCCAAGGATGCCTTGTACAAGGGAGTGGCAAACATGTTCATCATATTGAAATGCATTTTTGATCCTCTTCACATTACCTGTGCCGCGGCCTAAATGACCGCATGCCGTACCTTGGCCGAGACCCATTCAGAGACTATCACAGTCGCAAAGATCAACACGAAAACCGTGGCAACCTGCCCCCAGGCCAGATTGTTGATGGCGGCGTTCATTTGCAGGCCGATGCCCCCTGCGCCAACAAGACCCAGGACCGTGGACTCCCGGATATTGATGTCCCACCGGTAGACGGTGATGCCTGCGAACGCCGGCATGATCTGGGGCAACACCCCGAAGGCGAGGCATTGCATGGGGCTGGCACCGGTAGAGGCAATGGCCTCCACGGGTGTTTCCTGAATCTCCTCGATAGCCTCGTACAGCAATTTGCCCACGAAGCCGATGGAGCGCAGCGCAATGGCAATCATGCCGGCGAACAGACCGGGGCCCACGATGGTCACCAGGAGAATGGCCCATATCAGGGCGTTGATGGAACGCGAACTGACGATGACAGCCAGCGCAAAGGCGCGCAGGGAAGGATGCGGACTCGTATTGCCGGCGGCCAGAAAGGCCAGAGGAAAGGCGATCATCACCCCCAGCGCCGTGCCCACGGTGGCAATGTTCAGGGTGTCCCACAAGGGGAGCAGAAGCGATCCGGTAATCGACCAGTCGGGCGGGATCATGCGGCCGATCAGACTGGCAGCCTGTACATGGGCATCACTGAGAAATTCCCAAATGGTGGCATCGGAGACCAGTTTGGCACAGCCCAGAAACAGGCACAGGCCCAGAACGTATCCCCCCCAGAAAAGCCGCTGCACGCGAGGTTCCCGGCGCCGCCATACGGGCTGATTGTCATGCGTCTGCAAGGGCATCAGGCGGTCCACCTGCGCACGTGGCCGGACAGGTATTCACTGGCAAGGACGATGCCGATGATCAGCAGCAGCACCGCGGCCGAGGTATCGTAGTCATACCGGTTGATTGAGGTGTTCAGGGTGGCCCCTATCCCCCCCGCGCCGACGATGCCGATGACGGCTGATTCGCGGAAGTTGATGTCCAGACGGTAAAGTGAGAGCCCGATAAGACGGGGCATGACCTGGGGCTGAACCGCAAAGTGAATCCACTGCCACCAACTGGCGCCGGTGGCACGGATGGCTTCGAGAGGCTCGTTCTGCACATCCTCGATGTCCTCAGCGAGCAGTTTTGCCATGAAGCCGATGGTGGCAAAGGCGAGCGTAAACACCCCGGCCAAAGGCCCGAAACCGAACATGGTGACAAACAGAATGGCGATTATGATTTCCTGGAACGTCCGCGACAGCGCAATCACGGTTCGGCACAGGAAATACACCGGCGCCGGCGCAATATTGCGGGCGGCGCCCAGTCCTACGGGAATGGCCAGCACGATTCCTATCACTGTCGCCGTGACGGTCATCGTCAGGCTTTCCTGCAGCCCGATCAGAATTTCGCCGCCTCGGGTCACGAAATCGGGCGACAGAAAGGACGCCATGAAAGCGATCCCCCGGTCCATGCCCTGCATGACCCGCGACCAGTTAATGTCCACGCTCTGGGAAAGCAGGGCAAGGTAGACAAGCAGCGCCGCCCACAAGGCCAGGCGCAATGACGGCTGACGAATCAGCGGCAGGGGACGCCACTGCCCTTCTTTTGCCGCCAGCACCCGCGCTTCGATGACTGACACGTCGCTCACGGATGCCCCCCCATCACAGCCGCCTTCACATCTTTTTCGGCCGACTGGGAGGAAGCGGGATCTTCCTCCTTGCGCACCGCACTCCAGTCCTCTTCGCCGTAGATGGTGGTCAGCCTCTCCGGCGTCAGCCCGTCCGGCGTACCGTCGTAGACAATTTCCCCGGCCCGCAGTCCCACAACCCGGTCCACGAACTGCTGGGCAAGCGCGACATCGTGGATGTTGATGACCGCGGCCAGATGCTGCTCACGGCTCAACTCGCAAATCAGACGCATGATCTGGCGGGAGGTCTTCGGGTCAAGGCTGGCTGTGGGTTCGTCCACCAGCAGCAGGCCGGGGTTCTGCATCAGGGCCCGAGCAATGCCCACCCGCTGTTTTTGTCCCCCCGAGAGCGCGTCCGCCCGTTTGTCGAGCATGCTCTCCAGTCCCACGCGCTCCAGCAGATGCAGCGCCTGCTGAATGTCGGCGGACGGGAAGCGGCGGAAAAAGCTGCGCCAGAATCCGACGTAGGCGAGCCGGCCCGACAAAACGTTTTCCATGACGGACAGGCGTTCGACAAGGGCGTAGCTCTGGAAAATCATGCCGATCTGGCGACGGGCCTGTCGCAGGCGGGCACCTTTGACACGTGTGATATCGACGCCGTTGAGCAGAATCTGGCCGGCTGTGGGCTCCACAAGACGGTTGACACACCGTATCAGTGTGCTCTTGCCGGCGCCGGAGGGACCGATCAGGGCCATCACCTGACCCGCGGGCACCGTGAGACTGACGTCCTTGAGAGCAAGGTCACCGGTGGCATAGCGCTTTGTCAGGCCTTTCAAAGTCAGCATGGAACATTTCCTCGCCCGCCCAGGGCCAACAGGGTCACAGGGCATACATCAGATGATGGCAGTGACGGATCAGTCACAGTTGTAACGTGTGTTGGTTGCTTCGTCGATCGTCCTCACCACGGCCCACTGCTCCTGATACGTGATTGGGATGAATTGCTCCATGCCGGCATCAGCGAATTCCCGCTGCAAGGCGCTGCCCTCCCAGTCAAAACTGAAAAAGGCCTCGCGAATTTTGGCTGCCAGCGCAGGATGCAGATCATGGGCAACCCCATAGCCAGTGGTGGGGAACGATTCTGACTGATACACCGTGCGATATTGCGCCGCTGTGACCACGTCGCGCGCCAGCATCCGGAACAACACTTCGTTCGCAATGGCAGCGGCATCATAGTCGCGGTTCACCACGCCCAGGATGGAATTATCATGGCTTCCGGAATAGGCCGTCTTGTAGTCACGGTCAGGTTCAAACCCGAACTCGGAGCGCAGCAGCGCGGAGGGCGCCTTGAAGCCGGAGTTGGAGGTGGGGGACGTGAATGCCAGCGTGCGGCCTGCCAGATCCTCAATGCGGGTGATGCCACTGTCAGGCGCCGTGATGATCTCCATCTGGTAGCCGAAGCTGCCATCTTTGGCGGCCATCATGGCGAAGGGGACAAAGCCGACACAGTTCACCGCAACGGGCGTAGATCCCGTGTTAAACCCGGCCACATGCAGTCGCCCGGCCCGCATGGCTTCGAGCTGGGCGGCGTTGGATTGCACGGGGAAAAAACGCACCTCTTTGCCTGTGACAGTTTCGAGGTGATCAATGAATTCATCCCACACCTTGGAATACAGGGCGGGGTCTTCGACGGGGGTGTAAGCAAAAATCAGAATGCGGGGATCCCGCCACCGACCGGGCTCGTCGGGAGTGTCCGCCACCAGATCCTGATCACGGTCCTGGTAGCGGGGCGACAAGGGGTCCGCCGCCGCACTCAATGTTGCTGCCAGCAAACACACACCCATGAATAGTCTTTTGCAGACCCGGTTCATCCGTATTCCACCCCCGATTTTTTCTCATCGCAGTATAAGGGATGACCCGGGGAAGTGACACCTTAGCCCTTGACGGGTTTCACCGTCGGTGACCGGCGCTTGCCTTTGTCTTTGTCGGTGCGCTTGCTGCGCTCTTTTCGTGGTTTGGCTTTGGCGGCAGGTTTTGCAGCACGGTAGCCCGGAGATTCCAGATCGGGAAAGCGATCCAGCACCTCCCGCGTGATGTCCGTGCTCTCAACAGCGGAATAGGCGGTTTTTTCACGCGTGGATTTTCCGCCATTTCTTTTTTCCCCGCCAGCGGGCTTCCCGCTAAAGGACGGGGACGATGTGTCACGCATCGGGCGCTTGTGTCGCGCCTCCTTCTCGTCGCCTCGAGAGGGGTTTGGCGATTTCTTGAACGTTTCTTTTTTAAAACCGTCCTTTTTGAACACGTCCTTTCTGCTATCGCCGGCCGCTGGGCGCGCTTCTTTTTGCTGCACCTTACGCGGCTCTTTCGGCTGATGAGAGGCCGGACGCGGTGCGACGCGAGGTGACTTGGCCACCGATTCGATCATCAGTGGCTTTCCACACACATGGGTTTTCTGCAATATCTGCAAGGTCTCCGCCGGCATGCCTCCCGGGAGATCCACGGTGGCGTAGTCATCATAAATGCGGATATGCCCAATGTAGCGGCCTTCAATTTCCGCTTCGTTCGCGATCGCACCCACCACTTCCCGAGGAGTCACGCCATCCTGATGCCCCACACGAATGCGGAAGCGTTCCATCGGGATGTCCGGATAATCGCGCAAGGGTCTTGCGCGCCCATCGTCTGCCGGATCATGCACAAAGCGCTGCATTTTCGGCGGTTCTTCAAACAAGTCAGCCGTCTCTCCCAGCACGTGTGCAAACTCGGTATCAGTCGGCTGACGACGCGTCTTGCGCGGGGTGGGAGCAGGTCGCTCTTTTTGCTCGGCACTGGCTGAACGTGCGGGTTTACTTTTCTGCACGGGCGCCTCTTCATGAAAGAGCGGTTCGAGCGGTCGGTCTTTTTGCAACAGGTAGGCCATTGCCGCGGCGACATCCTCGGGCGGACATTCGCATTCTTTTACCAACTCGGACACCAGCTGATGGAAAAAGCCAAGCTTGCCGTGACGGATGGTCTCAACAATCCCTTCCTTGAAGGCGGCGCTGCGTTTTTCGATCAGCTCGCCACGCGTGGGCAGCTCCATTTGCGTGATCTTTTTGCGGGTGGTTTTTTCAATGGAAGCCAGCAGTCGACGTTCACGCGGCGCGACAAACAGAATGGCTTTTCCACTACGCCCTGCACGGCCCGTGCGCCCGATACGATGGACATAGGCTTCGTCGTCGTAGGGAATGTCGAAGTTCATCACGTGACTGACACGGTCCACATCCAGTCCGCGCGCTGCGACATCTGTCGCCACGACAATATCCAGCTGGCCATTTTTCAACATTTCCACCGTGCGCGTGCGGATGGCCTGATTCATGTCGCCGTTCAGGGGCGAGGCAGCAAATCCACGGGCACTGAGTTTCTCAGCGAGATCCACCGTGCTTGTCTTCGTCCTCACAAAGATCAGCATGGCATCGAAGTCTTCCACTTCCAGAATGCGGGTGAGCGCGTCCAGCTTGTTGGTGCCCTGCACCAACCAGTAAAACTGCTCGATATCCTCGTTGGTGGAGATGGCGCTCTGGATGCGAATCTCTTGTGGATCATTCAGGTATTTTTCGGCCACGGCACGAATTGGCGCCGGCATCGTGGCCGAGAAAAGGGCCACCTGACGGGAGGACGGCGTGTTCTCCAGAATGGCTTCGACATCGTCAATAAAACCCATGCGGAGCATTTCGTCAGCCTCATCCAGCACGAGCGTACGCAGCTGACTCAGGTCAATTGTTTTGCGTTTGAGGTGATCAAGGAGACGCCCGGGCGTGCCCACGACAACCTGCGGACCGCGCCGCAGGCCGGTCAGCTGCCGCCCCATCTCCTGACCGCCATAAATGGGCAGCACATGAAAATTGCGCATGCCGGCCGCATAGGTCTGAAAGGCTTCCGCCACCTGAATCGCCAGCTCACGGGTCGGACACAGCACCAGTGCCTGGGTGCGGGCGACGCTCAGATCGATATGCGCCAGAATGGGCAATGCAAAGGCGGCGGTTTTCCCTGTCCCCGTCTGCGCCATGCCGACTACGTCTTTTCCCTGCAACAGGACAGGGATTGTCGCCTGCTGGATCGGGGAGGGTTTTTCATACCCCACTTTGCTCAGGGTAGCCTGCAGGAATTGGGGCAGGTCGAGCTCAGCAAAGCTGAGTTCCGGACGGGTACTGGATGACATGTTCGGGCCTTGTGGTGGTAACGCTGATGGACGAGTAAGACGTTCGGATGAAACAGAAGGCGGTTGTGCAGCTGCAAAATCAAACGGGCGGCGATTATACGTCAATTCAACTCAAGGCGCATAGGGCGGGATGTGCGAGGGAGGTGTGCGGGGGAAGTGTGCGGGGGAAGTGTGCGGGGGAAGTGTGCGGGAGAAATTTGCCGGGACAGTGCCCGGCAAAGAGGTGCGAGGAAGACTATCGGTTCCGCAGAAATTCGACCGCCCGGTCAGGAAAATCGGTAAACACCCCGTCGACACCAGCCTCATCATAGAAAATCTGCAGCATGTGCTCGAAACTGGTGGCATAGGCCGGAACCTGCCCCGGATCCAGACGGAAGGTGTAGGGGTGAACCTGCAGGCCATTGGCGTGCGCATACTCGACCAGCGAGCTGATCACTGGCGCACCCGCGGGGGAGTCTCGATCGACAATCATGGACTTTTCCGGCCCGAGCCCATCCGCATAACGGGCGATTTCACGAATGCCCTCCGCCGTTTGCATCCACGCGTTATCGTCTCCCCCGTCCACCAGCTGGACGAGTGACAGGCTGATGCCCGCCTCCGGCAATATCTCGTCATGAAGGCGTTTGAGCTCGGTGAAATCGAAGGTCTGGACAAAGACTTTGTCGCTTTTTTGGGTATAACCGTAGTGCTTGAGCGTGGCGATGACGGCACGCCCCAGATCTTTGCCCTCGGCCAGATGGAAGGCGGGTGATTTGATTTCCGGATAGATACCTACATCGCGCCCCGTGGCCTTGTTGAGCCCTTGGACAAATTCGATTTCCTGCGCAAGCGTGTGGATCTTGAACGTGGAGGCACCCATGGGGAAACGCGCGGGATAGATCTGCTGTTTTTGACCGTCTTCGACCGTAAAGCCTTCGGTCACGTTCAGGGTCAGAATCTCGGCCAGTGTAAAGTCAATCGCGTAATACTCGCCGTCGGCCCGTGCCCTGCCGGGGAATTTCTCGGCGACATCGGTCGTGCGATTGAGTGTGTCGTCATGGATAACGATCAACTGATCGTCTTTGGTCATCACGACATCCTGCTCGACGTAATCCGCACCCATGGCATACGCCATGGCCTTGGCAGGCAGCGTATGCTCGGGCAGATAGCCGCTTGCCCCGCGATGCGCCACAACAATTTTGTTGCCGCTCTGGGCGGAGAGGGACTGCGACGACAGGGAAGTGATGGCAACAGACATGACAAGCACTCCAAAGCGGAGGGTTGAGAAGAGTGTCCAGGCGGGCATGGGGTATCCTTTTGCTGGCATGAAGTGGGAGTATCTTATCCTAATTTCTGCCCGTGACATCGCCATGACACGCCAGCACGGGCTCAGCTGCCCAGACGATAGCGCAGTTTCACAATCCAGCTGTCCACGACGGGTTCGCCCCAGGCCTGCTCAAAAAGGCCAAAATAATCGTCGCGAGGGTTCCCTGGCAGGTTGCCGCCCCGGGTGTAGACAAAAAACACGTCGGACAAGGGGGCGATTTCCCAGCGGTATCGCGCCTGAAAGCTCATCCTGCTGACCGTGAAATTGTCAGAATCGCTGGTCACCTTGCCTGTGTTGACCAGCCCCTTCACGCCCAGAGGATTCACCTGATAGAACCCGCTTTCGTAGGCCTTGATACCGGTGTACTGCATACTGAAGCGCAGCTGCTGTTTGGCCGTAATGAAATAGTCCATCTCCAGGCGCGGCGACCATTCATTGGATTCAAAGCTCGTCATGCGCCCGTTGCCCTGATGGATCAGCCAACCGTCGGTATCGACATATCTAAGGTTGGCGTCGAGAGAAAACCGGTCGTTGGGTTGCCACGTGAGGCCGGAGTTATAGCTGACGCGGGCATCCCCGAGATCCTCTTGCCCCAGCTCCAGGCCGGCCCCGATGGAAATGGGGCGGGAGCGATCGCTGCGCCAGAACATGTCGAAAGACCAGCGCTCCGGAATCTTGAAGGTGCCATTGCCGCGGCTTAGGCGATCGTCTACCCGTGCCGGGAAGTAGCGCAGCTGGGTATTGAAGGACGCGTTATTGAGAAAACTCAGGCCCTGCCCGACGAATACCCCCAGACGCACTGGGCGTCCGTCCGTATTCCACTGGTTCACCAACTGAATAGACCGGTTGCGTGTGCGCAAACCGGGCAGATTCGATTCGGTTTTGCCAAAGCGGTAATCCAGTTGCACCAGATCATTGCGCTGCAGAAAACCCACATCGTTCAACTCTACCGTGTCATCCAGATAGGTGCCGGTCAGCGTGTGCTGCAGCCCGCGGTCCGGTCTGAAGTCCAGATCGAAGTAAGCTCCCTTGCCCGTCACACCCTGGACATCGCTATGCACCAGCTGACCGTCCCACTCAAGACGGGAGTCGGCGGAGAAGAGGTGCATGTCGATGCCGTTAACGGTGGCATCCCGATCCGGATGTGAAAGCGTCCCGCCAAACCAGCCGATACTGCGGCGCCCTCCCACGCTGGTGTCCTCGTAAAGCACGCGCCCAATGGCAAAGTCGCGCCCCTGCGCCTCTAAGGTCACCCGGGAGCCATCGGCCGCGGTGCCGCGCAACTCGGAATCATCCTCTGCCGCCAGCAGCGTCCCGTAGCGCCAGTTGCCGCTTTGCCCGGTGAGTTTCATGGCGCCGAGCAATTCGCTCGGTCGGCTGAGGTCTGTGGCAATCACCTTTACGCCGCTTGGGACGCGATAGCTCGCCTGACGTCCAATGCGACGGGTATTGAGAAGGGTGGTGGGACTGCCCCGTCCGCGCGCGTCGCGAGGTGAGGTATTGAAGATGTCCTGCCCCTCCAGAAAGAAGGTCCGCTTTTCTTCGAAATAGGTTTCAAAGGCGCCAAGATTGACGACCACGTCATCGGACTCCACCGTGCCGAAATCAGGATTCAGTGTGGCAGATAACTGCATGTTCGACGTGGGCCGCCAATAGAGATCGGCACCGACGCGGGCCTCTGAGGTTTTTTTCAGATTGTCATAACTGGCGGACGTGTAGGGGTAGAAGGTGAACTGGGTCGCGGGGTTAACTCCGCTGAGTTCGTATTTCTGGAAGGCCGAGAGATATTTGCCCGCCGTGTCTGGCAGCGCGGGCCAGGACCATGTTTCGGCCATGCTTGCCACCATGCGCTCGGTGTACAAACCAATCGTGCGGGTCTCGCCACCGGCGGGCAGAGACATCATCGACCACGGCACGAATATCTCCGCCACCCACCCGTTCTCGACTTCCTTGGTAACGGCATTCCAGGGACCATCCCACTGCCGATTGATCTGGCGCTCGGGCAGAATAGTGCCGTCGGAGAATGTGCCGCCGAGATTGATGCGCAAAAAATACCCGTAAAGCCCCTGTCCGGACGGGTCCACCGACAGAATGAAGCCATCTCGCTGCACCCCGGCATCACGCGAACTCATGCGAGCCACCAGGGTGGCCGGATCCTGAAAATTCATCACGCCCACGTAAAGCCCGCGCGCGTTGTAGAAAATGCGCGTATGCGTTTCGAGTGAGGCCTGTGCAAGCGTGTCGGGCTGAATGACGCGCATATTGTCGATCACCGGCACACGTTGCCATACCGGCTCATCCAGCACACCATCGAGACTGATCTGAGCCTCCGCCTGCGGAATGCGAGTCAAGCGAAGATTCTCGTTCGCATTGTCCTGGGCGTAAAGTGCGCCGTGAAAGCAAAAAGGAAGCACGATCGCCGCCCGATTGAAGGCAGAAGGGAAATACTTCATGGGAACGTCACTCTGTTATTGTGATTGTCAGGGTACTGCGTCAAGACGACATCGGAGGCCAGTGCGTGACCGATGAATTACATCAGCGGCCAACAATAAGTGAGAAGCGCTCCCCTGGGCAATGCCTGCCACAATTCATCACAATTGCTCGGCGAATTGCCATGTTTCACGCAGCGAGATGGCCCTCATCACACGTTAAATAGAGCTGCTGTCATTCACCGTTGTTGGACGAGCTCACGATGCGTTTATTCAAGAAACGATACAATCCTATCTTCATCGAAGAGGATTACCAGTACCGACGTCGCGGCGGTGGCGGATTCCTCATGAAGAGTGTTTTCGTTCTGGCAAGCTTTGGCTTCGTGATAGGGCTGTTGTATTTCTTTCTGCCCTAACATGGTGGACTGAGCGGTCAACGCGCTTTGAGAACGACCCGCCGCTGAAGCACCTCTGTCCCTCGTCGAAGAGTGATTACCACCTCATCGCCGGGCGCAGCTTCGCGAATCAGGTTGGAATAATGCTGTAGATCTGTCAGCACGGTCTCGTCAAATTGCAGCAGGATGTCTCCCGCCTCGAGGCCAGCTTCCTCCGCGGCTCCACCGGGTGTCACTCCGGAAATTTGCACACCATCGCCGCTGTAATTGAACTCCGGAATCGTTCCCAGTGATGCGGCTCGCGCACCCGAGGCGGCCTGAGGTGCTCTGACAGGCGCCTTGCTCAGCGTTGCCCGCAAGGGTTGATCGCGGTTTGCCAGATACACAATGGCCTCTTCCAGCCACAGCGCAATATCCGACATCCCCGCCAAGTCCACTTTGCCAGGCGTATCACTTGGCCGGTGATAATCAGTATGCAGGCCGCTGAACAAATGAATGGCGGGGATGCCGGCTTCGAGGAAACTCACATGGTCGCTCCCCGCAATGGATTGCGCGGGAAACTGCGAGGCGACACCGATGGTAAACCCGATACCCTGCGCCATGAAGGGCCACTCATACGCGCTTTCCGAACCAAACACCTGCAGGGGGCGCCCCTCCAGTCGTCCCACACTGTCGAGGTTGATCATGGCGAAGAGGCTCTGGCGGGTGGTGGGTGCTGGCGGAGTGGCCACAAAGGCCCGCGAGCCGAGAAGTCCCTGTTCTTCACCGGAAAACGCCACGAACATAATGGGGCGACGGGGTGTAAATGCGCGGTTCAGGGTGCGGGCAACTTCCAACAGCAGGGCGACTCCGGACGCATTGTCATCGGCACCGGGATACGTGTCCGCGCCTTGCACGCCTAAATGATCGTAGTGCGCACCGACAACCAAGGGTGCATCACGCAGCGCCTCGTCGGTGCCGGGAATGAGCCCCACCAGATTGATTCCGGTCTGGCCCGTTCCATCGGAGCCCTGTGCCTGCCAGCGCTGACGGACACCGCTTTCCGGTGCCTGCAGGCCGATGGCATTAAACTGCGCCTCGATGTAGTCAGCCGCCCTGCCCAGCCCCTCGGACGCGAGACCGCGACCCTCCATGTTGGCCGACGCGAGGGTATCAATGTGGTGTGCAAACCCGCTGGGCAAGTATTTGGGCGGAAGCACAGCCAGTGGCGGCAGCTCGGGCAGTGGTGCAAGTGTCAGCGCATCCGCGAGCGCAGGGCGTCGCCATAGCAAGGGGGATTCAGGACTTTCCCATTGGCCTTTCACGTCGTTACTCGGCTCATTCCCGATGAAACTGAGATAGGAATACTTTCCGTAGTGCGGCAGCTTTTCAGTCAGGCCCGGCATCGCGGCAAGAGAGTCCGCGTGAATCCATCCAAGCGTTAACTCTGCATTTTGCGGATGCGCGGCAGTAAGCACGGTGGACCGGTTGGCGAAGGGCAGTTCACTCCCCAGCATCGACAGGCCTGCCTCGGAAAAACGAACACCGTAATCCTCGACCGCCGCCTCAATGAATTCCCTCGCCACATTGCTTCGTCCGAGAATCCAGACTGACTGGTCAATCGGCAGCCCCTCGAACTCTTCCTCATTGACCAGGCTTGCTGAGATGGCGGGGTCTGCACTGAAAAATTCAGCCATGGCAATCCACTGCGCCCGATTCTCTTGCGGAATAATGAACTGGATTTTTTCGGCACCGAATAATTGTCGCAAGGTGGGCGGCATTTCGGTGGCGTCGAGACGACGAAAGACATCAAAACGCGGGTCGACCACCACTGCCTGAAGTCTGGAAAATTCATCAATGGGAACTGTGGCACGTCGATCGCTCATTGCGACCTGAATAATACGCGCAGTCTCTTCTCCCTCATAAAAAAGGGCGACTGGCACCTTCAAGGTGTACACATCTTCGTTTTGCGTTTGGGTCAGCACGAGCTCGGCACGCTCAGCGGCTGCCGTAACGGCCACCGAAAGCTCCGGCGCTCCCGTGCGCTGTACCCACTGTGCAAAGAATGGTGTCAGATCTTTTCCGCTGAGAGAGGAAAAGAGAGCTTCGATTTCTGCATAACCAGTGCGCTGAAATTGTCGCTGCTCATACAAGGTGCGAAGCCCCTGCAGAAAAAGAGCGTCACCGAGCTCCATTCGGAGCATGTGCCACAGCATGAGTGTTTTGCCATACCCCACCGCCTGCGTGGCAGCGGAATTGCGAGACGTGAAGTCCCGCAGGGGAAAATCAGCGGATTCGCTCACCGCACTGCGATAGCGCCCGAGCATGTCTTTGCGATACTCCGGTCCGGCATTGTCCATTTCCTGGAACAGATGGTCGGCAAGATACGCGGTCAACCCTTCGCTCCAATTGCCAGTATCGTAGTCTGGAAATACCGAGTTTCCCCACCAGTTGTGCAATATTTCATGCGGGTAGGACGTTTCCAGAATGAACGGGAAACGGATAATCTGCTCCCCCAGCAAGGTGAAGGATGGCATGCCGTAGCCTGTCTCCCAGAAATTCTCCACCAGGGCAAACTTGCTAAAGGGATATTCGCCGAGCATCTCTTCATACAACGCGAGGTAGCGCGCCGTCGCATCGAGGTAGCGGGTCGCCAGGTTGGGATCCTCCTGGCGGAGGTAGGCCTGCAGGGAGACACCATCACTCTCTGTTTCATAAAGAGCGAAATTGCCAGCGACGAGATAGACCTCTTCCATCGGTGACGTGCTCTGCCAGTGGTTACTGTCCAGCAAGTCTCCCTGACTGACCGACAACCACTGACTGGCCCCCTCGGCAAAGTCTACCTGCAATTCAAAACGCATTAATCCTGCAGAGAAATCGGGCAGCCAGACAGTGCTGTGATCGAGATAAACCCCCTGTGGAGCAATGATCCCGGTAGTGGAAGAAAAACTCTGCGCATATTCCGCGCTCAGTTGCTGAATATTGGAATTGATGGTTCCGGAGTAGTGAAAGGTAATCGGAGACCCAGGCTGGGTAAGGCGTAAGCGATACTGCGTGCTCGGTGCAATGTCGCGCCCGGCATCTGCGACGTTGTCCAATACGGTGGATCCTTCACGCTCAATGCTGAAACCATCGCCTGACATGTCATGCAGAGTCAACGCGGCATTCAGGCTGAACGTGAGTTCGCGTGCGTTCTGCAGGGACTCGGGAAGTGTAATGGTGTCGCTTACTTCCATGTGACTGGTGTGCGGTGACAGAAGCACACGGATATCGTGATGCAGTGCGCTTTGTGCATAAACCGGAGGAAACACCCCTGCCAACAGAAATACCAAGATTCCCTGCAGATGGCGTAAACACCACCTGCGCAGGGAGAGGTTTCGCAAGGGCTTAGTTGAGCTGTAGCAGTTCCAATGCACGCGCGTGATTCCAGTCGGCCATATAAATTTGTGAGCTTCCATCAGGCGTTCGCGTAGTACTCCACGCCAATTTGCTGCCATCAGGAGAGAAGACCGGCAGGATGTCAGTCCCTTCTGTATTGGTGACACGCACCGGTTCCTGCTCACCTTTCACGTCGATCATGAACAATTCAAAATTAGCGTGCCCAAGCACATTGCTGGAGTAAATAATGTACTGCCCACTGGGGTGGAAATAGGGGCCCCAACTTACCATGGCCGAATCCGTCAATTGACGCTGGTTGGTGCCGTCCGCATTCATCGTCCAAATCTCGGCACTGTTGCCATCAGGATTGAAGCGTCTCCACACAATCATTTGATCATCTGCGCTGAAAAATGGTCCCCCGTCGTAGCCTGGAGAATGGGTAATCTGGCGAATGTTGCTGCCATCAGCATCCATGAGATACAGGTCCATGAAATAGGATTTGTCGTCATCAAAGAGACGCTGCTCCGCCTGACTCAGAGAGCGCGTGTATGCTTCCCGGTTGGATGCAAAAACGATTGTTTTGCCATCGGAAGACCACGACCCTTCTGCGTCATACCCTCGGCTATTGGTCAGGTTAGTAAGATCGCCACCATCACTTGTGCTCTGGTAGATGTCATAGTGCTCATCGTAATCCCACGCATAACCACGTGGCGCGGCACTTGCTCTCATCGCGATTTCCTGTTGCTGTTTTTCCAGCGCATTGGGATCGCCATGCGTTGAGGCAAACAAGACGCGGTCTTCCAGAGGATGAATCCAGGCACAGGTGGTCAAACCAACGCCTGGCGAAACTTTATTCGTTGCACCGGTGAGCAGATCACGAATGAAAATTTGATAGAAAGGATTTTCTCCTTCGATCTCCGCTTGATAGATCAAACGGTTGCCATCGGCGCTGAAATAGCCTTCTCCTGATCGTCGGCCCTCTGTCACCAGTTGATGTGTATTCAGCAGAAGCTCCTGTTCATACCGGGTCTCATTCCCGGTGGTCGCCGGCGCACTATAAGACGTGCTTGCTCCCGAGGTTCCATCAATCTGAGCGTCAGTAGCCAAAGTGTCCGTTGCAACTGCCTGTTGCTCCGGGGATTGGGGCGAGCACGCAAGCAAGGCAAATCCAAGAGCGGCGAGAGTCAAATGGGATGGACGCATACGATGTGTCACCTGTGAGTTTCGATGAAATAATGAGCTGACATTACCAGAAAAAAGAAAAGGCCAGAACAGGGAATCTGCTCTGGCCTTCTTATCGGGATTTGCGACGTCTAACGCGCTTAGTTACCGACCTTATCCCATCCCGCCGCTTGTTTGGGCGCTTCAGTCCCGATGGGTTTAAAGGCCTCACTGTACAGGAAGAAATCCGTCAGGACTGTTCGCAGATGGATTGATGCGTTCAGATTGTCCACAACTTCGGATCCGATCTTCCCTTGGGACAGAACAAATGCCACTGCGGCAGATGCTTTCTTAAGGTCCTGAATAATGACCTGTTCGAAATCACCTTGCGAGCCTGCCAGTAGATTTCCTGCGTTCTTCATAGCCTTGAGCATGTCCTCAAGGATCGGGCGCGGGTGAGGACCCGGCCCTGTCTCATCTTGCGGTGGGCGTCCCTGCGCCGCATAGGCCAGCAGGAACTCATAACCCGACTCGATTACTTCAATATCGTCTTCCAGATTTGTCACAACGCTTCCTTACTCGGGCTTCCACTTATTGGTGTCATGGTTTTCTTTCATTTCAGCTTCGGAAATCCAGCCACTGACCATGGAACGTGTGTAGAAACGTTTTTCCGGGCGCACAGCAAAGTAGATATGAATTGCGGTGAAAGCAATCAATCCAAGAGTTGCGGTGCCGTGAAGCAGGAAGAAAATTCCCAGAGTGCCTTCATCTTCAACGCTAGGACGTTCCCACCATGGGGAGTCAATATGCAAGAAGAGTGTCACGCCAGTCGCGATCACGGCGACCACGAGAACGGTCATTGCCCAATGCATGCCTTTCTGTTCGAAAGAATACTTTCCAGGCTTGATGGATTCGTCGAAGGGCTCTTTGAAATCGTTTGGTCCAAGCAACATGGATTTAAAATCTTGCCAGAACAGGGCACGGATTGTATGAAAAATACAGACAAATGTGAGTATCAGACCCGCAATCCAGTGAATATTCAGCCAGGAAATTCGAATGCCGACAATTGGAGAAATGCCGGTAAAAATCAGTACCAGCACACTGCCAGCCATAATCCAATGGAATGCTCGGTCAATCGCGGCATGACGATTAATACGCTTCCCTTCAGCAGAGGGCTTAGCTTTTTTCTTGGCGAGTGCAGCCATAAAAATGGCGTGAGCAGCGAGCAACAGGAAGGCTGTGACTGCAACTACCCAGAGCAAATCCCAGGAAACCCCCAGAATGACTTCCTCTCCCCATACGTTATTTCTATAACGAATAATTTCCACAATCCTAGTCCTCAATGTTTCGATCTATTGTTATTTTATAAACAAAAGCCCACCGCTCATGTCGCGCGCACTCATGTTATGCGCACGAATGTGCAGCAGGCTTTTATTTATCAAGCTTGGCCGCGGACGGCTCGTTTCACAAGATTATCCATCAAGGGCATCTTGAAGTGGTTGTAGTTCAGCGGATTCGCATCACGGCTGGCCAGATCGCCGAGGCTACTTGCAGTAGACTCATTGCGGGCCTTGCCCTGAATGGCTTGCTCAACTGTCGTCAACCGGCGTGGCGTGGCCTGAACTGCGCCTACCACCATGCGGGAGTCTTCAATCACTCCATTGTTGACTCGCATGGCAGCGGAGATGCTGACCAGAGCGAAGTCCCAGGAATTGCGATCGGCAACCTTCTCAAAGTAGAACTGAGCATTTGCCCATTTCGCGGGAATGCGCACGGCGGTGAGGATGTCGCCGGGAGCAAGCACTGTTGTATGTCGAATATCGACATTCGGCCCTACGAAAAAGTCTTCTGCGGGAACGACGCGCTGACCACTGGCACTCTGGATAACCATCTGTGCTTCCAACGCAACCAGAGCGGGCCCTGTGTCGCTTGGAGTGACAGCCACACAACGGCTGGCGTTGAAAATGGCGTGTTCACGGTTCATTCCTTCAGGCGTGTCGGCGTAACACAGATTGCCGCCTGCACGGTAGCAGTTCAGGCCACGACGGTAGTACCAGCAGCGAACGTCCTGAGAGACGTTTCCTGCAATGGTTCCAACGTTGCGGATCTGAGGACTAGCCACGCGTCCAGCTGCCTGTGCGAGCAGAGAGTAACGCTCCCTGATCAAAGCGTTGTTGGTGATTTCCGTCAGTGTGACAAGGGCACCAATCTCGATCCCGTCCGCAGTTTCTTTGATGCCTCGCATTGATTCGATTCCTTTCAGATCGATCAAGGCGTCAGCAGATTTAGCGCGGTCTTTCAGCCACCCGTAGGTGTCCTGGCCCCCGCCCACCAACCAGCCTCTATTGGCAAACTGGTTAGCGATTCCAATTGCATCCTCTACGCGCACTGGCTGGTAGAGGCTCATTTCGGGCATAACGTCGTGTGATGACATAGCTTAAACCTCAGAATGTATTTGTTTTCAAATTGCCAGTGTTGAAGCCGTTTCCTGCGACGTGGTTAATAATCATGTCAGCAGTCACTGGAGTGCGATTGAACAAATGGCCATCAAGCGCATCGGCAATAGCGCTCGTCAATGCCGCTACTGCGCATCCCTGAGCGGGTTCACCGATGCCGCGTGCTCCGACCGGACTCTGTGGATCAGGCATGTCAATGCCCGCTGTGTTCATGCGCACAGGGACATCCAGGTATGTTGGCGGTTTGGACTGATAGAGACCAACGTTTGCAGGCAGACCGTTCTGAGGGTCGTACACATGACGCTCATAGGCTGCCATGCCGAATCCCCAAATACCGCCACCGTTCATGGCCTGACGCAATCCCATGGGGTGAACCACGGTACCGCACTCTGCCACGGCGGAATAATCGAGAATCTCGAATTTGCCAGTTTCTTTATCGAGTTCAATCTCAACAAATGCAATTGCCATTCCGGGAGTAGTTCCAGTCTTTGGCAAGGTATCCTTGGCAACACCGATGAGACCTGTTCCCTGCATCGCCTGCACAGAACGAACTGTTGTACGGTGAATGTTGTCAGGGTATTCCATCCCACTGAACTTTCCGCCCATTTCAATGGCTTTCTGGGCAGCTTCGCCATAGCTCATTCCCTTAGAGCTGTCGCTCGTCAAGAATACGCGCTCACCACCAATGCTGTAGTCGTCGGCAGAACCCCCGAATTGAGAGGCGGCGATTTCCTTAAGCTTCTGGATCGCATCAAGTGCGGCCATATGGTTAGAGCGAGTCTCAGTAAAGATTGTGTTACTGCCACCCTGATAGGTGCTGTGTGGCAGGTTCAGATCTCCGTGGCCATGCACGACGACACAGTTATCCCAACTGCACTGCAATGCTTCAGCTGCGGCACGTGTGACTGCGGCGTAGGAGTATGTCCCAAGGTTACCCACCCCAGTGTGCAGGTAGATCTTGCCATCAGGCGCAATACGGATCAGACCATCGTAGCCGCTGGCACCGGCCGAGTGGTAACCCTGCCCCACACCAATCCCGCGCACTTTGGTCGCACTGATTTGTCTTGGCTTGTTGATCTTTTCCTGCCAGTTAAACATCTCAGCAGCCTTGTCGATGGCTTCAGGCATGTAGGAGCTGGAAATGCCCCCTTGGCGGGCGCCGATCTTGGCATCCATACGCGGCGCATTGAGTCGGCGGAATGCCACACGGTCGATTCCGGCCATTCTGGCTGCTTTATCCATCATGGGTGCGAGAACCGCAGCCATTTCATTCTGGCCTGGACCACGCTGTGCGCCGCGAGGCGTCGTGTTGGTGTAGAGCGCTAAACCACGGAAACGCATGGCCTCTGGCTGGAACATGATGGAAATGTGTTCAGCAGAAGAGCTGGCACTACCGCCACCGCCTGACCCTGCGTCGTTAATAATGGCAACATCGACGGCGCCTACTCGACCATTGTCCTTAAGTCCGATCTTGATCCAACCCTGCATCCCAGAACGGGCAGAACCAATGTAAAACTCTTCAGCACGTGTGATACGCAATTGCAGAGGTCGGTTCAGTTGACGGGCAAACTTTCCGGTCACTGCCATCATCGGGTATGGGAAAATTTTGGAACCGAAACCACCACCGGTGTTTTCATTGATAAACACCAGATTGGCAGGATCGATTTCGAGCATGGCGGACAATGCGTCGTGTCCGACCGAATGGCTCTGGAGAGAGCCGTGGAAGTAGCACTTGCCATTTTCCCAGTACGCCATCCCAGTGCGGGATTCCAGTGAGTGGTGTGGCAAACCAATCGTTACGAAGGGCTCTTCGATGATGGTGCTGCATTGAGCGAACTGGGCGGCGACATCACCGTAGCTCCACTCGTCACCAAATTGTGCGCCTTCCGGCTCGCGGCCATTACGGAATGCCGTTACCTGATCGATGGACCACTTTACACGGCCAACATCAGTTCCTGCAGCAGTTGTACCTGCAGCAGCTTCCCCAGCATTACGGATCAGGGTATTCCCAGTGGGATACGGATCAGGACCACCTTCCGTCAACGTATCCAGCGGATCCACGACGAACGGGCGGCGCTGATACTCCACAACGATCTTAGCGAGCGCTTCTTCGGCAAGCAGATCACTCTCCGCTGCAACTGCCAGAATGGGCTGACCGATGTAGGTTACCCACTCCTTCGCCAGTGCGGGGTTAGCGGGTGGGGGCGCAGGCGGGAGATCATCCGCTGTAAAGACACCGAGCACGCCCGGCATCGCCAGTGCAGCAGAGGCATCAATGCTAACGACTCGGCCGGCCGGAATAGGGCTGGTGAGCAAGCGGGCGAATACCATCCCGTCTTTCTTGAAATCTTCGGCGTAGCGAGCCGCGCCAGTGACCTTGCCTTCTACATCAGGCGGAGTGAAGTCTTTTCCGATATGCATATAGGTCATGATAATTGCCCCGAGGCGCGCATTACGCCATTCAGATAGTGATCATACGCTCCACAACGGCAGACGTTGCCTGACATGGCCAAACGTGCCTCTTCGCGGGTCGGTCTTGGATTTGCCTTGAGCAGTGCCACAGCTGACATCACCTGACCTGCAGTGCAGAAACCGCAAGCGGGGCTGAGCTCCTGGATAAAGGCAGCCTGTACTGGGTGCAATGTCCCGTCGGCGGCACGCAGACCTTCCACGGTGACAACGGCGCGATTTTTCACTTCGTGTGTCAGCGTAGAGCAGGCATAAATGTTGACATCGTCAGCGAGAACCGTGCAGGCACCGCATTCGCCGCGGTTGCAGCCGAGCTTGGTCCCGGTCAAACCGAGTTTGTATCGCAGAGTATGGGCAAGCGTCTCTTGAGGGGCGACGTCCACACGGCGTGTTTGGCCGTTTACGTTAATTGATAACAGCCGCTCTACCGCTCCTGCAGGCCGCTCAGCACCAGAGGCTGAATACCAGAGAGAGGAAGATGCAGCAGCTGCACCGGAGGCGATAACCCCCTTAATAAATCGTCGTCTTGTTAGTTTTGGATTCACAGGCTTACTTAGCCTCCCTAATCACAGGTGGTATAAAGGGAAATGCTCTTTTGAGGGGGCCTAGGGTAATCCACTAAATAGCCATTATCAAGTTATTAACCGCGACCCACGGCGCGTCCACCCTTACATCCATCGCAGACAAATACCCCTGTAAAACCCGAACGAAGGATCGCTTTTATACCAAGGAAAACGGGGCCAAGAGGCTGCCTTGACTTATTTTGGTTCAATGGTATTGTGTCCGGCCCCGTGGGATTACCGTCCCGGATTTCGTGCGCCCATAATTTTTAAAAATGCCGCGCATCCCGCACAGCGCCGTGTTGGCAGGGGGGCAATGATTCGCTGAATTCCGCATCAGATCACCTCAGATTGAGCCTGAATCCGACTCAGTGGACTCTCGGCAGAACGAAAGTCTGCCAATGATTGAGATGTGTGCAAACCGTAAACGCAGGACGAACCAAGAGAGCTTTAGATCTATGAGCATCAATGCCACCCCCACACTACGCTTCGGCTATCCCGAAAAATCCGGACTGTACGACCCTGCGAATGAAAAGGACTCGTGCGGTGTTGGATTCGTGGCCGATATCAAGGGGCGTCCTAGTCACCAGATCATGCTTGATGCCTATCATCTGAACTCGCGCATGGATCACCGCGGTGGTTGCGGTTTTGAAGCCAATACGGGCGACGGCGCTGGAATCCTCATGGCCTTGCCACACACCTTTTTTGCGAGCCTTGCAAAAAGGGAACTGGGGATCACTCTCCCCGCGCCTGGGCAGTACGCTGTCGGAAATATATTCCTGCCACAGGATCTCGCTGAGCGTGAGAAGTGCCTCGGGGTCATCAATGCCTATATAGCAGAAGAAGGACAAACACTTCTCGGATGGCGCGTGGTCCCAGTTGATCCGGTAGGCGCGGATGTCGGCCCTGCGGCACGTACCGCACAGCCCCATATCGCTCAGCTTTTTGTTGGCGCCGCGGCCGGGCTTAGCCAAGAGGACTTTGAGCGTCGCCTCTATGTTATCCGCAAGCGCTTCACTCACCTGCTGCGGGGAGATTCCAGCTTGACCCAGGCCAAGATGCTCTATGCCTGCAGCCTGTCCACCAAAGTGATTGTATATAAAGGGATGCTGACACCAGGTCAGCTCTTCCCGTTTTACCAGGATCTGACCAATCCCGAATGTGCGACGCACCTGGCCATGGTGCATTCCCGCTTCAGCACCAATACTTTCCCCTCTTGGGACCGAGCCCAGCCCAACCGCTTTATGAGCCATAACGGGGAAATCAACACCCTGCGCGGCAACGTGAACCAGATGGTGGCGCGCGAGGGCAGCGCCAAAAGCGCGCTGTTCGGCAGCAACATGGAACAGCTGTTTCCGGTGATTGACTCGGATTGCTCCGATTCCGGCTCCTTTGATGCCGTTCTGGAGTTCATGCTCCTTTCCGGACGCTCGCTGCAGGAAGCCGTCATGATGATGATTCCTGAAGCCTGGCAATCCAATGACAACATGCCGCAGGCAAAGCGCGACTTCTATGAGTACCATTCTGCTCTGATGGAGCCTTGGGATGGCCCTGCGTCTATCGTTTTTTCAGACGGAAAGTACATAGGTGCGGTCCTCGATCGCAATGGCTTGCGCCCAAGCCGTTACTACGTCACCCATGACGACAAAGTCATCATGGCCTCGGAAGTCGGCGTGTTGCATGTTGATCCGGAGAATGTGCGCCTGAAGGGCCGCCTGCAGCCTGGACGCATGTTCCTGCTGGACTTCGAACAGGGACGCCTGATTCCCGACGAGGAACTCAAGGCCGACATCGCCAGCCGTCGTCCCTACGGGCACTGGCTGAAGAACCAAAAAGTGACGCTGGCCGACCTCTCCACCGAGACCGCCGAGCATTCGCTGGATGCCGAGAATGTGCTGCCCCGCATGCAGGCGTTCGGCTACACCACCGAAACAATGCAATTTATGTTGCTGCCTCTGGTCACCGAGTTGCGCGACCCGCTCGGTTCCATGGGCAATGATTCCGCGCTGGCCTGTCTGTCCGACAAGCCACGGATGATCTATGACTACTTCAAGCAGCTGTTTGCCCAAATCACCAACCCCCCTATCGACTCCATCCGGGAAGAAGTGGTGATGTCGCTTGAATGCTTCATCGGACCGGAAGGAAACCTGCTGGAAACGACCGAAGCTCAGGCCCATCGTCTGAGTCTTGAGCACCCCATTCTGTCCAACAAACAGCTCAGCGATCTGCGCGACATGAATCATCGTGGTATGCGTTCCAAGCTGATCGACGTCACCTATGACCGTCAGGAAGAGAACGGATTCTTCGCCGCTCTGGATCGCATTTGCGCTGAGGCAGAGGCCGCCATCGACGAAGGGTATGCGTTTGTCATTCTCTCGGATCGCGCCATCAGCGCCTCGCGCATTCCTTTGAGCGCCCTGATTGCCTGTGGCGCTGTGCACCACCACCTCGTGGGACAGCACAAGCGTTCGCGGCTCGGCCTGATCATTGAAACCGGCGAAGCACGCGAAGTGCATCACTTCTGCCTGCTCACGGGATATGGTGCCGATGCCGTCAACCCCTACCTCGCCTTCGAGGCCCTGTGGGCTGCACGCAACGATGGTCTTCTGGGGACACAGTTCGCCGACGAAGACAGTCTGGTATATGCCTATAAAAAGGCCGTCGCGAAGGGCATGCTCAAAGTCATGGCCAAGATGGGTATCTCCACGCTGCAATCCTACAAAGGTGCCCAGATTTTCGAAGCCGTTGGACTGGCCGATGACATCATCAATCGTTGCTTCGTGGGCACTGCCAGCCGGGTACAGGGTGTAGGCTTCAAGACCCTGATAGAAGAGACCGAGCGTCGCCACCACCTGGGCTTCCCCGAAAAAGGGCACAGCATGCCGGTGTTGACCAACCCAGGCGATTTCCATTGGCGCAACGGCGGTGACGGTCACATGTGGGACCCCACCAGCATCGCCAATCTGCAGGTAGCGGCCCGCAACAACAGCGCCGAGGCCTATGCAGCGTTCGCGAAACATACCAATGAACAAACGACTCGCGCTTGCACACTGCGTGGCCTGATGCGCTTCAAGGCGGATCCGGCAAAGGCAATTGCTCTGGAAGACGTCGAGCCCGCCAGCGAGATCGTC
Source organism: uncultured Klebsiella sp. (assembly GCA_964538025.1). Lineage (GTDB taxonomy): Bacteria > Pseudomonadota > Gammaproteobacteria > Pseudomonadales > Pseudohongiellaceae > UBA5078. The sequence continues at coordinate 67,410 of CAZICZ010000006.1, read as the reverse complement.
AAGCGTTTCGCCACAGGGGCGATGAGCCTCGGATCGATTTCAACGGAATCCCACGAGTCTCTGGCGATCGCGATGAACCGTCTCGGCGGCAAATCCAATACCGGGGAAGGGGGTGAAGACCCCATACGCTTCATGCCCATGGCGAACGGGGACTCCAAGCGTTCTGCCATCAAGCAGGTCGCCTCGGGCCGTTTCGGTGTCACCATTTGGTACCTGAGCAACGCGGACGAGTTGCAGATCAAGATTGCCCAGGGAGCCAAGCCTGGCGAAGGCGGGGAACTGCCGGGTGGAAAGGTCGATGATTACATTGCCAAGATTCGTCACTCCACGCCGGGTGTCGGCCTCATCAGCCCGCCCCCGCACCACGACATTTACTCGATCGAAGACATCGCGCAGCTGATTCACGACCTGAAGAACGCCAACCGTCAGGCCCGCATCAGTGTGAAGCTGGTTTCCGAGATTGGTGTCGGCACCATTGCAGCAGGGGTGACCAAAGCAAAGACTGACCATCTGGTCATTGCCGGACATGACGGAGGAACCGGGGCATCCCCGCTGACCTCGATCAAGCACGCGGGACTGCCGTGGGAGCTGGGTCTGGCAGAGACTCATCAGACGCTGGTCATGAACAATCTGCGTTCACGCGTTGTGTTGCAGACCGACGGCCAGCTCAAAACGGGCCGCGACGTCGCCATCGCCGCACTTCTTGGTGCGGAAGAGTTTGGCTTTGCCACCGCCCCGCTGGTCACCCTCGGGTGCATCATGATGCGCAAGTGCCATCTGAACACCTGCCCGGTCGGCATCGCGACACAGGATCCGGAGCTGCGTAAGAAGTTCAAGGGCAAGCCGGAACACGTGGTGAATTACTTGTTCATGGTGGCCGAAGAACTGCGTCAGATCATGGCAAGCCTCGGCATGCGCAAGATGACCGACATGATCGGCCGCGTGGACCTGTTGGAAACAGAAGCCGCGATTTCTCACTGGAAAGCGAGTGGCCTGGATCTTGGCCGCATACTGGCCCCTGCCAAGATCATTTACGAAGGCACGCAGGTATACCAGACCATTGCGCAGGACCATGGCCTCGAGAAAGCCCTGGATATCCAGATTATCGAGAAAGCCCGCGACGCGCTTGAGACTGGCAGCAAAGTGCATATCGAGATGCCGGTGATCAACATCAACCGCGTTGTCGGCACAATGCTCTCGAATGAAGTCGCCAAGCGCTGGAAAGAGGACATGCTTCCCGAGGACACCATCAACATCAAGTTGAACGGGTCCGCAGGACAAAGTCTCGGCGCCTGGCTGGCCAAGGGCATCACGATTACCGTGGAAGGCGACGCCAATGACTACGTCGGCAAGGGTCTTTCCGGCGGCAAAATCATTCTCTATCCGCCCAAGAACAGTAGCTTCAAAGCGGAAGAAAACGTCATTGCCGGCAACGTCAACCTGTATGGCGCCACGTCCGGTGAAGCCTACTTCCGGGGAATTGCGGCCGAGCGCTTCGCCGTTCGCAACAGCGGTGCCACGGCGGTGGTGGAAGGTATCGGCGACCATGGTTGTGAGTACATGACTGGCGGCTGTGTTGTGATTCTGGGCAAGACAGGCCGCAACTTTGGTGCCGGCATGAGCGGCGGTGTGGCCTATGTCTGGGACAAGGACAATGATTTCCGCAAGCAATGCAATGCCGAAACCTACGAACTCGAGGCCGTGACAGATGCCGGCGACATCGCACAGCTGAAGCGTTTGATCAGCCGTCACCTGCAATACACGCAATCGACAGTGGCAGAGGCCATCCTCGCACACTGGGACAAGAGCCTTGCCCAGTTTGTGAAGGTCATGCCCACCGACTACAAGCGGGTATTGCTTGAGCGCGCCAAGCGGCAGGAAAAGCAGGCACTCACCGCGTGAGCCTCTGCTTCGGGCAGAGGCATCCCACGCGATGCAGGTAACCAAAGAATAAGTTGATTAATTGGATGTACTGATGGGCAAACCTACTGGCTTTAAAGAATTCGAACGTCGTGCAGAACCCTACCGCGCTCCTGCCGAGCGCCTGCTGGATTACAAAGAAATCTACACGGCACATGATGACAAGCACCTGAGCACGCAGGGCGCGCGCTGCATGGACTGCGGTGTGCCGTTTTGCCAGTCGGGCGAAGGCTGTCCCGTCTACAACCTGATTCCGGAATGGAATGATCTGGTGTATCGCGGCCGGTGGGAAGAAGCCCTGGACCGTCTCCACAAGACCAACAATTTCCCCGAGTTCACCGGTCGCGTGTGCCCAGCTCCCTGCGAAGGGGCCTGTGTGCTTGGCATCAACGAGCCAGCGGTCACCATCAAGAACATTGAAAATGCGATTATCGACAAGGGCTTCGAGAATGGGTGGGTGGTCGCCAATCCCCCCCGTTTCCGCACCGGGAAGAAAGTGGCTGTCATCGGCTCCGGCCCCGCGGGTCTGGCAGCGGCCGCCCAACTGAACAAGGCGGGTCACGACGTCACCGTATACGAGCGCGAAGACCGCATTGGCGGCCTGCTCATGTACGGCATCCCCAACATGAAACTCGAGAAGGACGTGGTGAACCGCCGTGTCAATCTGCTGCGGGAAGAAGGGGTGAAATTTGTGGTGAACGCCGATGTCGGCGGGTCAGGAAAGAACGCCATCGATGTTGAAAAATTGCTTGGCGAAGTGGATGCCCTGTGTCTGGCTACCGGGGCAACAAAGGCCCGCGACCTGAACATTCCAAATCGTGCCGGCGACGGGATCTATCTGGCGATGCAATTCCTGACCGCCAACACCCGCAGCCTGCTGGATTCGAATCTGGAAGACGGTCACTACATCAGCGCCAAAGACAAGAAAGTGATCGTCATCGGGGGCGGAGACACCGGAACCGACTGTATCGCCACCTCGCTTCGCCATGGCTGCAAATCCCTGGTGAACTTTGAGATTATGCCGCGTCCTCCCGTGGAGCGTGCTGCCGATAACCCCTGGCCCCTGTGGCCCAAGATTTATCGCGAAGATTACGGCCATCTGGAAGCGCAGCACCGTTACGGCACGGATCCCCGCATTTACTCCATCTCTGGCAAGGAAATCGTGCGCGATGCCAATGGCCGTCTGCTGGGCATCAATACCGTTGAAGTGGACAACAAGTTCCAGGAGATTCCGGGCACAATCAAGTTCTGGGAAGCCGACATGATTCTGCTGTCCATGGGCTTTCTCGGACCAGAAGATTACGTGGCAAAACCGCTGGGCCTGGAACTGGATCAGCGTTCCAATTACAAGGCAGCCTACAAATCTTTTGTCACCAGCAATCCCAAAGTGTTTGCCGCCGGTGACTGCCGTCGCGGTCAATCGCTGGTGGTGCGTGCGATTGATGAGGGTCGTCTGGTCGCTGATGCGATCAATCAGTATCTCGCCTCCTGAGAAACCGAAAACCGCCATTCTTCTTCCGGGAGGATGGCGCGTCGCCCGCCGGCGCCGCAGCTTGAAAGGGAGTTCACAATGCCGCAATCGCATGTGTTGGAATTGAGCGGCGTCAGCAAGCGCTACGGCAGCTTTACCGCCGTCAATCACATCAGCTTTGCAATCCCTGCCGGCAGCATCTACGGCTTCCTCGGTCCGAACGGCGCCGGCAAAACCACCACCATTCGCATGATCCTCGACATCCTCAAACCGGATGCCGGCAGTATTCGCATTCTGGGAGAGACATGCGCGCTCAATGTCCGCCACCGCATCGGCTACCTGCCGGAAGAGAAGGGCCTGTACAAGAAAATGCGAGTGTGGGCCATCATCAGCTACTTCGCCACACTCAAGGGCCTGAACAAGAAAGACGCCAAAGACCGTGCGTATGCCCTGCTCGAACGTTATGGCCTGAAGGATTACGCAGAGTCAAAGGTGGAATCGCTCTCCAAGGGGATGGGGCAGAAAGTCCAGGTGCTCTCGGCGGTAGCCCACCGGCCCGAGCTGGTGATTCTGGACGAACCCTTTTCCGGTCTCGATCCAGTCAATCAGGAGGTCTTGGAAGACCTCATCCGCGACATGGCACAGGCAGGACAGACTGTCATTTTCTCCACCCACATCATGCAGCATGCTGAGCGGCTGTGTGATCGCATGCTGCTGATCACCAAGGGGCAGAAGGTGTTCGATGGCACTCTCGCAGATGCCCACGCCTTGATCCCCCGCCGCGTCATCCTGTCCTGCAATGGCGACATCAACCCCATCCTGCCGGCGGACGGCATTCTGAGTGTCACGGAATCATTTCCGAATGAGCATCGCGAGGCGACAGCAAACCGCACCTGGGAAATTCAACTCAAGGAGCAGGCAGACCCGCAACAGATTCTGCAGTGTTGCTTCGATCATCGCCTGTCACTGAGTCGCTTCGACTACACGCAACCCAGCCTGCACGATGTGTTTGTGCACCTGGTCGGCGCGGATGCAAAGGAGCACCAGTTGCGATGAACATGATCCGGTTGATTGCCTTGCGTGAATACGCGGAAAACGTCAAGACAAAAGGCTTCTGGGCAGGCATCCTGCTGTTTCCCATCCTTTTGGTCGGTGTGTTTTTTTTCCAGACAATGCTCGCGGAATCCACTCCCACGCGTCACTATTTCCTGATCGATCAGTCAGGAAAGTACGCGGAGGCTGTCGACGCTGCCATCCGACAGGAAGAACAGCGACGCATTCTGCAAGCCTTTGTGACCTATGTGCTGGAAAACCGCAAGGAACCCAATCTCGAACAGACGCCCGGCAACGCAACGGCACAGATCGATCAACTGATTGATGATGTGGGGACCGATGAAGTGGCGGCACTCGATCAGTGGCTCGAAAGCGGAGGCCTGAATTTTGCGCTTACGCTTGCTGCCCCCTACTTGAAAGAAGGGGCTGCGCCATTTGAAGCCCCGCGAGAACAGTTCGTCCGGGCCCCTTTGCCTGAGAATATCGACTCTCAGGCCTCACCCGAGGCGCTTATTGAGCAGTTGCGCCCCTGGCTCACAGGGGAGAGACTCTTGCGCAGCGAGGAGGGGTCCAGTCCGCTCTTTGCCTTGATCCTGATTCCCGCCGACGTGGATTCATCGATTGCGCGGCCCGGGATGGGCACTGCGCCGCAGACGGGTGTCCGGGGGATTCAGTACTGGGCAAGCAACTTGACCGACACCCGCCTGCCCAATGCCATCGAGCGCAGCATCAATGCCACGATTCGCAACAACGAGTACCTTGCCCAGGGTATCGACCTTGCGCTGGTACGCAACGTGCAGCGCACACGTCTCCCGTTCAGCCGACTCGATCCGCGCAAAGAGGCAGGCGAGGAGGCGGTCAGTGTGGCGGACACCTTCCGGCAATGGGCCCCCGTAGGTTTCGTCTACCTGATGTTCATTTCGCTTATGCAGAGCGTCCAGTATTTGCTCAGCAATACCATCGAGGAAAAATCCAACCGCATCATCGAGGTGCTGCTGGCCTCGGTCACTCCACTCGAATTGATGATGGGCAAACTGGTGGGGATCGGGCTCAGTGGCATTACCACGATAGCCGCCTGGCTGCTTTCGTTTTTCCTGTTCATCGCCCTGTATCCCGGCACCGAAACCGAGCTTATCAGCCAGTTCCTGCAGGTGCTGTTGAGCTCCGATCTCATTCCGTATTTTGTGTTCTATTTCCTGGCGGGTTACGCCTTGTATGCCGGCATTTTTCTCGCCATCGGCAGCCTGTGCAACACACTCAAGGAAGCGCAGAGCCTGATGATGCCCATGATGATGATTCTGATTGCGCCCTTGGCCACGATGACCTTCATTGCGCAAGACCCCAACGGCAGCGTTGCCCGGGTGATGTCGTGGATTCCTCTGTTCACCCCGTTCACGATGATGAACAGAGCGGCTGCCCAGCCCCCGCTGATTGACGTGATCGGATCCACTTGTGTGTTGCTCGCCAGTATCGTGCTCGTGTTATGGCTCTCGGGCAAAGTCTTCCGGCAGGGCGTGCTGCGGACAGGACAGCCTCCGCGCATTCTCGAAATCCTGCGCATGCTCCGTCACAAGCACTGAGCGCTGGAGACTCCTGGCGGCCTGTGGCATTCTGCTGCGAACTCTTGTGCCCGCCGCCAATCGTCTTTGCCCCGGAGTGTCCATGCGTGAAATTCTCGAACGCCGCAGTTTCCTGATTCTGCTGGGCATCGTCAGCGTGCTGTTTGCCGTTCTGATGCGCCCGTTCTGGAGCGCAATCTTCTGGGCAGCAGTGCTCGCGGTGGTGTTTTCGCCCGTACAGACGCGCCTGCTGTCCCTTCTCGGCAATCGCGCAACGCTCACGGCATTGTGCACCTTGCTGCTCTGTTCAATCATCGTTGTTATCCCGGTGCTCGCCCTGCTGTCCGCCTTCATACGCGAGGGTGTGAATTTCTATACGCAGATGCAGGCGCGCGAAATTCGTCCTTTGCAATACATTGATCAAATGGTCAATGCGATCCCCTTTCTCCCCGCGCTGATGGCGCGTACGGGCATCGACATCGACAGCATTCGGGAAACGCTGTCCAATTCCGCTCTGGGCATCAGCGAGTTCGTCGCACAGCAAGCGCTGAGCATCGGACGCAACACGCTCAATTTCACGGTGAAACTGGCACTCATGCTGTATCTGGCCTTTTTCTTCCTGCGGGACGGAGAACGTCTGGTGGGATTGATGAAGCTGGCCGTTCCCCTGAGTGAGCATCGCAAGCTTCTGCTGTTCCAGAAATTTGTGGAGGTGACCCGCGCAACGGTGAAGGGCAATCTGCTCGTTGCCTTGGTCCAGGGAGCGCTCGGCGGGATTATTTTCAGTGTGCTCGATATTCCTGGCCCGGTCATGTGGGCCGTCGTGATGGCATTTCTCTCGCTGATTCCCGCCGTCGGAGCCGCACTGGTGTGGTTGCCGGTGTCACTTTATCTGTATGCCAACGGAAGCTGGGGCGAGGCCTCCATCCTGTTTGCCTACGGCGCACTCATCATCGGTCTGGCGGACAACGTGCTGCGGCCGATTCTGGTAGGGCGCGACACCAAACTTCCGGACTATATCGTGCTGTTTTCCACCATGGGCGGTATCGCACTGCTCGGGATCAACGGGTTCGTGATCGGCCCCCTGATCGCCGCCGTCTTTCTTGCCTTCTGGAATATTTTCATCACCGACATCAACCCGGATTTTCAGGAGTGAAGCGCAATGCCTCGTTCTGCACGTGCAATTCGTCGACGGGGGAAAAGAACACACCGATTCTGGTCATGCGGTGCACGAGACGCTGGCCCGACTACCTTTGGTGCGAAAACGCCTGCAGGCACTGCAAGCGCTCCTGTTCCCTCATGCCGAGGGGTTTGAGCTGCGCGTCCCCGTCCCGCAACAGCTGTCCCAATGGCAGGCTTCACCACTGGGCTGAACCCGCCTCCTCTGGCGTAAACCAGAATTCGATTTCGTCCGTGTCCACCTCAAAACGTGCCGCATGTTCCTCAAAGGCACGTACCTGATACCACTGACCTACGCCGACGCGTTCGATGCTGTCTCCTTTGCTCAGAATCAGCTCGCCGCGCGTGATGACCCCGTAGTTATCGGTGTCATGGGTATGAAGCGGAATCGTGGTTCCAGCCGGATAAGAAGCAAAGAGGACATCCGCTCCTTCAGCCGCTAGTCTGAAGGCATCGAAACGACCGTCATACACCGGCAGTCGTCGAATTCGCTCAGAATATTTCCCAGCCATTGCACCGCCCTCCTTTACTGGGTCGCTGCCAGGCGCTCCACAATTTCGTAATGCGCCTGCACGAAGCGGTAAAGTTCCTCTTCGATAATTCTTTCCTGATCACTGTGAGCACCAAAACCAAGGGGGCCATCTTCGGCATCAATCGCCGGCCCTACACCGTAGCATTGCACGCCTCTGGCGCGAAGATAGGCCATGTCCGTCGCACCGGTACTCATGACCGGAAGCACGGGAGCGTTGTACAGCGTCCCGTAGACAGCTTCGATCGTCCTATAGGCGTCCGTGTCCAGCGATGTCGAGGCGCCAGGACGCTCATTCCGGGCGGCCCATTCCACATTCACAGCAGGGTCATTAATGGCCTCTCGTACCAGTTCCATGAACCGGGGAGCATCCTCGTCAGGCAACAGGCGCACATCCAGGGTCGCACTGGCATCGGAGGGAATCACGTTGACCCGATACCCGCCATCCACAATATTGGGAGAAATGGTGCTGAACAGCACGGCGGCATTGCGGGGCTCGTACTGTTTCATGTAATTCAGCGTTTCGCGCCCCTCAGCAGAAGTGGGGTTCAGCAACGCGCGATAGCGTGCGGCAGCCTCGGGTTCGGAGATCGCCGCAAGTTTGGAGAAATAGGAAGTCGTTGTATCACTGAGACGAATCGGCGGCTGCCAATCGGCGATCGTGGCGACCGCACGCGAGAGTGCCACGATCGCATTGCTTTGGAGAGGCACAGAGCCATGACCGGCGATGCCGTTGCTGGTGAGCACCATCGCGCGTGGCAGTTTTTCAACGGTCTGCACCGAGGCGTAAAACACCTTGCCTTCCTGACGAACGACACTTGCACCCTCAGCGAGGCAGAACTCCGCATCGATTTTGTCGAAGTGGTTTTCCACCATGAACTGAATACCGATCTGCGTTGCCCCTTCCTCACCCGATTCCGCGAGGAAGATAACGTCACGGTCGAGCGCAACGCCTTGTCTCTTGAGCAGGATCATGCTCATGAGTGCCGCCACCAGATTGTCTTTGTCATCGACAGTGCCGCGCCCGTAAATCCAGCCGCCATCCCGTGTGGCGCTGTGGGGTGGGAAGGTCCATTTTGTCGCATCAACGTTCACGGTGTCCTGATGCGCCATCAGCAACAAGGGTTCCTTGCTGCCATTGCCTTTGAGCCGCGCCACCAGATTCGGGCGGTTTTCTTCCCGTGCAAAAATTTCATATTCAATGCCTTCGGCTTCCAGCACGGAGGCCAGGTAGTGTGTCAGATCCACTTCCCGGCCGGGGGGATCGGCAGTGTCCATGCGCACCATGGCCTGAAAATGCTCGAGTGTTTCGCTCTGGGTGTCTGTCCAGGCGATGTCCGCGGCTTGGGCGGTGATCGATTGCCCCAGCATGCAGGCGGCGAGAAGTGTCAAACGGAAAGTGTGCGTCACGGGGACCTCCAGAGAATACGCGTCGGCGTTGCGGTTCACTGGACCGATTAGTCTGTATTCACGCGGGTTTGTCAAGCACAGGAGAGGCGGACGCTTTCAGCTCGCTTCGGGAGAAACAATGCCGCGGCGCGAGGCCTCCAGCGCCGCTTCCGCTCGACTGGAAATATTGAGCTTGCGGTAAATAAGTTTGACGTAGCCCGACGCTGTGTTGCGGGTAATGTTGAGGAGTTCGGCCACCTTCGCGGTGGTATAGCCCTTGGCGATCAGGGCCAGCACATCACGCTCACGGGCGGTCAGCACCGTTTCCTCTTCCTGCACCGTTTCTCGGGGCCCGAAAAATCCGAGCAGACGGCGCGCAATCGCCGGTGACAGCGGTGGTTGCCCCTCCACGATGCGACAGAGCATGGCCGTGAGGTCTTCACGGCTCTGATCCTTCAGGAGATAACCCGAAGCACCAGCCCCCAGGGCGGAAAACAGATGGGTATCGTCATCAAAGACGCTCGTGACCACCGACAGTACCTGGGGCTGGTCCCGATTGAGTTGTGCGATCAGGTCGATGCCGGAACCATCAGGCAAGCCAATATCGATCAGAGCGACATCGGGCAGCTGGCTCGCCAGCTGATCGCGCCCCTCCCGCAGACTCGCCGCCGTGGCGATCACGATTCCCGGAAACGCGTCAGCCATGACGGCCACCAGCCAATCGCGCGCCTCTGGTAAATCCTCCACCACCAAGCCGAATTTCACATCGCACCTCGCGAACTGTCTCACAGGAGGGCACAGCTTAGCGCCGCCCCTCTCGCAGCTCCACCCCCAGAGTAGGGGTGATGCAGGAGGAGTGGCGGGAATCCCCTCACGTCTTCAGGATGCCGTTGTCTCCCAACTTACGCTAGAATAGCGCACGCCGTGACAGGCAGCAGACCGCTTACGAAAGACATGGGGAAATTCATTGAATAACAGCAAGATAGCATTTATTGGCGCGGGCAATATGGCCAACAGCCTGATTCGCGGATTGATCGGAAAGGGTGTCCCTCCACAGAATATTGCCGCCTGCGATCTTGACGACGAAAAGCTGCGCACCCTGCAGCAGGAATGTGGCATCCGCACAGGCAGCATGGCGCAGGTGGCCCGTGATGCACAGGTCGTGGTTCTTGCGGTGAAACCGCAGGGCATGGCACTAGTGTGCGAAAGTCTGCGACCGGTTCTTCCCGCATCAGGATGCCTGATCATCTCCATCGCCGCGGGCATTTCGCTTGCCGCGCTCGAAGGCTGGTTGGGGGCTGAGCAGGCGCTTGTCCGCTGCATGCCCAACACGCCGGCACTGGTGTCCATGGGCGCCACCGGCCTGTTTGCGAATGGCGCGACCAGCACCGCACAGGCGGCACTGGCGGAAGAAATTCTGGCCGCAGTGGGCATCTGTCGCTGGTTGACCCGTGAAGAGGATATCAACGCGGTCACAGCACTGTCGGGCAGCGGTCCGGCGTATTTCTTCCTGCTCATGGAGGCGATGGAAGAAGCGGGCATCGCCTGTGGTCTCTCTGCGGAAATGGCACGGGCACTGACGCTGCAAACAGCTCTCGGTGCGGCAAGCCTCGCGGCGACCAGCGATGTGCCGCCACAGGAATTACGGCGTCGGGTAACCTCGCCCGGCGGCACGACCGAAGCGGCGATTCGCCAGTTCGAGAGTGGTGGCTTCAGAACGCTGGTGGCGCAGGCCATCCGCGCCGCGCAAACACGATCCGAGGAACTGGCGGGCTAGAGCACTCGGCAGGCATTGGCACTTGAGAGGCAGCAACAGGAGACGGGACGATGGGAGCATTCGGTAGCGTGGGGTATCTGGTGGTGAGCACCCTCGGGGGCATGTACGTGCTTGCGATTCTGCTGCGCTTCATGCTGCAGGTGGCCCGCGCCGATTTTTACAACCCGTTCACGCAGGCCATCGTGCGCATCACGGATCCGGGCGTGCGCTTTTTCCGCCGCTTCATTCCCGGGTATCGAGGCCTCGATTTTGCGTCGCTTGTGCTGGCGCTGCTCGTGCAGTGCATCGCCACTGCACTGCTGATCGTCTTCAGTGGATTTTCCATTCCCAGCATCGGACTGGTAATCAGTTGGTCCAGCGTTGGCCTGCTGTCTTTCATCCTGAATATTTATTTCTGGGCGATGATGATTTCCATCATCGCCAGTTTCATCGCGCCTTACAGCGGACACCCGGCACTGTCTCTCGTACGACAGTTGACGGAGCCGGTGATGGCGCCCTTTCGAAGGCTGCTCCCGTCCATGGGCGGACTCGACTTTTCACCGATTTTTGTCTTCCTGGCGCTGCAGATTCTGCGCATCGTGCTGATCGATCCCATCGGGGTCAATTCGCGCGTGGTCCTCGGGATTTAGGGGGCATTAATGGGAACCGAGGCAGCGTATTTTTCCTGGCAGGGAGATGACCTGATTCTGAGTTGTCGCCTGCAGCCCAAGTCCGTCAAGGACGAGTTTGCAGAGGTCAGCGATGCCGAAATCAAGGTACGCATCACCGCGCCCCCTGTGGATGGACAAGCAAACCGGCATCTCATCAAATTTTTGGCCAAACAGTTCAAGGTGCCTCAGGCACGGGTGAATATCCTCAGCGGCGAGAATAGCCGGCACAAACGCATCCGGGTTTCCAGCCCGCAATGCCTGCCAACATCGCTACAGCAGGTGAGCCCCTCCATCAACGACCATCAGCAGGACACGCGCTAAGACAGATATGCCAAAATCACTTCCTGAAAATTCTGTTGGAATCGTTGCGCCGCAGTGCCTGCACTTCGATGAACCGCTGACACTGCGCAGCGGTAAAACGATTGCCTCTTACGACCTGATGATAGAAACCTATGGCACGCTGAATGCGGACAGATCCAACGCCATTCTCATCTGTCATGCGCTGAGCGGTGATCATCATGCCGCAGGCTATCACCATGCCGACGACCCTAAACCCGGCTGGTGGGATTCGTGCATCGGCCCGGGCAAGGCCATCGATACCCGACACTTTTTCGTGGTCTGCCTGAACAACCTTGGCGGCTGTGCGGGAAGCACCGGCCCGACCTCGATCAATCCCGAGACCGGAACCTATTACGGCCCGGATTTTCCCGTGGTGACAGTCCGGGACTGGGTCAACAGTCAGGTCCGCCTCATGGACCGTCTTGGCATTCCCCAGTGGGCGGCGGTGGTGGGCGGCAGTCTTGGCGGCATGCAGGTCATGCGCTGGGCGATCAGCTATCCGAAACGCTTGCGACACGCCATCATGATTGCTGTGGCTCCTAAACTTTCGGCACAGAATATTGCGTTTAACGAGGTGGCGCGGCAGTCCATCACGGCCGACCCGCACTTTCACGGGGGACGCTATCTGGAGCAAGGTACCTATCCCAAGAAGGGCGTGATGCTGGCCCGCATGGTGGGGCATATCACCTATCTGTCTGACAGCGCCATGCGCGACAAATTCGGGCGCACCAGCGATGCTGAGAATCACGAAACCATTGGCGGCAATTTCGGACGCGACCTGCGCACAGGCAAGCTCAGTTTTGCTCTGGACGCAGACTTTCAGGTGGAAAGTTATCTTCACTACCAAGGCGAGCGATTCTCCGAGCGCTTCGATGCCAACACCTATCTGCTGATGACCAAGGCACTCGACTACTTCGACCCCACCGTGGACTTCAATGGCAGCCTCAGTGCCGCCTTCGCCAACAGCGAATGTCGCTTCCTGCTGATGTCATTTAGTTCGGACTGGCGCTTTCCGCCGGAGCGTTCGCGGGAGATCGTCAATGCGCTGCTGGACGCGGGCAAGCAGGTCAGCTATCTCGAGATTGAAGCCGACCAGGGACACGACGCCTTTTTACTTCCCGTGCCTCGCTACCTGGAAGCGTTTTCAACCTATCTGCAACGCGTCAAGGAAGAGGTGACCGCATGATGCGCCCTGATCTTGCGATCATTCAGCACTGGATAGCGCCGGGTAGCCGTGTGCTTGATCTTGGCTGCGGCGACGGCAGCCTGCTTGAATACCTGAAGCAGCACAAAGGCGTGTCCGAGATCGGCCTGGAAATTGCGCCCGACAATATTCAGAAATGTCTCGCCAAAGGGGTCAATGTCATTGAGCAGGACCTCAACAAGAGTCTGAAAAACTTCAAGGACAAAAGTTTTGACACGGTCCTGCTGACGCAGACGCTGCAAGCCGTACGATATCCCGACATTCTCATCGATGAGATGCTACGTATCGGAAAAAACTGCATCGTGACCTTCCCCAATTTTGGCAACTGGCGTGCGCGTTTTTATCTTGGCCTCAAGGGAAGAATGCCGGTGTCCAACTTCATGCCCTATCAGTGGTACAACACGCCCAACATTCATTTCTGTACCGTGCGGGATTTTGACGTGCTGTGTCGCGAACGTCAGATTCGCGTCATTTCCCGCACCGTCGTGGATCACCGGCATCAGGGGAGCTGGATGATTCGGCTGTGGCCCAATCTGTTGGGTGAAACTGCCATCTACCACATCAGTCGCTAAGTGCCCTGTGAGTGCCGTATGAAGAAGATCGTCCTTGCCACTGGCAATCCCGGAAAACTGCGCGAGTTCCAGCACATGCTTGGAAGCGAGGACATTCACTTTGTCACCCAACGCAGCCTCGGCGTCACGGACGCCGATGAAACCGGTCTCAGCTTCGTGGAAAATGCGATTCTCAAGGCCCGTCATGCATCGGCCGCGACCGGGCTTCCGGCCATGGCAGACGATTCAGGGCTCGAGGTGGATGCCCTGTCGGGACAACCCGGAATCTACTCCGCGCGCTATGCGGGACCGGGCGCCAGCGACACCGAGAACAATGCCAAACTACTGGCCGCACTTGCCGATGTGCCAGACGCACAGCGCAGCGCGCGGTTTCAATGTGTCATCGTGTATATGCGCCATGCGACGGACCCGATGCCGCTGATCTGCCAGGGCACGTGGGAGGGGCGCATCCTGCACGCCCCTGCCGGAGACAACGGCTTCGGCTATGATCCCCTGTTCTACGTGCCAAGCCATCACTGTGCGTCTGCGCAACTGGACCCCTCGATCAAGAACAGCATCAGTCATCGCGGTCAGGCACTGCGCGCCCTGCTTGCCCAGTGGAAAATGCAGCGCGACGTGCTGCCGTGACTCTCCCAATGGCGCAGAGTGAACCTTCCCGGCTGTCGCTTCCCCCGCTGAGTCTCTATGTCCATATACCGTGGTGCGTGCGCAAATGTCCGTACTGCGATTTCAACTCGCATCAACGCGCGGGCGCGTTGCCGGAGGACGCGTACGTCAGCGCCCTGATACAGGATGTTCGGGTGGCTCTTCCGATGGTGCAGGGTCGCTCGCTTGGCTCCGTTTTCATCGGCGGTGGCACGCCCAGTCTGTTCAGCGCCTCTGCCTACGAGCGCTTGTTTGCCGAGGTGCAGGCCCTGGTCCCGTTTGCGCGGGACATCGAAATTACACTGGAAGCCAATCCGGGCACTGCGGAGCGCGAGCGCTTTGCCGATTATCGACGGGTAGGCATCACCCGGCTTTCGCTGGGTGTGCAGAGCTTCGATGATCTGCAGCTGCAGCAACTGGGGCGCATTCACGGCAGTGACGATGCTCGCCGTGCGGTAGCATTTGCCAGAGCAGCGGGATTCGACAACCTGAATATCGATCTGATGTACGGTCTGAAGGGGCAGACGGTCGAGGCCGCATTGCGAGATTTGGAGCAGGCACATCTGCTGGCGCCGGAACATCTGTCCTGGTATCAACTGACCATCGAACCCAACACAGAGTTCTACAAGCGACCGCCCGTCCTGCCGGAAGAAGACACTCTCATCGACATTCAAGAATCCGGCCTTGCCTGGATGACCGAACACGGGTATCAGCGCTATGAAATCTCGGCCTTCGCCCGGCAGGGACGACGTGCTCGCCACAACCTCAATTACTGGCGCTTCGGGGACTATATCGGCATCGGGGCCGGCGCTCATGGCAAATTCACGCTACCCGCCGAGGGACGGATACTGCGCACGCGCCAGCACAAACAGCCCGATCACTATCTGCAGCGCGCGGGGAGTGGTCCCGCCGAGTGCACGCCAATCGCGCAAGACGACCTCGCCATCGAATACCTGCTCAATGTCCTGCGCCTGCGGGAAGGATTCACTGCCGCGCAGTTTGAATCGCTCACCGGACTCGGTTTCGACAGTATTGAAAAGCAGGTATCATCCCTGCAGACACAGGGGCTACTGACCCAGGATGACAATGCCTATCGCCCTACCGTGAAAGGAGAACAATTCCTCAATACGGTGCTGGAAGCGTTTTTGTAAGACTGCCCACCCTTGTGCCTCTCGCCAATTTCACTCAACAGGAGCGCCGCATGTCTTTCTCACCCTCGTCAGGAAAACAACGCCGCCGCACCCCTTGTTTCTGTTGCCTTAAGGGGGGCAAATGACCCCTTCATCCGACACGCTGTTTGCACATCTTGATGCACTGATCAGCCGCCCCAGCGTCAGCTCGGCGAACCCTGCCTTCGACATCAGCAATGTTGCCGTCATCGATTACCTTGCTGAGCAGCTTGAAGCGCGCGATTTTTCCTGTGAACGCATTGCCAGTGCTCCCACCAGCGCAGCAACCGCAGGCAATGCCAAATGGAACCTGATCGCGACTCGCGGCACGGGGCCCGGCGGATTGGTTCTTGCAGGGCATACCGATACGGTGCCCCTGGATGAAGCGTTATGGAATGTGAATCCGTTCAGGCTCACCGAAAAGGACGGGCGACTTTACGGCTTGGGCAGCACCGACATGAAGAGTTTTTTTGCGCTGATCATGGAAGCCCTGAAAGCCTTCGAGGGCATTGCGTTTCGCCAGCCACTGATCGTGCTGGCGACCGCCGATGAGGAAACCTCCATGCAGGGGGCCCGTACGCTGGCGCAGCTGGGACGGCCGCGGGCACGCTGCGCCATCATCGGCGAGCCCACAGGCCTGCGCCCGATAAACGCCCATAAGGGCATTATGATGGAATCCATTGATTTGCTCGGGCAGAGCGGACATTCCTCCGACCCATCCCTGGGGCATAACGCACTGGAGGCCATGCATGAGGTCATCGGTGAGTTGATTCGTTTTCGCCAGGATTTGCAGACACGCTACCAGAATCCCCTGTTCACGCTCCCGCGCCCTACCCTCAACCTGGGCTGCATTCATGGCGGCGATAATCCCAACCGCATCTGCGGCCAATGCCGACTGGAATTTGATATCCGGCTGATGCCTGGCATGGAAATCGAGGCCATGCGCGAGGAGATCCGCCAGCGTGTGCTTCCCATCGCAGAACGTCACGGTGTTAAAGCGAACATCGCGCCCTTGTTTGCGGGACTGCCGGCCTTTTACACGGACCCGAAAAACCCGCTCGTCGTGACGGCGGAAAAACTGACGGGACACGCCGCCGCCACGGTTGCCTTTGGCACCGAAGCCCCTCTTTTGCAGCGCTTGGGCATGGACACTCTCGTGCTGGGGCCGGGCGATATTGACCAGGCACACCAGCCGGATGAATTCCTGGCGCTCGATCGTGTGCCCCGATTCCTCGAGATTCTGAAGGCGCTGATCCGGCACTATTGCCTCTGAGTGCGCTCTCAGAAAAACATTCATTCGCCCCGGCAAATAGACTATATTCTCGCCATGCAAAATCTGCCCGACTACATCGAGTGGTTCCGCTACTCGTCCAGCTATATCAACGCCCATCGCAAGAAGGTGTTCGTTGTGCTATTGCCCGGCGAAGCATTGGAACATCCCAATTTCAACAACATCGTGCATGACATCACGCTGTTAAACAGCCTGGGTGTCAAGCTGGTGCTGGTGCATGGCTCTCGTCCGCAAATCACCGCATCGTTGGCCGACGCGGGCCTGTCGTCTGCATATCACAAAGGGCTGAGGATCACCGACGCACAAAGCCTGCAGGTCATCAAGCGCGTCATCGGGGCGCTGAGCATCGACATTGAAGCGCTGTTTTCCATGGGCCTGAGCAATTCTCCGATGCACGGGGCGGATATCACCCTGGCACGTGGCAATTACGTCACGGCGCGTCCCCTGGGCGTGCTGGACGGCATCGATCACGCATTGACTGGGGTCGTGCGCAAAGTGAACGTTGCGGCGATTCGTCAGCATCTGGAAGCCCACAATATTGTGCTGCTCAACAACCTCGGCTATTCGCCCACGGGCGAAGTGTTCAATCTCTCCGCCGAGGAAGTGGCCACCGAAGTGGCGGTCGCCCTGAATGCTGAAAAACTGATTCTGTTCATTCCTCAGCGCGGCATTGTGGACGACAGTGGTGCGATGGTCAGTACCTTGAGCCCGGCGTCTGCCCAACATGTGCTCGACACGGTCAGCGCGAAACAGGAAAACAATGCCAACGGGATCGCACAGGCGCTGAGCGCGGCGTTGAAGGCGTGCAGCAAAAGTGTGCCCCGCAGCCATCTGATCAGCTTTGCGCACAACGGCGCGCTCATTGAAGAGCTGTTCACACGCGATGGCAGTGGAACGCTCGTCTCCAAAGAAAATTTTGAAGTCTTGCGCCGTGCGAGCATCGACGATGTCGGCGGACTTCTCGAGCTGATTAAACCGCTGGAGGATGCAGGGGTGCTGGTACACCGTTCCCGCGAGTTGCTGGAAGCGGAGATTGGCTTTTTCTTTGTCATTGAACGCGAAGGCATGATCATCGCCTGCGCGGCGCTGTATCCGCTGGATGACACCAGTGGCGAGATTGCCTGTATCGCCATCAACAAGGATTATCAGGAATCCGGACGCGGGCGAAACCTGCTGGCGGCGCTGGAGGCAGAGGCCAAGCGCGCCGGCATGACGCGCGTCATCGTGCTGACAACCCAGACCACCCACTGGTTTCTTGAAAAAGGGTTCACCCCGATTGCCATCTCGGATCTGCCCGAAAAAAAGAAACGCATGTACAACTATCAGCGCAATTCGAAAGCATTGGCAAAATCCCTGAACTAGAGACCCGGTTTTCCGGGTCTTTACGCTTCGTCACCGACGTTTTCACTCCCTCAAAACAAGACGACTTCGAACACATCAAGGAGACCTGTTCATGAAGAAACTTATCCTGACCGCCAGTATCGGCCTTAGCCTGTGTGCAGGGGCCCATGCCCAGACGTTTACCGCGGGCAGTCCGCTGGGAACCATCAATGAAGCCGGGGTGGCAACCCCCATGTCGAGCAACGTCAAAGTCTTTGGCAGCTTCCGCACCGCCGAGAGCTGCACGTTTGACCCCGCCCGCAACCTGATTCTGGCCATGAACAATGGCATTCCACAGAACCTGGAAGAGAACGATGGCTTTGTGTCGCTGATCAATCCGGACGGCACCGTGCACACCTCGAAGTGGATCGGCGCGACACGCGATGGCCTGACGCTGAATCAACCTCTGGGAAGTGCAATCGCCAATGGCGTGCTTTATGCAGTCGATATCAACACGGTGCGCATGTTTGATCTGGCCAGCGGTCGCCCGACCGGCGCCGTCGAAGTGCCCGAGGCTACCGGCCTTAACGGCGTGGGGGTAAGTGCAGACGGTACCGTCTATGCCTCCAATACCCGCGGCCTGGAGCGCATCTACAAGGTCACTGCCAGCGGTCAGGTCTCCGTCTTTGCCGAAGGCGCACCCTTGAATGCCCCGAACGGGGTTGCCATCGACAATGACGGCAATGTGGTGGTGGTCAACGTTGGCGATAACGCAGTCATCACCTTCAGCCCGAGCGGCGAAGTGATCAAAACCGAACATGCGGTGGAAGGCGGAAATGATGGCCTCGTCATTATGGCCGACGGCACCAAGTATGTGAGCAGTGTGCGATACGGCAGCGTGTCGCGAATTCGTCCGGGCCAGCCTGCGGAAGTGATTGCCTCCGGCATCCCTTCAGCTGCCTCCATGTGCTACGACTCCATCCAGAATCAACTGGTCATTCCAATGAACGCCAACAATGCGCTGGCCTTCATCCCTCTGAACTGATCGTGTTTACCGCCGCGCCTGTCGCCCACCGTGGCAGGCGCGGTGTCACGCCTGCTTTCGCTCCAGCACAACGAAACTGTAATCGTAGGGGTTGGGCCCGGAGGCAGCATGATGTTCGCGCGCCAGCTCCTGCCATTGCGAGCGGTCGAACACAGGAAAAAACGCATCGCCCTCCACCTCGGCATCGACTTCCGTGAGATACAAGCGCTCAGCGTGCGGCAGCGCCAGCGCATAAATCTGCGCGCCGCCGATCACCACTACTTCCTCACTGCCATCGATAACGCCCTGACTGCGCGCTACCGACAAGGCCTTCTCGAGAGTCGGGACACACGTGACGCCTTCCGCAGTGAAATGTGGGTCGCGACTGATCACGATATTGGTGCGGCCCGGCAGGGGGCGTCCGATGGAATCCCAGGTTTTGTGCCCCATGATGATGGGCTTGCCCATGGTAACGCGCTTGAAATACTTCAAATCCTCGGGCAGGTGCCAAGGCAGGGCATTATGACGACCGATGGTGCGGTTACGGGACATGGCCCAGATGAGCGCAAGTTTCATGGAGAGATTCTCTTCACACCGCGACGGGGGCCTTGATGTGGGGATGTGATTCATACCCTACAATTTCGAAGTCCTCAAACGTATAGCTGAAAATATCCTTTGGCTTGCGCTTGATGTGAAGTGTGGGCAGTGGCAGTGGGGCGCGCGTTAGCTGAAGCTGCGCCTGTTCCATGTGATTGTTGTAGAGATGTGTGTCGCCACCTGTCCAAATAAAATCGCCGACTTCCAAATCACATTGCTGCGCCACCATATGCGTCAACAGCGCATAGGACGCGATATTGAACGGGACGCCCAAAAAGGTATCTGCAGAACGTTGATACAGCTGACAGGAAAGTTTTCCCTTGGCCACATAAAACTGAAACAGTGAATGGCAGGGGGGAAGTGCCATCTGATCGACATAGGCCGGGTTGTAGGCCACCACCATCAGACGACGTGAATCGGGATTCTTGCGGATCTGTTCGATCAGCTTGCTGATCTGATCGACGGACGACCCATCCGGCCCGGGCCAGGATCGCCACTGAAACCCGTAAACCGGGCCCAGATCGCCCTGCTCGTCGGCCCACTCGTCCCAGATGGAAACGCCATTCTCCTTGAGATAACGAATGTTGGTATCCCCGCTGAGGAACCATAGCAGTTCAATAATAATGGAGCGCAAATGCAGTTTTTTGGTTGTCAGCACGGGAAAGCCGGCGGAGAGATCAAAACGCATTTGATGCCCGAAAACGGAGCGCGTCCCGGTACCGGTGCGATCTTCCTTTTCGACACCCTCATCGAGAATGCGCTGCAACAGGTCGAGATATTGTTTCATGTGTGTGCTTGCTCTTTTGCTAAGACGCGTCATGCCCGCGGGGTGCACGGGTCGCCATTGTCATCAGGATGGCACCCGCCAGAATCATCGGCAATGACAACAATTGCCCCATCGTCATCCAGTCGAGGGCCACAAAGCCGAGGGCGGCGTCAGGCTCGCGGAAAAATTCGACAAAAAATCGCTGCACACCATACCCGATTCCGAATAATCCTGCGACGGCACAGCGCGGGCGCGGTCGAGAAGAAAACCACCACAGCAGGGTGAAGAGCAGCACACCTTCCAAGGCGAACTGATAAAGCTGCGATGCGTGACGCGGAAAGGGGTCCACGTGCGGGAAAACCATGCCCCAGGGCACATCGGTGTGACGCCCCCACAATTCCCCGCCGATGAAATTGCCCAGACGCCCGGCACCCAGGCCAAACGGCGCCAGCGGGGCAACAAAGTCCAGCACATCAAAATAGGACTTCTTCAGCTTGCCGGCATACCAGTACAGGGCGGCCATAACACCAAGAATGCCGCCGTGGAAGGACATGCCCCCCTCCCAAACGCGCAGAACCCACAGCGGGTCACTCGCCAGTTTGTCGGCATTGTAGAAGAGTGCAGAGCCGAGACGACCGCCGATGACCGCGCCCATGGCCCCGTAGAAAATCAGGTCGGCGATCTGCTCATCGCTCCAGCTGCCCGGCTGCATCGCCGCCCGCAGACGGGCAAGCCCCCACGCCCCGCCGAATGCGATGAGATACATGATGCCGTACCAATGCACCGACAGCGGGCCAATGGAGAAGGCGACGGGATCAAATTGTGGGTAGGTGAACATGCAAGGAGTCTTGATCAGGAGCCGGGAAGCGGGGTGCTGGCACGCCCGCATGAGAGCCACGATGCTCCCCTATGCCCAATAAACTTGTCAAGGCGAATTCGGTGGCCCGGGGAGTCTCACCCCAACAAGGCGAGGAGCGCCTTCTTTTTCTCCAGGGAGAGCATCTGAAATTTCTCAATGACTTTGCTCGCCGGTTGCGGCAAAGCAGGCGCCAAGCCCAGCGTCGGCACTGCGGACTGAAGGCCGCGCGTCAGAGTATCGGACAAGTGCTGTTCCACCAGCAGCATGATTTCGGAATTCATGCTGCGACGATTCAGGCGGGAAATTTCGTTCAGGCGTGCGTGGGTTTCGCACGGAAGGCGGAGAATAAACTTGTTCAATTCGCTGGCGCGGGATGAGGGCATGTGGAGGTCACCAGTCGCTCGCTAACGTCAATGATGTGAATTCCGATTGAGCATGACGATCTCCTTCCTGGAGGCGTCACTGCTCGGTAAATCCCTTTGCGTCATCATCCGCTGAGACAATCCTTGGCCTGCATTATCCCGATATAAAATGACAAATCTGTAGGAAAATTACTCGCTTGCGATCAAATCTCGCTTTTTTAAGGCAGCGCGACCCGATGGCGGTTTCAATTATTGCGGGAAGAGCGCAAAAGGCGATCCACGCCGGCATTGTAGAGCGCCATGTCGATGCAGCTGCGCACCATTTGCGCATCGTCCATGAGCATCACCTGCTCGAGCAGCTCACGCGCGGACGAGAGTGTCATGCTGCGAATGACGGCCTTGACCTTCAACAATGTGGTCGCGTTCATTGAAAGCACATCAAATCCCATGGCCATCAACAGGACAGCTGCACCCGGGTCACCCGCCATTTCACCGCAGATGCTGACGGTCTTGTTTTCCAGATGCGCCTGCTCCACGACATACTGGAGCGCCCGCAGTACTGCAGGATGGAACGAGGAGTAAAGACTTGCCACGCGCGGGTTATTGCGATCCACCGCCAGGAGGTACTGGGTCAGATCATTGCTGCCAACGGAGATGAAATCGACAAGCTTGCTCAGGGCACGCGTCTGGTAGACGGCCGCCGGCAGTTCGATCATGACCCCGATGGGCGGCATGCGAACTTCCAGCCCCTCTTCCCGCAGTTCCCGGTAGGCCCGCTTGATGATCTGGATGGAGCCTGTCACTTCCTGCACATTGGAAATCATGGGCAACATGATTTGCAGATTGTTCAGGCCTTCGCTGGCACGCATCATGGCGCGCACCTGTGCGATGAAAATCTCGGGGTGATCGAGCGTCACCCGAATGCCGCGCCACCCCAGGAAGGGGTTTTCCTCTTCAATAGGAAAATAGGGCAGCGCTTTGTCTCCACCGATGTCCAGGGTGCGCATGGTCACCGGCTTGGGCGCAAAGGCAAAGAGTTGTTCTCGGTAAATGGCCGCCTGTTCCTGTTCGCTGGGAAAGCGTTCACTCAGCAGGAAGGGCACTTCGGTACGGAATAGACCAATGCCTTCCGCGCCATGATCGAGTGAGCGGACGACATCCGACATCAGACCGGTGTTTACCCACAGATTCATGCGATGGGCGTCCAGGGTCTCACAAGGCAGGTGAATCAGGCCCTCCAAGCCTTTGACCAGCTGCTCTTCTTCCTTGATGACTTCCCGATAGCGATGACGCAGCTGATCACTGGGATTGCTGTAGACCTGCCCGTTGTAACCATCCACGATCAGCTCACGGCCATCCAGTTGGCGATAGGGCAGATCAACAACTCCCATCGCCGTGGGAATCCCCATGGTGCGCGCCAGAATGGCCACGTGGGAGTTGCCAGACCCCTTGACGGACACCAGCCCGCGCAATTTTTCCTTTGGCACTTCCGCCAGCATGGCGGCGGTCAGCTCCTCTCCCACCAGAATCGTGTCGTCGGGGTATTCGGTCTTCACCGCATCGCGGTTCTGCAGATAGAACAACACCCGGCTGCACAGGTCTTTGATATCCGCGGCGCGTTCACGCAGATAGGGGTCTTTCATCAATTCGAAGGCCCGGACGTGGTCTTTCGCGACCTCGGCCAGAGCCCCCTGCGCCCATTGCCCTCCCCGAATGCGGTCGATGACTTCCTGGCCCAGCGAGGCATCGTCGAGCATTCTCAGGTACACGCCAAAGAGCTCGCGCTCCTGCGGACGCAGGCGTGTTTCCAGTGTGCTGCTGAGAGCTGTCATGTCATTGCGCACGGATTCGAGGGCGGCATTGAAATAGCGCACTTCCTTCTCGATGTCCGTGCAGGCCCGCTGGGGAATCAGATCAATATCGGCGGGAGGGAACACGACAACCGCAAGCCCGATGGCGACACCAGTGGAGCCGGCAACGCCCGCGAAACTGGTATCGGACTTGCGTTGCCCCGAGGGGCTGACTCCCTGCACGGCGCCAGTCGCCTCTGCGGAGGCAATGACGCCAGCCAGCTGCGCGGAGAGCGTGATAAGAAAGGCTTCTTCCCCTTCATCGAAGCTACGCTTTTCCCGGTGCTGGACGACCAGCACCCCCAGCACCTTGCGGTGGTGGATGATGGGCACGCCCAGGAAAGAGCTGAATTCCTCTTCCCCGGTTTCCGACAGATAGTGATAGTTCGGATGCGCGCGGGCATCCTCAAGATTCACGGGCTCGGCATGGCTGGCCACCAGGCCTACGAGACCTTCCCCCACTTGCAGGCGCACATGGCCCACGGATTCCTTTTTCAGTCCCTCGGACGCCATCAGCACATGGCTGTTGATTTCCGGGTCCAGCAGATAGACGGAACACACCTGCGTATTCATCGCATCGCGCACGCGGGAGACGATGACATCGAGAGAGGACTGCAAGTCCTTTGCAGTGTTGACCTCCTGTACTATTTCCCGCAATCGATCCAGCATGGGGCGTTCCGTTTCTCTTGTTATGGGGTTGTTGACGGGAGTGCGCTGCTCCCCTCCCGGCCTCGCAGCCAACCGTGGCGGAGACCGCCAGGTTGGATGCACTGGTAAGCGGGAACGTGTTTCAGGCGCTCAGGTACTGGTTCATGGGAGCGACAAGCTCCTTCAGGGCCTGTCGGTAAACTTCGCGCTTGAAGTCTATCACCTGACTAAGTGGGTACCAAAAACTGACCCACTGCCAGTCATCAAATTCCGGCGAGTGGTTGGAGACAAGATCGATCTTCGTCTCTTCCGATCGCAGGCTGAGGAGATACCATTTTTGTTTCTGTCCGATGCACACCGGGTTGGTGTGCTGACGAATCAGGTTTTTGGGCAACTGGTAATACAGCCACCCCTTGGTGGAGGAGATGATCTCCACATCTGCGGGATCAAGCCCGACCTCTTCTTTAAGCTCCCGGTACAAGGCCTGCTGGAGACGTTCACCATGCCGGATGCCGCCCTGCGGGAACTGCCAGGCGTCCTGCCCGATGCGTTTGGCCCACAATAATTGGCCTTGTGCATTGCAGATGATGATGCCGACATTCGGCCTGAACCCCCGCGAATCAATCATGCTGCACACTACCCTTCTCCATAAAACATCGACCGCATTGTTTCACACCTCATTCAGCTTGTTCAACGGGCCGAGCGGGCTGTCGCTGGCGTCCCCGCGACGATCACTTCCCCGGTATAATGCCTCCCTTTTTTCACCTCCTGAGGACACCCCTTCGATGGCATTGGCGATTTTTGACCTCGACAACACTCTGCTCGGTGGCGACAGCGACCACGCATTTGGCGACTTTCTGATTCAGCAGGGGCTGGTGGATGCTCAGGTCCACAAGGCACGCAATGACGCCTTTTACCGTCAGTACAAGGAAGGCGGGCTGGACATGCATGCCTATACGGAGTTTGCCATTGCCGCCGTCGCAGGAATGTCGCGCGCAGAGCGGGAGGCCCTTCATGCCCGCTTCATGCAGGACTTTGTAGAGCCCATGATGCTCCCGGCGGCACTCGCCCTGTTGGCCAAGCACCGCGCACAGGGAGACTTCTGCCTGATCATGACGGCCACCAACCGCTACGTAACCGAACCGATAGCCCGGCGCCTGGACGTGGACGCCCTGATTGCGACCGACCTGGAGATGACGGATGACCGGTACACCGGCCGCGTTCAGGGGGAACCCAATTTCCAGCAGGGAAAAGTCAACAACCTGATGCGCTGGCTGGTCGACTGGAATGCCGCCAATGCCCGTGCGCTCAGCATGGAGGAGAGTGTGTTCTACAGCGACTCGTTCAACGACCTGCCGCTCATGGAGCGCGCGGCACGCGCCATCGCCGTGGATCCGGACGACACGCTGCGGGCCATTGCGACCGAGAGGGGATGGGAGATCATCAGCCTGCGTTAGCCAATGGGCGACAGACTGATTTCCACGATCAGATCATCGGCGAGCTGTTCCAGTTTCTGCTGCAAGGCATCGACGTCGAGCGCCACGGGCACTCGCAGCTCCGCCTGTGCGTTGAAGAGTGCCTCTCCCGACATGGGGGCACTGCTAATCTGCGTGCTGAGCTCCTCGACGTTTACCTGCTCGGAGGCCAGCGCGCGGGAGATTTCCTTGATAATGCCGGGGCGGTCGTTTCCGACCAGGCTCAGGCGCAGGGAGCGCAGGCGCTGAACCGGGTCGGACACCTTGACTTTCTCCACAACCAACTTGAGCACGGAGGAAAGCCCCTGCAGATCCTGCACCAGGGCATCCGCCTGGGCATCGCCGACACTGACGCGCAGAATGCCGGCAAATTTCCCTGCCAGATGGGACATATTGCTTTCGAGCCAATTGCCGCCATGGCGAGCAATCGTCTCGGACAGCAAGCCGACCAGCCCAGGCTTGTCGTCCCCAATGATGGTCAATACCAGAAATGTTGACACTGTCTTTCTCCTGTCCCTCACCCACCGATCGTGATTTTACGCGGGAACTGCCCGAACTCCTCCCAATAGCTGGCGCGCTCGGGCAGTTCATTCTGCGGCAGCTGCACCTTGCCGTTGATGTCCGTCACACGCGAGACCAGGGTATGTTCGCCAGGACGGGCATCCTTCCAGTCGAAGCGGAAGGGCTTCCACGTGAATTGTGATGCCGATTCCTCCAGCACCGCCGCTTGCCAGGGGCCGTCATCGACTTTCACTTCCACGCTCCGCAGCGCGGTGCCGTCGTTCAGGACAAACCCGGTGACGGTATGGTCGTTGCCGCGACGCGTGACGCGCGCGATCACGGACTTCAAATTCATTCGGGTCACGGAATTCTCCACCCAGCGTTCCTGCCCGCCCACGACTTCGCGCTTTAACGTGACGTAATCGCGTCCCATGAACCGCCCCATGTAGCGGGTGTCCTGCACATGAATCTGGGTCAGCCATTTGACGTTGGCAACGCCGTACCAGCCGGGCACCAGAAGCCGTAGCGGTGCGCCATGGAAATGCGGCAGCGGTTCGCCGTTCATGTGAAACGCCAGCATATTGTGCTCACTCATGGCATCTTCCACTGACAGGCTGCGGGCAAACGCGGTTTCGACCTTGCGGCCGCGCAGATCCTCCTCGCCCATGTCGGCACCGAAGAACACGATTTCCTTTCCTGCCGGCTGAATGCCCGCTTCCAGCAAAATGTCGCGCAGACTGACGCCGCGCCAGCGCGCATTGCCGACCAGCCCATGAAAAATACGTGCGCCGTTGCCACCGCATTCGAAGCCCACGTCCTTTTCAATGACGGGGCGGGCCATCAGCTGCTCCAGTGAAAAGCTCAAGGGCCGATCCACCAGACCGGTGATCCGCAGTTGGTAACTGTCTGGCGCAAGTTCGGGCTGGTTGTAGTGCTGAACCAGATAGAAATCGTCATTCGGCGTATAAAAAGTGCTGATCTTGCTGGTGTCGAGATAGTGATTAGCACCGGGACGGACGGGCTGAACGCGGAAAGTATCGGGCACATCGGTAAACGGCACCTCAACCTCTCCCTGCGCCAGAGCCGGCATTAACCACGAAGGGAAGGCACTGGCTCCCGCGACGACGGCGCTCGTCTTCATGGCGTCGGTCAGCAGTTTTCGACGTTGGGGGCTTTCCGGGATTTCCTGGTTCATGGTCACTCCTCTTATTCTTCTGTCATGGATGGTCGCGTACAGCGGCAGGGGCGACAATATCACAGGGCCGAAACCTTGCCTATTACCCGAATTCCGGGCGCTTTTTCGTTTCTTTTTCCCAAATTAGGCATAGGGATCGTCACGGTGTGACGCGCCCGACACCTCGCGAATACAGCCATGGCTGAACGAACAAATATGAATATAATTCATCTTCCTTCCCTCCGGAGCCGATGCCCGTGACAGAGACTTTTCTTTTCGCCCAGCCCACAGATGTGCAGGTGTTACCCCCCCTGCACATCTCCCTGGAAAACCTGCGCCGCGGTGTCGACAACTACCACGTTGATGTGCGCATGAGCCCCAAATTCGCTGCTGATGTGAGACGGCTGGCGACGACGCTGCTGCAGGACGCCATGGCCCAGAGTCCCCAGAGTCGGGACACCTCTGTGTTCAACCCCCTGCGCGCCAGCTATTTGGATGTCATGACGGGGCTCATTCACCGCGTGAAGACAGACCTGAGCGTGGACGATGTCCGCCTGCTGGAGTTCGCCCTGCTCAAGTTCATTCTGAGCACCACACAAAGCCTGCTGGATACCGCAATCGATGAATTGAAGGCGAGCTCGACGGAATCTCAGGAGCGCTCGTCCGCCAACACGCTGAGCACAAATCAGAAGCTGTTCTGGCTGCAGCGCAATTACGACAGCCTGCTGTTGGCCGTGAACAGCCAGATCTTTACCCAGCTGGAAAGGGTAGAGACACGTCAGCTGGGGGATATCCGCCAACAGTTTTTGCCGCTGCAGGAGCACAAGGCGCTGGATCTGCGCCTGAATCCAATGCTCTTTACCAGCGACCCGAGCGCCTCGGCCTTTTTGATCGACCATTATCGCCTTTGGGGCGGCGATACTGAGGATGCCGGCTTCAATGCCTTGAATGCCGCCGTGGAATCCCTTCTCCAGGCAGACCTGCCGGAACTTGCCATGACGCCGCTGATGGTGAGCGCCAGTGGGACACCCGAACTGTATGACGATCTGGGCGGTTTGTTTCAGACACAAAAATTCATGGGCATGGCAGTCGATAGCCAACGAACGCTTCACGAGGACTTCTGCTGGCTCGACAGCCCGGACAATCTCGCCCTGTTGCTGGATATCGAAAAACAGGAACAAGCCCTGCGGACGCTTCGCAAAGACGCCGGCCTTGGAGCCTGGTGGCGTGCGCGCGGGCAGGTAAAAAAGCGCAGCAAGACGGTGCAGAGCCTCGCCAAAACCTTGCAGAAACGCGGCCTCTTTCGCCTCCTCATTGCCTCTCGCCACGTAAGACGCCTGTGGTCTGCGGTGCTCGCGGAGCAAACGGAAGGCAAGTTGCTGTGCCAGTATCTGGCCGGACAAATTGACCTCAAGAAACTGCAGAGCCGCAGTCAGGCTGCAAAACCGTTTACCGAGGCCCAGCGGAAGCAATTTTCCGATGCCATTGCCCAGATCAAACAGGAAGAAGGACCTCGCAAGCTGGAGAGCACCCTCTCGATTGTGCAGGACATCAGTCTTTTCCGGCGGCACCTGAAGTATTACCGACTTGCCCACCGCGCCTTCAACCGGCTGCGAATTCTGCGCAAGGAGGATGAGATCAAGCTGTCCCGCGAAGCGGGAACGCTTTACGCGCTGCTCACGGCCAACGAGCAGCAGGATGACGAAGACCGTATCGTTCACCACGCCATCATCAAGGCGGACGTGCGAGGGTCCACAACGGTCACCGAAGAACTGCAAAACAAGGACCTCAACCCTGCCTCGTATTTCAGCCTGCGCTTTTTCAGCCCGATCAATGCCCTGCTGCCCGTGTATGGCGCCAACAAGGTGTTCATCGAGGGCGACGCCGTCATCCTGAGCTTGCTGGAATACGAACAGCGTCCGCAGCAATGGTTTGCTGTAGCGCGCGCCTGTGGTCTGGCCAAGGCCATGCTCTCCGTCGTGGAGGCAAACAACCGGTACTCCGAACAGATGGGATTGCCCAAGCTGGAGCTGGGCATTGGCCTTTGCTATGCGGACGCCGCGCCGCTGTACCTCTACGATGAAGACAAGCCCATCATGATCTCAGGGGCCATCGGAAAGGCAGACCGGCTTTCCTCCTGCACCTGGAAGCTGCGCAAGCTCCTGCAGGGCGGCGTGTTCAATGTCGAGGTGTTTGCGCTCGATCACGGGGAAAGCGATCGTGGCGAGAAAGGGCAGAACACGATCCGCTACAACGTCAACGGCATTCTGCTGGACGCCGTTGGCTTCGAAAAACTGCAGCAGGAAATCATACTCAAGCGGCTGACAGTCAAGATCAACGGCAAGCCTGTGATCCTGCACGTCGGCAAATACCCCGATGTTGCAGGCAAAATGCACGATCTTGTCATTCGTGAAGGACAGATAGGTCTCTGGCGAAATGAATCACCGGTGGAAGACCATGTCTCAGAGGAACGCTTCTTCGAAGTGGTGACCAACCGCAAACTGATTGCCCAGATCACAAAACCGGCGGCCTGATGGCCGGACGATTTGAACGAGGCGCCCATGCTGGAAATCAAACACCTGAAGACGATTGTCGCGATTGCCGATTATGGCAGCCTGGTGATGGCGGCCGACAAACTCTTTCTGACGCAGTCCGCCCTCTCCCATCAGGTGAAGGAGATTGAGTCGCGGCTTGGTGTCAGCCTGTTTATACGCAAGTCACGCCCACTACGGCTCACGGCAGCCGGGGAACGTCTGCTGGAAACCGCCCGGACCGTCTTGCCCCTGATGAACGCCACAGAGCGTGACCTCCAGCGCTTCGCCGGCGGTCAGACCGGGCGTTTGCACATCGCCATTGAATGTCACAGCTGTTTCGACTGGCTGATGCCCGCGATCAATGAGTATCGCAATCACTGGCGCGACGTCGAGGTGGACCTGAGCACGGCATTCAATTTTGTTCCGTTGCCGGCGCTGGAAAAGGGGCGGCTCGACGTGGTGATTACGTCAGAGCCTCAGGCAATCACGGGCATTCATTACGAGCCCCTGTTCCGCTTTGAAATCCTGCTGGCAGTCGCCAACACGCACCCCCTGGCGCAACAGGCGTTTGTCACACCGCAGGCGCTGCGGGAGGAGACACTGATTACCTATCCGGTGGACCAGCAGCGCCTGGATGTATTCACCCATTTCCTGCGTCCTGCGGATGTGGAGCCCCTGGCGGTGCGTACGGCCGAGCTCACCTTGATGATGATCCAGCTGGTGGCCAGCGGCCGAGGCGTGTGTGCACTGCCCAACTGGGCGCTGGCGCCTTATCTGGCGGGTGGCCACATTACGGCCGTTGCCCTGGGAGAAGAGGGGCTGAGCTCCACGCTTTACATGGCTGTCCGCGAGGAGCAACGGGAATCGCCCTACATGCGGGAATTCCTTCGCATCGCCAAGGAAACCTGCTTCCGCACGCTCACGGGCATCCGCCCTCTGACCGACAAGGCTTAGTGATGGTGGGCACCGGGCCCATGAACATGCCGGTGCGCCACTTCTTCCGCACTGGCTTTGCGGACTTCGACGATCTCCACTTCATAATGCAGCGTGCGCCCGGCAAAGGGGTGGTTCGTGTCGATGTCGACATTGAAACGCCCGGCTTTCACGACCAGCGCACTGATGACGCCACGGTGGGTCTGCACCGCAACCACCATGCCCGGGGCGAGTTTTTTCTGGGTGGGATTCAGGTGCAGGTGCTTGATCGGAACACGTTGCAGGGAATTGGAACGTCGCTCCCCATAGGCCTGTTCCGGGGACAGGGTAATCTCGATCTTGTCCCCCACCTTTTTGCCTGTCAGCGCCGCTTCAAGGCCCGAAATGACGTTGGCATGTCCGTGCAGGTACCACAAGGGCCGGTCTCCCGCCGACTGCTCCAACCAGGGGCCATGCTCTCCGTTTGGCAGTACTTCGCAAAGCTTGTAGTGAAAGGCTACCGCGCAATCGTCGGCAATTGCCAAAGGGGAGGAGGCGTCGTGCGCTGTGGTCATGGCGTGAAATCCTGATGTCAAAAGAGCGGCGAGTTTAGCAAATCTCCCCAGGGGAATCCCAGACCGGGCCGTCTCACTCATCCGCTTTGCCTATCAAACCCGGTTCAAAAAATGTATTAGTATCTGGCGCGCGAGTACCCTATCGTGCCAGCACGCCTTAGCGGGCTGACGGCGGGCATGTAGCCCCGCGTCGATGTGTACATCCGCAAGAAGACCAACAATATCAGGAGACCTGAAATGTCATTGAAAGGATCTAAGACGGAAGCCAATCTCAAAGCAGCCTTTGCCGGCGAGTCCCAAGCGAACCGCCGCTACCTGTATTTCGCCCAGAAGGCCGATGTCGAAGGTTATAACGATGTCTCTGCCTTGTTCCGCTCCACAGCGGAAGGGGAGACCGGGCATGCCCACGGCCATCTCGAGTATCTGGAAGCGGTAGGTGACCCGGCGACGGGCATGCCGATTGGCGGAACGGCCGATAACCTGCGCTCCGCCGTGGCGGGGGAGACTCACGAATACACCGATATGTATCCCGGCATGGCGAAAGATGCCCGTGACGAAGGCTTCGATGAGATCGCCGACTGGATGGAAACCCTGGCCAAGGCGGAACGCTCCCACGCCAATCGTTTCCAGAAGGCGTTGGATTCGCTGGATCAATAAGCCCGCGGTTTCCGCTTCATCCTCCTGACTCTCTGCCCCGTGTCCGCGCCTCAGGCGCCGGGACGGTGCGGGGCGTCAGTGAGCCTCCTGTCACGACGAGGCGATGCCTCACTCGGAGATTGCCATGGCAGAAGAAAAACGAGAGGGCGGTTTGTCAGCGCCCACACGCCACCCTCTGAACCAGAATGACCCCCTGTTTTACGATGCCACGGCACTCAACAAGGAATTGGAACGGGTGTTTGATATCTGTCATGGATGTCGACGCTGTGTCAGTCTGTGCAATGCGTTTCCCGTGCTTTTCGATCTCGTCGACGAAAGTCCCACCATGGAGGTCGACGGCGTCGATGTGGCGGATTACCAGAAGGTCGTGGATCAGTGCTATTTGTGCGATCTGTGCTATCTCACGAAATGCCCCTATGTGCCTCCCCATGAATGGAATGTCGATTTCCCGCACCTGATGCTGCGCGCGAAGATCACGCATTTCGAAAAAGGAAACAGCACGCTGCGTGACAGACTGATCACCAGCACGGATATGGTGGGCAAACTTGCCACTGCTCCCGTCATCAATTCGCTGGTCAATGCGGCCAATCACAACCCCACGCTCAGAGGCTTGCTGGACAAGACCCTGGCGATCCATCAGGAGGCACACCTGCCCGAGTACCAGCGTCCAACGCTGCGCACGACTCTCGCCCCCCGCCTGAATGCGCAGGAAGCCGCAGGCAATGCGCAGAGAAAGGTACTGCTGTTCACCACGTGCTACTGCAACTACAACGAACCCAATGTGGGTGAAAGTCTTGTCAAAGTGCTGCAGCATAACGGAATTCATGTGGAATTAATGGCGCGCGAACATTGCTGCGGAATGCCAAAGCTGGAACTGGGAGACTTGAAGTCAGTTCGCCACCTGCTGGATCTGAACCTGCCGCAACTGCATGAAAAAGCAGAGCAGGGCTACACCATCATTGCTGCTGTACCCTCCTGTGTGCTGATGTACAAACAGGAATTGCCGCTGATTTATCCCGAGGATCCCCGTGTGCAGGCGGTGGCAAAGGCCTTCTGCGACCCCTTCGAGTATCTGCACCGCCTTTATAAGGACGGCAGTTTCAACACGGATTTCAAACAGCCGCTTGGCAAGGTGAGCTACCACGTCGCCTGCCACCAACGCGTGCAGAATATTGGACCCAAGACACGACAGATTCTGGAACTGGTACCGGGCACAACCGTCAGTGCCATAGAACGCTGCTCGGGTCACGACGGGACCTACGGCGTGAAAAAGGAATCGATGGCGTTTGCCAACAAGATCGTTCAGCCCGTTGTTCGACAGGTGAAGCAACAGGAAGCAGATCACTATGGCTCCGATTGCCCCGTGGCCGGCAGACACATCGAACATAATCTGAAACAGCAGGACATTCCCGGTGAACACACGCACCCTCTGGAATTACTCTGCAAGGCTTACGGAATCTGACCGACAGGATAACGCATGAAAAAAATGACCGTTGATGACCTTGGCACCTTGAGCGCTTACGAAGCGAAACGACCGGCACTGCGCCAAGCGATCATCGAGCACAAGAAAAACCGGCGTCTCGCCCTTGGGGCGAATGCGAGCCTCTGCTTTGAAGATCTGATGACCATGCGCTACCAGGTTCTTGAAATGATGCGGGCCGAGAAACTGACGGATACCGCCTCCATTCAGGAAGAAATTGATGCCTACAATCCCCTGATCCCCGATGGCAGCAACCTGAAAGCGACCTTCATGCTCGAATTCCCCGATGAGGACGAACGTCGATTCCAGCTCAGTCGACTGGTCGATATAGAACATCATCTGTGGCTACAGATTGGCACCCATGAAAAATGCTTCGCGATCGCAGACGAAGATCTGGAGAGATCCACGGAGCAAAAAACTTCTGCCGTCCATTTCTTGCGATTTGAACTTTCCCCCGACATGATCGCCGCGGCGCGCGCCGGTGCTCACTGGACTCTTGGCTGCGACCATCCCGCCTATCCGACCCTCGTCAAACCCCTGCCTGACACGCTGACAGCATCGCTCATGCGGGACTTTTCCTGACCAGATCCCCGAAAATGCGCCATCGGGTGGCTATTTTCCAATAGCCACCAATGATGGCGTGGTGATATTATAACTGCTCACGGATTGAACAACCCAAGTCACGCACAGGGCCTCGCGTGTCCCATTCCTTGAGATAGCAGAAGTCTTCAACATGTCAGATCAACAAGTTAAGTTTTCGCCCTTTACTATCAAGATCAAAGAACGAATCCGTCGCCTGCGCCTTGATGCCGGCTACTCCATGACCGAAGGATCCAAACTCCTTGGGGTGTCCCGTAAACAACTGGAAGACATTGAAACTTCACGCGATTATGGCTGTCATCTGGACGTCGAACTGCTGGCGAAAGTCAAAGTCATTTACAAAGTGTCAATGGATGAGCTGATGGGCGAGCTCCCCACGGACGCAAAATCCGATTACTTCATCCGCAAGCGACGTCTCGGGGCCGATTAAGTCCCGCGCCTCGCGCAGGCCAGTTCAATCAGACCGTGCCATTTTCGCTATCACGGAGAGTCGTGTATACTCCACGGCTTTTTACACGTTCGAATAAAGGCATTGCTATGGCAACCAAACCCAAGAAAGACCCTGTCATTGACCACCGCATTAATCTGGCCGAGCAAGTAGACGCATTTCTCAAATCCGGCGGCAAGGTTCAAAAGATTCCTTCTGGAATCAGCGGTCAAACAACGACAAGCGGTCCGCGACAAATCGTGCTTAGCCATAAGAACAACGCCTGATTAACTGCTCCAAGACTTGCCCGTGTGCGAGGGCACTCACACTCTTGATCCGCTGACTGGTCCTCTATGGACACTCAAAATCTGAAAGCGTTTGTCGCCGTTGCAGAGAACCAGTCGTTCTCTGCGGCAGCGGAACAGCTTCATATTACTCAACCCGCCATCAGCAAACGCATCTCATTGCTGGAGCAACAGGTCAACGCACTCCTCTTCGATCGCATCGGACGGCAGGTCTCCCTGACCGAAGCCGGCCGCACCTTGTTGCCACACGCCAAACAACTCCTCGACACGATGCGGGTGGCGCGCCAATCGATTGCTGATCTCTCGGGTGAAGTCCGCGGCGAACTAAAGCTGGTGACCAGCCATCACATCGGTTTGCATCGACTGCCCGGAGTCTTGCGGGAGTTTTCTGAAAAATACCCTCTGGTCGAACTGGACATCCGATTCATGGATTCGGCAGAAGCGTATGAGGCGGTCCTGCATGCCGATTTTGACCTTGGGATCATCACCCATGTCGACAACGTGCACGCGCAGATCGCCACACAAACGATCTGGGTGGACTCGCTTCATTTCGTCACCGCCCGTCAGCACCCTCTCACCAAATTGTCCCAGGTGAGCCTGAAAGACATCAGCCAGTACCCGGCACTGCTGCCAGAGAAACGTTTTTACACCACCAAGTTGGTTGAGGAATTGTTTGCACAGCAGGGATTGCAGATTAAAAGCAATCTGGCGACCAATTTCCTTGAGACCATCAAGGCATTGATTTCAGCGGGTTACGCCTGGGGAGTTTTGCCGAAGTCCATGTTGCAGGATGAGACGCTGTACAGCCTGATGGTGACGCAAGGGCCTCAACAGGACCCCATTCGTCTTGAACGGACACTGGATTGCATTTATCACCGGCAGCGGCAGATGAGCAATGCGTGCCGCGCATTTTTTGAATTGTTGTGCGATAAAGCGGACGCGCCGGACGCAAAGGGTCATGCCGACATTATGGCACCTGTGTAATCGTGACACCTTGCGCTGCCAGTTTCTTTAGCAAGCCATCGTCTCCCACCAGATGCGCAGCTCCCACCAGGACAAATTCCGTGTCTGCATCCTGGAACATCGTCTCGATAATCTGCATCCAGGCGGTATTTCTCTGCACGAGCAGTGAGTCATAAAGCGCCGGGTGCTCCTCCTTCATGTCATTCACAAACAAGGTGGCCAGCCCCGCATGATCCCCCGTGCGCCATGCCGCAATCATCTGATCCATGGAGGTGTCGATGTCCTTGAGGTCTTTCAGTGACAGACGGATGAAATCGCTTTCGTTACCGACACCCATGTCTGCAATAAAAGCAATTTGCGCATCCACAGGTTCCAGTTCGCCAACCGGTTTGCCATCACCACGGGCGCGTGAATTGAAATAGGCATCGACACCTTGCGGGGTAAACCCCAGCTTCTGGAACTCAATCACCTGTAGCGTACTGACCAGCAGGCCTGGTTTGAATTTTTCGAGCATCTGCAGGGGCATGCCGGTGGTGGCAAGATGATCGGTCAGTGCCTGATAACTTTCCGCATCGAGCACCGTTTTTAAACTCTGCTCGTCGGGATAGGTCAGTGCCTGCAACATTTTTGCTTGCACAGAAAAATCATTCAGGCTCGCAATATCGGTTTCAAAATACAGCTGATCCGCCGCTTGATAGGCCGTTTCAAACGGCGCCGGCAAGGGATAGTCGGTAGGGCGCAGGAGATGCACCGTGCCTCCCAGATAGACTTTCTGATCGCCCTTGCTGGCTACCCATACCGAAGACTGTGCCAGTGTGGGTGAAGCACTCACGAAAGCGGCGATGAAGACAGTCAATCCCAACGCGCGGCGGAGACAATGAATCAACGTTGTGGTGCACATGGCAAGGTCCTTTTGACTGGATTTACAGGGAAGTTGTCCTAAAGGTAGCATGCAATCCACGTTCTGAAAAACCGGGCCGGATGTGCCCCATCATCACGAGAGTCCTGTCATGGCCACGCTGCTATTCAGATTGCGAAATGTTCCGGAAGATGAAGCGGAGGAGGTCCGACAGCTGCTGGAGGCTCATGCAATTGCGTTTTACGAGACGGATGCCGGCAACTGGGGCATCTCGCTACCGGCTCTTTGGCTGCAGGATGAATCCCAATATGCCCAGGCCAGCGCGCTGCTGCTGAACTACCAGCAGGAAAGAGCCGCGCGCGTAAGAGCAGACTATCGTGCCCTGCGCGCACAGGGACGTCACCCCACCCTGATGACATCTCTGCGTGAAAATCCTGTGCGCTTTGTGGTGTATACGGGCTTGAGTGCTGCGGTGCTGTATCTGTCTGTCAGCAGCTTCTTTGGCTTGGGTGACTAGGAGGCCATGACTATCCGCAGAGGCTCTAGATTATCAACCTTTCCTTCCAGTACATCACCCGGATGGACACCGGCAACCCCGGAGGGAGTTCCGGTGAAAATCAGGTCCCCTGGTTTTAGACGGTAGTAGGTCGACAGCTCGGCAATCAATTCCGGAATATTCCAGATCAGATCACTGATATGACCCTCCTGCCGCAACGCGCCATTGACCGTGAGTGCGATGTGGGCTGACGTGATATCTCCCGCCTGCCCTGCCGGAGTAATTGCACTCATGGGCGCGGAAAAATCGAAGCCTTTGGCAATATCCCACGGGCGCCCCTTGTCTTTGGCGGCGGCCTGAAGATCACGCTTTGTGAAATCTATTCCCACGGCGTACCCGTAAATAGCGCCACGTGCCTCCTCTTGCGTCAGATTGTCACCCTTGGCTGCCAGGGCATCGCCTGCCAGTGCAACCACCAGCTCGACTTCGTGATGCAGCTCCTGCGTACGGGAGGGAAACGGCAGGGTAACGCCATTGTCCGTGACTGCGTTCGCTGGTTTGCTGAAGAAAAAGGGCGCTTCACGCTCGGGGTTGGCGCCCATCTCGCGCGCATGGGCGGCGTAGTTGCGCCCGACACAGTAAATGCGGTTGACCGGAAAGCGGAGCGAGCTGCCAACAATGGCAACACTGGGCGGAGTGATTTCGAACAGGGGTTTCATAGCAATCCTTGTGGGTGAATTTACACGGAGTTTCTCCCCTCCTTAACGACCCAGATAGGCTCGCAGTCGGGAGGGCACGTCACGTTGCGTCAACACCTGCTGCAATTGCCATTGCTCGTGTTCACCAACATCACGCAGAAATCTGACCTCATTTTTTTCGAGCACGGCCAGAGGCAGGCCATCTTTGTACAGGACACGGTTCTTTGCAAGCCGGGGCAATTTCGTCTCCGGCACTATCACGCCAAGCAGATTCACCGGGTCCGCCGCGGCAATGCTCACGTACTCGGCGCTGCGCTCCGGGGCGTCCTGGTTCTTCGCACATTTGCGCAGCTGGGTCACTGTCTCCGGCAACGCGAACTGCTCGCCGCCGATGCCTGCAATAAAGCGCCCTCCCCGAACGGCCCCCTGCAATTCCATGCGGCGCAGGCGCTGAAGGAGTACCCGCCATGGCGGGGCGGCGGTTTCCCGCTCCAGCACGCGCTTGAACACAACGCCCCATCGCTCCAGATAGACCGCTATCAACCGGTCCAGCTGCTCATCGTCCAGGGGCATCTCTGCGTCAACCTCTGTCTGCGTGGCCTGTATCAAGGACCACCGCCCGGCATCTTCAACGCCAAACGCGGCGCGCCGCCGGCCGCTGCCATGGCCTCCCGGCTTGCGGGAATCCGGCGTCAGCAGGGCGCGCAGACCGGTAAAACTGTCGCTGGTGATTCTGCCGGCAGCGACCAGCTCCGCCAGGCCCTGCTCCAACTGGCTGCGCAAAAAACCGGTTCGCCTGCTGATCTGGTCAAAAAAACTGGCGCCGTGCTGGGCGATATCCGCCTCGATCCGAAGCGCCTGCGGGCTTAGGGGCGAGG
The DNA here is from genome assembly GCA_964538025.1 of uncultured Klebsiella sp. Taxonomy (GTDB): domain Bacteria; phylum Pseudomonadota; class Gammaproteobacteria; order Pseudomonadales; family Pseudohongiellaceae; genus UBA5078. The sequence goes on along the minus strand of CAZICZ010000006.1, from coordinate 28,703 downwards.
CATCAACGGGGGCTTGAGAGCCCGCGAGTGCCTCCCAGAGGTCATGATTGCCGCGCAGCATCAGGGTGATTGGCGTGCTTTTCACCGGGCCGGACTTGCGCGCCGTCGCCGTCAACGCCCCCTTGGCCGCGCCGCGCGCCATTCGGCCCCACATCACCCTGCCGCTGATGCACAGGGTGTCGAGCCAGGAAGGATCATAGGCCCGGATCCTGCCCGGGAGAATGTCGGATTCCCACAGCGCTGCCGGAGCGGCAATCCCATCCAGACGCGCCAGGGTTCTCTGCAGCACGGCCTGGCCCTCCATCGCAACGGGGACCAGCACCGGTTTGGCGGGCAAGCGCTGCACCTGTACCTCGTGCCGCTCGAACAAAAATCGCATATAGGACTGCAGGGAAACAGGTTGAATACTTTGACGGTGAGATTCGAGCGTGTAGCGATGGATACGCTGCAACAGGCGGCGCTCACACCACTCCAGGGAGTCGTCACCCGGCGTGAAATGCCCTCTGAACACGAAGCCTTCGGTTTCCAGCCCGAGGAGAGCGACCTCAATCGCGGACGGGGGCATCCCGGTTTCCTCGATTAAACGCTCGGCCGTCACCGGACCCAGTGCCTCCAGGCGCCGCCGCACCAGTTCACGGAGCGCCTCTTCAGGCTCCCAGTGCTCCGCACTCAACACCGGGGGAAGCTGAAGAACAGGCTCCCGGACGGCCTGTGGATACACGGCCAGCACACAGGGAAGCCGCTCCGCCGCCACCCAGAAGTGTCGTGCGTCGACGCGCAGGCGACAGCACCGACCCTGCGCCAGCAGGCTCTCCAGAAAACGCTCGTACTGATGCGCGGCCGCTTCTTCCTGCGTCACACACACCATCGAATACAGCGCATCGTGCAGCTCTTCAGAGGAGCGCACGAGTGGCCAGGCTTCCTCGCGCACCTGCGCGATCGCGGCGGCATCCAGTGCACTGTAGGACTGCGTTTCGGCCGGATCCACCCAACTGCGATGGCGGATGGCATTGGTACGCCGCTCTTCAAAGGGCGCATCGTCCAGAAACGCATAGGGTCGGGCATTGATGATTTCTTGGGCAAACGGAGAGGGTTCCCGCAGGTCTCGGGCAATCAGGGTCAGAGCGCCCGTCTCGATAGCCCGTACCAGCGATTTGAGTCCCTCGATGTCCATGGCCTCTGTCAGGCAGTCGTGAATCGTCTGATTCACCAGCGGGTGGTCGGGGACTTCTCGCTTGCCCTGAATGTTTTCAAAACAGGCGATCTGATCCGGGAAGACATGGGCCACCAAATCTTCCGCATCCATGCGCTGAAACTGGGGAGGCACCCGCTTGCCATTGCGGTTGCGCTGAATGGCAAGGGAGCGCGTGGCATTCCAGCGCCAACGGACTTCGAACATCGGAGCATCCAGCAGTGCCTGCACGAGCACATCCTCGACGCTGGCACTCTGCAGATAGGCATAGACCTCTTCCAGGGGAAAGCTGTGCACCGAGCCCAGGGAGATCACGATGCTGTCCTCGTTTGCGGCCGCCTGCAGCTCAAAATTGAAGGTGCGGCAGAAGCGTTTGCGCAGAGCCAGTCCCCAGGCACGGTTGAGCCGGCTGCCAAAGGGCGAGTGAATCACCAGATGCATGTCGCCCACTTCGTCGAAAAATCGCTCCATGACCAGCGTCTTCTGGGTGGGCATCACCTCCAGCGCATTGCGTCCAGCCTGCAGGTAGTCCACGAGTTGCTGCGCTGCGGACGCGGGCAGGCGCAGCGTGCTGATGAGCCACTGCACGGCATTGGCGGCTCCCTCGTCCGCCAGATAGGCATCGATCGTTTCGCGCAGGGCACTGACGGCCTCGGACAACTCCTGTGTCCGCCCCGGCCCCTCGCCAAACCAGAACGGAATACTGGGCTTGGCGCCCTGGGCATCCCGCACGCGCACCTTCAGCCCATCTACCCGCAACAACTGCCAGCTGTGGCTGCCCAGGGTAAAAATATCGCCGGGCAGCGTCTCCAGCGCAAAATCTTCGTTGAGGGAGCCCACCACAATGTCGTCAGGGTCCAGCACGACCTGATACTCAAACATGTCGGGAATGGCACCGCCGTTGGTCAACGCTGTCAGGCGCGCGTTGCGACGGGCACTGACGCGGTTGTTGATGACATCCAGATGCAGGTAGGCGCCTTTGCGGCCAAGACGGGTGGTGTAGCCGTCCCCGAGCATTTTGACGATGTCATTGAATTCGCTACGCGAGAGGTCGCGGTAGGGCCACGCGCGCTGGCAGAGTGCATACACGGCATCCAGACTCCAGCTGTCTTCGCCGACACCATCGGTCTCGCCCTGGCTCGCCGCAATTTCCGCGACGATCTGCTGGGCCAGAATATCGACGGGTTTTTCGGGCATCAGGATTCTGTCCAGTTGTCCCTCGTGGATGCTGTTCAGCAGGGCTGTGCATTCCGCCAGATCATCCCGCGTCAGCGGGAACAGAATTCCCTTGGGCGTACCGCGGACGGAGTGACCGCTGCGCCCGACGCGCTGCAGGAACTTGGCAATGCTCTTGGGCGAGGAAAACTGCACCACCAGATCAACGGAGCCAACATCAATCCCCAGCTCCATCGACGCCGTGGCCACCAACACCTTCAGCTGCCCCTGCTTGAGTTTCTGTTCTGCCGTATGGCGGTGTTCCTTGCTCATGCTGCCATGGTGGGAACTCACCAGTCCCTCCCCAAGGCGCTGCGACAGTGCAAGCGCGAGGCGCTCGGAGAGCCGGCGCGTGTTCACGAACACCAGCGTCGTCTCATGCGTGTCAATCAGCTGCACCAGCCGCTGGTATAACTCCTCCCACACCTCGTTGCTCATCAGGGCGGAAAGGGGCGATCCGGGCACCTCAATTCGAATATCCAGCGCTCGCCGATGGCCGGTATCCACCAGCACACAATCGGCATCCGACCGGTTGCCAACAAGGTAATGCGACACCATATCCAGCGGTCGCTGTGTGGCGGACAGGCCGATGCGCTGGAGGGGATGGGCGAGGAGCTGCTCCAGCCGCTCAATGGACAGCGCCAGGTGAGCGCCCCGCTTGTCACCAAGCAGGGCATGGATTTCGTCGAGAATCAGCGTGTCTACGCTGCGCAACATCTGCCGCCCGCCCTCGCTGGTGAGCAGCAGATAGAGTGATTCCGGTGTGGTCACCAGAATATGGGGCGGCGTGCGGAGCATGCGCTGACGTTCCGCGGGCGTGGTATCGCCTGTGCGCACCGCCACATGCAAATCCACGGCAGGGTATCCCGCATCCTGCAGCCCCTGCGCAAGCCCCTTGAGAGGAACCTCCAGATTGCGATGTATATCGTTGCTCAGCGCCTTCAGGGGCGAGACATACAGAACATAGGTGGCGCGAGGCAGGGGTTCCTGCTGCCCGCGTTGCACCAGGCGGTCGATCACCGCATAAAAGGCTGCCAGCGTTTTGCCGCTGCCGGTCGGAGCCGAGATCAGCGTGTGCCTTCCCGCACGAATGGCGGGCCATGCCTCTGCCTGTGCCGGAGTGGGCTCACCGATGTGTTCGGTGAACCACGCGCGCGCAGCGGGATGAAATTCCGTCAGTGGCATTGTGGGCGTCACTCATCTGTCAGTGCAGGAAGGGGGCAGGAATGCGATAAGCGTATAAGAATCCCAGGCAAGTCTCCACCCCGTTTCCGAAGGCGTCTGCCGCGGGATTCCCTGCCCTGTTCCCGGGCAGATTGACACCCGCAAGGGCATTGCCCTATTGTCCCCAAGAAGCATCGTTATAATCGTTCGACAACAGTGCACGACGACTTTGAAACTCCCGGGAACTGACCTCACCATGAAGCGCTACCTGTCCGCATTCTGGAAAGAAAACAAGAAGTTCATGCTGCTCTTGCTGACCATTGTCTTCTTCAAAAGCGCCATTGCAGACCTGAACTCCATCTCCGGGCTGTCCATGCAGCCAACGCTGCTGGACGGCGACAAGGTCTGGGTCAATAAACTGGCCTATGACATCCGAATTCCCTTTACCGACATTTTCCTGGCCTCTACGGGTGACCCCCGCCGGGGCGATATCGTCATAATTGATTCGGACGCGGCCGGCAAGCGTCTCGTCAAACGCATTGTCGGGCTGCCCGGCGATACCATTTACATGCGCAACAACACGCTGGTCATCAACGGCCAACCCGCCGATTACGAGGTTATCTCCAGCGACACAAATTCAATGATCATCCGCGAACAGCTGTTCAACTATTCCCACGAGGCGATGCTCTCGGACTCCTTTGCCAGCCGGGTTTCCCGCAGTTTCGGCCCGGAAACAGTGCCGGAGGACCAGTTTTTTGTCCTCGGGGATAACCGTGACAACAGCGCCGACAGCCGGATTTACAGCTTCATTCCGCGAGATCAAATCATCGGACGCTCAAGCTCAGTGATCTTTTCGCTCGACAGCGAGCGTAACTACCTCCCGCGCCCCAACCGCTTTTTGACCGAGCTGGAATAGCCGTCGCCGACCGCACTTGTGCACGCATCGGCCTGTTAAAACCACGCACTTGCGGGTAGAATGCGCGGCTTGTTTTCAAGCACTGTACCCGCTCATTTCGGCGCGATTTTCGCGCCCCAACATTCAGGAATCATTGCCCGTGGGCCTGCGGACTCCGCTCTATCAGCAACACCTCGCCGCCGGCGCCAGAATCGTCGATTTCGGCGGCTGGGACATGCCGATCCAATACCAGTCTCTGATCGAGGAACATCACGCCGTGCGTCAACATGCCGGTGTCTTTGATGTCTCCCACATGACGGTCGTCGATGTGGGTGGTCCGGACGCCCGCGCGTACCTTCGTTTTCTGCTGGCCAATGATGTCGACAAGCTGGAGCCGGTTGGGCGCGCCCTGTACAGCGCGATGCTGAACGAGCGCGGTGGCGTTGTGGATGACCTCATCGTCTATCGCCGTGCGCACGACTATCGCCTGGTGGTGAACTGCGGCACACGGGAAAAAGACCTGCAGTGGATGGCAACCCATGCAAAGGGCTTTGATGTCCGCATTCAGGAACGCCCCGAGCTCGCCATTCTGGCGGTGCACGGGCCGGCATCCATCGATCTGGTCTGCTCCCTGCTGACCCCGGCGCTGGGCGCCTCCGTCCAGGCGCTTGGAAATTTCCGTTTTCTGGAAGAGGGTGACTGGTTTATTGCGCGCACGGGTTACACCGGAGAGCGCGGACTTGAACTGATCATTCCGGAGCAGGACGCGCCCGCGCTGTGGGATTCCCTGCTGGCGCTGGGCGTCAAGCCCATCGGACTTGGGGCGCGGGACACCTTGCGTCTTGAAGCCGGCATGAACCTGTATGGACATGACATGGACGAGGACATTTCACCTTTGTCCGCCAACATGGAGCAGACGATTGCCTTTGCGCCCCCGTCGCGCCCCTTTATCGGGCGCAGTGCCGTGGAATCGCACCAGCAGGCGCAGGCGGCCGGAAAGCTGCCCATCCTGACGGGACTTGTGCTTGAAGAGCGTGGCGTGCTTAGGGAAGGCCTCCGGGTCATATGCCATCGCGACGGTGAAACGCTCGAAGGCGTCATTACCAGCGGCACGTTTTCCCCCACATTGAAGCATTCCATTGCCTTGGCTAGAATTCCTGCCGGCACGCAGCATTGCGAGGTCGATCTGCGAGGAAAGCTAACACCAGTGCGCATCGTAAAACCCAATTTCGTTCGCTTTGGCAAAAAAGTTTTTGACTAAATTTATCTAGCATGAGGATTGGACAGTGAGCAGCTTTCCGGAAGATTTAAAATACGCCGCGACCCACGAGTGGGTCCGGGTTGAGGCCGATGGCAGCGTCGTCATGGGCATCACCGACCACGCGCAGGAACTGTTGGGCGACATCGTCTTCATTGAACTGCCTGAAGAAGGTGCCGATGTCACCGTTAAGATGGAAATGAGCGTGGTGGAATCCGTAAAAGCTGCATCGGATATCTATGCGCCCATTTCCGGCAAGGTGATCGCGGTGAACAAAACCCTGCTCGACTCTCCTGAAATCGTCAACGCCTCCCCCTACGGGGACGGCTGGTTCTGCAAAATCCAACCGGCCAATTCGGAAGATCTGGCGGCACTGCTCGACGCCAACGCATACGCAAAAATCTGCGAATAGTCCGCATCGTGCCGCGGCGCACAGAGCTACGCCGCGGACAATAACAACGCCGGATTCGCATTACCGGCATGGGCCTTACGTCAGCAGAAGGCCCAGTGGTACCCGATTTCAATTCCGCATCATCGTCAGTCCAGTGTGCCATCCCGCACGCTGGTACTGTGGCTTAACCGAGGTTATTCATGGGCATCAAGGCGTCACCCCTTTCGCTGGAAGCACTGCAACACACGGATGAATTCATTGGTCGTCATATCGGGCCATCCCCGCGTGACATTGCCGCAATGCTGGCGGAATTGCAGCTGGAATCTCTCGATGCCCTGATTCGTCAGACCGTGCCGGGATCCATCGCACTGAACAGGCCTCTGAATCTGCCGGCACCGGCAACCGAGACACAGGTTCTGACACGTCTAAAGCACATGGTCAGCGAGGACGCGCCGGGTCGCTCTTTTATCGGGCTCGGGTATTACGACACCCAGACACCCCATGTGATATTGCGCAATGTGTTGGAAAATCCGGGCTGGTATACCGCCTATACGCCGTATCAACCCGAAATTTCACAGGGACGACTTGAGACCCTTCTTGCGTATCAGCAAATGATCCTCGACCTGACCGGCATGGATCTGGCCAACGCGTCATTGCTGGATGAAGCCACGGCGGCGGCTGAGGCCATGGCGCTGGCCGAACGTGTCAGCAAAAACAAAAGCCGGGTCTTTTTTGTGGACGCGCAGTGTTTTCCCCAGACCATCGACGTAATCAGAACACGCGCCAGCAACTTCGGCTTTGACCTGATCATCGGAGACATTGAGACCCTTGGCGAGCACGATGTCTTTGGTGCGATATTTCAATACCCCGCGGCCAACGGCCACGTGCAGGATCTGAGCGCGAGCATCGCCGCTCTGCATGCCAAGGGGGCAATCGCAGTAGTGGCTGCGGACATTATGAGCCTGGTCGTTCTCAAATCTCCCGGAGAAATGGGCGCTGATGTCGTTCTTGGCAGCACGCAGCGATTCGGCGTTCCGATGGGCTATGGTGGCCCGCATGCCGCCTATTTTGCCACCAAGGACGAATACAAACGTGCCGTACCAGGGCGCATTATCGGAGTCTCCATCGATGCGCGAGGGAAGCGCGCCTACCGCATGTCCTTGCAGACACGCGAACAACATATTCGTCGCGAAAAGGCCAACAGCAACATTTGTACCGCGCAGGTGCTACTAGCCAATATCGCCGCCCTGTATGCGATGTATCACGGCCCAGAGGGGCTCACCACCATTGCTCAACGCATCCACCGGTACACTGCCATTCTGGCAGCAGGCCTGAGCGCCAGAGGCGTCGCTTGCAGCAACACACATTTCTTTGACACGCTGACGCTGCGCCCCGACGCAGCGACCCGCGCGCTTATTTTGGCGCGGGCGGAACAAGCGGGGGTCAATCTGCGCTGCGACCAAGCGGATTCTCTCGGCATCAGCCTCGACGAGTGCACGTCGCATGCAGAGGTCGAATCGCTGTGGCAGATCGTGCTCGGAGACTCCCATGTCGGCCTGTCGATTGACGAGATCGACGCGCAGCTGTGTGCCGGCCTTTGCCCGGTCACTGGTATACCGTCCGGCCTGCAGCGTGAAAGTGCATTTTTGACGCATCCTTTCTTTAACCGCTACCACAGCGAAACTGAGATGCTGCGTTATTTAAAGCGGCTGGAGAACAAGGATCTCTCGCTGACGCATGCCATGATTCCGCTTGGTTCCTGCACCATGAAGCTGAACGCAACGGCCGAGATGATTCCCGTAACCTGGCCAGAGTTCAGCAAACCGCATCCCTTTGTGCCAAAAGAAAAGACACCCGGCTATCGTCGGATGATCCGTGAGCTCGAGGACATGCTGGCTGAAATCACCGGCTTTGATGCCGTCAGCATGCAGCCCAACTCCGGCGCACAAGGCGAATACGCCGGATTACTCGCCATTCGTCATTACCTGAACAGCATTGGGCAGGGCCAGCGCGATGTGTGCCTGATCCCCAGCTCTGCGCATGGCACCAACCCGGCAAGCGCGCAGATGATCAGCATGAAGGTCGTGGTCGTGGCATGCGATGCGCAAGGCAATATCGATGTCACCGATCTGCGCGCCAAGGCGGCCGCCCACAAGGATACGCTGGCGGCCCTAATGATCACCTACCCTTCCACGCATGGGGTATACGAAGAGGGTGTCAAGGAAATCTGTCAGATCATTCATGATCACGGCGGACAGGTCTACATGGACGGCGCCAACCTCAATGCACAGGTTGGCGTCGCGCGACCGGGCGATATCGGGGCGGACGTCTCTCACGTGAATCTGCACAAGACCTTCTGTATTCCGCACGGTGGCGGCGGTCCCGGCATGGGGCCGATTGGCGTGAAAAAACACCTGGCGCCATTTGTCGCCAATCATGTGATGGTGCCTCTGGAAGGCCCACAGCCCGGCAGTTCGGCCGTTTCCGCCGCCCCCTGGGGCAGTGCGAGTATTCTGCCGATTTCGTGGACCTATATCGCCCTGATGGGAGCACAGGGCTTAGTGAAGGCCACGCAAATGGCCATCCTGAATGCCAACTACATCGCCCGCAAACTGGCGCCTCACTTCCCGGTGCTCTACACAGGACGCAATGGCATGGTGGCCCACGAATGCATCATCGATTTGCGCCCGCTGAAGGCCGCCTCGGGCATCACCGAAGAAGATGTTGCGAAGCGTCTGATGGATTACGGCTTCCATGCACCGACCATGTCCTTCCCGGTGGCTGGTACTCTGATGATCGAGCCTACCGAGAGTGAATCCAAGCAGGAACTCGATCGCTTTATCGAAGCGATGATCAGCATTCGCAAGGAAATTGCGCGAGTGGAATCGGGAGAGCTAGATGCCCAGGACAATCCGCTGAAGCATGCACCCCATACGCTGGCAGACATCATGGACAAGGATTGGACGCGAGGCTACAGCAAACAGGAAGCGGCCTGGCCGGTGCCGTCATTGCAGGAAAATAAGTTCTGGCCGTCGGTCAACCGTATTGACAATGTGTACGGGGATCGCAATCTCTACTGCGCCTGCCCGCCGATGGAGAATTACGTCTAATCCTCGCTCTTGCGGAACGCCTGCTCCTGCAGGCGTTTTTCTTACTGGTAGCCTTGTGCCTGCAGCTTGAACAGCCTCGCATAGTGCCCGTCGACTTGCAGCAGCGAGTCATGTGATCCTTCTTCGGTGATCTGCCCGTGATCAAGCACGATGATGTGATCGGCGATGCGGACCGTCGAAAAGCGATGGGAAATGATGATCGAAATGCGATTGGCCGTGAGCTCTCGGAAATGGGCAAAGATATCGGCCTCTGCTTGTGCATCGATCGCCGCAGTCGGTTCGTCCAGGATCAGGACATCGGCATGACTGCGCATGAAGGCACGCGATAGCGCAATCTTCTGCCACTGCCCGCCGGAAAGCTCTTTGCCACCCTTGAACCACGTGCCCAGCTGAGTGTCGTAATTCTGGGGCAGATGCTCGATAAAGTCTGCCGCCAGACCATCCTTTGCTGCAGCTTCCACCTGAGGGCGCACCGCCATGTTATCGACATCCCCAATGCCGATATTGTCACCCACCTTCAGCTGATAGCGGGAAAAATCCTGAAAGATAACGCCAATTTTGTACCGCAAGGTTTCGATATCCCATTCCTGCAGATCGAGACCTTCAAGCAGAATACGTCCATGGGTTGGTGAATAAAGTCGTGTCAGCAATTTGATCAGGGTCGTTTTGCCAGAACCGTTTTCTCCCACGATGGCGAGACTCTCTCCCGCCCGGATATGCAGGTTCACATTGTGCAGTGCCGGCGTGTCGCTGTGCGGATAGAAAAAGCTTACCTGCTCAAAGCGAATACCGTCTGTTGGATCGGGCCCTTCCTTGTGCGTCCCGCTGGCCTCGGGTACCTCGTGTTCCAGAAACTCCACAAGGTTGGATAAGTAGAGATTGTCTTCGTACATGCCGTTGACGGCGGTCAGGCTGCTGGTGACCGAGTTTTGTCCCTGACGAAACACGGCGATGTACATGGTCATCTGACCGAGCGTGATAGTCGCGGCAATCGTGGCAAACACTACCCAGCCATAGGCAAAGTAAAACGCTCCACTGGCAACCAGCCCCAGCACATAGCCCCAGAGGCCACGTCGCAGCACCAGATTGCGATCTTCCTTGTAAATGGCCAGAAAAATGTCGATGTAGCGTTGCAGGAACAACCTGCCGATCTTCAGAAGTTTGACTTCCTTCACGCCATCTTCCCGCGTGAGCACCATCTCGAGATAGATTTGCATCCGCCGTTCCGCCGAGCGCGCGCGTTGATTGCGGAAGGCCTCGCCACTGAATTTGGCTTCCGCCATGAACGCCGGCAAGCCTGCAAACCCCAGCAGGAGGACTGCCCACGGGGAAAACTGAAAGAGCAGAACCCCGTAACTGGCAAGGGAGATCAGCTCCCGCAAAAGATCGAAAGTGCGGATCACCAGACTCAGTGGGCGACTTGACGCCTCACGACGTGCTCGCACCAGCTTGTCGTAATATTCCGAGTCCTCAAAATGCTGTAATTCCAGCGTAAGGGACTTCTCCAGAATCATGACATTGATTTTGTTGCCGAGCAGGACCCGCAAAATGGACTGACAGACACTATTCAGACGTTGCACGCCGGTGAAAAACACGACCAGCCCCGCCTCGCATAACACGTAGTAAATCGTGAGCGAGGTCGCCGCTTCCTTTGCCTCTGCCGGTGCCTGAATCGCTGCCACAACGGCATCAACTATCAATTGCCCCACATAGGCAATGCCTGCAGGCAACAGACCGGCCAGGAGGGTAGCCAACGCCATGGTGAGGGTCAGCGCGGCGCTGGTGCCCCAGACGATTTCCACAGCCACACGGCTGTATTTGAACACAGAGAAGAACTTGGCAATCAGGCGATGAGGAGCGAATTGCGTCAAGGAAGGTTCCGGGACTGGCAAGAAGGACAGCAGAGAAAACGATTCCGCCCCCGAAATGGATCACTTCGGGGGCGGAGGGACTAGCACATTACTTCGTCAGTTTGATGATGAAGCGATCGGTGTTGCGCTCCAGATCAGCCGCAAAGGGCGTCTGGGTGTGGTTGTCGGTAGGCACGTGCAGCACCTGGCTATCGCTTTCAACAACGGTCAGACCTGCCTGACGAGCAGCCGCAATAACGGCATCTTTCGGCACACGGTGAAGCGCAGCATTGTCAGCACCCGGTGTTCCGGCGTGGTCAATGATCGCGAACACAGCACCCGGCTTGATCACTTCTTTCACTGCCATCAACATCGCCTGCGCCGCATCGGGGTTGGCATTGTAGATATCATGGAAGTTCAGGTTGGTGATGGCGAAATCGATGGAGTTCGGCGCCAGACCCAGCTCACCGATATCCTTGTTCACGCGTTCAACATTGGTCAGACGACCTTCAACACGGGCGGTCACGGTGGCTTCCGTGGTCCCGCGCGCAAGAGCGGCCGGGCCGTTCTGCATGTAGACCTTGCCAGTCGGGCCAACGGCATGGGAGAGCACTTCGGTATACCAGCCGCCGCCAGACATGATGTCCAGCACGGTCATGCCTTCTTCCAGGCCGAGATAATCGAGAACCTGTACGGGCTTGCGGCCGGCATCAAGCGCCTTGTCCGCATCACTGCGATCAGCAGAAGCGAGCGCCTGTGTCAGTTTTGCAGCATCAATGGCCATGGCATTGCTGCCGACGAGGATGGCAGTCAGCGCCACCAGAGAGAATAACGATTTCATAATGAAAACCTTTTGTGATTGTTGTGCGAAAAGAACGACATTTCCGTGCGAGTCACGCTCTCATCAAGACCGGATGCGCTCCGGTGCTATTGCGCCATCGGTACAGATTGATCGATACCGATGTCAGCGGAATCAGCGGGAAAACGAGCGGAGCTAGCATAAACGATGCACGGTAGGGAGTACACCTGAAGCTGATTTGCCGGGAGAGACCCGTGTTGCATCAATGAAGGCGGTGGGCGCTCATCAGTTCGTTTTCAAAGAGTTTTTTGACGCGGAGCAGCTCATGCATGCCGACCGTGGACTCAATATGGGGCAGGTGGTTCTCAATGTCGGCCAGTATGTTGTTAATACTGCCAGTATCCAGTGCGCTCAGATCCACATCGAAGGGCCAGGCGGGATTCTTGATAAACATCGGAATGACTCCAAAGCAATCCGCGTCAACAGACGATGAGACGTCTGTTTCAGTCGGGGGATTGAATAGTCATCGGCCGAAAGGAAGGGAACTTGAATCGCGGCTCGCTTACAGGACGTCGAGCCCCATGGCCGCCCGCATGAGACTGTGTTTGAGCACCGGCGTTTTGTCGAGACCGCTCATGCCGGCATTGCGTAGCCAACGCAGCGGCAGCGCCTGATCGGCAAACAAATGCTTGAAGCCTTCCATGACGCCCATCATGGCGAGGTTGTGGCCCATTCGGCGCCGTTGATATCGCCGCAGCACGGCAAGATCACCAAGCGGCAGGCGTTTCTCGCAGGCTCTTTTCAGCTCTGCCGCCAGGACACTGGCATCGAGAAAACCCAGATTCACCCCCTGTCCCGCCAACGGATGAATGGTGTGGGCAGCATCGCCAATCAGCGCGATGCCGGGCTGAACATAGGCTCTTGCGTGGCGCTGACGCAGCGGTACGCAGTAGCGTTTGTCAATCGCAACAATGTCACCCAGGCGATGCTCTATTCCCTGTCCCAGGGCACGGGCGAACGCCGCATCGTCAAGCGCCATCAGTGTCGACGACAGCTCGGGCAGGACAGACCACACGATGGAGCAACAATAGCCGTCCGCCTCAGAGCGGGAATCGCGCAGCGGCAGAAAGGCAAGCGTCCCGGCGTCCATGAAGCGTTGAATAGCCGTGCTTCTGTGGGGCTGCGCGGTTTGCACCGTGGTGACGATTGCCTCGTGGCCATAGTCCCATTCCCGGGTTGCAAACTCCCCCAGGCTTCGAATCTTGGAATTGGCGCCATCCGCTGCAATCACCAACGATGCTCTCAGAGACTCACCACTTTCCAGCGACACAACGGTAGCCGAGGCGCCGTCGGCATCGGAGGGGGCGATACGGGAAAACGCCACAACGGAATCGGGAGGCAGCAGTGTCACTGCGGCCTCCTGCCGCAATCTTTCATAAAGCGCTTCCACGATCACCGAGTTTTCAACGATATGCCCCAGAGCGTCGGCATGGATATCGAAGGCGGAAAAATGGATGGCTCCCGTGCCATCGGCATCCCAGACCTGCATGTCGGTATAGGCCGCCACGCGGCGCTCGCAAAGACCATCCCACGCCCCGAGCGATGCCAGGAATGCCTGCGAAGCGGGTGTAATGGCGCTGACACGGGGATCAAACTGCAGGGGGTCCAGCACTCGTGGACTCTGCTGCGCGAGAGGCTGGGCATCCAGCAGCGCAATCCGGATATTCAGCGGCGCCAACGCCAGCGCCATACTGGCGCCTACCATGCCGCCCCCCACGACAAGGACATCAAATTCGAGTGCGGGGGGAAGGGGAGATGTCATGGCATGTCTCGGGTCGAACGGAAAGTAATGAAGGCGCGCATGTGATGGGCGCGGACGCAGTATAGCCCGAGCGCGTCATCTGGCACAGGCCGGGCTGCGATCAGAGCCCGTTGACGAATTGATGCGCATCGGCGAATGGTTGATACTGCGGACAACACGCGCGATTCACGTTCTATTCACAGGTGCATGCCATGACAACGTCCCCCGCCAGCAAGGCCAATTTTGTCAGTATTGAAGAAGCACAGGCCTTTGTGGGGCAGGAGGTCGGGGTGACTCCGTGGCTCGAGATCACACAGGCACGGGTCAACCAGTTCGCCGAGGCCACAGGCGACTTCCAGTTCATTCACATGGACGAAGCGCGCGCCAAGGCCGAAACGCCCTTCGGGGGCACGATTGCACACGGGTTTTTAACACTCTCCCTTCTCAGTTATTTTGGCGCACAGACCACAACCATCAAGATCAAAGAGTGTTCAATGGCAATCAACTACGGGCTGGACACAGTCCGTTTTCTCAACCCGGTCAAAGTCGGATCGCGCATTCGCGCGCGCTTTTCCCTCGTCAGCGCCGTCGAGAAATCGCCGGGCCACTACCTGCTCAAGCACAAGGTGGTGGTGGAGATCGAAGGCGAAAGCAAACCCGCCATGATCGCCGAATCCCTCGGCATGGCGGTGCGTTAGGACGACGGGATTTCTATTCACGCTAGGCACAGATCAGCCACAGCCGAGGACAACAAGATGCTGTTAAGAGGATTCATGATGGCAGGACTACTGACGTTACTGGGATGTGCCGGTGAACGGCCGGCGACGCTGGGTATCTATGACGGGAAATTGGGGAGCTGCCCCGATACCCCCAATTGTGTCTCCAGCACCGATGAGCGCGAATCGCACCGCATTGCCCCGCTCGCCGCCACGCTGGCCCAGATTCGGCAGGCTCTTTCAGGAATGCCCGAAGCACGCATCATTCAGGAAGACGGACGGTATCTTTACGCGGAGTTCACATCGCGACTGATGGGCTTTGTGGATGATGTGGAGTTTCTGGAGAATCCTTCTGAGGGTCATACCGATGTGCGCTCAGCCTCTCGTCTTGGGCATAGCGATCTTGGTGTTAACCGCAAGCGCATCGAACGCCTCCGGGAGGTCTTGCAAGGCTACGCGCGCTAACGCTCTTACTAGGCCCGGCGTTCCCGGGCGCCCAGTCCCATGGCCTGCCTGGCGAGAGTTCGCTTGAGCGGAGGCAGCAGGTCGATCGACAAGAGCCCGAATTTGCGCGCCCACACCAGAACGGGATGCGTACTCGAAAACAGCTGCGTCATGGCATGGCTGAACAGGATTGTAGCCGACTGATCCTGCTGCTGTTGCTGTTCATATCGCTGCAGCACCGCCATGCTCCCCAGCGCCTCTTTCTCTTCGGCTGCTTGTGCAAGAATCGCTGCCAGTGCCGCCGCGTCGCGCAGGGCGAGATTCAGGCCCTGTCCCGCGACAGGGTGCAGGGTGTGCGCCACGTTCCCCAGCAGCACCAACCCGGGCCGTATTTGCTCTCTCGCCACACTCAGGGTCAGGGGATAGACCGATCGCGTGCCCACGCGCGTCAACTGTCCCAGCCGATGGCCGAAGCGTCGCTGCAATGTCTCCAGAAATGCCGCATCCGTCAGCGCCATGTGAGCCGCAGCTTCGTCGCTCCCGACCGTCCACACCAGCGCTCCGCGTGGCTGTTGCTCTTGTGTTGCCAAGGGCAGAACAGCGAGTGGTCCGGTGTCGGTAAAGCGCTCATAGGCCACATGGGCATGAGGCTGTGCGAACGCGATATTGGCGATGATGGCGCTTTGTCCGTACTGGGTCAGTGCACTCTCGATCCCCAATTGCTGAGTCAAAGGAGACCTGCCGCCGTCGGCCAGCACCACCAGTGAGGCGCTCACCTCTCGAGGAGTGTCACCCTTTAGCGCAAGCGTCATGCCGGTTGGCGTTGGGTTGGCACGCGTAACGATGGCGGGGCACAGAAAATCGAGGACAGGGGAGTGCTCCAGCGCCTGCGTCAGCACAATGCCCAGATGCTGGTTTTCTACCACCTGGCCCAGAGCATTCACCCCGAAATCCCGGTGATCGAGGCGAACTGCGCCAAAGTGGCCGCGATCCGACACATGAATACGTTCGATGGCTGTGGCATAGGGCGCCAACGCCTGCCAGAGTCCGAGCTGTCGATAAATCTGCTCGCTGCCATATGACAGGGCCGTAGAGCGGGCGTCAAAACTGTTCGATGATTGCGGGGTACTCGCTGCTTCGGTCACCAGAATGCGCAGGCCACTGCCCTCTAGTGCCTGCGCCAGCAGGCAGGCGAAACTGGCACCCACCAGCCCCCCGCCGATGATGGCGATGTCGTAATGCGCCTGCGCCGCCGACACTCTCACAAAAACTCTCCCTTTACGCCTTCTCAGGCCACGGCTTTTGCGCGCGCCTGCGCCATGAAGCGTTCGATCTCAGCGACCGTCTTGGGCACCCCCTGACTGAGGATGCGATGCCCGGTGCGCGTGACGAGGACATCGTCTTCTATGCGGATACCGATGCCACGCCATTTCTTGGCAACCTTCTTGTTGTCAGGCGAAACATAAATACCGGGTTCCACCGTTGTCACCATACCCGGCTCCATGAGGCGCCACTTGTCGTCTATTTTGTAATCGCCGACATCGTGCACATCCATGCCCAGCCAATGCCCGGCGCGATGCATGTAAAACTCCCGGTAGGCTTCGCTCTTGATCAGGGATTTCACTTCGCCTTTGAGCAGCCCCAGCTTCACCAGACCCGCCGTGATGATGCGGACCGTGGCATTGTGGGGAGCATCCCACGGGGCTCCCGGCTTGATCGCCTTGATCGCTTCCAGTTGCGCGTCAAGGCACAGTTCGTAAAGGGCTTTCTGTTCCTTACTGAAAATTCCGTTGGCCGGAAAGGTGCGGGTGATATCTGCCGCGTAATAGTCGAATTCGCAACCGGCATCAATCAGCACCAGATCACCGTCATTAATCATCGCGTTGTTTTCGATGTAATGCAGAATGCAGGCATTTTTCCCGGCCGCGACAATATTATTGTAGGCAGGCGCGCGGCTTCCGCTGCGAATGAACTCATGCATCAGCTCGGCTTCGAGATGGTATTCGTAAAGTCCGGGGCGGCAGATCGCCATAGCACGTTTGTGAGCTTCGGCTGATATAGCGCCTGCGCGCTCCATCAGTTTGATCTCCATCGTGCTCTTGATCAGGCGCATCTCATTCAGCAAATGATCCAGCACCAGAAATTCACCGGGCGGGTGTGCCCCTTGCCTCGCTTTGTCGCGAACAACCTTGACCCACTCCATCACTCGCTGATCAAACCGCGAATCCTTGCCCATGGAATAGTAGACGCGATCGCGCCCTTCGATGAGGCCGGGCAATATGTCATCGATGTCCCCGATCGGAAAGGCATCGTCGAGGCGCAGTTGTTTGATCGCTTGTTCCGGCCCCATCAGAATTCCGGTCCATAACTCGCGCGTTTTATCCTTCTCCTGACAGAACAGGACGACCTCGCCCTGCTTGCGCCCGGGAATCAACGCGAGCACTGCGTCGTGCTCGACAAAGCCAGTCAGGTAATAAAAGTCGCTGTTCTGTCGATAGGGGTATTCGGTGTCATTGCTGCGGGTTGCCATCGGTGCAGCGCACAGCAGCGCGATGCTGTTGGGCTCCATCTGCTGCATCAATTCTTTGCGCCTGCGCGCGGCTTCTTCATAGAGCGTCGTCATGGGTCGACATTTCCTTCGGCGGCGATTGACCGGTCAGGGTCTCGCCTCTATAGTAACGGGGAATTTACCAGTGGGTTATGCTTGCCGCGTCAGCGGCGATGCGTACGGCGAACATCCTGATGACAGACGACAAATTTACCACGCTGGATCAAAAGATTGATGCGCTCATCGAGCTGTGTGCAGCGATGAAACGCGAGAATCAGCTTTTGCGTGCAAACGAGCATAACTGGCAATCCGAACGCCAGCAACTGCTCGAGAATAACAAGCTTGCCAAGAGCCGTCTTGAGTCCGTATTGAACCGGCTCAAGTCCATGGAGCAATCGCAATCGGGTTGAGGATCGGCATGCCTAGCGTCAGCGGGCGGCGGCTTCCCCAAGTCGAATCAAGAGAGATCGCATGAACGCAGAAGAAAACACACCCGGTACCGTCGTCGTCAAAATTCTCGACAAAGAATATCAGGTCAGCTGCCCGCCCTCAGAGCAGGAAGCACTCCTCAAGTCCGCCCGTTATCTCGACGAGAACATGCGCAAGATCAAGTCACGCGGCAATATCCATGGCCTCGAGAAAATTTCTGTTATGGCCGCGCTTAACATTACCCACGACATGCTGGCCATGAGTCAGCAACTCAATGAAAGCCGTCATCAGACGCTGCAAAAATTGAAATTTCTTGAAGAAAAAATCGACCGCAGCCTGCAGATCAATCGTCAGATTGAAATAACCTGAAGGGATTGAGACAAAAAACTTTGCGGCGCTTGGTCGATCACCCCCTGACAACTGCGCTATACTTGACCCCGAGTTGCCTTGAGCATTGGCCAATCAAAAATGTTCTTGAGCCGATATCTGTATAACCGGAGTCTCCTTGCAGGTGCTGTTGCGCATGTCCGCTTGACGGAAAGCCTTATGTGCCGCTGGAGGCACCCCCTGGACCGTTGGGTTCAGGACTACTTTGATAGCGGTGCTCCGGGTGACTTCCATTTCTGACCCCTCCCGTACCATGACTTCACACTCCCCTGCTTCCCTCCGGAAACGCCTTCGTCAGGCGCGTTGCGCCTTGAGCCCCCGGCAACAGGAAATCGCCGCTCATCGGCTTTACCATCGCGTAAGCAGCCAACGCTTCTTCCGGTGTGCTCGCCGCATTGCGTTTTATCTGGCAACCGATGGGGAAATCGACCCCGCACTGCTGTTGGCGGATGCGCTCTCACGCGGGGTGCAATGTTATCTGCCCTGTATGCACCCTCACCGTTCACGGTCTCTGCTGTTTTTGCGCTATCGCGAAGGCGACACGCTTGTGCCCCACCGCTGGGGCATGCAGGAACCCTCCTTGCGACGGGCGAAGCCGCTTCCTGCCCGTTTTCTTGATCTGGTTTTCGTTCCTCTGGTGGGCTTTGACGCGAGCGGCAACCGGCTCGGAATGGGCAAGGGGATCTACGACAGAACCTTCTGGTTTCGGACACGTGCGGGCCGAAATCTGCCACGGCTGGTGGGCCTGGCGCACGAATGTCAGCGCGTGGAAAGGGTGGAAAATCAGGCCTGGGATGTGGCCATGGATCGTATCGAGAGTGACCACGCCTCCTACCGCCTCTAGGCGATATGGGGAATGACGGGGCTGTGTGGGCTTACCGGTGGGTGAATGCCGGGAATCTCAAAGCAATCCGCTTTGAGCGACGCCGCTGGCGAGAACGCCGAGGGCAAAGAGCATCACGACCACCACGAGCATATCTGGTTTGCTTTTCATCAATTACCCGATGTTCCAGTTGATTGTGCTTGTTATTTAACTCGCCTGCTCAGCTTGTACAGCTAAGGCCCTGAAGAGTAAACCAAAGCTGTTTTTGTGACAATCTCTTAACATGAGAAAATTCACTGAATTTCCGTAAGTTAGAGGCATTTCTCATTTTGGGATCGCCTCGCATCGGGAGTGCGGTGGATTCACCGCGGGAACAGCCCGCTTGTGGGCCCGGACAATACTGGTAATATATACAGTATCATGCCGATACCTGCCCCTTCAGATTCCCTCAATTCGCTACTGCAGCAGCGGTTTCTCTGGCGCGGCAGCGAACATGAGCACAGGGCGGCAACTCCCTCCGGCCTCCTTCCCGGCCACTCGACCGGTTTTGCCGCACTGGACGCCAGCTTGCCCTGGAAGGGGTGGCCCCCCCACGGTCTGGTGGAGATCATCACGCCTCTGTGGGGTGCCGGAGAACTGCAATTACTGCTCCCCCTTCTCCGTCGGCTGAGTACGCAGGGCTCATCCGCCTTATGGATATCGCCCCCCTGCATTCCCTATGCGCCCGCGCTGGCGAGTGCCGGGGTGGACATCGGCCGCATGATTCTGGTGAACCCGCCCCTGAAGGATTTTCTCTGGACTGTCGAGCGGGCGCTGCAGACTCCCGCCAGCACACTGGTACTCGCCTGGCCGGCACACGTGACGGGCAAGCACCTCCGGCGCTTGCAACTGGCTACCGTGACTGGGCACACCCTTGGCATCGTGTTCCATCAGCGCCAGCTCCGGCACTCTGCCTCCGTTTTGCGATTGCGGGCGGAAGTGAGTGGCGACAACCTTCTTCTTACCGTCCTCAAGGCGCGAGGCAGCCATCAGCACGGGTGCATTCTCGTGCCAAGGAGGCTGACATGATCAGCCATCCCCTCAGGCGGGCCCCCTCGGGACGCCGACTCACGGCCCTTCCCCGCAGGCGGGAGGGGCTCAAGCGGGCGGTGAGCGGCACGCAGAACGCGCTGTGGTATGCAGTGCACCTGCCTGTACTCACCCTCCCGCCCTCCCCGCCGGGGCTTGCTGCGGCGCGTTTAGAACATATCGCTCAGGTGCTGGAGGCCGTCAGTGCCACCGTCAGCCTGCATGCCCCCGACAGCCTCGTCTTCGAGGCGGGCAGTGTTCTGCGCTACTTTGGAGGCATCGCTCCCCTCCGCCGGCGTGTTCACGCCCTCCTGGAGCCCCTGTTGCAGCGCTGGGGTTTGCCCGTCCGCTTTCACGAGGCAGTCAGCCCCGTTCCGGCCGCCAGTCTTCTGCTGGCCAGCGCCGGCAGCAATCTGCTGGTGCAGCGTCGGGAGGATTTGCGGGCCGCCCTCGGCCATCTGCCACTGCACCGCATGGCCCTGACACCCCGGCAGCTGCGTCAGCTGCAGAATATGGGGCTGTTTTCACTGCGCGACCTCTGGCGCCTGCCCACCCCAGAACTGGGCCGACGTTTTGGCAAAGGGTTTGTTCAGCAACTCTCACAGTGCCTTGGCAAGACACCATCCGCTGTGCGTCCTTTTCGGGCCCCGCCCCTTTTCCGGGAGCGCCTCGACTACGAATACGGGATCGACAACACGCACCACCTGCTGCCGGGGATTGCCCAGTTGGTGACCCGGCTGTGCCACTTCCTGCTCATCCGGGAAAGCGCCACCACACGGCTGATCCTGGAGTTGCTGCATGAAAAGCTGCCCTGCACGCGCGTCTCTGTGGAGCTGCGACAGGCAAGCCGTGAACACGGCCATCTTCTTCTCCTGCTGGAAACCCGGGTCAACACCCTCATGCTGCCCGCCGCCGTCACCGGTCTGCGGTTGAGCGTCTCGGATTTGCAGGCCTTCGTGGGCAGAACAGACAGTCTTAGCGGCATTACCGCCGCCCTACGGGAGGCGCAGGACAATGCCGACAGCCTGCTGCCCTTGCTGGAGCAACTGCAGGCGCGGCTGGGAAACCCCGCGGTGCGCAGCCTCCACTGTCAGGACTCTCATTGCCCGGAGCAGGCCGGAGTGAGCCTTCCTTTGGGGGAGCGGCCCGCAACGGTGCAGGCGGGTTTGTCCCCGCAGGAGCGTCCCTGCTGGCTGCTGCCCGCCCCGCTCGCGCTCCCGGTGGAGGAAGGACAGCTGTTCTATCAGGGCAGCCTGCGGCTGCTCAGCGGGCCGGAGCGCATCGAAACTCAGTGGTGGGAACGCGAGGCGATTTGCCGTGACTACTATGTCGCGCGCAACCGCCACGGCATGCACCTCTGGGTCTTTCGTGAACGAGGCGAGAGGGCGATGCACGACGCCTGGTATTTGCATGGCATATTCGATTAACAGAAATCGCGCGAACGTGTCTGCATCGCCGGTAACCAGTGGCTCAAATCCACCAGCCTCGTCGCAATCACATGCACCACCCCCTCGCTGATCTGCACCTTCCCGGAGACCCCCAGCAAGCTGGCCTCACGCACGATCCTCCCGTGGGAAGCCGCCACAGCGGGCCAGACAACCACATTGAGAAAGCCCGTTTCGTCCTCCAGCGTCATGAAGGTGACCCCCGACGCCGTTTGCGGCCGTTGTCGTGAGGTGACAATGCCGGCCACTTTCACAGCCGTCTCACTGCGCAGCGCTGGCAGCTGCGCTGCCACGGACACCCGGTAGTCGCGCAAGTGATCACGCAACAAGGCAAGTGGATGACGCCGCAGGCTCAGGCCAACGCTGTTGTAATCCGCGAGAATGTCCTGGGCTTCGGTGGGTTTGGGTAACAGACTCACCACCTGTGGCGCCTGCGGCCACTCCGATGTCCCAGCCCATAAAGGCAATGGCGACTCAACTCCGGCCACATCCCAGAAGGCGCGATAACGATCACGCGAGAGCGGGCGCAGGGCATCCGCCGCGGCAAGACACTCGCGATCACCTGCCTGCAAGGCAGCACGCTCGACAAGCCCCTGCACACTGGCAAAAGGCCCGCTCTGCCGAGCAGCACACAGGCGCTGCGCCCCGTCCCTCGTCAGCCCCTTCACCATCCGCAAACCAAGACGCAACGCGGGCGGGGCGGTGTCCCCGGCATACACGAGCGTGCTATCCCATTCGCTGTGGTTCACATCAACCGGCAACACCGTCACACCATGCTTCCTGACATCCTGCACCAGCTGTGCAGGCGCATAGAACCCCATAGGCTGGCTGTTAAGAAGTGCACAACAAAAATGGGCGGGGTAATGATACTTGAGCCACGAGGACACATACGCCAGCAGGGCAAAGCTGGCAGAATGGGATTCCGGAAAACCATAGTCTGCAAAGCCCTTGATCTGGTTATAGATCTTTTCACAGAACTGTTCAGAATAGCCGCGTTCTCGCATCCCGTTCGTTAATTTCTCCCTGAAAGGTTCCAGTCCACCCTTTTTTTTCCACGCGGCCATCGCTCGCCGGAGCTGGTCCGCTTCACCGCCCGTAAAACCTGCGGCGACAATCGCGATCTTCATTACCTGCTCCTGGAAAATCGGCACGCCGAGTGTGCGGGAAAGAACGTCTCGCACCTGCTCACTGGGGTACACAATGGCTTCCTTGCCGTGGCGTCTGGCCAGATAGGGATGCACCATGTCGCCCTGAATGGGGCCAGGTCGCACGATCGCCACCTGAATCACCAGGTCATAGTAATGGCGTGGACGAAGCCGCGGCAGCATGCTCATCTGCGCACGGGATTCGATCTGGAAAACCCCCACGGTATCGGCCGCACAGATCATGTCGTAGACCTGCGGGTCTTCCACGGGAATCGTATGCAGGGCCAGTGGCCGGTCCGGTGCTGCCTGCGGGGACCGGTTGATCAGGTCGATTGCCTTGCGAATGGCACTGAGCATGCCCAGCGCCAGCACATCGACCTTCAGAAGTCCCAGCGCCTCGAGATCATCCTTTTCCCACTGAATGACCGTTCTGTCCGCCATGGCGGCATTCTCGACGGGAACCAGCTCGGCGAGCGGTCCCTGACTGATCACGAATCCTCCGACGTGCTGGGAGAGATGGCGGGGAAAACCAAGCAACTGCCCCGTGAGCTCCCGGAACAGGCGCAGGCGCTCGGGGGGCAGGGACACGCCGGAAGCCGCCAAATCCTCGTCGATGTGCTGACCGTACCAGTCCACGGCTTTTGCGAGCAGGGCGGTCTCCTGCGGCCCGATGCCCAAAGCCCCTGCGACATCCCGGATGGCGCTGCGGGCGCGATAACAGATCACCGTTGCCGCCAGCGCCGCGCGATGCCGACCGTATTTCTGATAGAGGTATTGAATGACCTCCTCACGACGCTCATGTTCAAAATCAACGTCGATGTCCGGAGGTTCATCGCGCTCTTTGGATAAAAATCGCTCAAAAAGAAGCGACATGCTGACCGGATTCACTGCCGTGATCCCCAGACAATAGCAGACAGCCGAATTGGCCGCAGACCCGCGGCCCTGGCACAGAATCCCGCGGCTGCGGGCGAAGACCACGACATCGTGTACGGTGAGGAAAAAATGCTCGTAGCGCAGCTCGGCAATCAGCGCGAGCTCCTTTTCGACCTGTTGCAGAATCTCAGGCGGAGCACCTTCCGGCCAACGCTCTGCTATCCCTTTCAGACTCAGGGCGCGCAGCCAGCTGCTGGCACTATGCCCGACCGGCACCAGTTCATGAGGGTATTCGTAGCGCAGCTCCTCCAGCGAAAAGCGGCACAGCGCGGCAATTTTCACTGACTCCTCCAACAGGGTGGCGGGATAGAGCTTCGCCAGCCGAGCACGGGGGCGCAGGTGCTGCTCGCGATTAGAGGCAGCAGCCTTGCCAAGCTCTTGCAGCGTTTTGCCAAGGCGGATGGCCGTCAGCGTGTCACGCAGCATGCTGCGCTCCGGCACATGCATGCACACCGCCCCGCTGGCCGTCACCGGGAGCCCCAGACGCTGCCCCAGCGCAAGCAGCTGATCCAAACGCCGCTTGTCACCGCCCTGCAGCAGCAGTTCGGCGGCAATCCACGTTCTGCCGGGCAGCTGCGCGTCCAGCCAGAGCACCTGCTCCTGTGGCAACGTCCCCTTGGGCGGAATCCACAGGGCCAGACACTCGTCCAGAGGATGGCGTTCCACAGTGCTGCGGTCGAGTGTGTAGGATCCCTTGGTCGCAGCGCGGCGCCCGCTGGTGATCAGCTGGGACATTTGCCCATAGCCATGGCGACTGCGGGCCAACAGGACAAAACACAGACCGTCCTCGAGCACAAAGCGACTGCCGATCAACAGGTGCAGGGACGTGCCACGGGCGGCGACATGGGCTCTCACCACGCCGGACAGGGAGCATTCATCCGTGATGGCCAGCGCGGTGTAGCCCAGCGCGCAGGCCGTCTCGACCAGCTCTTGTGGCGAAGAGGCACCCTGCAGGAAGGAATAATGGCTGAGACAATGCAGCTCGGCATAGGAAGGGAGATTCATGAGCACCGACACGCCTGTTTATATATACAGTAGTGTGCCGGCGCGGTGGCGTCAATCCTCTACAGCAGGAGGATGCCGAACTGTCGCATCAGACGGGCAAACAGGGCAAAACAAACGGCCGTCAAGAGCACGCAGGCCGCCAGTGTGGCCCAGAACCCCAGACGGGGCAGCAGGGCGGGGAAGACCAGAAACATCGGCAGTGTCGGCAACACATACCAGAAGGTGTACCAGGCATGATTGGCAATTTTTTCCTGGGATTGATTCTCGAGATACAGCCAGATCAGAGCCAGCACCGTGACCATAGGCAGTGCCGCCACCAGGCTGCCGAGTTTGTCGCTGCGCTTGGCGACCTCGGATACCAGCACCACCACTGCCGCCGTCAGCAGGTATTTGGTGATCAGCCACGCCATACAGGTCTCCCGCACTGTTGTCTGATCAGGTTCACAAGGCAACGCACTGCAAGTCCTCCCCGACCAGAATTTCTCCTGAGTAATGCTGCGCAATGATCGCCACGCTGTCCGCCAGCTCCTGCGCGGAAGAGGTGGAAATGTGGCTGACAAGCACTTTGCCTACCGCCGCCCGCTGCGCCATCTGTCCCCAGACCGACGGTGTGGCATGCAGGTTGGCGATGGCACCAGCGGCGTTTTCGCCCGCTCCGAGGTGAATCACCAGCAGATCGACACCGGCGATGAAACGGTCAAAGCTCGCATCGGTGCCCGTCTGGTCGCTGGTGAAAACCACCTGCTTGCCACCGAATTCCACCCGGTATGCCAGTGTCGGCACATTGCCATGGGGCACGCCTCTGGCGCTGACCAGAATGCCCTCCTGGTCCCAGACCGTTTGCGTTTGGGAGGCTGTCGGGTCCACTTGCGTTACGGCGAACTGCACACGGTCATTGAGTACGGCAAAGACTCCCTCTGGCCCCGTCATCTGCTGCACAAACTCCTGCACCGAGGGAAACCCGGCGGCGCCTGCCGGCCCGCTCACGGCGAATTGCCCGCCCGCCGGCCACAAGAGGGCAGGGAACTCTGCGGCATGATCGGGATGGAAATGGCTCAGAGCAATCAGGTCGATGTCCGCCAGCGTGGCACCGGCTTGGTAAAAGGGCTTCTTGGACCCACTGCCGGCATCCACCAAAACACGGTTAACCCCGTCAATCCAGACCAAATAGCTGGTGGAGGCGCGCCCGGCGGAATCCGCCGGCCCACCGGAGCCCAGCACCTGAATTTGCATGCCCTCAGGCGCGCAGGCCGCCCAGAGCGCCGGACTGATTGTCGTGGCCAGCACCAACGAAAGTGTTCGCAGGGTCTTCACTAGGACTGCCTCCTGTGCCATTCCAGCACCTGTGTTTTACTGCCGTCAGGATCATCCACCAAAGGCCCCCACTGAAATCCCGACTTCAGCAGAACCCGGTGGGACGCGGCATTCTCGGGGGCGGTGGTGGCCATGATATAGGCCATGTCGAAGCAACGCACGCCGTATGCCACCATGGCGACAACTGTTTCGGTGGCAAGCCCCTGCCCCCAGAAGGCGCGTTTGAACGCATACTTGATCTCGACCTCCGGCTGACCATCCGGATGCACAAGGCCACAAAAGCCAACGACTTCGTGGGTCTTGTGCAGCACGATGGCGGTCATCCCGTAGCCTCGCACCTGGTAGTTGTTCTGCGTCTTGGCGATCCATGCGACCGCCTCATCGGGAGACAGCACGTCTCCATCGCCCACCCACACCATCGCTTCCTGGTCGCCATATACCGTGAGCATCTCCTGCAGATCGCCTTCGTCGAGCGCTCTGGCATAAAGTCGGGGAGTCTCAAACAGGGCCGCTCTTACTGCTTCTGCCATACCGAGACCTGACTGACGATGTACTCATACTTGCGCCGGTGCTCCCGGATCATGAAGGGGAGATCGCCCTCATGCACCCGACGGAACCCCGGCAGATGGCGAGCAAGGTGTGCAAGCGCGGTCTCACTGGTGTCCCCGTCCAGATAAGCCGCTTCGTCGGTGTATTGCGGCATCCAACTGTTGGGGGAAACGATCACCAGAATTCCACCGGGATTGAGCAGATGAGGGTCTTCCACAAACTGCCGCAGGCAGGCCGCTGGGTCCGGCAGACGGCACAGAAGATTGCTTAGCAGCGCAGCATCAAAACCTTTCAGGGCGGACCCGGAGGCCAGCGTCGTTTCCTTAAGATTGCCGGCATCTCCCCGGACAAAGTGCACGCGCTCGCGGTCAATCGTCGGCTCGACACGCGCGCACAGGGGAGTGCTGTAGCGGCCGGTATCGTGGCGCAGATAAGGGCGCTCGCCGCGTCGCTGCAGATCCCGCGCAGCATCAATGAAGGACTGGCTGTAATCCAGCCCCACCACCTCGTCGAAATGCCGGGCCAGTTCAAAGCTAGCGCGCCCGACGGCACAGCCAAGATCAAGCACACGTTCAAAGTGCGTGGCAAAACGGGTCACCAGCGCCACGGTGGCAGGAATGAATTCGGTGACGCGAGGGTGGCCGACACGTGCCGTGATGGCGGTATCACGGTTTTCTTCTTCTGTTCCATAGTGGAATAAAAGGTACTGATTCAACAGAGCGTCGGTTTCGTAGCGATCCTGCAGCTCCTGTGCATTTTCCTCACCCTGTACCAGACGGAATCCGGCATGCTGGAAGAAATGCGGACGGAAATGGAAACGTGACCAGATGCTGGCTTCGTCCCCGGTGCTGATGAAGGAGCCCCCTAGAATCATCTGGTGCTGATCGTCGAAACAGGGAGTGCTGAAATCCACGTAATAGGGATGAATGCGGAAGCCCGGCAGCGGATGGAAAGTATCTTCACACCATTGCCACACATTTCCGAAGACGTCGTGGAAACCGCGACTGTTGGGAGCGAAGCGATCCACAGGGCTTTCACTGCCAAAATGCAGATTGTTGTTGACCTCGTAAGCGCAGGCCAGCTCGGCCTCATCAACCATCACGCGATCGAGATCCAGAAGGCGTTGATTGCCGGGGGTCCAGTCTCCAGCCTCCTGCAGCGCGGGGTCTCTTATGGCAAGATGTTCCTGCTCACGCAGCAGGCGGTACGGGACACTGGCACCGTCGCGCTCTGTCCGCCAGGCGCAATACGCCTTCGCTTCGTAATAATTGGCGACAACCGGCCAGTCCCATTGCATGTCCTCGACACTGAAGGTGGTGCGCAGTTTGTAACGGTGGGAACCCACGGGACCATCCTGAACCCAGAAGGTGGGCCAGCGCGTGTTGCGGAAACGACGCCAGCGCTGCCCCGCATCGCTCCAGTAGCGGTCATCCAGATAGGCGCCGCTGGCAACGAACTCGTAGAATTCCCCATTGCTGATCAGGCGCGAGCTCGCCTTGAAGGCCGCCGTCTGACGCGAGTCCTCCCCGTACTCATTGTCCCAGCCGAAGCTCGGCCAGCCGCGCGGTTTCCCGAGTCGCACGCGGCACGCAGGTACCTGCACCATGGGATTTTCGGCGGGAAAATGCACACCGGGAACGGGGCAGGAATTTGGCTGAGATGCATCCCGCAATAACACCTTCGGCCACTTTTCGGGCGTTCTGAGCAAGTGGGGCGGCAGTTCCCGCATGAGCACACTGGAGGTTTCCAGATGGATCCTCTCGTGCTCGAATGCCATGACCAGTGCCCAGGCCGGGCTGTCCATGGTGATGGGCGAATCAAATACCGGGTGAGTTTTAATCAGGGAGCGCACGAGGTGGTAGACCGTTCTGCGGTAGTCGATGACCTCTTCCAGCGCCGGCCAAATGTTCTGGTCTCCCTCATGCAGATCATCCCAGCTCATCTCGTCGACACCGGTTTCAAACAGCACCTCAAAGTGGGCATTGACCGGCTCCTGAATCACACCTGCCACCAGCAGCTTGTTCACGTAAAACGTGACCGGATGGGCGTAATAGAAGATCAGCGGATGCCGCGTCTTGTGATACGGGCGACGGTAATAGGCCTCCTCGCAGGTCAGCGCCGAGAACAAGCTTTCCGTCAGGCCCCAGGTATTTTCAAAATAGTGCAGGATCGCGTCACGTCCCGCCGTCAATGTCAAAAGGCGTAATGACGAGGTGGGCTTG
>CAZICZ010000005.1:0-262615 GCA_964538025.1 uncultured Klebsiella sp. | reverse complement strand
GATGTCCTCGCGGGCCTCGGTGCGCGGGTCTCGGCATCCTGGCAGCAGGTGCGCGAGTTTCTCGGATTTCTGGGCGTCACCCTGCTCACCTTCCTGACCCTGCTTCCCCAGCCGTGGCGCTGGCGCGTCACGCCTCTGGTGGCGCAGATGCATCAGGCCGGCCTGAATGCCGTCCCCATCGTTGCCTTGCTGAACTTCCTGATTGGCGCCGTGGTGGCGTTCCTTGGCGCAACGGTGCTCGCGAATTTTGGTGCCACGATTTACACCGTTGATCTGGTGGCCTATGCCTTCATGCGGGAGCTGGGCGTGCTGCTGGTGGCGATTCTGCTGGCGGGCCGCACCGCCAGCGCCTATACCGCCCAGATAGGATCAATGAAGGTCAATGAGGAACTGGACGCGCTCACGGTACAGGGGCTGAATCCCGTGGAGTTGCTGGTGTTGCCCCGGGTGCTGGCGCTGCTCATCACCCTGCCGCTGCTTGCCTTCATCGGCGTGATGGCGGGCATGCTGGGCGGTGCCGTGGTCGCCGTGGGCACCCTCGATATTTCCGTGGCGCGCTTCGTGGGCATTGTGCAGGAAATTCCGCCGCGCCATCTCCTGCTTGGTCTGGGCAAGGCGCCGGTGTTTGCGGTGCTGATCGCGCTGATCGGATGTCTCGAAGGTTTCCGGGTGAAAGGTAGCGCCCAGTCTGTCGGAGAACACACAACTTCCAGTGTGGTGCAGTCGATCTTTGTCGTGATCCTGGTAGATGCCATTGCCGCGCTTTTCTATATGGAGATGGACTGGTGAGTCCGGACGCGATTATTCAGATCAGAGGGCTGTGCAACCGCTTTGGGACCCACAGCGTCCACGAGGACCTGCGGCTTGATGTGCGACGCGGGGAGATTCTGGGCATTGTGGGTGGCTCGGGCACGGGCAAGTCGGTGCTCCTGCGCTCCATTGTCGGTCTGATGCGCCCGAGTGCGGGTGAGGTGCATCTGTTTGGGCAGAACCTGCTGGCCCTGGCGGCGGAACCCCGTGCGCAGCTGGAGCGACGGATTGGGGTGCTGTTTCAGCAGGGAGCGCTGTTTTCCTCACTGACCGTTCTGGAAAATATCGCGCTGCCGCTGATGGAGCATGCCGGGCTCTCACGCCGCCGGGCGAGTGCACTGGCGGCCGTGAAAATGGCGCTCGCCGGTCTGTCCTCCCACGCGGGAGATCTGTATCCTGCCGACCTTTCCGGCGGCATGATCAAGCGGGCAGCCCTGGCGAGGGCGCTGGCGCTGGACCCGGACATCCTGTTTCTGGATGAACCGACGGCCGGGCTTGATCCCATCGGGGCCGCCGCCTTCGACCAGCTGCTGATCACCTTGCGCAACGCGTTTTCACTCACGGTGTTCATGGTGACCCACGATCTTGATACCTTGTACACCGCCTGCGACCGTGTCGCCGTGTTGTCACAGAAAAAAGTGCTGGTGGTGGACACGCTCGAGGCCGTGGCGGCGACACCGGACCCCTGGATTCAGGATTATTTTCATGGCCCGCGTGGCCGTGCCGCCGCCGTGGCGGCGCAGCAGAGGTGAGTAGACGATGGAAACCCGAGCCCACCACATCCTGATTGGTGCCTTTACCCTGGCCGCGGCCGCCGCTGCCCTGCTGTTTACCTTGTGGCTGTCGCGCTCGGACATCAACAGTGATTTTCGCCGCTACGACGTTGTGTTCAATGAGGCTGTCTCGGGCCTGAGTGTTGGCAGTGCGGTGCAGTACAGCGGCATCCGCGTGGGTGAGGTGGAACGGCTGTGGCTGGACCCACAGGACCCACGGCGCGTCTGGGCCCGCATTCAGGTGAGCAGTGCTGCCCCGATTAAAACCGACACCACGGCCCGTCTCGCCCTGCTCAATATTACCGGTGCCTCGGGCATAGAACTGGGGCAGGGCACTCCTTCCAGCGCGCTGTTGACTGCTGCGGAAGGCGTCCCCGTGATCGAGGCCGAGCCTTCTTCGCTGACACAGCTGCGGACCAACAGCGAAGAGTTGATGATCAGCGTGACGGAACTGCTGGATCGCGCCAATGCGATTCTCGCCCCGGAAAATGCCGCCCAGTTTGGCAATGTTCTGGCCAACATGAATGCCGTGTTGACCAATCTTTCCAGTTTTACCGCAGCCATGAACGCGGAACAGGGCAGCTTGCGCGAGGGCATTCAGGGCCTTGTGGCGGTCACCAATTCGCTGGACCATCTGCTGCAGCAGCTCGATGAGCAAGTGCTGGCGCGAGGTGCACCGCTGATCCAGCAGGCAAACGAGGCGGCAACCAATCTCGCACAGCTCACCGAACGGCTCGATACCCTGGTCAATGACAACAGCGCGGCGATGAATGCAGGCATGCAAAGCCTCTCGGAGTTGGAGCCCGCCATGCAGGATCTGCGCGCCATCCTCAGCACCTTCAGTGATCTCTCCCGCCGTCTGGAAGAAGACCCCGCCGGCTTTCTTCTGGGCAATGACAACATCAAGGAATTTACGCCATGACCCTGCGCGCATTGCTGCTGCCTGTCTTGCTGAGTGTCTGCCTGTTGACCGGATGCACCGTTCTGCCGGAACGCAGCGCGACGATCCTGTACACACTCCCCCCGGCTACCGCCATGAGCCCGGCGAACGCCACGGCCACGCTGGACTCCCTGCGGCTCGCGACGCCCTCTGCTCCGGAGGCCCTTGGCGGCACGCGCCTTCTGGTGCAAAGGGACAACGGGTTTGAGGCGCACGCGGGTGCTCGCTGGGCGGCCTCCGTGCCGGTGCTGTGGCGGGACTGGCTACTCGATGCCTTCTGGAAGGATGGCCGGGTGGCCGCCCTGAGCACCAGCAGCGACGGCCTGCAGGCCACGCTTGAGCTGGGCGGCGTGTTGCGCGCGTTTCATCATGAGATTCAGGGAGAGTCCTCGCGCGCGGTGATTCACTTCGATGCACGCCTGATCGAGACGGCAAGCCGCCGCATTGTGGCCAGTCAGCGTTTTGAGGTGGAAGAACGTGTACAGGGGCGGGAGGCGGCCCAGGTCGTGGAGGCGCTGGGGCGCGCGGCACAGCAGGTTTCGGGAGAGGTGATTGCGTGGACGCTGGAGCAGGGCAGTACGCCCCGCTCCCGCTGAGCGTCCGATTCACTGATTGGCGGCTGCGGCTTCCTGACGCTCCGCTTCGCGGGCGCCCGCCAGAATCCCCATCAACGCATAGTTCCCTTCGTGACAGGCATACTCGTAGATCGGATCTTCGCTGCGCGTGTAATTCACCACCGCTGTCCAGGGACTGACCCAGGTCTCATCGTCTTCGATGGTGAATTCATAGGTCAGCACATCCTCTGCCGTCCGGGTGAAGCGTTCCTTGAAAACACGATTGCCGCGGGACCCCAGATAAGTGCTCTCGTCGAGGAAGTTGCGCGTCTCGATCACCAGGGTGTCTCCCTCGAAATGGCCGCGGGAATTGCCGTGCCACAGGCGCACGTTTTCATCCACATGCTCACCGCTATCCAGCGGAATCACACGGACGTCGTGAATCATCTCCTGCACAATGGCTACGTGGGTCGCGCTCTGCACGACCTGATAGTAGCTGTTATAACCGGCCAGCATGTAGGGCATGCCATAGGTGATGCAACGCTCTTGCAGCGGACGTGAGGTATAGGAGTCTGCCGGATTTTCACGACGCTGCCGCGCGGCATCCGCCATGCGCTGCCGCGCCTCGGGGAGCATTTCGGGCAGACGGCCATTGGGCGGATCGACAATCAGGGAGGTGCGGCGCTCAATGTTGCGGCTCGCCATCCAGCTGGAATCGTAGTTGCCCGTGCTGGGGTCGTAGGATTCCACTTCCCCGGTGATCACCGCGTTCAGGAAGCCGTCCCCGAACAGGGCATCGCCGCCGCCCTCTTCGATTTCCTTGGCCCGTGCCAGCAGGCGCTGGTATTCGTCTTCGGTCAGTTCGGCGCGGTCCGCAAAAAACTCCGGACGCTGGAGAGGCGTCGTGCTGTTATTGGCCCAGACGCCTTGCAGGTCGGGCTGGCCATCGACGGTGCGTGGCGCGACGTACTGGCTCTGCGCTACTGCCAGCGGGGAGAACATCACCAGAGCCATGGCCTGCAATAGCGGTTTTGTCAGATGTGCTTTCATCGGATCTCCTCGTGCATCACGGGATGCACTATGTCTTTCTTATTGGTCTGCGGGATCAATTGGCCTGCTCGGCCGCGCCTTTTACGTACTGTCCGTAGAGCAGCTCTTCGGCAAACTCCACGCACTTGAATTCCAGTAACTCCGCGTTCGCATCGAGCCGACGGTACAGCGGCATGCTCATTTTCCAGGGGCGGGTATACACGCCCGGGTCTTCCAGCGTGACCTCATACTGGACAACATCACGGCTTAGATGCGTATACCGTTCGGTTACTTTCAATTGTTCGGTGTGATGATTTCCCGAATGGTCGAGCCAACTGTCCGGCATTTGGTCCGTGACATCAATGACCAGGGTATCGCCCTCCCAACGCCCGAGCGAGTGGCCCATCCAGCTGGGAATCGGGGCGGAAAAATCGGGACGGTTCATGTAGACAATCCGGTTCGCGCTCGCAAACTCGTAGGCCATGATGATGTGTTCCGGCGATTGAATGATCTGGAACGGAAACGGCAAATAATTAGCGCGCGGAACGCCCGGCATGTAGCACTTTACCAGCGGGTCTCTGGCCAGCCAGTCCGCCTGATTCTCCTGCTGCTGCGCGCGAGCTTGCGCGGTATAGGGAATGTGCCCGCCTTCCACGACGCCGCTGCCCGCGGGAATGGCGCCTACCGCCGCCCAGCGATAATCCGGGCCAAAACGGGCATTGTGGGGTTCTATACCCCAATGGGTGTTGCCAAGCGCCTGCCACAGGCCATTGAAATCGGGTTTGCCATCGGCCGTGCGGGGAATCGAGGCGTCTGCCGCCCAACCCTGAGACCCCAGCAAGGTCAGGCAGGTGAAGGCGAGCAGGGTAAACATGGAGCGCAGCGCGGCCGCAGGAGAGTGCGTTGATGTCATAGCGAGGGACTTCCCGGTTTTTGTTATTGGACGTTTGCCTGTCCGGAAGACAGTAAAAGCGAACAAACCCGGACAGAGCGTGCGGGTGTCACTATCCCATGAAGGAGCATGAAGTGGCAACCTGACTGCAGGGCCCGAGCGCCCAGTGCCTGCGTCGCCACGACAAGCCGACCCCGGGGTTTTTCAGTTTGCGCGACGTTTGCCGATGGCCTGCACGACGGCGCCGATGCCGGTGTGATGTGTGCCCTCGACGACCGAACGCTCGGTCTGACGCAGCAGGGAAAAATCCAGGCCCGGCAGTTCACGCCGCAGCGTGTCTGCCGACAGGAGCATGTCGGGATCCTTGGGGCCACCGGTGTCACGCGGCAGCTGTGCAGGGCTGTAAGCCTCCAGCAAAAACACACCGTCCGGCGTCAGGCTGGCGGGCAGCGAGGCATAAAGCGGTGCTCTTATGGCCGAGGGCAGATGGCAGAAGATGGACACGATGCCCTCCCACGCGTTGACCCCGAGGGGAAAGTCAGCCAGATCGGCGTGCACCAGGTGCAGAGTAACGCCATGGGAATCGGCAAGTCGTCGGGCCTTGTCGAGGCCCACTTCGGAGAGGTCCACGGAGGTGACCTGAAATCCGCGGCGCGCGAGAAAAACGCCGTTGCGCCCTTCGCCATCGGCAAGGCAGAGCACGCGTCCCCCGGCCGGAATGCAAGCGATGTGCGCCGCCAGAAAATCATTCGGTTCGGTGCCGTAGATGTAGTGCTCCGCCTTGTAACGCTCATTCCACATCGACGACTCCCCGGATTACTCCATTGCGTTGATCATCGCCAGCTTGTCTTTCAGGGCACCAATGGCGGACTCATTGCTGCGCTGCCGTTCACGCTCGGTGTCGACGATGTCCTGCGGGGCATTGTCGACGAATTTCGCGTTGGACAATTTGGCGATGATGCCGGCCAGATTTTTCTCCAGCTTGGCGATTTCCTTTTCCAGGCGTGCCGCTTCTGCGGCCTTGTCGATCAGGCCGGCAAGGGGGACCAGAATCTCGATGTCCCCGTGCAGCTGCGTGGCGCACATGGGGGCTGCCTCGGTGGCGGCGAGGAAACGAATGTCGGTCAGCTTGGCGAGCTTGATCAGGAACAGGCGGTTCTGCTCCAGCCGGTGGTGATCTGTGTCGCTGCCATTGCGCAACAGGACGGGGATGGCCTTGCCCGGGGCGATGTCCATCTCACCGCGAATATTGCGGATGCCGATGATGATGCCCTTGACCCAGTCAATGTCGGCCTCTGCCTCGGCATCGACCAGCGCATCGTCTGCCTGGGGATAGGCCTGTGTCATCACGCTGATCTCCTGAGCTTCTGCGCGCAGGTCGAGCAAGGGAGAGATCCGTTGCCATATTTCCTCGGTGATGAAGGGCATCAGGGGGTGTGTCAGACGCAGGGTGGCTTCCAGAATGCTCAGCAGGGTCAGTCGCGTGGTCTGAGCATGTTCAGGATGGTTTTCCTCGTCCCAGAGAACGGGTTTGGAAAGTTCCAGATACCAATCGCAGTACTCGTTCCAGAAGAAGTCGTACACGGCCTGAGACAGCAGGTCAAAGCGGTAAGCCGCCATGTGCTCGTGTACCAGCGTCACTGTGCGCTGGAAGCGCGACATGATCCACCGATCGGCGAGACTGAAGTAGTTCTGGGCGCGCAGGGCGGCCTGCTTCTCCTGATGGAAAACAATGCCCTTTTCCTCGGTGTTCATCAGCACGTAGCGCGAGGCATTCCACAGCTTGTTGCAGAAATTGCGGAAGCCCTCCATGCGATTGAGGTCGAATTTGATATCGCGGCCGGTCGAAGCCAGCGAGTAAAACGTAAAGCGCAGGGCATCGGTTCCGTAGGCCGGGATACCTTCGGGGAAAGCCTGGCGCGTGAACTTGGCGATCTTCTGTTCCAGCTGGGGTTGCATCAGGTCGCTGGTGCGTTTACTGACCAGAGATTCCAGATCGATGCCGTCGATGAGGTCAATTGGATCGAGAATATTGCCCTTGGACTTGGACATTTTCTGCCCGTTCTCATCGCGCACCAGGCCGGTGATGTACACCGTTTTGAACGGAATCTCACCGGTGAACTTCAGGGTCATCATGATCATCCGCGCCACCCAGAAGAAAATGATATCGAAGCCGGTGACGAGCACGTCCGTCGGGTGAAAGGTCTTGAGCGTGGCCTTGTCTTCCGGCCATCCCAGCGTGGCAAATGTCCACAGGGCAGAGGAGAACCAGGTGTCCAGAACATCTTCGTCCTGTGTCAGGACCACCTCTGGCGACAGCCCGTATTTGGCGCGCACGGCCTCTTCGCCGTGACCGACGTAGATGTTGTCCTGCGCGTCATACCAGGCGGGAATGCGGTGTCCCCACCACAGTTGACGGCTGATGCACCAGTCCTGAATGTCGCGCATCCAGGCAAAGTAGGTGTTCTCCCAATTCTTGGGCACAAACTGGATGTCGCCGTCTTCCACTGCCTTGATCGCGGGCTCGGCCAGCGACTTCACCGCGACGTACCACTGATTGGTGAGGTAGGGCTCGATCACAGCGCCCGTGCGATCGCCGCGGGGTACCTTGAGTTTGTGGGGATCGATCTTGGCGACCAGGCCGAGCGCTTCCAGATCTGCCACCACTTTCTTGCGCGCCTCGAAGCGATCGAGTCCACGGTAGGCGGCCGGGGCATTCTCATTGATGGCAGCGTCCGCCGTGAAGATGTTGATCATGGGCAGCGCGTGGCGCTTGCCCACCTCGTAGTCATTGAAGTCGTGTGCGGGTGTAATTTTGACGCAGCCAGTGCCGAAGGCGGCGTCCACGTAATCGTCGGCGATGATCGGAATGCGACGCTCGCACAGCGGCAGTACCACTTCCTTGCCAATCAGCGCGGTGTAGCGTTCGTCCTGCGGATTGACCGCCACGGCGGTATCGCCGAGCAGGGTCTCGGGACGCGTGGTGGCGATGGTGATCGAGGTGTCGCCGTTGGCGGTGGTGACACCGTCAGCCAAGGGGTAGCGGAAATGCCACAAAAAGCCGTCTTCTTCCTCGGACAAGACCTCGAGATCGGACACCGCCGTGTGCAGCTTCGGGTCCCAGTTGACGAGGCGGTTGCCGCGGTAAATCAGCTGTTCGTCATACAGATCAACAAACACCTTTTCCACGACCTTGCTGAACTCCGGGTCCATGGTAAAGCGTTCGCGACGCCAATCGAGCGAGGAGCCGAGGCGGCGAATCTGCTGGGTGATGATGTCGCCAGATTCCTGCTTCCACTCCCAGACCTTGTCGACAAACGCCTCGCGGCCGAGGTCCTGACGCGTCAGATTTTGCCGCGCCAGTTGCCGCTCGACGACCATCTGGGTGGCGATACCGGCGTGATCGGTACCGACCTGCCAGAGTGTCTTGTTTCCCCGCATGCGATGGTAGCGAATCAGGGCATCCATGATGGCATTCTGAAACCCGTGGCCCATGTGCAGACGGCCTGTCACGTTCGGCGGTGGAATCACGATGGAATAGGCGGCGCCCTCTCCCTGCGGCGTGAAATAGCCTTTTTCTTCCCATTGCTGGTACCAGTGACGTTCGATCTGATGGGGTTGGTATGTCTTGTCCATTGAATGCTGCAACTGTAGGTCGGGTGGGTTTCAAGTGAATGGCGAGTATACCCCAGAACGGCTGTTTGCGGCGCGTGGGGGCCGTCAGCGGGAGCACTCGCGAGAGGGTTTCGCGGGCCGCCACAGGGGGTGACGGCCCGCGGGAAGCGCATCAGGCTTTTTGTCGGCGCAGGTATTCCACCAGCAGGGGAACAGGGCGACCGGTCGCCCCTTTGGCTGCGCCGGAAAGCCATGCCGTGCCGGCAATGTCCAGGTGCGCCCAGCGGTATTTCTTAGTGAAGCGCGAGAGAAAGCAGGCCGCCGTGATGGTGCCCGCTCGCGGACCGCCGATATTGGCGATGTCTGCAAAGTTGCTGTCCAGCAGGGACTGGTACTCCTCCCACAGGGGCAATTGCCACGCGAAATCCAGAGTCTCCTGACCGATCTCCAGCAACTCGTCTGCCAGGGCCTGGTCGGGACTCAGTAGCGCACTGGTCTGATCGCCAAACGTCGCCACGGCGGCGCCGGTCAGCGTCGCGATATCGATCACGCTCTGGGGTTTGAAGCGCTCCACATAGGTCAGGGCATCGCACAGCACCAAACGGCCTTCCGCATCGGTGTTCAAAATCTCAATGGTTTGGCCCGACATGCTGGTGACGATGTCGCCCGGCTTGGTGGCGGTCCCGCTCGGCATGTTCTCGGCGGCGGCAATGACGCCCACCACGTTGATCTTCAGTCCCAGTTCGGCGACCGCTGTCAGCGTGCCGATCACACTGGCAGCCCCGCACATGTCGAACTTCATTTCGTCCATGGCCGCGCCCGGTTTCAGGCTGATGCCGCCGGTATCAAAGGTGATGCCCTTGCCGACCAACACAAACGGTTTGCTGGTGGTTTTGGCATTGCCCTTGTATTCCATCACGATCAGTTTGGCCTCTTCCTTCGAGCCCGCGCTGACGGAGAGCAGGGAGCCCATGCCGAGGCTGCGCATCTGCGTTTCATTGAGCACCTTGGTGGAGATGGCACGATAGGATTTGCCCAATGCCGTCGCGGTTTTCGCAAGGTAGCTGGGCGTGCACACGTTGCCGGGCAGATTGCCGAGCTCCCGTGCCTTGTGCATGCCCTTGGCAATGGCGCTGCCAGCCTTCAGGGCGTCGGTTTTGACTTTCGCATTGGCGCCGGCAGGGATGCTCACCGCCAGGGTGCCCAGGGCATAGGCCGGCTTCTTCTTGCTCTTGGTCTGATCATACTGGTAGCTGGCGCTCTCGCATTCCTGCACGAGCAGCGTGACCGCCCATGCGGTGCTGCGATCCTTGATCGGGAGCTCCGCCAGCGTGAAGACGGCGTCCTTGGCGTTGGATTTGAGGACC
This sequence comes from uncultured Klebsiella sp., assembly GCA_964538025.1. Classification (GTDB taxonomy): domain Bacteria; phylum Pseudomonadota; class Gammaproteobacteria; order Pseudomonadales; family Pseudohongiellaceae; genus UBA5078. Next base: position 252,635 of record CAZICZ010000005.1, on the reverse strand, counting down.
GCCTTGATGCTCGCGTTCACCAGCTTGCGGAAGTTGCGGGCGTCCAGCGCCCCCTCATCACCACAGCCCACCAACAGGACGCGCTTGGCTTTGCCCGCACGCGGATGCACGAACAGGGAGTCACCAATTTTGCCGCTGATATCCCCGGTCGCCACGATGCGGCCCAATTCGCCGCCAAGCACCTCGTCGAGGGCTGCCGCCTGCGCGGAAAGTTTGCTTTTGGTCCACACGCCCACGACGATGCAGTCGGTGGCTTTGGCGGCGGCGGGGGTGGTCAGCAGGGCATGTTTCATGAAGAGGCTCTCTTTGACTGTCGAATGAAAGAATCGGCACAGCGATCGCGCCGCAGTGGCCCAATGCTAGGGAGTTTCCCCCCCCTTCGCAATAGCGTGACACGTGGCAGTTCGGGGGATATCTGACACGCTAAAGAGGTGTACTTCGGCAGGCCCGCTGATTAGAATTGGCGGCCTCTAAAGAGGGCGTCCGAGTGCCAGCCCAAAAGCATGGCACAGCGCAGCAAGACCCTCTCCCAGCCCTTCGCGGGCACGTCATGATCTAATCGGGGTTTCCATGTCACGCGTTAAAATCTCCATGCCGGAATGCTTCCTTTTTGCGATGTCGCGCGCGGTCGGAATCAGTGACCTCAACTACGCCCGGCATTTGGACAGCGTGTCCATGGTGCGGATCATCCACGAGGCACGCCTCCAGTTTCTGGCGGATCTGGGCTTTACCGAGGCGAACATCTTCGGGCTTGGCATGGTTGTGACGGATCTTGCCGTAGACTATCAGTCCGAGTCCTTTGCCAACGACGTGCTGACAGTAGAAGTCGGGGTCGGGCGCTTTAACCGCTACGGGTTGGATATTTATTATCAGATCACCAACACCGCGCTGGAGCGAGTGGTGTGCGCGGCAAAAACAGGGGTGGTCTTTTTTGATTTCGACAAGCACAAAATTGCACAGATTCCCAAGGCGTTCCAGGAAATGCTGGAGCAACGGGAGTTCGACGCTGACTAGTCAGAGTGCCGCTGACAGGGGCGGGGAAGGGAGCGCAGCGTGATCATTTTCCGCTATCTGGCACGGCAAATTTTCCAGATCATGTCCTCAGTCACCGTGATACTGCTGGTGATTGTCATGATCTCGCGCTTTCTCGGCTATCTGGGGCAGGCGGTTGCAGGGGAGATTTCCTCCGACATCCTGCTGCGCCTGATGCTCTACCGCCTGCCCGAATTCCTGCTGGTCATCGTCCCCTTCGCGCTTTTTCTCGGCATTATGCTGGCGTTTGGGCGTATGTATTCCGAAAACGAAATGACGGTACTGAGCGCCTGCGGTTACAGCCAGAAGCGGCTGGCCCTGTCCACCGTGTTGGCCGCCTCGCTGCTCTCGGTCCTGATGGGGACGCTGAGCCTGAAGATTGCTCCGCTCGGGCTTGAAAATACCGAACTGCTGCTGGAGAGCCAGGACGAACTGACAGAGCTCGATCTCATTGTCGCAGGCCAGTTCCAACGTTTCGACGAGGGCCTGCGTACGACCTATGCCGAATCCATCAGTACGATGCCGTCGGGACGGCTGCTGAACAACACCTTTGTCTCCTGGCAGCGACCGGAGGGCTCTCGCGATGCGGCGAGCCTGCGCATTATTTTGGCGAATACGGCCCGGCCGGTGATCGATGAAAACACCGGACGCCGCTTCATGCTGCTGGAAAACGGCGTGCTCTATGACGGTGTTCCGGGACAGGCAGACTATCTGGTGACACAGTTCGCCGAACAGGCCCTGCTAATGCCGGAGCCCGCGCGCATCACGGAGCTGGTGCGGGAGAAATCCCTGCCGACCACGACCCTGCTGGCGTCTTCCGACCCGGCCTATCAAGCGGAATTGCAGTGGCGCCTGTCCGTTATTCTGCTGATTCCCATCCTGACCCTGATTGCCGTCCCGCTGAGCAAGGTGGAGCCGCGCAAGGGGCGCTTCAGCAAATTGCTGCCGGCCACCCTGTTGTATGCCCTGTACTACGTCACGCTGCAAATGGCGATGACGCTGGTCGAGGATGAAGCGATACCGGTTGGCCTCGGGCTGTGGTGGGTGCACGTGCTCTTCCTGTCACTGGGGCTGATTTTGCTCTTTGCTCCCCGGCTGCGGCGTCCGCCACGTCATCTCAAGGAGAGGGCCGCATGAAAGTGATCGATGCCCATATCCGCAATGCTGTCCTGCTTGCCATGCTGGTCGTCGCGGGCCTGATGTTCAGCCTCGACTTTATCTTCACCCTGACCGACGAACTGGGACGCAGTGCGGAGGCCTATACCTCTGCCGATGCGCTGCTGTACACCCTGCGCATCATGCCGACCGGCATCTATGAGTCCCTGCCGTTTTCGGCGCTCGGCGGCGCCTTGATTGGCCTGGGCTTGCTGGCCTCCCAGAACGAGCTGGTGGTGATTCAGGCGGCCGGTGTCAGCACCTGGCGCATCGTGTACGCCGTGATGAAGCCGACCTTTCTGGTGATGATTCTCAGTCTGGTGTTGGGGGAATACATTGCCCCCAGCCTGCAACAGACGGCCCAGAGTGAACTGGCCCTTATCCAGAGTGGCGGGCAGGCCCTGAGCAATTCCCAGGGAGAGTGGCGCAAGATCGGCAATGAATTCATCCATATCAACGCCATCCTGCCCGGGGGCACGGCGCTTCGAGGAATCACCCGCTACGAACTCGATGAGCGGCGACGCCTCACCCGCAGCAGTTATGCCGAACGCGGCGACTATGTGCAGGACGGCGCGGGACCCTACTGGCAATTGCATGAGGTCCGCGAGACCCAGTTCGGCAACGGCGAGATTGCCGTCGAGACCTTCGAGTCAGTGGACTGGCGAATCGAGTTGTCGCCGGAACTGCTAAGTGTCCTGCTGGTGGAGCCGGAGCGGCAGTCGATCTCCGGGCTTTACCGGTTTGCGGAATACTTCAAGAGCGAAGGGCTCGAAAGCGATACGTATTTTCTGGCCTTCTGGAAAAAGCTCCTGCAGCCGCTTGCCACCGCCTCGCTGGTGCTGGTGGCCATTTCTTTTGTGTTTGGACCCCTGCGCTCGGTGACGATGGGGGCGCGAGTGTTTATCGCCATGGGCATTGGCCTGGCATTTACCATTGCCCAGCGTCTGCTCGGTCCGGCAAGCCTGCTGTACGGGATTGACCCGGTGATTGCGGTGATGATTCCGATCTTGATATGCGCGGCGGTGGGAGTGATTCTGCTGCGCCGTGTGCACTAGAAATTCCTGCCCCCCTTGGGGACCACAATGACGCGCGTGCCGGAGAAAATGTCGTGCAGCGCGTTGCCATGTTTATCGATGTACAGCCACAGATAGCCGATTCCAAAACAGGCCATGGCCGGCCAGGCGAGGATGAATCGCAAGAGCGCCTGCCGGACGCTCATCGGTCCGCCACCGGCGTTTACAGCCTGCAAGCGCCACGCCAGCATGCCCAGGGTTTGCCCGGTGTGAATCCAGAACCAGATGTAGAAGGCGGCGGCACTGGTGAGCTCGCCAAGAAAGAGGAACGCGCCAATGACCGGATCGGTCTGTACCTGGCCATCCACCAGCTGGTTGGTGTCCGGCCCGGTCACAAACTGCACGGCAAAGCCCAGCGCCATCCAGATCGCCGCAATGAGGAAGGCATCGTAGAGCAGGGCCGCCAGCCGCCGCAGCAGCCCCGCGGAGGGGGCTGTGAGGGGATCAAAGGCGTCTGCTTCCGAGGGCGAGGCTCCCATGGACGTTACAGTTCCTTCACGGCCTGGATCAGCTCATTGACGGCCTTTTGCCCGTCGCCGAACAGCATGCGGGTGTTGTCGAGGAGGAACAGGGGGTTCTCGACGCCGGAGAAGCCGGTGCCCCGGCCCCGCTTGATCACAATCACGTTTTCCGATTCTTCGGCGTTGAGGATGGGCATGCCAAACAGCGGGCTGTTGGGGTCTTTCTTGGCGGCCGGGTTGACGACGTCGTTCGCGCCGATCACCAGCGTTACGGTGGTGTTGGCGAAGTCGGCATTGATGTCGTCCATGTCATAGATCAGGTCATAAGGCACACCGGCTTCGGCCAGCAGAACGTTCATGTGACCAGGCATGCGGCCCGCGACCGGATGGATGGCAAACTTCACGCTGACGCCCTTGTCGGTCAGCAGCTGGGTCAGTTCCCACACTTTGTGCTGCGCCTGTGCCACCGCCATGCCATAGCCTGGAATGATCACCACCTGGCTGGCATAGGCCATCATGATGCCCACGTCCTGCGACTGGATTTCCTTCATCGAGCCGCCACTGGCATCGCCCTCGGTCGCCGCCACTGCGGTGGTCCCGAAACCGCTGAAGAACACATTGCCCACCGAGCGGTTCATGGCCTTGGCCATCAGGTGTGTCAGCAGACTCCCCGCAGAACCGACCACCGTCCCTGCGATAATCATCGCGGCATTGCCCAGCACATAGCCCTCAAAGCCGACGGCAAGCCCGGTGAGAGAATTGAAAAGAGAAATGATGACGGGCATGTCCGCACCGCCCACTGGCACGGTGATGAAGATGCCCAGCAGCAAGGCCAGCCCAAAAAAGAGCAGGATCGGCATCAGCTCGGCGGTGAAGTACACCGACACGACAAGTCCGACGAGCACCAGTGCGAGAATCAGGTTGACCAACTGCTGCTGCGGCAGCAGTTTGTTGGAGTTCAGGCGTCCGTCCAGTTTGGCCCAGGCGATGATGCTGCCGCTGAAGGCGATGGTGCCAATAATCGCACCGACAATAGCCAGAATGGTGACGTCGACGCCCATCACCTCGTGAATGGAGGTGGGGTGGAAATTCAGGGTTTCCAGGCCGATGGCATTGAGCACATTGCCCGCCTCCTGCCCGGACGCAATTTCTCCCTGCGCCTTGAGCAGTTCCACCGCCGCGATAGTCGCCGCGGCACCGCCGCCCATGCCGTTATACATGGCAATCATCTGCGGCATGTCGGTCATGGCCACCTTCTTGCCAGTGGACCAGGCAAAGCCGCCGCCGATGGCGATGGCCAGAATGATGAGTGCGAAATTCGTCATCATCTGCGGATTGTCGGCGATCTCCGGTGACAGGAAGGTCACCAGTGTTGCCAGTACCATGCCCACCCCGGCCCACTGAATACCGCGACGGGCGGTGACGGGTGAACTCATCTGCTTGAGGCCGAGGATGAACAGCACGGCGGCCAGAAAGTAACTCGCTTGAATCAGCATGCTCATTTCCCTGCCTCCCCGCCCGGCTTCTTGCCGCTGGACTTAAACATCTCCAGCATGCGCTCGGTCACCACATAGCCCCCCACGGCATTTCCCGCCGCGAGTAAGACGGCCACAAAACCGATGGCCTGTTGAGTAGGATTCTCGGCAATGCCGAGGGCGATCATGGCGCCCACCAGCACAATCCCGTGCACGAAATTGGACCCGGACATCAGCGGCGTGTGCAGGATGACGGGGACCTTGGAAATGATTTCATAGCCGGTAAACCCGGCGAGCATGAAAATATAGAGTGCGGCCAGTCCTTCGATCATTGTGCACCTCCTGCGAGTTTTTCCTTGATGGTGGCATTGGTGAGCTCGCCGCCGTGGGTCACGAGGGAGTCACGGAGGATCTGGTCCTCCAGGTCGATATTCAGGGCGCCGTCCTTGATCATCAGCGTGAGCAGGTTCAGCAGGTTCTTGGCGTACAGCTCACTGGCGTGGCCACTGACGGTGCTGGGCACGTTCAGCGGGCCGTGAATCTTGACGCGGTGATGCAACACGGTCTTGCCCGGTTCGGTGAGTTCGCAGTTGCCGCCGCCTTCCGCGGCCAGATCCACAATGACGGAACCGCCCTTCATGCCGGCGACCATGTCGGCCGTGATGATTTTGGGCGATGGACGTCCGGGGATTGCGGCCGTGGTGATGACGACATCCGCCGCTGCGACATGTTTGGCCAGGATGGCCTGCTGCTGCGCTTTTTCATCGGCAGTCAGCTCACGGGCGTAGCCGCCGGTGCCTTCGGCCTTGATGTTGATGTCCACAAACTTGGCGCCGAGAGATTCCACCTGGTCCTTGACCGCGGCACGCACATCATAGCCCTCGACGATCGCGCCAAGCCGGCGCGCCGTGGCGATGGCCTGCAGACCCGCAACACCGGCACCAATGATCAGTACCTTCGAGGGACGGACAGTCCCGGCGGCCGTGGTCAGCATGGGGAAGAATTTTCCGAGCAGGGTGCTGGCAATCAACACGGCTTTATACCCGGCAATCGAGGCCTGGGAAGACAGGGCATCCATGGCCTGGGCGCGGGAGATGCGGGGAATCAGCTCCATCGAGAAGGACGACACTTTTTTCTCGTTCAATGTCTGAAAGCGGGAGGGATCGGTATAGGGGTTGAGATACCCGATCAGGACAGAGCCCGGCTTTAACAGACCCATCTGTGCCGTGGTCAGGGGATTCACGGTCAGCAGGATGTCGGCGCTGTGATACAGGGCATCGACGTCGGAAACAATGTCTGCCCCGGCAAAATCCGCATCACTGTAGCCCGCCCCTTCGCCTGCGCCTGCCTGAATGCTGACGCTGACGCCCATGGCAAGCAGACGCTTCACGACATCGGGCACCAGGGCCACGCGTTGTTCGTCTTCTCGCAATTCCTTTGGAACACAGACTCTTATGCTCATTGGCACCCCCTGCTTCAGTCCCTTTGTAAAAAGAGCGCGAAGTATACCCGTTTCGCCCGGGCTTATGCACGGGCGCTCATCGCTTCCAGATGCTTAGTGACTGGCAGCAGGGGCTGGGGCAGGCGCTGACGGGGGCGCTGCAGAGGCGGGCGAGGGAAGGTCCAGGCTGAGGTCGTTAGGGTCTTCTTCCACCGGCGCAGCGGGGCTGGCAGGAGGTGTTGCCATGCTCGGGGCGGGAGTGGGACCAAGGGCGCGACGAAGCGCCTCGATCTCGGGCGAGAGCGTGCGGTTCGTGTCCAGTGCCTGCTCGCTGTTGCGAATCTTCTCGAAATACTGCGGGTCCACTTCCGTGATCTTGATGACGCGGTTAAAGGTGGATTTGGGGTCCTTCTGGCACAGAATCGTGAAGGTGGGTTCCTCGTAGATCGTGCGGTATTCGTTGAGGCGCGCGTACAGCACGTCTTTGCAATTTTCATCCTGCAGGGCTATGTCCACCGCCATCTGCAAAAAGGGACGCAGGTTGGCGGCACTGGCCGGCAACCAGAGGCGCTCGGAGCGGGTGTTTTCAGCGGCCTGAACGATCACGGCCATGCCCGCCGTGATCAGCAGGACTGCAAGGGAAACGAAGCGAAGAGGGCGAGGACGTGTCATGTGATCTCTTATCGGCCGGAGTGTTAAAACGCTGAGCTGATTTTCCACATTCGTTCCGAAAAAGAAAAGTGCAAGAGGCGCATCCGGAGGACTCACGGGCTTATGGCTAGGTTCATTCTTTGCTAGAATCGGCTCCCTTTTGACCACCGGGCCGCCGGATATTGCCTATGAAGACCATGTCACCCCCCCGACACATCCGAATTCTCGACACGACCCTGCGGGATGGAGAGCAGACCCAGGGCGTGTCCTTTGCGGGCAAGGAAAAGCTGCACATTGCCCGTGCGCTGCTGCAGTCGCTGAAGGTCGACCGCATCGAAGTGGCTTCCGCCCGCGTCTCGCACGGGGAAAAACAGGCAGTGATCGACATCAATGCCTGGGCCGCCGGGGAAGGATTGCTCGAGAAGGTCGAAGTGCTGGGATTTGTCGACCACCGCTTGAGTGTGGACTGGGTGCTCGAAACCGGCGGACGCGTGATCAACTTGCTGGCAAAAGGCAGCGAAAAACACTGCCGCGAACAACTGGGGCGCACCCTGGCGGAGCACATCGAGGACATCCGTCGCACCGTGGCCTACGCCCACGAGAAGGGGCTCAAGGTCAACATGTATCTGGAAGATTGGTCCAACGGCTATAAAGACAGCCCGGCCTACGTTTTTGGTCTTCTGGAAGGGACAAAGGATCTCGGGATTGCCGATTTCATGCTCCCGGACACTCTGGGCGTCATGTCTCCCGACGAGGTGAGTGCCGCGCTGACGGACATGATTGCCCGCTTCCCCCGTCTGGCATTTGACTTCCACCCTCACAATGACTACGGCCTGGCAACGGCCAACGTGATGGCGGCGGTTGCTGCGGGCGTCAACACGATTCACTGCACCATCAACTGCCTGGGAGAACGTGCCGGTAACGCGTCGCTGGCGGAGGTGGCCGTCGTCCTGAAAGACAAAATGGGCATGCACCTGTCCATCGACGAAACCCGCATCGCCCAGTTAAGCCGCATGGTGGAAAATTTCTCCGGCAAATGGGTGGCGGCCAACGCGCCGATTGTGGGGGCCGACGTGTTTACTCAGACTGCCGGCATTCATGCCGACGGTGATCTTAAAGGCGGGCTGTACATCACCGCCCTGCGACCCGAGCGATTTGCCCGCAAACGCGTCTATGCGCTGGGCAAAATGAGCGGCAAGGCCTCGCTTGCCAACAATCTGGAGGAACTGGGCCTGAGCCTGTCTCCTGAGGATCAGCGCAAGGTCCTGCAACGGGTGGTTGAGTTGGGAGATTCCAAGGAGATCATCACCGTGGATGATCTGCCCTTCATCATCGCCGATGTGCTGGAGAGCCGCGACTACCACTACACCGAGCTGCTCAATTGCTACATCACGAGCGGGCTGGATGTGGAGAGCACCGCGAGCATCCGGGTGCGGATCGATGGCAAGGAATACAGCGGGTCGGGGTCAGGCAACGGGGGGTTTGCAGCCTTCATGGATGCGATCGGCCGGATTCTGAAAACGCGCAAATTCCAGATGCCGGATCTGCTGGACTACGAGGTGCATATCCCGCGTGGCGGCAATACCAGCGCCCTGACGGAGTGCATCATCACCTGGAGTGGTGAACAGCGCGATCTGAAAACGCGGGGGGTGGATTCCAACCAGGTACTGGCGGCGGTCAAGGCCACGCTGCGCATGATCAACATCCGCATGCACGCGACCCGCGCCGGCTGAGAAAGGTGAGACCCGAGAAAGGACTCCCCCGGCGGCGCGTCTCCCACGTCAGCCGACGCGGGGCAGTTTTTCCAGTTCGGCTACGACCAGATCACCGAATGCTCGAGTGTCGATCATCTTGACGCCTGCGCCGGGTTTGGAGAGATCGGGAGTGGAATAGCCCTGCGCGAACACACTTTGCATCGCATGCCACAGGTTCTTCGCTTCCTGGTCCATGCCAAAACTCATTTCCAGCATCATGGCCACTGAACCAATCATCGAATAGGGGTTGGCGATATTCTTGCCGGCGATGTCCGGCGCAGACCCGTGTGATGGCTCGTAATAGGCTTTGTCATCGCCAAGACACGCGGAAGGCATGAGGCCGAGAGAGCCCAGGATGCCGCCCCCCTGATCGCTGAGGATGTCGCCGAACATGTTTTCCATCACCATGACGTCAAACTGTCCCGGGTTCAGGCAGAGATAGGTCGCTGCCGCATCCACCAGAATGTGAATGACCTTCACCTCCGGATAGTCCTTGCCCACTTCCTCGATGATCTCGTTCCACAGCACACTGGACTTCAACACATTGCTCTTGTGGATATTGTGCAACACCTTCTTGCGTTTCATGGCGGTGTCGAAGGCGACCTTGGCGATGCGACGGATCTGTACCTCGTCGTATTCCAGTGTCTCTTTCACGTAGCGAATGCCCTGTGCATTCACGCCGGTTTCCTTTTCACCGAAGTACAGGCCGCCTACCAGTTCGCGGATGATCATGATGTCGATGCCGTCGCCGATGATTTCCTTCTTCAAGGGGGAAAAGTGAGCGAGTCCCTGAGGCAGGAAAACGGGACGGAAATTGGCGTAGGTGTTATAGCGGCGTCGCAGCGGCAGCAGCGCGCCACGTTCCGGTTGTTTGTCGACGGGAATCTTCTTCGAATCTTCGTGGTTCAGGCCAATCGGCCCCTTCAGGATGGCGTCCGCGGTGTCGCAGATTTTCTTGGTTTCTTCGGGAAACGGGTCGCCACACTCAAAATAGGCGCTGGCGCCAAACGGGGTGTGGACAAGGTTAAAGCGCACCGCGTTGCGCGCTTCCACCACGCGCAGCACTTTGACGGCCTCCGCCATGATTTCGGGTCCAATGCCGTCGCCATCAAGTAATGCAATCGTGTACGAGTTCATGAGCTTCCTGAAAAACGCAAAGAGCCCTCACTCAGAAGGGCGGGAAAAAAAGAGGGCGGTAATTTAGCACGCGCTGACAAAGGCGAACAAGGAAAGGCGCGCAGAGGCGCCAGACGACTTAGAACAGGACGGCGACCTGGCGGATGAAAATCAGGGTGAGGATAAAAATGATCACGTAAGTGACGGTATCGCTGACTTCCAACCCAAAGAATTTTTTCGGTTTTTGCTCTTGCTTGTCCGACATTCGTGGACCTCCACTGCTTGGTTGCGCGCAATAGTACATAGAATTTGCCTGCGGTGTCATCCGTTTACCGGGATTGATTAGGTCATTTTTTGCGCATTTTCATTCAGTTGTATCGTTTTTCGCGAAATCACCCGAGCGTTTTGAGGTGCCTGTCGCGATATCGGCACTGTTCACAAGAGCTGCTGGCGGAGGCCGAAGGTGTGTCAGTTTGTCAAAACTGGCAGAAGGGGTGTCGTTTTTGACGGAAAGGGAGGTGCAAGACAAAGTGGTTTTATTCTTTATTCTAGTGATATCAAGTGCTTGGCGCGTCATTTCTGGCTGTGACGTGTTGGCGCAACTCTTGCTCCAACCCGAGTGACGACTCAACAATCCTAGAAAGGCAAACGATCATGACCGCACACAGACAGAAAGACCGTACTCCCGCCCCATCCGCACAGAAATCCACCCAGGTCGGGTGGCTCGACAGCATGGCCAGCAGCGTCGCGGCAGCCTTCGGCGTTCAGAGCCACAAGAATCGGGTGCGGGATTTTGAACACGGGGATATCCGGAAATTCGTCATTTCAGGAATCACACTGACATTGCTTATTTTGTTCAGCCTGATCGGCGTCGTGCAGTTCGTACTGCACAGCGCACAGTAGTACACTAGCGCGGTCATTGCCGGCGCGACATCCCCATGCAGCACCGGCAACCCGCAATCCCGCTTTCCCTGCGGCGATGATCCGTCGGAAAGCCATGTTCAATCACTCAGGAGAGTTCCATGAAAGAAAATGACAATGCCCTGACGGGGCGCCGACGCTGGTTTCTTGGCAGTTTGGGCGTGGTGGCGGCAGGTGCTGCTGTAGCCACGGCGAGCAGCCCCTCCGCACAGGCGCAGTCAGCCGCGGGTTTTGTGCCGGCGAAACATGACAAAGACGCCTGGATGGACGCGCTGAGCGGCGTTCACCGTGCATTTCTCGACACCTCGACCACGAACGGTGGTGTGACCGCGATGAACTATGCGCACAACATCCTGCTGGCCCATGTCGAGGATTACGGTGGCAAGGAATCGGACTACGCCATGATTATCTGCTTCCGTCACCAAGCGACACCCCTGGGATACAACGACGCGATGTGGACCAAGTATGGTGAAATTTTGAGCAATTTCATGCGCTTCACTGACAGCCGTACTGAAAAGCCATTCTCCGTGAACCCGCTGGATCTGCCGGGCCGCGCGGACTTTGCCAGCCGGGGACATACCCTGAAGGAAATGGCAGGGCGGGGCGCCCGTTACGCGGTGTGCAACCGTGCAACCCACACCATTTCCGGTGTGATTGCCCGTGCGACAGGCGGTGATGAAGGAGCGATCTACAACGAATTGGCCGCCAACATCATTGCGGACGGCCAGTTGGTCCCGGCGGGCGTGCTGGCAGCGACCCGCTCACAGGAATACGGCTACAGCCTGCTGTACGCAGGCTGAGGCTCATTTCGGCAGGTTGCGGTAATACTCGCGGATGGGGCCGAAAGGCCCTATCCGGTGTTGCTCAATCGGGAACGGATCCGCGTAGGGGCCGTAGGGGCCATCCACCGGCTTGTCTGCCCGATTCGGATAATCAGCCTCCAGATTCGCCATGTGTGGCCGTTCCTTGGAGTTGATGTAGGCAGAGACATCGAAAGCCTCGTCATCGGTCAAATCCGGTTTCCCCAGGGGCATGCGCGCCTTGATGAAGTTTGCCGCTGTCAGCACCCGGTTCATCCCCGCTCCGTCATTGAAACTGTCGGCTCCCCACAAGGGGGGAAACAGATAGCCTTCACGAATGTCTGGCGCTGCCTGCAGGCCTTGACCGTTGTCGCCATGGCACACCTGACAGCGCTGTTCGTAGACGAGCTGGCCCGCCAGAGGGTCCGCAGCGCGATCCGGCTCCTTGAACACGGGAGGCTCATCCGCCTGCCGGCGCGTTTCCCCCATCGCGGCATACTGATTTCCAAGACTCAGGATATAAGCTTCCATAGAGCGCATTTCCGCGCTCTCCCGTGACAACTTGCGGCCGTTCATGCTGCGCTCCATGCAGCCATTGATCCTGTCGCGCAAGTCCCCCTCGATGCCATCGCGGCCCGAGAAACGCGGATAGCGCGACGCCGCAGGAAGTAGAGACAGGGTGCCCGGTTTGGTCCCGCTGTCCAGATGACAGGACGAACAATCCAGATTGCTGCCGGTCAGGCGCATGGCGGGATCCTCGTGGTTCGGCCCCATCATCAGCGAAGTCTCGCGAATCAGTCGACGCCCGTATTCCACCGAGACTTCGGTGCCTTTGTCGTCCATATCAGGCGGGCTCTGAAACATCCAGACGGACCCGATCACGATGCCCAACCCGACGACGCCACTGGCCAGGGCGGCCATGAGCAGACTTCCACGTTGATTGTTCAGACTCATGATTCTGCCCTCTCCTGGGACTGGGTTGTGCTAACAGTGGTCTTGTCAAACGCCTGCACCTGCGCAAGGAAACGATGTTTTGGCTGCTCGATGTCGGCCCGCAGACGGGGACTAAAGCCGTAGGCAAGACAGAAGGCGGCGGCGGCCCCGAGGGTTCCCCAAACAATCACGGCACTCATCATGGTGAGACTCCTGAATTTGCGCTGAAAAAGCTGCCAACGTAGTGTGCCACGGCCGCGATTTCGCTGTCACTCAGGCGATCCGTCCACGGCGCCATCGACGTGCCGGGCACCCCGCTGCGCAGGATGCGGACCCGCTCCGCGAAGTGCGCGCGTACGCCGCGGAAATCCGTGGGCGCAATGGGGAGCTGTGACGCAGCAAAGCCGTCGCCCGCCCCCTGATCACCGTGGCATTCGCTGCAATGCCGGGCGTAAATCTGCGCTCCCGCCGCGCTCAGCGCCGGATTGAAGGCCTCCGGGTCTGCCTGGGCAACGTCCTGCACGACGCCCGCCAGCGCGCTGCGTTGCGCGTCAGAAAAGTCGCGCCATGCCGGCATGGCAGAGCCTTTGACGCCATTCCACAACAGATCGGACAGCATCGTCAGGGAGTACTCCCGTACCGCCAGATTTTTGGGGCGCGGCTCCAGCCAGTCGGCTGCGGGTCCATTGCCATCCGCCGCGTCGCCATGACATCCGGCGCAATTGCCCTGCCACAGGGCCGTACCTTGACTGCGGTCCTCGCTGACAGCAAGCCGAGGCGCATTTCCGCGCGTCTGAGCGCGGGCGGGATGGGCGTTCAGAACAGGGGCCTCGAATGCCATCTGCGCCCAGTGATCGTCGGGATCGGCGGCGGCACGGGCGGCAGCGTCGCCCTCCGGGTAGGCGAGTTCACGCGCACGGCCCAGAGAGTCGAGGTAGGCCACCAGATCCTGTGCATCCCGGGTGGGACGAGTGGCATCGCCGTCAAACAGTTGCGGATAGGCGGGCATGATCGATGCCGGCACGACCGTGCGCGGGTCGAACAAATGGGCGAGATGCCAATCTGCCGTTCGTGTCCCCCCGGCCCGGCTCAGGTCGGGACCGATGCGCCGCGTGCCCAGCATGTGGGGAAACTCCATGCGGCCTTCCCAGGCCACGGTGGGGGCTCCAAAACGCGCAATGTCGGCTTCTGTATAGCGGACCTGTTGGCTGTGGCAATACGAACAGCCCTCGCGGGCGTAGATGTCTCGGCCGCGCGCTTCCGCAGGGGTATAGGGCAGGGGCGCGCTGGGCGCCATCGCCACCGTCTGGGCGTCGAGCATCTGACGCGGCAGGAGCCCCAGCAGGGACACGGAAAACACAAAAAAGAGCAGGCCGGCGGCGCAGGCCACCGCGTAAGACATGGTCAGACCGCGGCTGCCATGGGACTGGGCATCGGGCAACAACTGGCTATCGCCCTGCGCAGAGGGATGTCCCTCAATAGCCGCAGTGCCGGCACCGAGCTCGCCCGAACACATCCCGTAGAACAGGGCGATGAACCCCGCGGCGACGGGAATTGCGGAGAGGGAGCGGACGATCCAGTACGGGCGCGAGGCCTGCAGGGAACTGATCCAGGGGGCTCCGTCTTGCCACAGCTGGCCCTGCACAATGCCGGCCAGCGTCAGGTCGATCACCATCACCCCAATACCCACCACCAGCAGCCAATAGGCCCATTCAAACGCCTGTGCGTTGTAGCGCACCTGCGGCATGCGTTGCCAGGCGTGGAGGATGCCGCCAATCCCGGCAAACGTGGCAAAGCCGAGCATCGCGAGGTGAGAGTGGCCGATCACCCAGTCAGTAAAGTGCACAGTCTGATTCAAGGCCATGTTGGCCTGCAAAGACCCCTGCACGCTGACAATCACATAGAACACGACGGCCATGGAGGCAAAGCGCAGGCTGATATCGCGGGGAATCAGTCCGGCGCCGCGCTGGGAAAGCATGAGGTTGGTCACCACGATAATGACCACCACCCCCAGGAGGAAGGACGCCAGAATGGCCGTCATCTGCGCCTCCATGGGAATCACGGAGAAAATATAGTGATGGGTGCCGTTGAGCGGATACAGGAAAAACAGGCCCCAGAAACCAAGCATGGACAGAAAGTGGCTGAAGATCGGTTTGCCGGTGGAGGCCGGGATCACGTAGTACAGGATGGCCAGCGCCATCGGGGTGACGAACAGGCCCACGGCGTCATGAATCCACAGGCCGCTGAACGCAGCACCGGCCGCGCCGGGCACAAATTCCGGTGCGATATTGCCCATCGGATAGGAAAGCAGGGTGAACACCAATCCTCCGATGAGGTACCAGCTCGAGACATAGAGGTCGGTGATGCCCCGACGCACAAACGGCGGCAGGAATTGCAGGGCGGCGAGCAGCAGCGCCAGAATCACGAAGGCGTCGACAACGAGAGGAAACTCGGCCCACTCCAGAGGCTGGCTAACGCCGGAAAGAACGAGAATCCAGCCGGGGATCATGACGGCAAAGTTCCACACCCCGAACAGCCACAGACCCAGCGTGCGGCTGGTGACAGGGCGTCCGCTCAGCACGGGTACCGCGTGGTACATGAAGGCCAAAAACGCATTGCCGAGCCAGCCCAACATGATGCCCTGGGTGTGGGCATAGCGCATGCGTCCCCAGCCCGGCAGCCAGGAGGCAGTGAAGTCCGGAAAGATGAACTGGAGGGAAATGATAATGCCGAAGGTAACGGCGATCAGAAGCGCAACAAACGCAGCAAAGGCATGAGCGCGCACCAGAAGAGAGTCGACATTCGCCTGCAACGGCTGGGCAGAAGCATGATTCACAGCGGGATCCCCTTATTTTTAGTGCGGGGATTATAGCCAGTCGAGGGCAGAATACCTAGCATGCCGGGCGGCATGCGCATCACCGATTTTCGCAGGGATTTACGGGCTTCGGGAGAGAAACAGCTCGGGGTGCAGGGGGCCTTCGTAATACTGATCGGCCTCTTCGAGGCGGGCCTCAAGCAGCGCAAAAGCGTCTTCGGTGGCGCTGCTCGCCTGCCAGGTTTGCAGACGTCCGGCGCTGGAGGGCGTGCCCAGATTGCGCAGCGTGAGCTCGTGTCCGCCGTCGAACCGGAGGTGCCAGACATACCGGTTGGCCTGTGCATCCGCCTCTGCCGGGTCACCGAAAATGGACGCCAGCAACGCAACGCTGGCCGAGATTTCACGCGTGTAGGACATCGATAAACTCCTCAATGGGCGCCCGGAAGGGCCCCTCTGTGTCCTGCAGTTTACCCCGGGATGCCACCCGAAATCCCGTCTCGCCGCCGGTAGCACTGCACGCCTTCCCCCGCCTATACTTGCCCGCAGTTCGACCACCCACATTTGCCCCCATCACCTCGGAGCTCCCCGCGTCACTATGCCGGAGGCGCGGATGGAGAGATGCCATGTCCTTAGTGCTCATTCTCGTATCACTCATCGCGTTTATCGTGGTGGCGACGACCCGGTTTTCGCTGCATCCGTTTCTTGCCCTGCTGTCCGCGGCACTGATTGCGGCGTTTGCCTATGGCATGCCGCTGGCGGAAATCGACACGACCCTGCGCAACGGGTTTGGTGGCATCCTGGGGAATATCGGGTTGGTGATTGTGCTGGGCACGCTGATGGGGGTCATCCTCGAACGCTCCGGTGCGGCCATTGTGATGGCACACACCGTGATCCGGCTTCTGGGACATCGTGCGCCGGGCCTGACGATGTCACTGATCGGTTTCATGGTGGCCATTCCCGTGTTCTGCGACTCCGGATTCGTCATTCTGAACAGCCTGAAACGCTCACTTGCGAAGCGCCTGCAGGCCTCGCCGGTGATGATGACCGTGGCACTGTCCACGGGGCTGTTTGCCACGCACACCCTGGTACCGCCAACGCCGGGGCCGATTGCGGCGGCCGGGTCCCTTGGGCTTGGCGATAACCTGGGGGGCGTCATGGTGGCTGGCCTGTGCTTTGCTCTGCTCGCGGCGGCCACCGGGCTTGTCTGGGCCCGGCGCTGTGCCGCATTGCCCAGCACCGAGCTGGAGGAGGCGGTGACAGAACCCGAACGCGACGACCGGCAATTGCCGGGCAGCGTCGCGTCCTTCGCCCCGCTCTTGGCTCCCCTTTTGTTGATCTGCCTCGGTTCGCTTGCTGCCTTCCCGTCAGCCCCGCTAGGGGCGGGTGCCGTGGCCGCCGGTGCGCTGTTTCTCGGCAAGCCCCTGATGGCCCTGAGCATTGGGCTGCTGTGCGCCGTGCCCCTGTTGGCGCCGCAGTCCCGGCGTAAAACGTTTGCGGCACTGACGCAGCAGTCGTTGGAAATAGCCGCGCCGATTCTGCTGGTCACCGGTGCGGGTGGCGCGTTTGGTGCGGTGCTGGCCGCCACGCCGCTGGGCGCGACCCTGGGCAATGCGCTCTCCGGGCTGGGGATTGGCGTCGCCATGCCCTTTCTGGTGGCCGCAGCGCTCAAGAGCGCGCAGGGGTCCTCCACCGTCGCCATGGTAGCGGGCTCCGCGCTGGTCGCCCCCCTGTTGCCGCAGATCGGGCTGGATTCCGAGCTTGGCCGGATACTCACCGTCATGGCCATCGGTGCCGGTGCCATGACGGTGTCCCACGCCAATGACAGTTATTTCTGGGTCGTGGCCCAGTTCAGCCGGCTGGATGTCGCCACGGCGTATCGGGCGCATACCGGGGCCACGCTCGCCATGGGGCTGGTGACGCTGGTCGCGGTCTGGCTAGTCTCGCTGCTGGCCCTCTGAGGAGCGTTTGTGACCCGTCCTCGTCCCTTGCAGATTGTCTTTGCCCCCGATTCCTTCAAGGAATGTCTCGATGCACCTGCAGTCGCTGCGGCGATGGCCGCGGGATGGCGCCAGGCCGCCCCGGAGGACACACTGCTCCTCAAGCCGCTCGCCGACGGGGGCGAGGGGACGACCTCCGCCTTGGTTCTTTCGCAGGGGGGACACCTGTTTCCGTGCACCGTCAGCGATCCCTTGGGGCGGCCTGTCACCGCACACTTCGGCCTGATTGACCAGGGGCGTACCGCGGTGCTGGAGGTGGCGCAAGCCAGCGGCCTGCATCTCGTCCTGCCTGCCGAACGCGATGCGCTGCGTGCGAGCAGCCGGGGGACCGGTGAGCTGATGCGGGCGGCGCTGGCCAGCGGGGCCGACACGCTGCTTATCGGGCTTGGTGGGAGCGCCACCACCGATGCCGGCGTGGGACTGTTGCAAGCCCTTGGTGCCCGCTGTCTTGATGCACAGGGCGCTCCTCTGCCGCCGGGCGGTGGCCAGCTGACGCGCCTTGCCACCCTCGATCTCGCGCCCGCCCTCGCGTTGCTGCAACACGTCCGGCTGCGTGCTGCCACGGATGTCAGCAAACCGTTGCTCGGATCGCAGGGGGCGGCGGCGGTCTTTGCCCCCCAGAAGGGAGCCTCTGAGAAAGAGGTACACCTCCTCGAGGCGGGCCTGCGGCAGGTGGCGAAGATCGCCTCGGAACAAGGACGGCAGATCGACACGTTTGCTGGCGCCGGCGCCGCAGGAGGGATAGGGGCCGCACTGGGAGGACTTCTGGGCGCAGAAATGGTGTCAGGGGTCGAGACCGTCATCGCCGCCGTTCATCTGGAGGAGGCTGTCCGTCATGCGGATCTCGTCATCACCGGCGAGGGGCGACTGGATGCGCAGAGCGCCGCGGGAAAGGTACCGGCGGGCGTGTGCCACCTTGCGCATCGTTACCAGGTGCCGGTCCTGGCACTGGCGGGGCAGGTGATGGAGGGTATCGAGTCACTGTTCCGCAGTGGTCTGTCGGCAGCCATGCCCATAAGCGCTTCAGCATTGCCCCGGGATGAAGCCTTTCGTCTCGCTGCCAATCATCTAGCAGCCTGCACTGCTGCCGTGGCGACGAGTTGCCATGAGGTCGGAGTTGCCGAAGCCATGGCCCGGCTGCGCGAGCAGCGCCGTGCGCCACGCTGAGGTATAGTGCCGCCATTCAATCGCGTTTTTTGGGAATACCACTTTAGGAGTACAACAATGAAAAAATCTCTCCGCCAATCCCTGATGACATCCTTCGTGCTGAGCGTAGCAGTGCTGAGCAGCGCCGCGGCTGTCGCCGAAAGCCCCGTGCGCATTGATCATTATGTGCCGGTGGTGTCCACGGCGCCGGCCATGGCGGGTGAGCATGCCAGTCTCTACGTCCGCGAACGGGCACTTCCCTCTACCATCGCCCGTAATGTCGGCCAGAACAGCAATGTCGTGCTCTTCATTCACGGCGCCGGTACGCCCGCGGAGGTCGCCTTCGATGTGCCGGTAGAAGGCTATAGCTGGATGGCGCATTTGGCCGCCGCCGGCTATGACACCTTTGCCATGGACACCGCGGGCTACGGCCGGTCCACGCGTCCTCACCCGATGAACGACGTCTGCAATCTGGCGACCTCGGCGCAGGAAGATTTGGTTCCCGCCATGATCGCGGCGCCCTGTGCACCAAGCTACCCGTATGCTGCCACCACGATCGAGTCCGACTGGGACGACATCAATGCAGTCGTGGACTACCTGCGTGCACTGCGCGGTGTCGACAAGGTCCATCTGGTGGCGTGGTCGCTAGGAGGCCCGCGCTCGGCCGGCTATGCCGCCCGCCATCCGGAGAAAGTGGAACGTGTGGTTATTTTGGCACCCGCCTACAGTCGTAATCGCGCGGCGCAGGCCCCCGATACCGTGCCCATTCCGGGCACGGCAGTGACCAAGCAGTCGCGCCTGGACTTCGAGCGCAATTGGGACCGGCAGATCGGCTGCGAGAACCAGCGCTCCGCTCAGGTCAGTGCGGCCGTGTGGGAAGACATGCTGGCCTCCGATCCCGTCGGTGCCACGTGGGGCACCGGCGTGCGCCGCGCGCCGAGCACTCCCGTGTGGGGATGGACGCAGGAGGTTGTGAGAAACACCCGCACACCGATGCTGCTGGTGGCAGGAATTCACGACGGCCAGGTGCCGCCCGCCCGTGTTGCGGAAATGTATGAAGACCTGGGTGCCAGTGAGAAGGTGCTGCTGGATTTGGGATGTTCGTCCCACAATGCGATGTGGGAAGTCAATGCGCAGATTCTGTTTGATGCGTCCTTGCAATGGCTGCGCGATGGCGAAGTCGACGGCATCAACAACGGCGTCCTGCGAAAGGGCTACGGCGAGTGACGCGGGGGCTTACGCCCCCAGTTGTGTGGCCAGATCGATAAAGTCGTCTGCAAAAAAATCAAACTCGTCGCGGGCGGGCGGCGCCTTCGGGCGGTCTGCCCCTGCCTCCAGAGCCCGATGCACGTAGGCCGTTCTCAGCCCGGTTTCTGCCGCGCTACGCAGGTCGCTGGGATGCGTGGCGACCATCATCACCTGATCCGGCCGCAGGCTGAGCAGTTCCGGCGCCTTCAGATAGGCCTCCGGGTCCGGCTTGTAGTGGTAGGACAATTCCGCCGACAGCACGGTATCCCACTGAATGCCCGCGTTTTTTGCGATGTCCAGCAGCAGCGACACATTGCCGTTGGAGAGGGAGGCGATGGTGTAGTGGCTGCGCAGCCGCGCGAGGCCCACCACCGAATCCGGCCAGGGGATCAAACGGTGCCAGGCCAGATTGAAATGCGTCAGTTCTTCCTCGCTCAGGCCCGTGAGCCCGAACTCCACCACCAGTTGATCCAGCACCATCCGGTGCAGGTCGTCCAGTTTGGTCCAGGGCAGCTCGCCCGTGCGCACCCGGTTCATGGAAGGGCCATAGCCGCCTCGCCAGCGGGTGGCGAATGCACTCCAGTCCACCGTATAGCCCTTTTTCTCCGCGAGCATTTCTCCCTCTCGCACAATGGACGTATGCCAGTCCACCACGGTACCAAAGACATCAAACACCAACGCTTTGACGCCCAGCGGGGTGGTCTGTGCGCGGGCCGGCAGGGACAACAGGCCGAGACCGGCCAGAGGGCTGAGAGCCAGCGTGCGGCCGGCAAGTTGCAGAAACTGGCGACGGGCAGAGTGAGCGTGTGGCGTGTGTGTCATGGCAACCTCGTGATCAAGGCAGGGGATGAAGCACAACGGGCAGTTTGGTGTAGCCTTTGACGAAGCTTGAGTATACCCGCTCCGGCGCGCCGACTACCTCCACAAAATGGAAGCGGCGCATGATTTCTTCCCACACAATGCGCAGCTGCATTTCCGCGAGACGGTTGCCCATGCAGCGGTGCAGGCCGAATCCGAAGGAAAGATGGTGGCGCGCATTGGGCCGATCGATCAAAAACGCATTGGGGTTTTCGATCGCGTCTTCGTCGCGGTTGCCGGAGGCATACCACATGACCACTTTGTCGCCTTTGCGGATCTGTTTGCCGCCGAGCACGGTATCCACTTTCGCCGTGCGGCGCATATACGCCAGCGGAGTCTGCCAGCGGATGATTTCGGAGACCATGTTGGGAATCAGTCCAGGGTTGGCGCGCAGTTTCGCGTATTCCGCCGGGTTTTCATTCAGGGCCACCACCCCGCCGCTGATGGAATTGCGCGTGGTGTCATTGCCCCCGACGATCAGCAGGATGACGTTGCCCAGATACTCCATGGGCGGCATGTTGCGCGTCGCCTCGCCGTGCGCCAGCATGGAGATGAGGTCATTGCCCGGGGCGCTGTTGACCCGTTCATTCCACAGACGGGTAAACATCGCGAGACACTCCTGAATGGCCTCCCAGCGCTCCTCCTGCGTCTGGACCACTCCGCCTCCCGGGATGGCAGTGGCCACATCCGACCAATAGGTCAGCTTGGCGCGCTGCTCGAACGGAAAATCAAACAGCGTGGCGAGCATTTGCGTCGTCAGTTCGATGGAGACTTTCTCGACCCAATCGAATTCCTGATGCAGAGGCAGCGCGTCGAAGATGGCGCACACGCGCTGGCGGATCAGCCCTTCCAGCTTGGCCAGATTGCTGGGTGCCACGACGCCCTGGACCACCCGGCGCTGGTCATCATGCTTGGGTGGGTCCATGGCAATGAAGGAGGGCAGCGTGAACTCCTCAAAGGTGTCGACTATGCCGATCGTGGGCTCGGAGGAATACAGATGGGGCGAGGAGTCCACTTCCATGATGTCCTTGAAGCGGGTGACCGACCAGTAAGGCCCCACCGCAGACTCGGGACAGTAATGCACCGGGTCTTCCTTGCGCAGTCGTTCCATAAAGGGCAGGAATTCATTCGCCTGCCAGATGCCGGGATGCGAGAGATCGATCTTTTCCAGTGGCAGGCTGTACGGGTCTATGCCAACAAGGCTCCAGCGGCTTTTTCGCGGCTGGCTCTGCGGTGCGGTCTCACTCATCGTCATTCCCCCCTTTGGTCTTGACGTGGTGCCGGTAAGGGCATTCCTGTTCAGTATTGGAATTCGGGTGTGCGCACAATGAGGCCATCCAGGGAATCCACCACCGGCAATTGGCAGGACAGCCGTGAGTTGGGTTTGCGGTCGGGGCTCAGGCTCAGCATCGCCTCTTCGGTGGAGGACATGGGCGGCAATTGGGCCAGCCAGTCTTCATTCACAAACACGTGGCAGGTGGCGCAGGAACAGAAGCCACCGCAGTCCGCATCGATGCCGGGAACGCCATTGCTGACGGCGGCGTCCATCACCGTCGACCCGGGAGCGACCTCCACCGGATGTTCCGTGCCGTTGTGTTCAATGAAAAGAATCTTAACCATGGTGTAATCCGTGTGCTGTCAGTAAAAAAAGAGATGCCACGATAGCAAGGTTTTGGGGCAATCTGAAGACAAAGGCGGGTGTCTGTAACACGAACGCAGTGTCGGGGTCGTGCCTCCGGCGAGGGGCGTTCACCGCCACAGAAAAGCCGTGCCAGAAAGTTGTCCGGCACGGTCTCAGGCGAGTCGCTTAGCGGGGTTTGACGAATTTCAGCGTCATGCGGTCACTCTCGCCGATGGCGAGGTATTTGTCCTTGTCGACCTCGCCCAGCTCAAACGTGGGCGGTAGCGTCCACACCCCTTCCGGGTAGTTCTTCAGGTCGCGGGGATTGGCGTTGATTTCGGCACTTGCTTCCAGCACAAAGCCGGCTTGCTGGGCCAGCTCGATGACATATTCCTGTGTGACATACCCGGTCGTCTGCATCACCTCCATGGAGCTTCCGGTGGGGGCGCGGTGTTCTACCACTCCCAGGACGCCACCCGGTTTCAGGGCCGTGTAGAAGGCCGCAAAATGCTCATGCTGCGTGCCCGCCATGATCCAGTTGTGGACGTTGCGGAAGGTCAGGGCGAGGTCGGCGGACCCGGCAGGCGCGATCTCTGTTTCGTTTGGCGGGTACAGGCGGGTGATACGGGTACCGCCGTAGATTTCGGGATTACCGGCCACGCGTGCCTCAAAATTGCGCAGCATGGGCGGTTGATAGCTCAGGTGCGAATTTGGCGAGAAATGGGCCGCGTAATAGGTCCCGTTGTCCTTGAGAAAGGGGGCGAGGATTTCGCTATACCACCCGCCGCCTGGCAGGATTTCTATGACGGTCATTCCGGATTTAAGACCGAAAAACTGCAGCGTTTCCACCGGGTGACGGTAGGCATTCCGGGCAATATTCTCCGCACTGCGGTGGGCGCCGACACTCAGGGCCTGCAGACGTTCGGCATCATCGGCGTGACTGGGCCCGGCCAGCAGGAGCAACAGGAGTGAGGCGGTGAACGGGAGACGTCGTGAT
The DNA here is from genome assembly GCA_964538025.1 of uncultured Klebsiella sp. Classification (GTDB taxonomy): domain Bacteria; phylum Pseudomonadota; class Gammaproteobacteria; order Pseudomonadales; family Pseudohongiellaceae; genus UBA5078. Next base: position 229,141 of record CAZICZ010000005.1, on the reverse strand, counting down.
CGCATGGAATAACTCCGGATTCGTGGGAAATCGATGGTATGTCGCGCGATTGGCGATGCCAGTGCGCTGTGTACGTTAACTCTAGCAGGCAGACCTGCCAGCACGGAAATTATATTCAGGGGAACCCACCTAGAACCACAGATCGGCGATGGTTCTGCCATCGCGCGGCAGATCCTCGAAGGTGTGCAGTCCCTCAAAATGGTCGATGGGCAGAGCGGCAATGGGGTCGGGTTCGGTCAGGCGCAGGTTGACGGCAATACGTCGTCGACCGTCTTTTCCGGGATGCAGGGCGCGCCAGTAGGCGACACATCCGCAGCGCGGGCAGAAATGAAAGCCGATCGAGCGATCACCCCGCACATAGGCCGTCGTCTCCCCACGGACATGAATGCCCTCGTTTTCGAAGTCATACGCCCACAAGGTGCCATAACGGCGGCAGACGGTGCAGTTGCAGGCGGTCGCCGATTCCGGCATTCCAGTGAAGGTCCAGTGAACCTGGCCGCAGTGGCACTGTCCCTGTAACGCATCGGGGAGCTTATCCATGGTGATCATCCTGGGTGAATGGGGACGTCATGCGCCCCGGATTCTGCTATCCCCGTGCGGGCTTGTAAACCCGCGCACGGGATTAACGCCTGCCGGCGCTCTGCACCCAGGTGTAGGCCGCGTCCATCCCCTGCATCACCGAGCGCAACAGGACCAGGCTGCCCAGCGCAAGTCGGCGCCCGACGCTCAGGCCCGACGCGCGTTGGAACGGGTGCGCATGACGGGCAAACCAGGGCTGGCGATGCGCAAAGGCCGCGATGCGATGCGAGAGACGCGTCATGACAAACAGCGCCAGAAACAGAAAGACCAGCCCCGGGATCACTGGCAGGATCAGGCCAATGATCCCCAGCACCAGGAGTCCGCCGGCAAGCGCGAGGCCAACCAGTCGGGTAAACAGCGGCAAGGGACGATAGGGAACGCGGGAAACGGACATCACAGCCTCCAAATAGTGTGTTTGACACGCAGAAGAATGCAGACTCTGTGCCAGTCTTTAATATGCTGATTTAAAACAATAAAATGACTTTTTGAAGGCGCAGATATGGCGAGTTTTGCCAACAATAGGGTGAAATCACCGCCGGAGCCTCAGCGACCTAGCGCCCGCGCCAGGCCGGCTGCTGCAGCGGAGTCCGCGTACTCCCGCAGGCGGGTGATACGCCCCTGGGACACGTCTCCAACTACGCACGCCCTGACCGAGAAGAGGCTTCCATCCGGCAGGGTGCCGCAGACGCTGTGTTCCTCGACAAAACCGTTGGGCAAGTCCTGACAGAGGATCTGCTCGTAGCGCAGGTCTGGCATTACCGAGCGCACGGTTCTGGCATACAGCACAAGCCAGTCCAGTGTCGCCGGCGGTGCACTGTTCTGCCGGACCTCCAGCGAGGAAGCACAGACTGACCTCATGGCCTCCTCATCACCGTGTGCGATGGCATCAAAAAGGGTGCGGGCGAGGGTGCTGGGTGACATTGAATTTCTCCTGTGCGCTTTGCCGTCATACGGCTTGCTTGATTCTGATCATCTCCCTGCCAAGGCCTGGCCGTGTAGAATGGGCCCACAACCTCGCAAAGGAAATCTGTTTCACATGCCTACGAATGATCAATTATTTCGGTTCATCGCCGCGCTCGCTCCCGTGCTTCTGGTCGCCTGCACCAGCCCTCAGGTACCGACGCCCTCGGGCAGTCTCGACCCCATTGAGCTCACCGAGGAGAACTTTTACGAAGCCGTCGGTGCCGAACTGGTGCCGGCTTCAGTAGCGGCGTCCCTGGTATCCCTTGCCGAGTGTGCCGATACGGGCACATTGCGTCTGGAAGGCCCGGCAGCGGGCAGTGCTCAGGAAGCACTGGACGCGTTGATTCGGGAGTTTCGCGTGGCATTGGCCCGCTCGGGAAGTAATGCGTATGTGATGCAGGAGACCCGCTGGGTCACGCTGCCGGAGGCGCCCGGCACGACTGCGTTGCATCTGCAGGCGCGCGGGCTGATCTGTTCGGCGTAAAGGCTTATTGCGGTTTGTTGGACAGCGGCGTGCCGTTGATCGGGATCATCAGATGGGCGCCGGGAGTGCCGGGCTCCATCATCCAGGGAGTGCCATGGCCGGCGATCGCATTGCTGCGCTGGGCCCCGGTGGGCATGCCGAGTTGTTCCGGAGTGGCATTGGGCACGGACACGATCCACAGCAACTGGATGCGGTCTGGCTCGTCGTAGAGACGGTAACTCAGCGCGCCAAATATACGGGGATTGATCAGTCCCTTCTGCTCCGCATCCGCCAGTGCTGCGTTGACCTCCTCGTCGGAAAGTCCCTGTGCCCGCAGACGCGCGCTCAAGTCGCTGCGTGAGGCATTCGCCGTAGGAGAGCAACGGGTAAACCCTTCCTCGTCCTTTGGACGGCATTCCACCTGATTATTTCCCTGACGCAGGACGATGCGCTCGCCTGTCGCTGGGTCATAACGATAGACAGTCGCACCTTCTTTGAGGTCATCCGGCAGCGGGCGAATCGCCTGCGCGATCATCTCTTCATTGGTTTGGGCGAGCAGCGGTGTGCTTGCGCACAGCGCGAGCAGGGCAACAGCGAGGGGTCGGTGTAGTCTCATCAGTGTTTCCTTATCATGATTTTTGGTGGGCGAATTCTCGCAGGGTAATATCGACACGTCATTGCGCCAAGTCAATCCGATCCGGCATTTGTGTTAGTGCGCAATCTTACCCCCTGCGGCCTTCGTCATCAGCTTTACGATGTGTTCCATAATCCGCGGCTCCAGTCCCTCGGTGTGTCCTTTGTCCAGGCGCACGATATCGGCAACGACGCGGCCGTCACCACAGCCCTGGTACTCGAAGACCTGTGCGCTGCCCGGACGGGGGAGCAACCCCCACTGTCGGGTGCCGGGGTTCTGGTTGCCACTGTCGTGGGTTCTGCCAGCCTCGTCGTCGACGACAACCTCCCGTGAGACGCGTTCGCTGCACTGCAGTTTCTGCGCCCAGGTGGAGGTGGGGGGCAGTGTCACGATTTCGTGCTGGCCTGTGGCGTAGATGTGGGAAAAGGCGCAGTCGGGATCTGCGGCAGGAGCGGACGCGCTGACGGCAGGGCTTGTTGGCGCTGCCGGAGGCGTTGCCCCTGCCTGCACGGGACGTCCCGCCCCGGGATCACGCGCCGGCGCACCGCCGAGGCGACCGCCGGAGAGGCTGACAAAGCCGTCCACCTTGTCTGCAAAAAATGGCGTGCAGATCAAACGTCGCGAGGTGGCACCGCCCTGCGAATGTCCCATCAGCCAGAAGGCCTTCACATGCTCGGGCCCAACGGCGGCGATCAGGGCATCGGTGATGTGCTGCAGGTATTCGTCGTCCTCCTCGCGCCAGCGTCGGGCGGGCGAGTGCGGCGTGGCAATGACCAAGCGGTACTTCTCCTTTACTTCGAACGCCGGAAAATAGGCACGCTGATAGCGTTCGTTGGACCCTGCGCCGTGCAGATTGAGTATCACGGTCACGTCTTCGCCCGCCCGGTAGTCACAGGGGAAATCCAGGACATAAGTGCGTTCCGTCAAGGGTTCCGACACGGGCGCGGAAGGCCCCGCCGAACAAGTGCCCCCCAGCAGTGTGGGCGCAGACTGGGCCAGAGAGGCGGTCGGCGTCAGAAACCACAGGACGCTGCACAGGGTGAAGAGAAGACGGGACGTGCTCATGCCAGATTCTCCTTTGGCGGGTAAAAAGGTGCGAGGATTGTACACACGCCTTGGCAAGTGCGTCATGTGCAAAGCGGGGGGGCTCCACTCGCCGCAAACGCCTTGCCCAACGCCCGGCGGCATGGCTTACTTGCCGCCACCGCATCCCACAATAACAAGCAAGGAGCACGCGATGTCCCGTTCCTCTTTTCCCCGCACCGGCCAGTGGCTGACTCTTCTTTTATTCGGCTTGTTGCCACTGACGGCAAGCGCACAGGGCAGTCCCCAAGTGACTCCCGGCGAGTTTTTCATCGAGAATCCCACCCTGATCAATCTGGGGTTTGAATGGCATATCGAAGGTGACAGCAATCGCAATGCGCAGGTGACCGTTTCCTATCGCAAGGTCGGCGCACGGGACTGGCAGGAAGGCATGCCGCTGCTGCGTCTGAATGGTGAGCGCACGTATCAGGAGAATATCTGGGACATGGTGGCACCCAACATGTTCGCTGGCAGCATTCTCGATCTCGAACCGGCCACCGCCTACGAGGCCCGGTTTGAGCTGAGTGATCCCGACGGTGTCAGCGGACAGAACACCCCCGTCACGCACACGGTGACAGTGAGCACGCGCGCCGAGCCAATGCCGGCCGAAGGTGGCAAGGTCTACCATGTCTACCCGGTCACCTATACCGGCCCGCGGGAGGAACCGTCGTTCTCGGGCCTGATGTGTGCCTACAATTACCGCTGTGGGGCGGGCGACACGGCGCCGGGCGGGCGACCGCGCGTCAAGCCGGGCGATGTCATCCTGATGCATGCCGGGCTGTATCAGTACTTTTACGAGTTTTACGCCAACAACACCCGCTACAACGCCACCACGACCTTCGAAGGCACCTATTACCTGACTGCGGATGGCACCGCCGAGCGGCCGATTGTCATCAAGGCGGCCGGTGACGGAGAGGTCATCATCGACGGTCGGGGCGCGTTCAACCTGATCAATGTGAAGGCGGCGGACTACAATTATTTCGAAGGCATCACCTTCCGCAATACGGACATTGCCATCTGGGCGGGCACCCAGTTCATCGCCGGCTCCAAGGGGCTGACTGTTAAAAAATCCCGCTTTGAAAACGTCGGCATCGGCATCTGGAGTAACTGGTCAGGCTCCAGCGATTTCACCATTCTCGACAACACCTTCATCGGCCGTAACGACCCCCACCACGTCATCGGCTGGGTGGGCGAGTTCTGGCAGCAATTCGGCGGTGTGGATGGCCAGACCTTCCCGCCGGTGATGGCGTCCTACACGGCGGTACGCCTCTACGGGCCGGGGCACGTGGTGGCCTATAACCATATCCAGGATTTTCACGACGGTATCGATGTCGAGACCTACGGCAATCCCGACGGCTCCCATGCCATCGAGGGACCACAATACCCGACGCGGGAGTTTTGGGACCGGCGGCCGGTCGCGATCGATTTCTACAACAATTACCTCTCGAATTTCCACGACAACGCCATCGAGATCGACGGCAGCCTGCACAACGTGCGCGTGATGCGTAACCTGCTGGTGAACTCCGCGTCGCACCCCCTGTCGAATCAGCCCACGGGCGGCGGTCCGATTTACTGGATCCGCAATATCGTCTACCACGCGCCCGGCGGCGCCACGCGCATGACAAGTGGTGCGCCCGGCGTGCTGTATTACAACAATTCCATTTTCACGGAATCCGTCAATGGTTCTTCCGCCAACATGCACTGGCGCAACAATGTGATTCTGGGACAAAACTACGTGCCGGCCATTTTTACGGTCACCACCAACACGGGGTACAGCAGCAGTGATTTCAACGGCTTCCGCCCGAACCCGGGTGCCGAGTACTCCTTCCATTGGAATGCTCCGGCAGGTGCGATGACGTTGATCGATGGCGTGACGCAGACAGCGGAGCGGCATGCCTATGCCACGCTGGAAGCTTACGCTGCGGCGACGGGCAATGACCGCAACAGCGTGTTGGTGGATTACAGTGACTTCATGAATGTCACCCAGCTCGACGCACAGGACGTGGCGACAGTGCAGCAGGTGCACGATGGAAGGGCGCAGGATTATCGTTTACGTCGTGGCAGCGCTGCCATCGATAAAGGAACGCCCATTCCGAATGTCACGGATGGTTTCAATGGTCGCGCCCCCGATCTGGGAGCACTGGAATTTGGCGATGATCTTCCGGTATACGGACCTCGGGAGTAAAAATAGAACGCGGTGTGAGTCTGTTGATCGTGGCCTTGTTCATTGAGGTGTCCTCGGGCATCGCACAGGGTGTTGGCGACAAACGCGTCGAGGTGGCGGGCAGGGGACTGGCTACTCTGTTAGCCGGCCTGCGCATTGCATCAGGTGGATCAAACGCAGGCCCTCCGGTGGCGCCTTTTCTCTGTCAGGGGTAGGGAGACCGCCCCTGATCATTCCCTGAAGTGGGCTGATCAAAAAGCGAGCAAATGCTCGCTCTCCCATGCCGACGAAAGTGGGCAATTTTGCGACCAGCGGCAATCAGCGCGAGACAATCGGTGCCCCTTCATATTCTCCTTTCTCCGGAATTGAGACAGATTGGCCTTACCTGAACGGGAGTGTGACAAAGGAGATTCGCTCGCCTTTTTTCCGCGCTTGCGCAGGCACGGCGGTTGAGTCAGGGAAGACGGCAGTTCACCGCGCATAATAAAAATGACAATCACGGAGATTTCTATGAAGCGACGTTCCACGAACGCGAGACGTGTCCCTGCCCCTCGGTTTTTGCTTGGCGCAGCAGGCCACCACGGAAGAAACCGATGTGGAAGAGGTGGTGGTCACGGGGTCCTATATCCGCAATAGCCAGTTCACCAATTCCTCTCCCGTCACAACGATCTCTCAGGATGATCTGTGGCAATCCGGGTCTGCCAACCTCGGCGAGTATCTGCGCGATCTTCCCTACATGGAGAACATTGACACGGTGGCCAACCTGCTCGATACGCAGGACGGTCAACAGGATTCCAACTCCGCGCGCTTCAATCTGCGCGGTTTAGGAACGGAGAGTACATTAACCCTGATGGACGGTCGTCGCGCCGTCAACGAATCTGCGGTGGCGGCACTGCTGCCGAGCATCGCACAGCGTTCCGTCGAAATCGTCACCGATGGGGGTGCTGCCCTGTACGGATCGGATGCGGTCGCCGGGGTGGCCAACCTGATTCCCTACAAGGAATACGAGGGCTTCAAGGCACGCAGCTACTACAAGCGCGACCAGGAAGGCAGCATGGAGCAGTCCACGCTGGAATTCATGACGGGGCAGAAGTTCAGCTTCGGGCTCAACTGGGTGGGCGCGTTTGAATACAACAATCGCACGCCGATGCTGGCCTATGAGCGTCCCAAGTACATGGCCGTGGCAGACCAGGATTCAACCTCCGGCTGGCCGGGCACCTACCGGACGCTGACCAGTGCCGCCTCCCGCGTCGACCCGGGTTGTGCCACGTTCAATCAGGGGGCTGACGACCTGTCGCAACAGTTCAGCTTCCCCAGTGGATACCGCAACACCTCCACAACCTCGCCACGCTGTGTGCTGAGCTTTGGGGAATGGCAAGACTTCGGCCGTAAGGCGGAAGGCTATACCATGTTCAACAACTTCACGTATGACGTGACGGATTGGCTGGATCTCGAGTTCCAGATGAGCCACAACTACCGTGACTCCATTCTGACCAGCTCCCCCAGCAGCGCTGTTACTGCGACGCCAAACCTGAACCGTCTGATTATCCCGGCCAATCATCCTGCCAACCCGTTCGGTGCCGCCGTGCGACCGCTGGCCTGGCGTCCGTTTGGCAAGGGCGGCACGCTGCCGAGTCACCTCAATGGCGATGGCACCAACTCCACCGAGTACCACTACTACGCCGATGCCTACAAGTTCGGGGGCAACTTCGAAATCCAGGGCACGACCTGGGTGGGCGAAGCCTGGGTGGGCTACCAGCAGTCACGCCGCACCTATGACGGCATGCGCATTTCCTTGAACCGAATGTCCCTGGCATTGGCCGGCAAGGGCGGCGTTGGCGGGAACGAATGGTTCAATCCCTTTGCGTCTTCCGATCCCCGATCACCCGCGTACAAGGAAGGCATCACCAGCAACAGCCAGGCGCTGGTGGACTGGATGCATGTTCCCACCAAGTTCCGTGACACCCACGAACGTCTGAAATATTTTGACGTAGTCTTCAACGGCGAAGTCATGAGCCTGCCTCACGGCACAGTCAAGGCGGCCGTAGGGGGACAGCTGCGTCACCTGAAGACCTTCGAGTTCCGCGACACACTCGTCGAGGCACGGGATGACCTGTACTCCAACATCACCTCGCCGCTGGATGTGATTGCGGACCGCTACTCGGGTGTGCGCGCCGCCTTTGCGGAAGTGGAGGTGCCGATTCTGGACAACGTGGGCTTCAAGGCCGCCGTCCGTACCGAGGATTTCTACTCCATCGGTTTCAGCGCTACCAAGCCCAAATACTCCCTGATCTGGGAACCGCTGGAGACACTGGCCTTGCGCGCCAGTTACGGCGAGAGCTTCCTGGCGCCCAGCGCCAGCCAGCTGCGTCCGCTCGCGAAGGAAACCTGTACGGAGGTGACCGACAACAGCATCGATCCGGCGACCGGGCTGACACTGAACGGGGTGGAGAGCTGTACCTCCGGCAACCCGGCGGTTGGTGCGGAGGAGTCCACCATCAGCAACATCGGCTTTAGCTGGCGTCCGATCGAGGGGCTCAGCGTGGATCTGGATTATCAGCAGATCGAATACATCGATCGCATCTCTACGCTGATCACCCGCGAGATCACCACTGCCGAGTTTAACCGCTACCTGCAGGCCAACAACCTGACGGCCAGTGCCTACAACAACAAGGACGCCAATCAGGTGAAGGCCGCATTGGCCTGGATGAACGCCAACCCGAACGTGTTGATTACACGGGAGGCCGCGACCGGTCAGGTGACCGACATCTACCGCGGGCCGGTCAACCTGTCGTCTCAGTTTGTCGATGTCTATGACCTGCGCGTGCGCTACAGCTTCGACATCGGTGATCTGGGAACCTTCACCACCAGCCTGTCTGGCAACTACTACACCCGATGGGATTACCAGTTGGATCCGTACACGAATGTGGTGGACGGCATCGGGCTGCAGAACGGCAACACCGGTCTCGCTTCACCGCTGGCCAAGTTCAAGGCGAATCTGGGCATCGGCTGGTTCCGTCAGGATCACAGCGCCAACGTCTCCGTGCGGTACACCGATCGCATCAAGTTCGATGAAACGACGCTGACACTGGGGCTTGAGAATGCGGCGCCGGCGTATATCCGCGCCATTACCAAAGTGGATGCACGCTACTCCTACCGCTTCAATGCCTTTGATGCGGATTCCAACCTCACCGTGGGGATTTCCAACCTGTTTGACCGGGATGCCCAGCGTCTACCGGTCGCGGGCGGGCTGGAAAGCCGCGTGGATGATCCGTTTGGCCGCCAGTTCTATATTTCATTGGATTTCGAAATCTAGAACGGTATGAGCGAAAGACGGGGGGCTGGCGCAGTGCGACGGCCCCCCGTCTGCTTTTCCGGACGCGCCATGCGTATCTCGCACCGTGCAATTTTCGCGTGAAGCAGGCAGAATTGGGCCCTCACTTTTTAATGGCAGGAAGACTCTCTATGCGTACATTGGCTCTCTCCCTTTCTCTGGCAGCGCTGCTGTTTCCCGTCGCGGGCCTTGCCCAAAGCAATGGCGGGGGCTACTCCATGCAGGAATGCGACGACGCCATGGTGGAGATCAATGCGGACCTGCCCATGGAGCTGGACAACATCACGACCTGGACGAAAACGAGCTGCAAGGACACCGGTGGCAACACCGTTCAGCTGGTGTATGAAAACGTCGTGAAGGACGGCAACCCCATCACGCAGGAAAACCTCGACACCGTGCTGCCCAGCATCCTCATGTCCTGGTGCTTCGGTCCCACGCTGGCGCCCCTCATGCAGATGGTGGACACCATCAACTATCAATACCACTTTGAGAATGGCCAGAAGATTGGCGAACTCACCTTCTCTTTCGCGGAATGTATTGCCGAGCAATAGCCGCCGCGATTCACTCACTTCGTCAAAACTGATTGACGAATTTCCTGCCTTCTTCTGCGTACTCGCTGCTATTCTGCCTGCACGAAATAAAGGCAAGCACACGTGCAGAGGTCCCACATGAAACAGGGCATGTCAGTCCGCGAAAAACTGATTCAAGCGGCGCACACCTGTTTTCTGGACGGTGACTATCACCAGGTCAGTACGCGGAGAATTGCGGAGAGTGCGGGCGTGAACGTGTCGATGATCCGCTATTACTTCGGAAGCAAGGGAGGTCTCTATGAGGCGATGTTGCAGGCAACGCTGGAACCCTTTCTGGAGGCGCTGGAGGGTCGTCTGCTCGAAACCCCAGGCGGGTTTGAATCCTTTTTTCGCATTTATTACCAGACAATGAGTGCCACCCCGGCGTTTCCAAAACTCCTGCTAAAGGTATTGACCCTGCAGCAAGGGCCCGGAAAGCGCTTTCTTTTGAACCTGCTTGAGCGCGGTCGCAAGAGTGGCGCACACACTGTGAACGCCTTGAAGTTGCGCAAGCAGGTGGATCAGGGCATCGAAGCCGATATCGTGCGTCTTTCGTTTGTGAGTCTGGCCATGATGCCTATGTTGTTGATGGATGTGCTGGAGGCGCAGCGCGGCAGCAAAGTGGATGCCTCGTTCCTGAATGCTCTGGCCACGTTCAACGGCCGATTGTTTGAAAACAGCAAGGCTTCTGCCAACGGCGCAAGGGGTGATCAATGAGTTTTTCCCGTCACAGAATTCGTGTAGCTATCACAAAGGCGTTCATGCGGTTTGCGATGCGGGTTCAGGCATTGCCAGGTGCCATGACGCCTCCTCCGTTTCGTCTGATGCAGATAGGATCGGCCTATTGGCAATCTCGTGCGTTGGCGGTAGCGGCGTCTCTTGATCTTGCTACCTTGCTGGGCGATGAGATCCTGGAGATCGATGTCTTGGCCCATAAGGCGGGCACAGACGCTGATGCCCTCCACAGATTGCTGCGCTTTCTGGCGGCCCTTGGAATTTTTTCCCAGGTGGGCAGCACGGGGTTCAAGAATTCAAGGTTGTCGCGCCCATTACGACAGGATGTCCCGGACAGCGTTCGTAGCATGATCCTGCTCCATAATCACGCCGCCATGAGCCAGCCTTGGATTGACGCCTTGGAGACAGGGGTTCGGGAGGGACGTTCACCCTTTAGTCTGGTCCACGGAAAAACCCTCTTTGAGTTCCTTGATGCCACTCCGGCATTGGAATCTCTGTTTGCCTCCGCAATGGACAGCGTCGAAGCGCTGCTCGGTGACAGTCTGGTGACCGATTTCGCCTGGGAGCGATTTCGCCGTGTGATCGATGTTGGTGGCTCAAAGGGCAGTAAATCCATCGCGATATTGCGGCACTTCCCCGCCCTGCGGGCGCTCGTAGTAGACCGCCCTCACGTGCTCGCGCAGATATCTCCACAGACAAAGGAGCGCTGCAGGCAGGAGTTCGGCGGGCGCTTGTCCTGGGAGTCGGGGGATATGCTGCAACGGTTGCCGTCTGCAGAGGGCCCCACAGACCTCTATTTCCTCAGCGCGGTCCTGCATGGCATCAGTGATGCACAGGCCTGCCAAACCTTGTCCTGTGTTGCCACGGCAATTGGAAACTCCGGCGCGAGAGTTGCCGTGGCCGAAATGCTTATGCCGGAAGTCGGTGCGGATGAGGCGGTGTGCGCGTTCGACATGCAGATGTTCGTCAACTCACAAGGCAAGGAGCGAACCCTCCCCCAGTGGCAAGCCTTGTTTGACAAGGCCGGATTGACGCTTGAGGAAATCGTGCCGCTGCGTACGTTGGGGGTGGTGTTTGTTCTGCAGCGGCAGTCGTTGCCGTAAGCGTCAGAGGCGAAAGCCCGCGGGGACCTCGGTTAGGCTGATTCCCCAGAACAGGGGCAACAGGAACACCACTGCCGCGACAATCAACAGGGCAGCAATCAGGTTCATCACGAATCCCGCCCGCACCATTTCAATGATGCGCAGTTTCTCGGTGGCAAAAATAATGGCGTTGGGCGGCGTGCCCACAGGAAGCATGAAGGCGCAGTTGGCCGCCATCGCGCAGGGCACCATCAGGGCAAAGGGGTGAATGTTCAGGGCCAGCGCCAAGGAGGCGACCACCGGCAGAATCATGGTTGCCGTGGCGGTATTGGACGTGATCTCCGTCAGGAACAGGATCAACAGGGTGGCACTGGCGATGATCAGGAGCAGAGGCAGGCTGTCGAGCACTGTCAGTTGCTCGCCCATCCAGCCGGACAGCCCGGTTTCACGGAACCCTGCGGCAATGGCCAGACCGCCTCCGAAGAGCAGCAATATGCCCCAGGGAATGTCGCGGGAATCCTTCCACTCCAGCACGCGTCCTCCCGCCTCCTGACGGCTCGGCACCAGAAACAGCACCACGGCGGCAAGCACGGCAATCATGCCATCGCGCAATTCGGGCAGCAGGCCCGTCCACAGAAATTCCCGTGTAATCCACAGAAAGGCGGCCATGCCAAAGACGATGGCCACCGCGGTTTCCTCGAAGGAAATAGGGCCCAGTGCGCGGCGCTCGTTCTGGATCAGGGCCTTGCCTCCCGGGATGCCCTTGATGCGCATGGGAAAGGCGACACGCCCCAGATACACCCACGCAATGAACAGCAGCAGGACAACCACCGGCACACCGACCATCATCCAGCTGGCAAAGGAAATTTCCACGTCAAACAGTTCACGCGCCTGGGCAGCCAGAATGATGTTGGGCGGTGTGCCGATCAGCGTGCCCATGCCACCGATGGTACCGGCATAGCCAACCGCGAAAATCAGCGCCTTTTCAAAGATGGGAATATCGCCCGCCTCCGGAGTCCCCCGCAGGGAGTTGCCTACCTGCGCGGTGATCGCCAGCGCCATCGGGATCATCATCATGACCGACGCGGTATTGGACACCCACATCGACAGAAACGCGGTGGCGAGCATGAAGCCGAGCAGGATGCGCTGGGTACTGGTGCCCACAAACGCAATGATGGCCAGCGCCATGCGTTTGTGCAGGGACCATTTCTCCATGGCGGTCGCAATAAAAAACCCGCCGAGGAACAAAAAGATGATGTCGTCCCCGTAGGCAGAGGTCACCGTATTGCTGTTCAAGGCACCGGTCACGGGCAGAAGAAACAGCGGCAGCAGCGAGGTGGCCGGAATCGGAATCGCCTCGGTAATCCACCAGGTGGCGACCCACAGGGTTGTGGCGAGCACGGCGCGCGCTTCGAAACTCAGCCCCTCTGGCGAGAAGGCCAGCAGGGTCAGCGCAAACAGGGCGGGTCCCAGAAGGAGACCGACGGTTTGGGCCTTGCTGTAGGAACGGAGGGCGGGAGTGTCTGCGGGCGCTGCCTGATGTGAATCGCTCATGGTCTTGTTGTGGATGCCGTCTGCGGAAAAGGGCTATAGCCTACACTGAGCCCGCGCAAGTTTCAGCCTTCGCGTTGAGCTGCGCCCTGTGCTGCTCGAGCAGTCTCGCGGCCCGTGATTCACTCAGATTCCAGCCGCGCCACCCCCCTGCGTCCTCCGCGCGGTACTTCCCCGGGGGAAGGCTCAGCAGGGCCTGCGCCGTGCGACAGGCGTCCGGATCGGACAGGGCGGAAAACCGCGTCAGTAGCGGGGGCAAGGCGTCGCTGCCAAGCCGCATGAGATAGGGCACGTCAAGGGTCTGTCGGCCCTCGATGGCGCGTGCGACATGGGTCTTGCTGACGATGGCCGCAGGATTGCTGAGGGCAAACACAAACACCGTTAGAACCCCGCCGATGCTCAGGCCGGAGGCAAAATCGCGCGCCGTCCCCCGCCACAGAGTGGCGCTGAAAAGCAGCCCAGCCCAGAGGAGCCACGCCATGACGGCAAGGGCAGTCAGGCGATCCAGGCTCAGGCCGAACTGCGCCACATAGAGGGCCATGCGCTGCAGGGCAGAGATCAGCAAGAGGGCGACGCAAGCCAGTAGCACGGCAGCCAGCGGACGAAAGACGCGCGGGCTGGCTCCCGCCTCGACGACGACCACGAGCACCCCCAGCGCCAGCAGCGAGGCAGCGATCAGCTCAAAAAAACCGCGGCGAGCATAGTCCGCCACCGTCAAACCCGCGTGCGCCTCCAGCGCCTGGGCCCCTCCGAAAAGCATCGGCAACTGCAGGGCGATAAAGCCGACGAAGGCCAACACGACGGTGCCCAGCAGTGCCGCCGTGTCCCTGGAGCCCAGTCGCAGCAGTGGCGCGCTGAGGCGCTGCACCTGCCAGTGACGCTGCGCAACGCCGGCCAACAGACCGGTGCAACACCAGCCGACCAGCAGACTTGCCAGCAGATGCTCTCCCGCAAGGGGTGAAACGCCTGCAAAGAGCCGTGTAAGCGCAGCCTCTACCCGCGCATCCGCGCTGGCAAACAGGGCGCTAAATACCGCCAGCAATGGCAGGGCAAGCAGAAACCCCCGCAGCAGGCGATCGCGGGAGCCGGGCAGTGGCTCCCCCGCAGCCGACGGTGACAGCAGTACGGGAAACCCCGCCAACAGGGCTCGGGTCGGCACGCGAAAGAGGCTGCGCAGATGCTCCATCAGGGCGGTGTCTCGCAGAGAGCGGCCGTTCTTCTGCGTCAGCAGCATGGCGGCTGCGACGATCATCGTCAGCAGGAGCCCGAGCGTCACCAGCGGGGTGCTGCGCAGCAACATCAGCAGCGCACCGAGAACGCCCACGCCTGCCCAGACTACGGGCTCGCCAAGCCCCGGACGCGGCGAGTGGTGCACGACGTACATGGCGGCGGCGCCTGCCAGAAGGGCCCACAGGACGAATCCGGGGCCCCCGGGGCCGTGACGGAACCAGAGTGCATCCGCCAGAACGCCAAGCGTTAATCCGAGCGCCAACAGGTGGCGAGGGGCGTGCGGAGGGGCTATGTCTTTTCGCGCTTTGAGAGAGGGCATGGTAATGGCTCCTGATAGAAAAAAGAGTACTTTGTAATGCAAAGTTGGTGGGCAAATTTTTTTTAGATCTGTTTCATGGCGGTGAGCAGTGACTCCATATGGGCAATGTAATGTTTCAGTGCCTTGCGCCCAGCGGCGGTGAGGGTGAACTGGCTGACCGGCACGCGATTCTCGAACCGTTTGTCACACCGGACATACCCCGCGTCCTCCAGTTTGCGGGCGTGCGAGCTCAGGTTGCCATCCGAGATCGCCAACAGGCCCTTGAGCTCGGTGAAGCTCAAGGAGGCGTTGACAGCGAGGGCGCTGACGATGGCCAGTCGCGTGCGCTCATGGATCAGCTTGTCCAGCGCCGAAGCTCCCTTTTGCCCGCCGGCGACAGCCACAAGAGCGTTGTGAGGGCTTGCGGTCTCTTTTTTTGCGTTGTGCTTAACCACCATGATGCCTCCAGATCAGCGCGCCAAAACCTCCGTGCAGCAATCCCATGCTCAGGCCGAACAGCAGGCGTCCCTCCATCCCCGTGAGCTGGATAGCGGCACCACTCACGATGCAGAGCAGGCCCATGACGGGAATGATCGGAACAGAATAGGCGCCAGCCGACATGACGCCGACGCCGTAAAGACAAAGCCAGAGGCCGGGGAGCCCGCTGAGATCGCCCTGCAGGAAGGCACTCAGCGTGAGCACCGCGCCCACCCCCAGGGCCGGAAGGAAGGCTGTCAGGAGTTTTCTTCCATTGGCCGAGCGTAAGGAGCTTCCCTGTTGCTGCGCCTTGCGCATGGTCAGTCCCAGAATGGCTGCGGCAGCCAGCGCGGCCGTCATCAGCCAGCTCAGCGTCCAGGGAGTAGCGTCCATCTCCCGGGTGAGGAGGGTCGTCAGCAACGAAAGAACTCCCGCCAGCACATAGCCCTTGCCCGAGACGCCGGTAAAGGAAGTCGCCCGCTCCATGGAGGTGCGGATGAAGTGCAGAGTGTCTTCCGCTCTGGCGTGCAGGCTCAAGGGTTCAGAAGGCGATGACGTGCGGTGCGTGGATTTCATGGACGCAAGCGTGGCGCAAGCGAGAATATTCGTCAAGTGCTTTGTAGTGCAAAGTCGGATGATTCTGCGAGAGGGATTTACGAGGCGCGCTGCGTGTCGACGTCGCCGTCCAGATAGAGCCACTGTCCCTTCATGCGAACGAAGCGGGAGCGCTCGTGGTGGTCCTTCAGCTGACCGTCTTCGGCGAGATAGCGGGCCATGAACTCCACGTAACCAAAGTTGCCCTGCACCTGTGTCTCGCGAATGTCGAGGGACTGCCAGCTGACCGATGGCGCAGACAAGGCTTCGGGACTGATGCCCACGCGGGTTTGAGGGTGCCAGGTGGCATACAGGTAATCCCCGTAGCCGCTCAAGGCATACGCGCTATAGCGGGAGCGCATGAGTTTTTCGACGGTACGCGGTTTTTCGGTGCCCTTCAGGTAAGGGGCGCAGCAGCGCGAGAAGGGTTTGCCACTGCAACAGGGGCATAAAATCAGGGTCATGGCAGAGACTCCTCGCAGCGGCGTGTCCACAGGGCGACAAAGGTCTCGACCTGTGCGGCCCGCGCATCGGGTTCGGGGGGGACGGGCTGCGCATAGGCCATGTCCACCATCGCCTGTGCCCAACTTTGCAGTTCCGGGTGATCGGTAAATTCGCCACCGATGTAATTGAGCATCAACATGATGTCGTAATTGATCTGGCGTCGGCTGATGATCTGCGCGGCCAGGCCCGGAATTTCGTCGCAGCTCTCCAGCGGACTTTGCGCGACACTGGGCGTGGACAACACGAGCGCGAGCAGGGCGGAAATTCCGGATGTCTTCATGGGGCGCTGCCTTCGAAGGGGCCTGACAGGTGGTGGACGTGGGCGCCAATTATACCCATTCTCATGCCGTGTGAAATGCCCGCGGCGGGGGCAAAAAAAAGGGGAACAGCTGTGGCTGCTCCCCTGTCTGGTGCATCTGCGCGCCGCTTACTTTTTCGCGGTAAAGGTGCCTGTCGCCATGCCGGCAAGATCGACACTTCCCTTGAGTGAGCCGTCGCTTTGCAGCGTGCCCTTGTAGGTGACGGAGCCAGCATCGCCCACCAGCGCGAACTCGAAATCATTTCCCGTGGCTTTGCCGGTAAAGTCGGTATTGCCCAGCTGGCCGGTGTAATGCCCCTTGATGGCATCGCCCTCCTGAGTCATCGAGACTTGTGCGTTGCCGGTCTGCCCTGCAATGTCCACGGCGAACGTCCAGTTGCCGCTAACATCTGCGAACGCCAGCTGCGCGCCCAGCGCCAGGCCGAGCAGGAAAGACGTTTTCAGAAAGCGAGAAATAATCATGGTGGAACCCCCCTAAACATGGATGTGGTGAAAAAACGACGGCACGGTATCACGGCCCATTTCAGTTCTCTACTGCGAGCACTTGTCGCCCAGCCCGCGGGGGAGGCGGCCTGTCGGAAACCCGGGCCGAATACGCGGCACGGGACAATATGTTGACCTGTCGCAAGCCTGCCACCGGCTTTCGCGCTATGCTAAGGATGCCTTAAGCAAGCCGGTTTTACTGTGGCATCACCGCTGACAACAAAGGAAAGCTCATCATGACGATATCCTCTTCGCACGCCCGTTACACATCGCTTTCTATTGCCCTGCACTGGTTGACCCTGCTGTTGATGGTGGCGATTTACGTGGCCATTGAAATGCACGAGTCACTGCCACGGGGCCACGCGCTTCGCCGCCCGATGGAAGACTGGCACATTTATCTCGGCGTGTGCCTGCTGCCCATCGCGATTTTCCGCGGCATCATGATTCTGCGCACCGACATTCCCGCCATCGTGCCTCCGCCTCCCGGCTGGCAGATCGCCGTGACCAAGGCCATGAAGGTGTACCTGTATGTGCTGATGATTGGCGCTCCGCTGCTCGGATGGACCATGCTCAATGCCGAAGGGCAGTCGGCGAGCCTGTTCGGTTTGTCTCTTCCCCATCTTGTAGGGGAATCGGAGGCGCTGGCCGATTTCACCTCTGAAGCCCATGAAATTCTGGGGGTCTCCGGATACTTCTTCATCGCGATTCACGCCTTCGCGGCGCTCTACCACCACTATCTCGTGAAGGACAATACGCTGTCGCGCATGCTGCCGCGCTTCGGTGGCAAAAACTGATCGCAAACGCCAGTGCCGGGCGCCCCTCGGGGTGCTCGGCACTGGCGTCTCGCGCCTGCACGTTTTCCCTCTCCCGCTCTGCCGTAATCCTCTTCCCGGTGCTAGCATGAATGGCCTTAACACCGCTGTTCCGGGAGATTTTCCATGCCAGTGACCCGCCGCCAGTTCTGCCATGTCAGCGTGGCCTTTAGCACCCTCGCCCTGCTTCCTCATCTCCCCGCCAGAGCCCAAGGGGCTGTGCGTGTAGTGGAGCTCACCCCGGAGATTCCTGCGGGCAGTCCTGCCGTGAACAATCCCTACGGAATTGTGCCGGGTCCCGACGGTGACCTCGTCTTTTGCGAGGTGGACACAGGCCGTACCCGGCGCCTGCGCGGGAACGGGTTGCGACTCGAGGAGATTGCCGGCACGGGCGAGAAAGCCTATGCCGGTGACGGATTGTCGGCAGCGCTGGCCTCGTTTTCCGCGCCTCATGAGCTGTGTTTCGATGCGGCTGGCAATCTGTACGTTGTGGAACGCGATGCGCACGTGGTGCGCCGAATAGAGGCGGGCAGCGGAGTGGTATCGACCTTCGCGGGCACAGGCGAAGTGGGGTATTCCGGCGATGGCGGCGCTGCGGCGCGCGCCCAGTTGCGTCAGCCCCACAGCATCGCCATCGATGCGGACGGCTATCTGCTGATCTGCGATATCGGCAATCAGCGCGTGCGTCAGGTGCAGCTGTCCACCGGCGTGATCTCTACTTTCGGCGGAACGGGAGAACGTGAAGCAACGCCGGAGGAGGGGCCGCTTCTGGGCAGCCCCTTGCGTGGCCCGCGCTCAATCGCCACCGACAGGCAGGGCAATGCCTATCTGGTGCTGCGGGAGGGCAATGCCGTGTTTCGACTCACCCGCGCCACGGGGCGACTGAAAAGGGTGGCGGGGACGGGTGAAAGTGGCTACAGCGGGGATGGTGGCGATGCCCTTGCCGCGCGCTTCAACGGGCCAAAGGGCATCGCCTACAGCGAGCAGGACCATAGCCTGGCGATTGTGGATACCGAAAACCATGTGATCCGGCGCGTCGATCTGAGCAGCGGGATTATTTCCACCGTGTTGGGAACGGGCGCACCGGGGCGGGGTGAGGCAGGCGATCCGCTACGCTGCGCACTTTTGCGGCCGCACGGGGTTTGCCAGCATCAGGGCAGTCTGTATGTGACGGACAGCGAGAACCACCGCATCCTGCGGCTCGACGGCCTGTCGGGCTGATTCGGGCCTCAATAGCCTTCGCGGTCGCGAAAACCCAGCAGGTAGAGAATACCGTCCAGACCCAGCGTTGAAATGGCCTGTTTGGCGGATTTCTTTACCAGCGGTTTGGCGCGGAAGGCGACGCCGAGCCCTGCAATGGAAAGCATCGGCAGGTCGTTGGCACCGTCTCCCACCGCAATGGTCTGCGCCAGGCTGATGCCCTCGCGGGCCGCCAGCTCGCGCAGCAAATCCGCTTTGCGCTGGCCATCCACAATTGGCAGGGCTACCTCGCCAGTCACCACGCCATCCTTGATCGGCAGTTGATTGGCATAGACGTAGTCGATGCCCAGGCGTTTTTGCAAGCGCTCGGCAAAATAGGTGAAGCCGCCGGACAGGATGGCAGTCTTGTAACCCAGACGGCGCAGCTGTGTGATCAGGGTCTCCGCACCTTCGGTCAGGCGCAGGGTCTGCGCGATGTTCTCCAGTGTGCTTTCCGGCAGTCCTTTGAGCAGGGCCATGCGCTCGCGGAAGCTGGCCTGAAAATCCAGTTCCCCTCGCATGGCGCGCTCGGTGATGGCCGCGACCTGCGCACCGACACCCGCCGCCTTGGCGAGCTCGTCGATCACCTCCGCATCGATGAGTGTCGAATCCATGTCGAACACCACCAGGCGTCGGTTGCGACGGAAGATGCTGTCCTGCTGGAACGCGATGTCGACGTTCAGCTCCTGGGCAATGGCCAGAAATTCTGCCCGCAGCTGTTCCGGATCCTCGGGCTCGCCGCGCACGGAGAATTCAATGCAGCCTTTGCCCTGATCAGCCGGCATGTCGTCGGGGATGCGGCCGGAAAGACGGTCGATATGGTCGATATTCAGCTGGTGGCGGGCCGTGATGGTGCTCACGCGCGCAATGTGTTCCGCGGTGACGCGCCGTGCCAGCAGTGTCACGATGTGGCGGGGCTTGCCCTGTCCGCTCACCCAGTGGGCGTAATCCTCCGCACTGATCGGCGTGAATTTGACCTGTTGGTCCAGTTCTGATGCCCGGAACAGGACATCCTTGAGCACATCCGTTTTGCCTTCGCCGCCGCGCATTTCTGCCAGGATACCGAAGGAGAGCGTGTCGTGAATCACCGCCTGGCCAATGTCCAGGATCGCAACGTCGGAACGCGCGAGAATGCCGGTAATGGCAGCGGTCAAACCGGGGCGGTCAGGCCCGGTGATATTGATCAGGACAATTTCCTTCACGCCTGCATGCTCCCTGGAGGCTGGGTTGAGAGGGCGCGTATTGTAGCCGCGGGCATGGGCGCAATACCAGCCTCCCGGCGGGGGCCGGGAGGCGGTGCAGGGGGGGTTAGCGGGGAGCGGCGCAGGGCACGGAGGCCACGCGTTTTGGCAGCACCAGAGGAGCGGCCGTGACTTTGTTTTCCTTGGCCAGCTGATCGTAGGCGATCTGTTGCAGCGCCTTGGTCTGATTGGCCGAGAAGCCCAGCTCATAGGCAGAGCATTCGTTGTCGCCGAGCGAGCGCGGGTCGCGCCCGGTGACATTGCCGAACACCACCAGCGCATGCAGGTAATACCCGTAATTGCTGGCGTGGTAGTGGTCGTAGGTCCACAAATTCACCTTGCCCGCATCAATGCCGTTGTAGGGATTCTCGTCGGCCACACCAGTCTCCATGGCCAAATTCCAGGCATCACCCACCGGGTTAACCGATTTGACTCCTGCGGCCTTGGCCGCCTGGTCGTATCCTGCCCGGACATCCTTGCCCATCTGGTCGATGGGTTTTCCGGCCCAGGGCGTATTTTCCGGGTAGGTCTGGTCGGCACGCGACCAGGTGGCCGTCATGTAGAGATCAACCGCGGGGTTTTTCTCCCGCAGAAAATCGCTCATCTCCACGGCCGTCCTGATCAGCTTCTGCGGATTGCCGTGCGCCTCGCGGTCCAGCGTGCTGTAGCCATGCATGATCACGATATCCCAGGGGCGGCGGCCGATGAGGCCAAGGCGGTTTTCCAGATGAAAGTCCAGGCCGGAACCCGGTTCGGTTTCAAGTGCCACCTCGAAATCCAGGCCGGCCTGATCCGCGAAAGACTTGAACAGGGCGGGCACGCCGCCGATGCCGAGATTGTTCAGGTCTGTCACGCTAGAGGCGCGGTAATGCTTGGTTGCGGACCCGGAGCCAAACGTGAAGCTGTTGCCAATAAACAGCACGCTGGTGTCGGCACTGGCCTGCATGCTGCCAGCGGCGATCAGCAGGCCCAAGGAAAGTCGTAAAGCAGTAGTCATAATGCACTCCGGTTCTTTTCATTGTTTTTATGAGGCTGCCATCGGACGCTGCCAATGGCGCGTGCAAGGATTCCTTACTGCGCGAGTTTCTCGCGCACAGCAGGTTCGAGTCCGGTCAGGCCCCAGGCCTTGCCCGTGGTTACCGCGGATTCCAATGCTTGTCCATCCTTTTGGGCCGCCGTCAGGGCGCGCAGGGCGCCGACGCGGTTGCTGCTGGCGCAATGCACAAGCAGGGGCTGACCGTTCAGGCTGCTGAGCAGATCGTCGAGTTGCTTGGCGTTTTCAGCGGTCACGCCGTCGGCACCCGCCACGGGGATATTGTGGAATTCCATCCCGAGGGACTTCACCATGGCGGCCTCGTCCCAGTCCAGTTCACTGGCCGGGCGCAGGCTGATGATGTGCTTGACGCCGGAGGAGGCCAGCAGCTGCAGTTGCTCCTGCGTGGGCTGGCCGCTGGAAAACACGTTGGCGGCGGGGGTGCGCAGGTTCATGATCTCGGCCTTCTCGATTGCCGCGGAATCCACTTGCTGGGCCAGTGTCACAGCACTCGCAAAGGCAAAGAAAGCAGCGATGCCCAGAGGGATCAGACGGGCGAGAGAACGGCGAACATCGAGGGTCAGCAAAGGCATCACAGAGGTCATGGTAACTCCTTACGGTCAAGAAACGAGGGGGAAAAAATCTCGCGATAATCTGCCAGAAACCGGAGATGAGTGCATCCGTTATTTCGGCATTTCCCTACTCGCTCTCGCGTGATTTCGTTACACTGACGTCCACGATTTTCCCGTGTGATCACAACAATCCGGAGAGAAAGGTGAAAATAACAACAAGAACACGCACACCCCTGTTCCTCAGCATGATGGCCGCCGGCCTGCTGGCCTTCAGTACCGCAACCGTGGCGCAGCAAGGCGTCACCAACGGGCAGTGGGGGAGCTATGCCGGCGACGCCGGTTCCACCAAATACAGCACGCTTGGTCAGGTATCGGCCGCCAATTTCGGTCAGCTACAGGAAGTCTGGCGCTGGCGCTCGCTCGATGGCAGCCTCAATTTCGAGGGATTGAATCGCGAAGTGTCTTTCGGCCGCATGCAGGGCACGCCCCTCATGGTGGACGGCGTGCTGTACATGATCACCTCTCTCAATCAGGTCGCCGCCATCGACGCCGTCACCGGGCAAACGCTGTGGAGTTTCAACCCGGAGGTGTATCTGAGCGGCGAGGCGGTCGGGGCGCTGGGCTACCATCAGCGCGGCGTCGCCTACTGGGCGGATGGTCAGACCAAACGCATACTGCTGAGCACCAATGACGGGTTTGTGTACTCGCTGGATGCCACCACCGGCGCTGTCGATACCGCGTTCGCCAACGGACGTGTGGACCTGACCGACGGCATCCCGCGGGCCGTCCGCGGCGAACTGGACTGGCAGGGCGCGCCGCCTTTGGGGGCCGTGTCGCCGCCCATCGTGGTCGGTGACATTCTGGTCGTGTCCCAGATCACGTCCAATCGCCCCCGCTATGTCGAGCGTCCTCCGCTGTGGATTCGCGGCTACAACATCCGCACGGGTGAAGTCGCCTGGACTTTCCACACCATTCCCCTGGAAGGGGAATATGGCAATGACACCTGGGAGAACGACTCCTGGCGCACCGCCGGCAACGGCGGGGTGTGGACCATGATGACTGCCGATCTGGAGCTGGGCTACGTGTATTTGCCGATGGAAGCGGCAACCAATGATTTCTACGGAGGCCACCGTCCCGGAGACAACCTGTTCAGCGAAAGTATCGTCTGTCTGGACGCGCGCACCGGCGAACGCGTCTGGCATTTTCAGATGGTGCACCACGGCGTGTGGGATTTCGATAACCCCGCCGCTCCCAACCTGATCGACATTACCGTGGACGGACGCCCCATCAAGGCCGTGGCGCAGGTCACCAAGCAGGGGTTCACCTATGTGTTCGACCGGGTCACCGGCGAACCGGTGTGGCCGATTGTGGAGACCCCGGTGCCGCAGACCCCCATCCTGCCCGGTGAACAGCTCTCCAGCACCCAGCCGATCCCCTCCAAGCCGCCTGCCTTTGCGCGGCAGGGCATGTTCCCGGAGTACCTCGTCGACTTTACGCCCGAGATCAAGGCAGAGGCTGAGGAGATCCTGAGCAATTACACCTGGGGGCCGCTCTTCACGCCTCCGACCGAATCCATTCAGGGCGGGCATCGCGGGACCATCATCCTGCCCGGCGCTGGAGGGGGTGCCAACTGGACGGGAGCGGGCGTCGACCCGCAGAACGCGCTGCTGTTCATTCCCTCCAGCGACAGCCCGAACGCGCCGCTGATGACGACCCTCGATCCCAGCGAGTCCAACTTCAATTTCCTGCGCCTGTCCAATCAGGCGGTCCGTGGCCCGCGGGGCCTGCCCATTCTGAAACCGCCGTATGCCACCATCACGGCGATCGACATGAACAAGGGTGAGATCCTGTGGCAAAAGGCCAACGGCGATGATTACGCACCGGTCACCAATCACCCCGATTTGCAGGGCATGGACCTGCCTCCTCTGGGGGGCGGCGGCCGGCAGGCGGTGCTGGTCACCTCCACGCTGCTGATTCATGCCATGACGACCCTGACCGGGGCGGAACTGGTTGCCCGTGACAAGTTCACTGGCGAGGTCGTGGGCAGTATTCCCTTGCCCGCCAACGGCGGCGGGGCGCCGATGACCTACGAGGTCAATGGCAAGCAGTACATCGCCCTGAGCGTCCTGTCCAACCCCGTGCCGGAGCTGGTGGTCTACGCACTGCCCTGAGGGCGTGGGACTGACGCAAAAAAAAACACCCCGCGCGACTCGCCTCGGGGTGTTTTTTTTTGGGGTATCGGCGGAGGGCTGAGCCCGCCGCCGGGACTCCGTCCCTTACAGGATGTAATTGCCTGCATCGGTTTGCAGCAGGGTCACGCCCACCAGTGTTACAACGGCGATATAGGCATCGCCACCGCCGTTGGCATCGACGCTGATGACCGTGTCACTGCCCACGCTCTGGAAGCGCACAAACTGGCCGCTGAAGGCGGTGCCGTCGTGCGGGGCATTCAGAGAGGTCAGCAGTCCGTTCAGGTCGATCTTGTCTCCCAGCGCCTTGTCGAATCCGGTGATGGACCGATGCGCCACGGCCCAGACTTCGTCGAGCGCGGGGCCATAGGGGTCACCGTTGCCGGCCGGGTCGCTGCTCTGGAAGGTGAGAATCGTGGAGGTGCTGTTGGGTGTGAAGCTGTAGGTCTTCTGCGTCCACTTCATATCAGTGTTGCCGTTTACCGTCGAGAAAGTGTAGGTGCTGGTACCACCGACGGGCGTGTTGACTGCCAGCGTCTCACTGCTCGAACCCGGGTTTTTGGACAAGGCGAAGCCCACGGTGACCGTTTGACCCGGTGCCGTTGTCAGCGTCTGCGTGATCACGCCCCGTCCGTTTTCGGCATTCATGTCCAGCGACCAAATCCCGTCCGCGGCCTGCCAGCCGGTCAGATGATTGATCTGAGTAACACTCCAGTTGGACGTGTTGCCCTCGAACGAGCCGTTCTTGACCAGGTTGGTCACCGTGTACACATCCGGCGTCGGGGCCACGTTGATCGCCAGCGAGGTCGAGGCGGACAGGGCACTGCCAGACCCGGTGGAACCCAGATCATTGACGGTGACCGCCAGCGTGTCGGCGCCGAAGAAGTCCTTTTTGCCCTGATACACCAGCGAACCGGCAAGCGCAGCATTGATGTTGGCCAGTGTGCCCGTCAGGCTCAGCGTGCCGTCTGCGCCGTTCAGGTCAGCACCGCCAAGCGCCGCGGTATTGATGCTCAGGCTGCCATTGGCGACGCTCAGCGTCACGGTGATGGGGTTGGAGCCCGCATCGATGTCACTGATGCTCAGGCCGCGTATCTGCGTGGCAACATCTTCCATGGCTGTGACATCCCCGAGGAGGCGGACATTGTCCAGTGCCGGACCCCAGGCATCGGCACCGCCGGCGGGGTCTGCACTGGCAAGGCGCAACACGGTGCTGGCGCCTGTGGCCGTGAAGGTGAAGGTCTTGTTCTGCCACAGCATGTTGCTGGAGGAGTTGCCCAGGTTGAACGCGTAGTCGGCACTGTTGCCGGCAGCGGTGACTCGCAGCGTCTCAATGCCGGTTGGGGAACCGGGGTTCTTCGACAAGGCAAAGCTTACCGTGTATTGGTTGCCGGCGATGGTCTGCAGGGTCTGCTCCACATAGCCGCGACCGTGCTCCGCGTTCATGTCCAGTACCTTGCTGCCGTCCGCCGCCTGCCAGTCTCCGATGTAGTTGATCTCCTCGTAGGTCCAGCCATTCAGGCTGTTCTCGAAGGAGCCGTTGACCAGGCTGGTGCGGGCAAAATTGATGGACGGACCGTCGTTGACCGGGGCCACGGTCACCCCGACCGAAGCGGTGCTGGTGGTCCCGAAACTGTCCTTGATGGTGTAGGTAAAGCTATCACTGCCATTGTAATTCGGCGCAGGTGTGTAGATGACATTGTTGCCGGAGACGGAAACGGTCCCGTTCTGTGCGCCCGCGGCGCTGAGCAGGCTCAGGCCATTGCCGGAGTCATTGGTCAGTACGGAAATCGTGACGGACTGGTCCTCGTTGACCGAGGCCAGATCGGCATTGGCTTCGGGGCCTTTGTAGCCGCCTGTCACCACCACGTTCACCTGCTGCTGGGCAATTCCGCCCTTGCCGTCATTGACGCTGACCGTGAAGCTCTCGGTCACGGTCTGTCCCACCGGCAGGCTCGCGTACGCTGAGTTTGGAATCTGGTAATTCCAGGTGACTTGACCGCCGGTACCACTGCCCGTGGTGTCGACGTTCTTGATTGCGGTCAGGGTGCCCTGATTGCTGCCCACGGGGGCAACGCTCACGCTGTGCACATCGTTCAGGTCAACATCGCTGAACTGCAGTACGCCGCTGTCCGTGACGTTGGCGGGGTTCACGTGCTGGTAGACGCCGCCGGAGTTCTTGTAGGTGAACTCCAGAGAGGCCTCGCCGCCGTTCTCGAAGAAGTACAGTTCGACCGGGTAGGTGCCCGGCGTCAGGTAAATGCTGCCGGTAAACGGCAGTTCCGGATGCTGTGTGGAGTCGCTGATGATCAGCTGGTTGTTCACGCTCACGTACACGCCGTCATCGTTGTAGGTACGGAAGGTGTAGGTGTCCGCCTGGGTGATGGTGACGGTGCTGGTGATCTTGGCAAAGAAGCGGTCATTGATCCCGCCGGTGCCGGAGACTCCCAGCGCCACCGCGGCCGGCCAACGTGAGCTGCCGGGGATCTCGCCGGAGAACCCGGACGGATCGTCGGTGTAGTCGATAACGTTGGTCGTGGCGGTGTAGTTCGCCGTGTGCGTTGAGGCATAGTTGCGCAGGGAGGCCAGATCAAAGGCCCCCTGGTAATTGGTGAACTGCTGCACGTTGAACGGCGCGGCCGCCGGGGTCAGTGTGACAGCACCAGCGGCATCGCCGCTCACCACGGGGGCGTCATTGACCCCGGTCACGGTGACCTTCACCTGATTGGTCGCAGTGGCGTTATGGCTGTCCTTGGCGGAGACCGTCAGGAACACGTCACGGGTCTGCCCGGCCGCCAGCGACTGGAAGTCTGCGCCGGGAGCAAAGGTCAGTGTTGTGCCGGAAATGGACGCCGAGCCGCCGGAGGGAGTGCCTATCAGGGCATAGCTCAGGGTGCTGCCGTCATCGTCACTGTCCACGTCATTGCCCAAGGCGGCGAGATTGAGGCTCACGGCGGGGCCATCTTCCGTGGCGGACATTGCGCCAGCGGCCAGCGTCGGGCCGTCATTGACTCCCGTGACGGTGATGACGGCGGTCGCCGGTGTGGAAAGTGCGTTATGGCTGTCGGTGGCTGTGTAGTCGACAGAGATCTGCGTGGATTGCCCCTGCGCCAGCCCCTGGAAGTTGTTTCCGACATTGTAGGTAAAGGTGCCATTGCCGTTATTGGTCACGGTGCCCACGGGAGCGCCGCCCAGCAGCGTGTAGGTCAGGCTCGCACCGGTGTCATCGCTGTCTATGTCATTGCCACTGAAGGCAACGGTGACGGGTCCGCCATCTTCCTGCGCCTGGACGGCGACATTGGTCACCGTGGGACGGTCATTCACCCCGGTAACGGTAATGGTCACGGTGTTCACGACCGCGGCGCCGTGCTGGTCCTTGGCTTGAACATCCACAGACACCGTGGTGGTTTCCCCGGCGGCCAGTGACTGGAAGTCTGTGCCGGGGGCAAAGCTCAGCGTGCGGTTGGCAATGGAAGCCGTGCCTGCGCTGGGAGCGCTGAGCAGGGTATAGGTCAGCGTGCTGCCATCGTCATCGCTGTCCACGTCATTGCCAAGGCCGGTGAGGTCGAGCGTCACGGCCTGGCCATCTTCCACAGCGGAAAGGGCGCCGGCGGCCAGTGTCGGGGCATCGTTCACGCCGGTGACGGTGATGCTTGCGGTGCCAGCATCGGAGACCGATTGGTGGCTGTCAGTCGCGGTGTAGTCGATGGACAACTGGGTCGTCTGACCCTGTGCCAGTGACTGGAAATCGCTTCCCGGAGCAAAGGTGAAGGTGCCGTCACCATTGTTGGTCAGGGTGCCTGCATTCGGCGCACTGAGGAAGCTATAGGCCAGACTTGAGGGCGTGTCGTCATTGTCGACATCATCGCCAACAAACGCGCCTGTCACGGCCGCGCCATCTTCCTGCGCCTGGACGGCGACATTGGTCACCGTGGGACGATCATTCACGCCCGTCACGGTAATGGTGACGGTGTTGACGGCGGTCAGGCCATGACGATCTTTGGCTTCCACATCGACGCTGACCTGGGTGGTCTGTCCTTCGGACAAGGCCTGGAAGTCGCTTCCGGGGGCGAACGTCAGCACGCGGTCAGTAATCGAGGCAGAGCCGGCGCTGGGGGAGGACAGCAGCGTGTAGGTCAGTGAACTGCCGTCATCGTCGCTATCGATATCGTCACCGAGGGCCGTCAGATCAAGCGTCACCGCCTGCCCATCTTCAACGGCGGACAGACTTCCGGCAGCCAATGTGGGGCCGTCATTGGTGCCAGTGACAGTAATCGTCAGCGTTGCGGGCGCTGAAATGGCGCCGTGGCGGTCAGTGGCGACGTAGGTGACGGTCAGGGTTTCTGTCTGACCAAGTGCCAGACTCTGGAAATTGGCACCCGGGTCGTAGGTAAACGTGCCGTTGCCATTGTTGGTCAATGTGCCAACGCCAGGGGCTCCCAGAATGCTGTAGCTCAGGGTGCTGCCATCGTCATCGCTGTCGATGTCATCGCCGTTGAAGGCGCCAGAGACGCTGCCGCCATCTTCAACAGCCAGCAGGGACACGTTCTGGACCACGGGGGTATCGTTGACACCGGTCAGCGTCACGGTCGCCTTGGCCCAGCTCAGGGTGCCGCTGGCGAGTCGGATCGCGTAGATAAAGCTGTCAGACAGCGTCTGCCCCAGCGCAAGTTGAGTGAGAGTGTCTGCGTAATTCGCGTCAATTGTGGAGGTGTCATACGCCACTTTGCCATCCGCGGTCACGGACAGAGAGGCCCCAAACAGACTGCGGTTTCCGGCGATACCCGTGATGCCCGCGCCGTCTTGCGTGAGCAGGTCACCCGCTTCATGACCGGACATCGCGCCTGACTGGTTAATACCATCGTCCACTGACCACAGGCTCTTGGCATTGCCCCCGAGGTCATTTCCCATCACATTGAGCACATACACGGTGCTGACGTAATTCAGTTGCCCGCTCTGGGCCGTGCCGAAGGCATCATCTTTTGCCTGGGGGGTGTTCTGAAACGAAATCTCGGTGCCACCGTTGGTATTGGTGGAGTTGCCCTTGCTGCCTGCGTTAGCCATGTGACTCTCCTGATCTGATTTTTATAAAGCGAATGATGGGAAGGGTGGGGCGCTGCGCCGAGTGTGATCCCGGTGTTTTTCTTCCATTGAAAATTGATCGAATTTTAATCACTTGAACACAATTTAAACAAATGTTTCGAGGAAAATATTACCGGCGTTCTATGGCAAGTATGGGGAATTGTTCGAGTTTGACGGGAAAACGGAGGAGCGTTCCAGAAGAGGAGGGAGATTGGCTGATGGCGCGCCCCACGAAATTTCGGGGACGTGTAGAGGGGCGAAGTCGCCCCGTCATAAGTGTGATGAAAATGCGGAACTTATTCGGAGGCTTTGCCCAGAAGTCTTAGTGCGGCGCTGATGGTGGCGAGGTAACCGCGGGCCCCTGTTTTCACAAAGTCGCCATGGTCTTCGTTGTGAATAATGCGCACGTTGATGTGGTCCCCGGCCAACACGGCCAGGGCAGGGTAGTCGGGCAGGCTCATCATGGCGGTTTTCCCCTGCGCAAAGACGCGCGGCAGGGTCACGGGATAACGGTAGGAGCTGACCACGTATTCCTGCGGAATTCCCCATGGCAACCACTCTAGCGGGGAGATCTCATGGAAGTTCTGGATATGGGATTCCACGGGGCCGCCCACCAGTTTTTCCAGCAGAGGCTCTCCGCAATAAATCTCGCCCGACACGCCCAAGGAATCAATGACGATGGGATTGATATAGGCATCCGCCATCACAAGCCCCATGGGGTTCACGCGGGGAGCAACGTAGATCTCGCTCGAGACCGGCAGCTGCGGCCGGATGCTGAGCCAGGCACCAAAATGCCCGCCGGAGGAGTGCCCCACCACGAGCGCTTGCTGGATATCGATAGGATAGTCTTTCGCAATATCGGCCAGCGCATCAAAGCCGTTGGCGATGTCCAGCCAGGTACCCGGCCAGCCGCCACCGTCACTGGTGGCGCCACGATACTGCATGTTCCACGCGGCAACGCCGTGTTCAGTCATGACCTTCGACATTTCGCGATAGGCATTCATCATGCCCTCGCTGGAACGCCAGCAACCGGCATGGAGAAATGTCACGACAGGGAAAGGCCCGGGGCCTTCGGGGAGAGAGAGTTCGCCGTACTGCATGGGATCGGGACCATAGGCAATCTTGGTCTGCGCCTGCGCGTTTGGCGAGAGTGCCGCGGAGAGCATGAGAAAACCGAGGCTGAAAAGTGTCAAGGTCGTTTTCATCATGTCCCTCCGCGGGAGAAGACGCTTACTGCTCGTCGTTGTAGGTATAGGTCAGATAACCGGCAAACATTTCATCCCAGGTCTGCAGACCGCCTACGGAGTCCACCGTGGGGTCCAGCGCGCCGGGGTTGAGTTCGGAGTTGTCAAACGCGCCTTCGATCACCACGCGTGACCCGGCAGGAATCTGCATGGGCTCTGACAGGCGATAGGTGGGCTGCCAATTGAAGTTGTAGTTGGCGACGTTGAGCATGTCTTCGGAGGTGTTGTCCGGGTAAATCACCTTGAAACGCATGTCCTTGCCGCGAGTGTGCATGTGCGGGCGGAAGGCGTACATGGTGATGTCCTTGTCGAACACATAGCTGGCGTACATCGGATGGTCGCGCTCGCCCGCCGGGATCACCAGGTTCTGTCCTTCGTGGGAGAGGCGGTAGGTGCGGAACTCATGCTCCGGCTCTTCATCGGCCAGGTACAGGCCGATCGCGGTGCGGTCGCGCACTTCGCGGCCCATGGAGGTGTAGTGGGAGTCCAGGCGAATCTTGTACCCCTGTGGGATGAACACCCCTGTGCCCTCAGGGAACACGGTCGCCGCTTCCTTGCCGGGTGCATAGCCTTCTAGGAAACGCACTTCGCCACGCTCTTCGGCTTCCATTTCTTGACTGTACTGCGGCTCCACCACGCTCGCGATCATGTGGTGGACCACGGAACGCTCCTGTGGCACGAACTGCACAGCCTTCACCCAGACGTCACGGTCAAAGGGCAGGTCGATGATCGGGTAGCGGTAATCGATCACGCCCGTGGCGGGCACGACGAAGTCTTCCGCGTAGACCACCAGATCCGGCTCGCCAAGATCCCAGCCTTCGGGGAAGCTCAGACCTGCCAGCGGTTCGCCGGCAGTCGTGCCGCGAGGCGCTCCGGCGTCGATCCAGTGCACCAGTGTCTGAATGTCGGCATCGCTGATGTAGCGGGCATTGGTAAAGTGCTTGATGTCCGGGTCCACCTGGGCGGGTGGCATACGCTTGGTCATCAGCGTTTCACGCATCATGGTAGCCCAGCCGAGAACCATCTGATGGCTGTCCATCGCGAAGGGGGCAATGCCGCCGGCGCGGTGGCAGGCCACACAATTCTCTTTCAGGATCGGGGCAATATCGTTCACGTAGTCAGGCACGTTGGAGGCGTGCATCTGCTTGGCAGGGAACGCGACATCGCAGCCTGTGGTTTCAACAGACACTGTCTGGGCATCGCGGGTTTCTCCCGCCATGGCCGTCTCCAGCGCTGTGTCAATTTGCTTGCGCACGGGGTCATTGTTGCGGGCGCCGGAACGAACGGGGCCGCGGTAAAGGATCTGCATGCGCTGGGGATCAATCACGACCACTTCGCCAGCTTTGGTGATGCCGAGGGATTCGGCCACCAGCTGAGTGCTGTCTACTAGCACTGGCCAGTCGTAATCAAAGGTTTCGGCTTCCTGACGGATGGCATCGCGGCTGTCGCCTGCCACGTTGAGCATCAGATAGCTGACCTTGTCGTGCTGGTAATCGGACTCCAGTAGCTTGTACTTGAAGTTGTCGTTGTAGTTGGCAACGCAGCCATTGGCCTGGGCCACGATAATCACTGCATCCTGGTAGCCGTATTTGCTGAGTTGATGGAAATCGCCTTTGGTGTCGATCAGGGCAAAATTGCCTACCCTGTCCGCTGCCTGTGCACCGCTGATGAATGCCGCGCCTGTCAGGGTGGCGATCACCAGGGCTTTCCAGTGACGAAATGTCATGGTGTAGCTCCTTCTTATTGTGGTTGAGAGTCGTCCGGCTACGAGCCAGCCCAGTGTAAAGATGTTGGCCGAAAAGACAAGAAGGCCCGGCCGGCCTTTTACCGCTTAATTCTCGATGGTGGCAGCGCCCGCAAGCGACGCAATTTCGTCTTCCGCGGCACGGGCGCCACTGGCGGCGACCACGCCAATCAGGACCCCGTCACGCATCACGGGAACCCCGCCGGCGAAGGTGACGCCATTTTCGATCTCCGTCACGCTGCCCGCCTGCAATTTCTGGCCATATTCGGCCGTGCTCATCTTGGCGGTAGCAACGGTCATGGCCTTGCGCAGTGCGATGTTGTAGGAGCCGGTGGAAGCCCCGTTCATACGGTGCAGCATCACCGGCATGCCGGTGTCGTCGGCGACAATAATCGTCAAACGCCAGCCGTTGGCGCGGGCGGAGGCTTCCGCGGCTTCCATGGCGGTTTTGGCCAATTCGTAGGTCATGGCTTTTTCAACCACGGGGGTCTGGGAAAAGGCGAAAGAACTGACGCCCAGAAGGCACAGCAGGGCGGCACGTCGGTAAAGGTGAGTCAGCATGATCTCGGTCCTGTTCATTCTTGTTATTGGTGCCGCTTGCCCGTGCCCGAAAGACGCGGTGTGGCGACGGTTTTTATGGCGGACACCTTACTCCATCCGAGGCGTAAAAGCAGCTCATCCGCCGTGGAGTCACCGATGGTACACTGCCGCCTGTCTTGTTTTTGTGCTATCGCAGGAGAAACCCCATGGCGTACTGGCTGCTGAAGACGGAGCCGAAGGAATGCAGCATCGAGGATCTCGCAGCGGCGCCTATGCGCGCCTTTGTCTGGGAGGGCGTCCGCAATTATCAGGCGCGCAATTTTCTCCGGCAGATGCAGCCTGGCGATGAGGCCTTGATTTATCACTCCAGCTGCAAGGAAATCGGAGTCGCGGGTATTGCCAGCATCGTGCGGGCTGCCTACCCCGATCCGGCGCAGTTTGATCACCACTCTCCGTATTTCGATGGTAAAAGTGTCAGGGAGTCGCCCCGCTGGGACGCGGTAGATGTCCGGTTTGTCCGGCGCTTTTCGGGCATCCTCTCGCTGGAGCGTCTCAAAGCCCTGCCCGCGCTGGCGGATTTCGCGCTTGTGAAGAAAGGGAACCGGCTTTCCGTCATGCCGGTGAGCGCGTCTGAGTGGCAGGCCATCTGTTCACTCTGATGGAGTGACACCCACGCTGTGCCGTCCTCCCGTCATCTTCCCCACTAAAAAGGCCACCCGAAGGTGGCCTTTTGCATGGCGCCGTGGTGACCCGTTCAGACCAGACTAATCACGTCCGATGGTGGTGCGGGAGGTCAGGGGCGGCCATCGGGAGAATGCCAGGACAGCGCGCGTTTTTTACTGAGCAGTGCCACTGGCCACGGTCCCTTCCCGTCGCGGGTCTGCGGCTCCCACGAGGCCCTGCTCTGTGACCAGAATGACGTGAAGTCCGGAGTTTTCCCCCTGACTCGCCTGTACCTGATACCCCGCCTGCGTGAGGCGTTCGACTAGTTCTGGCCCCGGTGCACGATCCACTTCCACGCGGACGATGTCGCCCCGAGCAATGATGTTCGGGAAGTTGACGGCGTCCTGAACGCTGAGTCCCCAGTCCACAATGCCCAACACCGTTTTGGCGGTGTAGGCTGGAATGGAGTTTCCGCCCGGTGAGCCAGTAACCATGTAAAGAGCGTTATTCTGGTCCAGCATGATGGTGGGCGACATGGAGGAACGGGGACGCGCGGTAGGACGGATGCGATTGGCGGGTTCCGGTGCTGCTGCGTCGAAGCGGCGGTCAAAATCGGTCATCTCGTTATTGAGCAGAAAGCCCGCGGCCCAGCGCCCGGACCCAAACGGGGATTCGACGGTCATGGTAATGGACACCGCGTTGCCGTCGTTATCGACGATGGAGAAATGCGTGGTACCCGCGACTTCGTCGGTGTGATCGGGCCCCCAGATGGCAGCGTTCCCGTTGCCGAGCAGGGCGCCAGGGTCTCCCGGTACCGCCGGGGCGTTGGGCGCGATCGGGTTCGCGGCACGGAATTCGAGGTAACGGGCGTCCAGCAGAGCCTCCACCGGCACGGAGACATGGTCGGGGTCGCCGAAATAATAGTCGCGATCGGCATATGCCAGCCGCTGGGCATCGACAAACGCGGTGACCTGTTGCTCCCGGGTCGCCTGTTCGGGCACCAGATGGTCATAAAGCGTGGCCATCATGATCTGCATCGCGCCCGAGGAGGGAGGCGTTGCGGAGCACAGGTTCCACTGTCGCCACGCGCCGCACACGGCCTCGCGGGCTACCGCACGATACCCAGCGATGTCCTCGACCGTCATGCTGCCGCCCTCCGGACCCGCCTGTGCTGCCGCTGCCATTGCCTGCGCTATCTCCCCGCTGTAGAACGCGGAGGGCCCTTCCTCGGCAATGCGTTGCAGGGTGTGGGCATACTCGGGATTGCGCAGGGTGTCGCCTGCCTGCAGAGGCTGGCCATTCGGGTAGAAATAATCGGCGGCACCGGGGTTTTCATCGAGACGGGAAATCTGGGCCATCTGGGGGAGATACCCCGCCATTTTGGCCGTCACCACAAAGCCCTCACTGGCCAGGCGAATGGCGGGCTGAAAAAGCGTCGCCCAGGGCAGGACACCGTATTCGTCGTGGGCCAGCGCGTACAGCGCAACAGCGCCCGGGACCCCGACCGACTTGCCGCTCTGCCAGGCATCGAGAAAATTCATTTCCGTATTTTCCCGCATGAACATATCGGCCGTGGCACCGGCCGGCGCGCTCTCCCGGCCATCGAGAAAACGCACCTGCTGGTCCTCGCGTTCATACACCAGCATGAACCCGCCACCGCCAATCCCGGAGCTCTCCGGTTCCACGAGACCCAGCACCAGATGCGCCGCAATCGCGGCGTCAACCGCATGCCCTCCCTGCGCGAGCATCTCGGCGGCGGCATCGGTGGCATACGGATTCGCGACGGCCGCCATGTATCCCCACGGCCAGCCTTGATCGACGGGGGCAAGATCGGCCGCGGTCGGGGTGCTGGGGGCAGGTGTCTCCACCGGGTCGGTACAGGCGGTCAGCAGGGTGAAACAAAATGGCAGTACGAGGAGTCTCATGGCGGAAGTCTTCTGTGACGATGGGTGGACGGTGTCGTTGGAGCAGTCGAAAAGGCGTGTGTTCGAGGATATAGGAGGCCTGCGTGCGAGTAAAACCGGATTTGGGTGAGCTGCCGACTGAGCCGAGGCGTACCCCCTTTTATGCGCCACAGCACAACTGGAATCTGTGTGGGATTCAAGGCACCATAACCGCCACCGAGAGCCTGCTAGGGCGAGTAAGCCCGCGCATTCAATGAGACAAAGGCCGATGAGTAAAACCCCCAGCCCCGCCATTTCCGCCGCTGTTCCCGCGAACGCGAACGCTGCCCGAATTCCGTTGATGGAAATCATCTCCCCGCGCGCCCGCGACAGTTGGACACACACACGGGCGGGCGACCCGCGTGGCTATGTGCAAACGCAGGCACTCAAGGAGTTGTGGATCCACACCGGCAGCGCCTGCAATCTGTCCTGCCCCTTTTGCCTGGAGGGATCTCATCCCGGCGATACCCGCATCCCGTTGGTAACGCTTGCCGAGGTGAAGCCCTTTTTAGAGGAGGCGGTAGCGCTTGGCGTGGCCCAGTTCTCCTTCACGGGGGGCGAGCCGTTCGTGAACCGCCAGTTCGTCAAAATTCTGGACCATGCCAGCCGGCTGTTGCCGTGCTTTGTGCTGACCAATGGCACACAGGCCCTGTTGGGCAGAGCGAAACAGCTCGCACCCCTGCGGCACAATCCGCACCCCATTCGCTTTCGCATCAGCCTGGATTACCCCGACCCGGCACGCCATGACGCGGGACGCGGGGAGGGCAGCTTTGCCGAATCCCTGCAAAGCATCCGCTTTCTGCGCGAACAGGGATTCGAGGTTTCGATAGCCCGGCAGATGACCCCCGGGGAGGACGCCCAGGCGGTGGAAGATGCCTTTGCGGCCTGCTTTGCGGCGGAGGGGATTCACGAGCGCCTGCCATTCACGGCGTTTCCCGACTTCGGTCTCCCGGGCACGGATGATGGCAGTCCGGAGGTGACGGAAACCTGCATGCTGAAATACCCCACCCCCGAGAGTCGCGCCCATTTCATGTGTACCTATACCCGGATGCTGGTGAAGCGGGGCGATCAGGTGCGGGTATTTGCCTGCACCCTCGTCGACGATGATCCCGATTACGATCTGGGTGCCACGCTGCGCGAAAGCCTCGCGCCTCGCATCATGTTACGACACCCGCGCTGTTTTGCGTGTTACCGATTTGGCGCCAGTTGCAGCGCCCCCTAGACCAAGGATTTTTCCCATGCACGAGATAGATGTCGTCAAAGATTATTACGGCAAACAACTGCAAAGCTCCGAAGACCTCAAAACGACGGCCTGTTGTGACATCAACGAGGTCCCGTCCTGGCTCAAGCCTCTGCTCGCCAACATTCATCCCGAGGTGCAGTCCCGTTATTACGGCTGTGGCCTTATCACGCCCGCCCTGCTCGAAGGGTGCCGCGTGCTTGATTTAGGCTGTGGGTCGGGCCGCGATGTGTACGCGCTGGCGCAGCTGGTGGGACCAACGGGTGAGGTCGTGGGGCTGGACATGACGGATGAACAGCTCGACGTGGCGCGCCGGCATCAGGCATGGCATGCCGAACGATTCGGGTTTGACAATGTGCGTTTCATTCAGGGTTACATGGAGCAACTGGACCAGCTGGACCTCGCGCCGGAAAGTTTCGATGTGATCGTGTCCAACTGCGTGATCAACTTGTCGCCCGACAAGGAGGCTGTGCTGAAAGGCGTGTATCGACTGCTCAAGCCGGGCGGTGAGATGTATTTCTCCGATGTGTATTCCGATCGACGCGTTCCAGAATCCGTGCGCACCGACCCGGTGCTCTACGGCGAATGCCTGGGAGGCGCGCTCTACTGGTATGACTTTCTACGCATCGCCAATGCCGCCGGGTTTGCCGATCCGCGTCTTGTCGAGGACAGGCCGCTGGAAGTGACTGACCCTGCGCTGGCGGAAAAAACGGGCGCCATTCGTTTCTATTCGGCGACGTATCGGCTCTTTCGTCTTGATCAGCTGGAGAGCGACTGTGAAGACTACGGTCAGGCCGTCATCTATCGGGGAAGTGTGCCCCACAGTGCGCACGCCTTCGTGCTCGACAAGCATCACGACATCGCCGCCGGGAAAGTCTTTCCTGTCTGCGGCAATACCTGGCATATGCTGAAGGCGACCCGCTTTGCGCCGCACTTCACGTTCATCGGTGATTTCAGTCGTCACTACGGCATCTTCGAAGGCTGTGGCGGAGGGCTTCCCTTCGATTCTGTTCAGAATGGAGGAGGTGCGGCACCATGCTGTTAGGCACCCCCACGCCATTCCGGGTTCTGGTCCTATGTACCGGCAATTCCGCCCGCAGCATTCTCGCCGAGGCCCTGTTCAATCGCGCCGGTGCCGGCTTGTTTGAGGCGTACAGTGCCGGCAGTCATCCAACCGGGCGGGTCAATCCCTTTGCGCTGGAACTGCTCGGCCAGAAGGGCGTGGATTGCTCGGAGTTTCGCAGCAAAAGCTGGGAGGAATTTGCCCGGCAGGACGCTCCGCGCATGGACTTTGTCGTGACCGTCTGCGGTAATGCGGCGGCGGAAGCCTGTCCCGCGTTTCAGGGAGATTTCAAACACGTCCATTGGGGCCTGCCGGACCCCGCCGAATATACGGCGATTCCCGACAAGGCTCGCAGCGCGTTTGCCCAGGTGTATGACACGCTGCATCAGCGTATCGACGCACTGGCCAAAATGCCCGTCGACAAGCGCGACAAGGAATCCCTCTGGCAGGCCATGGAAGCGCTCGCCTGAGAGTTGTCAGAGGCTCAGCGGCGCCCCTCCTGCGAGCCGAGCTCCCTCAGAGTTCCAGACCTTGCCCCTGCGGCAGGGCGCCTGTCCCCGAGTGGGCAGAGAGTCAACGCCGTTGCTGGAATCGCCATAGCAACACCAGCAGTGTCGCTATGGGAATCGTGACCATCATGCTCGGCCCCCACCAACTGACGGCGGTATCGCGCACAAAATGCCAGGCCGTTCCGCTCTCGTCGTGAAAGATGCCGCCGGGGTTCTCCAGCCACTCCCACACAACAATCACGCCCGTCCATGCGGTGGACATCAGGATGCCTGCGAGCACGCCGGTGCGCAGTGCGCTGATCAGAATCGCCACGTGACCATGTCTCCTTTTGGGGGCAATGCCGGTCAAAAATGCCCCGGTCTCTTGACTCGGCAATGGCCCCATTTGTCATAGAGTGTAACGGCGGATTGACAATAGGTGCATATGCACGCAAATTCCGCCCCACACTGTCAGTTCAGCGCCAAAGTGAACAGAGACGCACCCAGGAGGTGTTGTGTGACACAGAGCCAAATTCCCTGCTACGCCTACACCGTGCGCCATGCCAGCCGCCATCTGTCGCAGTTTTACGAGGGCATTATCGGTGCCAGCGGCCTTCATGCCCAGCAATTCACCATTCTTGCCATTATCCAGCGCGGCGGCCCCCTCAGTCTGACGGCGCTGGCCGACGTGCTGGCCATGGACAGAACAACACTGACGCGCTCCCTGCAGCCCATAGAGCGCGATGGCTACATCGCCATCAGCTCGGAAGCGTCCGACAAGCGCAGCAAACTCATCTCGATCACCGCATCCGGGTCCGCAAAACTGGAGGAAGCGCGCGTCCTGTGGCGTCAGGCACAGGCGTCCTTTGAGGAGCGCTTCGGGGCAGAACGTGCCGCGTTTCTTCGGGCAGAGTTGCGGGCTGCGGCGCAAGCGGTCAGTGCCTGAAACGATCCACTCACAACAATGACAACACACGAGTACACCTTGATGAAGACGACTCTCAGACTGCCACTCTCCCTGCTGATCAGTTCCCTGATGTGCGCGACGACTCATGGGCAGAGCGCCGAAGACAATGCCACGGTCACCTATCCCAGTGCCTACTTTGCCGAGTACGCGCCGATCACGGTAAAGGACATGCTCAACCGCATTCCCGGCATCAACCTCGCACTGGGAACCGGCGGGCCCAACACGAATGCTGACCGGGGTCTTGGGGCCAGTTCGCAGATATTGATCGATGGCAAGCGGCTTGCGGGTAAAGCGAACGAGGCCAGCAGCCAGTTGGACCGCATCGCCGCCAGCGAGGTGAATTACATCGAGATCATCCGCGGCAGCTCCAGCACACTGGACGTGCAAAACAGCGGACAGCTCGTGAACATCGTCCTGTTGGAATCGCTTTCCCGTTCCAATATTTCGAGCGAGATCAACACCACGCGGTTTTCTGACGGCACTGTGGAACCGGGCGGTTCTGTGGCGTGGAGTGGACAATCAGGCAAACTGAATTACCTGCTCAGCGGCACCGTCAGCAGCGCGTATGAACATATCGAAAGTTTTGAGCACAGCATTAACGGAGATTTTTCTCCGAACGACACCATCGCCTTTGATCGTTATCGCGAGCAGACCAACTATACGCTGAACACGAACGTCTCTTATGCGCTGAGCGAGCAGGACCGCATCGCCTTCAATGCCCTGTTCAACCAGAGCAATCCGCCTGCGGAGCTGTACCGCACAATCACCAACCTGAACGGCCCTTCGCCAGTGGTGACGTATGAGCGGGAAGACCTGCCAGCTAGCTCGGACAACTGGGAAGTGGGAGGGGACTACGAACACGGGTTTGCCAGTGGCAGCCGCTTTAAGGTCCTGTTTATCGCCAACGAAAAAAACACGGACATATTGCGGGAGCGGTATGTGTCCACCACCCCCGGTGGTGCTGAAACCAAAAACCTGTACCTGTCGACAAAGAGCACCTACAGCGAACGTATTGCACGTGGCTCCTATACCCTGAATCTGCGCGAGGGCCAGGGCCTGGAGCTCGGCGTTGAAGTGGCACAGACGACACAGGATTCGGCGCTGAAGCAGGGCGTTCTCCGTGCGACGGGGCAGAACCCTGCCTTTGGAGGCCTCACGCCCGTGCCTCTGCCCAATGCCAATTCAACGGTGGAAGAGATTCGCTACGAACCCTTCGCGATTCACAACTGGCAGCTGACGCCGCGCATGTCTCTGGAGAGCTCCCTGGTGGCCGAGTTTTCCGAGATTTCCCAGCATGCAGATTCCAATCACAAACGGAAATTTGATTTTCTGAAGCCCAAACTCGATTTCCGTTTCAATATCAGCAGCTCCCTGCAATTGCGCACTTCGCTGGAGCGCAACGTCTCCCAGCTCAGCTTTGCCGATTTCTCGCGCGCCACCAATGAGCGCGATGACGATCAGGACACCGTGGCGGGAAACCCCCAGTTGGAGCCCGAGGTCAATTTGCGGGGAGAGGTGACGCTGGATTACCGTCTGCCCAATGACGGCGGGGCACTGAACGCGAAATACTTCCATTACGAATATGACAACAAGATCGCCAAGGTGGATATTTCCACACCGACTCTGCTGCAATCGACCAATGGCAATGTCGGGTCTGCGGCGGCCTACGGACTGATACTCAATGGCAGTATCAAGCTTGGCTTCATCGGCCTGCCGCAGGCGCTGTTGACAGCGGCGGCCACTGTTCAGGAATCGGAGTTCCATAATGACCCGCTAGTGCCGGTCGAACACGGATTTCCGCCGTACGACCGCGGCAGCTATCGGCTCGCCTTCCGTCACGATCTTCCTCAGTTCCAGATGAACTACGGGTTTAACTACAACGGGCGCTGGCAAGGCGGGCGCATTCTGTACGACATCGATAACCGCTATAACCTGGCGGTGCCCGATGATCTGACCTTCTATGTGGAAAAGCAGGGGTTTGCAGGGCTCACCTATCGCTTTGAAGCGGCAAACCTGACGGACTTCGAAATGTGCCCCAAGCGTGTTCGATATGAAGGGCGTCTGATTGATGGCATCCCGAAGGAGTTTGAATACACCTGTTCCACCACCGGGCGACGCTTTGCATTCAAGATCCGGGGCAATTTCTGATCGCCGAGTAATGTATCAGCGCATGGCAAAAGGGGCCTCACGGCCCCTTTTTTTGACCTACGGACGTTTAGCGAATTTCTGGATGCGGCGCAGAATGACGTCGCTGATATAGACATTGGACGCACTGTCCAGCGTCAGTGCATGGGCCTCGCCGAATTGGCCGTTGCCCGTTCCCGGGCTGCCGATTGCCCCCAGCACGTTGCCCTCCATGTCCACCTTCGCCAGTTCACCGTCAAAGCCGGTGGTGATGTACATATACCCATCCGTGTGCAGGAACATCGCGCACACCATCGCATCGAACTTCCATTCGCGCAGCAAGGTGCCTTCGGTATCGAAGCGCTGCACGCGCATGTTTTCCCGGTCGGCCACGTAGACCACATCGTTGGCATCAATCTCGATCGCGTGGGCCGCCACAAATTCACCGGCCCCGTATCCGCGACTGCCCCACTGGCGGATGAACGTGCCCTGCGGACTGAATTTCAGCACGCGAGGCAGGGTGCCACCGTGGCCCTGTGCCACATAGATATTGCCCTGAGAATCCAGCGCCACGTCGTTGGGCTCCGAAAACAGATGCTGTCCGTTGGCGTCGTCCCATTCACCTGCGCTGCCCTTGGTGCCGAGTGTCATCAGGACATTGCCATCGGCATCCAGCTTCATGACCACATGGTCGGCAACGTCGGTTGCCCAGATATTGTTGTCCCTGTCGATGTGCAGGCCGTGGCTGCGGGCAAACAATCCGTCCGCGCCGAAGGAGCGCACAAAGCGGCCGCTCTTTTCAAACTCCAGAAAGGTGGGGGTGCCACGGCTCAGAATGACAAGATTGTCCCGGGCATTCATTGCCACGCCAGCGTAGGAAGCGGCCTCCAATGAGTCCGGCAATACAATGGCCTCCTTGAAGTCCACCGGCTGGTAGTCCTGCAGCGTGTAGGCACGCAGTGGCAGTAGCGGACGAATGGGGCGCTGGGCATGGCTGACAGGGGAGATCAGGAGCAGGAGCAATAACACGCAGGCAAAGCGTTTCATGGGAGGCCTCTTGTTGTTTTTATGCCGAGTGTAAGCAGGAGTGGATCACACGGTAACCCGTGAGGGGTGAAAATCCAAGAGGGGCGTCCCTCTCGGGACAGAGCGGTCAACGAGGCTGCGATGAAATGGCGGGGTCGAAAAGACTACGCTCCGCCTGGCCCCGGCAAACGTCGGCCGGGACAGGTCGGGGGCGTGAAAGAGGCTAGGGCTTGTACTGGAAGTTTCCGGTCAACAGCCCAGTCGCCAGGATGTGACCGCGCATGGCATCCAGCAGAGAAGCCTTGTTCAGACCATCGGCCAGGTTCAGTTCGTGGTCCAGCGCATAGAGGCGGAAATTGTAGGTGTGCACCTTGCCATCTGCCGGCGGTCGCGGCCCGAAGTAGCCCGTGCGGCGCAGTCCGTTGGCGCCGTTGTACATCCCCTCCAGGCCGGGATGGGTCACGATCGCATTGGGGGAAAGTCCTTCGGGTAGGCCACTCGCACTGACCGGAATGTTATAGGCAATCCAATGCACGAAAGGCTGCAGCGTATCCACCACAGGATCATCTAGGATCAGCGCCAGTTGGCGAGTGCCTTCGGGGAGATTGCGCCAGGACAGGGCGGGCGAGATGCCCTCACCGTAGGCAGAGTAACGGGTCGGGATGTCCGTGTTGTGAGCAAATGCAGTGCTGCTGATCAGGATCGATTCGGGAATCTCGGCGTCTGCCGCCATGGCAGGCAGAGCAAGCAGAAGCGCCAGCAGGGCGCCAAGGCACGTCATGGTGTGGCGTAGCGATTTCATCTTGTATCTCCGGGGTGCATGATAATTCTTGTTGGTTTTCCGCACTTCTTGGGAAGGTGCACGAACGGTGACCGGGTTTCGGGGCGTTTCTCCGCCAATTCCGGCGCGCCAGCGCAAAAGCGTTGGCACTATATCGCTCACCGTCAACCCTGTATACCGCCGCGTAAACTTGCCGGTTCACAGCCGGGCAACACGCGTGGACGCATTCTGCCTGCAGCGTTGGTCAGTGCTCCAGCCTTCCCGAGGTCAACTCACAAAAGTTTCGGGTGAGGCGAGTCGTGTGCGTGCATTTGGGCATTTCCTTTTAAGTGGATAGTGATAAGGTATCGCTTCGTAAAAGTTCCTCCAATAAGAATAAGCAACGGCCACGTCCGCGTGCTAGGAGCAAGCAACATGACTGATCGAAAGAAGACCCGCGCAGACGAGGTCGGGGCTGACGGTGCGGTGTCGTCGTCACGCCGCAATCTCCTCAAGGGAGTCGCGTTTTCAGGGGCCGCTCTGGTCGCCACCGGCAGCAATCCCCTTGCTGCGCAATCGGGCAGCAACGCGGCCATGGCGAGTACCACCGCAGAACGCATCCCGGTCCGGGAGGCCTTTGAAACTCTCACGGCGCTTGAAAGCGCCACGCTCGACGCCTTCGCTTCCCGCATCATTCCGTCCGATGAAAATGGCCCGGGGGCACATGAAGCCCGCGCCGTTCATTACATTGACCGCGCGCTGGCCGGAGCAATGGCGGCCTCTCGCGAACAGTATGGCGTGGGGCTGGCCTCACTGGAGACTTATGCCAACCAGACACACGGAAAGTCCTTTCACCTGCTGACCGAGGCCGAACAGGACGCCATTCTCGAGGCCATGACGCAAAACG
Source organism: uncultured Klebsiella sp. (assembly GCA_964538025.1). Taxonomy (GTDB): domain Bacteria; phylum Pseudomonadota; class Gammaproteobacteria; order Pseudomonadales; family Pseudohongiellaceae; genus UBA5078. The sequence goes on along the minus strand of CAZICZ010000005.1, from coordinate 185,202 downwards.
CGATCGTTGGCTACTCGGCGCTGGGCGCCGGGTTCTTCAACATGGTAAGAACCCACACCATCGACGGCACCTTCAGTGACCCGTACTACGGCGGCAACCGCGACTTTATCGGCTGGGACCTGCTGGGGTATCCGGGCGTGCGGGCCATCTCTACGCCTGACGATGTCCGTCAGGGTTCTTCGTTGGCGCCGAGCCGGCAATCCGCCTATGACATGCCAACGCATACCAAGGATCCTGTCACCCCGGGGTCATCTACTGCCGGAGGTGCTGCCCATGGCCACTGAATTGCCTAAAACGGATGTTGTTGTGATCGGACTGGGTGCCGTCGGTGGCGTCGCGGTCCTTCCGCTGGTCAATGCCAACTTGAACGTGATTGGTCTTGAAGCAGGGGGCTGGTTTTCCACACGGGATTTTGCGCCCGATGAAGTGCGCAACAATCTGCGCGACTGGCCGCATCAGGTGGCCAAAGCCAAGAACGAGATTCCCACCTCGCGCGCCAACATTAACTTCGAGGCGGTACAGGGGGGCGGGCATCCCATGATGAACGGGGTCGGAGGCACCTCTTTGCACTATTGGGCGCAGAGCTGGCGCCTGAATCCCTGGGACTTCAAAACGGTCAGTGAGACAACCCGCCGCTATGGTGCGCACCGAATCCCTACCGATTCCACCGTCGAAGACTGGCCGCTGAGCTACGAAGATCTGGAGCCCTATTACGACCGCGTGGAATATGCCTTGGGTGTGTCCGGCAACGCCGGCAATATCCAGGGGAAGATTCAGCCCAACGGCAATCCCTTTGAAGGCCCGCGTTCGCGCGCCTATCCCATGCCCGGACTGCGCAGCTCCGGATACACCGAGATGATGAGCGAGGCCGCCCGCAATCTGGGCTGGACGCCCTTCCAGGGGCCGGCGGCAATCAACTCCGAAGTCTACGGTGATCGCCCCGGCTGCTTCTATCACGGGTTCTGTGATCGCGGCGGCTGCCACGTGGCTGCCAAGAGTTCAACGGCTGTGACCACCATCCCGCAGGCCCTGAAAACGGGCAAACTCAAAGTGGTCACGCACGCACGGGTGCTCAAGATTCTGAGCAATCCCGAGGGTCGCGTCACCGGGGTGGAGTACCTTCTCGGCAACCAGGTGCTGATTCAGCCTGCGGACGCCGTGATGCTGGCAAGCCACACCTACGAGAACAGCCGTTTGCTGCTGCTCTCCAGCACGCGCCATTTCCCTAACGGACTCGCCAATAACAGCGGTCAGGTTGGCAAGCATTACCTGAGCCATCATCAAGGCGCACCCGTGATTGCCCTGTTCCCGAAGAACTTGAACAACTGGTACGGATTGCCGGCACAGGGAGTGGCCATCGACGAGTGGGCGGATGACAATTTCGATCATGGTGATCTGGACTTCATCGGTGGCGGCAATCTGTGGACCTACACGGATCGCAAACCGATTTCCGCCGCCAAGATGTCCACCTTTGATCTGGTGCCCAACTGGGGTTCCCAGTGGAAGGCCTTCATTCGCGAGAATGCCGATCGCACCAATACCTCGTATATCCAGAAAACGACGCTGCCCTACCACGGCAATCAGCTCGATCTGGATCCGCAGGTGAAGGACAAGCTCGGATTCCCAGTGATTCGCATTACTGCGGAGCATCGCGACAACGAGCTGCGCATTGCCAAGTTCACGCAGGATCGCATGGAAGAATGGTACCGGGCCGCGGGCGCCGTGCAGATCATCCGTGCCGGCCTTGGCGGCGCGATGGGCCCGTCTACGCACGCCTACGGTGGCACCCGCATGGGCAATGACCCGGCGACCAACGTCACCAATGCCTATGGCTTTGCACACGAAGCGCCTAACCTCGGCATCCTCGGTGCGTCTGTCATGGGCACCAGTGGCGCCAGAAACCCCACGCTGACAGCGCAGGCGCTTGCCTGGAGAACCGCGGAACATCTGGTTCAAAACTGGGACACGATCACCCGCTAAGGGTTGTGAAATGAAAAACCCCCTGACACTGCGGTGGTGTCAGGGGGTTTTTTATTGGGACTAAGAAAAACAGCCTAGCGTTCGCGCGCGTAAGTCAGATAGCCGGTAAACATTTCCTGTCCGCCGTCGAAGCCCCACTGCACCGTTTCCTGAAAGTTGGGGTTGAACGGGTTGGAAAGGGAATTGTCGAAGGCGCCTGTAACGGTCACAACCGTCCCCGGTTCCACTGCCCGCGGCGATTGCAGCCAGTACTGCGGTTGCCACCCGTAATTGTAGGCCGGCACGCTGACAAGTGTTTCTGCCTTGCCTGCCTGGCTCAGGTCAAACTGCATGCGCTTGCCCCGCTGGTTCATGCGCGGGCGCACCGCCAACAGCGTGGCTTTTTCCGTAAAGGCATACTCCGCCTGAAAGGGCTGCTCGGGATCGTTCGGCACCAGCGTGAAGTGCGTGGACACGGGACGCGTCACGATTTCACGGGAGGGCGGAGCATCGTGGAAATACAGACCAATCGTCGTGACGTCCTCCAGGACGCGGCCGTGGGAATAGTAGTGAAACTGAAGCGCCAGTTTGTGCCCGGCCGGAATCAGTACGCCCATGTCGTCGGGGAAGACCGTGGCGGGATTCTCGCCCGGGACGAAACTGCCGAGGAAGCGTCGCTCAGTGCTGGTAGCCTGCCGCTCTTCGCCCCAGAAGTCGCTGTCAGCGGGAACGATAAATGCCGACAGGTTGTGGATAACGCGCTCTTCCCCCGGATCAAACTGAAACGCGCGAACCCATTTGTCTTCGGTAAAAGGAAGCGTCAGTTCCGTGTACATGTAGTCCAGAATGCCCACGGCAGGGATCACGTTTTTCGGCGTGTCGATGACAAAGTCCGGCGTTCCCAATTGCCAGTGGAAAGGCTTTTCGAGCGGCACTTCGGCCAGCGGGTCAATGGCACCATCGCCACGCGGAGCGCCCGCCTGCATCCAGTGGAAGAGCGTTTGGCGGTCCTGAGCCGAGAGCTCATGTGCGTTGCGCGTGGTGTCATAGGCAGTGTCGACCTGCATGGGCGGCATGCGCTTGTTCATGATCACTTCCTTGACCATGGCCGACCACCCGACGAGCGAGTAATGCCCCGTGAAGGCGAAGGGGCCCGCGCCGTCCTCGCGATGGCAGATGCTGCAATGCTTCACGATGATGGGCGCCACTTCCGTGGAGTAGTCCGGCACCTTCTCGTTCGCCTTGGTATAGGCAATCGGGCAACCGGTAAAGGCGCCGTCACCCCCTTCTGCGGAGGCATTGCCCCGCTTGCCGTCGAGGCTCGCCTGCAGGGCAGCGCCGACACCTCCCCGGTAGCTCAGGGACAGCCGCTGCGGATTGAACACCAGTACCTCGCCCGCCTGCTGGATGTTCAGACTCTCGGCGACGAGCTTGAGCTCATCCGCGAGGACCGGAAAGGGAAGCTGCCAGGACTGTTCTGTGGCGCGGTCCATGCCGTTGATGTCCAGCGCCAGAAACTGAATGCGCTCGTCATAGCCGGGCTGTAAGCCCGCGAGTTGCTTCGCCGCCTCCGTCGCGGCAGGGCAGGCGCTGTCATAGGCCAGAAGCACCACCGCGTCCCGGTGCTGATAGCGGCTAAGCTGATGGAATCCGCCGTGCTCGTCCAGCAGGGCAAAGTCGCCCACCCGCTCGGCACTGGCCGCCGAGCATGTCACGCTCATGGCCGCCATCGCGAGGCTGGTCAAAATCAGGCTGAGGGAGCTCAGGCGCTTCCTGCTCATGGGACGACTCCTACCGTGGCTGTGGGCTGATGCTGATGTGGGGGTTCTCGGATTGCTCGCGTGACCAGTTGCGATCAGGCCAGGTCAGGCCGCCGCGTGCCGGGCCGCCCGCGTTGTAGATGCCGCCCCGCAGCACAAACAGCAGATACTTCATTTCATCGGGGGCCAGATTGGCGCGCTTGTCGGTATAGGCCGCGACGACGCTTTCAATGGCCTGTGCGCGATCCGCAAGGCCTGGATAGGCCAGCACATCGCCAATGACCACCTTCAGGGCTTCCAGATTGTCCAGAATGAACGCGGCATCGCGGTACTGCTCGTAGAAGGTCGGCGCTATCACCGGGCTGGTGGGAATGTCGGCGGGCAAGGCCACAAAGCCGCTGTGCTGCCGGATGAGCTTTTCGTTGTAGAGCGCAATCAGGTTGTCGATGTCGGCATCCAGCTGCTCATCGGAGGTCGCTGTCACCACGATTTCCAGCAGCGCAATCTTCAACCATTGAGACGCCCAGGTCAGGCCACTGAACTGGGGAAATCCCACCGGGTAGGCATAGGCATAGGGATGATCCGACAGCAGGGCATCGGACTTGGGGCGCGACGCTACTGAATGAGCGTCGTCGCTCAGATAGCTTTGCACGGTCTGGGCGGTGGCGGAGGCCTTGTCGGTGATTGCGGGGTCCAGATGAATCTCGATGAGCTGCTCCACAAACTCGCGGCCGCGTTGCAAGGTCTCAAGGGCCACGGGGGGCAGCACTCCGATGTCGGCCAGCAGGGGCTGCACTTCTTCTGCGGTGTGGGTTTCGTAGACCACGCCGAGCAGTCCGGGGGTGACCCGGCTTTCAAACGTGCGGTGAGGCCCGAGCAGCGACAGGTGGTTGCCCGCGGTGTGGTAATGCGATGTCTGTGCCGTTTCCAGTTCGGTCAGTTTGTCCAGCAGCATGCTCTGGCCGATGGCCGAGGTGGGTGACTCGTTGGTCAGCACAATTTCTTCATAGGCGCGCGCCTGCAGGACATCGTGCGCCAGCAGCAATTGCTGGAGCGCCGGATACCGTTTGGCCAAAAGCGATGTCTCGCCCGCGAGGGCAGGGGCAACGCCCACCAGGGCAGCGATGCCCACCACCAGCATCCGGGTGAGGGGGCGAGTCAGTCGGGATTTTGTGAACACTGTCATCGGTCGTCTCTGTTGTGTGTGGGTCGTCCGCGCTTCGGTTTCAATGCCCAGGCGAGACAGTCGCCGGGCCGAAGCACCCTGGAGCCAGACTAACAGAACCCCTGAAATCTCCCTTGATCTTGGTCAAATGACAGGGGATAAGCAGCTGATAGCGGTCATAAAATCCTGAAAATTGGGCTTTAGACTTCGCCCCATAAGGGCTACTCTGCGCGTGGATGTTCGATTTGTTCCCTTCCCCGCGTGTGGGCCTCATGCAGCGACCCGCTTCCAACCCAACAGGAGAGTTGCTCATGCATTTCACGATACGAGCGGTACTGCTCACCACGGCCGTGACGGCCCTGGCGTTTGATCTCAGTGTCCTGGCGCAATCTGCGTCGCCCGCGCCTGCTTCCGTTGTAAAAGCCACCGACTGGCAGGCCGTCATGGCGGCCTCGGTGGCCGGCAATATTCTGGATACCAAAGTGAATGAAACACCGGTGAAGGGGGGATTGATCCGCATCGGTATCGTTCATCGAACCCGCGCGGAAACTCGCGCGCTGATGCATCAGGAGCTGACCGAAATCTATTACATGGTGGAAGGCTCGGGCACGCTGATCACCGGCGGGAACATGGAATCCTTGCAGCCGGTGTCCGATCCGCCCAACCTCGGGCCAACGCCGAGCTTTTTTACGGAGCAGCGCGGGGGCGAGTCCCGGCGCATAGTGCCTGGGGACATGGTCGTCATTCCCGCGGGCATCCCGCACCGCTTCAGCGAAATCGACGGGCCGCTGTCCTATGTGATCTATCGCTTCGAAGGGGATGCGGCAACGCGCTAGGGCGAATCGCCTATGTGCCTTGCCGACCGTTGATGCGCTCCCCCAGCACATTGCAGATCGCGTCTGCGTGACTCCGGCAGACGCGATCGCGGCATGTTGCGTGTTTAGTGCGATTGGGGAAGGGGTGTCGCCGGATTCATCCACAATAATTTTCAGGGATCAGTCGGCGGTAAGCGGCCTGTATAGGCATCCGAGTAATACCTGTCAGCGCGGGTCGGTGGCCTGAACACAAATCGGAAAAGATAGGTTATCCCTTCTGCGTCTACCGGCACTCCAGCGCTGGAAAGTCTCGGGTTAAATCGAAGCGATTCAGCCGATAGGATTGCGGAACGGGTGAAAATGCCCGCGGGCTCCTCATCAAGAACCACTATCGAGTTTTTATCCACAGTGCCATCTTTCAAGACAACGAATTGAGTGTGCACCCATCCCTCGATGTTCTGTTCGTAAGCAGATCTTGGGTACCTGGGAGGATCCTTGTATATCGGAATCATAGGAGCAAACACTTGCTCCTCGACCGATAAGTCTTGTGAAGAAACGGGAGACACAAGCGACCCCATCACGATGAAGGCTATCAAAGAAAACAAACGGCTCGAGGTCAGTTGGGCGCTAGACATATATTTGTCCCTTTCTCCTGAGTTAGAACTACGCTCTTAATTTGATAATCCATATTAAGCAGCCTTTTCAACAAAGGCTACAGGAGGTGATGTCGGGAGTGTCTGAAGAGGTCTTTTGATGCCGATGGTTCTGGATTTGGTGAGGGTGGACTTGTTAGGGGATGCATTCAGATCAGGGAAGCCAATACACCAGCCACGACTGAGACTCCTTCCTACGGACGCACGGACTGCAGGGCAGTATGAGCCGACGTGGAAACTGCCATGATAACGCCGTCGCAGAAAGCTTCGTCCAGCTGCTAAAACGGGAAAGAATCAAACGGAAAATCTATACGAACCGTGATGAAGCCAGGGCCGATGTCTTCTATTACATCGAGATGTTTTACAGTAGCAGACGCCGACACGGTTCTAATGAAAAGCTGTCTCCGATAGAGTATGAACTGCAGTACAAAAAACGGCTGAAAAGTGTCTAGCGAACTGGTGGCGATTCAATTCTTCATACCTTGATAAACCCAAAGCGTCATGTTGTGACATATTTCGAACTGCACCAGCCTGAATTGAATGCAATATACCAGCTTCTGCAAGAGCTAAAACTGAAAATAGAAGCAAGTGATGGAAAAGTGTCTGGATTTAATATCGGAATGAATTCTGGAGAGTCTGTTGGACAAACTGTTTGTACACCTAATTCCGCGAAGAAAAGGCGATGTTGAGAATCCGCGAGGCGGTGTATGGCACAGTGTGGTAGGTAAAGGATACTACTAGCTTCTAACTAAATTAAGTGGAGAATTTTTGGAGTTGGTTGATAGCATTACCCGAAATGCAAATTAGGCCCGTGAGAGGTGATCTCGAGTAACTGAGTGCCTCGAGTGTTCCCTAAAGAAGATCTGGGCAGTTTGGCGCTCAAGTATCGTACAATGGGAAGATATTTTCGGTGCCACTGATTGTAATATACCTCTTGCATCAAATGCGCAAAGAACTTTTCCAAATGGTCTATCAATTTGAATTATTTTCTAGAAATACTACTGTCCATGACCTATTGAATAGTCTATCCCTGAGGTGTCTATTTTTACGCCTGGAGAGTTCTTTACAAAAGCTTCATATTTTTGTGCTAAGTTAGTTTTTAGCTTTATAAGGTAGATAGTTTAGGAAGAGACTAGGATATAGGGTAAGGCTCTTAGTATTTCAAAATTTGATAGTGGCGAAGATAATCCTGGTATTACGCGTTCGGAGAAGTGATATATACATGCAATTACTCCCAGAGCAATGCCTAGTGAAACTTGCAGGCGTAAATGCTCAATCATTTTATTTTTTTTCCGATGTTCGCCGAAATAAAAATGTATTTCCGTTAAGTCGGAAGTTCTAAGAAACTGCCTTTCAATATTCGCTATGATGACTAAGTTTCGATTGTACCAAAATAACGAATCGAATAAGTGCGCAAGTAACCAGGAGTAAAGAAGTAAAATAATTGAAGCGGCAATATCAAGAGAAATTATACTTTTCTCGACTAGTGCGAATATCGTAAATGCACCAATAAGTACTCCTACACTTTGCCACACAACCATTATGTGACGATTTATGTCGTTAAATAGCTGGTCATACATTCTGAGGAGAAATTCTTGTCGTTCAGTCATATCACATTCTCCAGTGCTTCAGTGACGTCCTGAGGCGCAGTGTAATTTTCCCACAAAATATTGATGTTCTTTATGGAATCTATCAGGCAATTCTCATAACCGCCAAAAGGGTGTGGGCGAAATTTTTCTCCATCGAAGTAGTCTCCAAACTGAGCGTCTAATGTAAATCTATTGCAATCTATTGAGAATATTTCTAACTCATTCGCAAGCTGTCTTTGTATGTCAGGACGTCCACCTAATAAATTTACAGGTCTATCAAAGCTTTCTATTGAAACCGAAGTTCCTCCATATTTTGTTGGAACGCTATATGCCAACAGATATTCTTTTGGAATTAATTCTGAAATTCTTCCATTTAGATTAATGTCTTTTGGAACGAATGATACGTGTTCAGAAAATTTAAGAAGAGTTTCTGCTTCCCTTAATATGCTATCAAGCTGAAATATGCACTCAATGTCTCTTGCGATTGTAATCTTTGGGAGAAGAAGCTTTGTTGCTTCTAAATGTTTTTCGAAGGAATAGTTTTTCCAATTAATATCTAGAAATCCATTTTCTTTAAAGGAAAAGCATCTTACATCTCTGATGTTTTTATATCTTGCTGCCGGACGCCATCCAAATCCTTGAGCGATTCCAATTGCCTTCCTGCTGTGAGCTATATATTTAAGAATACTCATTTTTAATTCTCTATTAAGGCGCTGGATTGAGTTACTAATTCTATCGCTCTGATCTGGTGCAAAAATTTTTGGGCGTGGCTTTTGCGAACTTTTTAAAAGTCATGACGATATACTTTTTTCGCTCAGTATCAGTTTGTTATTGGGCAGCACTTGGCTCCGGAACCAGATATTGCCCTTTGATTGAAAGCGTATCCGACTCATTAGTGTGTAGGAATAATTTCGTCGACAGGTCAAACTTGAACCTGCTAAATACCTTGCCATCACTATTGAGCAGCTCTAACCGTCCGTTATGCGCCCTCCATGAGCTTTCATTATGATTGCTCCCTTCCAGAATTTTTCCATTCGGACCAAACATGATGATCTTCGAGCCATCCCTACCTTTCTTGGGATTAAATTGCAGCCGATATGGGCGCTGCCTTACGGCATCTGAAATTTCATTGTCGGATACATCGGAACTCGGATTTGCAACGCCCCTCTCTGCAGACAGAGAAGTAGAGAAGTCCTCATGCATTCTCTCGATCTCCGCATCCTTCGAAGTTAACTCCGATTTGTATCTCTCAAGCTCATCCTCTAGCGTCCGAATCTGTTGATCATAGTCCGTTTGAATTCCTATGATTTGTCGTCTAATACGCTTTGACTCTTCGAGAGTTAAAAGCTATTCGTTCTCAATGCTCAGCCGAATATCGCGTAGCTCTTTTTGCTTTTGACGCCAGAAGCGAAAAACCAATCTGGCGGGGTATGGATATCCGAATATGAACCCTAATGACGTCAGTATCGGCCCAGCGCCGAGAAATACAATGCTTCTACACAACTCCGGATACAGAACCTGCTCGATGAAGGAAATCTTTTCTGCCAAGGGAATGAAGGCCAGGATCGCTAAAATGAATTTGTAATTCCACAGGGACCAAGAAATTACAAATGCGCCAAAAAGAGGGCTAACCGCCCGATCCTGGATATTAGACAAAATTGATTTTGTAACTTCATCATTCATGAATTGCAGCTCCTGCCGCGCAATGCCCAATAATATTTACATAGCACGCATGTTCAGTTATTTGGATAAGCGTATTGGTACACTCTTCCCGCTAATTTAATGGGAATCTACTGCCATTCGCTGCCCAATGACAACAAGATATTTCACAATATTTCGGATACCTCCAAGGCCCCTCTGACTGGGCGTCGAGTCGTCGGTTGCGTCGATTGACCCCAAAAGTTTTCCGAGCCAAATCTGACCCTCTAGGCCACCCCCAGAACTGGACTATAGAACTCCCCGGTCCGGCAATCCTGCCATCAACATACCCAAAAGCCGGACACGCGAAACCGAACCGAGGACAAGGTCGTCAGCAAGGGAAAGAAAGAAGAAGAATTTTTGAAATTTCGCGGTTGGAATCAACCGAAAAGTGCTGGTACCGGGAGCCGGACTTGAACCGGCACTCTATCACTAGAACCGGATTTTGAATCCGGCGCGTCTACCAATTTCGCCACCCCGGCACTTGGAAGGGCCGCCATTATAACAGCTAAATTTCGGCGCGCAATGGCCGGAAAACTTGGTTTTGGCGGCCAGTTGCGGCACACTCGCTGCCCGTTTCTGTCTTGCATTTCAGGCTGCTTTTTCATGCGTTTGTCCGATTTCCGATACGAGCTTCCCGATGAGCTGATTGCGCATTTTCCTGCCCCCGAACGCACGGCCAGCCGGCTGTTGTGCATGCTTCGTATGACAGGAGAACTGGCACATCGGCAGTTCACGGATGTGCTCGATTACCTTAATCCGGGGGATCTCCTTGTGTTCAACAACACGCGCGTCATCCCCGCCAGGCTGCTGGGGCACAAGGCCAGCGGTGGCAAGATCGAAGTGTTGATCGAGCGTGTGCTGAACGATGTCGAGGCGTTGGCGCAAGTGCGCGCGAGCAAGTCGCCAAAGCCGGGGATGCGTCTTGAGTTTCCGGGGCCCGATGAAGACGTGCTGAGTGCGGAGGTGCTGGGGCGTGACGGGGAGTTTTTTCATCTGCGCTTTGCCACATCGGTACCGCTGACGGCGGCGCTGGAGCGTTTCGGACACATGCCTCTGCCTCCATACATCAAGCGCCAGGACGAACGCGAAGATCGTGAGCGCTATCAGACGGTGTATAACAGCACGCCCGGTGCGGTGGCCGCGCCCACGGCGGGGCTGCATTTTGATGAGGCGCTGTTGCAGCGCCTTCGCGACAAGGGAGTGGAGCAGGCGCAGGTGACGCTGCACGTGGGGTCGGGGACCTTTCAGCCGGTGCGGGTCGATAACGTGCTGGAACATCAGATGCACAGCGAGCGCATTGCTATCGATCGCGCGGTGTGCGATCAGATCCTCGCCTGTAAAGCGCGGGGAGGGCGTGTGGTCGCGGTGGGAACGACCTCGGTGCGCACGCTTGAAAGTGCTGCCCAGCGCTCGACGGATGCGCTGATTGCGCCTTTCGAAGGCGAGACAGACATCTTCATCTATCCGGGATATTCGTTTCGGGTCGTGGACGCGATGATCACCAACTTCCACTTGTCGGAATCCACGCTCATGATGCTGGTCAGTGCGTTCGCGGGGCGCGAGCAGATTCTGCATGCCTACCGTGAGGCGGTAGCGCAGCGCTATCGCTTCTTCAGTTATGGCGACGCGATGCTTCTTTATTAGGGCGCCGGTCAGTCCGGCGGATGCGTGCGCCACAGGCGGCGCTGGCGACCCTGTGGGATTTCTTTGTTATACTCTGCCGCCTTCTTTCAAGGCTTTTCCACCCACTTCTCTATCAAGGATTAACAGACTGCTATGAAATCACCCGTACGAGTGGCCGTGACCGGCGCCGCAGGTCAGATTAGTTATTCACTGCTCTTTCGCATTGCCGCTGGCGACATGCTGGGGAAAGACCAGCCCGTGATTCTGCAACTGCTGGAGATCACGCCCGCCCTCGGCGCGCTGCAAGGCGTCGTGATGGAGCTGGAAGACTGCGCCTTCCCGCTGGTGCATGGCATTGTGCAAACCGACAAGCCGGAAGTGGCATTCAAGGACGCCGATTACTGTCTGTTGGTGGGCGCACGTCCTCGCGGCCCAGGCATGGAGCGTAAAGACCTGCTGGAAGCGAACGCGGCAATCTTCTCCGTACAGGGCAAGGCGATCAATGACCACGCCAGCCGCAACGTCAAAGTGCTGGTCGTCGGCAACCCGGCCAACACCAATGCGCTGATTGCCTACCGCAATGCGCCGGATCTCAAGCCCGGCCAGTTCACCGCCATGACACGTCTGGACCACAACCGCGCCATCGCCCAGCTGGCCGCCAAGACTGGCAAGCACAGCACCGACGTGGAGGGCCTGATCATTTGGGGGAACCACTCCTCGACGCAGTACCCGGATGTGCATCACGCGAGCGTCGCGGGCAAAAAAGCCACGGACCTCGTCGAGCACAACTGGCTGGTGTCTGATTTCATCCCGACAGTGCAGCAGCGCGGCGCCGCGATCATCAAGGCGCGCGGTCTGTCCAGTGCGGCCTCTGCGGCGAATGCGGCGATTGACCACATCCGCGATTGGGCGCTGGGCACCAACGGCAAGATCGTCAGCATGGGCATTCACAGCGAAGGCGCTTACGGCATTACCAAGGGCCTGATCTATTCCTTCCCGGTGACCTGCGAAAACGGTCAGTACAAGGTCGTTGAAGGGCTGGAGATCAGCGCGTTCAGCCGCGACCTGATGCAAAAGACAGAAAAGGAACTGGCCGAAGAGCGCGACGCCGTCGCCGCACTGCTGCCCTGATGCCTGACGGGTGGCAGGCGTCCTGTCTGCCACCCATGCTCTCCCCACACCCTGCGGAGGACCCCGCATGAGCAGCACGCCCTCGTGGCCGAGCCTGAGTGCTCAGTTCTGGCTCTTCCAGCTGGCCGGCTGGAGCTTCTGGGTCATCCTTCTCGTCCTGCGTGATCTCAGTTTTGTCCCCGTTGAATATATCGCGCCCCGCGTGGGCATCTTTGCCGTTGACGCGGCCGTGGGCATGCTGCTGACCACCGTGCTGCGCTACATGTATCGCGCGGTGTGGGAGCTCAATCCGGTCATCCGCATTGCCACTGTTGTGCTGGGGTCCTACCTGCTCGCCTTTCTGTGGCTGGGCGTCAAAGAGGCCATCACCGAGACGGAAATCGGCAGTGCCGTGGACCTCACCGGCTACGGGCTGGTGTCGGGCTCCTTCCTGCTGCCTTTTCCCTATGTGTTCCTGTTGGTGTGGAGCGTGCTCTACTTCTGCCTGAAGTATTACCGGCTGTTTCAGGCGGAAAAAACCAAGAGCCTGCGTTCCGAGGCACTGGCGCACGAGGCGCAGCTGCGGATGCTGCGGTACCAGCTGAACCCGCATTTCCTCTTCAACACGCTCAATGCCATTTCGACCTTGGTCTTGCAGAAAGAGAGCAGCACCGCCAACAGCATGCTTACCAAGCTGAGCCAGTTCCTGCGCTATTCGCTGGACAATGACCCGCTCGAGCTCGTGGCGCTACAGACCGAGCTGACCTCCGTGCGGCTTTATCTGGACATTGAAAAAGTCCGCTTCGAGGAGCGCATGCGCGTGGACATTGCCATTGCGCCCGCGGCGGAGATCGCCAAGGTGCCGAGCATGCTGTTGCAGCCCCTGATCGAGAACGCCATCAAGCATGCCATCGCGCGGAGCGAGGACGGGGGCTCTCTGGGAATCCGCGCCTGGGTAGAGCATGGCAAACTGATCATCGAGGTGGAAGACGATGGTCCGGGGATCGCGGATATGCAGCGCATCGATTCGCCTGATCGTGGCACAGGGGGCGTTGGTCTGAAAAATATCCGGAACCGTCTGAAAGAGATTTACGGCTCTGCCCATTCTCTGGCATTTTCGTCCGGCCCCGCAGGGGGGTGCTTGGTAACGGTAGTGATTCCCTATGAAAAAAAATGACAGCGACACGCGAATACGCGCCATCGTGGTGGACGATGAGTCCCTGGCGCGAAAGGGCCTGACCATGCGGCTGGCCCAATTTCCACGGCTGGAGATTGTGCAGGTATGCAAAAACGGCAAGGAGGCATTGGCGGCCATTGCGGAGGAAGCGCCAGACCTCGTTTTTCTGGATATTCAGATGCCGGGCATGACGGGGCTCGAGGTCGTAGAGCAACTTCAGCAAGACAATATGCCGATGATCGTGTTCGTCACGGCGTATGACGCCTTTGCCATCGAGGCCTTCAAGGCCAACGCAGTGGATTACCTGCTCAAACCCATCGAGGACGAGCGGCTGCAACGCGCCGTGGACCGCGTGATGCAGCGGGTGGCCAGCAAGCAGGCGGCGCTGGAAAAGGAGCGCCTGCTGGACATCGTCATCGGGCTTACCGGCAAGTCACGTCTGGCCATCGATGAATGGCTGCGCAGCCCCGACGAGAAGTCGGAGTACTCGGATCGCCTGGCCATCAAGGATGGCTCCTCCACCACGTTTGTGCCGGTGCGGGATATTGACTGGGTGGACGCCGCCGGGGATTACATGTGTGTGCATGTGCAGGGGCAAACCTACATCATGCGCACCACGATGAAGGAGCTGGAGGCCCAGTTGGACCCCAACGTGTTCCAGCGCGTGCACCGCTCCACCATCGTGAATCTGAGCCGCGTCGAAAAAGTGTCCTCTCACATCAACGGCGAGTTCCATCTCACTTTAAGCTGCGGCTCTTCCCTGAAGATGAGCCGTTCCTACAAGGACAAGGTCAAGCACTTCTTCTGATGCCGCGCTAGCCGCGGCTTTGTAGGGCCATGTAGTCCAGCGGCAGGGCGGTGCGGTCGATCACGTGGCGCATGATAAAGCTGGAGTGCACATCGGCGACGCCTTCAATCCGCGTGATCTTGTTCAGCAGAAAGTCGTGGTAATGCTCCATGTCGGGCACCACCAGCTTGAGCAGATAGTCCGCCGATTGTCCCGTGATCAGAAGCAGCTCCGTCACCTCCGGGTGTTTTTTCACCTCCGCTTCAAAATGCTCGAACCGGTCCGGCGTGTGCTTGTCCATGCTGATCTGCACCAGGGCGTGGAGTTTCAGGCCCAGTTTCGAGGCGTTCAGCTGTACCAGATGCCGCTCGATGATCCCTTCTTCCTGCAATTGCTTGACGCGCCGTGCGCAGGGTGTGGCCGAGAGACCGACCCGCTCCGCCAGCTCGGCATTGGTCAGGCCGCCGTCACGTTGCAGTTCTTGCAGGATGCGTTTGTCCAGTCTGTCCATCGTGGCTCCTTGAAGGGAAATTCTTGGCTTTCTTTAAATGAGGGTATAAAACGCTACTTAAAATATATTAAATAGAGTAATACGCCAATAAGTGCGGGTTTTTCTGGCTAAAAAAGTGAGAAAAACTCATGCGACTTGTTTAAGCTTCTCCCCAGTCAAAGCGTTCACCCCTTCGTCCCTTGTGAAGGTGAGCCACAGGAGAGACTTCATGTACGACCACCGCAAATACAAGCCCTTCCAGCCTATCGCGATCAAAAATCGCACATGGCCGGACAACGTCATCAGTCAGGCACCCCGCTGGTGTAGCGTTGATCTGCGCGACGGCAATCAGGCTCTGATCGAGCCCATGTCCGTGATGCAGAAAAAGGTCATGTTCGATTTGCTGGTGGAGGTGGGTTTCAAGGAGATAGAGATTGGATTCCCGGCGGCCTCACAGCCGGATTTCGATTTCGTGCGCAGCCTGATCGAGGAAAACCGCATTCCGGACGATGTCACCGTACAGGTGCTGACGCAGGCGCGGCCCGAATTGATCCAGCGCACCTTCGAATCCCTGAAGGGCGTCAAGAAGGCCATTCTGCACGTGTACAACTCCACCTCGGTGGTGCAGCGTGAAAAGGTGTTCAAACTGGACAAGGCCGGCATTATCAATATCGCGGTCAACGGGGCGAAGGAGGTCAAGCGCTGTGCGGAGCTGGCACCGGAAACGGACTGGACCTTCCAGTATTCTCCGGAGAGCTTTACCGGCACCGAACCCGAATTTGCGGTGGAGGTCTGCGACGCTGTGTCGGCCGTCTGGCAGCCCACTCCTGCAAAGCCCGTGATTTTCAACCTGCCGTCGACGGTCGAGATGGCGACACCGAATGTCTACGCCGACCAGATCGAATGGTTCTGTCAGCATGTCAAAAATCGCGACGCCATCATCGTGAGTCTGCACACCCACAATGACCGCGGATGCGCCGTTGCTGCCGCCGAATTGGGCGTCATGGCGGGCGCCCAGCGTGTCGAGGGCACCCTGCTGGGCAACGGTGAGCGCACCGGCAACATGGATATCGTGGTCATGGCGATGAACCTGTACAGCCAGGGCATTGATCCAACGCTGGACCTGCGCGACATGGACAAGATTGTCAGCGTGGTGAAGAGCTGCACCGCCATCGATGTGCACCCCCGTCAGCCGTATTCCGGCGACCTGGTATTTACCGCGTTTTCCGGCAGCCACCAGGATGCCATCAAGAAGTGCCTGGACATCTATCAGGAAGGCGCGCCCTGGGAGATTGCCTATCTGCCGATCGACCCGCGGGATTTGGGCCGCACCTATCAGGACGTGATTCGCGTCAATAGCCAGTCGGGCAAGGGCGGCGTCGCCTACGTGCTGGCCAGCAAATTCGGCTTCCAGTTGCCGCGCTGGCTGCAGATCGAGTTTTCCCGCGTGGTGCAGAAGGAGGCGGAGGATACCGGACAGGAGATTTCTCCCGATGCCATCTGGGCCTTGTTCAAGCAGCATTATCTGGATGCGTCTCACCCGGTGCGGCTGGACAGCTTCAGCATGCAGCGCGCCAACGAAGGCGGGCGCGAGTCCTTCAAGGCCGGTATCAACTGCTTTGGCGAATACCTGAGCGTGGAAGGCGAAGGCGACGGCGTGCTGGACGCCTTCGTGGAAGCGTTGCAGAAGCAGACGGGCGCCTCCTTCGAGATCATGGAATACGGCGAGCACGCCCTGGGGCAGGGCGCGGATGCAGAAGCCGTGACCTATATCCAGCTCAAGGACAGCAATACACGCTATACCGGTGTGGCGATCAGTCGCGACATCGTCTCCTCCTCCCTGAACGCGCTGTTACGGGCCGCCAGCCAGCTGCTTAGTGAGAGCCGGGAGCGCCGCGTCGCCTGACGCACTCCACTACCCCCTCCCGCAGGTTCATGAGACTGGCAGGAGCTACAACCCTCACAAGGGGTTTCGGAGAATGGCGTGCGGTGCCGGCGGCGGGGTTGCGAGACTTCCGCTGTCCGTTGCCGTTTTTCCTCTTCTCAATTTCCCGTTGTTCGACATGGCAAACTAATTTGCCCTTTCTTGCGACTATCTGAGCAAACCCATTATCCTTGGGCTCATTTCTTTGCGGAAGGAACACGACGCGTGTCCTTCTCATTCACGCGCCCAAGGACAGTTCCCATGCAATCGCCAGATCACGATGAGGCGTTAATCAGCGCCGCGCTCGACGGGTCGGCGAGGGCATGGGAGACCCTGGTAAGGCGCTTCGAAAGTCGTATCTATAACTTTTCCTTGCGCCTTACCGGCAATGAGACCGACGCACTGGATCTCATGCAGGAAGTGTTTCTGGGCATTTACCGCAATCTGCACCGGTTTCGCGGCGACTCCCAGTTCACCACCTGGGTCTTTCGCATCGCCCACAACAAGGCGGTGGACATGAGCCGACGCCGGGGCATGACCAGCCCTTTGTCCGCACTGGCAGGTGCCGAGGAAAGTGAGCAGGACGTCCTGGAGCGCTTGCAGGATGCCGAAGACGTGCAGGATCCCCTGGCACGGCTCAGCGCGGAACAAGGCAATGCGCAGGTGCAGAAATTGTTGTCCCGCCTGAGTTGGGATCAGCGAATGGTGGTGGAGTTGAAGGTGTTTCAGTCGTGCACCTTCGAGGAGATTGCCGAGATGCAGGACATTTCGGCGAACACGGCGAAAACGCGGTTTTATACCGCCATGAAAACCCTGAAGTCGCAACTGGAGCTCGCTCATGTCTTGTAAAGAAACGCCTGCCATCATCGCCGCCAGTCTGGAGGCGAGTCTGACGCCGGAGCAACGCCAGCAATGGGATGCGCATGTGCGTGCGTGCGCGCATTGCCGCGATGCGCTTGCGGATGTTGGTGCCGTCAATCGCCACCTCTTGGCGTGGCGCGATGTGCCCGTGCCAGACTGGCAGCGGGTGCCTGCATCGCTACGGCATGCGCCGGAAAAACGGTGGGAACGTCCCCGCTTTTCCTTTTGGGGACAATGGGCCCCTCTGGCTGCATCCTGTGTTCTGGCGCTGGCCGTGGTCTTCAATGTGCAGCTGTCAGTTGACGATAACGGAATGGCTCTGCGATTCGGTGCGTCACAGGGAATCAGCGAAGATCAGCTTGCCAGCTCGCTAGCAGTGTTTGAACAGGCCCAGCAGCAACAGTTTGAGGCCCTTAGCGCTGCCTTTGAGGAGCGGCAGGCGGAAACGAACGCGCGCCTGATCGACACCATGGTCGAACAATTCGGCGCCAGCACTTCGCGCAGCATGGAGCAGGTGCTGGCCTATTTCGAGACGCAGCGGCAGCAGGATCTGGAGCAGTTGCGCGCGAGTTATCAGCAGCTCGCCGACAGCGATTTTCAGACCATTCGGTCCGTTCAGCAGCTGGCGAGCTACGTCCAGTATCAGGGTGGTCAGCGATGAGCGCGCTCGGCAATATAGGCCTCTCCTTGGGAAATCAGCTGGGGTATGCGGCAATCAGCTGCGTCCTCGTGAGCGGGGTCGCTGTCAGCGCACAGGCGCAATCACCCGCGCTGGAGGAGATGCAGCGCAATATCGATATTTTCTCCGGCGTTTTGCGTGAGGGCTTGGACCTCAACGCGCGCGCGGGCATTTTCAGTCCGCTGAACGGTTCGGTGAAAGGCACGTATTTTCGCGAGCAGGGGATTGTGCTGGAGATTATTTCTCCCTTGAGCAACACGCGCACCAGTTTTTCCTGGCAGACACTCGAAGACTCGCTGCGCCAGCTCTCGGGTCAACTGTCCAGTTTTGCAGAGAGCCAGATGCCCCGCATTAGTCCACCGGACCTGGACGCCATGCGTGACACCATGGCGTTGTCGCTGCGCGCCGAATCCGCGCAGGGCATGTATGCGCAGGTGCTGGAATCGCTTCGTGACGTGGATGTGTCGGGCGCCGTCGAAAGCGCCCTGGCGCAGGCGGGCGAGTCCGGTCGCAAGGTCCATCAGTTGGGCCAGGTAGATGATGCTGGGCTCAATCGGCTGATGGAGGAACTGAGCACGCTCAGAGCCAGTCTCTCGGAACGCGTTCAGGCACTCTCGGCCCTGCGCACGGAAGCCGCTGCCGTTCCGCAGGCCGATGATGCCGCCGCGTCTGCCAAGGTGGATCAGCTGCGCTCCCAACTTGAGCAGGTGCGAGAAGGCATGTCCGGTCTGCAGGCGCGGGCAGTGACGCTTGCCGAGGAATGGCGATCACGGGCGGAGGTGGCGCGCACCGCGCGCGAGGCACAGTGGGCCAGCGAACTGGCCAGTTTCGAAACGTCTTTGTATGAACTGACCTGTCGTTATGCCGCCGCTGTGCGCGAGCTCCCCGAGGGAGAACACCTTACCCTGGTGCTCAAGGGCCTGGGCGAGGAGCAGAACGCGCGCTATGCGGACCGCATTCATGTCCTGCGCAAGGCCGACATCGAGCAGTGTCAGCAGGGTGCTTTGACGGCGGCGCAATTGCAGGAACGGGCTGCCCCCTACAGTTTCTGATCACCAGGCCGGGCCGGTGATGTTGGCATCGGCTGGCACAAATTGCCGTGCCTCGTCCTCTGTCTGGTAGAGCCGGGTGATCAAGAGCATGACCCCGGCGACATCCAGCAGATCGCTGTCGGTCAGCGCCAGTTTGCGACGGATGCGCTCGCGCGTCATGTAGGCGCGACCGTTGCTGTCGAAGTTGAGGAAGTTAAAGTCCTCGTCGTCCTGCCCCCATTTGCTGGAGATCACCTCCTGACCGATGCGCCCGTCGAGGCGTGGAAAGGGATAGAACCAGCGACCTCCCCGTATTCCTGCCTCGTACGTGATGATCTGCCCGCCAGGGTAGTACCAGGTCTCGCCTGCGACCCGCAGACGAAAGGTGGCAATTTGACCGTTTGGCCAAAACACCGCGTCACCACCATGTGTCCAGTGATAGCTCATCACCCGCCCATTGGGGTAGTAAATGCTGACGTCATCTCCCGGACGTGCCATGAATACCTGTCCGTTCGGAAAGTACCAGGGCGCGTTGTACAGGTCCCGTGAAATCCGGGTGCCGTTGGCGTAGCGAGATTCGTAGCGGGTGTCCTGCGTCAGAATGACCGACTGACACACGCGACGATTGAGCTCTTTCAGGGAGTCCTGCATCGACTCCAGCGATGCGAGGCTGTCCTGTGGGCCGGGAATCAGAAGATTGACGGCGACCATTTTGGCCATGAACTCGACGGTGGCGCAGGCAGTGCTGAAATTGTCGGACCCACTGGATGCGGCAATGGCAGGGGTGCCGATGAGCAGAGTCAGGGTCAGGAAGAGTGCGGGTTTCATTGGGGACCTCCTTGGGGTGTCTTACCCCTGTGGCACCATCCTGGCCCGCGTTGCGTGAACCCCGACTGAACGGCAGGAAACATCGGCAACAGTCCCATTCCGCTGTTGGTATCCGGCGCTTTATCTTATAGAATGCGGCGAGTATCGGCAGTGAGGCGCAGGACTTCATTTGGTCCACAGCAGGCTCAGCGGCACTTGGCCTCGATCAGCAGTAGTCCCAAAAACAATATGCGAGCAGTAGAAGAAAGGAGATAAAGATGGACTGTCCTAAATGCAATGCCAAGATGACAGAGCTGAACGTAGAAGTACTGCATGGCTCGGTCACGATCGATCAGTGCACCAGCTGCAAAGGCCTGTGGTTTGACAATGGCGAAGCCGAACAGCTGAAGAAGTCGTGGATGTCAGACTTCCTCGACAGCGGAGATCCCCGCATTGGCAAAACCTATAACCGTGTGCGTGATATCCAGTGCCCCCGTTGTGGCAAGGCCATGAGCAAACTCACGGACAAGCGTCAGCCACATCTGGAATACGAAGCCTGCGAAGAGCACGGCATGTTCATGGATGCCGGTGAATTCACAGATTACAAGCACGAAACGCTGATGGATCTTTTCAAGGGGCTCGTCGCCTCCCTCAAGCGTCTCTGATTCTCCTCCAGGCCTGGCTGCATGTCGTCCATTCGGGATGCAGCCACAAGGCTTTCTCCGCAATCGTTGCGGGCAAGTGTCGAAACCTTCCTACGTCCATCCACTGATTGTCCGGGGTATGAAAATCCGACCCGGTTGACGCCCAGAGCCCGTGTGTCAGGCAGGCTGCGGCGAGTTGCTGCATGAGCTGCGGATCGACGTTGCTGTAGCTGACTTCCATCGCATCCCCGCCCTGCTGGCTGAACATGGCAAGCAGGCGCTTGAACTGCATTTTGCCAGTGCCATACCGCAAGGGATGGGCAAGCACGGCGAGTCCGCCCGCCGCGTGGATGACACTGATCGCCTCGCCAGGCTCACACCAGTGCGCAGACGCCGTGTAACGACCGTCATCGCCCAGCATCTTCTTGAAGGCGTGATCCTTGCTTTTGGCGATGCCCCGACTGATCAGAAAATCAGCCACGTGGTTGCGGCTGATGGCACGGCAGGCGAGGGTGTCCAGATAGGCCATGAGGCCCGTGTGCCCGGCTTTTTGCAATCGCAGGTCGATCGCCTGCGCGCGCTCACGTCGCTGGTGCTGCTGGCGTTGGAGCAGGGCGGACAGTGACGGGGACATCGGGTCAATCCCGAGTCCCACGACGTGAATTTCCTTTCCTTCCCACAGCGTTGAAATCTCGACTCCCGGGATCACCGTCAGCCCGACCGGAATCATGTCATCGGTCAGCAGGAGTGCTCCCTCCGTGCAGTCGTGATCCGTGATGGCGAGAAAATCGACCCGATTGGCGGCGGCGCGCAGAACGAGCGCTTCGGGTGTCAGTGTGCCGTCGGAGAGGTGGGTATGGGAATGCAGATCGGCGAGCATGAACGCGGGCTCCTGGAAGGACGGGCAAGGGTAAACCCTGCGCTTCGGCGAGTAAATGTCCCGCGGGGGTAAAGTTGACTAAATCACTACGGTATTTCATACTCCCGGCCAGCCATTTCCCCTCGACGAGACAGGTTTCATGCGTTTAACCACCAAAGGCCGCTACGCGGTCACCGCCTTGCTCGATCTTGCGATCCATGCAGACGAAGGGCCTGTAAATCTGGCGGATATCTCGCAACGGCAGGGCATTTCCTTGTCATATCTGGAACAGTTGTTCGCCAAATTGCGTCGCAGCGAATTGGTATGCAGCATTCGTGGTCCCGGCGGCGGATACCGGCTTGGCAAGAAAGCGCACGCCATTCGAATTGCGCAGATCATTGATGCGGTAAACGAATCGGTCGATGCTACGAAGTGTCAAGGAAAGGGAAATTGTCAGCAGGGGGAAACCTGCCTGACACACCATCTTTGGCAGGACCTCAGCGAACAGATTCACGACTTTCTTGCGGGGATCAGTCTGGCCGATCTCATCGCGCGCAGTGACATCAAGCGCATCGCGCAGCTACAGGAACAGCGACGCGAAACGCTGGAGCAACCGGAGCTGGATGGCGCCCGCATAGCCGCGACCTTTTTGCAGTAGTCAGGTGAGATGCTAACGCCGCCGTGCGCATACACGGTGCCCTGGAGTCATGATGCACAACCCCCTTTATTTCGACTATGCCGCGACCACCCCGGTGGATCCTCGTGTGGCTGATCGCATGGCGCAGTGCCTGACGCTGGAAGGCAATTTTGGCAATCCCGCCTCGCGCTCTCATCTGATTGGATGGAAAGCGGAAGAGGCAGTCGAGGAGGCGCGTCGTCAGGTGGCCGATCTGGTGCACTGCGATCCGCGGGAGATCGTCTGGACTTCCGGGGCAACTGAATCAGACAACCTCGCCATCAAGGGCGCCGCCCATTTTCATGCCTCCCGCGGGAAGCACATCATCAGTTCCTGCATCGAACACAAGGCGGTGCTCGACACCTGCAAACAGTTGGAAAAGGAAGGGTTCGAGGTCACGTATCTGCGCCCGGATGCAACGGGCATCATCGCTCCTGCACAGGTCGAGGAAGCGCTTCGCCCCGACACCCTTCTGGTGTCGCTGATGCTGGTCAACAATGAGCTGGGCAGCGTGAATGACATTGCGGCCATTGGTGCCTTGACGCGGCCACGGGGCATCCTGTTTCACGTCGATGCGGCACAGGCGGCAGGCAAATTGCCTATTGATCTGTCCGCCCTTCAGGTCGACCTGATGTCGTTCTCAGCGCATAAGGTCTATGGTCCCAAGGGCATGGGCGCACTCTACGTGTGCCGGCACCCCAGGGCGGACATTGAGGCACAGATTCACGGAGGCGGTCACGAGCGCGGCATGCGTTCCGGGACATTGGCGACCCATCAGATTGTCGGCATGGGCACCGCGTTCGCGATTGCCGCGCAGGAACTGGAGGCGGAGTCCGCACGTCTGTGGCGTTTGCGCAAGGCGCTGCTCACGGGCCTGTTGTCACTCGACGGAGTGAGCTTGAACGGACCGGAGCAACACACGGTGCCCGGTATCGTGAATGTCTCCTTCGCCGGGGTGGACGGAGAGTCGCTGCTGATCGCGCTGCGGGAAATCGCCGTGTCATCCGGGTCTGCCTGCACCTCCGCCACCATGGAACCTTCCTATGTGCTGCGCGGCATCGGCCTGCCGGATGTGCTGGCGCAGAGCGCCCTGCGCCTCTCCTTTGGACGCTTTACCCAGGATCAGGACATCGGCGTGGCGATTGACGCCCTGCGTGTCGCCCTGAAAGGCCTGCGCGCCTGATCATCCCAAGACCGGGGTGCATTCCCTTGCAGGTATGCAGGCGGCGACACCGGAGCGGCGACGTTGTGACCTCCTTTTCGAGCCCCAGGGACATCTCACAGGCCCCTTAAACCATCAATGCTAAGCTCTTAAAAACCCGTATAAATACGCCTTATTACCACGTATAATGCGCGGTTTTCTGAACTTGTAACCGGTATGGAGCTAAACGCAATGCCAATCGAAAGAACTTTGTCCATCATCAAACCTGATGCCGTTGCCAAGAATGTGATCGGTGAGATCTATTCCCGCTTCGAAAAAGCAGGCCTGAATATCGTGGCAGCCAAGATGTTGCGTCTGACGGATGAAACCGCCGGTGGTTTCTACGCAGAACACAAAGAGCGCGGTTTCTTCCCCGACCTGATCGCTTTCATGACCTCCGGGCCCGTGATCGTCCAGGTACTGGAAGGCGAAAACGCCGTCGCCCTGCATCGTGAACTGATGGGTGCGACCAACCCTGCCCAGGCAGCCCCCGGAACCATCCGTGCGGACTTCGCCAAGTCCATCGATGCCAACGCTGTGCACGGGTCGGACTCAGCCGCTTCCGCGGCCCGCGAAATTGCCTACTTCTTCAGCGCCACGGAGATCTGCGCGCGCGCGTAAGGGGTCTTGCGCACCTTCAGGAGCCAGTCATGAGCACCAGCGACACTAAAATCAACCTCCTCGGACTAAGCCTGCCCAAGATGCAGGCTTTTTTTGCCGAGCTGGGAGAAAAGCCGTTTCGCGCTGCCCAAACACTCAAATGGATTCACCAGCGAGGCGTGGTGGACATCGATGAGATGACTGACATCAGCAAGGTGTTGCGGGAAAAAATGAAAGCGGTGGCCGAGATTCGTCTGCCGCTGATTACGCAGGAATTCCGTTCCGCGGACGGCAGCTGCAAATGGATCGTGCAGGTGGCCAGCGGCAGCAGCGTCGAGATGGTCTTCATTCCCGAGGCCGGGCGAGGCACCTTGTGTGTCTCCTCCCAGGCAGGGTGCATTCTTGACTGCAGCTTCTGTGCAACAGGGAAGCAGGGCTTCAATAGCAACCTGAGCACCGCCGAAATTATTGGCCAGCTGTGGTGGGCCAACAAAAAACTCGCGGGCTTTGGTGTCACGCCTGCGGCGGAATGGCACGAGGAGGGGCGGGTCCCCCGCAATCCACGTCCCGTCAGCAATATCGTCATGATGGGCATGGGCGAGCCGCTGCTCAATTTCGACAATGTCATGGAGGCACTCAGTCTCATGATGGAAGACCAGGCCTATGGTCTGTCCAAGCGCCGGGTGACCATCAGCACGTCCGGCGTCGTTCCTGCCATTGACCGTTTGAAAGATTTCACGGATGCCTCACTCGCCATTTCGCTGCACGCGCCAAATGATGCCTTGCGCAACGAGCTGGTGCCCCTGAACAAGAAGTATCCAATCCGGGAGCTTCTGCGCAGCGCGGCGGATTACATGAATACTCTGGGGGAGCGACGTGTCGCCGTGATCGAATATACCCTGATCGCGGGTGTCAACGACCACCGCCAGCACGCGCGGGAGCTCGCGCAGTTACTCAAGAATTTTCCCTGTAAAATCAACCTTATACCCTTTAACCCGTTTTCCCTGTCCGAATATCGGCGGCCGAGCGCATCGTCGATCAGCAATTTCCGGCAGATTCTTCATGAGGCGGGCTATACCGTGACCGTGCGAACTACCCGTGCGGATGACATCGGGGCCGCGTGCGGTCAGCTAGTGGGGGAGATTGGGGACAACACGCGCCGCAGCCAGCGACATGCAGGGGCGGCCCAGGCGCGCATCGTGGTGGCATCAGCTGCGCAGAACCCGGTGACCGAGTGGAACAATTCAGACCCGCGTGTGATTGCTTCGGACAGAACAGGGGGGTAAGTCGCCTCCAAAGGGCGGCCGAGATGCCCCGCAACAGGACCTGTATGGCAGTGAAACCACTACTGATTGCTCTGAGCCTCGTCAGCCTGCTGTTGGCTGGCTGCGTCACCACGACGACCGGGGGCTTTAATACCACCCCCTCGGAAGAGCGGGCAGAGCGCGATTTTGTGCAGCTGGCCATCGGCTATTTTGAGGCTGGCGATATGGCCGCGGCGCGGCGCAACATCAACAACGCGCTGGCCATCAACAGCCGTAGCTCCGATGCCTACAATGTGCAGGCACTGGTGCTGCAGCGCGAGGGTGACAGGGAGTTGGCGCGTGACACCTTCGAGCGAGCCCTGAGCCTGAACAGCCAGAACTCGCGGGCTCGCAACAATTTCGCCGCGTTTCTGTTCGACAATGGTGACTTTGAACAGGCCTATCAACAGCTGGAAATGGTGGCCAATGACACGACATACGAGTCCCGTGCCTTAGCCTTTGAAAATTTGGGACTGGCTGCCCTGCGCACGGAGCGGCCCGAGCGGGCGGAATACGCCTTCGAACGTGCGCTGCAACTCAATCGCAACAGTTTTCGCGCCTCGCTGGAAATGGCGCAGATACGCTTTGATCGAGGGGAGTTTGCGCAGGCCATGACGTTTTACAAACAGTTTGTCACCAGCAGTCAATTTTTTAATGTGGTGCAAACCGCGCGCAGTCTCTTGCTGGGAATCCAGCTCGAACGGCGTTTTGATAACGAAGAGGGTGCTGCCGCCTACGCCTTGCAGCTCGAAAGCCTTTATCGTGACTCCACACAGTATCAAGAGTATTTGAATCTACCCCGATGAACAGCGACGACATTCAAGAGACTCTCCAAGAGGAACCGGGTTCGCCTGACGAGCGCGGCCCAGGCCACCTGCTCGCCAAAAAGCGGGAAGCCCTCGGCCTGAGTGTGCAGGAGATTGCCGATCGCCTGCATATCACCATGCACTATGTGCACGCGCTGGAAACCGATGCCCATGATAAGCTTCCCGGTGACGTTTTCATTCGCGGGTATTTGCGCGCCTATGCCGGCCTGCTGGACCTTGATCCGACCGTGATCGTGAATGTGTACAACGATTTCGCCAGTCAGCGGGAAGACGAGGCCTCAAGCGCCGGACACCGCCGTCGTCGTCACCACAACCGCAATATGCCGTGGATTATCGTCTCCGGGATTGCCTTTGTCGGAGTGGCCTTTGCGCTGTGGTATTTCAGTACCCGACCCGATTCTGCCACCCCTCCCACCGCAGCGCCGCTGCCACGGCCCGCAGCCCAGAGTGCG
Organism: uncultured Klebsiella sp.; assembly: GCA_964538025.1. Lineage (GTDB taxonomy): Bacteria > Pseudomonadota > Gammaproteobacteria > Pseudomonadales > Pseudohongiellaceae > UBA5078. The sequence continues at coordinate 158,508 of CAZICZ010000005.1, read as the reverse complement.
GGTGTGACGCCCGTGCCGCGCCCGGCAGTCACCGAGCGCACGCCAGCGACCCCCGTCGCGCCTGTTGTTCCGGAGCCGGTCAACACAGTGTCCCGCGATGCGCTCCCAGAGGATGTCGTAACGACGACGGGCACCGTGACGGCGGTCAGCGTGCCGTCAGCGCCGCTGGATTCGGACGTATCTCCCGTTGTGGCAGACGCACCGGATTCCCTTCCCGAGAGCCCGGACGTGCCGGTCCAGCCTGCCGAGACGCTTGACGCTTTCGGCCTGGATGACACTCGTGAGGAGCTGGCAGACGACGCGTCTGGCGCATCACAATCGCCCCTGCCACCATCCCCGGCCGCGGTGGCAGCGGACACGGCGGCAGCACCTGCCGACGAACACCTGATTGCCATTGATGCGGGGGGAGATGATGTCGTTCAGATTCGCTTCAAGGGCGAGAGCATGGTGCAGGTGCATGATGCCAGTGAAGAACAGATTTACCGCGATATCCGCGTGGCGGGCGATGTCCTGCAAATCAGCGGAACCGCCCCTTTTAATATTCTGCTGGGAGATGCTTCCACCTCTGAGCTGAGCCTCAATGGTGAAAAGATCGATTTCAGTGCCAGCATTCGCATCGACAATTCGGCACGTTTGACCATTGGACTGTAAAGCACATCATGAGCGCACAACCCACGATTGCACGACGTAAATCCCGCAAGATCATGGTAGGCAAGGTCGCCGTTGGCGGCGATGCCCCCATCAGCGTCCAGAGCATGACCAACACCGAAACCTGCGACGTCGCCGCCACCGTGGCGCAAATCCAGCGACTTGAAAAGGCGGGCGCTGACATCGTGCGTGTGTCGGTCCCGAGCATGGAGGCTGCCGACGCCTTTCGTGACATTCGGCGACAGGTGCAGGTTCCGCTGGTGGCCGACATCCATTTTGATTACAAGATTGCCCTCAAAGTGGCGGAATACGGCGTGGACTGCCTGCGCATCAATCCCGGCAATATCGGCAGTGAAAAGAAGACACGTGCCGTTATCGATGCGGCGAAAGATAAAGGGATTCCTCTGCGCATCGGCGTCAACGCCGGTTCGCTCGGCAAGACGCTGCTGCGCAAGTACGCCGAGCCCAATGCCGATGCGATGGTCGAGTCCGCCCTCACGCAGATCGATATTTTGGACAAGCTCGATTTTCAGAATTTCAAACTGAGTCTCAAGGCCTCCGAGATCTTCATGACCTTGCAGGCGTATCGCAAGCTCGCGAGCCAGATCGATCAACCCCTGCATCTGGGCATCACGGAAGCGGGCGGCCCCCGTTCCGGCACCGTGAAGTCGGCGATCGGGCTGGGAGCCCTCCTGATGGAGGGAATCGGCGACACCATCCGCATTTCTCTGGCAGCAGACCCGGTGGAGGAAGTGAAAGTTGGCTTCGACATCCTGAAAAGTCTGGGCATCCGGAGCAAGGGCGTTAATTTGGTCGCCTGCCCGAGCTGTTCTCGCCAGAATTTCGACGTGATCGGCGTGGTCAATCAGCTGGAATCCCGTCTGGAAGACATCATTACGCCGGTGGATGTGGCCGTCATCGGCTGCATCGTCAACGGCCCCGGGGAAGCCAAGGTGGCCGAGATTGGTCTGACAGGGGCGAGCCCGAACAACCTCGTGTATGTGGAGGGAAAACCGCACCACAAGGTCGACAATGCCCAGCTGGTGGATGAACTTGAAAAGATGGTGAGAGCACGCGTGGCCGAAAAGCAGAAGGCCGACGCGGAACGCAAGGCGGCACGACATCCGGACATCATTGCCACGGACTGAGCCTTTGCCTTCCACCCCCGAACAGTGACCCCACATTATGAGCAAGATACAAGCAATCCGGGGAATGAATGACATTCTCCCCACTGAAACGCCGGTATGGCAGTACCTGGAAGCCACGGTACAGCAGCTGGTACAAGGCTATGCCTATCGGGAAATTCGTTTTCCCGTGCTGGAGCAAACGCAGCTGTTCAAGCGCTCCATCGGCGAAGTGACCGACATCGTCGAGAAGGAGATGTACAGCTTCGATGACCGCAATGGCGACAACCTGAGCCTGCGTCCCGAGGGCACTGCTTGCTGTGTGCGCGCCGCCGATGAACACGGACTGCTTTACAACCAGCAGCAACGCCTGTGGTATCGCGGTCCGATGTTTCGCTACGAACGGCCGCAAAAAGGCCGTTACCGGCAATTTCACCAGATTGGTATAGAGGCCTTTGGCATGTCCGGCCCGGACATTGATGCGGAGGTGCTCCTGCTGACCGCACGCCTTTGGCAGGCGTTGGGACTGGCCTCGCAGGTCCAGCTGCAGCTGAACAATATCGGCACCGCCGCGGATCGCCGTCGTTACGGCGAGGCACTGGTTGCGTATCTCAAGGGACATGAGCAGGCACTGGATGGAGACAGTCAGCGCCGTCTGCAGAGTAACCCGCTGCGCATTCTGGACAGCAAAGTGCCGAGCACGCAGGAAATTCTGCAGCAAGCGCCCGTGCTGGCGGATTTTGTCAGTCCCGAGACCGTCGTCCATTTTGAGGACCTGTGTGGCATGTTGCGCGCGGCCGGTGTCGACTATGAGCTCAACCCGCGACTGGTGCGCGGACTCGACTATTACAACAACATGGTGTTCGAGTGGGTGACCACCTCGCTGGGCGCGCAAGGCACCGTGTGCGCCGGGGGCCGCTACGACGGTCTTGTCGAACAGCTTGGCGGGCGAGCCACCCCGGCAGTGGGCTGCGCAATGGGGGTTGAGCGTCTGGTGCTGATGTTGCAGGAAAACGGGAGTGTCCCGGCGCAGCATCTGCAGGTGCTTGATCTGTATGTCGCCGTTGGCGAGGGCATGGCAGAGGCCGGCATGGTGCTGATTGAGCAGATCCGCACACAATTGCCAGCCTTGCGGGTCCAGTTCCAGTGCGGGGGAGGCAAGATCAGCAATCAGCTGAAACGCGCCTATCAAAGTACTGCGCCCTACGCGCTGGTCGTGGAAGCATCGCAGGACTCGGCAAGCCCTGTCCTTTCACAGGTGAAATTGCGGTCACTGACGGAAGATTCCGCCAGCGAAACCGTGGCAGTAGAGGAATTGACGGCGAAGTTGCGCAGCCTCTTCCCCAATGCTTGACAGCGCAAAGCGGCTACTTCAGGATGCCCTACCCGGCGACCGAGCCAGACCGCACGCGTTCACGCAACAGATTGAGAAATAAGCAATAGCAGACTGATACAGGAGTCATTCGTGGCCTTTAGTACCGAAGAAGAAGAAACCCTTGAGTCCCTTAAACGCTGGTGGAAGGAAAGTGGCAATTCGCTGCTGATCGGGGTCATTGTGTTCGCCGTGGGCTATCTGGGGTGGATGCAATGGGAGCGTATGCAAACGAGCAAGGCTGCCGCTGCCTCGGATCTCTATGAGCAATTGGGCGTCACCGTGGTGCTTGGGCCGGGGGTAGAACTGACAGACGACGCCTTGGCCGCCGCCAAGGGTCTCATTGCACAGCTCAAAACCTCGTACCCCGATTCCGCCTACGCGCTTTACGGAGCACTGTTCGGCGCTCGACTCGCGGTCGATGACCGGGATCTGGACACGGCCGAAGCTGAATTGCGGTGGTTGCTCGACAACGCCCGCACCGGGTTTTTCGCGCCTACCGACGAGTCCCTGCTGATTACCGCGAGACTGCGCTTGGCGCGGGTGCTGCTGGCAAAGGATCAGGCTCAGCAGGCGTTGGATCTGCTGTCCTCATTCACGCCCGGCCAGTTCCAGGCGCAATACGCCGAAGTGCGCGGCGATGCCTTCCATGCGCTCGGCCGCATGCCGGAAGCGCAGGCGTCTTATGAAGAGGCTCGTGAGGCCGGTTCAACCAGCGACACATTGCAGATGAAACTCGACGACATCGCGCTCGAAAGCTAAGGAATAGACATGAATACAGCAGTCTCGACTTCGCAGGATTCCCTGCCACTGCAGGCGCAGCAGCGAAGCCGAAGGAGTCTTTTCGTCAAAGGCGTATTGCTTGCGGGGATGGCGCTCAGTCTCAGTGCCTGTAGCCTGTGGCAGCCCATCGCGGATATCTTTGCCGACGACAAGGTCGAGCAGCCTGCTGTGCTCGAAGACATCGCCAATGAAGTTAACCTGACCCGCCGCTGGAGTGTGAATGTCGGCAATGGCCAGGGAAAATACTTCACCCTGTTACATCCTGCGATCGACCGCGACATGATTTTTGCCGCCAGCGCCAATGGCACGGTGATGGGTATCACCCGCAGCAACGGCGATGTGCAGTGGCGCGTGCGCACCGACGACCTGATTTCGGGGGGTGTCGGCGCCGGCAATGGCCTGGTGCTGTTTGGCACGCGCGAAGCCGAGGTCGTGGCACTCGATCAGTTTTCAGGACGCGAAATCTGGCGTGCCGATGTTTCCAGTGAAGTTCTCTCCGCGCCTGCCACCAATGGCACCATCGTGGTGCTGCAAACCGTGGATGGCAAACTGATCGGCCTCGATGCCGTCACCGGTCAACAGAGCTGGATCTATGAGTCCACCATTCCGGCCCTGACCTTGCGCGGCAGCAGCAGTCCGGTCATTGCCGGCAACGTGGTGATATCCGGCTTCGCCAATGGCATGGTCGCTGCCGTCAATGCCACCAACGGCTTCCTGATGTGGGAAGAGCGCGTGGCTGTTCCGCAGGGGCGCTACGACATTGAGCGTGTGATTGACGTCGACGGTGACCTGCTTCTGGCAGGCAATACAGTGTTCGCCTCCAGTTATCAGGGCAATCTGATGGCCTTTGATGTGCAGACAGGGCGAATCGTGTGGGGGACCGAGGCGTCCAGTTTCCACGGACTAACCCAGGGCTTCGGCAATACCTATTACGTCGACGATAAGAGCCAGGTCTTTGCCATTCGCAACAACTCCGAAGACGTGGTGTGGGAAAACAAGGGGCTGCGCCTGCGCAAGGTGTCGGCACCACGCACCATTGGCAACTACGTTGCCGTCGGAGATTTCGAAGGCTATCTGCATCTGTTGTCTCAGGTGGATGGACATTTCGTTGGTCGCACCCGCGTGGACAACGACGGTGTGCGCGGCGCTCTGGTGGCGGACAGTGACACCATCTACGTTTTCGGCAACAGCGGTCGGCTGGCAGCCTACTCCATCCGCTAAGGGTTCTGTGCGTTTATCCCTCTCTGGGTGGCGACCCCGCAGACTGCTCTTCACTCATTTTTTGGAATCTCTATGAGACCCGTTCTAGCCCTGGTTGGCAGACCCAACGTCGGCAAATCCACATTGTTCAACCGATTGACGCGTAGTCGCGATGCCCTCGTGGCCGATCTGGCGGGCCTGACCCGTGACCGGCAGTACGGGGAAGGTCGTGTCGCCGAACGTCCCTTCATCGTCATTGATACCGGCGGTCTTGCCGGGGAGGAAGAGGGGATCGACTTCGAGATGGCGTCGCAGTCCCTGCTGGCGATTGAGGAGGCCGACTGTGTGTTGCTGATGGTGGATGGTCGTGCCGGCCTGACGCCCGGGGATACCGCGATTGTTGAACACCTGCGCAAGGGCCAGAAAAACGTCTGCCTCGTCGTGAACAAGGTTGATGGCATTGACGAGAACGTTGCCATGGGCGACTTCTTTGGTCTGGGAATCTCCCGCATGTTCGCGGTCACCGCGAGTCAGGGGCGTGGCGTCCGCAAGATGATCGACGATGTCCTCTCCCAGTTTCCGGAGGACGAAGAGCCCTCACCGCAGGTGCAGAAGGGCATCAAGATTGCCATTTCGGGGCGACCGAACGTCGGCAAATCAACACTGGTGAACCGCATGTTGGGCGAGGAACGCGTCGTTGTCTTCGATATGCCCGGCACAACCCGTGACAGCGTGTACATTCCGTTTGAACGGCACGGGGAACACTACACCCTGATCGACACTGCCGGGATTCGGCGGCGCGGCAAAACCACGGAAACCATTGAAAAGTTCTCGGTTGTCAAATCCCTGCAAGCAATCGAGGATGCCAATGTTGTGATCCTGATCATCGATGCCCGTACCGGCATTGTGGAGCAGGACCTCCACCTGCTGGGCTACGTGATCGATGCCGGTCGCGCGCTCGTCATCGCGATCAACAAGTGGGATGGCATGGAGCTTGAGCAGAAAGAGAAGATCAAGTCCGACATCAAGCGCCGCTTTGCGTTCGTGGACTTCGCCAAGGTCCATTTCATTTCGGCGCGTCATGGCACAGGCGTAGGGGATCTTTATGAGTCCATTCACGGCGCCTATGCGGCCGCACAGAAAACCCTGACCACCAGTGTGTTGACGCAGGTGTTGCAGGCCGCGGTCGAGGAGCATGCCCCCCCGATTGTGGATGGGCGCCGTATCAAGTTGCGCTACGCACACGCAGGAGGACATAATCCTCCCATCATTGTGATCCACGGAAAGCAGACTGACAAAGTGCCTGACCATTACAGTCGCTATCTGGAAAAAACCTTTCGCAAGATTCTGAAGCTAGAGGGGACGCCCATCCGCATTCAGTATCGCAGTGATGACAATCCCTATATCCGGCATGAGCAGGACTTGACACAGCAGCAGGTGGCTCAGAAGCGCCGAATCAAGAAAAATCGCAAGTCGCCAAAGAGCTGACGATCACCTTCACGGCTGTGAGTCCGTCCTTCTCGGCGCAATTCGCGGAAGGACGTGTTTATGGTGAGTGGTGATTGGGTAAGACGCGGACTGTTTTCAGTGGCTCTGGTGCTTTCGCTTGGCGCTCACGCCGATGAGCGCTTCATGCAGGCTTCCGGAATCGGGCCGCTGTTGCCTGCCCCCGGCAGTACTTTCAGTGAGTATGTGCGAGATATCCGTTCCCAGCTGCGCGGGGTACTGCAAGAGCAGTATTTTGAGGCCTCCGCGACGCCGTTCGGAGAGGGTGTCGATCTGGATTCCGTCGTCGACTGGCGCGGCCCGTATGAATTCCGGCCGCAAACGGCGCGCTGTGAGGAAGACGGGAAGGGCATGGGTTTCCTCCTGATTCACGGTTTAACGGATTCTCCCTTCCTGCTGCGCGATATCGCCGACTCCCTTCGCCAACGTTACCCCTGTGCTGTGTTGCGAGGCCTATTGCTGTCAGGGCACAGCACGGTGCCGGGTGACACGCTTGCCATGCGACATGAGGACTGGTTGACGCTCACCCAGTTTGGAGTCGAGAGTTTTCGCGGGGAGGTAGATCGGCTGTATCTGGTAGGATTTTCTACCGGCACATCGCTATCTGTCCGATACGTGGATGCACATCGGGATGACCCCCTCGTCAGCGGACTGATCATGCTGTCACCCGCCATCAAGGCCAAGAGCAGCATGGCCTTTCTTTCCCCCTATGTCCGGTGGTTCAGCGACTGGCTTTCACAGGGCGAGGAGAAGGACTATGCCCGTTATGAATCCTTCAGTGTAAATGCCGGCGCAGAGTTCTATCTGCTGACGCGTTCGCTCTATGACGAGGATTTCCAGCCCCTGACAACACCGGTCTTCATGGCCGGCAGTGGCGATGACGCGACAGTGGACATGGAGGCCGCACGGGAATTTTTCTGCCGTAAAACACCGGAAGGCAAACGTCTGATGCTGTGGTACAGCGCCCAGGCGACCAGCAGCGAGCCGTCGGACCAGTGCGAGGGCCTGCGGGTGTTGCCGGCGCAATCCTCCGCCCATCGGGTGATCAATTTTTCCCATACAAGTCTGAGCATATCGCCGCGCAATCCCCACTACGGGCTCGATGGCGATTATCCCGTGTGTGAGGGATTTGCGGACACACCTGCTCTGCGCACGCAATGCCAACAAGACGACCAGGCGACCGTATACGGAGAGCGTGGGCTGGGCGAACAGGGCCTGTACAACGGAAAACTGGTGCGTCGTGGCACCTTCAATCCCTACTATGACGATCAGTTTGAATCCATTGTGCGTTTCATCGAGACACTGAACTGATGGAAGTTTTCTATTTCTCACCCATGTTGCTTGGCCTCAACATGATTGTTGCGGTCGTGATTGGTGCTACCGCCCTGTGGATGATGACCCGTTCAATTCCTGCGCCAGCGTACTGGATGACGGGCGCTTGGACGCTAGTGCTGGGCGTCGCACTCTTTGGCCTTTTTGTATATACCCGCAATCCTGTGGTCAATGTGCTGGGCAATGTCCTGCAACTGCTGGGGGAAGCCATCATCGTTCTAGGCGTTTTCCGCTTTATTGGAAGGCCCATTCCGTTTTGGATTATTCCCGCCATCGTCCTCGTCATGGGCAGTGCCAACATTCACTACTGGGTCACGGAGGGCAACTCCGATGCGCTGATGGTGATTTATTCCGTGATTGCCGGGATGTTACCGCTGCAGGCCATCTGGCTGTTGCTGCATCTGAAGGATGATCCCCGCACGCGACCGGCGCGCCTCCTTGTGGGTGTCTGTCTGGGAGGCTACAGCCTGGTGACCTTCGTGCGCGCCGGGTATGCCTGGGATGCCTTTGCATCGGGGCAACCCTATGTCCAGCCCTATGAATCCTTCGGTTACCTGCTGCCTTACAACTTCGGCATTCCTGCCCTGGTGCTCGGGTTCATCTGCATGACGCTCATGACCATGCAGCGCATCCTGGCGGAAAGTCGCCTGAATGCCGACAGGGCGAGCGAAAATGCCCTGCGTTTCGAACGCCTGCTGAATGTCTCCAGTGCCGGCGTCGCGGTGATTCGTGATGGACGCATCTGTGACGGTAACCGGCAACTGGAGTCCTTGCTGGGTGTGAGTCGAAAAGGGATTCTCGATACGGAATTCATTCTGCATTTCAAAAAGGCTTGTCGTCATGTGCTCCAACAAACCCTGGCGCAGGCCAATGGCGAGCTGGTGGATGTGGACGTCAAACGCGCGGATGGCAGTATCCTCAATGCCGAGTTGCGGGTGTTGCCGCTGACAGGGGAGAGTGGCGACATCATTGCCGAGATTCGCGATGTCAGTCATCGACGCACCCTCGAGGACGAACTCAAGCGCCTGGCCACCGTTGATCCCCTGACAGGGGTGATGAACCGGCGCTCCTTTGACGCACACTTTCTGCGTGCCCTGCAGCGCGTCATGCGGCACCAATCTCCGCTGTGTATCGCCATGCTCGATCTAGATCATTTCAAAGAGATTAACGATGTCCATGGACATCTTGCGGGGGATGAAGCCTTGCGCCAGTTTGCCCTTTTTGTGTCCAGCAGGCCCGCAGCACGGATGTCTTTGCGCGGATAGGAGGCGAGGAATTCGTGCTGTTGATGCCGGACACCCCGCTTGAAGGAGCCATGAGTATTCTGTCGCGGGTTCTGGTCGGGGTCTCTTCGCTGCGACTGGAAAGTGCCCAAGGTCCCTTCCAGATCAATGTCAGCGCAGGCGTCAGCCAGTTTCGGCAGGGCGATACCATGGAATCCCTGCTTCAACGGGCCGACGAGGCGCTTTACAAAGCGAAAGTCGATGGCCGCAACCGCATCTGTGTTGTGGAATAACGGATATCACTCCGGCACGGATGGTGTGGGAGACTCCCGCAGCACCATGTGCGGTTTCCCTGCAATGTAACGCCGTCGAAACACGTCAAAATAGGTTGCCAGCGCTGCGGCGGAGGCTTCCTCTCCATTAATGGCCAGGACCATCGCCGCCACCTCGGCCGTGCACAGCTGATGTTTGTGCACCGCTTCCCGCAACTGATACAGCGACGGATGTTCGGGATCGATTCCCATCACCGGCAGGTGGGCAAGATAGGGGCTTTTGAACATTTTCTTGGCCTCGCGCCATGTGCCATCCAGCATGATGTACAACGGCGTTCTTCCGTCGGTGGCCTCCGGCAGCTCTGCCAGCGCATGAATGCAGCGTGACGCCGGGGCATACTGGTGGGGAAACACGACGATGGGCAGGTAGCGAGGACTCTCCAGCAGACTGAGCAAGGCGGGGTCGGGTTGCGTGCGATCCCACAGAAACGCATGGTTGTCCTGCATGACGTCCGCAATCAGTCGCCCCGTGTTGCTCGGCTTGAAGGGCTCTCCCCAATACATCACCAGACAGAAGGCGCTGCCCTGACGAGGGGAGGGGCGTTCTGCGCAGATACAGCCGGTCACCGGCAACAGACAGTCCCCACAGCGTTTGACCTTGCTCCCCCGCGCGAGGAAAGGGCGGCGCGTTTTAAGCAGCTCCCGGGCGCGCAAGGCCATGACCGCATTGATATGGGAGGATGAGGGCGCTGGCATAGTGTGTTTAGATAGGGGCGTCATGCGGCGGATAAGGCGCGCATTATAGCGTCTAAAGAGAACCCCGCGCAGGGAGATCGGAAGTGGCCATCAAAGAAGTGCTCGCCCAGATGCTGTGTCTATTGGCCCTCACCGCGGTGATCTGGCTGATCGTGCTCTTTGCCCGTGTGATGACGACGCCGTTGATCCTGCTCTGCTGGGGAGTTCTTTCCGGAGTGACGGCCGCAGGCATGTTTCAGCGGGCGCGCGCCTCCCGCCGTCTGTGGCTACAGGCCCGTGTGCTCAGCCACAGTCCCCTGCATGTCTGGCTTCGGGGGGGAATCTTGATGGCTCTGGGGCAGAGCCTTTTGGCCCTGTTTGTCACCGCCGTCTTGCTGTTGATGCTGATTCGCCGGGCGGATCCTGTGGTATGGAGCGCCTTGCTCGGCGCGGCGCTGGCTTTGCCTCCGCTCGCGGCACTCGGCGCCAGGACTCTGGCCGCGCATGCCATGCCCCCGGTGGCTGACGCACTGGGGCGTCGCGCGGCGATGCTTATCACGGCCCTCATGTTACTCGTGTTCTGGGTTTGGCAGGCGTTTGGGTCGTCCTCGGCGGACCTGCGCCCCTTGAGCCTCGAGCAAGCAGTGTGGGCGATGGTGACGGAGGAACAGGCGCGCAGCGGTGTCTTGCTCACGGGCGTGCAGATGTTGGCAGCCCTGGATGCCGTCGGCGAGTGGGGCGCCCAACGCCTTCTCCCTGCGCCAGTGGCAAGCGCGTGGCAGGGGTTCGGTTGGGCGGTGCTCCTGTGCCGGGAAGCGCTTTTCGTGTGGTCCTTTCTACTTTGTTGTGAGGGAGCGCTCCGGGTCTGTGACACGAAGGGTGCGGTGCAGGAGCTACGGCGGGAGGCATCGACATGAGTCTGGATCGGACAGAAAGAATCGCTGGGCGCTTGCCGTCTCTGGGTTTGCTTGTCCTCCTGGTGATCGTTGGCAGCGCGGGGCTTTTCTGGCAGTTCACCCAACAGTCTCCGCGGCTCTGGAGCGCCGATCATTACCGTACAGTGAGCCTCGCCGGGTCCACCTACCGCGTTGATGAAGACACCTTTGAGTGGCTGCTACAGACAACGCTGACACGATTTTCCGTGGACGACTCGCGCCTGCGCGAACAGGTACAGGCGGAAGTCAACGCACGGGTAGACAGCAGTTTCAGCCGTGTGCGGGAGCGTCTTCCCCTGTTTGCCGATTGGTATTATTCCCTGCCAGGCGAGTACAGCCGTCTCGCCATGTCCGCACTGAGTGCCGCCAATCTGGTCGAGGGCGATTTCGTGGCGCGGCGTGCTGCGGCACTGCTGTTTCCCGACCCGCTCTGGCAGGCAAGTTTTGAGGGGCTGGAAACTGCATCGCAAGCGCTGATCGAAGATGCCCGTGCGGCGTCCCGAGCACGATGGCTGCAGGAGGTGAGTGAACGACTGTCCCCGTTGAAGGTGGGGCAGGAGACTATTGCGAGCCCGCGGGTGACGGAATCTCTCACCCTCGATGTTTTGGACCGTTCCCTGCAGGAAGCGGCGATCACGCCCTGGCAAACGCCGCGAGTGGCCGTCAGCAGCATCGCTGGTGCGAGCATGGCGGGGACGGCCTTATGGCGTGTGGCGGTGGCACGCAATGCGCTGGGTTCCGCACGGGTCGCAGGCGCGATGAGTGCACGAGGCGGTGCGCGGGTGGGAAGTGCCGCGACGGGGGCTCTGGTGTGCGCCCCCGGAGGGCCACTCGCGATTGCCTGTGCGGCCGGTGTGGGGATTGCGACCTGGGTGGCCACTGACTGGTTATTGCTGGAGGTGGACGAAGCGGTGTCCCGCGAGGCAATGGAGGCTGCCTTGCTGGCAGGGCTGAACACCTTGCAAGAGGCGCTGAAAGCCGAGATTCTGGCGGCCTACGATGCACGGGTAGAGGCAATATCGGAGGCGTCACAGCAGCACATCGCACAGACCTTCGTGTTGCGCGAGGGCGCGTCGCCTACTCTTCAAACCGGACCGTGAGCCATTCGGTATCGCCACTGAAGCTGAGGCTCTGAATTTTGCCTTGACGTTCAATATTGACCAGATTGTGCTGCTCCGGCCAGAGCTCCCGCAGGACATTGTCCACGACACCAAGTTGTGACAAGGCTGCCGGCAGCGGCATCTCCTGATAAACCCACAGGAATACCCCGTCCACCTCCTGACCTACATAGTGCAGTTTCAGGGTATCGCCATCGTCGTCCAGCAGCGCAAAGCGTTCAATCGCATAGTGGGCGAACTGCTCCCGCGAGGTTTCGGACGCAACAATGTCCGCCTCGGCATCCAGCAGCACCCGCACGGCATGTTCCGCGTCATGCAGTAGGTAACGGTGCATGACCTCGAGGTTACCGCTGCGGGTGTTAAACAAGATTTCCGTGATGGCTTCTTTCTGCTGATGCGCGTCCAGCACATGCGGTGTGCTGCACCAGAGCGCGCCAAGCAGTGCGAGCAATCGCTGCCAGGTTTTCAGGCTCACTGATCGGCGTCCTCGTCGTCGCCGCTCTTCAATTCGGTCTTCATGTCCTGCATGAGATCGCGGGAGGTGAATCCACTGTTGCCGCGTTCGTTCTTGTAGGATTCAACGCGCGAGGGAATCAGCCGTCGGGGGTAGTAATTGTTTTCGATGTCCACGTCGGCCGTTTCCCAGTGTGGATCCACGATGACCTCACGAATGGCTTTGTCTGACACCAACAGCTTGCGCACCTCATGGGCATTGCGTCGCCAGATCTCGGCGGGGATGCGGATGTCTTCCGTGCTGCCATCGTCGTAGGTCACGCCCAGGATGATGGGCATCACCAGACCGCCGAGATTGGAAAATTCCAGAATGTAGTAGTTCTTGTCCTCTGCAATCGCACGCTCCAGCGTGGCGCGTTCCCAGTCTTCCAGTCCCTTGAGGAAACTGTTGTAGGCATTGCGATCCTTGTTGGACACGGTGAACATGTCGTTTTCATCGTAAAAATCGCGCACATCCGGATTGCGTTCCACCCACACTTGCATGCCTTCGGCCGCGTTGCGGGTGACAAACAGGGAATCGGGTTTGTTCTGATATTCCCGGCGAGAGCGCTCGTTGTCGATATCCGGATTCTCGGTATCCAGGCGCATCTCGTAGATGCGATCCAACGAGATATCCACATGGTCGGTGGTGTAGAACCATCCGCGCCAGAACCAGTCCAGATCCACTCCGGAGGCCTCTTCCATGGTGCGGAAGAAATCGGCAGGGGTGGGGCGTTTGAACATCCACAAGTTCGCGTACTGTTTGAAGGCAAAATCAAACAGCTCACGGCCCATGATGGTCTCACGCAGAATGTTCAGGGCGACGGCAGGTTTGGAATAGGCATTGGGGCCCAGATTGAGGACGCTGTCGGACTGCGTCATCACCGGCACCTGATTCTGCGAACGCATGTAGGAGGTGATGTCGGTGGGCTCAACACCCCAGGGCATTTCCGGGTCCCACAGCCTGCCTGCCACACCGTCGAGGTAACTGTTCAGGCCTTCGTCCATCCAAGTCCACTGGCGCTCATCGGAGTTCACGATCATCGGGAAATAGCTGTGGCCGATCTCGTGAATCACCACGCCCACGAGCCCCGTCTTCTCCGCGAGAGAATAGGTACGCGTGCCATCGTCCTGCAAATGGGTGCGAGGACCATTGAAGGTGATCATCGGATATTCCATGCCGCCGACCGGGCCGTTGACCGACTGGGCATAGGGGTAGGGATAATCGAATGAGACGCGGGAATACACCTCGAGTGTGTGGATGATCGCCTCGGTCGAATAGGTGCTCCACAGCGGTTCGCCTTCCTTGGGGTAAAAAGACTGCGCCATCACAAAGGGCTGTACGGTGCCGCCCTGCTGATAGCCCTTGGCGTCCCAGATGAATTTGCGTGAAGACGCCCAGGCAAAATCCCGCACGTTTTCCGCCTTGAAATGCCAGGTCTTGGTGTCATCGCTGCCTTCGCGCTCATTCTCGAGCGCCTCTTCTGCCGTCACGATAAAAACCGGTCGTTCCGCATTGCGTGCCTCGCGCAGACGTTCACGTTGCGTGGCAGTCAGCACCTGTGCCGGATTCTGCAATTCGCCTGTGGAGGACACGATGTGATCGGCGGGCACGGTCATTTCAACATCGTAGTTACCGAATTCGAGCGTGAATTCCCCGCGGTCGAGGAATTCCTTGTTCGTCCAGCCCTCGTAGTCGGTATAGGCCGCGAGGCGTGGAAACCACTGGGCGAGCAAAAAGATATCATTGCCCCCTTCGCGCGCATCTTCCGGGAAGTGCTCATAGCCGCTGCGTGCTGAAATGGCGTTCTCTTCCACTATGTTGAAGGCAAACACGATTCGCAGATCGGTGCTCTGGCCACTGCGCAACGGGGTGCTCAGATCGACGCGCATCAACGTACCGACGATGGTGTAGGGGAGGGGGTTGTTGCGCGCATCGGTCACGGCGTCAATGTCGTATCCGAAGGGGATGTCGTCCATGACCTGCTGGCGGCGCAGCTCTTCGAGACTCATGCGGGCCGCACGTTCATTGCCCGGCGCCTGCACGGAGGGACCCCGGCGACCGGCTCCGCCAAAGTCCTGACTCATCTCGGCCATCGAGTCCTTGCGAAAGATATTCTGGTCGAGTTGCAGCCACAGATAACTCAAGGTATCGGGAGAATTGTTCTGGTAGCGAATCGCTTCCTCGGCGCGCAAACGGCGGTTAGCTTCGTCCAGTGTGGCGACAATGCGGTAATCGACCTGCTGCTGCCAGTATTCGTGTCCCGGTTGCCCGGCAGCATTGCGCCAGGTGTTGGGCGTTGGCAGGGCCTCGTCGAGCTGCCGGAACTTGTCTTCAAAATCGCCTTTGGTTTGTTTCACGGTGTCGGCAGTGGCAAGGCCTGACAGAAACAGGCTGAGAACAAGGGCACTCACGTGGGAGTACATCGGCAATGGCATTCGCATGTCAGGGCTCCTGAAGTAACGCTCGCAAGGGGAATAGGCGAGCATGATAGCGACTCAGGGCGTCGTTTTTAAAGTGCGTCGGGCGATTTAATTGGGGACCGTATCGGGTTAGTATCCTGCTTGCCCGAAATCGCACGAGTCGATCACCTTGTCCCCGGGGGGGAGCACGCCGATGCACGAGAATGTGACACAAGACCCTGCCATGGAACACCCCGTTCCCGGAGTGCATGCCGACCGCTCCCTGATCCTGGCGCTGATTCCGCTGTTTGCGCTGTTCGCCTTGCTGGGGCTGAATGTCGCGCTTTACGGCGACGACTCCCTGTCAGGCGCGAATCAGACCGCCCTGATCGTCTCTGCTGCGCTGGCGGCCGCGATAAGCCTTTCTCTCGGGGTGCCATGGGTCGAGATTCAGGAAAAAATTCTGGAAAACATTCGCGCTGCAACGCCCGCCATTCTGATTCTGCTGATGGTGGGAGCGCTCGTCGGCACCTGGCTCATCGGCGGCATTGTCCCGACCATGATCTACTATGGCCTGCAGATTTTTAATCCCGCCATCTTTATCGTCAGTTGCTGTGTGCTGACGGCGATTGCCTCCATCGTGATCGGCAGCTCCTGGTCCACGTCGGCGACCCTGGGGGTTGCCATGATGAGCATTGGCTATACCCTCGGGTTCAACCCCGGGCTGGTGGCAGGTGCCATTATTTCCGGCGCCTATTTTGGCGACAAAATGTCACCGCTGTCCGACACCACCAATCTGGCGTCGGGCGTGACTGGCGTGGATCTGTTCACCCACATCCGTTACCTCAGCATGACCAGCGTGCCGTCGATAGTGCTCACGTTGCTGCTGTATCTGATCATTGGATTTTTTCTGGGAACACCCAACGTGGAGGACACCACCACGGCCCAGACCCAGGCCGTGCTCGATGCCCGTTTTAATCTGAATCCCTTGTTGCTGGCGGTGCCCTTTCTCGTGATCTTTCTGATCGTCAAGCGGGTCGCTGCGCTGCCTGCTCTGTTCGTCGGAACCCTGTTGGGGATCATCGCCGCGCTCCTGCTCCAGCGTCCCTTGCTGACGGAACTGAGTGCGGAGTACGGCGGTGCGTACCAGGTCATCATGCAGGCCGTCTACGGAGACATTGGGCTGTCGACCAACAACGCCGTGCTGGATGAGTTGCTGCGTTCGGGCGGCATGGCCGGCATGTTGAATACCATCTGGTTGATCATTTCCGCGATGACTTTTGGCGGCGTGATGGAAGCCTCGGGCTTTCTGCAGAAGATAACGCGCGTGCTGATCAGCCGGGTACGCAGCGTTGGCGGATTGGTCACGGCCACCGGTGGGACCTGCCTGCTGACCAATGTGTCCGCATCGGATCAGTATCTGTCGGTGGTGGTGCCGGGGCGCATGTTTATCAGTGCCTACACGGATCGGGGGCTGGCGAGGAAGAACCTGAGTCGCACGCTCGAGGATTGCGGCACCGTCACTTCCGTGCTGGTGCCGTGGAATACCTGCGGTGCCTTCCACGCCGGCGTGCTCGGCGTGGCCACCCTGAGCTATGCCCCGTGGGCACTGTTCTGTCTGATCAGCCCCCTGATGACACTGGTGTTTGCCTGGGGGCAGATCAGGATTGCTCGCGAGGGCGAGTAGGGCGCTCGCGGCTCAATGGCCGCGGCGTGCGTCGAGGCTGAGGGGGCCCGCGCCCTTGGCAAACAGGGCAAAGTAGACCAGGAAATACATGGCAGCGAGTTCGCCATTGTTCAGCGTCGGGAACCAGGCCGCGTGCGCCGTCAGGTAGGCCATCACCATCAGCAGGGCAGCCAGGAAGGCGGCGAGACGTGTGAACAGACCCAGCACCAGCAGTGCTCCGCCAAAGAATTCAATGACTCCTGCAATCCACAGCATGTTGATGCCCAGATCGATGCCGAAAAAGTCCATGCCACCGAGGAAGGGCTGCGCACGTTCGCCAAACAGTTTGGCGTAGCCGTGCGTCATGAACATGGCAGCGCTGAGGACTCGCAGCAACGCCCATGACAAGGTCTGGCTATTGACAGCGAGGGCAGTGAAGACGGCGATGAGTGATTTCATAAGGGCTCCGTTGAGTAGTGATGGACAAGCACATCCGGCGCGTGAGCGTCGTGCCGGGATCATACACCAGTGGCGGCTCCGTCACGCGTTCCCCGGAGGATTCTGAATGACGACAAAGCCTCTGCTGATAGTGAAAACCGGTCAGACGCTTGCCCCGCTGCGAGCCAAGGGCGAGGATTTCGAGGACTGGATTGTGCGCGAAGGACGCATGGCTTCCGAGCACGTTGTTGTGGCTGATGTCGTCAACGGGGCGAGCCTGCCCGGCCTTGCCGAGGTCGCCGGCATCGTGGTGACCGGGTCTCCCGCGATGGTGACCGACCGTGCTCCGTGGAGTGAAGCCAGTGCGGCCTATCTGCGCGAGGCCTGTCGGCAGGATATCCCCATACTCGGCATTTGCTACGGACATCAGTTGCTGGCCCATGCGTTAGGAGGCCACGTCGATGACAACCCGCAGGGGCGGGAAATTGGCACGGCGCAGATTCGCCTGACGCCCCAGGCGGCTGCCGACCCGCTGTTCGCGGGATTGCCGGAACACTTTGACGCGCATACCACGCATTCCCAGACTGTATTGTCGCTGCCCCCCGGCAGCGTGCGGCTCGCCAGCAGTGCGCGCGATGGCAATCAGGGATATCGTGCAGGAGGCCGTGCCTGGGGCGTGCAGTTTCACCCCGAATTTGATGCCCTGATCATGCGCACCTACATCGCGACGCGATCCCCGGCGCTGGAACAGGAAGGCTTTGATGTTGCCGCGCTTACGCAGGCCGTCGCAGACACGCCGGTTGCCAGCAGCCTGCTGCAGCGCTTCGTGCAGATCGTTTTCGGTGCCTCAGCCTTGTGAGGCCTGATTAATGAGTGATACCAGCTCCACCGAGGACTGTGGCGTTGGGATCATGCGGCCGTCGAGAAACAGCGTGGGGGTCGAGCGCACCCCGGAGCGGGTACCGCTGCGCTGGTCATTGCGCACCTTCTGAATCAAAGCGTCCGATTCGATGTCGCGGTGTGCCTGAGCGACATCGAGCCCAAGCTGAGTTAAATACCCATCGAACTCAGCCTGCACGTCTGCCATCGCCGACCAGTAGGTCTGATTGATAAACAACAGATCATACATTTCCCAAAACTTGCCTTGCAGGCCGGCGGCTTCGGCGTAGGTTGCCGCTTCCCATGCATGGGCATGCGTTCCCGTTAAGGGATAATGCCGAAAGACCATCAGCGTACGCGCACTGATGGCATTCCAGGCCTGCGCCACAACGGAATGTTCCAGCGCGCAGGCGGGGCACTGAAAATCGGCATAGACCACAAGCTTGACGCCCTCGGGATTGCCACGGGTGTGGTCCAGTTCGGCGATTTCCACGGGCGAATAAACCGGGCCTTGCCCAAGAATGCCGTAGGCCACGGCGATCAAAAGGAGAGGCACGATGATCACCGTCGCGAGCTTGGAGAGGAGTTTCTGGCGGGCGCTGCGCGCCTGTGCCGCCTTTTGCTTTTCTTCGCGGTTGCGACGCTGTTCTTCTCGCTTGTTCATAGGCACACGGGATTCCTGAAGCGTTGGGATGGGCCGCTCACTATAGTGGAAAATGCCAACGAAACCAACGAAGGGGCAGGGCTCAGGGCAGCAGGATAAAGATGTAGCCGACCTTGATCAGGAGGTGCAGCATCTGGTCTGTATGGAAGCCAATCTTGCCTTCGCACTTGGCGAAATCGATCAGGCTGTGCGTGAAGGTTTCACACAGCGCAAGCGGCAGACTTTGGGTGATGAGATACACGATGCCCCCGTGGACGAGCGCATGGGAACCAAGCCAGTAATACCAGCGCGGGAAATTGGCATTTTTGGTGCTGTGAATGTCGCTGTGGCGGTTCTTGCCTCTGCCCATCGCTTCCGATTGCAGGACGAAGTCTGCCAGAGCATGTCCTGCAAGCAGCTGAAAGAACAGTTCAAACCCGGGCATGCCGAATCCTCGTATGGTCACTTCGTCGTCAGGCCACACAGGCCTTTCCGACGTTTTACCCTGTTTTGACGGGATTTGCTCTTTTCGAGGTGAGGAAGACGCCGAATTGATCCGATTCTGGGATTTGATTCACATCCTGCACGCCCGTTCGAAAGAGGCCGCTGGTCCTGCCAGGGCGATTCCGCTGATTCGGGAGAATCGGCAATGTTGTGTGAATTTGGTTAAAAAAACAGCAAAACGCGGGGGCTGTTTGGGGGCGTTTTTTTGCGGCCGCCTCAGTCCTGCAGAAACAGCGCCGGGTCTACGCGCACATTGTTGAGATTAATGCTGAAGTGCAGGTGGGGACCGGTCACTCGGCCGGTTTGCCCTACCTTGCCGATCTGTTCACCCGCATTGACCTGTTGTCCAGGAGTGACATCAATCGTGTTCATGTGACAGTACAGAGTGATCAGTCCGTGCCCATGATCGAGGATGATGGTGTTGCCGTTGAAAAAGTAGTTTCCGGTGCTGCGGACAATGCCGGCTGCGGGCGCGATGATTGGGGTCCCTTCGGGAGCGGCGATATCCATGCCCGAGTGCGGCGCGCGGGGCTGCTCATTGAAGAATCGACGCAGGCCAAACGAACTGCTGCGGATTCCGGCGACAGGTGCCTTCATGGCAAACACCGGCACTAAGGCCTCGTTCCAACTGGCAAATGCCTCGTTCATTTCTGCGCTTTCGCGGTTGATGCGGACCATGTCTTCATTATTGGGATTGACCTGCCGCTCGTTGGTAATCGTCAGTCGTTGCTCGACGTAAGCCTTGTCCGTGACCTCAAACAGGCGAGTGGTTTCTGCCCCGTCTGCCAGACGAAGTCGCAGTTCGTGCTCCCCGAGTGAGGCCGACAGGGGAATGCCCACCACGGCATATTGCACCCCTTCCAGCTCCGCGAGCAGAACCCGGTTATTGCGATAGCGGGCAGACACTGCCTCCACACCGGTCGGCACGAGGGCGACCCCGCCCGGCACGCTCGCCTGGGTGGGGAGGCTGGTAACCTCAACGGCATCAGCGGGTGCCATCACACTCAGGAACAGCAGGGCGACCACCCTTGCGGACCACAACTTAGTCATGCGAAATATCCTTTTCAGAGGGAAAGGGATGCCCGGCAAGACGGGCGGTAATGACACTTTCGACGCGCCCTTCGGCCAGCACGGTCAGCAGGGAATCCCCCACCTGCAGGTGACTGGCACTGTGCACGACAGCGCCGTCCTGGCTCATGCTGATGCTATAGCCGCGTTTCAGGGTATTCAATGGACTGACTGCATCGAGATGGCGAGTGAGATGGCTGAAGTGCTGTTGAGCCAAGGCCAGGCGCTGCGCCATGGCGCGATGCAGCCGTTGCGTCAGCCCATCGAGGTGATTCTCCCACGTCCCAAGGGTGTGGTGAGGGCTGCATCGCAGCAGACGCTGATGCTGTTGCAGGTAATGTCGTTCGAGGGTTCGCAGGTGTTGGCGCATGGCGCGCAATAGCCGCGCTTCAAGCCCGTCCAGTGTCTGTGCGTTTTCCTGCAGCCGTCTGCCCGGATGCTTGAGCCGCGTCGTCAGCCAATGCAGCTGCTGGGTGGCGCTTTGCAATGTGGCCTGCATCCGCCTGACGAGCATCTGCCGAGCGCTTTCAAGCATCTGCAGGGTGTCATTCTGATCCGGACTGAGGAGCTCGGCTGCCGCCGAAGGGGTAGGGGCGCGCAGGTCCGCGACAAAATCGGCGATGGTCACGTCAGTCTCGTGGCCGACGGCACTCACCACGGGCAGGGCACTTCCCGCAATCGCCCGCGCCACCGCTTCCTCGTTGAAGGCTTGCAAGTCTTCGAGTGAGCCGCCGCCCCGTGCCACGATCAGCACGTCCAGTCCCAGCGTGGCTCCTTGCCGGTTGGCCAGCGCGATCGCCTGGCAGATGGCGGACACCGCCTCCGCGCCCTGCACAGGAACGGGGAAGAGAGTGACCCGGATCGCGGGAAAGCGGCGCCCCAGTACACTGATGATGTCGCGGATGACGGCGCCGGTGGCGGATGTGATCACGCCAATATGGCGTACCGGGGTCGGGAGGGGGCGTTTGCGCTGCGGGTCGAACAGACCCTCTTTGCTCAGCGCCTGCTTCAGCATCTCGAAGCGGCGGCGCAGGGCGCCATCGCCTGCCTCCTCAAGCGCGTCGGCGATTAGCTGGTAATCACCGCGTCCCTCATAAAGGCTGAGCCGCCCGCGCAGCAGCACCTGCATCCCGTCGCGCGGGCGAAATCGCATGCCGACCTGGCGATTGCGAAACATGGCGCACCGGATCTGCGCCTGTTCGTCCTTGAGGGTGAAATACCAATGGCCCGACGACGGCATGGAAAGATTGGAGATTTCCCCTTCGACCAAGACGTTGGGGAAATGGTCCTCGAGCAGGCTTTTTGCCAGCCGGTTCAAACTGCTGACGCTGAGCGCTTCACGCGGGGCAACGGACAAGGGATCGGGGAAGGAGTTCATAGCGGCATGATAGTGGAGCTGCCGGGCGGGCTCAATGCGTGTCCGTCTCTGCAGGCGGGACAGCGGATTGAAAAAAAGTGCAGGTCTTAATATTGGATTAAGATTCGCCCCCTACAGTGGCGCCATGGTTCTTACCGACGGAGTCAATCCCATGCCAGTCACTTCAGTGTGTGCCACCAACACCGCGCCACGTCACTCCCTGCTGTGCCTGCACGATTTTACCAATCCGCCGCGCGACGCGTTGGAATCCTTCATTCACACCCGTTACGCCGAAACCTACGGTGCCTCTGTATCGCATTTTCTGCCCTACCTGCTGGCGAGATGGCAGGGGGACGATGTCAGCGCAGTGGTCGGGCTGCGTCCCGGCAGCTGTGGCGACTTTTTTGTCGAACATTATCTGGACACGCCCATAGAGCAGGTGGTGGCGCAGCATCAGGGCATTCCGGTGGCTCGAGAGGACATCATCGAGACCGGCAATCTGGCGGCCAGCCGCGGGGCGAGTCAGCTTCTGTTTATCATCCTGACAGAGGTGCTCTACCGGGCCGGTTTTCACTGGATCACGTTCACCGCGACGGCGCAGGTCAATGCACTGCTTCATCGGCTGGGGTTTGCCCCTCTGGTGATCTGCCGTGCCGATGTGAATCGATTGGGTGATGCCGCCAAGGACTGGGGAAGCTATTACGACAATCTGCCCTCTGTGGTGGTGGGCGACATTCGCCTGGCGCATCGCACGCTGCAGTCCAACGAGCTGGCGCAGAAACTGTTACAGGAATTTGAGTCCGAAGTGGCAGCAATCAGTGCGACACTCGGCGCGACGCGGCAGGGAGTGGCGCATGAATAAGCTGTGGTCGGCACTCTCGCATCATGCTCGTGTCAAACCCCATGCTGCGGCTGTTCTGACATTAGGCGATTCGCTCCAGCCGTCGTTGAGCTGGAAGGAATTGCACGACGCCGTGACTTTACTGGCGCAACGCTTGCGTGATGATGACGTCCAGGTCATTGCCCTGCAGGCGGGCAATTCGGCGGACTGGATCGTGGCGGATATTGCCAGTGCCATCGCCGGCGTGGTGATCCTGCCCTT
Source organism: uncultured Klebsiella sp. (assembly GCA_964538025.1). GTDB lineage: Bacteria > Pseudomonadota > Gammaproteobacteria > Pseudomonadales > Pseudohongiellaceae > UBA5078. Next base: position 135,708 of record CAZICZ010000005.1, on the reverse strand, counting down.
GCCGGGATTTTTCTCCGACCAGCAGACCCTGCATGCCTTGCGCAGCCTGCGCATTGATGCGGTGCTAACCGACCGACCTGCGACACTGCATGATCTGACCGGGGTGCAATTTGTCGATGCAGGCGCGCTGGGTGCCCTGCGTTATCTGCGAGCCAATCCCAAGGCCGTTTTTGCCGCCAGCAATGCGGAGCTGCTGCCACCCCATACACAAAAAATCACTTTTACGTCCGGCTCTACCGGCACGCCCAAAGGTGTCTGCTTAAGTGCAAGCACTCTGCAGGAGGTGACCAACTCCCTGCTGGATGCCACCGCTCCCTGCGCGATCGAGCGACACCTGTGCGTCCTGCCTCTGGCGACATTGCTCGAGAACATTGCGGGCGTGCATGCCCCTCTTCGCCGCGGGGCGCAGGTAATCGTTGCCGATGAGTCCCGTCTGGGTTTCAACGGTGCCAGTGGTTTTTCCCTGCCCGCCTTTTTGGATGTGCTGGCGATTTGCCGCCCCAACAGCATGATTCTGATTCCCCAGTTGTTGGAGGCCTTGGTGATGAGCTGCGATGCTGGCTGGAAGCTCCCGGATTCTCTGCAGTTCATTGCCGTCGGCGGTGCCAAGGTCAGCCCCGCGCTGCTGGCCAGGGCGTGGCAGTATGGTCTGCCTGTCTATGAAGGCTACGGCCTGTCCGAGTGCGGCTCGGTGGTCAGCCTGAACTCGCCGCAGGCGCGCAAGAATGGCAGTCTCGGGCGGGTGCTGGGGCATACCCACGTGGACATTCTCGACGGGGAGATCGTGGTCAAGGGCCCTGCATTTCTCGGCTATGTCGGCGACAGGCAGGGCTGGACGCAGGCAGGGTCACTGAGCGGTGTTCGCACCGGCGATCTGGGATTTTTCGACAGCGAGGGCTATCTGCATTATCTCGGGCGTCGCAAGAACCTGCTCGTGTCCAGTTATGGCCGCAACATCAGCCCGGAATGGGTGGAGGCGGAACTGAACGCCGAACCTGAAATCGGCTTGAGTGTGGTGTTCGGAGATTCACGTCCCTATTGCGTGGCACTGATTGTGCCGAGTTCGCCGGCCGTGACCGATTCCGCGCTGCAGGGGGCCATTGCCAGGGTGAACGAACGTCTGCCTTTGTATGCCCATGTGAAACGCTGGCACAGGCTTGCCCAGGGGCTGCCGCGTGGCACAGGACTCAAAGACGACCTGATGACCAGCAATGGTCGCCCTCGACGCGAGCAAATTTACACCCGTTTCCAGTCACAGCTGGAATCACTTTACGCATCCGAACCGCTGTCCTCAGCGGTCTAGCAGGAGAAATGTCATGTTCTACGACACACTCAAAGCAGCGACCGAAGCCGAGCGCCAAGGGCTGGTGAACAGCGAAATCATCGTCCGCTGCATGGCCCGCAATGTCACGCTGGAGGAATACATCCAGTATCTGACGCAGGCCTATCACCACGTAAAGTTTACCGTGCCGCTGCTGATGGCCGTCGGCGCTCGTCTGAGTGATGAGTACGAGTGGTTGCGGGTCGCAGTTGCCGAGTACATCGAGGAAGAGATTGGTCATCAGGAATGGATTCTGAATGACATCGCCGCATGTGGGGGGGACAAAGAGTCTGTGCGCCAGAGCAGCCCGGCCATGGAAACCGAATTGATGGTGGCCTATGCCTTCGATCTGGTGAATCGCCGCAATCCCATCGGATTTTTCGGCATGGTGCATGTGCTGGAGGGCACCAGCGTGAATCTGGCGGACTACGCAGCAGATCAGATTCAGGCCACCCTGAACCTGCCGGATGCAGCCTTCAGCTACCTGCGTTCTCATGGCAGCATCGACCAGTCCCATATTCAGCATCTGGCGATGCTGATGAACCGGTTTACCGACCCGGCGGAACAAGCGCTGTTGATTCACACGACAAAGATGTTTTATCGACTCTACAAGGGCGTGTTTGACAGTGTGCTGCGCACGCACGAGACGCCCGCGATCCGCTCGGCGGCGTAAACGGAACTCACCATGCAGCTAAAAGGAAAGACAGTGGTTCTCACCGGTGCGACCGGAGGTATTGGCCGCTGTATCGCGCAGGCGTTGGCAAGTGCAGGTGCCAGGTTGCTCCTGATCGGACGTGACGGCGCGGCGCTGGAAGCCCTGTCTGGCGCCTTGCCTGTCTCGTCACAGGCGCATATGCATCTGGTCGCGGATTTGCGTCAGCCACAGGAGCGTGAATCGATCGCCGCGCTGTGTGCCGAGGTGCAGGTCGATATCCTGATCAACAATGCGGGAGCGGGGAAGTTTGCGCTTCTGGAGCATTCCGAAAGCGATGCCATCGCCGCACTGATCGATCTCAACCTGACAGCCCCCATTCAGCTGACGCGTTTGCTCCTGCCTTTATTGAAATCGCGGCCGGAAGCGGCGGTAATCAATATTGGGTCTGCCCTTGGCAGCATCGGGTACCCGGGATATAGCGTGTACAGTGCCAGCAAATTCGGGCTGCGCGGGTTTAGCGAGGCCCTTCGCCGCGAAGTCAGTGACAGTCATGTCCGGGTGCTGCATCTCGCCCCACGGGCAACTCGCACGGCGCTCAACAGCGATCATGTCGTCGCCATGAACACGGCGATGGGCGTGGCGATGGACACCCCGGAAAGCGTTGCCTCGGTGTTGCTCTCCCATATCGCACGGGACCGCTGGACGACCCGTGTCATCGGATGGCCGGAGCGTTTCTATGCCTGGATTAACGCTGTGCTTCCCGGCATGACGGACAGTTCAATCAAGAAAAAGCTAGGGCAGATCAAGCAGTTCGCCCTGCTCGGGCGTCACAGCGACAGCCCGTCCCCGCAAGCCCACAGACCCACAGGAGAGAACGGATGAATCGTCATATTGCAGCTTGGATAGGTATGGTGTGCTGTTTAGGAAGCGCGGCCATGGCTCATGCCCAGATGACCCCGGAAGTGACGGCGCTTCAGCAGCGCTGGGCGGAAGTGAATTACATGCTCAAAGGCAAGCCACAGGTGGAAGCCTTCAACGCCCTGATCGAGGATGCCCACAATGTGACCCAAGCACAAAGTGCCAATGCAGAGGCGTGGATATGGAGCGGCATCATCCGTTCCAGTTACGCGGGTGCCAAGGGGGGCTTGGGCGCATTGTCAGCCGCCAAGGCCGCCAAGGCGGATCTGGAGCAGGCGATGACGCTGAATGCAGACGCGATGGACGGGTCCGCCTATACCAGCCTCGGCGTGCTGTTTCTGAACGTGCCCGGCTGGCCGGTGGGCTTTGGCGACGAGGAAAAGGGAGTCGAATTGTTGAAAAAAGGTCTTGAGTTGTCACCCGACGGTATCGACTCGAACTATTTTTATGCAGAATACCTCTTCAAGCATGAGGCCTATGACGAGGCAACACGCTACCTGAATCGCGCCATGAATGCGCCGTCCCGTCCGGGGCGTGAACTGGCCGACCAAGGGCGTCGTGGCGAGATTGAGCACATGCTGCAGGAAATCGAAGCCCCCCATTAACACGAGGACATTCCATGCAAGTGTTGCTGGTCGAAGACAACGACTTGCTGGCCAATGCCGTCATGCGCACCCTCAAGGGCGCCGGATTCAGTGTCAATCACGTGAGTCGCGGCGCTCTCGCCTTGAGTGCCATTAAAACCTCGTTGCCCGATATCGTCGTGCTTGATCTGGGCCTGCCGGACATGGACGGGCTGGAGGTCCTGCGGTCCGCCCGCAAACAGGGATTCACAAACCCCGTCCTGATTCTGACAGCGCGCGATACCACGTCCGACAAAGTCCTGGGCCTGGATGCCGGTGCGGATGACTACCTCGCCAAACCCTTTGAAATCGATGAACTGCTGGCGCGTCTGCGCGCGATGGAGCGCAGGCTGAGCAATGTGAAAAGCCCTGCCATTGTGATTGGGCAGGTCAGCATCGACACCAGCAGCCACGAAGTGACGGTGGAGGGGGAAGGCATTACCATGTCGCGGCGCGAGTTCATGCTGTTGAAGGCGCTGATGGAGAGTGCCAACAAGATTCAGACGCGCGATACGCTGGACAGCAAACTGTATAGCTGGGGCGAAGAAGTCAACAGCAATGCTGTCGAAGTCCATATCCACAACCTGCGCAAGAAACTGCCGCCCGGCTTTATCCAAACTGTCCGCGGCGTTGGTTACGTGGTCAGGAAGCAGTCTGATCCGGGATAAGCCCCATGGCGTCAATTCGACTGTTCCTGACACTCACCCTGATTGCCGTCATCGTGCTGGTCAGTTTTCTGTCCTCCCTGCGCGGTTATCGCGAAAGCATGGCGGAAGCAGAGGCGCTGTTCGACATGCAACTGCAGGAGCACGTCAAACTGCTCAGCCTGATCACCCCCGAGACCAACACCTCCGGCGTTGCCAAGCTCCTGGAAGAATTAGTTCTGCCGACGCAGCGCAATCTCGATCTGAGCAACGAAAGCCTGATTGCCTATCAGGTCTTGGATGCGCAGGGCAGAATCACCCTGCGGTCGGTAACTGCCCCGCTGACACCGATGTCGGAACTCGAGGTCGGTTACGCCGACCGCAACTTCAACGGGTATCGCTGGCGGGTCCTGACAGTGAACGATCCCGACAGGGGCAAATGGGTCATGGCGGCACAACGGCTAGATGTGCGCTATGAGTTGGCGGAAAGTGTCATTCTTGAGGCCGTCATCCCGACCGTGCTGAGCATACCGATGGCGGTTCTTCTGATCTGGTTCATCGTGGGCTATGGCTTGCGACCGATCAAAATCCTCGCGGAGGAAGTCAGGCGCCGGGAAGTGTCCGATCTCTCTCCCGTCCGCTTGGACAACGTCCCGACGGAGCTTACGCCACTGACGCTTTCCACCAATGATTTGTTGCGGCGACTGCAGTCTTCCTTTAACCGGGAAAAACGCTTTGCTGCCGACGCTGCGCATGAGCTGCGGACCCCCATCAGTATTCTGAAAGTACAGGCCCACAACCTCCTGCAGGAATCCGAGGCGCCAAGCGCCAGTGTCGAGGAATTGCGGCAGGGCATCGATGCCATGGGGCATCTGGTCGAACAGATTCTGGTTCTCAACCGCACAGCACCGGATCAATACATGGTGCAGTTCGTTCCGATCGATCTGTATACGCTTGTGCAGGAGGTGATCAGCAGTGATTACGAGCAGATTCTGGAACGGGACCAGCAATTTGACCTGGAAGGCGGCAGTGCCGTCATCGCAGGCGATGCCACCGCGCTGAAATCCCTGATTCACAATCTGCTGGGCAACGCCTCCAAGTATTCGCCCAAGGGCGCGCGACTTCGAATGCGGGTGCATCGACACCAGAAGAAAGTGATAATGCTCGTGGAGGATTCCGGCCCCGGCATTCCTGAATCCTACCGGGAGCGCGTCTTTGATCGATTTTACCGACTGGACGGCGACCGGCATGCCTCGGGTGTCAGTGGATCGGGGCTGGGGCTGGCCATCGTCAAACACATTGTAGAGATGCATGCCGGATCCATTTCGCTGTCGAGTTCACAGGAATTGAGGGGGCTGTGCGTGACCCTTGTCTTCAATGCGCTGGATGAAGCGCCGCATAAGGAAAAACAGGCATGAGAGAGACGCTCAACACTGGCAGGGCCCGCGATTTTCTCGCCCGCATTATCATATGCGGAGTGTTATGGGGAGCGATGCCCCCGGCGCTCGCGCAAACCCCGGTCATTGAAATCGAGATTCGGGAACATTTGTTTTTCCCTGCCGAGTTTGAGGTGCCTGCCAATCAAAAAGTAAAGCTCATCATTTACAACCGGGATGCGACGCCGGAAGAGTTTGAGAGTTACGAGCTGAATCGCGAGAAAGTCATCATGGGCAACAGTCAGGGTGTCGTGTTCATCGGGCCATTGAAGCCGGGAGAATATCCTTTCTTTGGAGAGTTCAACCTCAAGACGGCGCTGGGGAAGATCATTGTTAAATAAGTGCATGATGCGAGAAGGAGACAGGCAGTGACAGACGCAGTAGTCATCGTCTTGCGCGAAGTTCTGGAAGCCATGCTGTTGATCTGCATGCTGATGGCGACGAGCACCGCCATGGGCTACCGGTTTCGCTGGCTTGTGGTCGCGCTGACAGTGGGGGTGTGCAGTGCGACCTTGTATGCGTTGCAGCTTGAACGCATTTCGCTGTCCTTCGATGGTTTTGGGCAGGAGATCGTCAATTCGTCCCTGTTAATCGCCATTGGATTGTTGTTGGCGGGGCACAATTTTCTGGTGGTGCGGCAATTGGGAAATCCTGCGGTCTCTATTCCCTATCCCTGGCTTCTGTTCGTAGCCATTGGCACAGTAGCCATGGCGATCACGCGCGAAGGGGCCGAAATTTATTTGTATGGCTACTCCTACGGGGTACTGGCCGGAAATGTGACTCCCGTTTTTTCCGGAGGGGCAATCGGCTTGGGTATCGGGCTCAGCATGGGCACTTTTTTTTACTACGGACTCAAGTCACTGCCCCGGCGCACCCGCCTGATCAGCAATACGGTCATCGCGTTGATTCTTGCCGCGGGGATGATGGGGCAGGCAGCCCTGTACCTGTCCCAGGCGGACATCCTGCCCTCACAGGAACCCCTGTGGGATACTAGCCATGTCTTTGCGGAATCGTCTCTCATAGGGGAGCTCTTGCATGCGGCAGTGGGGTATGAAGCAAGCCCGACCTTGACGCAGGTAGTGCTTTATCTGGGGTCAATTTTCATTTCTTTGCTGGTGATGGCGCTCGCGTGGGGACTGCAGCGTCGTGCCAATGCAGTGCAGGGAGGCTGATGGCGATGAACATGAAAGGAACAGGGGCTGTGCTCGGGGCGCTTTTTCTGGGGGTGACGGTTCCCGCATGGGCCGACAATCCCCTGCATCACAACGGCGTCGATCGCATTTATGATCCCTACGTGCAGGCCTTGGAAAAGGAAATTGAGGTTAGAAGTCTCTATCAGCGGGATAGCCGGGCACAGGAAGACCATATTCTGCGTCAGCGGATCGGGGTCGGCATGGCGGTGTCTGACAGGGTGTTTGCCGAGGCCTATGCGATTGCCACCAAATTCCCGGACAAGTCGCTTTCGATAGAAGCCTATGAGCTGGAGGCGAAAATCCAGTTAACGGAGCAAGGGGAGTATGCCGCGGATTGGGGACTCCTTATCGAATATGAGCGTGAGATCAGTGAAAGCATCGCTGAAATCGCCGCCGTGCTGCTGGCCAGCCGGCAATTCGGAGACTGGGTAGGCACGCTGAATGTCGGCTTGGAATACGAGTTCGGCTCCGACATCACAGATGAGGTTGATCGATTCTTGTCAGCGCAGTGGCGCTACCGGTACAAACAGACTCTTGAACCCGGACTTGAGCTGTTTGCGGATGAATTTACACGAGGGATCGGTCCTGTGCTGACAGGCAGTTACCGCGGCAAAAACAACACAAAATGGGGCTGGGAGGCCAGCATTATCGCGCCCTTGAACTCGACGACGCCGGATACCAGTTTTCGATTTTTGCTGGAATACCAATTCTGAAGCCGGCTTAAGGTTGGTTTAATTTAAAGCACTTATCCTTCTATGATGTCAGAATTGCGCCAAAAAAATCGGAGAAAAATCCCTAATGCCTGCCAAGACAGCGTTCCGCACAACCCTTCTCAGCTTCTATGTCGTCTTTTTTTCCAGTCTCGTGATGGCATGGCAGCCCCTGATGGGGGTGGCCGCTAACGTCTTTCTAGTGGCGGCGGTGTGGGTACAATCCTTTGTGCTGATCTCTCCCGTGCTTGTTCTGTTTGTCGTGCAGCGCGCTCTGGAGCGACGCGGGATTCGCACCGGTGGGCTCGTCATTCTGATGCAGATTTTCTGCATCGCCATCATCGTGTTCATGTTCGCCAACTACAAGTTGCGCGAAATGTACGGCTTCTATGTCAATTTCTTCGTGGTGAATCTGCTGACCACACCCGGTGGTGTGGAAGCCATGGGCGTTTCAGCGTCCACCAATCAAACACTCGCGCTGGCCGTGCTTCTTCTGGCTGCTGCGGTGGTGGCAGCGCTGCGGTTTGTTCCGTTTGAACGACTTTACCCTGCCTGGCTCCGCAAAGGCATGTTGTGGTCCCTGGTGGGGAGCGCGTTATTTCTGCAGGCGGGCTGGTACGCCTTGTCCGAGTACAACTACAACCGTGTGATCCTTGGGGCAGCGAGCCGCATCGTCTGGTACATCCCGGTCACTGCACGGACCTTTTTTGAAAACATGGGCGTTGCCATCAACAGGCCCGAGGCGAGCGATTACGATATTTCCGAGGCAGGTGGCAGCATCAATTATCCCGAAACACCGGACGTTCGCTTTGAAAAACCCTACAACATTGTCTGGCTGGTGTCCGAATCGCTGCGGGCAGACATGTTGACGCCAGAAATCATGCCCAATACCTGGGAGTTCGCGCAAAAGACGCAGCGATTCACCGAGCATTACAGTGGTGGCAATGGCACCCGAATGGGCATGTTCTCCCAGTTTTACGGCCTCTACGGGGGCTATTGGTTTGATTTTCTCTATGCTCATCGACCGCCCATGTTGGTCGACCTGATCAAGAAAAATGGCTACACGATGAAGGCCTACACGAGTTCCCGTTTCTCCTACCCGGAGTTCGACAAGACCATTTTCGCCAGCCTGGAGGATTCCCAGTTACAGTCCTACACGGAAGGGGCAGGGTGGGAGCGTGACCGCAAGAATGTGACGGATATGCTGGAGTACATCCGGACTGCCCAGTCGCCGTTTTTCAGTTTCATGTTCTTTGAATCCGCACACGCCAACTACTATTTTCCCGATGAGAGTGTGATTCGGGAGGACTATATCGACGACTTCAACTACCTCACGGTTGATATAGAAGCCAACATCGAGCGCATCCGCAACCGCTACATCAATGCGACACATCATCTGGACAGTCAGTTGGGACGCGTCTATGCGCAGCTGGAGGCGCAGGGGCTGCTCGAAAACACCATCGTCGTCGTGACAGGCGATCATGGCGAGGAGTTCATGGAGAAGGGGCGATGGGGGCACAATTCCACTTTTGTCCAGGAGCAGATCCGGGTGCCCATGTTGATCCACATTCCCGGTCGCGAACCGGGCGTGACTTCCGTGATGACCAGTCACCTCGACATGCCCGCGACTATTCTCGCCGCGCTGGGGACCGCCCTTGACCCCGCCTCCTACAGTTTTGGCAGGGATTTGTTTGCCCCTGACTATGACCGCCAATACACCGTAGTCAGTGATTGGCACGGCAATACTTTGGTCACCCCCGATGTTAAGATGGTCTTCAGTAAAAAAGGCGCCGCCTATGACGATGTCAGCACGACTCTGAATGACGATCCGATCGATCTGTCCCGTGCGGGCGTGGAGTATCAGTCATCTCTGGGGCGGTTTGCCCAAGAGATTTCACGTTTTTATCACTGAGGCCGATCTATGGATGCCATGGCAGCACCACGGGAGCAAAGCCAATCCCAGGATTTGACGGTTCTGGAAGGGCAGTGCCTTCGGCAGTTGGCGAATGCCGGTTTCACCCGTTTCGACGATCTTTGGGATCTTCCACAGGACTTTGTCGAACCCGCCAATATCCGTCGCAATGGCTGGAGTGGTGTCTCTACGCTGACGCTTTCCTCTGATTCGGGGGAGAATGCGCTCTACTTTCTGAAGCGTCAGGAAAATCAGTCGCGCTATTCCCTTCGCTACCCCACTGGGGCACTCACCTTTCGCTATGAGGCGGATGCGCTGCAGCATGCTGTCGAACAGGACTGGCCGAGTGTAGAAATGGTTGCCTTTGGATTCAGGACGCACGCGGAAAGCGGCGCTCAGCAAGGCTTGCTTCTGACGAAGGCGCTCACACTTCCCAGTCTGGCGAGTTACGAGACACGTGTGTCAGATTGGACGCCTTACCTCCCGCAATTGCGCCGTGTAGGCGAACAATTGCTCCAGATGCATCTGACGCGATGGCAGCACGGAGCCCTGTTCCCCGCGCATCTTTTTGTCGATCTGGCGACGGGGGATATGCGCTTGATCGATTTCGAGCGCGCTCGCAAGCGCTTCAGCGCCCAGTGGGCTGCCTACGCGGATTTCACGCAATTTATTCGCCGCAGTACGTGGTTGCCGGACAATGCCCTCCACGCGCTTCTCGAGAGTCACCGCGTGAAAATGCCGCGACTGCTCACGCGTCTCGCGCGGCGTTTTCCGGACCGTTTTAAAAAATAACAAGGAATAGGGAGTTTATTTATGGCTGACGAGATCAGTTATGCCCGCGTCAAATCGGACGCACAATCCGCGCAATCCTACAGCCAGCGCAAGCAGGAGAAGCACGCGCAGGAGATGGCGATGCTTGCCGATGCCTTTGCGCATGCGCCCGGCATTCACCGGGTGTTGGATGCCCCGTGTGGCGTTGGCCGCGCTAGCATTTGGCTGGCCCAACAAGGCCATGAGGTCACCGGGATTGATCTGGGAGAAGCGGCACTGTCTCTGGCCCGTGAGTTGGCGGAAAAAGACGGAATGAAGGTCCAGTTTGAAAGCCAGGATATTTTCGCCTTGCCCTACGAGAATGCCCATTTCGATGCGAGCCTGTGTTTCCGTTTGCTTCACCATTTCGAAAGCAAGGCGTTACAGTCCCGGTTGATAGGGGAGATTTGCCGCGTGAGTGCCCGCTTCGTGGTGATTTCCCGAATCACTCCGTCCTCCTTCACTTCCCTCCGGCGCAGGCTTCGAAAGATGTTGACTGGGAAAGCGATCAAGCAATATCCGGTCACTACAGCCGCCCTGGACGCAGAGTTTGCGCTGCACGGGTTTGTACCCGTTCACAAAGTCGCGCGTTCGGAGTTTCTCCACTCGCTACAGGTGCATGTGTACAGGCGAGAGTGAGGTCTGTATACTCGCGTTTTTGTTGATACGTGGAAATCTTATGTTGCGCATTGCTGAAGAAGCTTTGACATTCGATGACGTTCTGCTCGTGCCAGCGCACTCGACCGTGCTCCCCAAAACGGTGAGTCTGAAGACCCAGTTAACCGCTTCTATCTCCTTGAATATCCCCATAATTTCCTCCGCCATGGACACGGTGACCGAGGCGCGTCTGGCGATTGCCATGGCGCAGGAAGGCGGCCTCGGGGTCATTCACAAAAGCATGAGTATCGAGCAGCAGGCTCGCGAAGTGAGGATGGTCAAGAAGTACGAAAGTGGCGTCGTGAAAGACCCCATTACGATTGCTCCGACCGCCACCATTCGAGAATTGATCGCGCTGATGCGCGAGAACGATATCTCCGGCATGCCTGTTGTAGAGGGCAGCAATCTGGTCGGTATTGTGACGAGTCGGGATGTGCGTTTCGAAACCAATTACGACTCTGCGGTGTCGACCATCATGACGCCCAAGAAGTCCTTGGTGACGGTGAAGGAAAACGCCACCCATAAACAAGTCAAAGAATTACTGCACAAACACCGCATCGAAAAAATTCTTGTAGTGAACGATGCCTTCGAATTGCGCGGGCTCGTGACACTCAAAGACATTCGTAAATCCGAAGACTACCCCAATGCGTGCAAGGACCAATTCGGCAGGCTGCGAGTTGCCGCCGCGGTAGGCACGGGCGCGGATACGGCCGAACGTGTCGCCGCGATCGTAGAAGCTGGGGTGGACGTGATTGTCGTGGATACTGCCCACGGTCACTCTCAGGGGGTGATCGATCAGGTGCGCCGCATTAAGGGCCTGTATCCCCAGATTCCGGTCATAGGGGGCAATATTGCCACCGCTGAAGCAGCAAAAGACCTCGCGGAAGCGGGTGCCGATGCAGTGAAAGTGGGCATTGGCCCCGGATCCATCTGCACGACGCGCATCGTCACCGGAGTAGGGGTCCCCCAGATTACGGCCGTCGCGAATGTTGCCGAGGCACTCAAGGACACGAACGTGTGTGTCATCTCTGACGGGGGCATTCGCTTCTCGGGCGATATCGCGAAAGTCATTGCTGCCGGTGCTCACGTTGTCATGATTGGAAGCCTTCTGGCGGGCTCCGAAGAGGCTCCTGGTGAAGTGGAGCTTTACCAAGGAAGAAGCTACAAGGCGTATCGTGGCATGGGGTCCCTAGGGGCCATGTCCCACAGTCAGGGCTCAAGCGATCGTTACTTCCAGGATATTGGTTCGGGCACCGAGAAACTCGTCCCCGAAGGCATCGAGGGTCGCGTGCCTTACAAGGGACCCATGTCTGCCATTGTCCACCAACTGATGGGTGGCGTGCGTTCCAGCATGGGCTATACCGGTTGCGAAAATATCCAGCAGATGCGCACCAAGCCACAGTTCGTGAGAATCACGTCCTCCGGGATGAGTGAGAGCCACGTGCACGACGTCAGTATTACGAAGGAAGCCCCGAATTATCGGATGAGCTGATTTCTACAAGCAGGCACGACTACCTTGAATATTCACAGCCAGAAAATTCTCATTCTGGATTTCGGATCCCAGTACACCCAACTGATTGCGCGCCGCGTGCGTGAGTTGGGTGTTTATTGTGAGATCTGGGATTATCAGTCCACGCAAGCCGAAATCGAAGCCTTTGCCCCGCAGGGAGTCATTTTTTCAGGGGGGCCCGAAACCGCCACTCTGGAAGACTCCCCGCGCGCACCTCAGTTTTTGCTGGAAGGAACGCTTCCCCTTTTGGGTATTTGCTATGGGATGCAAACCATGGCGGAGCAGATGGGGGGAAAGGTCGAAGCCTCCGCGAAGTCGGAATTCGGGTATGCCGAAGTCAACCTCTGCAGGAAGAGTGCGCTGTTTGACGGCATCGAGGATCGCATCGGTGACGATGGCGTTGCTCAGCTTGATGTGTGGATGAGCCACGGAGACAAAGTCGTGCGCGTGCCCGAGGGCTTCGAAATAATTGCCTCCACCGACAGTGCTCCCATCGCGGCAATGTCCAACGAGTCGCGACGTTTCTACGGCACCCAGTTCCACCCCGAAGTCACTCATACCGCGCAGGGATTGCGCATTTTAGAACGATTTGTGCGAAAAATATGCGCCTGCGAGGCTTTGTGGACCTCGGCAAATATCATCGAAGACGCGATTGCTAAAGTGCGCGCTCAAGTGGGCACCGACCATGTGCTCCTCGGTCTGTCGGGCGGTGTCGATTCCTCCGTGGTTGCTGCCCTGTTGCATAAGGCCATTGGCGATCAATTAACCTGTGTTTTTGTGGACAATGGCCTGCTGCGCCTGAACGAAGGCGATCAGGTCATGGCGACATTCGCGAAGAACATGGGGGTCAAAGTGATTCGGGCAGACGCCGAAGCGCAGTTCCTGGCCAATCTTGCCGGAGTCAGTGACCCAGAGAAAAAGCGCAAGGCCATCGGCACAACGTTCATTGAAGTATTCGACGCGCAGGCGAGCAAAATTCCGAATGTAAAGTGGCTGGCGCAAGGCACGATTTATCCGGATGTCATCGAATCCGCCGGCTCCAAAACTGGCAAGGCCCATGTCATTAAATCCCACCACAATGTCGGTGGACTGCCGGAAGACATGAAGCTCGGGCTGGTGGAACCGCTGCGCGAGCTGTTTAAAGACGAAGTGCGCAGAATCGGTGTTGAATTGGGGCTGCCCTATGACATGGTCTATCGGCATCCGTTTCCCGGCCCCGGTTTGGGTGTGCGCATACTAGGCGAAGTCAAGAAAGAGTATTGCGACGTTCTACGTAAAGCCGATGCGATTTTTATTGAAGAGCTGCATCGCTCTGGTTATTACCACAAGACCAGTCAGGCATTTGCCGTGTTTCTTCCGGTGCGCTCTGTGGGAGTGGTCGGGGATGCGCGTCGCTATTCGTGGGTGATCTCGCTGCGTGCAGTGGAAACCATTGATTTCATGACCGCTCGCTGGGCACACCTGCCTTACGAGTTGCTGGAAACCGTGAGCAATCGCATCATCAATGAGATTGCAGATGTTTCCCGCGTTGCCTATGACATTTCCTCAAAACCACCGGCTACCATAGAGTGGGAGTAACGCCATGCTCAACCGATTCTATGTTGTGGACAATTTTTACGATAACCCTGATGAGTTGGTCAGAGTAGCCCTTGCGGGAGTTGATGATAATTCGCGTGGCAATTACGCCGGTCTGATGACCGGCGATTCCTTTCTCAGCGAACATCAGCGAACGTTTTTTATGGGGTTGCTGCAGGAGCCCTCCATAAACTCTGCAACCCATCTGAATGGCAAATTGCGCTTCACGCTTCCCAGTGATTCGTTTTCCCAGCACATACATGTGGACGCTGGAATCGATACGCGGTGGGCCGGCGTGGTGTACCTGTCTAAAGAGCATCCCAAGGTTGACGGCACGGTCTTCTGGAAACACAAGAAGCGGGGGCTGGAAGAGATGCCCAGAACACGCGAAGGTCTGGCCGCGCAAGGATGGCATACCGGGGATGACATCAAGCATTTTCTTGAGACGGATGGTGTTGACGAGTCACTGTGGGAAAAAACCTTTGTGGTGCCGTTCAAATACAACCGGCTGATTATTTTTCGTCCCTGGATATTCCATTCTCCCGGTGCAGCTTTCGGGGATTCCCTCAAGAGTTCGCGCATCGTTCAAACACTGTTTCTCGGCAACTAAGCTGTTTTAAAGGTCGTTATTCTCACGCAATGCGTCACATGTTAAGTGCGATGCATTTCTTTTTTTGCGTAAAATGTAAGGAAGGCGGCTGCCATGTATTTACCAGAACGATTCGTTGAAAATGATCGCAAGGTGATTCTGGAAGTAATCAGCGCCTATCCTCTTGCGACACTGGTCATGGGAGGTGTCGACAATCTTGTCGCCAATCATTTGCCATTCTTGGTGGATGTGAATGAATTGGGTGAGATGACGCTTCTTGCTCATGTCGCAAACAAAAATGAATTATTGACTGAATTTTCCACAGGGGAATCAGCCTTGGTGATTTTCAGGGCAGAGGATTCTTACATCAGTCCGAACTGGTATCCCGGGAAACCCAAGACTCACCGGTTTGTCCCCACATGGAATTATCAGGCCGTGCATTGCTATGGGCGCATCGAATTTCTGAGTGATAGGAAGTTCATCATGGGGGTGGTAGGGCGCCTGACGAAATGTCACGAACATCGTGTCGGCGAAGCAATTCCCTGGAGCTTGAAGCAGGCACCTGCCGACTATCTGGATGAGATGCTCAATGCGATCACCGGCATTCGCATTCGAGTGGACAGAGTGCTGGCGAAATCCAAACTCAGTCAGAACAGAGATCCTGACGACCTTGAGGCCGTCACGCAGCGCATGGGGGAGCTGGGCAAAGGGTTTCTCCAAAAACAGATGCGAGGGGGCTGATGTGTGCACTGCGCCCTTTTTGGCAGGTTCTTTCCCCCTTATTTTATAAAAAAAACAAGAAGATAAGAGGCAATTCTTGACAAGATTCTATCCTGCTCAATAGAATCGGGCCATATTTGCTTTGGGACGCCGTGCAAGGGCACTCATTTTCGGCATGCAACTTATTCCCAAGGTGCTGGTCAGATAACAAAAATCGCCAATTCAGGAAGGCCGACATGTCCAAATTTGCCCTCGCTCTTCTGACGACAAGCCTGATTATCGCCACCGGTTCGGTTCAGGCGCAAACTTTAAAAGGATCTCGCGGTTCCATGGAGCGCCAATACCAGGTTGCGCTGCAAAATGGGTATGGGTTCGCAAAAACGGGAGCTCGTGTGACCGAGTTCGTCAAGGCGGGCGACCTGATCAAGGTGCAAGAAACCCGGGTTCTTGAGCTTCATGATGTTTCCTACCCTTACGCCAGACCCCCTGTCAAAGACTTCATCGATCAAATCAGTGCCCAGTATTTCAGCGCCTGCGGTGAAAAATTAACCGTGACCAGTTTGACCCGTCCTATCGACAAACAGCCCAACAATGCCGCCAGTGATTCGGTACATCCTACGGGGATGGCTGTGGACCTGCGCATTCCACCGGTAGGGAAGTGCCGCACGTGGCTGGAACGAACCCTGCTGTCAATGGAAGCGGCTGATGTCCTTGATGTAACCCGCGAAAGCCGGCCACCGCATTACCATGTGGCGGTATTTCCAGAAGTGGTCCATCAGATCGCTGAATCTAGCGCCACAAGTGACCATGAATACGTCGTCCGCAGAGGCGACAGTCTCTCCCGAATCTCTTCCATCACCGGCGTGTCTGTTAGCCAGTTGAGAGCGGTAAACGGGTTGCGTAATGACACGATCATTGCGGGCCAGAAACTGCAGATTCCCGCCGCGTCGCAACAGCCAATCAATACCGCTCGGGTGAACGAGGTGGCGGTGAATACGGAGCTCACCCACAAGGTCCGTCGTGGAGATACCCTCTGGCGTCTCGCCAAACGGTACGGGACCACTGTGGAAGCCATCAGCAAGGCAAACGATCTTGCCGGCGATGCCCTTCAAATCGGGCAAGTGCTGAAAGTCTCCGGAGCGCGTAGCGCTCTGTAAGTTTGCCAAGCCTTCGGTGGCCTTTGGGCCACCTGTCACCTGAGTAATTTCATGACGTCGTCTCAGTCTCCCGAAAGCTGGATGCGGCAGGCGCTTGCGCTCGCCGAGCAGGCAGCAAGCCTGGGCGAAGTGCCCGTCGGTGCTCTCGTCGTTTCGGCTGACGGGGTCATTCTAGGCAGGGGGTTCAACCAACCCATACGCTGCCATGATCCCACCGCGCATGCCGAAATCATGGCACTTCGTGAGGCCGCCGTTCTTCTTGGCAACTACCGCCTTCCTGACTGCACCCTGGTCGTGACCATCGAGCCCTGCACCATGTGTCTTGGCGCAATGGTGCACGCCCGCATTGCGCATGTGGTGTTTGGTGCGACAGAGCCTCGGTTTGGGGCAATCGTCAGCGGTCAGCGTTTGCTGGAAGAGGGGAGTTTCAATCATCGGATGACGGCTACTGGCGGCGTTCTTGCGGATGAATGCGGGGCGTTGATGCAGGCCTTTTTCAAGGCACGCCGGGAAGCTTCCTCAAAAGGAACTATCGGTTGAGTTTGCGCTCCAAACTGGGGTACCGTTGAACGTCGTGATTTTCGCTTAGCGTGCTGCCTTAAGAAGAATAATGATCCATGTGGACTCCCGCTTTTTTTCAGATCACCTCCCGACAGTCATGTGACATGCGTTCACGATTTTGGCGCTGTGGTTTCCTGATCCTCTGTTTTCTGTGCGTCTCCTGCACGGTCATCGAGCAACCCTATCGCGCCTACGATGGTGAGGAACGGCCGCGTGAGGCGCTGGCGACGGTTCGCGGGGATTACTACTACCGGCGCGACTGGCTCAACAGCTACGTGGATGCCGTCCGCTTTCAACGCGTGGACAATCACACCATCGAAAACAGTCGCGCCTGGGATGAGGTTCTGATGCAGCCAGGCCAGCGGGAGCTCGAGGTCTATTATCACTGGGACATGGGGGCGCGCATGGGGCTTGCGCCTGCGATAGCCAGCTATGCCTCATCGCGCGAGGCGGTGAGCCGTGTCTTGCATTTCAATGCGCAGCCCGGGACCACCTACTTCGTGAAGGCTGTCCCGGTCTTTGCCGGTTCACCCGGCGACATCGGCTCCCTGCAGTATGTCGATTTCTGGATTGAGGACAGTGACGGACGCGTCGTTCTTTCGCGGGAAGAGGGGCGCTACAAGCCGGCACCCTGAACCCCGATGGGCAAATTAAGCCTGCCTTTCCGAGCCTGTTTCCCGTATAATTCACAGCCTCTGGAACCCGCCCCCAATCCTATTCAAGGCCTGTGCTTACGATGCTAGTTCTGCCCGGTGTGTCGGCGTTTTCTGCCTTTAGAAACGCCAAGTTACTCTCTACGATCCAGTCTCGAATACCTTCCCTCCGCGCCCTTAATGCCCGTTTTATTCATTTCGCTGATTGCGAAACGGGACTGGCTCCGCAGGAGCTGGATCTCCTGAATACCCTGCTCGATTACGGTTCCGCCAGCCAGAACACCGCGGATACCACTGCGCTGGATGCCTTGCTGCGCGTCGTGGTCCCGCGGCCAGGCACCATTTCTCCTTGGTCGAGCAAGGCGACGGACATCCTGCATAACTGTGGCCTGAAGAAGGTGCGACGCATTGAGCGTGGCATTGCCTTTCGTGTGGAGTCCTCAACGCCGTTAACCCCCGCCGACATTGCGGTGCTGGATGGGCTGCTGCATGACCGCATGACTCAAGCGGTTCTGCCGGATTTTGATGCCGCCATCGCTTTGTTTGAGCGCGCCGAGCCTCGGCCCATGACGGCAGTCGATATTCTTGGCCGGGGCGAAGTGGCATTGCGCGAAGCGAATTCCCGTATGGGGCTCGCGCTGGCGGACGATGAAATCGATTACCTGTACGAAAGTTTCAACCACTTGAACCGTAACCCGAACGATATTGAGTTGATGATGTTCGCGCAGGCAAACTCGGAGCATTGTCGTCACAAGATTTTCAATGCCTCATGGACGGTCGAGGGCGTGGATCAACCACATTCCCTGTTCGGGATGATACGCAACACCCACAAACAGTCGCCTGAAAATGTGCTTTCCGCTTACAAGGACAATGCTGCCGTCATGACCGGCAGTGTCGGCGGCCGTTTTTTCCCTGACCCCGCCACCAAGCGTTACGGCTACACGCAGGAACCCATCCACATTCTGATGAAGGTGGAAACCCACAATCATCCGACGGCAATCGCCCCTTTCCCGGGCGCGGCGACAGGCAGTGGTGGAGAGATTCGTGACGAGGGGGCCACGGGCCGCGGGTCGAAGCCCAAGGCCGGTCTCGCCGGATTCAGCGTGTCCAATCTGCGCATCCCCGCCTTGATGCAGCCCTGGGAAGAGGAGGACTTTGGTCGTCCCGCTCACATTGCGTCGGCGCTGGATATCATGATCGAGGGCCCCATCGGCGCGGCGGCATTCAACAACGAATTCGGGCGACCGAACTTGTGCGGCTATTTCCGCAGCTACGAGGAGCGCGTCGACAGTGGCAATGGCGATGAGCTGCGCGGGTATCACAAGCCCATCATGATTGCAGGCGGGATCGGCAATATTCGCGAATCTCATATCGAAAAGGGTGAGATTCCCGTCGGTGCAAAACTCATCGTGCTGGGCGGTCCCGCCATGCTGATCGGGCTGGGGGGAGGGGCAGCTTCCTCCATGGCCGCCGGGGCCAGCAGCTCGGACCTCGATTTTGCTTCAGTGCAGCGTGATAACCCTGAGATGGAACGTCGCTGTCAGGAGGTGATCGACCAGTGCTGGCAGTTAGGCGAGCGCAACCCGATCCTGTTTATTCACGATGTCGGTGCCGGCGGACTCTCGAACGCCCTGCCTGAGTTGGTGAAGGATGGCGGGCGTGGGGGACGCTTTTCACTGCGCGACATCCTCAACGCTGAACCTCAGATGTCCCCTCTGGAAATCTGGTGCAATGAAGCACAGGAGCGCTATGTGCTGGCAGTGAGTCCGCAGGACCTCAGTATGTTCAAGAGTCTGTGCGAACGCGAGCGCTGCCCTTTTGCAGTGGTGGGAGAGACGACACAGGAAGACCACATTGAACTGGTCGACACGCACTTCAACAACAGACCTATCGACCTGCCCATGAGTGTGCTGTTTGGTAAGCCGCCTCGCATGCACCGCAATGCGCAGCGACGCGCCGGAGCGCCGATAGAGCTGGATACCTCTCAGATCGCGCTCGATCAGGCCATTGACCGGGTCCTGAGCTTACCCGCCGTCGCGAGCAAGAGCTTTCTGATTACGATTGGTGACCGCTCGATCACCGGCATGGTGAGCCGGGATCAGATGGTGGGCCCTTGGCAGGTGCCAGTGGCTGACGCGGCTGTTACGGCGGCAGATCTGCTCGGGTATTGCGGTGAAGCCATGGCCATGGGAGAGCGAACCCCGCTGGCCCTTCTGGATGCGCCTGCCTCCGCCCGCATGGCCATCGCAGAGGCCGTGATGAATATCGCCTGCGCCTCCATTGCCCAGATGGGGGATATCAAGCTTTCTGCCAACTGGATGGTTGCCGCGGGACACCCGGGGGAGGACGCCCGCTTGTACGACGCCGTCAGGACCGTCGGCATGGAGCTGTGCCCAGCGCTCGGAATCTGTGTGCCGGTTGGCAAGGATTCCATGTCCATGCGCATGGTATGGAGCGAAGACGAGCAGAAAAAGAGCATCACCGCGCCCTTGTCTCTGATCATTTCCGCTTTCGCACCCGTGACCGATATTCGCAAGACGCTGACCCCCCAGCTGCGGACCGATCAGGGAGAAACCGACCTGCTGCTGATCGATCTTGGCCATGGCCGCAACCGCGTGGGAGGCTCGGCGCTCGCACAGGTCTACCGGGAAATCGGCTGTACTCCCCCCGATCTGGATTCGCCGGAGGACCTCAAGGCGCTCTTTGCGCTGATTCAACAGCTCAATGCGGATTCACTGATTCTTGCCTACCACGACCGTTCGGACGGAGGGCTGTTCACGACGCTGGCCGAGATGGCATTTGCCGGACACACCGGCCTCGACATCCAGACTGCCGAGATGCTGGGCGACGATGACTGTGACCCGGTGCGAGCCCTGTTCAACGAGGAAATCGGCGCCGTGCTGCAGGTACGGCGTTCTCAGCTCAATACCGTCTTGCAGAAAGTGGAACAGGCCGGCCTGTCGGACTGCACGCGTCTGATCGGCAGCCTGAATGGGCGCGACGAGATTCGCATCCTCAACGGCGGCAAATTGCTGTTCGAGGCAAGTCGAGTGACTCTTCAACGGCGCTGGAGCGAGACCAGCTACCACATTCAGGCATTGCGGGATAATTCCGAGTGCGCGCGGCAGGAGTTCGATGCGCTGCTCGATGCCAAAGATCCGGGATTGCATGCCCACTTGGGCTATGACCTCAATGAGGACATCACGGCCCCGTACATTAACGTGGGCGCCAAGCCGCGCGTGGCGGTCCTGCGCGAACAGGGCGTCAACGGACAGGTGGAAATGGCTGCCTCGTTTGTGCGTGCCCGTTTTGATGCGGTGGATGTTCACATGACCGATCTGCTGAGCGGCCGGGTGTCCCTGGATGACTTCAACGTGCTGGTCGCCTGTGGCGGATTCTCGTATGGCGACGTCCTCGGTGCCGGTGGCGGATGGGCGAAAACCATTTTGCACAATCCCCGTTTGCGCAAGGCCTTTGGCGAATTTTTCGCCCGCTCCTCCACCCTCTCGCTCGGGGTGTGCAATGGCTGCCAGATGCTGTCCCTGCTGCATGAGCTGATTCCGGGCACAGCGCACTGGCCGCGGTTTGTGCGCAATCAGTCCGAACAGTTTGAGGGGCGAACAACGATGGTCAGTGTCGGTGAGTCGCCCTCTGCGTTCCTCGCCGGGATGGCCGGCTCCCGCTTTCCCATCGCGGTTGCCCATGGGGAGGGCAAGGCCGAATTCCGTGTTGCGCAGGATCAGCCCGCATTGAGTGCGGCGGGGCTGATCAGCCTCCAGTATGTGGACAATTATGGTCAGGTGACGGAGCGTTATCCGCACAACCCCAATGGCTCTCCTGTCGGGATAGCTGGGGTTTGCAGCGCGGACGGCCGGGTCACCATCATGATGCCCCACCCTGAGCGCGTGGTACGTGCCGTGCAAAATTCCTACCGACCTGATGACTGGCAGGAGGATGCCCCCACGCTGCGTCTTTTCCGCAATGCCCGCAAGTGGCTGGATTAAGCGGGAGAGTGCCCATGTTCAAGCTGTGTTTCTACGTGCCTGAAAGTCATCTGGAGCGCGTGAAAACGGCAGTGTTTGACGCGGGGGCGGGGCGAATCGGCGATTACGAGCATTGCGCATGGCAGGTGCTGGGGGAGGGACAGTTTCGGCCCCTGGCGGGCGCCTCGCCCTTTATCGGCAGTCCGGAGACGCTGGAGCGGCTTGCAGAGTATCGCGTAGAGCTTGTCTGCAGTGACGACAAGATCGCCGATGCCGTGCACGCCTTGAGGCAGGCCCATCCCTATGAGGAGCCTGCCTTTGACGTTACCAGGATTGAGCCGTTTTAAAGCTGCGGTCCGTCAGCGTGACCTTGATTTCCCCCACTCCGACGCTCAGGTCGGCTTCGTGAATGCCTTCGCCGTATCCCAGTGTTTCTTCAGAGACAATGGCTCGTGTGCTGACGACCTCTTTGGCGCCTCGCAGCTGCGCACTGCCGACTCCCGCAGAAGCCTCCACGCGCCCTGCACCCGCACGGGCGATACTGATGTCGGCGGCTCCCACGCCCATGTCCAGGGACAGTTCCGTGTCCGCGAAATCACCTGAGATTTCACCCACGCCCAGATGAATGCGTGTGTGCGCAACGCTTGGCAATTCGACGCGCCAGTGGACCTCCACCTCATCGTGATCGTCATCATCAAGGGACAGGATGAGCCGGTCACCCCGTGTTCTGACATCGAGTTCGATATCGGACACGTCGTGCTTCCCCATGACCCACATTCGCCGCTTTCCTTCGATGTCGAGCACGACATTGACGGTATCGCCGTCGGTGTGAACGAATTCCATTGTGCCGACGCCGCCATCGATGCGGACTTCCGAGATTCCCTCAAGCGGGAGGCTGTAGTGGCGGGTGACTTCACTTTCCGACGCGATCGCATGAATACCATAAGCGAGGGCACCGAGGCCGAACAGGGTGGGAACGAGTGCTTTCATAGGGGTTTCTCCAAGTGACTATAGCTCTCATCAAGCAATGCGCGTGCCATGAATTTTAATTCAATAAAAACAGATAGATAGAGATTTTTGAGAGGGGAGGCTAGCGTCAGGAGTGGTGATTTTCACCAGAAATGTCGCCATGGCTATGACTGACGAGCGTTGTGCTCAGGCGGCGCGCGTCGTCGTAATGCAGGTCAAACATGCGCACTGGGAACAGCCTCCGCCCACGGTCATTGAAATACTGTTCGAGAGTCATTTTCACGACCGCGAAGGCAATCTCATTCCAGGGAATGTCTTTCTCTTCGAACAGGGCCACTTCCAGACTTTCCTCCCCCGGTGAGAAGTGGGGGTGCTGCAGGTCGGCCAGAAAGAAGAGGTATACCTGATTGATGTTCGGGAGGTTAAACAGGGTGTACAGCCGGCACCCGTCAGGGCTCACGTGCGCTCCGGCTTCCTCGGCGGTCTCGCGAATGGCGCCTTGGAGGGTGGTTTCACCATTCTCCATAAAGCCTGCGGGCAGGGTCCATTTCCCCCGGCGAGGTTCTATGGCCCGTTTGCACAACAGGACGCGGTCACCGTAAACGGGCAGGGTTCCCACGATATTGTGAGGGTTCTGGTAAAAGACCACATCGCAGCGCAGGCAGCAGTCCCTCAGCTTGTCGTCACCGGGAGGAATCTGCCGTGTAATGGGGCCCGCGCAGTGCTGGCAAAAATTCATAGGGTCACGGGAGCTCAGGGAATCACTTGGCGAATGATGCCATCGTGTTTGTTCAGGAGATAGATCCCGTTGTCCGGACCGTAGCCGAAACGCAAATCGGCACGAGGCGCAATGTCTTGCCCCGCCGCCCGGTTTGTTTCCTGTATTACCTGCAGGAAAGTCTTTGCTGTCCCACCCTCGTCGAGCAGGATGCGGCGGATTGCTGCCTGCCCACCGGCGTGGGAGGCATCCGCTTCGACATAAAACATCTCGCCGCTTGGATTATCACCAAACACGATTTTGTTCTGCAGGAGCGGGAGGCTGGCGTTGCGCGATATGACGATACCCGTGATGGCGACCTGCCGTTGCAACAACGGGTCGGCGTGGTCGTACTCCGCGATCGGCCACGTGATGCCGTTTTCGCTGCGTGGTGCGTCCAGACTGACCTCACGATTGACGTAACGGTAGCTCCCTTCCCAAGTATTCCAGCCCAGGTTTGCGCCTGCTGTGACCGGACTGATTTCCTCTACCTGGTTCTGCCCGATGTCTGCGAGATACAGGGTGCCGTTCGCGCTGTCCCAGTTGAAGCGCTGCGGATTGCGCACGCCATAGGCAAAGATTTCGGCCAGCGTGTCGTCGCGTCCGTCCGCCACAAAGGGGTTGTCCGCTGGTATGCCGTACTGCCCGTTCGTGCTGGTAGTGCCAAGCGGGTCAAGGCGGAGAATTTTACCGAAGGCATTGGCCAGATTCTGCGCGACGTTCATCGGGTCTCCCCCGCTGCCTCCGTCGGCGAGCCCGACATACAGCATGCCGTAATCGCTATCACCCGGACGGGCCAGCGGGTTAAACGCGATCTGGCTGCCATTGTGGTTTGGGAAGGGCTGTGCGGCGCGGAAGAGGACCCGGGGGGAGTCGCCGTCATAGCGTGCGCCGCCAGCATCCTTCGCTGTCCATTCCAGCAGCACCGTATCGTGAGAGCGTCGCTCGCCTCCTGACACGAAATCTGCTGGCTGGTTGTCGTTGCTCACGTCGACATAGGTATAGAACTTGCCATAGCCCGGGGTTCCCGCCTCGTTAAACTGAGGGTGAAACGCCATGCTCTGCACGCCGCGCTCACTTCCCGCCGACATCACCCTGACGTTCCAGGCAGGGTCATTGATATCCACGTAAAGGTGGACATTGCTGCCATCCGCATTTATGGCGTACAGCGGGCCTGTCATGACACTGACAAAGCGTTGATCGGTGCCTGCTTCCGTGACCATGTGCATCATCCGCGGGGCAAACCCGGCCTCGTCGAAGGGGATGCGGGCGAACTCGCGCGTGTGGACGCGAAGGACGTCCTGTTGGGCTTCGATGGGCGTCGGGAATGGATTGGTACTGAGTTCCTGGGCGTAAAGAAAGGGGGCGCTGATCGCGAACAGCGCGGCGAGGGTCCTGCGAGCCATGGGATTCTCCGGAAAGGCACAATGGAAAGAGACGGGACACGCAGCGCCCCGTCGCGTCGGGCGCCCATTGTACTCCTTGCGGGAGGCAATCCGAGTGACTGCAGGCGATCTTCATCGCGTGTCAGCAGTCGGTGGTAGGTTTTATGGGCATCGAGGGAAGCCGGGTCTCGCCAAGGGCGATCTGGCAGCCTGCGTCGGCCAGACTGGGGGCGTGGGCAAGGGCGTCATTTTCGATAGGTGCGGCCCGCAGTTTCAGATGGGCAAACAGGGGGCGGCCATTGTCGGAAAGAGGCGCCATGGCCTCCAGACCTTCCGTCTTGGCCGGCAGCAGTTTCATTCGCACTGTCGCCCTGACGTTGCCGCCGACGACCGCGATCTGCTGTGCCTGTTCATCCACATTCACCACGATGTCGCAATGGGTGCGCGCGCCGACACCGAGCTGGCTGCGGCGTTGCGCTATCGTTCGGTAAGCGGGACGGCTGCCACGGCACAACATGTCGCCCGGGACGATCGGCTGGGTGCCGGGTGTGTGAGCCTCGAAGGCGCTGTCTGCGTCGCCCTCAGTGGCCAGAATGGCTTGATCGATATAGGTGTGGTGCGCAATCGCGCGCTTGAAGTGTGCGGGATCCGCCAGACCGCTTTCACACATCACCCACGAGATGAAGGCAGCAGACCAGGCGTCCTGCCAACGCTGTCCGATGCCCTCGTCACGCCAGGCAGCATTTTGGCGCTGCAGTATCCAGTCGCTGTCCGGGGTTGCCGCCCAGTAGCCCGCGATGGAGCTGGCCAATCGTTCGCTTTCGCTCTCACTGAGCCGCGCATAGGAAAAGGGCCGCCGGGTCTCGGTGGGAGGTGCGGGTGTCCGCGGTTGCTTGTCGGTGCTGTATCCGAAAAAAGCCCATTCCTGTATGGCGGTATTGACGATGCGGCGCCGCACCTCGTCGCGGGGAAAAGCCTGGCAGCCGCGATCCACGATGCGCATATTGCCGGGTTGACCCTCCACACGCTCGGAGGGCGCGCGGACATCCAGCAACGTGCGCGGCAGTCGCATACCGGGGACGTCGCTTTGGGCGATGGCAGTGCCTTGCAGACACAGCCCAAAAACAAGAAGAGCGAGCGACGCGAATTTCAAGTCGGCATATCCTGTAAGAAGGAGTCGGGTCAGAGGAGTGTAGCGTCCGCTCCCTCGTCAGGGAAAGAGCGGACGATTGCGGAAAAAGCGACCGGAATCAGATGCGATTGATTTCGCAGTGCAGGCGGAATTTCTTGGAGGTGATGAACGCCTCGACTCCCCGTAAACGGGCCTCGATGATACGAAACGCTTCGGAGCACTCTTTCAGGGACATGGCCAGATGGGACGCTTCGTCTTGTTCCCGTCGGGCGTAGTCAGAGCGAGTTTCTGCGCTGCGGTGAGCTGCAGAACTCACTGTTTCGGCGTCAGAGTCCTCGTGATCGAACCCGACATCGGAGGCGTCGTATGCTTCGTCCTTGGCATGTCGTCGCTTGCGGCGGCGTTCATGACGTCTGGCGCGTCGTGATCTTCTTGCGGGGGCATTCGGGTCCCGCTCAAGTGCAAGCCAGCACACGCAGTACGCAAAGAAGGTAAAAGGCCCGAAGAAAAAGAACGAAAGCACGGTGACCAGGCGCACGTAAAATGTCTTGATCTCGAGGTAGTCAGCGATACCGCTGCAGACCCCTGCAATGCGGGCATTGTTGGGATTGCGGTAAATCGCCTTGCGATAATCGACCCGGCGGAAATGTTCCGCGGTCTTTGAGCCTGAAATCATGTGGTGTACCGCGCCCTCCTCATTTCCCTGCTTGAGCCACCAGTACACCCCGAAATAGATCAGGATCAGTGTCGGCCAGGAGAGAAACGCTAGGAAACAAATGACGCGGATCACGACTGTGGGGACTTCCAGATAGTCGGCCAGACTAGCGCAAACGCCCAGAAACCGGCGATTCTCCCGATTCAGTGTGAAACGGTTGCTCCTAGCGTTCATGCTGCTCCCTCCAGTCTGGCACCTCGGAATCCAGAATCGATTCCAGGGTGTCGATGCGCGTACTGAGGGACTTCGCCATGGCAGAGAGTTCACGAATATCGTATTCGGTGTCCGCAGATTGCTTGACCGTTTTTTCCCGTCGCTGGTAGAGCATGAACATCCACAGCGTGATGAAGCCCCCCACGATGGAGATGATGGAGATGACGAATACAAAAGAATTCATTGGCTGCGCCCTTTAGCAGATCGACTTACTTGTTGAGCTTGTTTTTGATGTCCTGAAGTTCCTGATCAATCTTCTCACTGCGGGCCAATTCCTCAAACTCTGAGTGGAGATTTTTCTTCTCCATGACGAGGCTGTCCACCTGTCCTTCCATGAGATCGATCTTTTTCTCATAGTACTCAAACTTGTTCATGGCGCTATCGATATTGTAGTTGTGCAGCTGTCGGTTGATGTCCACGCGCGACTGCGTCGCGTTGGTCCGCATGACGATGGTCTTCTGGCGGGCGCGTGCGTCGTTGAGCTTGGCCTGCAGCTGATCAATCTCGTTGCTCAGCTTGTCCAGCGTTTCGTCGAGCTTGTGCATCTCACCGTCCAGCATATCGATTGTGGCGTTGACCGAGGCACGCTCCACCAGCGCGGCTTTGGCGAGATCTTCACGATCCTTGCTCATGGCCAGCTCGGCTTTTTGCTGCCAGTCGTCCGCCTGTTTGCGGAGCTGCTCAGCCCGGCGATGCAGCGTCTTCTTCTCGGCTATCACCTTTGCCGTGCCGCTGCGGACCTCCACCAGGGTCTCTTCCATCTCCTGGATGACCATGCGGATCATTTTTTCGGGATTCTCTGCCTTGTCGAGCAGAGAGCTGATGTTGGCGTTAATGATGTCGGTCAGGCGTGAGAAAATGCTCATTTGCTGTCTATCCTCTTGTTGAATCGAACTGCCACACATTGAAGGGAGTTGTCCTGCGTTTGAAGCTGAAAAAGCAGAAAGCGTGCCAAAAAGAAAAGCAAATATAACCCCTTGAAAATATTGAATAATAAAAAACTCGTCGCGATTGGGATTCCGTGTCCGTGGTCAGTTTCCTTAACAAGTGGTATTTTTCGCGAAATTGCTTATAGCCGATGAGACTGCAAGGATTGCCCCCATGCCCCCCGAGATGTCAGCTCCGCGAATGATTGGTGAGTCCGCCGTGTTTCTGGAAATGCAGGAACACGTGTCGCTTGTCGCCCCCCTGAACAAGCCTGTCCTGATAGTGGGGGAGCGGGGCACGGGGAAGGAGCTGATTGCGGCGCGCCTGCATTTCCTTTCACCTCGCTGGCAACAGGCGTTTCTCAAGATCAATTGCGCGGCGTTCAGCGATTCTCTGCTAGAGGCACAGCTGTTTGGACACGAAGCCGGCGCCTTCACAGGAGCGACAGGGCAGAAGAAAGGGTATTTCGAGCGCGCAGATGGGGGCACGCTATTTCTCGACGAGCTGGCGACGACGCCGATGGCGGTCCAGGAAAAAATTCTGCGTATCATCGAATACGGAGAACTGGAACGTTTGGGGGGCAATCAGACGCTCAAAGTCGATGTGCGCATTGTGGCGGCCACCAATGAGGACCTCCCCACACTCGCCCGCCAGGGGAAGTTCCGGGAAGATCTGCTGGACCGCCTTGCCTTCGATGTGATCACCTTGCCGCCCCTGCGTGCCCGGGCGGAAGACATCATGATTCTGGCGCAGCACTTTGCGGTCGGCATGGTCAAGGAAATGGGCGGAGAATATTTCCATGGCTTCAACAGCAACATGGAGCGTATGTTGCTGACGCACACCTGGCCGGGCAATGTCCGCGAACTTAAAAATGTCGTGGAACGAGCGGTTTATCAATGTCCCGATAAGCAGATTTCCCGACTCGTGTTTAATCCCTTCGAATCCCCGTATCGTCTGTCAGGAAGCGCTGTGGCTGCAGTCGCGGAGTCTGCCTCCGAGCCTTCTGCCTTGACCACCTCCGTTATCCCCGATGTAAGCGAAATGCAGACGCTCGATTTCGTGGCCCATATTCAGGAATATGAAATTGATTTGCTGAAGCAGGCTATGAAACGTAGTCAGTTCAATCAGCGCAAGGCAGCAGATTTTCTCAAGATGAGTTATCACCAGTTGCGCGGGTATCTGCGCAAATATGACTTGCTGGGGTAGGAACTCGTGCCAATGAAGCCGCCCGGCAGGAACGAGGTGCATCTGTGGTGTGCAGAACCCAGGAGTCTGGATGAGGGGCAGCTGGCGCTTTTAAGCGCCTCCGAGCACCAGACTCTGCAATCCATGACCGATGAGGCGCGACAGCGCCAGTTCGCCCAGACACGGGTGATGCTGCGACGTCTGTGCAGTCGCTATGCTCCGCAGATTCGCCCCGCACAATGGCTCTTTGAGCGCAGTGCGCAGGGGAAGCTGTCTCTCCATCCCCAGTTTTCCTCCGTCGATTTGCAGTTCTCGCTCTCACACACGCGTGGACTGATGGCCATCGCATTCAGTGGCGGGATGAGTGTCGGTGTTGATGTCGAAAGGCTTGACCGACGTGGCCCCTTCAAGGCGTTGGCGGCGCGTTATTTCTCCACGCAAGAAGCGGACGCCCTGTCCGCGCTAAAGGACCCTTTGCAGGCCATTCGGTTTCTGGATTTGTGGACACTTAAGGAGGCGAGCGCAAAGGCGCGGGGAACGGGGCTGGCGGGGATGCTTGCCGACAGCTTTGTTTGGGATCAGGAGGTGGGGCGCTTGTCCTTCTTCCCGCAATCGCCGCTTCCAGCCCCTGCATGGCAATTCTGGCAGGCACATGTGACGCTATCGGATGACTATGCGATTGCAGTGGCGCTTGCGAACGCTCAGCCACAGGTGCCGGGCGTGTTGCACGCCAGATGGATCAGAGAGGAGGGAGTCGAGGAGGAGCTACCGCTTTCGGCGCTCTGTCAGGGAGCGTTTGAGGCTTAGGCCAGAATATACTCGAGCACAATTTTCGAGCCGTAAAACCCCACAATCAGCAATCCAAACCCGGTCAGCGTGAATCGAATGGCGGTGATCCCACGCCAGCCACGCTGATGGCGTCCCCACAGTAGTACCGCAAACACGCACCAGGCAAGCAGGGAAAAGAAGGTCTTGTGCGGCAGGCCATGCGCCCACATGTCTTCAACAAAGAGGAACCCGAGTGCAATGCCGATGGTCAACAATGCCTGTCCGACCCAGACCAGTTCAAAGAGAAAACTCTCCATGTCCTGCAGAGGCGGAAATCGCCGGATTGCACTCGCGGCGTGGCGGTGCTTGAGTTGGTGATTTTGAAAAGCCACTACCCCGGCCTGCAGGGCGGCGATGGTCAGCAGGCTGTACGCAAGAATGGAAGTCAGGATGTGGCTGGCCAAGCCCGTGTCCAGCGCACGGGGAGGGAAACTGCTCTTGATCGTCAGGGATGCCACGATGGAGACCATGGCCAGCGGGAAAAGGCCGAGTATCAGGATCCCTAGCGGTTTGCGCAGGCTGCTGAGCAGTACCATCAGGGAGATCGAGGCGCAGATCAGCGTGCTGATCTGCACAATGCCAAAGTGAAAACCGTCGGCGTTTCGCAGCACACCGCTTGCGCTGAACAGATGGGCGAGCACGGCCACCAGACCCAGCAGAAAAACCCGCCGGTCGGCAGGCAGTTCTTTCTCTCGCATATTGAGGTGCTTTGCCTGAATCAGGGTACTGATTAGGTAAAACACGACAGCGATCAGGCCTGAAAGTGTGGTGGGCGACATCGACAATCTCTGGAATTGACTACAGTGGATGCTAGGCTTGCGTGCCCGTCAGCGAGGCAAAAGTTTCTCATATGTGCCCGGGGGGTTGAAGTGATATTTTCCCTTCAATGCGAAGCGCCAAATGCCTTGCAGGATCGACGGTGAACATGGCGCTTCATTTGGCTATAATCGCGCCCCAATGATTTCTCCCTGACCGCACCCAGTTGGAAGTGGACTATGTTTGAAAGCTTAACAGAACGATTATCCGGAGCTTTGCGCAAAATCAGCGGCAAGGGCACGCTGACGGACAACAATATCCAGGACGCGTTGCGCGAGGTTCGCCGTGCCCTTCTGGAGGCAGATGTCGCCTTGCCGGTAGTGAAGGGATTTATTGAGCGGGTGCGTCAGCGCGCGGTAGGTCAGGAAGTCAAACAAAGTCTCAGCCCGACCCAGACGTTTATCAAAATCGTCCAGGCAGAACTGGAAGCTGTGATGGGTGAGGCCAATGAAGGCCTGAACCTGCGAGCCCAGCCCCCTGCCATCGTGTTGATGGCAGGTCTGCAGGGGGCTGGTAAGACCACCACCGTGGCTAAGCTTTCCCGCTGGTTGAATACACATGCCAAGAAAAACGTGATGGTTGTCAGCGCCGACGTTTATCGTCCTGCCGCAATCGCACAACTGCAAACTCTGGCCACAGAAGTCGGTGCGACCTTCTTCCCCAGCGATACCAGCCAGTCACCCGAGGACATCGTGCAGGCAGCGCTGAAAGAGGCGAAGCGACGGTTTGCGGACGTGCTCATCGTGGACACTGCGGGGCGACTGGCGGTCGATGCCGAGATGATGGCTGAAATTCGACGCCTCCATGAAGTGCTCAACCCGGTTGAGACGCTGTTCGTGGTCGATGCCATGACTGGACAGGATGCGGCAAACACGGCAAAGGCTTTCAACGACGCTCTTCCCTTGACTGGCGTGATTCTCACGAAGGCGGACGGGGACGCGCGCGGCGGGGCGGCGCTTTCCGTGCGCCAGATCACCGGCAAGCCGATCAAGTTTATCGGGATGGGGGAAAAATCCGATGCGCTTGAGCCCTTTTACCCGGACCGAATCGCGACCCGCATTCTCGGCATGGGTGACCTGCTCTCCCTGATCGAGCAGGTGGAGCGGAAGGTCGATAAAGAAAAAGCTGAACGTATTGCCGCCAAGATCAAAAAGGGCAAAGGCTTTGATCTGGAGGATTTCAGGGAGCAGATCAAACAGATGCAGAACATGGGCGGCATGGCCAGCATCATGGACAAAATGCCGGGACTCGGTGCGCTGCCTCCCGGTGCAGCAAAAATGGTCGATGATTCACTCTTCGTGAAAATGGAGGCAATCATCAACTCCATGACGATGAAAGAGCGGCAAAATCCCGACATCCTGAATGGTTCGCGTAAACGACGGATCACAGTTGGATCGGGCACCGACCTGCAGGATCTGAATCGCCTGCTGAAGCAGCACAAGCAAATGCAGAAGGTGATGAAGAAGATGAAGGGCGGAGGCTTGGCCAACATGATGCGCGGCCTTGGTGGAATGGGCGGAATGGGGGGGCCTGGAGGGTTTCCCGGAGGTGGCAGACCTCCTCGTTTTTAGAAGAGGCTCTCCGCATGAATTCACTCAAACCGCAGGCGTACAGGGCCCGAAATGCCTGCTCTTTACGCCGGTGCGCGGGGTTTGCGGACGTGCTTGAAAAACTTGAAAGATTCCTTCCATCTGAAGATTAATTCCCTTAGAATACCCGCCTTTTTCCAGCCTCGGCTTTTCCGAAGGTTTTAGTGAGTGCCGACAAGTGTCGGTAACTTATTGAGGTTGGGGCAGTTTTCGGTCGATCGTACAAACAGGAATCATAAGTTTATGGTCATTATCAGACTGGCTCGCGCTGGTGCTAAAAAGAAGCCGTTCTACTACATTACCGTGACAGATCAACGCAATCCGCGCGATGGTCGCTTCATTGAGCGTGTCGGGTTCTTCAACCCGGTGGCCCGTGGCAAGGAAGAGCGTCTGCGCATCAATCTGGATCGCGTCGCGCATTGGTCCGCCCAAGGGGCGCAAACCAGTCAGCGCGTTTCTGCACTGGTCAAGGAAGCATCTTCTGCGGCGAGCACTGCTGCTTAAGTGAGTGGGCTTGCGGCCCTGCGGGGCGGTGAACCTGTCGCATGAGGGGCGTCGATGGGGAGTGAACAGCAAGAACGGGTGACCATGGGCCGCATTGGCCGACTTTATGGCATCAAGGGCTGGGTCAAGCTGAACTCCTTCACGGAACCGAAAGAAAACATTCTCCATTATCGGCATCTGCTGGCGCTAATCGACGGGCAGTGGCAAGCGATTGAAATGGATGAGTGCAAGGTGCATGGCAAGGGGCTCATCGCCCACTTTGCCGGGGTCGATGATCCCGATGATGCCAAGCGATTGACGGGCGTTGAACTGGCCATTCACGCGGACGAGTTGCCGGCCCTGAATGCCGAGGACTTTTACTGGCATGAGCTGTATGGCATGCAGGTCCAGACGGTCAGTGGTGTTCTGTTAGGCACAGTAGCCAAGCTTTTGGAAACCGGCGCGAATGATGTGCTGGTGGTGCAGCCCACGAAGGGCAGTGTCGATTCACGGGAGCGTCTGATTCCCTATCTGCCCGGTCGGGTGGTGACCCAGGTGTCGCGCGAACTGCGCCGCATAGAGGTCGACTGGGAAGCGGATTATCTCGCTTAGTGTGTGCAGGGGAGTCTGATGCTGATTGGCGTAGTCACCCTGTTTCCTGAGATGTTCGAGGCGGTTACCCAGTACGGGATCACCAGCCGAGCATGCCGGGAAAATATCGTGTCGGTGCAGTGCTGGAATCCGAGGGATTTCACCGCAGACCGCCATCGGACAGTCGATGACCGTCCGTTCGGGGGTGGCCCCGGAATGTTGATGAAGACCGAGCCCCTGCGGGCAGCCATTCAGGCAGCAAAATCAAGCTTGGAGGCCCGCGGCGAAGGAACCCCAAAGGTGATTTACCTATCGCCTCAGGGAAGAAAGCTGGACCAGCAAGGGGTTGAATTGCTGGCTCAACGTGGACCGGTGGTGATGGTTTGCGGGCGTTATCAGGGCATTGACGAACGTGTCCTGCAACGCGAGATCGATGAAGAATGGTCGATCGGAGATTTTGTCCTCAGTGGAGGCGAGCTGGCTGCCATGGTCATGATTGACGCGATGACGCGTTATCAACCAGGCGCACTTGGCCACGAGGATTCGGCAGGAGAGGATTCTTTTGCCGATGGGCTGCTCGACAGCCCGCAGTTTACCCGCCCCCAGATTTATGAAGGGGAATCTGTTCCCGAGGTGCTGCTCAGCGGCAATCATGAACAGATACGGGTGTGGCGTCTGCAACACAGTCTCGGCAATACCTGGTTAAAGCGCCCGGACCTGCTGGAGAAGATGACGCTGACGGCGGAACAAACGATTTTGCTAGAACAATTTATTGATGATTACGAGGCAGGGCGCAACCGCGCTGAGTCTTGAACCCGGGAGTAAGGCAATGAGCAAGAACAAGATCATTCAGATGGTTGAAAACGCGCAGATGGGCAAAGAAATCCCTGATTTCGGTCCCGGTGATACCGTCGTAGTGCAGGTAAAAATCAAGGAAGGCGATCGTGAGCGTTTGCAGGCGTTTGAAGGCATCGTGATCGGGATCCGCAACCGCGGCCTGAACTCTGCCTTTACCGTGCGCAAAATCTCTCACGGTGTCGGTGTGGAGCGGACATTCCAGACGTACAGTCCAATGCTCGAGAGCATCACCCTGAAGCGTCGCGGTGACGTTCGTCAGGCCAAGCTGTACTACCTGCGTGACCTGTCCGGTAAGGCGGCGCGTATTACCGAGAAGCTCGAGAAGAAATCTGTCTGATAATGCGCGGGAAGCGCCTCATACGCGCAGACCATCGCAAGCAGGCATGAAAAGGGAGGCCCTGGTGGCCTCCTTTTTTTTTGCCTGCATTGTCGGTCAAAACGCGCAATTAAACCGTGGCTGCATTTGTTCACGCTGTGGTAACGTATCGGCCACTTTACCGTTTTGTTTCCGCGAGTGGAGATTTTTGAGTCTTTCTCCGGTCTCCCGCATCAGACACTTCCGAATCCATTGTTGCGAGGCAATTCACGCATGAACATCCTACAGCGAGTCTTTCTCATCGGCGTGCTCCTCGCAGGATTATTGGGAGCGCACATCCAGGCGCAGGATGCTGATCAGGCTTGGGCGGATGCGCTCAAAGCGTCTCTGGCCAGCACTCTCACGGTGGCCACCAATACTGCCATTGAGATCGTGGCTGTGAGGGAGACTCCGTTTGACGGACTGATCGAGGTGGAGCTAGGGACAGGAGAAAAATTGTTTACGGACCGCAAGGGACAATACCTGGTAACGGGTGACCTCTTTCAGGCTGTGGATGATGGTCTGGTCAATCTCTCAGCGCTCGCACGGCAGCAGAACGTGGCTGAGTGGGTTGGCGCCATCCCGGAATCGGAAATGATTATTTTCGAACCCAAGGAAACCAAAGCCACCATCACCGTTTTTACCGATGTCGATTGTGCCTATTGCCGTCGCTTGCACGGTGATCTGGAGGCGAATCTGGATCACGGGATTCGCATTCGCTATGTCGCCTATCCGCGCGGAGGAGAGGCATCAGAAGCCTATCCCAAGATGATCAACGTCTGGTGCTCTGACGATCGCCAGCAATCCCTGACCCGCGCCAAGCACGGCCAGAATCTGCCGACCAAGGCCTGTGACAATCCGGTGTTGAAGCACTATGCGCTGGGCAACAAGATCGGCATTTCGGGGACCCCGGCCATCGTGCTTGAGGATGGCAGCGTCATTCCGGGATACATGGAACCCGATCAGTTGCTGGGTGCTGTCCTCGGAAAATAACTCCTGTTTAGTTCACCTTTCGTCTGGTGGCTGAAGGCTCGCAGACCCGACGCCACCCATGCCTTTTGTCTCTCAAATTAGTACAATGTGCGCCACTTTCTATTGGCGTTGAGGATCAGCTTTTGAAACAGGATTGCGCATCAGCAGGGGGCAAGGAACAGTTCAATATCGGAATTTGCGGCATGGGCACTGTGGGGGGAGGGACCTTCACTCTGCTGCACAGCAATCAGGCGGAAATCACGCGACGCTTAGGCAAGACACTGAAGGTTACGCATGTCGCGTCGCGCCGGAAAAATGCCGCGTACAACACTGCCGACGTGCGTTTCAGCACCGATGTGTTTGCGGTTGCCGATGACCCGCACGTCGATATTCTTGTTGAAGTCCTGGGGGGCACAGAGCCTGCCCTGTCCCTGATCATGCGGGCCATTGAAAACGGCAAGCACGTGGTCACAGCCAACAAGGCACTCATTGCGGTGCACGGGAATGCAATCTTCGAGGCCGCGAAACGCAAAGGCGTTACCGTCGCCTATGAAAGTGCAGTGGCCGGCGGAATCCCCATCATCAAGGCGCTGCGCGAAGGGCTTGCCGCAAACTCGATTCAGTGGCTCGCAGGCATTATCAATGGCACCGGCAATTTCATCCTCACGGAAATGGCGCAGAAGGGCCGCAGCTTTGCTGATGTGTTGAAAGAAGCCCAGGCGCTGGGCTATGCGGAAGCGGATCCAACGTTTGATGTCGAAGGCATCGATGCGGCCCATAAACTGACGATTCTCGCCGCGAACGCCTTTGGAATCTCGCTGCAATTCGACAAGGTCTATACCGAAGGGATCAGCAAGGTCACGATTGACGATGTGCGTTACGCCGAAGAACTCGGATATCGCATCAAGCACTTGGGAATTACCCGGATGACCGACCGGGGGATCGAGATGCGGGTGCATCCCACGCTGATCTCTGATCGACGCCTGATTGCCAATGTGAATGGTGTGATGAATGCTGTGGTAGTGAAGGGAGATTCTGTAGGGTCGACCCTGTATTACGGTGCGGGCGCCGGTGCGAAAGCCACGGCATCCTCGGTGGTCGCCGACTTGATCGATATTGTGCGCAGTTCCGGAGAGAAATCGCAGGGGCACTCCGCTCTTGTCCCGTCGCTGGCATTCGATTCCCTGCGCACAGACGTGCCGATTCTCCCGATCGAACAGATCGAGTGCGAGTGTTATCTGCGCCTTCTGGTGCAAGACAAAATTGGGGTGATGGCGCAGATTTCCCGGTTATTGACCGATCATGACATTAACATCGAGGCGCTCATCCAGAAAGAGCCTGATGACAGTGAATCCGATGACGTTCTCGTGCCGATAGTGATTGTCACCGGCAAGGTCATCGAGAAGCAGCTGAACAAGGCCATTGCAGCCATGGAAGCACTCGACCAGGTTGTTGAGAAAATTACCCGAATCCGAATCGAACAGTTCGACGGTGAAGCGAGCTAGTCGCGTTACTGCATTCAGACAGGCAATCATCATGAGATATATCAGCACTCGCGGCGAATCCCCCGCACAGTCCTTTGAACAGGTGTTACTGACCGGGCTGGCGCCCGACGGAGGCCTGTATGTGCCGGAAACCCTGCCGACCTTCACCCGCGATGAGATTGCGCAGATGGCTGGGCTCGATTACCCCAGCCTGGCGCTGCGAATCATTCGTCCGTTTGTCGATGGCGCGATTCCCGACGCCGATCTTGCGGCGATCATTGACAGAAGCTATGCCAGCTTCGCGCACAAGGCGGTCGCTCCTCTGCGCATGCTGGGCGCGAATGAGTGGGTGCTTGAGTTGTATTGCGGTCCGACGCTCGCCTTCAAGGATTTTGCTCTGCAACTGCTCGGGAA
Source organism: uncultured Klebsiella sp. (assembly GCA_964538025.1). Taxonomy (GTDB): domain Bacteria; phylum Pseudomonadota; class Gammaproteobacteria; order Pseudomonadales; family Pseudohongiellaceae; genus UBA5078. The sequence continues at coordinate 98,408 of CAZICZ010000005.1, read as the reverse complement.
TCTGCTGGATTATGTGCTGACTCGCAATGGACAGAAAGTGGTGATACTGGGCGCCACGTCCGGCGATACGGGGTCGGCAGCGCTTGAGGGCTGCCGTCACAGCAAGAATGTCGATATTTTCATTCTGCATCCGTATCAGCGCGTGTCAGAGGTGCAGCGCCGCCAGATGACAACGGTGGTGGGCGACAATGTGCATAACCTGGCGGTGAGAGGCAATTTCGACGATTGCCAGCGCATTGTGAAGGCTGCCTTTGGCGATCAGTCCTTTTTGCCCGAGGGGCGTCAGCTCGTCGCGGTCAATTCCATCAACTGGGCGCGCATCATGGCGCAGATTGTCTATTATTTTTACGCGGGTCTGCAGCTTGGCGCGCCGCACCGCCCGGTGTCGTTTTCAGTGCCCACGGGCAATTTTGGTGACATCTATGCCGGGTATCTCGCGATGCGGATGGGGCTGCCGGTGAATCAATTGATTATCGCCACCAACAGCAATGACATCCTGCACCGCTTCATCAGTCGCAACGAATATGCCTTGTCCGCATTGCAGCACACTTTGTCGCCGTCGATGGATATCATGGTGTCGAGCAATTTCGAGCGCTATCTGTTTGATCTTTTCGGCCGCGATGGTAAGGCTCTGTCCAGTTTTATGCGCGCCTCTTCCAGTGGCACTCATCAGGTGGAGCCTTCACGCTGGCAGGAAGCCCGCAAGGTGTTCTCCAGTGCCTGTGTTGACGATGAAACCACGTGCCAGGTGATACGTCAGGTCTTCGACGAAACCGCATTTTTGATCGATCCTCACACAGCGGTCGGGGTCAAGGCGGCACGGGAGTGCAATAAAGACGTCTCTGTCCCGATGATCACGTTGGCCACCGCGCATCCCGTAAAGTTTTCTGATGCCGTGACGCGGGCAGGGCTCGACACGCCTGTTCTGCCCGAGCATATGCGGGATCTGTTTGAGCGGGAGGAGCGCTACTCCGTGGTCGACAATGCGCTGGGTGCCGTCACCGACTACGTCAAAACCCATCTGTGACGCCGCGCATCTGCCGCAGGACTGTGCCCGAGACGCACCGTTTCAGCGCGGCAGTGCCGCCACTGCTGCAACGCATTTACGCGGCGCGCGATCTGCAGCAGGACGCTGACATCCCGCTGGATTTCGCTGCCCTGCATCCCCCGCATCTGCTGAGCGGCATCGAGTCCGCTGTTGCGCTGCTGCAAACCCAACTCGCCCTGCAGGGCAAGATTGTCATCGTGTCGGACTTTGATGCTGACGGTGCCACCAGCTGCGCGTTGGCGATACGTGCACTGCGCGCGATGGGGTTTGTCCATGTGGATTACATCGTGCCCAACCGCTTCGACTACGGGTATGGCCTAAGCCCGGAGATTGTGGCACTGGCGTGCCAGAAGTCCCCCGATCTGCTGATGACTGTCGACAACGGGATTTCCAGCGTGGAAGGCGTTATGGCAGCGCACGCCGCAGGTGTTCAGGTGCTCATCACTGACCATCACCTTCCCGGCGCTCAACTGCCGGCGGCGGATGCCATCGTCAATCCCACTCTTTCCAGTTGCGGATTTCCCAGTAAGTCCCTGGCCGGGGTTGGCGTGGTCTTTTATCTGATGGCGGCACTGCGCGCATCGCTTCGTCGCGATGGTTGGTTTACCGCGTCCGGCATCACGGAGCCGACGCTCGCGGATTACCTCGATATCGTGGCACTGGGGACGGTGGCCGATGTCGTGCCCCTGGATCGCAACAACCGCATTCTGGTCAATGAAGGGCTCAAGCGCATCCGCGCCGGACGCGTCTGCCCTGGCATTGATGCACTTCTTCGACTGGGCAAACGCCAGCGTGCCACTCTGGTGGCGAGCGATCTTGGTTTCGCGGTGGCGCCTCGCCTGAATGCCGCAGGACGACTGGACGATATGGCTCTGGGGATCGAGTGTTTGCTGACAGATCACGCAGACCATGCCATGGAGATGGCGCTGGCACTCGACAAAATGAACCAGCAGCGCAAGGAAATTGAGGGCGAAATGCGTGATCAGGCGCTCGCCTCGCTGGCGCAACTGCGCTTGGACCCCGACCGTGTGCCCGCCGGACTATGCGTTTATCAGCCTCAGTGGCATCAGGGGGTGATCGGGATTTTGGCAGCGCGCCTCAAAGAACAGATGCACCGGCCGGTGATCGCGTTCGCGGATGCTGGCGCGGACAGTGATGGCGTCATGCAACTAAAGGGGTCGGCCCGATCGGTCCCAGGCGTTCATATTCGCGATGTCCTCGACAGTGTTGCCACACGGCATCCGGGTCTGATTTCGCGCTTTGGCGGACATGCGATGGCCGCGGGGCTCAGTCTTCCCCGGGACGCTTACGACACCTTCAGTGCCGCCTTTGCGGATGCGGTGGCAGCCCAGCTATCGCCGGAACAGTTGCAGGCCCTCTGGATCACGGACGGCGCGTTGGCGGCACACGAAATCACGCTCTCCAATGCCCAATTGCTCAGGGATGCCGGCCCGTGGGGGCAGCAGTTTCCGGAGCCCTGTTTTGACGGGGAGTTTCGACTCGTGCAGGCCAGACGGGTAGGGGAGTCGCATCTGAAAATGGTGCTGAGTCCCCACGATGATCCTGCCATGCTGCTGGATGCCATCGCTTTCAACACGGATGTGGCGCAATGGGAGGCCTGTAACAAGGCTGACATTCGGCTGGTCTATCGCCTCGATATCAACGAGTTTCGCGGACAGCGCAGCCTGCAGCTGTTGGTGGAGCACTGGGAGGTCGCGGGCGCAAAGCCTCTGGCCGCCATGCCACGGGCTTGAGCCAAGCGATTGACAGTGTTACTTTTTATCACAAATTCTGGCCCGCGAACGGGCGCTCAGGCGGTACAATCCGTGCCAACTGACGAAAACAAAACTAGGGAGAGACGTGCATGCGAAATCTGCTGAGGTGGCTGCTGGTGCCAAGCGCGCTGCTGTCGCTGTCCGTGCTTGCGCGGGCAGAGGTCTTGCAGGGCGAGGAGATTGAGGTCGAACTTGTCTCCGAAAGCCTCAATGCGGTGCCTGGGGAAACCCTTTCGCTTGCCGTCCGGCTCGACCCGACCGAACACTGGCACACGTATTCCCGCTGGCAAGGTGACAGTGGCGATGCCACGACGCTGGTGGAATGGCAGTTGCCGGAAGGCGCCGTTGCTGGCGAGCTGCAGTTTCCCACGCCCACCTGGCTGCCGTTTCCCGGCTCCGACCTGGTGACCTTTGCCTACGAGAATGAAATTTTCCTGCCAGTCACCGTTCAGGTCCCCCAGAGCTTTCAAGAGGACACCTTTTCCGCTTCCGTGTTTTTGCGCTGGCAGGTGTGCGACGAAATCTGCATTTTGGGCGAAGGCACCATCGGCATTACCCTGCCCGTTTCCGGAACATCACTGGAAGCTGACCCCCGCTGGGTGAGCGCATTTGAGCAGGCACGCGCCTCCCTGCCGCACGAAGAGAACACGATCCAAGCGCTTTATGCCACGGGTGGCGAGCGCATCAGCCTGTCCTTTCTCTCAGACGAGCTCCTGTTCGAGGGCGCCCGGAATGTCTGGTTCTTCCCCGAGAGCAAACGGATTCTCAAGCCGGCTCCGCTGCGCGAGCTCACTTTCGCTCCCGGCATGGTCCAGATCACGCACGAACTGGCCAGACGCTTCCGTGTAGAGAACGACCAGATCAAAGGGGTGCTTTCCGTCGAAGATGCTACCGGCCGCATTCAGGGCTATCTGGTCACGGCCGAACCTGCCAGTGCCAGCAATCTGGCCTCCATTACAGCTTTGGCTGCCAATGCCGGCGGCGAAGGTTCTGCGCAGGGTGGTCCCGGCCTTGCGACCATCATTTTCTTTGCATTGGCTGGCGGCTTGATACTCAATCTGATGCCCTGCGTCTTCCCCGTACTCTCACTCAAGGTTCTCAGTTTTGCCGCCGGCGCTCAGTCCGCGCACCATGAACAGCGCCTGCACGGGCTTTCCTACACCGCGGGCATCATCGTGACCTTCATGGTGCTGGCCACGATTCTGATCGGACTGCGGGCAGGGGGCGAAGCGGTCGGCTGGGCCTTCCAGCTGCAGTCCCCCTGGTTTGTAGCGCTCCTGATCTATCTGTTCTTTACCTTCGGACTGAGCCTTTCCGGCGTGTTTGAGTTTGGCACAGGGATGATGGGCATCGGCAGCAGCCTCGCCAGCAAATCCGGATACAAAGGGTCCTTCTTCACCGGCGTTCTCGCAACCGTCGTGGCGAGCCCCTGCACCGCGCCGTTTATGGGAGCAGCACTGGGCTTTGCCCTGTCCCAATCCTGGTGGGTGGCGATGGTGGTCTTCTTCTTCCTCGGACTGGGCATGGCACTGCCGTTCCTGTTGCTCTCGTTTACCCCGGCCCTTCTGGCGTTCTTGCCCAAGCCCGGTGCATGGATGAATACCTTCAAGGAGTTCATGGCCTTCCCGATGTATGCCACCGTGCTGTGGTTACTCTGGGTGCTGGGCAATCAGGTGGGCGTGAATGGCATGGCGGTCGTGGTGGGGTCCTGTCTGTTGCTTGCCTTCGGTTTGTGGCTGCTCAAGCAGCGCAGCAGTGTGGGTCCGTTCTGGCGCCGCGCAAATGCTGTTCTGTCAGCCGTCGTCATCGTGCTGGCTCTTTACGCACTGCAATCCCCTCTGCTGGAGGCACGACAAGGCTCGGGCGGCATGGCGAGTCTGGACGATGAAGAGCAATTTGGCGACGCTGCCTACGAGCCCTTCAGTGCCGCCCGCTTCGAGGCGCTGCAGGCAGCCGGTCAGCCCGTCTTTATCAACATGACGGCGGCCTGGTGCATTACCTGTCTTGCCAATGAGCAAACAACGCTCAGTTCCGAACGTGTCATTCAGGCCATGGCCGACAAGAATATTGTCTATCTCAAAGGTGACTGGACTAATCAGGACCCGGAAATTACCCGAGTGCTCGATTCCTTCAACCGTCCCAGCGTGCCGCTGTACCTGTTGTATCCGGGCGCAGGGGCAGAGCCGGTCATTTTGCCGCAGATCCTGACCCCCTCGCTGATGGTCGACGCGTTCAATCAAATATAAGGGCGACCCCGCGGCTTCGGCACCTCGACGCTGCGGACGTTCCCCGTCCCGCCACCCCTCGTAGTGCCTTATTTTTATGCTATTCTGGGCCCGCTTTTTACGCCTGAGGGCGTGAGCGGAAATCCACACCTCGCCGCATCACTCCCGCCATTGAATCCCGTTGTGAACAGAGAACCGAAGCAATGAAGCTGATGAAATTTGCGATGGCGATGCTGATTACCGCTCTGGTATTCACCTTGCTGATCGTGGCGCAGGACTTGTTGCTGCCGCTGGTCATCGCCATTGCTATCTGGTACCTGATCAATCTGCTGGCCAGTGGCTTTGCGCGTCTGCGCATCGGCCGCTTCGGCCTGCCGCGCTTTCTCTGTTTCGCGTTTTCCATTCTCAGTTTTATGTTCGGCATCTCAGTTCTCGTGCAGTTTGTCGGCGGTAGCCTGAACGATTTGGGCAATGTGACCTCGACGTACGAGGCGAATCTGCGCGCGCTGTGGGACCGATTGCCTTACACCGAGTATTTGCCGATCGAGGGGTTTTTGCAGACCGCCTCAGAACGTCTTGATCTGTCGGCGATTGTCACCAGTATTGCGGTGTCCTTTACCAGCATTGCGCGGGACAGCCTGCTGATTCTGATCTATGTGATGTTTCTGTTGTTCGAACAGGGCAATTTCACGCGCAAACTTTCTGCACTGGTGGGGGACCCGCAGCGTGAAAAACGCCTGCTGCGAATCCTGGCGCAGATCAAGGCCGATGTGCAGAAGTATCTGAGTATCAAGTTTCTGGCCAGTGCGGCGACTGGAACGCTGAGCTACCTGCTCCTGCGCATGCTGGACATCAATTTTGCGGAAATCTGGGGTTTGCTGATTTTCCTGCTGAACTTCATTCCCACGATCGGCTCCATCATCGCCACAATCTTCCCGTCGCTGATGGCATTGGCACAATCCAATGATGATTTTGGGCTGTTTTTTACGGTCCTTTTCGGGATTTCCGCCCTGCAGGTGCTAATCGGCAATATTCTTGAACCCCGCATTACCGGGACGTCCCTGAACCTCAGTCCCGTGGTGATCCTGTTCAATCTCGCGCTGTGGGGAGCGATCTGGGGCGTGCCCGGCATGTTCCTGTGCGTTCCGCTGCTGATCATCACCACCATCGTGATGTCCCACTTCCCCAAGACGCGGCCGATTGCCATTCTGCTGTCCAGTAACGGACACGTGATCGTCTCTGAAGATTGATCTGTAAATCCGCGAAGTTAGCGGTATAATTCCGCGCCTTTTTCCTTAGAAACCTGTTCTTGGATACGCCGATGAAAATTGCCGAGATTCGCCAGAAATTTTTGCACTACTTCCAGTCCCAGGGGCATCAGATCGTTGCCAGCAGTTCTCTGGTGCCGACCAATGACCCCACGCTGTTGTTCACCAACGCGGGCATGGTGCAATTCAAGGATTTGTTTCTCGGCAATGAAGTGCGCTCCTATACGCGGGCGACGACATCGCAACGTTGTGTCCGCGCAGGCGGCAAGCACAATGATCTGGAAAACGTAGGGTATACCGCGCGCCATCACACCTTTTTCGAAATGCTCGGCAACTTCAGTTTCGGCGATTACTTCAAGCGTGATGCGATTCGCTTTGCCTGGGAGTTTCTTACCAAGGAGCTTCAGCTGCCTGCCGAAAAACTGTGGGTCACCGTGTTTCACGAGGATGACGAGGCCGAAGCGATCTGGTTGAACGAAATCGGTGTGCCGCGCAGCCGCTTCTCCAAGCTTGGTGAAAAGGACAATTTCTGGGCCATGGGCGACACTGGTCCCTGCGGTCCTTGTTCCGAAATTTTTTACGATCACGGTCCGGACGTCGCCGGCGGACCGCCCGGAAGCCCGGACGATGACGGCGATCGCTACATCGAAATCTGGAACCTCGTCTTCATGCAGTTCGACCGCCAGCCCGACGGACGCTTGGCGCCGCTTCCCAAACCCTCCGTCGATACGGGCATGGGACTGGAGCGTCTGGCCGCCGTGCTGCAGCATGTGCACAGCAACTATGAGATCGATTTGTTCCAGGGCCTGCTGAAGGCAGCCGCCCGCATTACCGGCACCGCCGATGCGATGAATACGTCTCTGCGGGTCATCGCCGATCACATTCGCTCCTGTTCCTTCCTCGTGGTCGATGGCGTTGTGCCGTCCAACGAGGGGCGCGGTTATGTGCTGCGCCGCATCATTCGCCGCGCCGTGCGGCATGGCTATCAGCTTGGGGTCAAGGAAGTGTTTTTCTACCGCTTGGTGGAAGAACTGGTCACTCAGATGGGCGATGCCTATCCCGAACTGCGCACTCATCAGGCACTGGTAGAGCGCGTTCTGCGCGAGGAAGAGCAACAGTTCGCCCGCACACTCGACAACGGCATGGCCATTCTGAAGGACGCGATTGCGCAGCTCAGTGGCACGGTTGTGCCGGGCGACACCGTGTTCCGGCTGTACGACACCTTCGGCTTCCCGGTGGATCTGACCAACGATGTGGCGCGCGAACATGGTTTGACGCTGGATTACGCAGGCTTTGACGCGGCCATGGCGGTGCAGAAGCAACAGGCGCGCGCGGCAGGCAAATTCAACGCCGTCGAGAAACTCGCAATCGATATTACGGGCAGCACCGAGTTTATCGGGTACGACCATCTGCAGGGACAGGCTACCGTGCTGGCACTGTACAAGGACGGTCGCAAAGTCGATGGCATTGCCGGTGAAGGCGAAGCGCTGCTGATTCTGGATCGCAGCCCCTTTTATGCCGAGTCCGGCGGGCAGGTGGGTGACAAGGGCAGTTTGCGCAGTAGCAACGGGTCTGCCGTGTTCGATGTGACGGATACCCAGAAGCAGGGGGAGCATTTTATTCACCGTGGCATTCTGCGTGCGGGCGCTCTGAAGCAGGGCGAACAGGTCGAGGCCACTGTGGCGGAATCTGTTCGCGCCGCGATCGCCCTCAATCACTCCGCGACCCATCTGTTGCATGCCGCGTTGCGCACCGTGCTGGGGTCCCATGTGACACAGAAGGGCTCGCTGGTGACCGCAGATCGCCTGCGCTTCGACTTCTCCCATTCCAGCGCCATGAGTGCGTCTGAATTGGCGGAAGTGGAATCTCTGGTCAATGCGCAGATTCTGAAAAACCTGCCCGTGTCCAAGCAGGTCATGGGAATTGACGATGCCATGAAGGCAGGCGCTATGGCGCTGTTCGGGGAAAAATACGGGGATCAGGTGCGCGTGGTCAGCATGGGCGAGTTCTCCACCGAGCTGTGTGGCGGCACGCATGTTGAGCGTACGGGCGACATTGGCTTGTTCAAACTGATCGGCGAGTCCGGCATCGCTGCCGGTGTGCGTCGCGTTGAAGCCGTAACCGGCACCGGCGCCCTTGCCATCGTGACCCAGCAGGAACAGGTATTGCGACAACTGACAGACATCGTCAAAACCGGTGCCGATTCTCTCGTCGAGAAAGTGCAGCACATCCTGCATAACAATCGACAGTTGGAGAAAGAGCTGGAGCAACTGAAGGTAAAACTTGCCGGTGCCGCGGGCAACGATATCGCGGCGGAAGCCATCGCGGTGGGCAATGTCAAACTGCTCGTCAAATCAGTCAATGGCTTCACTGCCAAAACGCTGCGCGATACCGTGGATCAGGTGAAGAACAAGTTGGGCACCGCGGTCGTCGTCCTCGCCAGCGTTGAAGACGGCAAGGTCAGCATCGTGGCAGGGGTCAGTCAGAATTTGACCGACACCGTCAAAGCCGGTGACCTCGTGAACATGGTAGCGCTGCAGGTTGGGGGCAAGGGCGGTGGACGTGCCGACATGGCCATGGCAGGCGGTACAGACGTCGCCGCATTGCCTCAGGCCCTGGCAAGCGTGCAGCCCTGGCTGGAAAAGATCGTGTAACAAAGGAAGGTCAAACGCCGTGAATCGCAGGGCCGGGAGTCGGGTCCCTGGTGCGATTGCAAAGGCCACGGCAATTTTGTTTAATTTGCACCCGTTTAATCCTAAGTAGCGAAAATGGCACTATACGTTCAAAAATTTGGTGGTACTTCAGTTGGCTCGGTAGAGCGTATCGAAGCGGTGGCGGATCGTGTGATCGCCACCCGAAAGGAAGGGCACGATGTGGTGGTGGTTGTTTCTGCCATGAGCGGGGAAACCAACCGCCTGCTCGCACTGGCAACCGACATCGATGAGACTCCGTCCCCGCGGGAGTTGGACGTGCTTCTGTCCACGGGCGAACAGGTGACCATCGCGCTGCTATGTATCGCCCTGCAAAAACGCGGGTGCAATGCGCGCTCCTTCACCGGCGCGCAAGTGCGCATCCTGACAGATGAATCCTATACCCGCGCTCGCATCAAAGAGATCGACGATCACAACATCCGCCGCGAACTGGCGCAGGGCAATGTCGTCGTTGTGGCGGGATTTCAGGGCGTTGATGAAGCGGGCAATATCACAACGCTTGGGCGTGGCGGTTCCGACACCTCGGCTGTGGCGCTCGCTGCGGCTCTGAAGGCTGACGAATGCCAGATCTACACCGACGTAAAGGGCGTGTACACCACGGACCCACGCGTCGTGGAAGACGCCCGCCTGCTGCGCACTATCACGTTTGAAGAAATGCTGGAACTGGCGAGTCTCGGTGCGAAAGTGCTGCAGATTCGGTCGGTGGAATTTGCCGGGAAATACAAAGTCCCCTTGCGCGTGCTGTCCAGCTTTGAAGACGACCCCGGTACCTTAATCAGTTTAGAGGAAGAAAACGAAATGGAAGCTCCCATCATCTCGGGTATTGCGTTTACGAGAGACGAGGCGAAAGTGACTGTCTCCGGAGTACCAGATGTCCCCGGAATCGCGTATCGCGTCATTGGTCCTGTCAGTGATGCGGGTATCGAAGTGGACGTGATTGTGCAGAACGTCTCTGCCGATGGCACCACTGATATCACCTTTACCGTCAAGCGCGCCGACAGCGAGCAAACTCGCCAGATCATCGGTCGTATTGGGGAAGACGTGAAGGCGCGTAGCGTCACTCTCGACAAGAAGATCGCCAAGATTTCTCTGGTCGGTGTTGGCATGCGTTCCCATGCTGGCATTGCCAGCAAAATGTTCAAGGCGCTTGCAGACGAGTCCATCAATATCCAGATCATCACCACTTCCGAAATTAAAATATCGGTTGTGATTGAAGAAAAATACCTGGAACTGGCCGTACGTGCGCTGCACAGCGCGTTTGGCCTTGGCGAAGAAGAGAAAAACTGAGCGGCATGAGGCCAAGCTCTCTCTGATCGAAGCGACTGTTACGTTTTTTAACATTTTAAGGGGTGTTTAACGCTTGAAAATAGGCTCAAATAGACTATGTTCGAGCGGTGTGACAGGGAAAGCGTGCGGAGGGATCATCCAGGTGCCGGTTTTCATCGTAGTTGTCGCTGAAAAAGCTTGGAAGGATCAAGGACACGAAAGCGCATGAAAGGAGAAGCAACATGTTGATTTTGACGCGACGAATAGGCGAGACCCTGATGGTTGGCGATGATGTCACTGTGACGGTCTTGGGTGTCAAAGGGAATCAGGTACGAATTGGCGTAAACGCTCCAAAGGATGTCGCCGTCCATCGAGAAGAAATTTATCAGCGAATACAGAAAGAAAGAGATTCGGATGCCACGGACTCCGATCCTCAATCCTAAGGAAATTAAGGCCTTTTGCCACTGCCATTTTTCATGATGTGTGGTAGTATTGCGCGCGTTTTTGGAGAGATGGCCGAGTGGCTGAAGGCGCACCCCTGCTAAGGGTGTATAGGCTAATCCCCTATCGAGGGTTCGAATCCCTCTCTCTCCGCCATTACGCTGAAATATCAACACGTTGCACAGTAACAAACCTCCTCATGCCTGCTAGCCGGATGAGTGTGATCACTCTGAAGCTAAAAGCACCCTCGTTGTACGGTAAATGTCTCTCGCGATAAGGATTATTCCACACGAGACATGGCGTCAAGATGCTAACCGCTTCTTTTAAGCCTGAATGACCGCATGAGTCTCTCGTAAAGGCGCTCGGGCCATACAGAGCGTGATAAACAAGATCTGGGACTTGAAGCCATCAGGACATAGCAACCTGATTACTGGGGTCCGAAAATCCTGCAATTTAGTTTAGAAGAGTCGAGTCCCTTCCAATTTCGTCTTTCGATAAAGACGGTGGCCCTCGCTATTGTTCCCGTTCTGGTTGTCTTCCTGATTGGATTAAGTTTTCAGGACACCTTGCCGTATCCCTTTGTTCTGTTTCTATTAGCAGTGTACTTTGCCTCCTGGAGTGGCGGTCTACTCCCAGGCTTGCTCTCTATCGTTCCTGCGATCCCTGCGGCATGGTATTTTTTGTCTCCCACTGCTGAGCCCTTTTTATTCACAAATGGCGGGCTTGAAACCAATATTTTCCGACTGGTCGTATTTGTCTTGACGTCAATCGCCATTGTGTTTGCGCAGGAAGCCCTTCGTCAGCGCTTATGGAGAATTAAACAACGCGAAAAAGAACTCGAGAAACAAAACCTAATTCTTGAAGCTCGAGTACAGGAACGAACCGAAGCGCTGAGGAAATCCAATGAGGATTTAGAAGCCTTTGCCGCTATTGCTTCGCATGATCTTCGTGCCCCATTGCGAGCAATTCGAAATCTCGCAAGTTGGATCGAGGAGGAGTTAGCGGGATCTGACATTTATACACAAAGCCTAAGAGATAATTTTACCTCACTTCGTGGGCGCGTCAGCCGCATGGAGGGAATGATTAAATCGCTTCTCGAATATTCACGATTCAGTCAAACGGATGTGCTCCCGGAAGTGGTAAATATCAAGGAGTTGATTGAAGAATTGGTTGAACTGCTCAATGTTCGCGGCGATTTTCAGGTGACGACTGAACTTCATATGAATTCAGTTATCACGCACAAATTTTTACTGCAAAGAATTTTTCTCAATCTTATCAATAATGCAATTAAGCATCATGATTCCGTGGAAAAAGGAGTCATCATTATCCGTTCACAGGAAGTAAATGGTGACATTCAATTCTCTGTGGCAGATAACGGTCCCGGGATAGAAAAACATCTGTATGAAAAAGCTGTCGGAATGTTTGAGACCCTTAAAAGCAGGGATGAAACGGAAGGTTCTGGGATGGGGCTGGCAATTGTAAAGAAAATAGTGGAGTCCCTGGGTGGGCGACTCGAATTACAAAGTAACGTAGGCAGAGGATTGTGTGTTGCGTTTACATTTCCAAAGATTGCTTAGCTGAGCTACTAAAATGACTACTAAGAGTAAATTTTTAATCGTAGCAGAAAGCGTGCAGAGCGAGTCGATTCGGACGTCAATCAACGCACAAGTTGTGAATGCTGTAGTTCACGAATGCGATGAGATAAATGATTCAATCAGGAGAATCAAAAGTGACGAGTATGACTGCATATTTTTACATTATTCCTTTTTACTTAAGGATAATTTAAGACTTTATCAGCACATTACAATCGACCGGAAATTGCCCGTGCCAATCGTTGCCGTTGTCGATGAGAAAAATTACTGCGGCGCAATGTGATCAAATCAGTAATGCTGAAGAAGGTCTGAAGGCGCTTTAGAACTTTAAATATCAGTGCATTTTCCTTGATTATAATTTGCCCGGCTTAAATGGGATTCAGTTTATAGAGAAAGCGTTACATGCCGGCATTGACATCCCTGCGATCGTCCTGGTGAGTGGCAGAGTGAGCGATAAAGTGTCTGCCGAAGCGGTTCTAAAAGGAGCGTCCGCTTACATTCCGAAGTCGGAGGTATCTCCAGAGCTTATCCAGAATGTGCTTGAGTCGGCTTTCAGTAAAAGAGAAACAGAATTCGTTCTTCGCCGTTACATAAAATATCTTGAAAATGTCTTCTAAAAAGACAATTAAGGTAGTAAAACAGTTTTAAGAGTATGCAACAGTCCTTCTCTTTACTTTTTGCCTTTGACGTGTGGGATCACCCCGAAAGATGCTAACTGAAATTCCAGAGAGAATTCTGCTTGTCGAAGACGACAGCATCGATGAGCAATTTTTGCGACTTGTTCTCGAGGACTGGTCGAAGGATATTTCCGTTACTGCGACTGATTCCATTTCGTCCGCTATTACCATAGCCGAAGAAAATTCATTTGATTGCATTCTTCTGGATTTTAATTTGCCAGATCAGACAGGATTGGATTTCCTGAGACATTTCCAGACGGAGTTGGGGTGTCAGCCATGGCCTGTGATGATGCTAAGTGGTCACGAAAATTCAGATCAAATTGTCAGTGCGATAAAGTTGGGGGCCAAGGACTATATTTTAAAAGACAGATTGCATGAAAAGAAAATTCTTCAAAGTCGAATTATCGTTGCGATGGCTGAATGGTCGATTGAGTGGCAGAAATTAAAGATCAGCAATCTCATCCGATTGCCGTCCAGTGACGATGATCAGACATCACGGCATACGGACAGATACGATGCGCTTTTGAGAGAGATTGATCGGATTCGTAAGAACTATTACGGCCTCCTCGACAAGTACAATGTTCTTGTTGCCCGAGGTTCTGCCTCAGCATCTTTGAATGCGGATTTACTCCGCAAGCTTTCCATGAATGAGCGCCTTATATTTCAGTTGAAATCTGAAGCTCACGCGGTCGCAAAGATGGATTCGTGAGTGTCTGATCTTACGCATTTTTCTTTCGTGTCATAAAGACTGTTCGTTCGAGCAAAACCCTTCACGCCTGCCTTGTCTGTGCGCATCGCCCGTGCCACCATATCGCCTCACTGGCGGTTGTACGGGACACTCCCGTTGGTTTTCAGCCGATTAGACGCTTGCAAATTAAGCGTGTTCATTTTCCCAACGAGGCTGTACATGAAGCGACTCCCACTCTGGCTTAGTCTTATTTTTTGCACCTTCCTTACTACAGGAGTGCCCCCCATGGTTTCTGCCCAATCGCAAGCCGACACGGCCATTGTTCCCTTCGAAATTCGCGTCCCTGACGCGGATATTGAAGACCTCAAGGCACGCCTGGCACGGGCGCGCCTGCCGGAGCAGATTCCGGGCACGGGCTGGGAGTACGGCACCAACGCGGAGTACCTGCGGGAACTGCTGGATTACTGGCGCACCGAATTTGACTGGCGCGCGCAGGAAGCAGCGCTCAATCAGTTCGACCAGTACGTGACGACGATCGACGGGGTGCCGATTCACTTTATTCATCAACGCTCGTCCAACCCCAATGCCATCCCCTTACTGATTACCCATGGGTGGCCGGGCTCTTTTGTCGAGTTTCGCAAACTGATTGGCCCGCTGACGGAGCCGCAGAATTATGGAGGGCGTGCCGAGGACGCGTTTCATGTGGTGATTCCCAGCCTGCCCGGTTTTGGCTTCTCCGGCGCACCACAGGTGCGGGGGGTTAACCCCGAACACATGGCCCACACGCTGGCCGCCCTGATGGAACGCCTGGGCTATTCCCGTTACGGGCTGCAGGGCGGTGACTGGGGCGGCATCATTAGCCGGATTCACGCGCATCAGTATCCCGACCGGGTCATCGGATTGCATTCGAATTTCGTGCTCGCCAACCCGCCGCAGGAGGCTGCGGTGCGCGACGCCGTGCCCGCGCAGGAGATGGCAGCCCGCGAGGCGCGACAGGCGTTTATGGCGAACGAAGTGGGCTATCAGCAGATTCAGGGTACCAAGCCGCAGACCCTCGGTGTCGGTCTGAACGACTCCCCGGCCGGTCTTGCCTCCTGGATCGTGGAGAAATTTCATGGCTGGAGCGATATCGATCAGCAGAGCGTTGACGGCCTCGACGCCAAATTCACCAAGGACGAAATTCTGACGGATATCAGTGTGTACTGGTTTACGGGCAGCATTACATCGTCGGCTCGCATCTACTTCGAGAACCGCAATGTGCCCATGAAGGTGCCGCTGGGCTATGTGAGCGTTCCCACGGCGGGGGCGATTTTCCCGAAAGAGATTTATCTCACGCCCCGCGCCTGGGCGGAGGCCAATTACAACATCGTGCGCTGGACAGCCATGCCCCGTGGCGGGCATTTTGCGGCCATGGAAGAGCCCCAGTTGTTGCTGGACGACATCCGCGCGTTCTTTGATACCTTGCGTTAATCCCATGTCGGGCCCGATCAATTTATGCAGCTCCAATCAGCTTGAAGCCCTGCACAGTAGGCTGGCGCAGCACCTGAAGGCTGCGCCACTTGCCGATCCGTTTACCCAGGAAATCATCCTGATCCCCAGCAGGGCAATGGCGCGTTGGGTGAACCTGCATCTGGGCCTGCACCATGGCATCGCCGCCAACATCGACTACCTCCTGCCTGCCCAGTGGGTCTGGCATCTGGCCTCTCACGCCACCCCCGATGCGGTGCGGGCTGATGACCCGCTTTCGCGGGAGCGCATTGCCTGGCAGGTAACCCGGGTCCTGCCCGGCCTGTTGTCCGGACGAGAATTTCAGCCCCTGCGGCGTTATCTGTCCGACGATGCGTCGGGCGTAAAAGCCTGGCAGCTCGCCCAGCGACTTGCCGACCTGTTTGATCGCTATCAGTACTATCGTCCTCACTGGATTCGCGCCTGGAGCGCCGGCGAGTTTCACGCCGTGCCCGAGGTGCCTGCCTGGCAGCCCCTCCTGTGGCATGCCCTCAGCAGCCCGTATGCCGGCCAGCATCGGGTGGCCCTCATCGATGCACTCCTGTCGGCATTGAGCAGTGACCCGTCGGCGCTGCCCGTGCCTGCGCGCGTGAGCGTCTTTGCCCTTTCCAGCCTGCCGCCCCTGTTCGTGCAGGTCATGGCCGCCGTCTCCGCCCACTGCGAAGTGACGCTCTATCAGCTCAGCCCCACCGATCAGTACTGGGCGGATCTGCGCAGCAAAAAGGCACAGGCACGCGCCCGGGTGTCGCATCCCCTGGAGGCTGCGTATTTCGACAACGGAAATGAATTGCTGGCGTCCTGGGGGCGGCAGGGGCAGGCGTTTCAGGACCTTCTTCTTTCGCATGACCTGCTGGAAAACAGTCACTGGGAACACTACGTGCCGGCGGACAGTGGCAGCCTGCTGCACCGGGTACAGAACGACATGCTGGCGCTGGAGGCCGGCAGCGCGGAACTCGCCCCGGAACCCTCGATTGCCGTGCACGTCTGCCACAGCCCCCTGCGGGAGTGTCAGGTGCTCCACGACCACATCCTTGCCGCCCTGGAAGCGGACCGGAGCCTGACACCGGAAGATATTTTGGTGCTGGTGCCTGAGATCAGCCGCTACGCCCCTTATCTGGACGCCGTGTTCCGCTGCGAAGACACGGCGGGACGTCCTTTCGTGCCCTGGAATCTGTCCGACATCCGGCTCGCCGATGAGCACCCGCTGATCCTGAGCTTCTTTGCGCTTCTGCAATTGCCCTCCTCACGCCTGACATTTTCCGAGATTGCCTCGCTGCTCGACGTGCCCCGCATCGCCGCCGCTTTTTCACTGGAGCGTGAGCGTGCGCAGGACATACTCGGCCTGCTTCAGGCGGCCGGCATCCGTTGGGGCGCAGACGCGGCACACAAGGAACATCTGTCTCTGCCACCCCACGCGCAGAACAGCTGGGAACACGGGCTGGATCGTCTGCTGGCAGGCTATGCGATGGGGGAGGGGCCGCTCTGGCAGGGAATCGCCAGTGTGCCGGGCGCACAGGGCAGTGACGCCCAGTCACTGGGGCAGGTGTGCCGCTTTCTTGAACGTGTGCGCCACTGGCAGAGCGTGCTGGATCGTCCTCGTCGGCTCCTCGATTGGCAACGTACCGTCAACGAGTTGCTGGCCGCATTCTTCGCGCCACTGGCCGAGGAAGAGGACACGCTGCAACAGATTCGCGACGCCATGAAGGACATGGTGTCGCTGGCCCCGGAGCAGGAAGTCTCACTGGGGCTGCTGATCTATCTGCTGCAGGACGCGCTGGAAAACACCGAACGGCGCGGACGATATTTCAGTGGTGGCGTGACGGTGTGTGGCTTGCGCCCGATGCGCGGCGTGCCCTTTCGTATGATCTGCATGCTGGGCATGAACGATGCGGCGTTTCCGCGTCGTGACCAACGTCCAGCATTCGATGCGATGGCGGGAAAGTGGGTGCCGGGTGACCCCAGCAAGGCGGATGAAGATCGCACCGTGATGCTGGAGACGGTGCTCTCTGCCAGGGAGCGACTCTATTTCAGTTATACCGGCCGCAGCCAGAAGGACAACTCCCCGTTGCAGCCGTCGGTTCTGCTGCGGGAGTTTCTCGATTTTCTCGATGCCCATTTTGTTCCGGCGGGGCACAAGGACACGACAATGTCAGCGTGTTTGCGGGTAGAGCATCCCCTGCAGGCGTTTCATTGGCATCAGTATGTGGCGACGTCGGAGCATGCGGCTGTGGCGTCTTACGATGCCTGGTGGTGCAGGATTGCCCAGACCCTGCAAGCGCACTCCCTTGACCGACCGCGTGCTGAGTCGTCCTGGCCCACCCTGGCACTGCCATTCGACCCGCTGCCCGAACAGCTCGACCTGCATCGTCTGCTTCGGTTTCTGCAGCATCCCGTGAAGGCGTTTTTCACGCATCGTCTCGGCATTAGCTTGCAGGAGGAAACCCTCCCGGAAGATGAAGAGGTGTTTGATCTCACGGGGCTGGACGCCTGGGCCATCCGACAGGAGCTGATTGAATGTGCCCTGCGCAGTCAACCGGAGGATGCCGACACGCTGCAGGCAACCCTGATCGCGCGGGGCCAGCTGCCCCACGGCGCGCTGGCACAGGAAAGCTTTGCCGCCCAACAGGAACTCGCAGGCGACATGCTGGCGCGACTAGACGCTTTTCGCGGGTTTGCCGTCCGCGTGGTGGGCGTGACGCTCGACTGTGCGTTAGGGCCAGAGCAGCAGATCAGCCTGACGGGGCAGGTGCAACGGTATCGTCCCGGCCTCGGCATCCTGCATCTTTCTGCTTCCTCCTTGAAACCAAAACATCGTCTGGCTTTGTGGCTGGAACATCTGGCGCTGTGTGCGGCAGAGGTCATGACTCCGCAGGAAGCCAGCATCCTGATCAGCAAGGAGGAGACCTTGCGCTTTGCTCCGGTGGCGCCGGATGTCGCGCTCGCGTGTCTGTCTGATTATGCGCGTCTCTATGTCGAAGGATTGACTCGTCCCTTGCCCTTGTTTCCGTCTGCCAGTTACCCGCTCGCGGGCGAGCCGGATGGCAAGGCCTTCAGCAATGCCCGCCGTGCGTGGGAAGGGAATGATTTCAACAGCATCCAGGGCGACCGGGATGATGCCTACATCGCGCTGGTGCACAGGGCGCTTTCCGAGGACCCTTTGTCGCTCGCGGAACACCTGAGCCTGGCGCGCCGGGTTTATGCTCCCCTGCGGGAACGGGAGGAGATCCAGTGAGCGCTCCTAGACCCGCCGTGTCCGTGCTCGATGCCGCAGGCACCTTGGCGCTGCCCCTCGACGGTCTGAAACTGATCGAGGCCAGTGCCGGGACGGGAAAGACCTATACGATCAGCAATCTCTATTTGCGTTATGTTCTGGCGGGCAGGGCGGTTGGTCAGATTTTGGTGGTGACGTTTACCAACGCCGCAACAGAGGAACTGCGTGGGCGTATTCGGGAACGTCTGTTCCGCACGCTACAGGCGCTGGAGCAGCAGGATGCGCCAGATGCCGAAAAAGATGCCTTTCTCGCATCGCTGTGGCAACAGCTCATGGGTGGTGAATTCGCCGAGCGGGATGTTGCCCTTGCCCGCCTGCGGCTTGCGGTGCGCAGCATGGATGAAGCCGCCATCTTCACCATCAACGGTTTCTGTCAGCGGGCCTTGACCGATCACGCTTTCAACAGCGGACAGTCATTCCAGATGGAGCTGATGCGCGATGATGGCCCCTTGTGGGAAGCCGCGCTCAAGGACTGGTGGCGTCGCCATTCCTATCCCTTGACACCTGCGCCGCTGGCCCTGCTGAAAAGCGTGTTTCCCGCACTCGCAGACTTTATGAAGGTGCAGAAGCCTCTGCGAACTGCGCAGCACAAGCGCCTGCTGCCCGAAACCTTTGCCACGCCTGCGCAGGTGTATGCCCAGCTTGAAGCCTTGCAAGTGGCGCTGGCGAACGTCGGTGCCCAGTGGCAACACTGCCATGAGGAGATCAAAGCGACTCTGCGCGAGTCGCCACAGCTCAGCCGCAACAAAGACCATGGCTATCGTCTCCTGGAATTGGAACAGTCGCTGGCGACCTTTGATCGGTTTTTTCAGCGTCCGTCGCCTACCGCCTGTCCCCCCAATTTTCATCTGTTGTGCACCAGCTTCTTGCAGAACCCCGCGCATCACCAGAAATCCAAAGCGGCGGACCCGCGGCTGGCGCATCCCTTCTTTGCGCTGTGCCAGTCGGTGCAGGATCTGCACGGACGGCTTCAGCGTCAGTGCCGTGTCGCGCTCCTGCGCGAGGCGACGACGCAAGCTCAGGCGCAGGTAGAGGAGCACAAGCGCCTGACCCGCACGCTGTCGTATCAGGATCAGCTTGTCCGCGTGCATGAGGCTCTGCACGGGGAGGGGGGCGATGCCTTTGCTGCCGTGCTGCGACGTCAGTTTCCCGTCGCGATGATCGATGAGTTTCAGGATACCGATGCGCTGCAGTACGGCATTTTCCGGCGGCTGTACCTGTCGGACGTGGAGCAGGCCTCATCGCGTGAAGACGGTCAGGGGGCCTCAGCGCTCATTTTGATCGGAGACCCCAAGCAGGCCATCTACAGTTTCCGCGGCGGTGACATTTTTGCCTATGCAAAGGCGCGTGCCGATGCGCGGGCGCACTACACACTCGACACCAACTGGCGCTCGAATCCTGCGTTGATTCAGGCGGTCAACACGCTGTTTGCGCGCCACCCGGCACCGTTTGTGTACGAGCACATCATGTCGTTTCACCCGGTGACGCCGGCCCCTACTGCCTCGCTGACGCTGAGTGAACACGGCCAGCCAGTGCCCGCATTGACCCTGTGGCAGTTTGGCGTGGGTGACGACAACAAACCGCGCGGCAAAGAGGCGCTGAGGTCACTGATCAGCGAAACCGTCGCACAGGAAATTACGCGCTTGCTCAATGCCGGGACACGGGGAGAGGCGAGCCTGGACGAGGCGCCCCTGCGTGCGGGCGACATTGCCGTGCTGGTGCGGGATCATGTGGAGGGGAGCGCGGTGCGACAGGCACTGGCCGCGCGGGGCGTGAATGCCGTCACCCTTGGCCATGAATCCGTGTACAAAAGTGAAGAGGCGGCGGCGCTGCTCCTTCTGCTGCGGGCGGTTGTGCAGTGGCACGATCGCGAGGCGCTGCGCCGGGGGCTGTGCAGCAGTCTGCTCGGACTGGACTATTCGCAGATCGCCCGCACGGTGGAGAACCCGCAGGCGTGGGGACAGTGGAAAAACCTGTGTCAGTCCCTGCATGACGTATGGCGTCAGCGCGGCTTTATGGCCATGTTCTACACGCTGCTGCAACAGACGAGCGTTGCTGAGCATCTCGCGGAAAGCGTGGGGGCGGAGCGGCGCCTGACGAATGTGCTGCACGTCGCCGAATTGCTCCAGCAGCGCGCCGCCGCTCTCCCGGGCTTCGAAGCCCTGCTGTCCTGGTTTGCGCAGCAGTTGTCGCAGCACAATGAGGAAGAGGCCGAGCTGCGGCTGGAAAGCGATGACGCCCTGGTGAAGATTGTGACCATTCATACCAGCAAAGGTCTGGAGTACCCCGTCACCTTTGTGCCTTTCCTCTGGGCCTGCAAACCCATGCTGGTGACCGAGAAGAAAACCGATCCACTGCCGTTCCACGACTCGCAGGGAAGGGCCTTTCTGGCGCTCGATGCGCAGGGAGAGCAGGACGGGTGGGCCGCCGCCGAGCGCGAACGCCTCGCCGAAGATGTGCGACTGGCCTATGTGGCGCTGACGCGTGCCAAGGCTAAAACCTATCTGGTCTGGGGCGCCGCATCGGCGCATACAACGTATCCCGTTCGAACGGCACTCGCGTGGTTGCTGCATGGCACCGAGGGGGCCCTCCCGGATGTTTTGCGTGACGAGGACGTGCACGCGGCGCTGCAGGCCTATGTGGCTGCCGCGGGAGAGGCGGTGAGCCAACAGGAACTGCCGATACCCGAGAGTCCGAACCGGTTGGAGCAGAGGGCTGCATCGAAGCAAGACCTCGCGCCGCGCCGCTTTGCCGGCCGTTTTTCGCGCGACTGGCGCATCAGTAGCTTCAGCGCGCTGGCCCGTGACGTGCATCAGCCCGCGTTGCGCACACAGGGGGAGGACGAGGGCGACCCCATTCTGCAGTTCACCGCCGGCAGCGAGGTCGGCCTTTTTCTGCACGCCGTGCTGGAGGAACTCGATTTTCAGGGAGACGTGGCACAACAGGTGGAGCGCCTCAACCAGCGCCATGCGCAGGACTACGGGTTTACAGCCACTGCTCAGGATGCCCTGATGCGGATGTGGATCGACAAGATCGTGCACACGCCGCTGGATGGGACCGGTCTGATGCTGGCGCGGATATCCCCGGCAAAGCGCCTGAATGAACTGGCCTTTGACTACGCGGTCTCCCATGTGCGCCTTGACGCGCTGAACACCTGTCTGGCACAGCGCAGCCCGGGGCCCGTGATGCCACTGCGTGCGGAGGATTTTCGCGGCATGATCACCGGCGTCATCGATCTGGTGTTTGAATGGAATGGCCGGTATTACATCGCCGATTACAAGAGCAACCTGCTGGGACGCTCTTTGCAGGACTACACACCCGAGGCTCTGCAGCGGGCCATGCTGGACAGACGCTACGATGTGCAAAGTCTGCTGTATGTTCTGGCCCTGCATCGCTACCTGAAACAGCGCCTGCCGGGCTATGACTACGAACGCCATATGGGCGGTGCCTATTATCTCTTTTTGCGCGGCATGCGGCCGGAATCGGGTGCCGACCGAGGGGTGCATTTCGAACGGCCGGAGGCGGCGTTTGTGCAGGCGCTGGATGAGGGGCTGTTTGGCTTTACGCCTCCCGTCGGGGAGGCGCATCCATGAGTCTGTTATCGCGTTTGCTCGATGCCGGGCACCTGAGCCCCCTGAGCGTCAGCTTTGCCCGCTTCATTGCGCGACAGGGGCAGCACGAGGAGGACAGTGTGGTGAGTTTGAGCGCCGCGATTGTCAGCGAATGCAATCAGCGGGGCGATGTCTGTATCGAGCTTGCCGCGCTGGCGGGCAAGCCCCTGTTTTCCTCCGTCGTCACGGGTCCCATCGCCGACATGCCCCCCCTGTCCGAGTGGTGTGCACAACTGCGGGACAGTGTCTGCGTGGCGTCTCCCGGCGAGGTGGCTCCCTTGGTACTGGACGGTTCCCGTCTGTATCTGCAGCGCTTCTGGCAGTACGAGAACACCGTCCACACCGGCATCGTGGCGCGCCTTGCGACCGCGGTCGACATCGATGAGAGTCGCCTGCAACACGGGCTCGCCCGCGTGTTTCCCGAAGCGCCGAACGCGACGGAGGCAAATTGGCAGAAGCTGGCCACGGCGCTGGCCGTCAGCCGACAGTTTGCAGTGATCTCGGGAGGGCCGGGCACAGGCAAGACCACGACCGCGGTAAAGCTGCTGGCACTTCTGCTGGAGCAGCACCCCCAGGCCAGGATCCGCTTGGCGGCCCCAACCGGCAAGGCTGCAGCCCGCATGGTGGAATCCCTGCGGGCGGCCCGCGACCGGCTGGCGCTGGACCCCGCCATTGCCGCCCGGCTACCCGATTCTGCCAGCACGCTGCACCGCTTGCTGGGCTATCAGCGGACGGAGGCGGGCTGGCGCTTTCGTCACCATGCGCACAACCCGCTCCTGCTGGACTGCCTGCTGCTGGACGAGGCGTCGATGATTGATCTGCCGCTCATGAGCGCCCTCGTGGAGGCCTGCCCGCCGACCACGCGTCTGATTCTCCTGGGGGATCGCGACCAGTTGGCGTCCGTCGAGGCGGGCAATGTCCTGGGGGACATCACCGGTCACGGGCAGGCGCTGCACTATCGTCCGGAAGCCGTTGCCCTTTTGCAGCGACTCTGTCCTACCCAGACGCAGGCGATCCCGACTGACCCGCTGGCGCCTGCCATTGCCGATGCCATTGCGCTCCTGCGCACCAGCTATCGCTTTGATGCGCACAGCCGCATAGGAAGGCTTGCCCGCGCCGTCAACGCGGCGCAGGTGCCAGAGGCGCTGGCGCTGTTGGAGGAGGGCGCAGGCCCGGGCAATCAGGAACTGACGTGGCTCACGCCCACCGCCAGCGTGCATCAGCCCTTGAATCCCGCGGTCATCGCGTGGGCCTTGTCGCACTACCGTGCTTATCTGGGCTGTCGCGACGTGGCCCAGGCGCTGGCCGCGTTTGCCGCGAGCCGCGTGCTCTGTGCCGCCCATGAGGGGCCGGTGGGAGAGCGGGAGGTCAATGCGCGGGTAGCGCAGTCCCTGATGGAGGCGGGCCTGATGACAGAGCCGACAGGGGGACACGGCACGCCGGTGATGATCACGGTCAATGACTACGAAACCGGCCTGTTCAATGGGGATATCGGCCTGCTGTGGCGTAGCGCAGAGGGCGCTCTGGAAGCCTGTTTCCCGGGCGAGGCAGGAGAGATTCGGCGGATACCCGCGGGCAGTCTGCCCGAACATCTTCCGGCCTGGGCGATGACCGTACACAAATCGCAGGGCTCAGAATTCGATGCCGTGATGCTGGTGTTGCCGGCGGATGAGAACAGTCCGCTGCTGCTTCGCGAATTGCTCTACACCGGCATTACGCGCGCCCGGCAGCATTTGTCGCTGCACGGCAGCAAGACGGCCTTGGCAAGGGCTTGTGTGACGCCGGTGCGTCGCAGCTCCGGGCTTGCTGCCCGGCTGGGGTGGGCCTCACCGGAGGCCTAGGCCTGGCTCAGGCGCTGGTCAAGATGGTGCGCGCCATGTGCAGGTGTTCCGCTGCCTCGCGCCCCAACACTGTCAGATAGCCGCCATCCACCTGTGTCAGCAGGCCTTTCTCGTGGAGGCGTCGGGCGGCGTCGATGCGCGCGGGGTCCGCGTCCTTGTGAATTTTGATGCCGATTAGCGGGTCTGTGACATTGAACAGCAACAGGGTGTTGAGCTCGGCAATAATTTCGGGGCTTAAGGCCATGAGTTTTCCTCGGAGATTGGGCGTGTTGCCGCTAGTATATGCCCCGCCCGTAAAGACAAGAAGCGGCGTGTAAAACACAGGTGCCCGGATTCGGCGCACCGATGCCCTTGCAGGAAGGGTGTGCCGGCCCCATTGACAGGACATTATGAAAATACCCTCACGATTAAAGGCCTTGGTAGACGACGGTCTCATCGACGATGTGCTCAGTCAGTTGATGAGCGGCAAGGAAGCGCAGGTCTATGTGGTCCGCTGCGGGCCCCATGTTCGCTGCGCCAAGGTCTACAAGGAAGCGGACAAGCGCAGCTTCAAGCAGGCCGCGCAATACCAGGAAGGCCGCAAATTCAAGAACAGCCGCAGTGCCCGTGCCGCAGGAAAACGCAGCAAATTCGGCCAGCAGGAGCTCGAGCAGGCCTGGCTGACAGCGGAAGTGGATGCCCTCACGCGGCTCGCCGCCGCGGGCGTCAACGTGCCCGCCACCCACGGCTTTGTGGACGGGGTGCTGTTGATGGACATGATCTGCGATGCCGAGGGCGACCCGGCCCCTCGGCTGAACGATGTGGTCTTGGACGAATCGCAGGCCCGCGAGTTTCATGCGCGCATCCTTCGGGACATCGTGAAGATGCTCTGCGCGGGCCTGGTGCATGGGGATCTGTCGGAGTTCAACGTGCTGCTGTCGGCGAATGGGCCGGTCATCATCGACCTGCCCCAGGCAGTCAATGCGGCCGGGAATAATCAGGCCGCGGCGATGTTACTGCGGGACGTGGAGAACATGGCGCGCTATTTTGGTCGCTTTGCGCCGGCGCTGCGGCAGACCCAGTATGGCAGTGAAATCTGGAGCTTGTTCGAGAAGGGGACACTGCGCCCCGAATCTCCCCTGACAGGGCGCTTCGAGGGCTCTTTGACCAGCGCGGATGTCGACGAGGTGCTCAAGATCATCGCCGATGCGCGGGAGGAACACGAGCGCGAACTGCAACGGCGACAGGCCGCGCTCGATGCCTAGAGTCGCTTATTCGGCGACTCCCAGACGCTGGGCTACATCGGCGGGCTCCACTTCCAGCCCGCTCAGCTCCGCGTTCCAGTTCGGGCCGACCATGACCTCGTCTTCGTGCATGCCGGGCAACCAGTTCACCACAAAGTCCTCCAGCTCGATCACCGCCGGGGTGTAGATCTTCCAGTCTTCCGTGCAGTGGACTCTGGCATCTGCCTCGGCAGACCAGAACGGGAACACATCGGTATTTTCAAATTCCAGTGACGGGCACACGGCCCAGCCGTCGGCTGCCTTCAATCCCCATATCTGACCAGTGTCCAGAATGCGATCGATGAACAGATCGTAATTGGCTTCTTCGTCATCGGTGAGCGCGCTTGGGATGTTATCGGGAGTCGGTGTGGGCATAATAAGCTCGGTGGTGGCAGGGGCGTACCCGACAGCTGGAATCGCTGTCCTCATGGCGCTCGCGCGTGACTATGGTACCGCAGCCACGATGACGAACCCAATGACAAAAATCAGTCTGCGTGCGCAAAGCGCCGCAGTGACGACAGGACACTCCCCGCATGACACGCTCCCCAGAGAATTCCTCCGCGCCGCTTGAGATCGATGAGCAGCGCTGCACCGGCACACTGGATGCCGCTGTGAGTCCCCGTGGCACTTTGGAGCTGCTTTCCCAATGGGAGGTCGACCGTTTGCGCAATGTGCGCGACTCGCGTCACTACGAGTTGTTTCGCCGCTGCGCCCTGGCGGTCCTGAACTGCGATGACACCACCGACGATGCCTCCGAGGTGTATGCCCGTTACGCCGACTTCAGCATCGACATTGCCCAGCGCGCCCGGGGCATCAAGCTGATTCTGAAAAACGCGCCGGCCTGCGCCTTCGTTGATGGCGTCATCATGAACGGGGTGCGGGATCATCTGTTTGCCGTGCTGCGCGACATCGTCTTCATGTCCGGTGAGCCCTATGCCCTGGCCGACCGTGCGCTGACGCCCCAGACCGATGCCGAAGGCCATGCGCTGGGGGAGGATCACAGTGGCCGGCCGGCGGCCAATCTGGTCTTCAACATGCTGCGCAACGCGCGCCTGCTGCGGCCGCGCACGGAGCCCCGGATGGTAGTGTGCTGGGGCGGTCACTCGATTAGTCGTGAGGAATACCTTTACAGCAAGTCCGTTGGTTATCAGCTGGGTTTGCGGGGGCTGGATATCTGCACCGGCTGTGGACCGGGCGCCATGAAGGGCCCCATGAAAGGCGCCACCATCGGGCATGCCAAGCAACGCCTGAGGGACGGGCGTTACATCGGCATTTCCGAGCCGGGCATTATCGCTGCCGAATCCCCCAACCCCATCGTGAACCAGCTGGTGATCATGCCCGACATCGAAAAACGTCTGGAGGCCTTTGTGCGCCTTGGTCACGGCATCATCGTGTTTCCTGGCGGAGTGGGAACACTGGAGGAAATCCTGTTCCTGATCGGCACCCTCATGGCGCCGGGCAATCGCGACATCGTGCTGCCTGTGATCTTCACCGCGGGCGGCGAGAGCCGGCATTATTTCGATGCCATCGATGCCTTTCTCGTGCAAACCCTTGGGGAGGAGGTCCGGCGTTACTACACCATCATTCAGGATGACCCCGCGGCTGTCGCCCGTGCGATGCAGGAGGGCATGGCGCGCGTGACAAGTAACCGGCGCGCGGGACGCGACGCGTATTACTACCACTGGCTGCTGGAAATTCCCGAGGAGATGAAGCGGCATTTTGCGGTCAGTCACCAGAGCATGGCGGCGCTTCGCTTGACGCGTGAGCAGTCGCCCAGTGATCTGGCCATTCATCTGCGGCGGGCTTTTTCCGGGATTGTGGCCGGCAACGTCAAGGACGCCGGCATCCAGATGATCCGGCAACAAGGCCCTTTCCGCCTGCACGGAGACCCGGAAATTCTGCGCAGCATGGACGCCCTGCTGCGCAGTTTTATCGCCCAAGGACGCATGAAATTGGGCACAAAGGCGTATAATCCCTGTTATTTGATCGAGGCCTGAGCCCGGGTCGTCGGGCTGTCTAATACTTGACTGAAATACTCGGAAATTAGATAATCCCGGCCTCATCATCGGATTCACTCCACCCCACAGGGGACAGGCTGGCGCCCTGCGCCGGCATCCATGTGTTGCATGGACGGCACGACAGCAGACGCCCCGGCCGGCACGCAACACCAGAGGTAAAGACGTGACAGAACAGGTCGAAAGCTTGATCCGCAAGGACTACTCTGCGGGATTTCAAACCAGCATTGAGTCGGAGACGCTCAGACCCGGGCTGGATGAAGACGTCGTGCGCTTTATCTCGGCCAAAAAGGACGAACCGGCCTGGATGCTCGAGTGGCGGCTCAAGGCGTTCCGCGCCTGGCAGGACATGGAAGAACCCCAGTGGGCGCACGTGTCATACCCCACGCCGGACTTTCAGGCGCTGTCTTACTACAGTGCGCCCAAGAGCATGGCGAACAAGCCCAAGAGCCTCGATGAAGTGGACCCTGAGCTGCTGGCGACCTACGCCAAGCTCGGTATTCCGCTACATGAACAGGAGGCTCTCGCCGGCGTGGCCGTGGATGCCGTGTTCGACTCCGTGTCGGTGGTCACCACTTACCGCGCCAAGCTGGAAGAGGCGGGGGTGATTTTCTGCTCGATCTCCGAGGCGGTAAAACGCTTTCCCGATCTGGTAAAGCAGTATCTGGGGTCCGTGGTGCCACAGAAAGACAACTTCTATGCGGCGCTGAACTCTGCCGTGTTCTCCGATGGCTCCTTTGTGTATATCCCCAAAGGGGTTCGCTGCCCGATGGAGCTGTCCACCTATTTCCGCATCAATGAAATGAACACCGGCCAGTTTGAACGCACGCTGATCGTGGCTGACGAGGGCGCCTATGTCAGCTATCTCGAGGGCTGTACGGCACCGATGCGCGATGAGAACCAACTGCATGCGGCGGTCGTGGAGCTGGTGGCGCTGGACAATGCGCAGATCAAATACTCCACGGTGCAGAA
Organism: uncultured Klebsiella sp.; assembly: GCA_964538025.1. Lineage (GTDB taxonomy): Bacteria > Pseudomonadota > Gammaproteobacteria > Pseudomonadales > Pseudohongiellaceae > UBA5078. The sequence continues at coordinate 70,239 of CAZICZ010000005.1, read as the reverse complement.
CTGGTATCCCGGCGACAAAGTGGGCAAAGGGGGCATTTACAATTTTGTCACCAAGCGCGGCGTGTGCCACACCAATGCCCGCATCTCCTGGACTCAGGTGGAGACCGGCTCCGCCGTCACCTGGAAGTACCCCAGCTGCATCCTGAAAGGGGACAACAGCGTGGGCGAGTTTTACTCGGTGGCGCTGACCAATCACTTCCAGCAGGCCGACACCGGCACTAAGATGATCCACATCGGCAAGAACACCCGTTCCACCATCGTTGCCAAGGGCATTTCGGCGGGCAAGAGCCAGAGCGCCTATCGCGGGCTCGTGCGTATTAATGCCGGGGCCACCGGGGCGCGCAATTACACCCAGTGTGACTCGCTGCTCATCGGCGATCGCTGCGGTGCGCACACCTTCCCCTATATCGAGAGCCGCAACCCCTCGGCCGTGATCGAGCACGAGGCGACGACCTCCAAGGTCAGCGACGATCAGCTCTTTCTCTGCCAGCAGCGCGGCCTGGATGCCGAGAAGGCTGTCTCCATGATCGTGAACGGCTTCTGCCGCGAAGTCTTCAAGGAGCTGCCGATGGAGTTTGCGGTGGAAGCGGGCAAATTGCTCGAAGTCAGCCTCGAAGGCTCCGTGGGCTAGGGCACATCAAACACACCATTCCAAAAAGCACAGAATCAGGAAGCACGGCGTATGTTGGAAATTCAGAATCTCGATGCACGGGTGGAAGGCGCGGATATCCTGCGCAGTCTGTCGCTGCGCATCAAGCCGGGGGAAGTGCATGCCATCATGGGCCCCAACGGCGCGGGCAAGAGTACCCTCGGCAATGTTCTCTCCGGCAGACCCGGATATGAGGTGACCTCCGGCACCGTTACCTTTCAGGGCAAAAATCTGCTGGCAATGGACATCGAGGAGCGCGCTCGTGAAGGGCTTTTTCTGGCCTTTCAATACCCGGTCGAGATTCCCGGCGTCAGCAATATGGAATTCCTCAAGGCCTCGGTGGATGCCCGCCGCAAACATCTCGGACTGCCCGAGCTCTCGTCCTTCGATTTCATGAAGCTGGCTCGAGAGACCTCCAAGCGCGTCAATCTCGATGCCGCGTTTCTCAAGCGAGGCGTCAACGAAGGCTTTTCCGGCGGCGAGAAAAAGCGCAACGAGATCATGCAAATGATGCTGCTCGAACCGAGCCTGTGCATTCTCGACGAGACCGATTCCGGTCTCGACATTGACGCGCTACAGGTGGTCGCCGCGGGCGTGAATGCCATGCGCGACGGTCAGCGCAGTTTCATCGTGGTCACCCATTACCAGCGATTGCTGGATTACATCGTGCCCGACTTTGTCCACGTGCTGGCCGGTGGCCGTATCGTCAAGTCAGGCGACAAGGCCTTGGCGCTGGAACTCGAAGCCAAAGGCTACAGCTGGCTGGAGAACGACGGTGTCTGAGACTGTGAGGGCAATGGCCCCTGATTTTCAGGCGTTGGCCTTGGCGCTCTCGCGGGGCCTTGCACCCGTCCCCGGTTTGCAGGCTGTGCGAGACCAGGGGCGCGAGGAATGGCGCGCGGCCGCCTGGCCGACCCGCCGCACCGAGCTGTGGAAGTACACGCCCCTATCCGCGCTGCAACGCGCTGAATTTTCCGGCTGGGCCACCCCGGCGTCTGTCACGCTTGCGCCCGATGCACTGCTCTCGCTGGACGCGCTCCGTCTGGTCTTCGTCAATGGCGTCTTCGATGCCAAGGCGTCCGACTGCGCACACCCCTGCGTGCAGCGTTTTCATGCCGCCAGCGAGACACAGAAAGCGGTGATCGCTGCCCATCTTGGCGCACGGGTGGACACGCGCCGTCACCTGTTTGCGTCGTTGAACAATGCCTGGGTGGACGAGGGCGTGCTGGTGCATGTGCCACGCGGCACCTCGCTTGAAAAACCGGTCTACATTGTCCACGTGTCGACGCCCGGCGCGGCGGCTGTGTCGGTCAATCATCGCGTGCTGGTGGTGTTGGAAGAGTCCGCAAAGGCGGACCTGATCGAGCATTTTGTGTCCGATGCGTCGGTACAGAACAGTTTTGTCAACAGCCTGACGGAGCTGTCGGTAGGCGCCAATGCCACGCTGACCCATACCCGCATGAACCTCGAGGAAGAGCACCAGATTCACATCGGCGGTGTGCATGTGGCGCTGCAGCGCGATGCGCGCTACGAGGGCTTCACCCTCGCAGAGGGCAGCACCCTCAAGCGACTCGATTACCAGATCCGCCATCAGGGCCCCGGCGCATTCGCAGCGCTTAACGGCGTGTATATGCCTCGGCATCAGCAATTGCTGGATTACCACACCAATGTGGAGCATGAGGCCCCTCACTGCACCACCAGCGAAGTGTTTCGCGGCATCATCTCCGACAGCGCACGTGCCGTCTTCAACGGCCGCATCCACATTCATCCGCAGGCACAAAAGACGCTTGCGGAGTTGAGCAATCGCAATCTGCTGACCTCCAACACGGCCGAGGTGGACACCAAGCCGGAGCTGGAAATATACGCCGACGACGTGCGCTGTGCCCACGGCGCGACCGTCAGCCAGTTGGACCCAACCGCGATGTTCTACCTGCAAAGCCGCGGCCTGTCAGAGACCGATGCGCGCCGCATGCTCAGTGTTGGCTTCATCAACGAGCTGCTGGAGGCGCTGCCGCAGCCCGCCGTGCGCGAACACCTGCAACGGCATCTCGCCACCCAGTTCGCGCGGGAGGCCACGGGTCATGTCTGAGCACACACTCACGACACCGCCTCCGTTTGACATCGCCACGGTGCGGCAGGACTTTCCGATTCTGCACCAGCAGGTCAATGGCCAGCCCCTGGTGTATCTGGACAATGCGGCAACAACGCAAAAGCCGGAGAGTGTGATCCAGGCTATCTGCGATTACTACCGCCGTGATAACAGCAATGTGCATCGTGGCGCCCATACACTGGCAGATCGTGCCACCACGGCGTTTGAGAGCGCGCGCCACAAGGTCGCCGCGTTTATCAACGCAGCCGAGCCCGCCGAGATCATCTGGACGCGCGGCACGACGGAGGCGATCAACCTGGTGGCCGCCAGCTGGGGCGGCAGTCAGTTGCGTGCGGGAGACCGCATTCTGGTGTCCGCCATGGAACATCATTCCAATATTGTGCCCTGGCAGCTCATTGCCCAGCGCACCGGCGCCACGGTCGAAGCGATACCCGTGGACAGCACCGGCACGCTCGACCTGCAGGCCTTTGCCAGTCTGTGTGATGCGCGCGTGCGCCTGGTTGCCATCGGCCATGTCTCCAATGCGCTGGGCACCGTCAACCCGGTGATCGAGGTCGTGCGTCTTGCGCACGCAGCCGGCGCTCTTGTGCTGGTAGACGGTGCGCAGGCGGTCGGGCACTGGCCCGTGGATGTGCAGGCGCTGGGCTGCGACTTTTACGCGTTTTCGGCACACAAGATGATGGGCCCGACCGGCGTGGGTGTGCTTTATGGCACGCGGGCACTGCTCGACGCGATGCCCCCCTATCAGGGCGGAGGCGAGATGATCGAATCCGTGCGCTTCAGTGGCACTACCTTCAACCAGTTGCCTTATAAATTCGAGGCGGGGACGCCGGACATCGCGGGCGTGATCGGGCTTGGCGCGGCGGTGGATTATCTTAACGCGCTCGACCGCGCCGGCGCTGCGCGGCACGAACAGGCCCTATTGGCCTATGCCCAGGAGAAAGCGACAAATGTGCCCGGCCTGCGGCTGGTGGGCACCGCCGACCATAAAGTGAGTGTGCTTAGTTTCGTGCTCGAGGGCGTCCACCCTGCCGATCTGGGCACCCTGCTGGATCAGCAGGGCATTGCCGTGCGCACGGGTAATCACTGTGCCCAGCCCATCATGGAGCAATTCGGGATTCCCGGCACCGTGCGCGCCAGCTTCAGTTTTTACAATACCCGTGACGATGTGGACCGCCTGTTTGCAGCGCTTGAAAAAGCCAGGCAGTTTCTCGTTTAATTTTACCCGTGTGAGCCAGAGGAAATTCCCGATGAGCGTAGCGTCTTTTGACCCCGTTCAGTCTGCCAGCCAGAGCAGTGTGCACGTGACGCCTGCTGCGGTTGCCCATTTCCGCAACCAGCTGCGCAAAAGCCCGACCGCGAGTGCCATCCGCCTGAGCGTGAAGCAGAGCGGCTGCACCGGCTACATGCATGTGGTTGACCTGGTACCCGAGGCAAAGCCAGACGATGTGCATGTGCCCCTGGAAGAGGGCGTGGAGCTGCTGGTGGACCGCGGCAGTCTGGCCATCGTCAATGGGACAGAGATCGATTACGTCACAGAGGGCGTGAACCGCCAGCTGCGTTTCTTAAATCCCAACGCCAAGGACCACTGCGGTTGCGGCGAAAGTTTCAACGTGAGCTGATATGGAAAGACGCATGGTGCTGGCGCAGGAGGACTGTCCTGCGCGCCGCGTACCCGATGGCACGCCGCTGACCATCCCGAAGAACACCTTTGTCGCCATCACCCAGACACTGGGGGGCAATTACACACTGGTGTACAACGGGCAGATGGTCCGTGTGGACGGCACCGACGCGGACAAGCTTGGCTTGCAGGCCGAGAAGCTCAGTTTCCCGCCCGCCACGGATGAACGCATCCAGGAGACGCAGGTGTGGGAGGCTCTAGGCACCGTCTTCGACCCGGAAATTCCCGTGGATCTGGTGAACCTCGGGCTGATCTACAAAGTCGCCATTGATCAGGCGGCCAAGCGCGTCGACATCGAGATGACGCTCACCGCGCCGAGCTGTGGCATGGGCCCGGTGCTGGTGGGGGATGTGGAGTACCGCGTCCGGCGCGTGCCCAACGTGGAGACTGTCGCGGTGACGCTGGTGTTCGATCCGCCCTGGAGCCGCGACATGATGAGCGAAGAGGCGCAGCTCGAAACCGGCATGTTCTACTAGCCTGACAGCCCCCGAATACGCCCCCAGCAACCCTTGATCCTTCACGATAGGCAGGCCATGAACCCACACCGTTTCGGCACCGAGATTACCCCCGAGGACATCGTCGAGGCGCTGTCCTTTTTCGACAGCTGGGAAGACCGTTACAAGTACATCATTGATCTGGGCAAGGAGCTGCCACCGCTCGCGGACGCCGCCAAAACCGAGGAGCATCTCGTGCGCGGCTGCCAGAGCCAGGTATGGCTGCTCGAACATCTGGAGAACGGCCGCTACACGTTTGAGGCCGACAGCGATGCCTTTATCGTCAAGGGCTTGCTGGGAGTTGTGCTCGCCGCCTATAACGGCAAAACCGCCGCCGAGATTCGCGCCTTTGACATCGATGCCTATTTCGCTTCCCTTAACCTGCTCAAGCACCTGAGCGCCACGCGAGGCAACGGCCTGCAGGCGATGGTGAAGAAAATCCAGGCGCTCGCCGCCTGATCGCGCCGCGCCAGCTTCGTTCCGGCGCACTCCCGACTCCTTTGGCCCTTCAGCCTTTGTTCCGCGCCAGTCACCCCGCTACAATCCGCGCCGTTCAGTTTGTTTAGTCATGACTGAACAAACTGAACGTACACCATTCCCCCCTATGACGAAGGGGCCTGACGAGTCATCACCATGGAAAAGAGTCACGAATCCTCCGCGCATCTCCCTGCCGCCGGTGCCCCGGCCGAGGAGGGCGCGCGCGCCGACACCTTCGACGGGGTGACGCGCTTTATCGAACAGATGGGCATGTCCGCCCAGCAGGACGGTGTGGCGCGCATCGCCGGGCGTCTGTTCGGCTATTTTATTGTGCACGGTGGGCCGGTCAGTTTCGGGCAACTGGCGGATGAGCTGCAGATCAGCCGCGCCAGCGTCAGCACGAACACCCGCACGCTTGCCGCCATTGGCATGCTGGAACGGGTGACCATGCCGGGCGACCGGCAGGACTATTACCAGTTAGCCTCCTCGCCCTTTCTGCGCATGATCGAAACCTATCTTGCGCGCATGCGAGCCATGCAGCAGATCCTGCAACAGGCAGACGACAACATTCCCGCCCACATGGAAGCGACCCACGGTCGTCTGGCGCAGATGCGCCGGTTTTACGACGCGGCGGTCCAGAGCAACGAGCAACTCCTCAAGGAACTAGGCCAATGAAAAAATTTCTTCTCCCCCTGCTCATTGTCGGTCTGGCCTCAGCAGCCAGTGCGCTGATGATTCTGAATCGGCCCGCACCCGTCGTGCGCTCCCCCGAGGAGCGCGTCACCCTGGTGGAAGTCCAGATCGCCAACCCGCAGGACATGACGTTCTCCGTTGCCTCACAGGGCACCGTGGAGCCGCGCACCCAGACCACCCTGGTGGCGGAGGTTTCCGGCCGCGTGGTGTCAGTGTCGGACAAATTTGTCGTGGGCGGCTTTTTCCGCGAAGGCGAGCTGCTGCTCAGCCTCGATTCGGCCGACTACGAGGTGCAGGTGCAGCAGTCGCGCGCCAATCTGTTGACCGCACAGGCGCAGCTCACGCAGGAAAGCGCGCAGGCCGAGCAGGCGGCGCGGCAATGGGATTCCTCCGGCCGTGCGCGTGCCGACGCGCCGCCACTGGCACTACGCACGCCGTTCCTGGAAGAGGCCCGCGCCCGCGTGCTGTTTGCCGAGGCCGATCTGGCACGTGCCGAGCGGCAACTCGAACGCACCCGGATTCGCGCGCCCTATGACGGGCTGGTCCGCGAAAAGATGGTGGATATTGGCCAGTTTGTGGGCACCGGCACGCAGCTTGCCCGCACCTTCGCCGTGGACTACGCCGAGGTGCGTCTGCCCCTGACGGATCGCGATATTGCCTTTCTGGAGCTGCCCCAGCCCGGCATGGGCAGCATGGCCATCGAGAACCGCAAAAATGTCAGCCTGAGCACCAGCATCGGCGGGCGTCCCCAGCAGTGGAACGCACAACTGGTGCGCACCGATGGCGTCATCGACAGCGCTACCCGCGTGTACTATGCCGTCGCTCAGGTACGGGACCCGTACGGACTGCGCGAGTCCACCTCGCGTCCCGCCTTGCAGATTGGCAGCTTCGTGAATGCGACGCTGGAGGGCATCACGGCCCGCAATGTGTTCCAGGTGCCCCACAGTGCCGTGCGCGGAGGCAATCAGGTCATGGTCATGGACGAGGAGGGCCGCCTGCGTGTGCGCCCCGTGAACGTGCTGCGCACCGATATGGAATCCGTGTTCATTAATCGCGGACTGACAGCGGGAGAGCGCGTGATCGTCAGCCCCGTCCCGGTACCCATCGAGGGCATGCGCGTGTCCACCGAAGAAGGCTTCGCCCTGAACGCGGGAGAATCCTCATGAGCCAGTCGGAACGCACGACCGAAAAAGGCGTCATCGCCTGGTTCTGCAGCAATAGCGTGGCAGCCAATCTGTTGATGATGTTTGTGCTGTTTGCCGGCATTGCCTCGGCCCTGACCATCAAGATTCAGATCTTCCCGGATTTCGAAACCCGCATGGTGCAGGTCTCCATGGCCTATCCCGGCGCCGCGCCGGAAGAAGTGGAGGAGGCCATTGTGGTGCCCATCGAGGAATCCCTGCAGGGGCTGATCGGCATCAACCGCATCAACTCCGTGGCACGCGAAGGGGTCGGCACCATTTCATTGGAGATCTCTACCGAGTACGACGTGACCGAACTGCTCGACGAGGTGAAGGGACGCATCGATGCCATTTCCACCTTCCCGGCGGGCGTGGAACGCCCCACGGTGCGCGAGTTCGAGATCACGCAGAACGTGCTCAACGTGTCCATCTACGGCAATCTGGACGACATGGCCCTCAAGGCCTTTGCCCATCAGATTCGCGAGGAGATACTCGCCCTGCCGGAGGTCAGCCAGGCGAACATTCTGGGAGACCGCAATTACGAGATTGCCATCGAGGTGTCTGAAAGCACCTTGCGTAAATACGGCCTGACGCTGGACCAGGTGGCCAATGCGGTGCGCGCCTCTTCCGTGGACATGCCGGGCGGCGCAATCCGCACCGACACCGGACGCATTCAACTGCGCACCAAGGAAAAGGCCTTCACCGGCACCGACTTCGGCAACATCGTACTGCGCACCAACCGCGACGGCACGCGCCTTTTGGTGAGCGATGTGGCCACGGTCGTCGATGGGTTCGTGGAATCCGAAGCCTTCTCGCGCTTTGATGGTAACCGCTCCCTGAGCATTCAGGTGCTCGCCACGCGGGAACAGAATGTGCTCGATATCGAGGAGGCCGTCGCGGCCTACATCGCCCAGCGCCAGCCCACCCTGCCCGAGGGGCTGAACGTGGACAGCTGGGGCTCGCAGGCGTTTTACCTGAAGAGCCAGCTCAACATGATGCTCGGCAATCTCGCCATGGGGGCCGTGCTCGTGTTTCTCGTGCTCACCACCTTCCTGCGCCTGAACATGGCGCTGTGGGTGATGGTAGGCATTCCGATCAGTTTCTTCGGCGCCCTGTGGCTGATGCCCATTGGCCCGTACCCGGTGGACATCAACATGATCAGCCTCTTTGGTCTGATTCTGGTGCTGGGCATCGTGGTGGACGATGCCATCATCACCGCCGAGAGTGTGCACTCGGAGGTGACGCTGCGCGGCCACAGCCTCGACAATGTGATTGCCGGCACCCACCGTGTGGCCATCCCCGCGACCTTCGGCGTGCTGACGACCATCGCGGCATTCGCGCCCATGTTGCTGGTGGGGGGGCAGGTGGCCCCCTTCTTTGAATCCATCGGCATGGTGGTGATTCTGTGTCTGGTGTTCTCGCTGACCGAATCCAAGCTGATTCTGCCCGCGCACCTGGCGCATTCGCGGCTCGCGGAACAGACGCGCACGCGCAGCCTGCTGGTGCGGTTTCAGGATGCCGTGGCGGTCAAGCTGGATGCCTTCATTCAGGTCACTTACCGCAATTTTCTGGAGAAATCCCTGCGCAACCGCTACACCACCGTGTCCGTGTTTGTGGCGATGATGGTAGTTTCCATCGGCCTTATTGCGGGCAATCTGGTGCGTTTTGAATTCTTTCCGAACGTGCCGAGTGACTTTATTCAGACCACGCTGGTGATGAACGACGGCGTGTCCTATGAGGAGCGCGACGCGGCTCTGACGCGCATCGAACAGGCGGTGCTGAGCCTGAATGAGGACTTCCCCGACGAGCGGCCCATCGATCATGTGATGGTTTCCACCTCCGGGGATGATGGCGGCTCCGTCATGGTAGAGCTCACCAAGTCCGGCGACGAGCGCAGTATTGGCGCGGGCGAGATCGAGCGGCACTGGCGCGACAAGGTGGGCTTTATTCCCAACACGCGCGAGCTGCGGTTTTCCTCCAGCACCAATGCGGGGGGCGGTGCCAAGATCAATCTGCGCCTGATGGGCAGTCGCTACGACAAACTCGAGCAGGCCGCGGCGGAACTGGAGTCCAAGCTCGCGGACTACGCCGGCGTGTTCGATGTCACCAACTCCTACAGCCGTGGCAGTGAGGAGATTACCCTCAGCATCAAGCCCGAGGCGGAGCAACTGGGCCTGACGGCGAGCGCGCTGGGCAGTCAGGTGCGACAGGCTTTCTATGGTGAGGAAGCGCAGCGTATGTTGCGCGGACGCGATGAACTCAAGGTGATGGTGCGTTACCCGGAGCAGGAGCGCGTGTCCATTGCCAATCTGGAAGCCATGCGCATCCGCACGCCGCAGGGGGACGAAGTGCCCTTCTCTCAGGTGGCCGAAGCGACCATTGGCGAGGGCTTTGCCCGCATCAACCGCATCGACCGTCAGCGCACGGTGACGATTACCTCCGATGTCGATTCCAATGTGGCGCAGTCGGCTACCGTGATTCGCGACATTACCGACAACTTCATTCCACAACTGCTGGCGAAATACCCGAGCGTGACTTTTGGGCTTGGCGGGGCCAGTCAGGAGCAGGCCGCGTTGATCCAGCGCATCGCCATCTTCTTTGGCGCCGCGATGTTCCTGATCTATGCGCTGCTGGCGATTCCGCTGAAGTCCTATCTGCAACCGGCGATTGTGATGGCGGTGATTCCGTTCGGCATGATCGGTGCGCTGATCGGCCACATCATTTTTGATACCACGCTGAGCATGATGTCCCTGTTTGGGCTGGTGGCACTTTCCGGCGTGGTGGTGAACGACAGCCTGATCATGGTGGACTTTGTGAACCGTGCGCGGGAGGAGGGCATGAACCTGCATGACGCCGTTGTGGAGGCGGGCACGAGCCGTTTCCGCGCCATCATGCTGACCACGATGACCACCTTCCTTGGTCTGTTGCCCATCATGTTTGAAACCAGCCTGCAGGCGCAGTTGGTGATTCCGATGACGCTGTCGCTGGGGTGGGGGATTCTGTTCGGGACGGTGCTGACCCTGCTGATGATTCCGTCGCTCTACCTGATTCTGGACGACTTCATCGGCCTGTTCAGAACGCCAGCGTCTACTGCTCCAGAATCCAGCGGGCAAATGCCCCACGCGCCGCACTGATCTCGGGCGCTGTCATCTTGCGCGTCAGGCTTTCCAGCAGCGCCGGCGCGTCGGGGAACTCGTAGTACTGAGAGGCACTGGCCCAGAAATGGGCCTGAATCAGGTCCTGGTCTGTGCCCTCACCCTGCTCATACATCGTGGCCAGGTTGTATTGCGCCTCGGCGTGATGCGCCTGCGCGGCGAGTGAATACCAGCGGAAGGATTCTTCAAGATTCACCGGCGTGCCCATGCCGGTGTAGTACAGCGCGCCAAGATTGAACTGCGCGTTCAGATGCCCCTGTTCGGCGGCGGCACGCGTCCAGCGGAAGGCCTCGGCGTAGTTTTGTTCCACGCCACGTCCGGAAAAATACAGGATCGCCAGATTGTATTGCGCCAGATCCAGCCCTGCCTCTGCCGCCTCGGTGAACTCCTTGAGGGCGGTGTCGTAGTCACCGTTCTGAGCCGCTCGCACGCCGGCCTCGTAGTCCGCGTGCACGGCGGAACACGCCAGCAGTGCCCACAGTGCCAATGCGCGCCGCTTCATGGTGTCCCCGGTCGCTGGGCCGCCGCGCCATCTTCCAGCATCGCAGGCTCGCGCAGTGTGTTGAATTTTTCCACCCATTGCTGGGCCAGCTTTTGTGCGTCCGCAATCTGCAGGTCTGTCATCATTTCCTGATACAGCACCAGATTGGCGGCGGCCGCCCGGTGGCCACCCGAGGCCGCAAGGGTGAACCACATGTGAGCCAGCACCGGGTCCCGCGGCACGCCGCGGCCGTTGGCATACAGCGTGGCCAGCGTGAACTGGGCAGGCGCATCGCCCTGTTCGGCCGCACGGCGGAACCAGTCGATGGCCTGTGGCAGGTCGGCAATTACGCCCGTGCCCTGCATGTACATCACCCCGAGGTTGTACTGGGCGTTGTTGTCGCCCTGCTCGGCGGCGAGCCGAAACCAACGGGCGGCCTCAAAATTGTCAGCGGCCACGCCATCGCCCGCGAGATAGCGGTTGCCCATTTCAAACTGGGCGGCGCGCTCGCCCTGTGTCGCGGCCTGCTGGAGGGTTTCCAGGGAACGGGGTGTTTGGGCCTGCGAAACGCTGCCGGTGATCAGCAGCAGGGCAGGGAGCAGGACACGCAAAAAGTGTGGGCTCATTGATGTTCTCTCGCCCAGGCCACGGCCCGTTGCTCTGCGCTGCTGATCTCATCCGGCTTCATGTAGCCGCGCAGGGTGGCGATCACGTTCGCGGCTTCCTGGTCCCCGCTGGAATTGGCCAGCTTGAACCACATGTAGGCCGACACCAGATCACGCTCCTCCATGCCCAGCGAATTCAGATAGAGCCGACCCAGAAAGGCGAGTGCGGGGACATCCCCGTTTTCCGCTGCGACCGTGAACCAGTCCCGCGCCTTCACATAGTCACGCTCCACGCCCACGCCCGAGGCATAGGCGATGCCCACGCGGGCCTGCGCCTGCGGAATGCCGTTCTGCGCCGCGCGCACGAACCAGCGTACCGAGACCACCGGGTCCGGCGCGACGCCCACGCCGTCCTGATACATGATGCCCAGGTTGTATTGCGCATCGGGGCTGCCGCCTTCCGCCGCCGCCAGGAACCACTTGTGGGCCTCCTCCGCGTCGGGCGGCGTGCCGTAGCCATTGGCGTGCATGATGCCGAGGTTGTACTGCGAATCCCGGTGCCCCTGCAGCGCCGCCTTGCCATACCACTGCACCGCCTGGCCATAGTCTTCTGGCTTGCCCTGGCCGTAGAAGTTCATCGTGCCCACCGCATATTGCGCAGCTGCATCGCCCTGATTGGCCGCCATCTCGTACCAGCGATAGGCCTCTTTATAGTCCTGCGCGGTGCCCTGGCTATTGTCGTACATGCTGCCGAGGAAGTACTGCGCCCGCGCCACACCCTGTTGGGCAGACAGAGCAAACAACTGCATGGCCTTTTCAAAATCCTGTTCTGTCCCCAGCCCGTCGTGGTACAGCAGCCCGAGGTTGTACTGGGCGAGGGCAACGCCTTTTTCGGCGTCTTCCGTGAATTCCGTCAGGGCGGTGGCATAGTCTTCTGCCTCAAACGCCTTGAGCCCGTCTTCCAGACCGGCATGGGCAACGAGGGGGGTGAAGAGGGCGCTAATCAGGAGAGGAAAGGCGAGGATCTTGGTGTTCATGTCAGGACTACCTACCAGCTGCGAACCGTGAGTGAATGCCCAGTCCCGGGCCCGGCCCGGGAAGTGGCCAGATAGTAACATGCAAGGGCATTTTTTCAGAAATACCCCCGGAATGGCTAAAAAAACCCCTTTGCATCGGCGCCGATTTCTATATAATACGCACCTCTTTGAGCGCCCGTAGCTCAGCTGGATAGAGTACCTGGCTACGAACTAGGGGGTCGCATGTTCGAATCATGCCGGGCGCGCCATTCTAATTAGCTACATCTACAAGAAGTTACCTACGGCCGTAGGTAGTTACTTTTCTATTTTCAGTACGCTTATGTAGCCAGAAATGCATCGACTTTTTTAAGATAAGTTCGACATCCTCTCCTGTAAGAAAAGTGCTATCGAAGAGTGTCTAAATGTGCGTCAGCACAGCCTCCAAAAAATGTACTTCCTAACATGTGTAATAGGTAACGAGGAACACCAAGAGGAAGCCTCCAACGTTTTTCTGAATGCAATATCACTCTGATATTTCCTTCATCCTCTTAATCCTCCAAATCCCCCGCTTGATGAAGCCCACTTCGTAATATAAGCTAACACTTATGAATAAAATGGATGCTGCTTTTTACGCACTGGCAGACCCGACACGTCGGGCGATTCTCGCGCGCCTGGCGCAGGGGGAGGCCACGGTCAATGAGCTCGCCGCGCCCTTTGCCATCAGCCAGCCGGCTGTCTCTCAGCATTTAAAAGTGTTGGAGGAGGCGGGCCTCATTGTGCGTCGGGTGGAGGGCACAAAGCGTCCGTGCAGTCTTCGGGCCGAGGGGCTCTTGGCGGTGGAAACGTGGATGGCGCAGCAACGGCAGTTGTGGGAGCAACGCCTCGATGCCATGGAGCTGCATGTTCATCAATTTAAAAAGAAGGAATAGCGGGATATCGTTTATGCCTATCAATGAATGGAACGAGGATGTCGCGCAGCGCGAGCTGATTTTGACGCGCGTGATAGATGCACCGCGTGCGCGGGTGTTCGCGGTGTGGAGCCAGGCGGAGCACCTGACGCAGTGGTTTTGTCCGCCGGGGTTTCGCTGCGAGACACACGAGATCGATGTGCGCGTGGGGGGCATGTGGCGCTTCAGTTATCTGAGCGCCGACGGGGTGCATTACGGCAATCGCGTGGTGTTTTTGCGGATAGAGTCTCCGGGGCTGATCGAGTTTGATCACGGCAGTGACATCGATAATGACCCAGGGCGTTTCCGGGTGCGCGTCACGTTTGAGGAGCAAAGCAACGGCAAAACCGTGGTGATGATGCGGCAGTTGCACCCCACGCGCGCGCAGCGCGATGCCGGGCTTGAGTTTGGCGCCGTGGAGATTGGTTATGGAACATTGCGTCATCTTGAGGACTACCTTGCGCAAGGCAAAGGAGCGTAACGCCGATGCGCCTTGTGCTCGCCCCGATGGAAGGCCTTGCGGACGCGCATCTGCGCCGCCTGATTACCGCGCAGGGCGGTTACGATTGGGTGGTGTCGGAATTTGTGCGCGTGGTGGACCGGTTGTATCCGGACCGCGTGCTGCTGGGGCAATGCCCGGAGCTCATGACGGGTGGGCGCACCGCCTCGGGCACGCCTCTGCGGGTGCAGCTGCTGGGAAGCGACCCGCAGGCAATGGCGGCCAATGCGGTGCGGGTGATTGAGCTGGGGTCCTTCGGCGTGGATGTGAACTTCGGGTGTCCGAGCAAAACGGTGAACCGGCGTGCGGGCGGCGCGGTGATGTTAAAGGAGCCCGAAAGCCTGTACCGCGTCGTCAAGGCGATCCGTCAGGCAGTGCCCGCAGATATCATGGTGTCGGCCAAGATGCGCCTGGGCTATGAAGACACCTCCTTGATGCTGGACAACGCATCGGCCCTGCAGGATGCCGGCGCGGGCGAGATCACCGTGCACGCCCGCACGCGCGTGCAGGGCTATGCCCCGCCCGTGCATTGGGACGCCCTGGCACGGATTCGCGCGCACCTGCGCATTCCTTTGATTGCCAATGGGGACATCTGCTCCGTGGAGGACTATCAGCGCTGTGTCGAAATCACGGGGACGCCGGATGTCATGATCGGGCGCGGGGCCGTTCGGCGCCCGTTTCTGGCGCGACAGATTCGCGCGCAGACCACGTTTGAGCCGCAGTGGGCCTACATCCTGCCACTGCTGCACGATTTCTGGCAGGAAGTCAGCGCCACATTGCCACTGCGCGATCGTCTGGGGCGCATCAAGCAATGGGTGAATTATCTGCGGCAGGCGCATCCGGAGGCCGAGGGTTTGTGGCAGGACCTGCGGCTGGAGAAAAACGTCCACGCGGTGGAAGGCCTGCTGGCGCGCACAAGGCCGGCGCTTTCGGCATAAGGCTACGCCGCATGACGAGCGTGTTTGATCTTTTCGACATCACCGCCGTCGCCATTCGCGTACACTGGCATGACATTCACGACAAGGAGAACGACCGTGACACGACGATTTCACACAGGAATGCTGCTGTTGCTGACGGGGGTTCTCTCCGGCGGGGCAACACCGGCATTGGCCCAGGCGGATGCGCACGGGCACGACGAAGACGCCCATGCCCACGCGGGGCATATGACAGACGAGGCGCTGCGCCTCAACGGCACTGAGCCCTGGGAGACGGACGAGCCTCTGCGGCACAACATGACGCAGATCCGGGCGGCGGTGGACATGCTGACCCCGGTGTTTGAGGCAGGACAACTCAGCAGCGAACAGGCCCGGCAACTGGGCGAGGTGGTCATGGGCAGCGTGAATACCATGATCGAGGAGTGCGCGCTGGCACCGGAGGCAGATGCCAATCTGCACATCATTCTGGGGCATCTGCTGGTCGCGGCGGGGGAGTTGGACGCCGCGCCGCAGTCACCGGCGGGGCTGCCGGCGCTCAAGGCAGCGCTGGACGCCTATGGGCACTATTTTCAGCACCCGGGATGGGAGGGCGATGCGCACGACGCGCATGCCCATTGATCAGGAAAGAACCCGCGCGCGTCACTCTCCGGGGTGATAGGTGGCGCGGGCACGTGCCTCAACGTCTTCACGATAGAACGCCACTTCCTTGAACTCTCGGTCCACATAGCGCTGCGCCTGATCATCGAAATGGGGCGAGGCCGGGTCATTGCTCTGCCCGCCCGCCAGAATGCTGAGGGCGCGCAGACGCTCGCCAAACTCCACCACCGCCACAAAGCTGTTGCCACTGTTGCCATAAATCCGATTGGTGCCGGGGAAGGCGCGAGCGCCAAAGGAGGCGAGGGCGCCCCAGCGGCCCGAGGCCATGCCCACCGCGAGGCTGGGGCCGGCATCGTCATAGGGCGGGGTGATCTCGCCCGTCAGGCGCTGGTACCGGTTGATCTCGCCCCAGGGCGTGTTCCAGCTGCCGAACTTGGTCGTTAGCTCCGCCACGGTGTCGCTGAACACCTGCAGGCGCGCCTGCGCCGGGCTGTCGGTGCCCAGCCACGCAATCTGTTCCAACTGGCTCATCTCGTCGGGCGTGTCGATCTGCTGCGCCGCGTTCATGCCATAGAAATGGGCGAGTGACATGGCCACGGAATCGACGCCGGTGCGCAGGTCCCAGTCCCGCAGCACCGCGATAGGCTCGGCCAGGTGGGGCCAGGCCGCACTGTCGGCGTCATAGGCGGCCACGAGGCCGGGGATGAGCTGCTCGAAGCCGGGCAGGAAGGTGTCATAGGCAAGGTCCAGCAGAGACTCCAGCGTCATGGCATCGGCCTGTTCCAGCAGGGGAATGGAGTGTTTGGCGCGGAAATTCTCGGCATCCGGCGCCATGTAGACGGGGTAGTCCTCGCGCAGCGGGCTGTCCTCGCCCGAGACGGTGAAGGGCGTTGAGTTGCTGTTCTGGATGTAGCCCGTGAACGGGTTACGCACGAACACGGTGTCCTCCACCGCGTGGACGCCCTGCCAGTCGGTGGCCGGATTGCTGCCATCCACAGGATGCTGGTAATCGAACTGCGGGTCGCGCACGGGCATGAAGTTGCCGTGGAAGTAGGCGATGTTCCCGCTGCTGTCGGCGAACACGGTGTTGTTGGAGGAGTTGGTGCGAATGTCCAGCACCTCGCGGAACTCTTCATAATTGGCGGTTTTCATGCGCAGGTAAGACTGTCGCAGGGCCTCCACCGGATTCCAGTTGATGCGCGTGACGACCCAGCGGCCGTCCAACGCATGTGTCACGGGGCCGTGGTGCGTGTGGAAGGCGGGGAACTCCCGCGTTTCCATGCCGGTATCGGTGCGCACCTGCAGGCTGATGCGCGAAACCTCCACCGGCCGCAACTCGTCGCCATAGCGGTAATGCAGCGCGCCGTTTTCCATCACCACGTCTTCCACAAATTCGTCGATAAAGTCGGCGGCCGTGGAGGTGTGCATCCAGCCGGTGTTTTCATTGAAGCCCTGATATATAAAAAACTGGCCCCAGGTAGACGCGCCATAGGCATTGAGCCCCTCGTCACTGACCACCTGATATTCCCCGCGGAAAAAGAAACTCGTGTGCGGGTTGATCAGCAGCATGGCATCCCCCGAGAGGGTGCGGCTGCCATCCAGCGCGATGCCGTTGGACCCGGCGGGCTCCTCCAGGATGGTGCGGGCCAGAGCGCGATCCTCCCACGAGGCAAAGGAGGATGAGGGAGTGTCAGTGCTAAGTGTGGCGACTGGTACCTTGTCTTGCATCTCCTGTGCACGGGAGTAAAACGCTTCGATACCCGGCAGCGGAATCTGTTCGATATCCCCGCCGATCGACCCTTCAAAAAAATAAAAGGGCATCCAGGGCTCGAAACGGGTCAGCAGGCGGGGTGTCACCTCGGGATGGGTCAGCAGGTAATAGTTCAGGCCATCGGCAAAGGCATCACACAGTGCCTGCAACCAGGGCGGCGCGGCATCGTAGGCGGCCTGTGCCTGTGCCTGGGTCATATAGAGTTTGGCGCGCAGATCACTGTAAAGCGCCGATTCGCCCTCGACCTCCGCGAGGCGCCCGATGGCCCACACGTAATTGCGTTCCACGCGGGGAAAATCATCTTCTGCCTGCGCGTAAAGCAGACCAAACACGGCGTCAGCATCTGTCGGGCCATACACATGCCCAACGCCGAAATCGTCACGGATAATGGTCACGCGCTCGGCAATTGCCTGCAGGCGTTCGGCCTCTGTCGGCACCGGCACTTCTTCTTGCGGGGAGCAGGCAACGACGAGCGATAACAGTGCACTGCCCAGCAGGAAGTGACGAAAAGAGTGCAGGAACATGACGCATTGACTCCGAAAGAAATGAGGAAAAATCCTGATGCAAGAAGTAAACCGCATTCGCTCAAAAAACGGAAGTTGCGACGGAGAATCCCGCACTGCTAGGATGAGCGCGACCCGACTCCTCCACCCATTGAGAATCTGCCCATGAAGAATCACACCTTGCTGTCCCTGTGCAGCGCCATTGCATTGGCCTCCTGTAGCCCCGCCGAACAGACGGCGCCCGAAGCGCCCATGCCCGCGGCTGCCGAAGTCTCCGCCATGCCTGCCGCCGAAACCGAAGAGGCTATTGTGGCGCGTGCCCGCGGAATTCATGAACGAGTGATCACACTCGACACGCACGCGGACATCAACACCGTCAATTTTACCGAGACCAACAATTACACCGCCGATCTCGACACGCAGGTGAATCTGCCCAAGATGATCGAGGGGGGGCTCGATGTCGCGTGGTTTATCGTCTACACCGGACAAGGCCCGCTGACACCCGAAGGCTATGCCGCGGCGGAAGCCAATGCGCTCGACAAATTCAGTGCAATTCACCGACTGGCGGAGCAGTTCGCGCCCGACACCATCGAAATGGCCTACACCTCCGAAGATGTGCGCCGCATTGACGCCGCGGGCAAGAAGGTCGCGATGATCGGCGTGGAGAATGCCTACTCGATGGGGCTGGATGTTGGCAATGTAAAGCGCTTTCAAGAGATGGGCGCCCGTTACATGTCGCTTGCCCACAACGGTCACAGCCAGTTCGCCGACTCCAACACGGGCGAGGGCGATGGCGTGTGGCTGCACAATGGCCTGAGTGACTTGGGCCGGCAGGCCGTAGTGGAGCTGAACAAGTGGGGCGTGATGATCGACCTCTCCCATCCCGCCAAGACTTCCAACATGCAGGTGCTGGAGCTGACGCGTGCCCCGGTGATTGCCTCCCATTCGTCTGCCCGCGCGATGAACGATGTCAGCCGCAACATGGACGACGAGCAGCTGCTGGCCGTGCGTGACAACGGTGGTGTGGTCCAGGCGACCGCCTTCAGCAGTTATCTGAATACCGAGAAGCACAACGCCCACCAGGCCGCTCTGAACGCGCTGCGCAGCCGCATCGCGCAGGAGCAGGGCATCGATCTGCTCAATGGCGCTCAGGTGCGGGAGCTTGACGATGAAGCGCGTGCGCAATACCAAATGAAAGCTGCACAGGTGGATGCCCTGGTGGCTCCCCTGATCGCCACTGAAGTGGACCCGGTGGCACCGCCCGTGGATGTGTCAGACTTTATTGACCACATCGATTACATGGTGCGGCTGATAGGCATCGACCACGTCGGCATCAGTTCCGACTTCGATGGCGGTGGCGGTATTCGGGGCTGGAACGATGCGTCAGAAACCTTCAATGTGACGCTTGAACTGGTGCGCCGTGGCTACACCGAAGAGCAGATTGGCAAACTGTGGAGCGGCAATCTGCTGCGGGTGCTGGATGACGTGCAGCGCATTGCACAACAGATTCAGGCCGAAGAGGCGTAATAGAGGAAAATAAAAAACGCCTGCCTCCTTCGCGGGGGCAGGCGTTTTTTTTGTGCAGACGCGCTTACTCGTCCAGCAGGGTAAAGATGCGGCGAATAGCCCGGACATCGGCGCCGGGGCCCCGGATCTGTCCGTAGTGTGAGCCGTGATTGGTCATGTCGATCTGCTCAGCGACCTGCTCGGCCGTCAGACCGCGCGCTTTCAGGTCCGAGGTTTTCTGCCACAGGTCGGCCACATAGGCCTGGAAGAATCCGATTTCGTCCTTGCCCTGCACCGGCGCGCCATGGCCCGGCAGGATCACGTCAAAATCAATGGCCTTGAGGGCTTCAAGCGTGTCGACCCACTCGAGGGGAAAGCTGTCGCCCATATAGGACAGGGACGGCAGCATCATGTCGCCGGTAAACACCAGGCGCTCCTGTGGCAGGTAGATCACCACGTCGCCGGCGGTGTGGGCACGGCCCAGGTGCAGCAACTGGATCTCGCGGTCGGTATCGCCCATTTTCTGGTACAGCGTCATCTTGGTTTCCAGCGTGATGTTCGGCGGCGTGGGGATGATCTCCTTCAGCGAGATCATGTGTGCTTCCTGCGCCTTCAGACGACGTTCAAGTGCAGCGCGCTCCGTTGGGTCACGCGTATCGGACAGCTGGGCGCGCAGGCTTTCCACAAGCGCGGGCACGCCTTCGGTAAAGCTGACCATGGTGGACTCGGTCAGTACATTGCCCATCTCTCCGTTGAGCTTGGTGCGGGTATAGCTGTGACCGATGATCTCGACCTGCTCCGGGAACACCTGATTGCCGTGGGCGTGGTCGAAGTGGTAATGGGAATTCACGAGGTAACGGACGGGCTTGTCGGTCACGGCCTGCACGGAGCGCAGCAGGGCGTTGGCCGCGTTGGGCGTGACATGGGAGTCCACCAGCAGCACGTCCTCATCGCCCACGAGCATCAGCGCATTGCTCATGACATAGACTTCGCCGGTTCCGGTGACCTGATACACCCCCTCCGCCATGCGGGTGAAGATGTGGGAACTGGTTTCGATGACGGCGGGGGGTTCCCCCTGGGCATTCACATAGCCGAAGACGGCCAGCAGTGCGCCTGAACCAATCAGGCCGAGCACGGTCTTGTTGAAATTCTTCTTATTTTTCATGGGTAATTTCCTTAAAGCGACGGGTGACATTGCGTGCGGATGCAAGGCCTAAGCATGCTACTGCAATCGGTGTGGCGGAGGAAGCATCGGCATGCAAGGAGACAGGGCGCTACTTTTCATAATCTATCCGAATGCGTCCATCAAGCTGCCACAATTGGCTGTCATAGTGGCGCCACGATCAGATAGAGCCCGTGTCAACAGAAGGAGAACACCATGCGCAAGCCACAGAAAAATGCCGAGGCCATCCCCCCAGTCGTACCCCATTCGGTGAGAGAAGTGCGGCGATTGTCTGTTGCCCAGGCAATGACCTCCGGGGCTGTTGACGCGCTCTATCCGGTCGACCAATTTGATGCCACGCAGGAAGAATCGGCGTCCTGGTCGATGCTGTGGGGCGATGTGTCCATTGCTGCACGACACCCCGCCCGCATTCTTGCCTGATCGTCGTCAGTACAGGGCGTGAATCCTCGCCACCCGCGGGTCCTGCTTCATGCGCTCGCGGTGGGCGATCACTCTGGGCAGCTTGCTCAGGTCCACGCTGTCCCCCTCCAGCCAATTGGCGATCGTAAACAGGTACATGTCCGCGACGGTGTACTGTTCCCCCATGACCCACGGCCCCTTGAGCATCCCGTGTTCGATCAGCGCCATGCACTCGCCCATTGTCTGCGGCACCTTGCGTTTCATGTCTTCGAGGGAGCTGGGCTCGTCTGCCCAGCGTGCGCCTCGCACACGGTGTGCATGCGCCACGTGGACGGTTGCGCACAGATAG
Organism: uncultured Klebsiella sp.; assembly: GCA_964538025.1. Lineage (GTDB taxonomy): Bacteria > Pseudomonadota > Gammaproteobacteria > Pseudomonadales > Pseudohongiellaceae > UBA5078. The sequence goes on along the minus strand of CAZICZ010000005.1, from coordinate 49,008 downwards.
TTATTGAAAGCCTGCATCTGGGCCGTGGCGAAGGCGTCCTCCAGCGGGGCTAGACCGGCGTCGGGAAAACGCTGGCACAGATAGAGCAGCAGCGCGGGAGTCTCGGTCAGCACGCCGCGTTCGGTCTCCAGCGAGGGGACCCGTCCCTTCGGATTGAGCGCGAGGTACTGGGCGGATCGCTGCGCCTGCTGGCTGAAATCCAGCGCAATGGCCTCATAGGGCGCGCCGATATGCTCCAGCGCGAGATGGACGGCAAGGGCGCAGGTTTTGGGGGCGTAATAGAATTTGAGCATGGTCAGGGTCCTCGGCCACCGCGGTGGCGACGGGTGGAAAACGTTCACATCTCGATGGTCCTCAGCGGCGATGCAGGTAGTCCAGAGCCAGGGCCGTCATCGCCTTCACGCCGATGGGCAGTGCGCGCTCATCCGCAAAGAAACGGGGCGAATGGTTCGGGAACACCAGTTCCGGATTCTCGGGGGCGACGCCAAGAAAAAAGAACAGCCCCGGCACCTCCTGCGCAAAATAGGAAAAATCCTCCGCCGTGGTGACACGGGGCGATTCCACCACTCCCGGGCCGACAACGCGTTGCAGGGTGGGCATCATGCGCTCGGTGAGCGCCGGGTCATTGCTTGTCACGGGGTAGCCGATCTCGATCTCCACATCGGCGCTGGCGCCGGCGCTGGCAGCGATCTGCATCGCGGTGCGGCGCACGCGCTGATGAATCTGCTCGCGTGTGCCCGCATCGAAGGTGCGGATCGTGCCGATCATCTCCACGGATTCTGGAATGATGTTGTTGCGAATGCCGCCATTGATGGCGCCCACGGTGATGATCGACGGTGTCAGCGTGGCGTCGAGCTGGCGACTTGCAATGGTCTGCAGGCCGAGCACGATCTGCGAGGCCACAACGATGGGGTCCACGCCACTCCAGGGCTGTGCGCCGTGGGTCTGCTGGCCTTTCACGGTAATGCGGAATTCATCGCTGGAGGCCATCATGCCCTGCTTGCGCACGGCAATGGCGCCAACGGGAATCGGGGAGACATGCAGGCCGAATACCGCCTCGGGGCGGGGGTCACGAAAGGCCCCTTCCTTGAGCATCAGGTCGGCGCCGCCTTCTTCGCCGTCGGGGGCGCCTTCCTCCGCCGGTTGAAACAGAAACACAATGGTGCCAGGCAACTCTGCCTGCATCTGGGACAGCACGCTGGCGGTGCCCATCAGAATCGCGACATGATTGTCGTGCCCGCAGGCATGCATGACCCCCACATCTACCCCGTTATAGACCGTGCGTTCCCGTGAGGCGAAAGGAAGATCGACCTCTTCCACAACAGGCAGCGCGTCCATGTCGGCACGCAGCGCAATCACGGGGCCGGGGAGGGCACCGCGCAAGATGCCGATCACGCCCGTATGGGCGACGCCGGTACGCACTTCCATGCCGAGGTACTGCAGGTATTCCGCCACGATGCCCGCGGTGCGGGTTTCCTGATTGCCCAGTTCGGGGTGTTGGTGAAAATCCCGCCGCCACTCGACGACCTGGGGCATCACGCGGTCAATCAGTGTTTGCACAGTGTCGGGAAGCGCCGACTCCTGCGCCGCCGCTGCGGGAATGAACAGGCCGAGAGCGAGACTCAGGAGGAGGGGGCGCATGGGAAGTCTCCTTGCGGGCGGGATCTTACAGCCAGCCCTTGCGTTTGAAATACCAGTAGGGGGCGATCCCCGAGAGAATCATCAGGCCGATGGCCCAGGGGTAGCCGAGCAGCCAGTCCAGCTCCGGCATGAAATCGAAGTTCATGCCATAGGCACTGGCGACCAGGGTCGGCGGCAGAAACACCACGGCGGCAATCGAGAATATCTTGATGATCTGGTTCTGTTCGATATTGATGAAACCCTGGGCAGCATCCATCAGGAAGTTCACCTTGTCGAACACGAAGCTGTTGTGGGGGAGCAGGGACTCGATGTCACGCAGCAGCTCGCGGGCAGTTTCCGCGTGGTCGGCCGCCAGCTTGCCGTGGCGCAGCAGGAAGGTCAGGGCGCGCTGGGTGTCCATCAGGCAGAGGCGGACCTTGCCGTTGGTATCTTCGTGGCGCGCCAGCTCGTCGATGGCGTCCTCGATATTGCCATCGCCTTCTTCCAGGACCAGGTTGCTGGTGTGCTCAAGGCCGGTGTAGACCTCTTCCAGCGTGTCGGCAAGGTCATCAATTTTGATCTCGAACAACGCCAGCAGAATGGCCACGGCGTCATTGGTCAGCCCCTTTTGCCGCTTGGCGCGCATGCGCAGCAGACGGAAGGCAGGAATCTCGCGCTCGCGCAGGGTAATCAGCTGATCGCCGGTCAGGGTAAAGGCCACCGTGGTGTTGCGGGGGCGGTCTTCCACGTGGTGCAGAAACATGGAGTGCACGTGCAGGCCGCCGGCCTCGTCCTGGTAAGAGCGCGCACTCGCCTCGATCTCTTCCACGTCCTCGGTGTCCGGCAAGGTTTGACGGTTCTGGATTTCTACCATGTGCCGTTCTTCGTCTGTGGGGTCTACCAGATCGAGCCACAGGGCGGAGGTCAGCGGTAGCGTGGCATCGGCCTCGGTGCGGCTGACCAGACAATGGTCTTTGTTGAGGGTGTAGATGTTCAGCATCAGATGTGGTCTCACAGCGACATCGGTGTGCGGGAGCTCGACCGCCCCGAAGGCGCAGGCCATGTCGGCGCGACGAAGGGACGGGAAACCGGCCGGAACTATACACCACAGGCAACGCGCGGGGCCAATAAAAAGGTCGCGGCGCGCGAATTTCGGCCACCGCCCGGCTTGTTCTGCCTTCCCGTTCAGGTAAGATCATGGCTCGCGCAAAACTGCCGTGGAAACAGGATGTTCCGGCGAGCTTGCCCGTCACCGTTCGCGCTCCCGACATGATTCGCCACACCCCCTGTTCCGGGTGATCCCGGCGAGGGGGCACACAATACGTCTGCACCAACCGCCACAGAAAAGGGGACTCACAATGATAAGAAAGACGCTCACTTCCCTGTCCATGTTTGCGCTCCTGATTACCGCGGCGTGCCTGCCGTCCGTGCAGGCCCAGGAAGGGCAGGCGCTGTATGAGCAATACTGCGCCACGTGTCACGCAGCACCCACTGATCTGCGCACACCGTCCCGGGCCGCCTTAGGCACCTTCACCGCCAACAGCATCTTTCATGCACTCGATGCCGGGCTGATGCAGGCCCAGGGAAACGCCCTGAGCACTGCCCAGAAAGTGGCGCTGGCGGAATATCTCAGCAACGGCCGCTTCAATGCGCAGCGCGTGGAGACGCTCACCGCCTGCAGCGCGCCCATGCCGTCGCTGGATCTGGGGGGTGCCGGCAACTGGAACGGGTGGGGCAATGGCGGTAACAACGCCCGCGCCCAATCGGCAGCAGGCAGTTCCCTGAATGTGGACAACGTAGGCTCGCTCGAGTTGGCCTGGGCCTTTGGCTTTGAGGATTCCTCCAATGCCCGCGCGCAGCCCTCGGTGATCAATGGCGTCATGTTCCTGGGCAGCAATACCGGCACACTGTACGCCTTGGACCTCGCCTCCGGCTGTGCCTACTGGACCAGCCTTGCGACCTCGGAAGTCCGGGGCGCGCTTTCCGTAGTGGACTCCCCGGCGCTGGGCAAGACCCTGCTGGTGGGAGCCGATGTCTCAAACCGCGTGTTTGTGCTGGATGCGCGCACCGGGGAACGCGTGTGGCACGCTGATGTGGACCCGCACCCGTTTGCCCGCAGCACCGGGTCTCCTGTCGTGGCCGACAACAAGATTTTTGTGCCCGTGTCCTCCATCGAGGTGGCGGCTGCCGGCAATCCCAATCACGCCTGCTGCACCTTCCGCGGCAACATGGCGGCCTATGATCTGAACACGGGCGAAAAGCTCTGGCATACCTACATCATGGACGAGGCCGTCCAGGTGGGCAGCAACGCGGCGGGTAAAGCGGTTCTGGCGCCCTCGGGCGCTCCCATCTGGGATGCCCCGACCGTCGATCTGGCACGCAAGCGCGTCTATGTGGGTACCGGTCAAAACTATACGCGCCCCGCCAGCGCGACCAGTGATGCCATCATTGCGTTCAACATGGACACGGGCGCCATGGAGTGGGTGCATCAGACCACCGAGCACGACGCCTTTACGATGGCCTGTACCACCCCCGGACATCCCAACTGTCCCGATGCCGGGCCGGATTTCGACATCGGCGCTTCGGTGCTCAATGCCCAGCTCTCCGACGGGCGCAATGTGCTGGTCGCGGGGACCAAGGGGGCGATGGTGTTCGGGCTGGACCCGAACGATGGCGGCAAATTGCTCTGGGAGACCCGTGTTGGTCGGGGCAGTGCTCTCGGGGGCGTGCATTGGGGAATGAGTTTTGTCGGTGACACCGCCTTTGTGCCGGTGTCCGACCGCGCGCTGGGCGGCGGCGAGGGAATGCCCCGTCAGCCCGGCCTGCACGCCCTGGACATGAAGACAGGCGCCTCGCTCTGGTACACTCCCGCGCCCGCACGCTGCGCCGACGGCCCGCCCGCCTGCAATGACGCCTACTCCTCCGCCGTGAGCGCCACACAGGATCTGGTCTTTGCCGGGTCGCTGAGCGGTGTGTTGTTTGCCCATGACCAAAAAGATGGCGCGGTTCTGTGGGAGTTCGACACGCGGCAGGAGTTTTCCACCCTCAATGGCGTGCCTGCGAAAGGCGGTGCCATCGACTCGGTGGGTCCGGTCATCGCGGGAGATTACCTGATCGTGAACAGTGGATACGCCACTTTCGGTCAACTCCCGGGTAACGCGCTGCTGGTTTTTCGATTACCGCGCCCTTAGGGCCGGATCGTGGCAAGTCCTCATAACGTGACAGACAAGGGAGATCCTTATTGTGAAAAATGCAGTTCTCGTCCTCGGCTCGCTGAGCACCGCCATTCTGCTGGCGGCGTGCAGTCCCGCCACTGAGTCCCCGGCACCCGGCGCCGCTGCCCCTGACACAGCGTCCACGGCCGCTGCGGTCCCCTACAGCGCGGCAGTCAACGCCGAGCGCATCATCGCGGCCGATGAAGAACCGGGCAACTGGATGAGCACCGGACGCGATTATGGCGAGGCGCGCTACAGCCCCCTGTCACAGCTGACGCCGGAGACAGTCGGCGAGCTGAGCCTCGCCTGGTACGCCGATATGGACACCAGCCGCATGCAGGAAGCGACGCCCATCGTCGTGGACGGTGCCCTGTATGTGAGCACCGCATGGAGCCATGTGAAGGCCTTCGATGTGCGTACCGGTCGGCCCCTGTGGTCCTATGACCCGGCAGTGGACCCGGCCAAAGGCGTAGACGCCTGCTGCGACGTGGTCAATCGCGGCGTTGCCGTCTGGGAAGGCAAGGTCTTTGTCGGCACCATCGATGGCCGCCTGATCGCGCTGGATTCCACCACGGGCGAGGAGCAGTGGAGTGTGATGACGGTGGACCCGGAGCTGCCCTACACCATCACCGGCGCTCCCCGTATCGTGAAGGGGCAGGTGATCATCGGGAATGGGGGCGCCGAATATGGCGTTCGTGGCTATGTGACGGCCTACGATGCCCATACCGGCGAACAGAAATGGCGTTACTACACGGTGCCCGGCAATCCCGCGAACGGCTTTGAACAGCCCGAGCTGGAAATGGCAGCCCGCACCTGGAACGGAGAATGGTGGCGACTGGGCGGTGGCGGCACGGTGTGGGATGCCATGGCCTATGACGCCGACCTCAACCTGCTTTACATCGGCGTGGGCAACGGCTCCCCGTGGAACCAGAGCCTGCGCAGCCCCGGCGGCGGGGACAACCTGTTCCTTTCGTCCATCGTGGCGATCAATCCGGATGACGGCAGCTACCGCTGGCATTACCAGACCACGCCGGGCGAAACCTGGGATTACACCGCCACGGCGCACATCATCGTCGCCACGGTGGACATCGACGGACAGCCGCGCCGCGTCGTGATGCAGGCGCCCAAGAACGGGTTCTTCTATGTGCTGGACGCCGCAACCGGCCAGCTGATCACCGCGGAAAAATTTGTCCCGGTGAGCTGGGCCTCTCATATCGATCTGGAGACCGACCGTCCCGTGGAGATTCCCGAGGCACGCTACAACGAAACCAGCATCCCGATGATCGTGTCACCCGGGCCGCAGGGCGGGCATAACTGGCACCCCATGTCCTTCAGCCAGCGCACCAATCTGGTTTATCTGCCCGCCACCGAGCAGTTCATGGGATATGTGGCAGAAACCGACTTCATCACCTCGCAACGCGGCTGGAACACCGGGACGGATTTTGCCGCGGGAGGCGCGCTGGTGATGGCGGCGGGAGAGGCTGCGCCGAAACGCTCCGCCTATCTGCTGGCCTGGGACCCGGTGGCGCAGCGCGAAGTCTGGCGCGTGCCCAAGATTGTGGCCACTGACGCAGCGGGCGTGCTGAGCACCGCCGGCGGTTTGGTGTTCCAGGGCAATGCCGCAGGGGAATTCAGTGCCTTCAAGGACGACACCGGCGAGCTGCTGTGGACGGCCCCGACACAGGCCATGACGGTTGCCGCGCCGATCACCTTCCTGGTGGACGGTCAGCAATACGTGGCGGTATTGACGGGTGGGCGCGCACTGCCCACCGAGGGTCCCAATGCCAGTGGGGCCACCACCCGCGCCTCGACCAACAATTCCCGTCTGCTGGTATTCAAGCAGGGCGGCACGGCCCGCCTGCCGGCCGAATTGCCGCAGGAAGTGACAGCTGCCGAGGTGCTCAATCCTCCGCCCCTGACAGCGGATTTTGAGACAGTGGCACACGGTGAGCAGGTTTACGGACGCTTCTGCAGCGTCTGTCACGGACCGGCAGGCGTGAGCGCAAGCGTTGGCACGTTCCCGGACCTGCGCTACAGCCAGCGGCTGTACAGCGCCGAAATGTGGAACTCCGTCGTGCTTGGCGGCGAGTTGCAGGGCGGCGGCATGGTGTCCTTTGCAGGCACACTGGAAGCTGCTGATCCCGATGCCATCCGCCACTACATCATTGCCCGGGCAAACGCGGACAAAGAGGCAGGGGGGGCTACCCAGACTGCGCCGTTGCAATAGCGCGAACTCTGCACGCAGGTGAAACAAGAAGGGCGCTTCCGCAAGGGGCGCCCTTTTTTAATGATGTCCGAAAACGGCCAGAAATGGCGAAACTCCTGTGCTACCTTTGCGTCCATCTTCTCCGCTTCCGGGAACGCACGTCCATGCACATCAACCCCGACGACTTTGAACAGGCACGGCTTGCCCGCGACCCCCGCTTCGATGGCCGGGTCTTTATCGGTGTGCTGACGACCGGGATTTACTGTCGTCCGGTCTGCCCCGTGCGCATGCCGCGTCGGGAAAATATCCGCCTGTATGCCACCGCGGCTGCGGCTGCCGAGGCGGGTTTTCGCCCCTGCCTTCGCTGTCGCCCCGAGTCCTCTCCCGGCACTCCCGCCTGGGTGGGCAGCTCCCACACTGTGTCGCGTGCCTTGCAACTGATTCAGCAGGGCGCAGTGGCGGAGGAGGGGATTTCGGCCCTTGCCGCGCAACTGGACATTGGTCCACGCCATCTGAGCCGCCTCTTTCAGCAGCATCTGGGGGTGTCTCCCCTGGCAGTGGCCAACACGCAGCGCCTGCATCTGGCCAAAAAGCTGATCGACGAGACGCGACTGCCGATGACTGCGGTGTGTCATGCGGCCGGCTTCAGCAGCGTCCGCCGGTTCAATGCCGTGTTCCAGGAGGTCTACGGCCGCTCGCCCCTGTCCCTGCGCGCGCGGGAAGCGCAGGGGCCCGAGTCGGCGGAATCGGGCATCACCCTGCAGTTGCACTATCGGCCGCCGTTTGACTGGCGGGCCATGCTGGCCTATCTGGCTTACCGCGCGATTCCCGGCGTCGAAGTGGTCGGGGAGACGCACTACAGCCGCAGTTTTCTGTTTGAAGAGGTCGCTGGGGAATGGGAGTTGAGTTTCCTCCCCTCGCGTCATGCGGCGCAGTTGCGCGTGCGGCATCCCGCCGTCAAGGCCTTGCCCTGGGTGCTGGAACGTGTCCGGCGAATGTTTGATCTGCGGGGCGTTTCGGCGGAGATCGATGCGTTTTTTGCCCGCGACTCACGGCTGGCGCCGCTGGTCGCCCGCTTTCCCGGCATCCGGGTTCCCGTGGCCTGGGACGGGTGTGAGGTTGCCGTGCCTGCGATCCTCGGGCAGCAGGTGTCGGTGAAAGGGGCGACCACCTTGGTATCGCGCCTCGCGCAGGCCTGCGGCACGCCCTACACCGGCAGCGGCCATCCGGCGCTTACCCGCGTGTTTCCAACGCCGGCCCAGCTGGCGGACGCCTCTCTGGACGGGCTTGGCATTACCACCCGGCGCTGTGACGCGATACGCCTCATGGCGCGCGAGGTGCGCGACGGGCACCTGCGTTTTGATGGCAGCCAGCGCACCGAGGCCTTCGTTGACCAGATCACCCGCATTCCCGGCATTGGGCCCTGGACGGCCCATTACATTGCCCTCCGGGACCTCAACGATCCCGACGCCTTTCCCCAGGGTGACCTGATTCTGCAAAGGGCCGCGGCTGGCGAGGGCGATCCCCTGTCGGCGCGTGAGCTGTTGGAGGTATCCACCGCCTGGCGACCGTGGCGCGCCTATGCAGTGATGTTGCTGTGGCATGCCTATGCCACCCAGAAAGCCGCCGATGCGGCCCCGCGATCAGAAGGAGTCCCCGCATGATCACACGCTATACCTATATGGATTCTCCCCTCGGAGCCCTGTTGCTGGCCGGCGACGGCGAGCGCCTGCACCTGATCGGCTTTCCCGACGGCAAGGGACGGACGCGCCATCAAAGCGCGTGGCAGCAGGATGACGCCGTGTTTCTGCCTGTGCGGGAGCAACTGGCCGCCTATTTCGCGGGAGAATTAACGCAGTTCGATGTGCCGCTGGCGCCCGAGGGCACGGCATTTCAGCAGGCCGTTTGGGCGGCACTGACGCAGATTCCCTATGGCAAAACCTGCAGTTATGGCGAGATTGCGGCGCAGATTGGCAATCCGAAGGCCAGCCGGGCAGTAGGCGCAGCGAATGGCCAGAACCCGATTCCCATCATTATTCCCTGCCACCGGGTAATCGGCAGCACGGGCAATCTGACGGGGTTTGGTGGCGGCTTGCCGGCCAAAGTGCTGTTACTGTCCTTGGAGCAGCGCGCCCGGCCGTTTGCACTGGAGGCTTAAAACCTCACGTAGCGGGGCATGGCCATGAGGCCAAGGCACACGGCGACCAGCACGAGGTCGCTGGAGAGGAAATACGGGAGGATCATCAGCGCGATTCCGCTGAGCAGGGCGCCTTTGTGAGACTGTTTCTTGCCGTAGACGAAATATCCCAGACCGATGGAGTTGAACAACAGTCCCCAGAGCATGAGGGAAGTGTCCGTCAGGCTCATGTCCGGCGCCCCAGACGCAGTTGCGGGTCCCGCGCCACGCTGACGGCAACGGCCAGCAGTGTCAGGGGCAGGAAGAAATACAGCAGGGACTGACTGAGTGGCATCAGCAGGGCGTGTCCGGTTGCATCGAAGATGAGATAGCCCGTGTAGGCGAGGTAATACACGAAGAACGCCGCCCCCTCGTTGCGGCTGATCAGGTTTCCGGTGAAGAACACCGGCAGGCAGACGACCGCCACGGCCAGCATCACGAGCAGATCGAAATGCAGCAGGGATTCGGGCACGTCGATGCCGCCCGGGGCAATCAAACTCGCTACTCCCAGCACGCCCATGATGTTGAACAGATTGCTGCCCACCACATTGCCCACGGCAATATCCCGCTGACCGCGAAGCGCGGCCACGATCGAGGTCACCAGTTCGGGCAGGGAGGTGCCGATGGCCACGATGGTCAGGCCGATGACGAGTTCGCTGACCCCGAAGTAGGAGGCAATCGAGATCGAGCCCTTGATGAGCTGATCGGACCCGAAGACGAGAAACCCCAGCCCGACGACAATAAGAGCGCCATCGCGCAGCCAGTGCGGCTCTCCGATGTCCTCGCAGTCGTCACAGGGCTGACCCCGGGTCTGCACAAACAGGTAGACCAGATAGGCCACAAGCGCTCCCACCAGGACAAGTCCGTCAAGGCGGCTCAGAAGCCTGTCCTGCGACATCAGCAGCAACAGGGCGGACAGCACAATCATCAGGGGGATGTCGAAGCGGATCAGCTGGGGAGAGACCAGCAGCGGCACGATCAGGGCGGAGAGTCCCAGGATAAACAGCACGTTGAAGATATTGCTGCCCACCACGTTGCCGACCGCGATACTTGCCTGATCCGCCATCGCGGCTTCAATGCTGACGGCGAACTCGGGGGAACTGGTGCCGAAGGCGACGACAGTCAGACCGATGATCAGGGGCGGAATCCGCATTAGTGATGCAATCCGCGAGGCGCCTTTGACCAGCATCTCGGCACCCAGAATCAACAGGATTAATCCCAGTACAAACAGCAGGACACTCATACACCCTCCGGACAACGTTGCGGCATTGTACTCCTGTTTTCTGCACAAGTGACTGTCATCACACCGGATGAATTTCTCCGGCATTTTGACGAAAAGCCCCCACGACAAGGGCGCAATGCTGGCCTATAATCGCCGCCTCTTTGTCACGACTGCCCCGCAGTCAGGAGAACGCCCAATGTCAATGGATATAGCCCGCCGCTAAGGACTTTGGCTTCATCGCGAGAGCTCACTTTCGCACTGCATCGCCTCACTCGCCGCGTTTTTCGGCCTGTGCGATCCACCCGAATCCAGAAGTCCTTGTTGGTCACGCGCTGCCGCAGCCTGTCGTGCTGCCGCCCGCATTCCCGTTGCTCATTACTTTCTGGATACATCATGACTTTGCAAAAACTACGCGCAGGCTTTGCCCTGTTTCGTCAGGCCCTGCTGGGCAGCTCGACCATTAATTACACCGAAGGCTCCATCGCCAGGGCAACGTTCCTGCTGGCCGTCCCGATGATTCTTGAGATGTCGATGGAATCGGTCTTTGCCATCGTGGACATCTTCTTCGTGGCCAGCCTCGGTGCCGAAGCCGTCGCCACGGTAGGGCTCACGGAGTCGGTGATCTCTCTTCTGTATGCGATTGCCATCGGCCTCTCCATGGGCACCACCGCCATGGTGGCGCGCCGCATCGGGGAAAACGCTCCTGCGGCGGCCGCGTTTGCGGCCGGGCAGGCCCTCTGGCTCGGGGCGGCTGTCTCCCTCGTGGTGGGGCTTGGCGGTTTCTTCTTTGCCGGGGAAATCCTGGGGCTCATGGGCGCAGAACCAGAGGTGATTGCGGTGGGCAGTTCCTACACCCAGATCATGCTGGGCGGCTGCTTCACCATCGTGTTCCTGTTTCTGAACAACGCCATCTTTCGCGGGGCCGGGGATGCCAGCCTGGCGATGCGAGCATTGGTGCTGGCCAATGGCATCAACATTGTGCTGGACCCCTGCCTGATCTTTGGTCTTGGCCCGTTTCCGGAGATGGGGGTGACGGGGGCCGCGGTGGCCACCAACATCGGCCGGGGCATCGGCCTGCTCTACCAGTTCTGGTATCTGTGCGCGAAGGACCGCCGCATTCAGCTGGTTCTCAAGGACTTTGTGATCACGCTGTCGGTCATTTTGACGCTCGTGCGCATCTCCGTGGGGGGCATCCTGCAGTTCCTGATCGCCACGGCGAGCTGGGTGTTCCTGATGCGCCTGGTATCCCTGTACGGCAGCGATGCCGTGGCAGGCTATACCATCGCGATCCGCGTGATGATGTTTGTGATTCTCCCCGCCTGGGGCCTGAGCAATGCCGTCGCCACCTTGGTAGGGCAGAATCTGGGGGCGGGCAAGGTGGAGCGCGCCGTCAGCACGGTCTGGCAAGTGGCGAAATACAATGTCACCTACATGATGCTGGTGGCGATTGTGCTGATTGCCGTGCCGCGGCAGGTGATGGAGCTGTTCACCACGGAACCCGAGGCGGTGGGCTATGGCATCGACGCGCTGCGCATCATGAGCTACAGCTTCGGCTTTATGGCCTTGGGCATGGTGGCGATTCAGGCGTTCAACGGGGCAGGGGATACCATGACGCCCATGTGGATCAACGGGTTCTGTTACTGGATGGTGCAGATTCCGGTGGCCTACTGGATGGCAACCCGGCTGTCCATGGGGCCATACGGCGTGTTCTGGTCAGTCTTCGTCGCGGAGATTCTGATGGGCATCGTCGGCGTCATCTGGTTCATGCGCGGCCGCTGGAAAACCCAGACGGTCTAAGGGGCTGTCCTTTCTTCGGCACCGCTGGCGAGGCGACAGGACGGGTCTCGCCAAACGGTGTCTGCGCGGCACAAGCGCGCGGGTAGGGGCGTCCGCGGGCGACGGCCGAGGCTGGGCAGACGGGGCGGGATGCGGTAAGCTCCCCCCACTTTTTTGTCCCCTGATCCACGCAGTGTCGAGGCCTTTCATGCAAAGCGGTCAGCAACACATTATCGCCACGGTTTATGACTGGTTGCAGCGTGAACAGCCCGTGTGGCTGTGCACGATTCTCACGACCTGGGGGTCGTCCCCCCGGCCGGTGGGTTCCATGATGGCGTGCACGCTGGATGGGGATCTCGCCGGGTCGATTTCCGGCGGCTGCATTGAAGAAGACTTTCTCAACCAGCTGCGCGACGGGTCGCTCAAGGCGCAATACGATGCCGAGAAAAAACCCTTTGTCGTCAAATACGGCATTACCGCCGAGCAGGCGGCGCGTCTGCGATTGCCCTGTGGGGGACAGTTGCACGTGTTGCTGGAGTATCTCGCGCCGACGGACGCCAACCGGCAGGTGTTCGGCGCGTTAACGGCCGCACTGGAAGCGCATCAGCGGGTGAGCCGGGAGGTGGACCTGACGACGGGCGCCATCGCACTGCACGCCGGCAGCTCTGCGGATGCCGTGATCATGAGCGACACCCGCATGCTGCACAGCCTGAGCCCCCACTACAAACTGCTCCTGCTGGGGGCGGGCGACGTGGCCCGTTATGTCGCTGAAATGGCTCTGGCGCTGGAATACGAGGTTACCCTGTGCGACCCGCGACCGGATTACCTCGGCAATTGGCATGTCGAGGGGGTGCATGTCACCTCGGATCTGCCCGATGACGTGGTGCGCGAGGGATTCAGCGACGCCTACAGCGGTGTGATTGCATTAGCGCATGACCCCCGGGTGGATGACATGGCGCTGATGGAGGCCCTGAAGACCGACGCGTTTTACGTGGGAGCGATGGGCTCTGACCGCACCTCTGCCAGCCGGCGGGCGCGCCTGCCCGAACTGGGGCTGAGCGAGGCCGAAATTGCCCGGCTCCACGCGCCGATCGGCCTGCAGATTGGCAGCAAAACCCCGGCGGAAATTGCCATTTCCGTCATGGCAGAGGTCACGCAGGTGCGGCATCAGCACGATGTCCGCTTAGGCGGTGGTGTCTGTGATCCCAGCGAGGACCGTCCGGTCTGCCGCTAAAAAAAAGGGACGGTCGCTGTGCACGATCCGTCCCCGTCTTGGCAACGCTCCCTTTTCAGTCGGAGGTGCCGTACTCCGTTTCGTAATCGTCCATGGCCGCCTGAATCACGATCTTGGCATGCTCGAAGCCGTAGGCTGCGCCGATGGAGACCTTGTTCTGCTGTCCCGGAATGAGCTTGTACGTCAGGAAATAGTGGCGCAGGCGCTCAATCAGGGCGTCCGGCAATTCACTGATATCTTCCACTTCCCCGAACAGCGGGTCGTTCTGCAGCACCGCGATGATCTTGTCGTCCGCCTCACCCCCGTCGAGCATGGGCAGCCCGCCGATCACCTTCGCATTGAGGATGATTTCCGTCTTGGAGATGGGCCGCTCGGTGATCACGCAGATATCCAGCGGGTCGCCGTCACCCCGTGAGGCGCCTTCCATCAGGTCCCGAACGCGGGATCCGCAGTAAGTCCGCGGAATGAATCCGTACAGCGTCGGGTGCTGGGATGAGGAGCGCTGCGGGCGATCCACGCGCAGATAGCCGGTCGTCTTGTCCACTTCGTATTTCACCAGATCAAACGGGCAAATCTCGATGAAGGCATGCACGAGGCGCGGCGCATCGGGGCCGACCTCCAGGCCATGCCACGGGTGGGGTCGCCAGCGGTAAAAGGGGGGAGGAAACTTCTTCATGCAGGTACCTGTAAAGTCGTGACCCAGGTGTTTTTATTGTCGTCGGGTGGGGTGAATGAAAGGCGCGCATTATAGCAGGGCAAGCAGAAAAGGCACGGACTGTCGCGTTATAATGACAAGATATTGTCCATGACCCGAAAAACGCCCGTTTTTGGTGCAAAAACCAAATAAAAACAGCGGCTTAAAAATGAATGAAGCCGGAGCTGCGCGGCAGTTCCGGCTTCATGGCGTTCCCGAAAGGGGAGGGGGCTAGCGCATGTCAGGCGCGCGGTGCACCAGTTCCACGCGGGCGCCTTCCGGTCCCTGCACGTAGAAGAAGTTGATGATGCCATTGGGCAGGGTCATGTCACGGGGTTCGGACGTGAACTCGACGTTCTTGGCGTGAAGATCCGCCTGTGTCTCGGCGGAATCCAGCGCGCGCCAGCCGATGTGGTCAATGGAGGCGCCCTGGCTCGGGAAATTCTCGCCGCGGGTAATCAGCAGCCAGACATTGCCGGGATACAGGATGCCGTCCAGACGACCCCGCAGATTGGTGCGGATGCCACCGAAGGTGTTTTCGTACCAGGCAAACATGGCCTCAGGATCGGGCGAGCGCAGATGCACGTGGTGGAAGCCAAGGTGCTGGGGGTCTTCAATCAGCTCCAGGCGTGAACCGAACGGATCGACGATGAAGGCCAGTTTGAACAGGCCCGGCACGTCCCGAATGTCGCCCTGCACGGTGGCACCGGCGGCACGGGCGCGCTCCACCACGGAGGCCAGGTCCGGGAAAGAGAAGCCCAGGTGATCGACCACGCCGCCTTCGCTGGGACGGGTATTTTCATTGCCGTTGAGGAACATGATGCGGGTCGTGCCGAACAGCAGACGGTCTGTGCGTCCGTCGATGAACTCGCCACCGATATTGTCCTTGTACCACTGCGCGGCCGCTTGAGGGTCGGACACGGCCATGTGGACGTGGTCATACATGTAGGTTTTGCTTTCTGCCTGGGCAAAGACCGGCAGGGCGCACAGAAGTGTCAGAAAAAGACCCTTCAGGGTGGGGTGTCGCATGGTTGTACTCCTTTTTGCCCGACGGGCAGCGAACGACGTTATTGTTATGAACTGCGTGTCTTTTCGTGCACGAGTTTTCGCACCGATCAAAAGAAGCGCCAGAATAGTCCTGACGCCGCATTGAGTCCAGTCTCGATCACCCCAGAGAAAGCACTTTGAAACCGTGTTCGTGGCTGACAAGCTCGATTTGCGAAAACAGGGGCGCAGCGAGCCGCCCTAGCGGAATGAACTGGTTGACGACCACGAGGGCACGGCCCTGCGGCGCCAGAAGGCGGCGCATCTGCTCCAGAAACTTCCCGGTCAGTGCGCCGTTGATATCAAAGCCCTGGTGAAAGGGTGGATTGCACAGGATCCAGTCATAGGGGCCGGAGAGTGCCTGCCCGCAATCGTCCAGGCGCACGTCTACCGTGAGCTGGGCCCGGGCGAAGCTGGCCCGCGCAGCCTCCACGGCAGCGGTGTTATTGTCCGTCGCCGTCCGTGCGCTGAAGGGGACTGCCGCCGTTGCCAGCAACAGATACCCATACCCGCAGCCGAGGTCGAGCACGCTGCCTGCCGATTTCTTGCGTGCCAGATGTTGCACCACGTAGTCCGCGAGCATGGCGCTGCCTCGATCGACCTTGTTCCAGCCGAAAACACCCGGCTTGCTGACAAAGTGGAAATCCCCGACCGTGCAGGTCCGCAGATGCCCGTAGTCCTTGCTGTCCAGCAGCGTCAGCGCCTGAGCATTGTCCGTGTCCGGTTTCTGCAGGCGGATGTGGTAGGCGTCGCCGCGTTTCTTCGCGTGTTCCGGCGTGCCGAAGACCTCTTCCGCGTGGCGTCCGTGCGTGCGGATTCCCTCCTCCTTGCTGCCTATCAGGTGCAGGGTCCCGCCCGGTGCCAAGGCGAGAAAACTGGCATTGATGCAGTGATTCACCACGGGGCGTTCCTTGGAGACGCGGTACACAATGTCCTGAAACCCGGCCACGGGCAGCGCCGCCAGATCGAAATCGCTCAGGTGAACCCGATGGCCCTGGGCCTGCAAAAGAGAACCGAGGTCGCAGCGATTGGTCAGCACGTCGAGATGGTCTCCCGGGCGGGGCGCGCGCAATTCCGCTCCTGTCAGGGATTCATCGGCGATCCATAACACGCGTCCCTTGGCTTCTCCCGGGCTGGCAAGCAGATCAACGAGCAGATGTTCAATATGAATACTCATGGTTGGAAACTCTCAATTTCCTCGTGGGTCAATGGTCTGAATTCGCCGGGCGCCAGGTGTTCGTCGAGCACGACGCTTCCGATCTGGTGTCTGTGCAGGCGGAGCACGTGATTACCGCAGGCGGCAAACATGCGTTTCACCTGATGATAGCGTCCTTCGCTGAGCGTCACCTCCGCCTCGCATTCCCCCAGCCGGACGCAGCGCGCGGGAGCCGTGGGTTTGTCCTCGCCCTTGAGCAGCAACCCCTGGGCAAAGCGGGCGATGGTCTCGTCATCGAGCGGCGCGTGCAGCGTGGCGCGGTACACCTTGCTGTGCTGGTGGCGTGGGGCGCTCACCCGATGCAACCACTGGCCATCGTCGCTGATCAGCACCAGACCGGTGGTGTCGATATCCAGGCGACCGGCGATGGCCAGACCGCCTGGGTCGAGGCCGTTGAGCAGGTCCAGCACGATGGGATGATCGCCGTCCTCTGTGGCACAGACCACACCGGCCGGTTTGTGCAGCATCAGATAGCGCGGCTGGGGCAGGGACAAAAGGTCCTCATCGAGGCACACGCGGTCGGTATCGGCCACGTGATGCGCCGCACTCTTGACGACCTCACCATTGACCGTCACCCGTTTGTTGCGCACGGCACGCTTGCTGTGATCGCGGGGCATCCCCGTCGCGTGGCTGATGTATTTGTCTAGACGCATCGTCAGAGTCTCGCCCCGGGGGCCGCTTGCCATTCGCGCGGGTCCACCCGGTAGTAGGATTTCAGTTCCTCAAACAGCGCCAGATGACGGCTGGCGAGTTCATAGGGACGCTCGTAAAACGTCTCCGTCACCACCGCAAAAAATTCAGCGGGATTGCTGGCGCCGTAGTGGTCGATCAGTGAGGCGTTGTCCGTGGCGCTCTCCTCCTGCAGTTTTGCGAATTCTGCTGAGAAAATGCGTGCCCAGTCGCCGTACGCCCCTTTGTTGTAGAGCAGGGGGGCGCCATTGGTCACCCCCGATTCATGGTCGAGCTGATGCGCAAATTCGTGCAGCACCACATTCTCGCCATCGGAAAAATTTCTCACGCTGCGCTGCACGCTGTCCCAGGCAAGAATCACCTTGCCATTACTCCAGGATTCGCCAATCAGGAAGTGTTCGTCTTCGGTCACCAGTCCAAATTCATCGTGACTATCGTGGGCGACGCGAAACCCGGTGGGGTACACGAGAATGCTGCGCAAATCCTGATATTCAAGGGTCGGACGTCCCACAAGCAGAAGGCAGGCATGGGCGGCGATGGTGACGCGCACGGTGTCATCGATGGTCTGTCCCGCGCATCCGACGAAATCCTTGGTGTCCAGAAAGCGTTTGATCAGCTGGCGCAATTCGCGTTGCTGATCCGGCCACATCCGTTTATAGACCGGCAGGTTGCGACGCAGAAGTTGCAACCACGCGGCGGGGAAGGGAGAGGCATCTATCTGCTTGCGCCGGTAGCGCGGGTACACGAACAGCCACAGCGCGACCGCAAGCACCAGGCTCCACAGCGCGACCAGCCAGAGAATGCTTTGCAGGTCCATGGGTTTGGCGTCAGTGCCCCCGCCCGGAATCGTCCTTGGGTTGCAGCGACAGACCGCCGAGGGCGGAATCTTCGTCCTCGCCTTTGCCAGTGCCTTCGGAGAGCTGAATCTTGAGCCGCAGGTTGTTTTTGGAGTCGGCGTTTTTGAGGGCTTCTTCCAGCGTGATCTTGCCCGCCTTGTACAGATCGAAGAGGGCGGAGTCGAAGGTCTTCATGCCCTGGTTCTCGGACTTCTCCATGACTTCCTTGATCTCGTCGACCTTGCCCTGCTTGATCAGATCGCACACGCGCGGCGTGCCAAGCAGAATCTCGATTGCAGCGGCGCGCTTGCCGTCCACGGTAGGGATCAGCCGCTGCGACACAAAGCCCTGCAGGTTGAGGGACAGATCCATAAAGAGTTGCTTGTGGCGCTCCTCCGGGAAGAAGTTGATGATGCGGTCCAGCGCCTGGTTGGCGTTGTTTGCGTGCAGCGTGGACAGACAGAGATGCCCGGTTTCCGCGAACGCCAGCGCATGCTCCATGGTTTCCTGGCTGCGGATTTCGCCAATCAGGATCACGTCCGGTGCCTGGCGCAACGTATTCTTCAGCGCATCTTCGTAGCTCTTGGTGTCGACGCCGACTTCGCGCTGGTTGATGATGGATTTTTTGTGCTGGTGCACAAATTCCACGGGGTCCTCGATGGTGATGATGTGGCCATCGCTGTTGGTATTGCGGTAGTCAATCAGGGCGGCAAGTGAGGTGGATTTGCCGGAGCCCGTGCCGCCCACAAAAAGGATCAGCCCGCGTTTTTGCATGATCAGTTTGGTGAGAATCTCGGGCAAGCCGAGTGTCTGCCAGCTGGGAATGTCGGTCTTGATGTTCCGCGCGACGATGGCCAGCTGACCGCGCTGCTGAAAAATATTGACACGGAAACGGCCGATTTCGGGATCCGAAATCGCGAGATTCATCTCCGGGCTTTTTTCGAATTCCTTGATCTGCTCGGGCGTCATGATCTGGTAGGCGATCTGCTTCACGGCGCCGGGGGGCAGGACCTGATTGGACATGGGGACCAACTTGCCATAGGCCTTCATGCTGGGCGGCGCGCCGGTGGTCAGAAACAAATCGGATCCGTCTTTTTGAATCATGATGCGCAGAAGATCTTTGAATCCCATCGTCGATATCCTTGTGGTTGGCGGGTGGCTAGAAGCGTCTTTCGGTATACCAGTTCACTTCCCGGGCACTCTTGTGGATCTGCTCGCAGACATCCAGGGTCAGCGCGAACAAGGCCATGCGCACCAGGACGCCATTGTCGGTCTGGCGAAAAATCGCGAGATTCGGATGTTGGTTCAAGTCGTTGTCCAGCTCATTGGCATCCTCGCGGGAGTCCCGTGGCAGCGGGTGCATGATGACGGTGCGAGGTTGGCAGTAGCGGGTGTAGATTGCCTCGTTGAGGCGGAACCGGCCCCGGTAAATGTCCGCCTCCATTTTGCTGTTGAAGCGCTCCTCCTGAATACGGGTCAGGTAGACCGTATCATTGCCCACCAGCCCCTGTTCCATGTCTTCCGTCTCGATCACCGTGTGGCCCTGACGGCGCAGTTCCTCCACGATTTCCTCGGGCATGCACAACTCTTTCGGGGATATCAGGGTGAACTGGATGTTGCGGTAGAGCTGGATCAGCTGCGAGAGGGAATGCACGGTGCGGCCGTGCTTGAGATCGCCCACCATGGCGATGTGCATGCCGTCGATGTCCTTGCCGCTGCTCGCCAGTTCCTTGCGGATCGTGTACAGGTCCAGCAGCGCCTGACTGGGATGTTCGTTGGGGCCATCGCCGCCGTTGATCACCGGCACCCGGCTGGCCTTGGCAAATTCCGCGACGGACCCTGCCTGCGGATGCCGCATGACGATGATGTCGTTGTAGCCGCTGATGACCCGTGCTGTGTCGTACAGCGATTCGCCCTTGGAAATGGACGAGGTTTTGACATCCGTCGTCTCGCGCACCTCGCCTCCCAGAAGATTGAATGCGCAGCCAAAGCTCAGGCGCGTGCGAGTGCTGGGCTCAAAGAACATGTTGCCGAGAATGGCGCCATCGAGCACCTTGGTCATGCGTTCACGGTGCGCGTAGGGCACCATGCTGTCGGCCACATTGAAGACGCGTTCGACATCGGGCAGTTCGAATTGGTTGACACTGAGAATATGGGCGCCTGGGAATTGCATAGGGGGTTGGCTTAGGGTCCTTGGAGAGTCAGGGAATCGGTGGCAAATACTAAACTAATTCAGGTCGGCATAGGAATCTTGGCGGCACAAATTGCTGTACCATGGCGCTCGGCACGCAGGCGCCGACAGGGGAGAGGCTCTTGGCAAATTCGATTTACTGGCATGACTATGAAACCTTCGGCGCAGACCCGCGCCGGGACCGCGCCTCCCAGTTTGCCGGCTTGCGCACGGACGAAGACCTGAACATCGTGGGCGATCCGCTTGTGCTGTACTGCCAGCCGGCGCCCGATATGCTCCCGCACCCCATGGCCTGTCTGATCACCGGCATCACGCCGCAAAAGGCGTTGGCCGAGGGGCTGCCGGAGAATGCCTTCATTGCCGCCATCCATCGCGAATTCAGCGTGCCGCAAACCTGTGTCAGCGGCTACAACAGCCTGCGTTTTGACGACGAGCTGACCCGTCAGCTGCTGTACCGCAATTTCTACGATGCCTACGAGCGGGAATGGAAAAACGGCAATTCGCGCTGGGACATCATCGACATGGTGCGCCTGTGTTGCGCGCTGCGTCCCGAGGGAATTGTCTGGCCCACGCACGAGGATGGGGCTCCCTCGTTTCGCTTGGAGGCGCTGACGCAGGCTAACGGGATCGCCCATGACGCCGCCCACGATGCGCTGTCGGACGTCATGGCCACCCTGTCCATGGCACGCCTGATCCGTGACAAGCAGCCCCGCCTTTATGCCTATGTCTACGCGCTACGGGACAAGCACAAGGTCATGGAGCAACTCGACATCGTGCGCAAGACGCCCGTGCTTCATGTGTCGTCGATGTATCCTGCGGCCCTCGGAAGCCTGGCACTGGTTGCCCCCCTGACGCGACACCCCCGCGACAAGAACGGCGTGCTGGTGCTGGATCTGCGGGAGGACCCCGCCTCCTGGATGTCCCTGACACGCGAGCAGATGCAGCAGCGCCTGTTTTCCCCACGCAGCGAGCTGGACGCGCGGGGAGAGGCGCGCATACCCGTCAAGGTGCTCCACGTGAACCGCTGTCCCGTCGTCGCCAGCAGCGCCCTGCTGACCCCGCCACTGGCGCAGCGTTACGGGATCGACATGGCGAAGGCACAGGAGTATTGGCAATCCGTGATCGACAACCCGGAGGCCATTGCCCGGCTTGCCTCGGCCTTCGACTCCGGGGCAGAGGGGGAGCCCGGCGAGCAAAACCCCGATTTCCAGTTGTATGGCGGCGGATTCTTCGGGGTGCAGGACAAACAGGCCATGGCGCAGATCCGCAGCGCCAGCCCATCGGAACTCAGCGTCTGGCCCACCGCGTTTGTGGACAACCGCCTGGAGGAGATGCTGTTTCGCTACCGGGCGCGTAATTTCCCAGGCAGCCTGCTGGCCGAAGAACAGGCACGCTGGGCAGCCCTGTGCCGACAGAGCATTCGACGTCCGGCGCAGCAGCGGGGCGCAGGGGCCAGCGAGGCGGAGTTCTTCGCCGAAATCGCGCGGCTGCGCGCCGAGGGACTAACGCCGGAGGCTGCCGTCCTTCTGGAGGAACTGGAGCGCTATGCTCAGGAAATTCTTGCCCAAACGCCGGCATGAACATGACGCCCTTGTGTTTCACTGCGACCGGCCCAACCTGATGACTTTCCCCGCGAATTGTGAGAACTCCCTATGAGCGACACTCCCTCGAAATCCGGCGTCTCCGCCATCTCCAGCCTGCGCAAATCCTTTGTGTTTCTGCGGCCTTACAAGAAGCAGATTGCCCTGGCAACGGTGGCACTGATTTTCACGGCGACGGTGTCGCTTGCCCTCGTGCAGTTTGTGCGGGTCATCGTGGATGTGGGCTTCGTCGCCGGGTCCAGTGAATCCCTGGGGCTCGCCATTGCCGGGTTTTTCGTCGTGGCGGTGGTGCAGGCCTTCGGCACCTTTGCGCGGTTCTACTGGGTGTCCTGGCTGGGGGAGCGAGTGACGGCCGATATCCGCACTGCCGTGTTCACGCACCTGATGTCCCTGCATCCAGGGTATTTCGAGGAAAACCTCAGCGGGGAGATCCAGTCCCGTATCACGACTGATACCACCTTGCTGCAGACCGTGATCGGGTCCTCCGTGTCGGTGGCGCTGCGCAATCTGCTGATGATGATCGGGGGCACCGTCTTCCTGTTCATCACCAACCCCAAGCTCACCAGCATCGTCATGCTGTGCATCCCCCTGGTGATTGGGCCGATCATGATCTTTGGGCGCCGCGTGCGGCTGCTCTCCCGCAGCTCGCAGGACGAGATCGCCAACGTCGGTGCCTATGTGGGCGAGAGCATTCAACACATCAAGACGGTGCAGGCCTATAACCAGCAGGGCGCGAACGAAAAGGCGTTCGAGGACCACGTGGAAAAGGCGTTTCGCGTCGCCCTGGCGCGCATCTGGTCACGATCCGTGCTGATCACGGTCGTGATCACGCTGGTGTTCGGAGCGGTGGCGGCCATGATCTGGTCGGGAGGGCAGGACGTGATCAACGGCCGACTCTCGGCGGGAGAACTGACGGCGTTTGTCGTCTATGCCGTGATTGTGGCCTCGGCAGTGGGCGCCATCAGTCAGGTCGTCGGGGATTTGCAGCGCGCGGCAGGGGCCACCGAGCGCCTGATGGAACTGCTGCACGCAAAAAGTGACATCGTCTCGCCGTCGCACCCCGTTGCCTTCAGCGAGGATTTCCGCGGCGATATCCGCGTGAGCGGTCTGCGTTTCCACTACCCCTCGCGCCCCAACACGCCGGCCATCGATGGGCTGGATCTCGAGGTGAAAGCGGGGACCAGCGTGGCTCTTGTCGGGCCTTCGGGCGCAGGCAAGTCCACCTTGTTTGAACTGCTGCTGCGCTTCTATGACCCGCAAGAGGGGCAGATCAGCATGGACGGAATCGACATTCGTGCGCTGGACCTTCACAGCCTGCGCAGCAAGATTGCCATCGTCTCGCAGATGCCCGCCATGTTCACCGGCAATGTGCGGGACAATATTCGCTATGGTCGTCCCGATGCCACCGACGACGAGGTCATGGAGGCCGCACGGGCTGCGTATGCCAGCGACTTCATCGAGGCGCTCCCGCAAGGCTATGACAGCTTCCTCGGGGAGTCGGGTATACGGCTCTCCGGTGGGCAGAAACAGCGCATCGCCATTGCGCGCGCCATTCTCAAGAATGCCCCGATCCTGTTGCTGGACGAGGCCACCAGCGCGCTGGATGCCGAAAGTGAACGCAAGGTCCAGCTGGCCCTGGATTCGTTGATGAAGAACCGCACGACCCTGATCATTGCGCATCGCCTGGCGACGGTGAAAAACGTGGACAGCATCGTGGTCATGGAGGCGGGCAAGGTTGTCGCTCAGGGTGCCCATCAGCAGCTGCTGCGCGACAGTCCCTTGTATGCCAATCTGGCGTCCCTGCAGTTCTCTTCCTCGGCCAGTGAGGCGTCCCCGGAGGAAGGGAGTCCATTTGCCGGCGCGGGGCAAAGCCAGTAGAATCGCGCCCCGCACGGTCCAGGGAAGAGAATGTGCGTTAGCCTCGCTGCACAGACAGCGCTTCGATAATTCAACGCGTGCTTCTTATGGACCAGTTTCAGGATATTCGCCCCTATCACGACGCGGAAGTGCGTCCGGTCATTGACGCCCTGCTGCGCAATGACGAGTTCCTCTCAAGCCTTGCCAGTTTCGGTGTTCCCCGACTGCATACGCTGTTGCCTCCGCTCGCCCGCTGGCTCACCCGGCGCAAGCTCGACGCACAACTGCGCGGCGTGGAAACCGTGAAGGCCATGCAGGCAGTGATCGCGCTGTACATGGACCAGATGATTGAAAAAACCACCTCGCAATTGACGCATTCGGGGCTGGAAAAGCTGTCGCGGGACAAGGCCTATCTGTTCATCAGCAATCACCGCGACATCGCGATGGACCCTGCCTTCGTGAATTACATGCTGTTCCATGCGGGATTTGAAACGGTCTATATCGCGATTGGCGACAACCTGTTGAAGCGCCCGTTTGTGACCGATCTGATGCGCCTGAACAAGAGCTTTATCGTCAAGCGCTCCCTCAAGGGGCGCGACCTGCTGAAGTCGTCCATGCAATTGTCTGACTACATTCATCATCTGGTGGAAAATCGTCACAGCGTCTGGATTGCGCAGCGCGAGGGAAGGGCGAAGGATGGTCTCGACCGAACCGAAAGTGCCATCTTGAAAATGCTTTCGATGGCGCGTCGCGAGAATGGATTCAAAGAGGCGATAAATTCTTTACACCTTGTTCCAGTATCTATTTCCTACGAGTTCGATCCGTGCGATTTGCTGAAATCTGACGAGCTTTATCAAAAAGCGGAACTTGGCACCTATCAAAAAGATGAAAAGAGCGATATCCACAGCATTGTCACCGGAATGATCGGTTATAAAGGGCGCGTTCATGTGGCCTTTGGTGACGAGATTCATCTGGAAAGTGATGATGTGGACGAGGCCGTGGCGCAGATCGATGCGCAGGTGCTGTCCAATTACCTTCTGCAGGAAACCAACTATCTCGCCCTTGAATTATTGCGGGAGTCTGAACCTGAGAGTGATCCCGAGGGGCAGGCGATTCCCGCGTCCGGCGGGTCTGCGGCAGCGGCCGACAGTCGCGCACGGTTTCTCGCCCGCGTGCAGGACGCCGACCCCAAAATCCGGCCTTACCTGCTGCGTATGTACGCCAATCCCGTCCTGGCCCGCCCCCCCCGGTCAACGTGAGATGAATCGCGAAAGCATTTATTATTTTCTGAAAAAATTCGGGATTAATCGTGATGATAGTTGATCTGTATCCCTATCTCGTTCTGATAGGCGGGTCGATACTGCTGGCCACTGGGTGGCTGCTGTATCGCACGCGCATACAGACTCGCAAGGTCCAGGAGCTGGTCAAGCTCAACGAGGCCCTGAGTTTTGATCTGCCCGATTTTCTGCGTCAGTGCTGGCCCTTGTTGCAGTAGGGTGGCTTCTCCGGTCTTAGCTGGCGGCTGGACTGGTTTGGTGCCACGATCTCCGGCGATGTCGGCAGCGTCACGGAGCGCGAGCTCTATCAGCATTTTGAAGTGCAGGAGATCACGCTGGATATTCGACTGTTTCACAGCAAGCGCGGCTGGGAGCAGCGATACTTCTCGCAGATGTTGGCCGACAATTTCTTTCTGCTGCTTCGCATGGACATCTGGATCAAGCTGGGAACGATACGTGGCACCTTTGATCAGACAGCCAAGATGACGGTGTTCCTGCAGCACGATATGAAAAATCTTGTACAGCTTGTCAGTCTGGCTGCCGAACAGGTGCTGGATGCGGAGCCGGGCAAGGAGGGCAAGTTGCTGGCAGTGCTCGCCAAATCCATTCCAGCCATTCGCGATCGCGCTAAACACGTGCTGAATTCCCTTGTCCAGACGCGCACGACGCGCCGACGTTCCGTGATTTCACTGTCGGACGCCTTGCAGCACACGGCGTCACTTTTCGATCTCACGTTACGCATCCAGGGCGATGGGGTCGCACACGTTTCGGAAGAAGCCCTGTTGAGAATTTTTGAAAACCTCATCGGAAATTATGCCTGGCAGGCCAAGAAAGAGCAGGCGAAGGTCATGGATCTGGTCGTTACCATCGTCGAACACAGCACGCATGTGGAGATCGACATGGAGAATCGCAACGGCACTCCTGTGCCATGGCCTGAGCGACTTTTCGAGCCCTTCTGGAGCGAGCGCGGAACAGGCGAGGCGTTGGGCTTTATCAATCACGACAATTGGCCGCTGCGCAGGGAGGGAGCCTGACGGCAATCGCAAAACCCGATGCACCGCTCAAGTTTGTTCTCACCCTTCCGCTTAAAGAGTGATACCGGGCACATATGCGATTCATGCACGGTGTGTAGGTAAAATCTACATCTTGTTCACATTTTAACCAGCATTTATAGTCGATTTTGACTAAATCGACTGAAATGACGGTGTAAAAGGAGTGAACACGATATGACGACACCCGCAAAAAATATCCGCAGAGACGCTGGTTTCACCTTGATCGAAATCGCGATCGTTCTGGTCATCATTGGACTGCTGCTCGGCGGTGTCCTGCAGGGCCAGCAACTGATAGAAAATTCCCGCGTACGTTCCGCAATCAATGACTTCAACGGCACTGCTGCCGCTGCATTTTCCTACGTGGATCGTTACGGCCGTTTTCCGGGCGATGACGGTCCCACCGCCACACTGACTGCGCGCGGCGCCAGTTGGACAGGCCTGACCGGTGGGTATACGGATGGCATCCTCGATGGCAATATCAACACGACCTTCACCGCCGCCGGCGAGATCGGTTATTTCTGTCAACATCTTCGTGCGGCAGGATTTATCTCCGGAGACCCGTCCGCGGCCCTGATTGCGTCGCTGCCACAAAACCCTTTTGGTGGAGTGATCGGGGTTAATGCCGGCGTGATGATGAACGGGCTCGCCGGCACGAAAGTGTGCATGAGCAATGTGAACGGCTCGGGCGCCATTGCCCTGGACACGCAGCTGGATGACGGCAATGGGGCGACCGGGCGCTTTCGCGCCACGCTCGGTGTCTCAGGCGCCAATACCGCACCCAATGCCGCGGCACTGGCCGCCGCCTATTCAGAGGACAATGTCTACACGGTGTGCTACCGCATCTGAAGAATGCCCCTGACCCCACTCGCCTCCTTCGGGAGGCGTTTTTGTTTGTGAAATCGGAGTCTGTCGGCGGTTTTTCTTTTAAATGTGATGTAGCGAACGTCTCGGTAAGGCTTTCTTTTCTGTAGAAAAAACCTACATATTGCACAAAAAAAATACAACGCCCTATACTGCGCACGCTTTCATGGTGAAAGCCGCGGCTGTGCGCAACAGTAACTACTTCAATAGGTGTTTCAATGAACGCTGAATTTTCACAAATGAAGAGTCAGAAAGGGTTTACCCTGATCGAAATCGCGATTGTGCTCGTCATTATCGGTCTGCTGCTGGGCGGTGTCTTGCAGGGACAACAATTGATCGAGAACTCTCGTGTTCGCTCTGCCGTCAATGATTTCAACGGGACGGCCGTGGCCGCCTTCTCTTACGTGGATCGCTACGGTCGTTTCCCCGGAGACGATGGTCCCACTGCCACGCTGACAGCACGGGGCGCCAGCTGGGCCACCGGCAACACCGGCGGTGACATCGACGGCATTCTGGATGGCGCCATCACGACAGCGTTTACGGGCGGTCCGGAAACCAGTTATTTCTGACAACACCTGCGAGCCGCGGGCTTTATTGCCGGTAACACGCAGGACACGCTGGCTGCAGCACTGCCCCAGAATCCCTTTGGAGGCCTGATTGGCGTGAACTCCAGCGTCATGATGAACGGTCTGGCTGGCAACAAGGTGTGCATGAGCAACGTCAACGGCTCTGCCGCGATTGCCCTGGACACGCAGCTGGATGACGGCAACGGCGCGACTGGCCGCTTCCGCGCCACCCTCGGTGTCTCCGGCGCCAATACCGCGCCTGCCGCAACCGCTCTGGCCGCCGCCTACAGCGAAGATAACGTCTACACCGTCTGCTACCGCATCTAAGACCAGGTGTCTTTTAGGTCTCAGGCGCGTGTCAGAAACACAAAGCCCCGCAATGCGGGGCTTTTTTATGGGCGTTTTTTCGCGGGTCCCCGTGGAAATGCCCCGACGGATCGACTATTATCCGCCCCGGCCTGCGCCTGTGAACCGGAGCAGGTTTCGGGGCAAATCGGAGTGTAGCTCAGCCTGGTAGAGTGCTACGTTCGGGACGTAGAAGCCGGAGGTTCGAATCCTCTCACTCCGACCAATCCGGCCCCACAACCGGCAGCGCGTGCTGCTGTGCGGGTGTAGTTCAATGGTAGAACGAGAGCTTCCCAAGCTTTAGACGTGGGTTCGATTCCCATCACCCGCTCCACTTTCCCTTCTTCGACGTCTCAGAACACCCCACACATGCCGGGCGTGTCGCTATTTCGGTGTGCTCAGCGATTGAAATAACGAAAAATACTCCGGGAATGTCTTGGCCGTGCAGCCGGGATCATTGATGGTGATGGGGCTGTCGCCAAAGGCAGCCAGTGAGAAACACATGGCCATGCGGTGGTCATCGTAGGTGTCGATGGTGGCCGGGAGAATGCGCTCGGGAGGAGTAATGGCCAGGTAATCCTCGCCTTCCTCCACGGTGGCGCCGAGTTTACGCAGTTCGGTGCTCATGGCGTGCAGGCGATCGGTTTCCTTGACCCGCCAGTTGTAGATGTTGCGGATGACGGTGGGACCTTCCGCAAACAGGGCCGTGGTGGCAATTGTCATGGCGGCGTCGGGAATATGGTTGAGATCCACATCCACGCCCTTGAGCTGTCCCCGGCTGACTTCTATCCAAGTATCACCCCAGACAAGCTTGGCCCCCATTTGCTCCAGCACATCGGCGAAGCGGGCATCGCCCTGCACGCTACTCAGGCCGGTGCCATGAACGCGCACTGTGCCTCCTGCAATGGCAGCGGCGGCGAGAAAATACGATGCCGAAGAGGCATCCCCCTCGACCATGATGTCACCCGGTGCGCGGTAACGCTGTCCGCTGCGAACGACGAAACGCTGGTAGTCGTGGTTGTCGACGTGAACACCAAAGCGCGCCATGACATCGAGGGTGATCAGGATATACGGTTTGGAGACCAGCTCTCCCTCCACCACGATCTCCAGATCTTCATGGCACAGCGGAGCGGCCATCAGCATGGCGGTCAGGAACTGGCTGGAGATATTGCCCTTGATAGACACGCGGCCGCCCGAGAGCCCTCGCCCGTGCACCAGCAAGGGAGGGTAGCCCGCGTTGCCGAGATACTCGATGTCGGCGCCACAGGCGCGCAGGCAGTCGACGAGATCGCCAATGGGACGTTCGCTCATGCGGGGTTCGCCCGTGAGGCGAAACTCCCCCTGACCGGCACTGAGCATGGCGCACAGGGGGCGCATGGCGGTGCCGGCATTGCCGAGAAAAAGCGTTAAGGGAGACGTACTGCGAAGCGGCCCGCCGAGGCCCTGGACATCGCAGCGGCGATGATCATCACTCACACGGCAGGGCACCCCGAGGGCCGTCAATGCATGGCGCATATGGCGCACATCATCGCTGTCCAGCAGATTATGAACGCGCGTCTCACCGTCCGCGACGGCCGCCAATAACAGGATGCGGTTAGACAGGCTCTTGGAGCCGGGCAGGGTGATTTCCCCGTGGAAACTCCGCAGCGGGGGGAGGACAAGACGTTCCATGGCTATCCCCTAGACTTTGCTTCGCACGTGCAACAGACGGGCGGTGAGTGATTCGCGGACCGCGGACTCCAGGGGGCCGATGCACAGCAGCTGGACTTCCAGATCGCTGATTTGCTGCGCGGGACTCTTGCTGTCTCGACTGCCGAAGCTTTGCTTGAGTTGCTTGAGCTGCACTTGCATGCGCAATGCCTTGTCGGTGTCCGGAGACTCCACGCCGGCCACTATCTCGGCGGCGATGCACACCTCGCGCGCTTTTTCCTCGTTTTCCTTGGCCTGTCGCTTCAGCGCAGCTTTGTCGACCTGCTGATACAGGGACTGGAAGCGTTGTTCGAGTGCCTGTTCCTGTTTCAGGTCGGACACGCGTCCCAAGCTCTGCCATTGATCGCTCAGGGCATCCATATCGGCCTCGCTCCCTTTGCCCGCCAAGGCCGCACGCTCCAGGGTCTCCAAAAATTCGGCTTTGGCCTTGGCCTGCCCGATCATCTGCAGACTCTTCTTGTCGGGTGCCGCCTTGAGCTTGGCCTCGAACTGCTTGCTCAGCTTGTCGAATTGTTCCTGCAATGCCCGCTTCTCGTGGCGAAGGTCCTCTTTCAGGTGTTCGCCGAAACGCTCTTTCAATTCGGTGAATTCCCGCCGGGCGGAGACCAGCTCCTCGCTGCTGCGGCCGACCAGTGTGCGCAAGGTCTGCAAGACCTCGCGTGCTGCTGCCACGGCAGGGGACACCGCTGCCGGCGCCTTGCCCGAAGAGGAGCGCTGCGGACGGGCGGCGGCCGCCTCTTCCTTGCGGCGCGCAAAAATTTTGTCACAGGCCGCGCGGAAGGCTTCCCAGTGCTTGCGGTCGTCTTTGAACTGCGAGGGGCCTATGGTCTTCCACTGCGCCTGCAATTGCTTCGCCTGCGCCATGGCCTCCTGAATGTCTTCGTGAGATTTCAGCGCCACAGCGGCAGCGATCAGGTCCAGTTTCTGCGCGGCGTTGCCTTGCAGCACCTTGCGCTTGAACGCGCGGATATCGCCCAGCACGGTATTGAAGCGCTTTTGCAGCTTCTTGATCTTGGCCTGTTCTACGGGGGCGTAAAGCTTCCAGTCGTCCATGGCCTTGCTTTCCGCCTTGTTGAGGCTTGCCACGTTCAGGTTCTCCGGGCTCAGCGTCTTCGCCAGGGCTTCAAGCTCTTCGCAAATTTTGACGCGCGCCTCCAGATTGGTCTGCAATTTGGCTTTGCGTTCGCGGAAATATTCCTTGCAGGGTTCAAATGCCTTGTGGGCGGCCTTGTTGAACTGTGTCCACAGCGCATCGTTGTGCGCGGAATGCCCCAACGTTTTCCATTCGTCCTGCAACGCTTTGATTTTCTTTGCTTTGTCGGCGATATGCAGCGTGGATTCATCCAGTGCCTGCATCTGCTCGATCAAGGCTTTTTTCTTCTGCGCGGCGGCAAAGTTTTTCCAGTCCACCAGCTCCGTCAGGCGGGGCTTAAAGGGCGCCAGCAGCTCCTCCAGCGTTTTCTTCAGCGCGGCATCGCCGTTCTTGATCGCGCCCTGCACCTTGTCCCACATGCGCTGGGCGTCATTGACCTGCCCGGCCTCAATATGCTGCTCGAGGGCCGCGATATGGGCGAGAGAGTCCTTGTGCAGCTTTTCCAGATAGGCCTGATTGCGGCTCTTCAGCTTTTCCACGGATGCCTGAAGGGCAAGACAGCGGCCGTACAGTTCACTGGCAGGAAGGTTTGCCGGCCAGGCGTCCTGGTCGAACAATCGATGCAGACGCGCTGCTATAGCCGCCAGTGCTGCCGTGTTTTTGGGGCTTAGGGTGGCGAGTGATGCTTCCAGTGCCAGCAGGTCGGCCTGTTTTGTCTCGAGAGCATGAAACGCGCGGACAGCCCGACTGAGCGACTCGATCATGGTGCGGGTGCGCTCCAACGAGGCCGGATCGCCTCCGCCAACGGCGAGAGTGTCATGGCGCAGAGCCTCCAGCGCGTGATGTTGCTGCTCCAGAGAATCGATCTGTGTCGCGTCGAGCGGGGCAGTGAGTGCCTGCAGCGCTGTCTCTGCCGCTTCGCAGCCGGCGGTAAGGTCGGCAAATTGACGTTGCTGCAACGCCCGTTGTTGCTGTTCCAGGGCGTGCGCCTGCAGTCGCGCCTCCAGTGCCGCGCAGGCCGCAGAAAAACGCGCCTGTAGCGCGTCATCCGCCTGTGCAGAAACCTCCTGCCACTGGCTGAGCGAGTATTCATATTGCGCCTGACTCAGCGCCCCGATGACCTTGCCGGCAAGTGACTCCACGTTCTCGCACAAATGCAGCGCCATTGCCGCATCTGCCGCTCGCTTGTCTTCGGCATCCTGCACCTGCTGGAGGCGCTCCTTGCACAGTTTGAGAACGGCACGGTCTTTCTGGCCGACCAGGGTGCTGAGCTGCTTCAAAAGAGCGGGGTCTTCGATCTGGACGGCGGCGGCATAGCGCACGGTGTGGTTGTTGGAGTGGGCGGCGATGTCCAGAAGGCCTGCTGTATCGAGCGCAAATTCCGTCTGCAGGCGGGCGAGAGTGGCCAGGCCCACCGCATCACTGCCGCAATCGTGGAGCACGGCAAGCAGGGCAGGACGCTCTGTCATCTGCTGCATCGTGGCCAGACGATCCTCGTCGCTCAAACGCGAAGGCACGGCCCCGGAGACGATGCGGCAGTACTGCATGAGCGCGGCATTGGCGATGTCGGCATCCGTCTCCGCGAGCAACTCACGCACCACGTCGATATCTCTCACCAGCGCCAGCGCGGCAAGACGCACGGCGGGCGCACTGTCCGTTTTGGCCAGAGTGGCCAGCACCGTGGCGGCGTCCTCTGCTCCCTCATCGTTGGGATCAACGGGATGATGAAGCTCAGCGATAGCCTCAAGGCGGACGGCGGCGTCTTTGTGCTGCCATTTCTTGCTTTGGAGAAATGTCTGGAAAATCATCGTGCTGCAGTTCTCTAGGGTGCTTTTACAGATGGACCGCAAAAGGGGAGTTGAGTGGATTGGCGATGCGCGATCAGGCCCCGGGCCGACAAAGAAGTGCGTCCATTCTAGCAGATGTCTTTTGGGCCCTGATAGCAATCCGGCATGTTTATGCTCGCACGCCAGTCACGGTGTTTGAGGGCGGCAGTGCTATACTCGCCACAGTTCTCGCCCACCCGATTTTCATCATAGGCCACACCACGTCCCATGCTTCCCGAAGACGTCAAGCAGACCATCCAGCACGCCTACCGGGAGATCTTGGAGAACAAGTCTTTGACCGCGCGTTACGGCCAGCGCCTGATGATCGCGGAGATTGCGAAGTGTCTGGGTGAGATCGAACCTGTGCCCGATACAGCCGAGCACGAAGCGGAACAGGAGTCCGCCCCCCGGGGTGGCCCCGTGTGCGTCGTGGAGGCGGGCACCGGCACCGGGAAAACCCTGGCCTATGTGCTGGGGACCTTGCCCGTCGCACAGTATTTCAACAAAAAAGTGATTCTGGCCACCGCCACGGTGGCGCTGCAGGAACAGGTCACTCTGAAGGATCTGCCCGACATCACGCGGCACAGCGGCTTGCAGTTCACCTATACGCTGGCCAAGGGCCGAGGGCGCTATCTCTGTCTGTCCAAACTCGACATGCTGCTGCAGGGCAATGACAGCCTCAACGCGATCGCCGATCTGTACGGCGAACTGATCGTGCCTCCTAACGCGCAGTCTCTGGCGCTTTACCAACAGATGTTTCGCAAGATCAGCGCAGGGCAGTGGCAGGGTGACCGCGACGACTGGGAAACCCTGCTGACGGATCAGGAATGGTTGCCGGTGACTGTCGACAACGGGCAGTGCGTTGGCCAAAAGTGTTCAAATTTCGGCAATTGCTGCTTTTACCGCGCGCGGGAAGAGGTGCAGAAAGCTGACTGTGTCGTCGCGAACCATGATCTCGTGCTGGCGGACCTGGCACTGGGGGGCGGGGTCATCTTGCCGTCACCGGAGGAAGCGATTTACATCTTTGACGAGGCGCATCACCTGCCGCTCAAGAGCAATAACCATTTTTCGAGTTTCACCCGTCTGAAGGCCAGCCTTGGCGCTCTGGACCAGTGGCGCCGTTCGTTGGCCAAACTCGGGGCGGACAGCGTGCTGGAAGATAAGCGGACCCTGCAGCGCGAGCTGCCCACCCTGGAGACTGCGCTGGAGATGGCCGAACTGCGCCTGAATGAGATCTGGCCCCTGTGCGAGCAGATCCTGCACAACGCCGAACCCGACAGGCAGGGCGAGCAGGCCTTGCAGCACGCCTTTGCGCTGGGGGTGGTGCCGGAGATTTTGCGAGAGATTGCACAGTCGCTCGATGCCCAGTTCACGCGGCTGGCAGCGTCGTTTCAGGAGATTGGCAATGCCCTGAAAACCCTGCTTGAGGGAGGCCAGACCGTGGAGTCACGCCAACGTGCCGAGTACTGGTTCCCCCTCGTGGGCAGCATGACGGCGCGTGCGCAGGCGAATCAAAAGCTGTGGTCGCAATTTGCCTGGCAGGATGGGCCCGGCACCGCGCCATGGGCGCGCTGGATGAGCCTGCACGAGTTTGGCGGCACACTCGACATCAGCCTCTCCTGCAGCCCCGTGCTGGCGGCAACTACCCTGCAGGACAGTCTTTGGCAGCACTGCGCCGGCGCAGTGCTCACCTCGGCGACGCTGTCTGCACTAGGGCAGTTTGATGTGCTGCAGATGCGGGCCGGCTTGCCCCCGCACACCCGCTATCACCGCATTGCCAGCCCCTTTGACTACACGCGGGCGGCGCGACTGGTGGTACCGCGGCTCAATTGCGACCCGGGCAACAGTGCTGAGCACACACAAGCCATTGTCCGCTTGCTGCCGCAAGTGCTGGATAAAAGGGAGGGGGCGCTGATGCTCTTCAGTTCGCGTCGGCAGATGCAGGACGTCTTGGAATGCCTGGACAAGTCGTGGCGCGAACTCATCCTGTGTCAGGATGACTACCAGAAGGCCCAGCTGATCAGTTTTCACAAACAGCGCATCGACCGGGGAGAGCCGAGTATCATTTTTGGTCTGGCAAGTTTTGCGGAGGGCGTGGACCTGCCAGGTAAATATTGCGAACACGTGTTGATTGCGAAACTGCCGTTTGCGGTGCCGAACGACCCGATCGAGGCGACACTGGCACAGTGGATAGAGCAGCAGGGGGGGAATGCCTTCATGAAGCTGTCGGTGCCCGAGGCCGCCTTCAAGCTGGTGCAGGCGGCAGGGCGATTGCTGCGCAACGAATCCGACACGGGCCACATCACGCTCTTTGACGAACGCATCGTCAGCAAGTTCTACGGGGCGTCGATCCTCGCTTCCCTGCCGCCTTACCGGCGCGAGATTTTCCCGTCCGATCTCAGTGCGGCTTACGCCCGTAGCTGACGCCGTTATTCCTGTCGATGCGGTAGCCGATGCCGGCGCCCACGGCCAGCCCTATCGCGGTGACCAACAGGGCCTGCCCCATCAGGGCACCCAGCACCAGACCAATAAACGCGCCGCCGGTCAGGGCAATCGGCAACACACTGCTCGCTTTGATTTTTTTTGCTTTTTTCGTCATGGACATCACTCTCGTGGGGGATCACTCAGGGAGTCGGCGCGGCATTGACCTGCCGCACATCAAAAATCATGGTGGCGGTGGTGGGGGTGGCAGCCGTGCTGTCGCCACGCAAGACTGCTGACTGGTCGATGCGATCGGCGATCTCCATCCCTTCGACCACCCGGCCGATGATCGTGGCCTTGCCCGAAAGCCACAGGGCATCCTGTAGCACGATGAAAAATTCGGCGCGATTGGTGTTGGGACCTGCTCCGGCCATCGCCACACTGCCGCGCACCGGGACTCGCGCGCTCAGGCGGTCATTGTAACGATAGCCCTGGTTTTCGTAGGCCTGGCGCAGACTCATCTCCCGCAGTGTCTTATGGATCTCGAACTGCCTCGCGCGGACCGCCTCCGGCGTTTCAATCCCCATCGTGCGGTACAGCGGGACCAGAATCTCGCGTTCAAAGGCCGCCCGGTCCGCGAGGTTCAGCCAGGCGTGCGGGACGCCCGTCGCGTCCAGAACGAGGGTGTCATTCAGGCCCAGATCGCGCGCATTGATTTCATCTTCCAGATCGGTTTCCGGGATCGGTTCCTCGGCGGAGCGCGGCGCCCCCGCCTGCACCAGGGTATTGCGCAGAATGCGGTGAAACACCCGGTTGTCGTAATAATTCGGGGTGACCTGTTGCCCCGTCGCGATGTCAAACAGGGGCACCCGTCCCTCTGCCAGCGCAATGAAATTGGCGACATTGCGCGGGGCGGATTCCGGGAACAGTTCAATAAACAGATCGCCGCGCGACGTGCGCATGAGCATCAGTGGATGCGAGGGATCCTCCATCGCCTGAATGGCGGTAGCCAGATCGGCCCGCACCAGTCCCGGCAGGGCAATGCTCAACAGGCAGAGGCAAAGGGTGGTCAGGCGTCTCATGAAGGGGGAAGTGCTCCTGCGGGATTTTGCGTCGCGGCGAACGGATCAATGGGCTAGACGTAGCCGGATTGTAGTGGGGCGGGGTAGGGGATGCAATTGGACGGCAGCGCCGCAAAGGTGCCGGGTGAAAGATTTCAGGGGATCTACCGCTCTAGAAACACCAGTGTCCGATCGCTTTCAAAAGTCGGTTTTGGGGCTGGTTAAATGTCCAAAGACCCCTTAAAGTGTCGGCCAACCCCCGTTTTGACAATCCGTTTGTCGTAAGGCGCACGCTGGAAGGGGTGGCCTAATAAAAATAATCATGCTTTGTCAGGAGTGTCCGAGATGAAAATCGCACCACAATTTGTACGACACGCGGTTCTGTCTGCCTGTGTCATGGCAAGTGCTCCATTTGCCATTGCCCAGACTAACACCAGTGTGAACCAGGGGGATTGGCCCGTTTATCACGGCAACGAATTCTCCCAGCGTTACTCCCCCCTGGACCAGATCAACGCCGACAACGTCGGAACGCTGAAAATGGCCTGGAGTTTCTCTACCCAAAACTTTGGTCCGACCACCGATATCACCAACCCCTCCACCCCGCTGGAAGTCAACGGCATTCTGTATGCCAACGTGGGCCTGACCCGCAACGTCGTGGCGCTGGATGCCACCACCGGTCAGGTGCTGTGGATGTACAACATGGACGAGGGCGAGCGTTTCCGCACCGCTCCGCGCAAAGGTGCCGGCCGCGGTGTGGCCTATTGGACTGGCGGTGACAAGACCCGCATTTTCGATATTACCCCGGGCTATCACCTGATCTCCCTCGACGCCGAAACCGGTATCCCGGATGCCAACTTTGGCGAAAACGGTGTCGTGGACCTGATGGTGGGCCTGCGCAACACCGAAGATCCCCGTTTCAATGACATCGACATTGGTGCCTCTGCGCCTCCCTTCGTCATGAATGACGTCATTGTAGTGGGCGCTGCCCACTCCACCGGCGGTCGTCCCCGTTCCAAGCGCAACGTGAAGGGCGATATCCGTGGCTACGACGTGCACACGGGCGAACTGCTGTGGACCTTCCACACCATTCCAGCTGCCGGGGAATTTGGCTATGAGTCCTGGCTGGAAGATGGCGCCGAGATTACCGGTAACGCCGGTGTCTGGGCCCCGATGTCCGGCGATCCCGAACTTGGCCTGGTGTACCTCCCCGTTGAAGGCGCCACAGGCGACTACTACGGCGGTGACCGTCCCGGCTCGAACCTGTTTTCCAGCAGCCTGGTGGCGCTGGATGTGAAGACGGGTGAGCGTCGCTGGCATTACCAGCTGATTCACCACGACATCTGGGATTGGGACTTGCCGGCGGCCCCCGTGCTGATCGACCTGCCCAACGGCCGCAAGGTGGTCATGTCCGTCAGCAAGCAGGCCTTCGTTTACGCGTTTGACCGCGCCACTGGCGAGCCCATTTGGCCGATCGAAGAGCGCCCCGTGCCTGCCGGCGATGTGCCGGGTGAGTGGTACTCCCTGACGCAGCCTTTCCCGACTCGCCCTGCTGCATTTGACCGCCAGGGAGTGTCCGAGGACGACCTGATCGATTTCACGCCCGAGCTTCGTGCCCGCGCACTGGAAGCGGTGAAGGACTTCCGTCTGTCCGACAACCTGTTCTCTCCGCCCTCACTGTCCGAGGCGCCGGATGGCACCCGCGGCCTGCTGAGCCTGCCGTCGTCTACCGGCGGTGCCAACTGGGAAGGGTCGGCGATTGATCCGGAAACCGGCATTCTCTATGTGCCTTCCAGAACTCAGCTGCAGGCCTTGTCCCTGGCCAAGAACCCGGCCTCCGACATCGACTTCAGTCAGGGTGGCGGTGTACGTATTCCGCGTGTGGAAGGCCTCGAAGTCATCAAGCCTCCCTATGGCCGCGTGACGGCAATCGACATGAACTCGGGTGATCACCTGTGGTGGGTGGCGAATGCGCCGACCCCTGCCCGCATTGCCAACCATCCGTTGCTGCAGGGCGTGGACATTCCCGACACCGGGATTCCGACACGTTCTGGCGTGTTGTTGACCAAGACACTGCTGTTCGTGGGTGAAGGTATTGGTACCGCCGATGCTGGTCCCCGCATGCGCGTCATCAACAAGCAAACCGGTGAAGTGATCACTACCCTGGAACTGCCGGACAACCAGACAGGCCTGCCGTTCACCTATGAACACAATGGCAAGCAGTATCTGGCCATGTTCGTCGGCGGACGTAGTGCGCCTGCCCAGCTGGTAGCCTACACACTGCCCTAAGCGGCGAACCCCGCTCACGCGCCCCAGCCTGCTGCAACGTGGTCTGGGGCGTTTTTTTTGGGGTTACTCCCTCGTCAGGACAGCACAGTGGTGACGCAGAAAAGACAGCAAACCGGTTATTCCTGTGCTCGAGGGCAGACCAAAATTTCTCGCGGGAAAGAGTGAATGAACGATCAGTTAATCTCCGGCTCTGCGGAAGTTTTCCAGGCATTGAAAACCCTGCTGACTCCCTACGCCAATGTCATGAACATCACCGTCGATACGGACGAGAACTATTCCCTCACGACACGGGTTCCCGGTCCGCGCAATTCCCCGATGTTTTTTGCCGCGGTGCATCGGCGAAAGGCTTATGTCAGTTTTCATCTCATGCCGGTCTATGTCCGGCCTCAACTGCTCGAAGGAGTGCCTCCCGCACTGATTGCCCGCATGCATGGCAAATCCTGCTTCAACTTCACGCAAATCAGCGCTGGGCAGCTGGAACAGCTTCGAGCGCTGACCCAGAGGGGACATGCCCTTTACCTGAGCCTTTCCTTTGCGTAAAGGCCTGTGAAATCGCCGCTGCTGTTCACGCTGCGTCAGCATCACCTTTTAGTACTGCTTTATCTGCCCAGTGGTTGATCCTCTTGTAAGGTTTGGGCGCTGTTGCCTGTCTGGTACAGAATCTTGCCCGCGATTTTGTACCACAGACGTGTGGAACAAAGGTAAGATGAAGGTGGCATTTCATGTTGTGTATGAAGTGCCGGCACACACAATAAAAACCAAACCTGCAAGTGCATGCACAGGAGTAAACGATGATAAGAAAAACCCTGTATAGCCTGTCCTTCGGGGCTGCCCTGATTTTTCTGGCCAGTCCCCCACAAGGCAGCGCTCAGGCAATGCAATCTGTGGAGCCTTTTAAAGTAGGCACCTTTGCCATCAACGATGTCCCCACCGTGGGTCTGGTCATGCGCAACGATCAACTGATCATTGATCTTGCCGCGGCCAACCGGGCCCTGGAGCTGCAACCCCAGTACGCCAAGGTGAATATGCCTGACGATATGCTGGGGTTGATCGAGCAGTATGAGTACGGCCTCAAATACCGCATCTATGAGCTGGTCAACTGGATGGTGGAAGAGGACCTTCTCAGCGGCAATGCGCGCAATTTTGTGCATCCGGTGGGCTCCGTCGACATCATGGCGCCGATCCAGTACCCCAGCAAAATCATGAACGCGGCCGTCAACTTCTACACGCACGCGTGTGAAGGCTGCAACGATGACGAACTGGCACGACGGGTCCGCGAGCGGCAGGAAAACCGCGGCGTGCCGTATCTGTTCCTCAAGCCTACCCGAGGCGCTGTGATTGGGGATGGCGATGACATCATCATGCCCTTTGGCCGTGACCGTATCGAATGGGAAGTGGAGATGGCGATCGTGTTTGGCCGCACCGGCAAATACGTGTCTGCTGCCCGCGCCTATGACCATGTGTTCGGCTATATGGTCGCGATGGATATCTCCGATCGCGGGGGCCGTCCGCCAGGTGGTTATGGCGTGACTTCCGACTGGTTTGTGGGCAAGGGGCACGACACCTTTGCACCGCAAGGCCCGTGGATTGTGCCCAAGGAGTTCTTCGGTGACCCCATGGAGCGCCTGCACCAGACCCTGGTGATCGATGGCGTGACCGTGCAGGAAGCCAAGGCCGGCGACATGATTCACAACATTCCGGAACTGATCGAGTATGCGTCCTCCCTCATCACCCTGTTCCCCGGTGACGTGCTGCAAAGCGGCACCTCCGGCGGCACCGGGGCGGGTCGGGTGGAGCGCGCGTCCGGCTCCGGTTACCTGATCGACGGCGAGACGATCAGCGCGAGCATTGAAGGCATCGGAACACTCACCCACACCGTGCGCGTGGAGCAGAGCGTGCCCGATGATCTTTCAGGATCGCAGCTGCCACCGGTCAGGACCTACCGTCCCTAAAACTGGCGGGTACCCCAAAAGCCAGCGCTGGAACACGGCGCTGGCTTTTGTTTATGGGCGTAAGCGAGGTGCTTGAGACCACACACATTCGCCCGCACAGATTCCGGATTCACCTCACGCGCGCGCCGTTGCTACACTGTCATACGACCCATAAGCCTTCGCGCGAGATCTCCTTATGAAACCCTACCTTCTGTTGCTTACCAGTGTGCTTCTGATCCTGCCGGCGTGGGCTCAGGACGCCCCCAGTGAGCTCGCCGCACGTCCCGACAGTTTTGTGTCGCTGGAATCTCATATCCCCGGCCTGCACGTGGAGCTGCGGTATTTCACTTCACATAATTTTGTAGGACGCCCCATCGAGGGCTATCACGCCAATCGCGCCTACGCGACACGTCAGACAGCGCAGGCCTTGCAAGCCGTGCAGGCAACGCTGGCATCACAGGGGCTGGGTTTGAAGGTTTTTGACGCCTATCGTCCGCAACGCGCGGTGGACCACTTTGTGCGCTGGGCAGCAGATGGCAGTGACGTGGACATGAAGGCGGAGTATTACCCCAGCCTGGAGAAGGATCAGCTGTTTCCGCAGGGCTATATTGCGGAACGCTCCGGCCATTCGCGCGGGAGCACTGTGGATGTCACGCTGGTGCGCCTTGCAGATCACCAGGAGCTGGACATGGGGAGCCCATACGATTTCTTCGACCCGGTCTCCTGGCCGTCGGACACCTCCATCACAGAGCAGCAACGTGCCAACCGCATAATTCTGCGGGACGCAATGCTCGCGCACGGCTTTCGTCCCCTGGACACAGAATGGTGGCATTTCACGTTGGAGAACGAGCCCTACACGGACGTGTATTTTGACTTTCCGGTAGAGTAAGGCGAACACCGGTGTTTGATGGAAACGCATCGGCGCAATGGATTATTAATCCGCGCCACGGTTTCCCATCAACGTGGAAGTCACGTACGCCCGAAACGTCCCGTCGCGCAGGAAGAGGGCGAGCCACAGCGCAATACCCAGATAAAGACCGAAGAGCGAGAAGCCAAACAGCGGACTCCCCGCCCGCAGATGGCTGGCCATGGCTCCGCCCAGCAGCCCGGTCATCAACACGGCCTCGAGCAGCCCAGTGCGCGAAATCAAGAACAGGACAGTGATGACCAGTTCCAGCAACCCCAGCTGAAACACGTAGGTTGTGGGCCAGCCGATACTAACCAACGAATCAACGGCGACATTCATGCCCAGAAGCTTGGGCGCAACTGAAGCGCCGAGAAGAAAGAGGCCCAGAAGGGTTGTTAGAATCCATCCTGTTTTTTCCATGATTTATTTCACTCTTAAATATTTGTTAGGGTGAGGCGCACACATTTTTCCAATGATAAAAATAGGCCGCGTAACTCTTCCGGGTAATACTCAAACTCTGCTTCGTGATCTGGGTATCCTAAGTCGGCATATAATTTGCCGTAGTCTAAATATTCCGTCTCTGTGAAGCCTTTATATGATTCGAAAGGGTATCTAAGTCTTTCGAAATTATATGAAAATTTTTCCAATATCTTTTCTATTCTTTCATCAATGTCGAATATTTGTGAAAAAATTTTGGCTTCAGATATTATCTGAGCTTTAACATCACGGCCTAAAGTGTGATAGATCGCCTTGTAATTGTGCGTAGTATTTCTTTTTTCCTTGTCTATATAAAGTGCGGCTTTAAGTAGTAATTCAAAACCAAGTAATTGAAGTAAATAGCCAGAGTCTGAATCTCTCTTATTGCTTAGAAAGTCACCATCCTCATATCGTCCTTTTCCTTCCTTATAAATTTGTTGTAACCAGAATTTATCCATGTGGTTTTTCAGTGCGAATTGAGTGGGTGGAGAAATTTCTTTCTTCTGGCACTTATTTTAACGACCTACCCAAATCCCCCGGCACATCCACATCCCAATGTATGGCGGGGTCATCGACGGCGATTCGTTCGATGGCTTCGGGGTGTGCTTTCATGAGCTCACGTCCACCGGTGTCACCGGTGGCAGCAGCCAGTGCTGGGAACCAGCGAGCGCCGAATCCGACGGGGTTGCCGCGTTGTTCTTTGTACTCTGGGACGAGCAAGGCGTTTTTGTGCAGGGCGTTCAATAAAAGGGAATACGTCGAAGTCTCTACAAAAGGCATATCGGCGAGGCACACGAGGGCGGCGCGCCAGTGCGGAACATGTGCAATGCCGCACGCGAGCGTATGGCCCATGCCCTTGTGGGCATCGTCGCAGAGCACGATCTGCTCGCGTGGCGCGCCAGCGGCGAGAATGTCCTCGAGCAGTGCCTCACGGGTCACGATCAGCAAGTGCGGCGTGGCAGCGCGGATGCGGGCAAAGGTCTGAGCGAAGACGCTGTGACCACTGGGGAGGAGGGCGTTCAGTTTGACCCCGCCGAAGCGGCGGCTGAAGCCGGCGGCCAACAGGATGACACCGGCTGTAGGTTCGGTGTCATCCCGTTGGCCTGGCTGCTGTAGGAACTCTGTTGGCATGGCGGCGTCGTCGCGGCCGATGGCCATGGGGTTAATGCAACACGCGGTCGGCGGTCAGGTCATCTTCGTCCGCGCGCGATATTTCCACAATGAAGCTCTGGGGGGCTTCCTGAATATGTTCCCCGTCTGCCGTTTCCGTGCCGGCTGGCGCTTCGACGTCGGACCGAGAAGCGCTCATGGACAAGCGCTGCGCGCGGGCAAGTTCCTGCAATTCACGCAGCTCGCGTTCATTGCTCAGCAGTGCCTGATTGAGTGCGGTTGCCTCGCCGCCCTGTGCCTGCAGTGACAGCTGCTGGTGAAGGTGCCGCTTGAGCCGCTTGACGACCCCGGTCATCACCTCGATGGTGTCGCTCAACTGGTCGAGCGACATCAAGGTGTTGTCGGGGCCATTCTCAGACTTGTTTTCACTGCTCATGCACGTGCTCCTGCCCGTTGGGGCGGGTTTACTCCCAGCTCAGTGCGCCACCGGTTTGGTACTCGATGACGCGGGTTTCGAAGAAGTTTTTCTCCTTGCGCAGGTCCATGATCTCGGACATCCACGGGAAGGGGTTCTTCACGCCCTTGAACTGCTCGGGCAGGCCGATCTGTACCAGACGACGGTTGGCGATGAACTGGAGGTATTCCTCCATCATGACCGCGTTCATGCCCAGCACGCCACGGGGCAT
The DNA here is from genome assembly GCA_964538025.1 of uncultured Klebsiella sp. Lineage (GTDB taxonomy): Bacteria > Pseudomonadota > Gammaproteobacteria > Pseudomonadales > Pseudohongiellaceae > UBA5078. The sequence goes on along the minus strand of CAZICZ010000005.1, from coordinate 5,821 downwards.
GGTGTCGCGAGCGTATTCGATCTCCAGCTGGGTGGCTTGCAGAATCATCTGCGTCGCTTCCTGCTTCATCTTGTCGGTCCAAAGGCCCGGGTTCTCGAGCTTGATCTGGTTGATCATGTCGATGCCGAAGTTCAGGTGCATGGACTCGTCGCGCAGGATGTACTGGAACTGTTCCGAGGTGCCCGTCATCTTGTTGCGGCGGCCCATGGAGAGAATCTGGGTGAAACCGCAGTAGAAGAAGATGCCCTCGAGGCAGCAGTAGAACGCGATCAGGTTTTTCAGCAGGGCCTGATCGGTCTCACGCGTGCCGGTCTTGAAGTTCGGGTCGCTCAGCTCCTGGGTGTACTTGAGTCCCCAGGAGGCCTTGCGGGCAACGGAGGGAATCTCGTGGTACATGTTGAAGATTTCACCCTCGTCCATGGCCAGTGACTCGATGCAGTACTGATAGGCGTGGGTGTGGATTGCCTCTTCAAAGGCCTGACGCAGAATATACTGGCGGCACTCAGGGTTGGTGATCAGGCGGTACACGGCCAGCACCAGATTGTTGGCGACCAGCGAATCCGCGGTGGAGAAAAAGCCGAGATTGCGCTTGACGATCAGACGCTCGTCCTCGGTCAGCCCCGTCTTGCTCTTCCACAGGGCGATGTCCGCGTTCATGTTCACTTCCTGCGGCATCCAGTGGTTGGAGCAGCCATCCAGATACTTCTGCCACGCCCAGTCGTATTTGAACGGCACCAGCTGGTTGAGGTCGGCGCGGCAGTTGATCATGCGCTTGTCATCCACCGCAACGCGCTGGGTGGACTCTTCCAGTTCGGCAAGTCCCGGCGCCACGTCGAGGGCTTCCAGCGAGGCAATGGCCTGTTGCACGGCATCCGTGGCAGCGGCGGCCGTGACCGGAGACGTCTCGCTGGGCGAGGCGGGGGCGACAGGCTCGGCGCGTGCGGCGGCAGCCGGTGCGGCCGGGGCAACAGGCGCGGCAGGCGCTTCTCTGTGCGCGGCGGGGGCCTGAACACCCACGGCGTCGGACGTGGCCTTGGCCTTGGCGATAGGGGCGGAGGCGGTTTCCTCCAGATCAAATTCATCCCATGACAGCATAATCTTTCCTCTCTACAGCAAATGCGGGTGAGCGGGGCGGGCCTGCCTTATTGGCAGGCTTCGCAATCCGGATCGTCAATGGAGCATGCCTTCGGAATGTCCGCGGCCTCCGGTTCCATGCGACTGGACACAGCGTTGAGGCTGTTCTTGTCGATGGTGGACTTCTCCGTGGTTGTGGCGGCCAGTGCGCGCAGGTAGTAGGTGGTTTTGAGGCCTCGCAGCCACGCCATGCGGTAGGTCACGTCCAGCTTCTTGCCATTGGCGCCGGCGATGTACAGGTTCAGGGACTGGGCCTGGTCGATCCACTTCTGGCGGCGGCTTGCAGCATCCACCAGCCAGCGCGGCTCGATCTCGAAGGCGGTGGCGTACAGTTCCTTGATGTGCTGCGGAATGCGGTCGATCTGCGACACGCTGCCTTCGTAATACTTCAGGTCATTGGCCATCACGCTGTCCCACAGGTCCAGTGCCTTGAGATCGCGTACCAGATAGGGGTTGACCACGGTGAACTCGCCCGACAGGTTCGATTTCACGTACAGGTTCTGGTAAGTCGGCTCAATCGACTGCGACACGCCGCTGATGTTGGCGATGGTCGCGGTAGGCGCGATTGCCAGCACGTTGGAGTTGCGCATGCCCACGGCCTTGATGCGCGAACGCAGGCTGTCCCAGTCCATGGTCTGGTTCATGTTCACGTCGAGGAATTCCTCACCACGCTCACGCGCCAGCATCTGCAGGGAGTCGATCGGCAGAATGCCCTGATCCCACAGGGAGCCCTTGTAGCTCTCATAGGCCCCGCGCTCTTCGGCGAGGTCGGTCGAGGCCTGAATGGCGTAGTAGCTGATGGCCTCCATGGAGGAATCGGCAAACTCCACGGCCTTCTCGGACGCATAGGGGATCTTCAGCGCGTAGAGTGCGTCCTGGAAGCCCATGATGCCCATGCCCACCGGGCGGTGCTTCAGGTTGGAATTCTTGGCCTGATCGACAGAGTAGTAGTTGATGTCGATGACGTTATCCAGCATGCGCACCGCCGTCTTGATGGTGCGCTGCAGCTTGGCGAGGTCGAGCCCGTTCTCGGTGACATGATTGACCATGTTCACGGAGCCCAGGTTACAGACCGCCACTTCGTCCTTGCTGGTGTTCAGCGTGATTTCGGTACACAGGTTGGACGAGTGAATGGTGCCCACGTGCTGCTGCGGAGAGCGCACGTTGCAGGCATCCTTGAAGGTGATCCAGGGATGGCCGGTTTCAAACAGCATGGACAGCATCTTGCGCCACAGGTCCTTGGCTTTCACGGTCTTGTAGACCTCGACCTTGCCCGCCATCGCCAGACGCTCGTATTCGCAATAGGCCTCTTCAAAGGCGCGGCCGTGCAGGTCGTGCAGCTCAGGGACGTTGTTCGGGGAGAACAGGGTCCAGTCGGCATCCTCGAAGACGCGCTTCATGAACAGGTCGGGAATCCAGTTGGCCGTGTTCATGTCGTGCGTGCGGCGACGATCGTCTCCGGTGTTCTTGCGCAGTTCAATGAACTCCTCGATATCCATGTGCCAGGTTTCGAGGTAGGCGCACACGGCGCCTTTGCGCTTGCCGCCCTGATTCACGGCCACCGCGGTGTCGTTGACCACCTTGAGGAAGGGGACAACGCCCTGTGACTTGCCGTTGGTGCCGGTAATGTGGGCGCCCAGCGCGCGCACGGGGGTCCAGTCATTGCCCAGGCCGCCGGCCCACTTGGAGAGCATGGCGTTGTCGCGGATCGCACTGTAAATTCCGAACAGGTCGTCGGGCACGGTGGTCAGGAAGCAGGACGAGAGCTGCGGACGCAGGGTGCCGGAGTTGAACAGCTGCGGCGTGGACGTCATGTAATCGAAGCTGGAGATCAGGTCATAGAACTCGATCGCGCGCTCCTCGCGGTTTTCCTCGTTGCTGGCCAGCCCCATGGCGACGCGCATGAAGAACACCTGCGGCAGCTCGAAACGCACGCCTTCGCTGTGAATGAAGTAGCGGTCATAGAGCGTCTGCAGGCCCAGATAGGTGAATTGGGCATCGCGTTCGGCCTTCAGCGCTTCCCCCAGCACATCGAGGTTGAACTCGAGCAAATGGGGGGACAAAAGGCCCAGCTCCACGCCTTTCTCGATGTAGGGGCGCAGGGTCATTGGGTAGCGGTAGTGCATTTCTCCCTGTGTCGCGCTGTCGGCCAGGCCGAGGAAGCTCAGGGCTTCCGAGCGCAGGGTGTCCAGCAGCAGACGGGCGGTGACATAGGTGTAGTTCGGGTCTTTTTCCACCATGGTGCGGGCTGTCATGACGGCAGAGGTACGCACGTCCTCGATCTTCACGCCGGGGTAGAGGTTCTTGATGGTTTCCTTGTAGATGTCGTCGGCGGAGACATTCTCCAGCCCTTCGCAGGCCTCATTGATGACGGTGTGCAGGCGGGCCGTGTCCAGCGGGCCCTGGGTGCCGTCGGCATAGGTGACCATGACAGCCGCGGTGTCTTCCTGTTCGCGCACACGCTGTTGTTCACGCACCCGGGCGCGCTCGGCGCGGTACAGCACATAACTGCGAGCCACTTTGTGCTCGCCGGTACGCATCAGCGCCAGTTCCACCTGATCCTGAATGTCTTCGATATGGATGGTGCCGCCGGAGGGCATGCGACGACGGAAAATGGTCGTGATCTGCTTGCCGAGCTTGGTCACCGTGTCATGCACACGGGAAGACGCGGCAGCGGTGCCGCCCTCGACTGCCAGATAGGCCTTGGTGATCGCAACTGCCACTTTGGATTCGTCGTAGCCCACTACCGCGCCATTGCGCTTGATGACCCGGAGTTGTCCGGGGGCAGTCGCTGAACTGGTGGTGGCGCGGGCGGTGCCGCCCGTCTGCGCGGAAGTGCCGGCGCTTGACTGACTGAGGGATTCGGTTTGCATGAGGTTCTCCGTGTTTTTATGTCTATTCGGGGGCGTTGCCACAGGAGCACGAACCCCCGAAGACTGCATGACTTTGTTGTCTGTTATGCCTGATGTGTGCCTGATTCTTTGGGCCGACCGACTCCGCCAAAATGCGGTAAACCGTGCTGCGATTACTGCTGCGACAGTCGACTGAGGAAATGACTCAAATACTACATATAGGGCCTTTTTGAATCTGGGACACAAGATAGAGCGCAAAGAGGGGGATTGCAAGAGCTTTTTATGTGTAAAAGGTGTGGATAAAGTGTCGATAAGAACTGAGCGAGCAAAGGGGTGTTACGGAAGGAAAAACGCTGCTTCATCGTGGTGCATGGGGGTGGGTAGAATTGACCCAGACAACGACAAGGCTGTGCCGGAACAGTGGCACAGCCTTGCAGGGCAATGGCTGTGGCGGATCAGAGGGGGCCGATCGTGATATCGCCACTGATGGTGGAAAACTCGATGGACCCGGTGCCGGCCCCCAGGGTGAAGTTCAGACGCTCCCGCGGGCCATAGCGGTCTCCGCTCGGCTTGGCGTCGGTGAGGCGGTTGTGGATATCTCCGCCGGCATTGGCCTCCAGATCGAAGCTGGCATCGAGGTCGGCGGGCAGAAAAAGCGTCAGATCGCCACTGACGGTACTGCCATCGACGCGCGGACTGGCGTTGCCGGACAGGCGCACCACGAGATCCCCGTTGACGGTGCTCATCTCGAGTACCGCCGTGCCGGTGAGGCTGACCGTGCCCTCGCCATTGACCGTGCTGACGGCAAGCTCGGTGGCTTGGCTGTCGGACGCGATTTCCCCGTTCACCGAACTCAGGGTCAGCCGTCCGCGGGAATCGGTGTCGTCGATTTCGCCATTGACGGTGCTGATTTCAACCCGGCCATCGAGCCCCTGGCTGCGAATGCGGCCGTTCACGGTGCTCAGGGTAACGAAGCTGCGCAGGTCCGATACTGCGATGTTGCCATTGACGGTACTGAGCGTGCTGCTGCCGTAAATCCCGGCCACATCGACATCCACATTGACGCCGACGAAGGTCAGGACGGCGTTCACGGGCACCTCGATTTCCAGCCGCGAGCCCTCGTCATTGTCCCCAAACAGGCGGCTGCCATAGCGGCGAGGCATCTCCACCTCGAAGCGGGTGTAGCCATTGCCGGATTCGAGGACATAGCCCTCCGCCTCTTCATCCAGCGTGCCACGGACACGGAACACAGCGTCCGTCCCGGGGCGGATGCGCACTTCGCCGCGGGCAACTTCGATGTCGATGCGTTCATTGGCGCTGACCCCCCGCGTCTCATCGATGGCCTCCTGCGCCAGAACGGGCAGCGGCAGGACAAGACTCAGGAGCAGGGCAAGGGGCGGTAAAAGACGTGTCATGGTGTGATCCTCAATAGTAGGCAATCAGGTGTGGGTCGCTGAGGGCGATTCTTTCCAGGTAGTGCAGTTGTTGCTGATAGAGCCCGTCCAACTGACGCAGCAGGGCGGGCTCGTCGGGGTAATAGAGCAGGGCATCTTTCACTTGGGCGATCGCGCCGTCCCACAGAGCAAGCTGCCGGGTAATGGCAGGCGTCGTCTGCGCGAGAGTGGCCAGCTGTGCGCCTTTCTGGGCTTCGTAGGTTGCCAGCAACAGGGACAGGGCATCCCCATGAGAGCGCTCATCGGCGACAAGCGGTGGGGTTTCTCGCTCCGGGATGACGAGCAGAATCGACAGCGCCGCCACCACGGCCGCCGCGACATAGCGCCAGGGGCGGGCACGCGGTGCCGGCGCCTGCGCGACCAGCTGCGCCTCCAGAGCCG